>MGQB01000026.1 GCA_001797675.1 Deltaproteobacteria bacterium RBG_13_43_22 | reverse complement strand
CTTCCTAATAATACAAATTCTTAGAGGTGTCCATTATTTCGGGGGAAGGTCATCCTGTAATCCTCAAATTTCGATTTTTAAAAAAAGACAAGAGTTCAAACGGTAATCGGTATCAAGTCGGCAGGAAGTTTAAATAGTTGGCAAACAAACCAGAGATCCCGACCCGAACCATCCCTTGAACTCCGGATTGACTACTCGGACTCCCAGCTTCCTTTTTATAGGGTGCAGTATGCCCAAATTTTGGAAATCTGCCTCTTCTTTTCTCCTCATCACCCAGTTAAATGACCCTAGGTAAAGCCGGAGATTTACCTGTTGGATTGTTAAATTTCTTGATTTTTCAACTTCTCAAGTATGGTCTTTTTGCAATAAATTTGAGTCCATTTTTCCAATAGACCAGTGCAGAATTTTTTTCTTAATATCGGCTATGAGAAAAGCTTCAGAATCGAGGATACCCTCCATTTTAGATAGTTCTGTTTTTATGAATTTACTAAGCATTTTTGGAGAAGAGAAGTGGATATAAAATATGATATCAAAGCGCCCGAATGATGAGCCTACATAGCTTACGTTTGGGATATTGGCCAGTTTTTCGCAAACACTATCAATTTTCCCAAGGTCAACGTCTAAACCAATGATGGCATGCGCCACCAAACCTAGCTTGTCGTAGTCTACGATGCCTGAGATTTCGATTATTTCGTCATCAACCAACCTCTTCACCCTTCTATAAACTGTCGAAAGACTAATTTTGGCCGCGTTTGCCATTGTAGTGTAGCTACAACGCCCATCTTTTTGCAGTTCTAGAATGAGCACTTCATCAATTTTATCAATCGTCATTTTATTTAAACCTCCAAATCAATATTCTAACGAGGCGCAAACCTTAAAAAATTTGGATTATAATATTTCTACCCTTCACAATATTGACATCATATTTATATATTTATGTCAATTTTTATCAATCCAGCTAAAAGAATTCAATAGGGATACTATTTCAAACAACCCGAATAGTTTTATTTTTTTATATATTCATATAGATTAAGACATTATCATTCTTTGTATTTAAATGAGAAAAACATGTCATTGATTTAAGAATAATGAACAAATTTAATGTATTTATTAATTATAATGAAAAAATTACTTGACATCAACCTAATTTTTTAAATAATATTGTCTTTAAAATGTTTTCAGGAACGGATAACAGAGAGCAAAAATTAGGATTATGTTTATTTCAAACAATTACAACTAATTGAAGGGAGAGTTATTAATCACTAATTTTAAAAAAATAAGGAGGGTGTGAAATGAACAGAAGATTAACGGTCATAGGTGTTCTACTTATTGCATTTTTAGTCGTTCCTTTATCCAGTCAATCGGCATCAATAAAACCTACCGGTAAATTGACAATTTTGTATAGCAATCTTGGAAATGAGTCCCTGGATTGCGTTAAATGGAATACCGGTCAGAGTGAGGCCATCGTCATGTCTTTAGGCGAACCTCTGGTTAATTTCTATTGGAAAGGACCTGCTCTTGATTTTAAACCAGCAATAGCCTCTTCATGGAAGATTTCGCCGGATCTCAAGACCTGGGAATTCACCATCAGGAAAGGAATAAACTTCCATGATGGGACTCCTCTTACTGTTCAGGATGTAGTTTTCACCTGGAATAGGGTGCTAAAAAGCCCTCTCTCCATTGCGGTTTCAGCCAAAAATATTATTAAGTCTGTTGAAGCGTTAAATGATAAAACCGTCTTGTTCCAATTAAACACTCCTGATCCCTTTTTTTTATATAAAGCGTCAACTTACGCAATTCAGCCTAAAGCCTATACGGAAAAAGTTGGAGAGGAAGAGTTTAGTAAGAAACCAATATATGCCGGTCCCTGGAAGTTCGTTAAACAATTACAGGGTGATTTTGTTGAAATGGAGGCATTTGAAGGACACTACCGTAAAGTACCCTATTATAAAACATTGATACTCAAAATTATCCCCGAAGATTCCACTAAGTTAGCCATGTTGAAAACCGGGGAGGCCGATATAATTTTCAATGTAATGCCGGGACCATTGGTAAATGAGATAAGGAATGATTCAAATCTCAGGCTTATTTCAGTCCCTTCCTCAAACGAAACATATTTGTTTATGACTTCGCTGGTCAAACCCGATAAAGTAAGCCCATTTAGAGATAAACGGGTCCGCCAAGCCCTTTCCCTGGCGATTGACCGGAAGCTAATTGTCGAAAAGCTATATAATGGGCTGGGGTCTCCATCTTTTATGGCGGCCATTATGCCATATTCCCCTATGATGCACCCCTCTCTCACTCCTATTCGTTATGATATAAAGAAAGCTAAGACCCTTCTGTCTGAAGCAGGATATCCCAATGGATTTGAGACCGAACTATTTCTCACTAATACGGAAAAAGCCGAAGGAGAGGCCATCGCATCCATGTGGAACAAGATCGGTGTGAAGGCAAAAATAACATTGATGGAAATGGGGGCTATGTTGGCTGCAGTAAGAGAGAAGACGTTACCTGATGGTCTTCGGCTTTCTCATCATTCCTGTACCCCAGCCGGTATGTGGTATTTTTTCAGAAAAGGTGGGCATTACACGGTCATTTATGACGACAAACTGGAAGAGCTAACCAACAAAATGGCAACGATTCCCGAAGGGCCTAAGATGTACGAATTTATCAAGAATGAAATGAGTCGGTATGTTTATGACCTGGTGCCGTCCATCCCACTTGTGATCCAACAGTATTCTCGCGGAGTTAGGAAAAATATTGAAACCTCAGAATGGGAGAAGATCGGAACACGATCCATTTTTTGGGTTCCAGCTGCGGAGTATCTTCGACCCAAGAAATAATCCAACAGAAGCACTATTTTCTATATAGGTCTTTAAGAACCTTTAGAATAAGATGAAATGTCTCATTCCTTCCTCCTGCTCGGATGGCTGGGCAAAATGATTTCGTTTTTCGAGACGTACGCGTTTGTCGGAGGAAGAGAAAAAAATTACCAGATATATCGACTTAGCCTCTTTCTATCCTTATCCCTGGTGGGGAAGAAGAATAGGTAGGGGTAATAAATCATGCAGAGATATATTCTAAAAAGAATATTTTTGGCATTTGTAACCATATATCTGGTCACCACTCTTGTCTTTTTTCTGGCTCGAATAACTGGTGATCCTATGGATCTGATAATGTCGGCAGAGTCCACTCAAAAAGACTGGGATATGATGCGGCACCAGCTTGGTTTGGACAAACCGATCTACTTGCAATATACGGATTTTATTGCAGGTGTATTTATTGGCAACTTTGGTAATTCTTTAAGATGGGACAAACCATGCCTCTCCCTTATCCTTGTTCATCTACCGGCAACCCTTCAACTCACAATATGTGCTTTGCTTTTCTCCTGGGTCTTTGGAATCTCCATTGGGACTTTATCGGCTATGAGGCCAAATGGATTGATGGATCGGTTTGGGAAAATTTTTGCCATGCTTGGTCAATCCATGCCCATCTTTTGGGTGGGGATCCTACTGATTTTAACTTTTGCGGTTAGATGGCAAATATTCCCAACTTCAGGGAGAGGAGGCCTTTTGAACCTTGTTTTGCCGTCTATAACCCTTGGATGGTACACCATGGCCTCCATGACCAGGATGACACGATCATCCATGCTTGATGTTTTGGACATGGAGTTCATCAAGATGACCAGGATCAAAGGGCTTTCCGAGGTATTGGTTATTTGCAAACATGCCTTCAAGAACGCCATGATTCCGATATTAACTCTCGGTTCACTCCAGGTAGGGATTCTGCTAGGCGGCTCGGTTATAACTGAGACTATCTTTTCATGGCCGGGTATGGGCAGGCTTATGGTTCAGTCGGTCTTCAGCCGCGACTTTCCTCTTATTCAGGCCTGCGTAATCATCACCTCCACAATTTTTATTACGATTAATCTGCTTGTGGACATAACTTATGGTTATATTGACCCGAGAATAAGGTACCAGTAATCATGACTGAGAACCTCAGTAAGGGGTAAGATTCAAAAAGTGATGAAAAATCGTTTTTTATCCGAATGCTCTTAACCATTATCCCTGAAATAAAAAAGGAAGATATAGCTCGCATTAGACAACCCATTTACAAAAACAATTAATCAGGTTCAACAAGAAACATAAGTTTCAATGGGCCTAAATAAGTTAATTAATAATGATAGCAAAAACATTTCATAAAAATATAGATCCGTCATCCCCTTTGTGGAGGAAAATGGTATTCAACTCGATTACGCAAATGAGACGAATGCCGATCTTTTCGGTTCTGTTTCTTGTCATATTTTTGATCTGCGGAATATTCGGGTCTTCATTAGCCCCCCTTGATCCAACTGACGGTGACCTGTCCAGGTCACTGATACCCCCTTTTCAGGATCGAAACTACCCTCTAGGAACGGATCATCTTGGTCGAGATATCCTGAGTAGGATTATCTGCGGAGCCAGGATCTCGATGATAGTGTGTATTATGGTGATTTTCTTTGCCGGCAGTATTGGGACCGTCTTGGCTCTATTGTCAGGATATATAGGAGGAAAGGTCGACATAATCATAATGAGGATAGTTGATACCATGCTTTCGATACCTTATATGATGATTGCCATTGCCCTCGCGGCCATATTAAGGCCGAGTCTTTTTAATATAATCATACTCTTATCGATCCTGGGCTGGACCGGGTATGCCAGAGTTATTCGAGGAGAAGTTCTTCGCATCAAAGATAGCGACTTTGTGAAGTTAGCAAAGATCGATGGATGCAGTAAAACAAGAATATTGATCCATCATATCTTTCCGAACATTGTCAACACGCTTGTCATTCTTGCCACACTGCAGGTTGGGGCGGTTATCATCATAGAGTCATCGTTGAGTTTTCTTGGCCTGGGGGTTCCTCCCCCTGCTCCCTCTTGGGGAGGAATGTTGGCTGATTCAAGAAGTTATATCAGTAACTGGTGGTTGTCCACTTTCCCGGGGCTTACCATAATGGCCACAGTTTTATCCTGCAATCTTTTAGGAGAGTGGCTTAGACTTCAAATGGATCCTCAATTTAGGCAGAAATAAATTATTGGATATTTGACATAATGGGGAAGAAATTATTAGAGGTGAGGGATCTAAAGACCCATCTTTTTACACGCCGTGGTGTGATAAAGGCGGTTGATGGCGTGAGCTTTTCCGTTGATAAAAATGAAACCCTAGGTCTTGTGGGGGAATCAGGATGCGGTAAGACCATTACCTGTTTGTCGATATTGAAGCTCCTACCCAATCCAGTCGGGCAAATTGTTGGAGGAAAGATCATTTTTGATAATGTAGATCTTTTGTCGAAGAGTGAAAAAGAGATGAGGAAAATCCGAGGCCGACGCATTTCCATGATCCTTCAAGATCCAATGACGTCCCTTGACCCCCTCTTCACAATAGGGGAACAGATTGCAGAACCCATAAGATCTCACCAAAATTTAGAGAGGACGAATTTAAGGAAAAAAATTATTGAAATGCTGAAACTGGTCAAGATTTCTGCGCCTGAAGCGCGAATCAAAGAGTATCCCTTCCAGATGAGCGGTGGCATGAGGCAAAGGATAGTTGGGGCCATAGCCCTATCCTGTCAACCGGATCTTCTAATTGCCGATGAACCTACAACCGCACTTGATGTTACCATCCAGGCCCAGTTCATGAGGCTTCTAAAAGAAATTCAGCAAGAATTCAATATGGCTATGATCATGATCACCCATGACTTTGGAATTGTGGCCAAGGTCTGTGACCGTGTAGCAGTGATGTATTCAGGAAAGATCGTTGAAAGTGCAGGAGTCAGGGATCTCTTTAATCATCCCCTCCATCCTTATACCAAGGCTCTTATGGGAGCTCTACCTAAAATGGAAGAAGACATGGAAAAGCTCACTACTATAGATGGTCAACCACCCGATCTTGGTCATCTCCCTCCTGGGTGCAATTTTGCCGCACGTTGCCCTGAGGTCAAGGAAATCTGCAGGTGTGATTCTCCAATACTGTCTGAAATAAATGATGGCCATGTTGTTAGTTGTTTGCGGGTCCAATAAGGTAGTAAAAGATGAGTGGCATCATTTTGGAGGTTAAAAATCTCAAGAAATATTTTCCAGTCTTAAAAGGGCTTGTTTTTATGAAACAGATTGGCCTGATAAAGGCTGTTGATGATATCAGTTTCACCATCAATAGGGGTGAAACCTTTGGATTGGTCGGAGAGTCCGGGTGTGGCAAAACGACCACCGCCAAATTGATTTTGCTTATGGAAAAAATAACTTGTGGAGAGATCGTCTTTGATGGAAAAAAGATAGATCAACAATCAGATGTTGATTTAATTGAATACAAAAATTCAGTCAAAGCCGTATTTCAGGACCCTTACAGTTCTCTTAGCCCCCGCATGAGGGTAGGGGGAATTATAGCTGAACCTATGGTAGTAAGTAAGACCTTTTCCCATAAGGAGATCAGGGAAAGGGTTTCAACCCTTCTGGATCTTGTGGGTCTTCATCCTGATAGTAACAACCTTTACCCTCATGAATTTAGTGGTGGCCAGAGACAGAGGATAGCAGTGGCCAGGGCATTGGCTCTTAATCCGAAGCTCATTATCCTTGACGAACCTGTATCAGCTCTTGATATTTCTATACGTGCACAGATCATCAATCTCCTTCGTGACCTTCAGAATAAATTGGGAGTAACTTACTTGCTTATTGCCCATGATTTAGCCGTCGTAAAGCATATGAGTAAAAAGATTGGAGTCATGTATCTAGGCAAATTAGTTGAAGTGGCAGAGAGCAAAAGGTTATACCGGAATCCACTCCATCCTTATACACAGGCTTTATTGTCGGCAGCATTACCTTCACATCCAGATATTCGGCAAGAAGAGATTATACTCTCTGGAGAGGTTCCGAGCCCTCTGAATCCCCCTTTAGGTTGTCGCTTCCATACCAGATGCTTTAATGCAGAAGCGGTCTGCTCAGAGGAAGAACCAATATTAAAGGAGGTTGAAGAAAATCATCAGGTTGCGTGCCATTTGATAAAAATATAGTTACTATAGAATTGCCCGGTTTTCGAAAGGTTGGATGAAATATTTTTGTCCATTAATATTAATATGAAAACTGAACTCCGTCACTATAGACCATAAATCGCTTGATGAACATAAATGGTTCGCATGTTGCAGGTTGCGGATTTTAAGTGTCTCTATCGCCTGTTTAAAAAGTCTTAAAAAGGGGTAATTACATGATTAGATTAGAAAAATCAGAAACTTCGCAGAAAATAATTCGTCAGGACGATATTGCGGAGCTTGCAACTTCTACTTGGGACCTGGCGCGCGAAGCAATTCAAGCAGGAAGTATTGGTAAAGCTTTGGAATTCATCGAGTATGGTTGCGCAGAGACCAGAACAATGCATGATACCATGATTTCAGTAATTGATTATGCGCTTACTCGACTCGCCAGTTTTAATGAAGAAGAAATAGAGGGATTTCTCAGGCAGAGATACTCTCCAATGATGGGTGATTGGTTGTCTAACGCACCAGGGGTGGAAGAAAATCTCTACCGATGCGCTGAGTACCAAAGAAGCCACTTTGGTGATTTCACGATCCAGGATGAGCCAGACAGGTATGTCATACGCTGCGATCCCTGTGGTAGCGGAGGTCGATTAAGAAGAACCAGAAGCGTTCAAACAACAAAGAAGGCGTATGCTTGGTCCTGGGGAAAAGAGGACATCCCCTACTACTGCATCCATTGTTGTTTGATGCATGAGATCATTCCCATTGAGATTCAGGGATACCCGGTAAGGGTCACACTGATCGGGGATAAACCAACCGACCCTTGCACCCAGCTTTACTACAAGAAACCTGAATTGATCCCTGAAAAATACTTCACAAGAGTCGGAAAAATCAAAACGATAAAGTAGCTATCAGATTTAATGACCTAACATGGTATTAAAATAAAACGTTATTATTATGTTTCCTTGTCTATAACACATGGGTTGAGAAAGGATACCTCATAGTGAAGGAGAAGTCTTTTTATGAAGAAAGACCGTGGCTTAAAAACTATTCCTCAGGAGTGCCAGCGGAGATAGCGATTCCTCTTAAATCGGTCGGTGAGGCTTTCGATGAAGCAACCGATAAGTGGAAGAAAAAAACAGCCATTGTGTTCTATGGGAGGAGAATAACTTTTCGAGAGCTAAGGGAGAAGGTCGATAGGCTGGCTACCGCTCTATTTCATCAAGGAATAAGGAAAGGTGACCGGGTAGCCATATTATTGCTAAACTGCCCGGAATTCGTATTTGCCTTCTATGGTTTGATTAAACTGGGGGCCATTGCCGTGCCGCTCAGCCCAATTCACAACGCCGTAGAATTGAAACAACATCTTCAAGATAGTGGTGCTAAAGCTATTATCTGTCAGGATATACTATATGAAGAGATAGAAAAAACGGGGAGTAGATTTGAAATTGTCATCCTGACTAATATCACCGAATCGTTACAGATAACCAAAAAATCTGCAAATGAGACTGTACTCAGAGAAATATATCAGAATAGGGAGATCCCCTCCGTTAGCATATTCAAACAAAAGGGCTTTTACCGACTTCATGATCTTTTTACTGAATATTCTCCTGATCCTCCCAGAATCGAAATCAAGCCTAAAGAGGACCTTGTGAGCTTTTGTTACACCGGTGGAACAACAGGGATGGCAAAGGGTGCAACGATAACCCACTATAGTTTCGTGGCTTGCATTATCCAGTTCCACCCGTGGTTCCCATTTGAAGATGGCAAGGATGTAATGGTAGTGTATGCACCGATGTATCACATCGGAGGTCAAACAGTCGTCATGGGACATGGATTAATTAGCGGCGGGACCATCGTTCTGCTTTCTAATCCGAAAATTGATGACATACTGGATGCGATTACCAGATATAAAGTAACTTTTTTTACCGGTTTACCGACTATGTATGAAACCTTGAGGAACTACAAAAAAACCAGCAAGGTGGACTGGAAGAAGATTAAATTCTGTACTTCGGCTTTAGATGCTATTCATGAAACAACCAATAATGGATGGCAGTCTCTTACTGGCCATCCCCTCCATCAAATTTATGGTATGACCGAGGCTCCTGGTGTCATCATTTCTCCATTCGGGAGGGCCAAAAATGGTTCGATTGGTGTTCCCGTAACAAACGTTGTGGCCGCCATTGTTGATCCCGAGCAAAACGAATTCATCCCTGTGGGCAAAATTGGAGAATTGGCGGTTTATGGACCGCAGGTGACGCTCGGCTACTGGAATAATCCTGAGGCTACTAATCATTCAAAATCTTTAATAAACGGTAAATGGTGGTTTCGAACCGGTGATCTGGGGAAGATGGATAAGGATGGATACTTCTACCTTATGGGTAGGAAACAGGATCTCATTAAGTATAAGGGGCTTCGGATTCATAGTTCACAAGTGGAAGAAGTTTTATTAAGACATCCACACATCAAAGAAGCGGGGGTCATTGGTGTACCAGACATCAAAGTTGGAGAATTGGTTAAGGCTTTCATTGTGTTGGAAAAAAAATTTCGGGGTAAGTTCTCAAAAGAAGAAATTATCGAATACTGCCAGTCAGAGTTAGCCCATTACAAAGTTCCTAAGATCATAGAGTTTGTTGACGAAATTCCAAAGACGCGACTCGGGAAAATATCCCGGAGAGCACTAAAAGAAATTTAGTGGGCACCCATGGGGCGAAAACATTCTCGGGAATCATTGAAACGATAGTCGAAAGAAATAAGTTTAAGCAGAAGCGTTAAAAATGTTGCCGTTATTTTATTCGGATGGTCAAACCCATTTATAAGGAGGAAAAAATATGAGAGAAGTATTTGTTATTGGGGTAAATATGACTAAGTTTGGGAAGTTACCTGACCGGAGTATGAAATCCTTGGCGCGGGAAGCTGTGGATGGAGCTTTGAATGATGCGGGTATTACCAAGGAGACTCTTCAAGGGGCGGCAGTAGGAAATGCAAAATGGGGAATTTTTGGAGGGCAGGAGGAAATTCGAGGCCAGGTTGTATTAAGAGCTATGGGAATAGGTGGAATACCTATCATCAACGTAGAAAATGCCTGTGCCTCTGCCTCAACAGCTTTCCATGTTATCTGGGCAATGATTGCTGGAGGGGTCTATGATGTTGGATTGGCTTTGGGGATGGAACAACATTCTCCATATGATCCGATCAAAGTACTCGAGAGTGCCATAATCGGTACCGACGTTGAGGAGTCCTTGAAAGTGATAGAAAGAGTCCAAGGGGATGTCACCGGGTCGAGGGCAATATTCGTAGACATATACGCCAGAGCAGCTAAAGATCATATGGCTAAGTATGGAACTACGCAGAGGCAAATGGCTGCGGTAGCCTCCAAAAACCATTTTCATAGCACACTAAATCCTTACTGCCAGTACAGAAAACCGTTCACCATCGAAGAGGTTTTGCAGAGCAGGGAAGTCATCTATCCTATAACTTTGTATATGTGTACATCGTATAGTGATGGTGCTGCCGCAGCCATTCTTTGCAGTGCCGACTATGCCAGGAAGCTCGGGATTTCCAAACCCGTCAAAATTCTATCCTCTGCTCTCCGCTCAGGAAGGGATCGAAAGGAGGACGAGGAACCCATCGAAAAATTAGCTGCTTATCAAGCCTATGAAATGGCAGGATTGGGCCCGGAAGATATTGATGTGGCTGAAGTGCATGATGCAAGCGCATTTGCCGAAATCGGTTTAATTGAAGCACTTGGTCTATGTCCAGAAGGAGAAGGAGGACCGTTTTCCGAGGCGGGGCATACCAAACTGGGCGGGAAAAAACCTGTTAATGTGAGCGGTGGTTTGGAATCCAAAGGACATCCGATAGGAGCAACAGGATTGGGACAACTAGCAGAAATTGTTTGGCAATTAAGGGGTGAAGCAGGCGAACGGCAAGTGGAAAATGCAAGAACGGGTCTTACCCAGAATGGTGGAGGGATGGTATATATTACCGGGCCGTTGGAAGAAGCGGCTATTAATGTGCACATTTTGCAGAGAGTGGAAAAATTATGAAAGGCTAAACCTGCCAATTACCCGTGTGCTTGGCATACTTTTAATCTGAAACAGTAAAATCGATATATCAAATAATGGAACTCAACTCTTTTTGTAGGAAACAGTTGATAAAAGCAAGGGCTGAATGTCCCAACTAGATATAATGAATTTAAGAGAAATTCAAATACCTTCGATCAGAATATATGAAAGGAGTTAGCATGGTTCAGAACCAATATCGACATCCCACAAAAGTGGAAGGCATTACTGTTGTTGGTGGTGCAGAAATAATCGCCTCAACCAATTCAGGGAATTTGAACATCCCTTTCATTGATAGGCCGCCCCAGGAGAGAAGAAGTGAGGTTGCTATAACCAGATCCACACGATATGAGCAAGCTGGAGATGCCATTAGAGAGGCCATAAATTTGCTCGGCGGCATTGATAGATTTTGTAAAAAGGGAGACGTAATCGTTATCAAACCTAATGCTTCCGGTGCCTTTGCCAAGGAGATAGCTGATACGACACATCCAGCGGTTGTAGCTGCTACGGTGAGGCTGTTCAAGGAAGCAGGAACCACCGTAATAATAATGGAACGCCCAGGTTTCAATGAACGAGCCAGCCGGGCATACAGGGCCACTGGTATAGAGGCTGCGGCTCTTGACGCCGGTGCAGATAAACTGTGGGATTGGGAAAAGGAAGAGTATGTCGAGGTTGATGTCCCCAATCCCAGAAGCTTCGCAAAAGTCAAACTTCCCAAGGTTCTGATGGAGGCAGACGGTTTCATTGACATCCCAAAACTAAAAAATAACCCGCTGATCGGGGGCCTGACTCTAAGCGTGAAAAGCAAACTGGGTCTTCCACCAGTCAATGATCGGGTCGAGATTCATCGATCACCGGTGGAGATGGCAGCAGGGTGCTGTGATATTTGCAAGGCAATCGATCATCTGCACCGCCTCACAATTATTGATGGTATACATGGAATGGATGGAGTTACACATTATGGCACTATTTGCTCGCCAGGTATAATTGTAGCTTCACCTGATCTGGTTGCAGTTGAGGCAGTATGCCATACGATTGTAGGTTATCATCCCTTAGAAAGTCCAGCTGTTCAGATAGCTATGAAAGACGGCTTGGGCACAGGGGACTTGTCTGAAATTGATATCTTAGGGACGAGGATTCAAGATGTTTATTATCCTTTTGCAAGGGCACATCCGCGTTATGTGCAGAAATACACCAACGTAAAAGAATACTTTGGTGGCATTTGCCGTGCCTGTTTATTGGGCATGACAGTAGTCCCTCCAGTTGTCGATCCTAACAAGAAATATGCTGTCATCTCAGGAAGAAGGGCACTTGTGGCGAAGGAATTGTCTGATTTCGATGAAGTGTACCTGGTAGGAGAATGTGCTTGTAGAGCCGACCACCAACACCCCGGGTTTATGGAGAAGGTAAAAGCGGCCAAGAAAATTATCAAATTGGGAAAATGTCCCGGGCATTCGTCTGTAGCAGAGCACAAGTGGGGTGGTGTATATGACCACTACCGCCTTATTGGCCCGGATATGGTTGCCTGTTCTGTCTTGCCGGATGCCGTAAATCCGAACAACTTAAGATCCGCATATGCAAGGAGAGAGGGGAAGGTTACCACATTATAAAGAAAATTATTAATCCCGTTTTCAGATTTGATAAAATAATTGGACTTGTTTCACATAACCTGATCGCTTGTTATGCCTAAGTCAACATTTTATCTTTTTCCGTTATACATATGATCTTAATATGTTGAGTACTTTTGACACAATATGTTTTTGGTATTTACGATTCATTAATGGATAACCTTAATCATTTTTTAAATTTTAAAAATCTTAGGACTATGTAAAAGATGAAAGGAGATTAGAAAATGGCTAAATATTTTGATTTAACGCAACCTCTCTGGAAATACTCACCGAGAACGGCAAGGGAACCGGAAATGGAGACCACTGAACTTATGAGCCTTGTACCAAATGGATCGATCGCTAATGTGATTCGTGTTCTTCTTCATGCCGGAACACATATCGATGCTCCCCGGCACTTTGGGTTCAAAATGACCCTCGATGAAATTCCCCTTGAAGTTCTTTGCGGAACTGGGGTTGTAGTAGATGTAACTCGAGATGCCTGGGGTGTTATCACGGCTAAGGATCTTGATAAAGTGACACCGAAAATCGAAGAAGGGGATCGGGTCATTTTGAATACTGGTTGGCACCGGTTCTATGATGATCATCAAAAATATATGATTTATTATCCCGGCTTAGACAAAAGTGGGGTAGATTGGTTATTGGAGAAAAAAGTATCATGGGTAGGATCTGATACACCATCACCGGAACATCGATTTAATCTTTCTTACATCGAATCAATCCGACCGGATATTTTTACGGAAGAAGTAAGAGCGAGTATAGACCGTAAAAGATTTCCTAACAGATATTGTCACCTAACATTACTTGCTAATAATATCCCAATGGTGGAACAAGTAGGGGGGGCAATCGACGAAGTGACAGGAAAACGTCTCACATTGATGGCTATTCCACCAAAATATAAAATGCTCGAAGCTGCTCAAGTTCGTGTATTTGCAATAATGTAAATCGACATTCTCATAATACTTCAATTATTTAAATCTATTACTTTCCAGAGTTGGCTGTGTTGTTTATAGTAAGTAAATTTATACGGGAAAAGAAGTACAACTTTCAATTTATTTGAAATAATTACCTTAAAGAAAAAATACCGACTTCAGCGGGATATTTTCTTGCCCTATACTTTTATTGACAAAAAGGAAACTCTTATGAGTTGTGGATTTCCTATAATCCAAACTGATATATTAGTGCAAAATACTGTCAAAGGAGCGAACTCATGGATTTTGTGACTGTTATCTACGAAAAGGGAAATGGTATCGCGAAAATCACATTAAATCGGCCTGAGGTGCGGAATGCCGAGAACAGGCAGATGAGCAGGGAGATACTCGAGGCTTTCAAGTTGGCCGAAGAAGATAATGAGGTCAGGGTGATAGTTCTAGCAGCGGCAGGGACTTCTTTCTCCTCCGGACACGATTTGGGGAGTCCAGCGGCAATAGCAGAGGGACAGAAAGAGCCTGTAAATACAACAATGGGGCGTTATGAGCATGAAGAGGAAAGATGGTTGAAATCATGGTTATATGTCCGTGATTTAGACAAGCCAACGATAGCTGCCGTGCAAGGTTATTGCATTATGGGTGGTTTTATGCTGGCAACCATGTGCGATATTATCATTGCATCGGAGGATGCTAAGTTTGCAGATATGGCGGTTAGAATGGGCGGCGCGGCCGTGGAATATTTCAGTCATCCATGGGAACTTGGTTTCAGAAAATGCAAGGAGTTTCTCTTCACCGGTGACTATATCGATGCTCAGGAGGCATGGCGATTAGGAATGGTCAATAGGGTTGTCCCATGCGAGAGACTCGAAGAAGAGACAATGAATTTGGCTAATAAAATTGCTCTTCAAAAGCCGCACGCTCTGAAGTTAGCCAAGCAAGCAATAAATTACACTCAAGATCTAATGGGATTCAGAGAATCACTGCATTATTTATTTAATATTCATCAGCTATCTCATGCTTATGGAGCACTCGACCCTTCATTATCGGTGCTGGCTAGTCGGGGGAATAAAGGGTTGAAAGAAATGCTTACGGAAAGAGACAAGAAATTTGAACAAACTAAGTAACACCTATAGAATTAACTGAATTCTTTTCTTGTTAATTGGAAAAAACAAAGGTTTTTTGTAAAGAGATTGGGAGTTATCCGAAGATAGTTGACTGAAATCCGCTAACCTTCATTCTGAATAAAACGGAAGAGTTTAAACGGGAATCGTTTAAATTTTCCGACTTTGTTTCGGAGTAGTAGTAGGTGCACTCGATTAATTCGGTCAGGAAAAGCAATTTTCGGGGAAACTTTTGCGTTTTTTCCTGTACTCCTCAAACTTCCAACTTTGAAAAAATGCAAGAGTTCAAACGGTCCAATAAAAGGGACTTGATATTTTAGGAAATTAAGTAGAGAATAAAATTAACTTACTTAGCAAGTTAACCTGTTTTTGTTGCCAACCCACAATAAAGGTGAGCAAAGCCGGGCAAAGAAGAAAAATTAACCCCATTTCTTGATCAAAAGAGATGGGGTTTTTTATTAAAAATTCTAATTCAAGAATTACAAAATGAATGATACCCATAGAACCAAAGCGGAACTGATCAAGGAATTAGAAGCACTGCGTCAGCAGGTAGCCCGTTGGGAAGAAACAGAGTCTAAGTCCCGACATGCCGAGGAGGCCCCTAAGGAGGATCAAAAACGATATAGGGCATTATTTGAAAACAGTCCTTTAGGTTTATGGGAATTTAATCCGGATGAGACCACGATTTATATGAATCAGGCTATGTGCGCTATGCTTGAAATTGAAAGTCCCGAGGATCTCAACGGAAAGACCTATCATTCTTTTTTCACCCCCCAAAGTCTGGAAACCATTGCCAAGGAACATGCCAAACGCTATCAGGGGGTTGCCTCAAGTTACGAAGTGGAAATCATAGGAAATAAAGGAAGAAAGAGAAAAGTTTTGATCCATGGGACACTGGTTTCATCTTCAAAGGGAGAACTGAAAAGCCTAATCGGGATCTTCATCGATGTAGCTGAGCGCAATCTGGCGGTAGAGAACTTACGGAAATGGGCCTATATCTTTGAGTATGCCGACTGGGGGGTAGGGATTGTTGGTGCCGAGGGAAAGACGCTGGTATTGATGAACCCGGCCTTTGCCAAGATGCATGGATATACGATGGAGGAACTTATCGGCAGACCTATTACAGAGGTTTTTGCCCCGGAGTACCGGGATGAAGTGCCTGAGCAAATATGGATAGCCGATGAGAAAAACCACCACATCTTCGAGTCTAAACACATTCGGAAAGACGGAACTGTTTTTCCGGTTCAGATGGATATGACCATCGTGAAGGACAAAGAGGGAAGGGTTCAGTTTCGAGCGGTTCATGTCCAGGACATCACCGAGCGCAAGCGAGCGGATGAGATATTGCAAGAGAGCGAAGAATGTTTCCGCAGGGTATTCGAGGAAGGTCCTCTCGGAATGTGCATAGCAAACCCGGACTTCCACTTCACCAAGATCAATGAAGCATTTTGCCAAATGATGGGGTATACCGGCCAAGAATTAGCCTCGCTCACTTTCAAGGATATCACCCACCCGGAACACCTCGCCCAGGATATAGAATCCGTGAACAAGCTCATTGCTGGAGAGATCCCGGCATATCGGACCGAGAAGCGTTATTTAAGGAAGGACGGGAAAACGATTTGGGCTGCCTCAACTATCACTGTCATGAAAGACCATTTCGGCCAGGTTCTTTACTTCCTTTCCTTGATCGAAGACATCACTATTCGCAAGCAGGTAGAAGAGGAACTGCGGGAGAGCGAAAGGCGGTACCACCAGCTCATCGATTCAAGCATTGATGCCATCTTGCTCACCGCTCCTGATGGCAGTATTTTAACCGCCAATCCGGCTGCCTGTCATATTTTAGGGTATACGGAAGACGAGATCCGGAAGCTGGGACGAGCCGGTGTTGTTGATACCTCTGATCCGAAATTGTCTCCTGCTTTGGAAGAACGTTCCAAAACAGGGAAATTCATGGGTGAATTGACGTTAATCAGGAAAGATGGCACAAGATTTCCTGGTGAGGTATCCACAGCAATTTTCAGAGACAAAGACGGCCACCTCAGGACAAGTATGATTATTCGTGACATCACCGAGCGCAAGCGGGCCGAAGAGGCGTTGAGGGAAAGTGAGGAGAAATATCGAACCATTCTTAAAAATATTGAAGATGGTTATTATGAGGTAGATTTGGCCGGCAACTTTACTTTTTTCAATGATGCTTTGACGGGGATTCATGAATATTCAAGAAATGAAATGATGGGTATGAATAGTCGGCAATATACCGATGCGGAAAATGTCAATAAAATCTACCGGGATTTTAGCCAGGTTTATCGAACCGGAAAGCCTCATAAAGGCACCCAGTATGAAATAATTACCAAGACCGGAGGCCGAAAGAGTCTGGAAACCTCCGTATCCTTGATAAGGGAGCCTTCAGGCAAAGTCACAGGCTTCAGAGGTATAGTCCGGGATATTACAGAACTCAAACAGGCTCAAAAGGATCTACAGGAAAGCGAAGACCGTTACCGGGATCTGGTGGAGTCCAGTCGGGATTTGATAAGCATTCATGATTTAAAGGGGCAGATCCTCTGGGTGAATGAAGAGCCAATAAGAATTCTCGGGTATGAAAAAGAGTATTTATTAAAAATGAATGTCCGAGACTTGTTGACTTCTGAAGGAAAGGACGAGTTTGATAATTATTTGGCTACCATAAAGTCACAAGGCATTGCCAGTGGTTTAATGACGCTTCAGACGGCCAAGGGAGAAAAGCGAATCTGGGAATACAAAAATACCCTCCGTACAGAGGGAGTGGATGAGCCGATCGTACGGAGTATGGCCCGTGACGTCACCGAGCGGATGCACGCCGAAAAAGAGGTTAAAGAAACCGTGGAAAAACTCCGAAAAGCCATGGGAGGAATCATCCAGGCTATGGCCTTAACCGTAGAGACCAGAGATCCCTATACCGCCGGCCACCAGCGGCGGGTAGCCGACCTGGCCCGATCCATTGCCCAGGAGATGGGACTTCCCGAAGATCAGGTGGATGGCCTGCGTATGGCCGCTCATGTGCACGACCTGGGGAAAATTGGGATTCCAGCCGAGATCCTCAGTAAGCCTACGGAATTAAATTCCATTGAATTTAAGTTAATCAAGGTTCATCCGCAGATCAGCTATGACATCCTAAAAGACATAGATTTCCCTTGGCCGGTGGCTCAGATTATTTTTCAGCATCATGAAAGGATGAATGGGTCAGGGTATCCCTTGGGACTGTCTGGAGAGGATATTTGTTTGGAGGCCCGCATTCTGGCCGTTGCTGATGTTGTAGAGGCCACCTCCTCGCACCGACCCTATCGGCCGGCCCATGGTATTGATGAAGCCCTGGAAGAAATCTCGCAGAACAAAGGGATCCTTTATGACCCTGAAGTGGTGGATGTCTGCCTGAGATTTTTCAGGGAGAAGGGGTTCCGTTTCAATTGATCGATGGCATTTCTGCCCTCCTGCCATCAGAATTGAGTCGCGGAATTCGGGGGATTTGCTATCGCATATTTCCAACGGTAATCGACAATCTTTTAGCACTTTGATTTCGTGTAGTTGTAGGTGTAATGTGTGAAAAGGATTATCTTGACATTCAGGATCAACTCGTAGGTCGTTCAGAACACATGAATTGAAATTTGCTATTAGAAATTCAATATTCCTTTTTTTAAAAAACATCACGCCCCTTGGTGACCCAAGGGGCGTGATGTTTGATTTTTTCCAAACTCCGAATGACTCGATTGAGCTCGCCGAAGTCGCATAACGTCAGACGTTATTATTCCATCAGGCCTTCCGTCCACCTACTCCCTTAGTGCCCTTGGTAACGATTTTCGCCTTCTCTGTAGGTCGCAAGGATCGGACAGCCGCACCGGCCTGCCACATTTCGGAGTTACGCATTGTGGCCAGTTCCTTGCCCAGCACCTTCTGGTAATCCTTTCCACCGCAGGTCTTGATGACATGTTCCGCTTCCTGGCCGGAAGAAACGCGCTTATAGAGCTCTTTGAAAACCGGGGTAACCGCCTTTTTGAATTTTGGTTTCCAGTCCAAAGCCCCACGCTGAGCAGTGACCGAACAGTTTGAATACATCCAATCCATTCCGTTTTCGTCTACCAGACGAATCAAACTTTGGGTCAATTCTTCAACCGTTTCGTTGAAGGCTTCACTCGGTGAGTGGCCATGGCGGCGAAGTTCGTCATATTGGGCCTCCATAACGCCGGCCAAACACCCCATGAGCACCCCTCTTTCACCGACGAGGTCACTATTGGTTTCGTGGGGGAAGGTGGTGGGGAAAAGATAACCTGATCCGACGGCGATACCGACAGCCAGACAGCGTTCCTCGGCCCTTCCGGTCGCATCCTGCAAAACCGCATAGCTGGAGTTGATTCCGGCTCCGGAAAGGAAATTTCTCCGGACATTGAGGCCTGACCCTTTCGGAGCAACCATAATGACATCCACATTTTTCGGCGGAACCACCCCTGTTTTTTTCTTATAGGTAATAGAAAAGCCATGGGAAAAGTAAAGGGCATCACCGGCCTTCAGATTGGCCTTCACGAGCGGCCAAACAGCCCGTTGGGCGGCATCCGAAATCAGCATCTGGATAATCGTGCCTCGTTTGACCGCTTCTTCTATGGGGAAAAGAGTTTTACCCGGGACCCAGCCATCAGCGACGGCACGATCCCAGTCCCTCTTAAGCTCTTTGGCCTGACCAATAATCACATTGAATCCATTATCTTTCATGTTAAGCGCCTGGGCAGGGCCCTGGACACCATAACCGATCACGGCTATAACTTCCTTTTTCAAAACCCTGCGGGCCTTGGCCAGGGGGAATTCCTTCCGGGTGACCACGGTTTCTTTGACACCGCCAAAATCAATTCTTGCCATAACATCTTCCTCCTCTTATTTGAATGGGACGAGTGGTTCTCGTCTGTTCCTGTTTTACAAACCAATCTGCAAAATGAACTCTCTTAATATCATATTGGAATGACACTGACAATACTATTTTAAGGCCATGAGATTCTTACAATGTACATCTAAGGAGTTATCCCTAACATTTACCTCCGTTTCGGGTTGCGGGTTTAGAAATCGAAACCTATTCTCCAACAACTCGTAACGCACAACTCGCAACAATGAAATTTCAAATATTTTTGGTTAGGATTTTAAAATACCCGGGAAATCAAAAATAAAACAACGGCCGTCAACATAAGGGCAAGTATAGGCTTGAAGATCAAGCGATAACTATCGAGAAAATTGGCCCTGAAGTAATCTTTGGTGACCAGGAAGCAGAGGTGGACCGGGGAGAGCATCATGCCCATAAAGCCGAACACATAGGCCAGAGCGGCATAGGAAAGATAGTCAAAGAGAGGAGTCGCCGGAAAGAGGGGAATGACCAAAGGGAAAGAAGTTCCCACAAATCCGATACCTATGCCGGTGATTAGGCCGGACAAAAAAGGCATGATAGCGACAACGAGCCAAATCGGAATTTTGTAGGTCATCAATTCGGATCTTATGTCGAAAACGGCTCGGCTGTCTTTCATGATGCCTTGAAAAATCATGATCGCCGCCACTAAAAGCAGAATAGATAAGACGCCGCGGTCATAAACCGCTGCCCATAATTGTTTGAAAGTGATTCGGTTGACCCGGCAAACCCAGATGATGGAAACCAGAAGGCCGGGGAGAATAGATACAGCCGCCGGAAGACTGAAGGTGATTCCGCCCATTTTCAACAGGCCGGTCAGCACTTCCAGAAGAATGATGACCATAACCACAATCAGGATGGGCATGATCTCCCATAAAAAAGATTTTACCTCTGCGGAGGAGAAGATTTTTTTCTCATGAACCGAATTTTTTGGAATCGGTTTCAAAATAAAGATCATGCCGGCCAGAACCATTATCACGGTCATGGGGGCCATGAAAACGATGAATTGCCAGGTCTTCACCTTCAATAAGGCCACGGCCAGGACAACCGCCGGATAGAGGGGCCACCAGTATTCCCAGATATGGCGAAACCAGTAATTGACCGCTGTTTGCTGCTCTCCGCTCAGGGCGTGACGGTTGAAGGTGGTTTCAACCATGGGTGCGGAGAAAAGGGCTCCGCCGGGCATGGGTAGTAAGCCGATCAGGGCCGGCAGCACCGCCCCGGCGGTGCGTTTATTTCCGGAAAGCCTGGCAAAGCCCTCAACGATCCGGTCCATATGGCGGCTCTCTTTCATCAGGCGGCTGATCACCAGGATGGATCCGACAATCAGGAACAGGCTGATGGTCTGGAGCCGGGTAAGGCTATAAAAGACGCTTTGGATTACGGCCTCCGGCGCCAGTTTCATCCAAAAACCCAAAACCAGAGACCCGAGAAAAAGGCAGAGGCTCAAAGTCAGACGCAGTCGGTTGAGCAGGAGGATCAGACCAAAAACGCAGAGTATTTTTATCAGAGCGGGGACGGCAAAGAGCATCACAAAGCCCAGGCGGCCTGCGCCCCTTCTTCGACGGCTTCGAATATCCTGCGGGGCTGGCGGGCATCCCCGATCACAGCATGAGGAATCTTCAATCCCTCCAGGACTCGTTTTAGCTCATCCCTGGGTTTCAACCCCACGGCCAGGACCACCTGATCAACGGGAGACAACGTCGATGATTCCCCTTTGGTCTCGATCGTTACCATTCCATCCCCGATTGATTTGAGGGTGGTGCTGAAAATGAGACGGCAGTTTTTTTCTTGAAGACGCTGGTGCACCATAAATCCATGGGAAGTAATTTTTCGAACCGGCGACCGCTCCAGCATTTCAACCAAAATCACTTCCTTGCCCTGCTCACTCAGGAAATCGGCTGTTTCCATCCCGATCAGTCCACCCCCGACAACCAGAATGTGATTTTTGGGTGCAACCGCGCCACTCAGGATCTGCCAGGCATCGCAGACATGTCCCTTACCCATTCCTTCTATGTTGGGTATTATCTTCTCCCCGCCTGCGGCCAGGATGACAAATTCGGGCCGTTGATCCTTAAGCACGGTTTCTGTTACCATGGTCTTGTTTTTGATCGTTACCCCGGCTTTTCTGACCTGACCGATCTGCCAATCGATCCACTCTCCGTAAATTTCTTTGTATGGCGGTATCCGGGCAAAGCGTATCTGGCCCCCCAGTTCCTCCTCTTGTTCGAATAAGGTTACCCGGTGGCCCAGCCGGGCTGCCTCATAGGCCGCCGTCAGACCTCCGGGGCCTGATCCGACGACCCAAACATCTTTAGGGTTTGCCGCCGGACCTTCCGGATAAATCGTCTCTTGACCGGTCTCGGGATTGATCGAACAGCGGATATTGCCTTCACCGAGCATTTCTCGCTCAATGCATCCCTGGTTGCAGGCAATGCACTTGCGGATGTCGGCCGATCTTCCGGCCCTGGCCTTGATCAGGAAATCGGGATCGGCCAGAAATTGCCGGCCGAAGGCGGCCAGGTCCGCATCGCCCCGGCCGATCACTTCGTCGGCCTGGGCCGGATCGTTGAACCGTCCCACGGCAATCACCGGCACGCCCACCACGTCTTTCATTTTTCGGGCCAGCCGGGCATTGAACCCCGGCTCGTACTCGGCCGTGGCCGAGGTTATCCCTCCAGGACTCCCATGGGTGCCTATGGAGGCGTGAATCAGATCGGCTCCGGCCTTGACCAGATCGGGCAGGATGGTCTGCATGTCCTCGGCCGTGTATCCTCCCCGGATAAACTCTTCTGCTGATAACCGGACGGATATGGGAAAATCGGGACCAACCCGATGTCGAACTTCTTCGATGATCTCGATAACAAACCGCGACCGTTCTTTTAATGTCGCCCCTCCATATTCATCCGTTCGCCGGTTCGATAGGGCCGAAAGAAACTGGGCTAACAGATAGCCGTGGGCGGAGTGGAGTTCCACTGCATCGAAGCCGGCCTCCTGAGCCCGGGCTCCAGCTGCTCCGAAGGCAATAATGACCTCTTTAATTTCATCAATGGTCATCTCTCGAGGCGTCCTTCGAAATACAATACTCGGAACAGCCGATGGTCCCACGGCCTTTTCCTGACTCAAGAGAAAGAGACTCTCCCGGCCGGCATGATGGATCTGCATGGCGATCTTAGTCCCTGCTTCGTGGGCCACGGAAGCCAGATTCTTCAGCCCCGGCATGAACCGGTTATCATAGGCGCCTAATTGATTCGGGCTGCCGATCCCTGCGGGGTGAGCCGCAATTAATTCCGTGATGATCAATCCCGGCTGCCCTTTGGCCCGGCGTTTCAGATAGGCCAGGTTTTCGGGGCTGACCGTTCCGTCGTCCTTGCCCAGGTTGGTCCCCATAGGGGGCATCACCACCCGGTTGGCCAGAGTCATGGATTTGATGGTAATGGGAGATAGAATATGGCTTAATGAATTCATGGTCGTCTCCTTTAAAGTAAATTAGCGGTTAAAAGATGATCTTGAGATGGAATGGCATCTTAACATAATCGATATCATATCGACATGCCTTTTTAAAACTATAAAACGAAACAGCATGAGTGGCTTTAATATTTTTATTGACAAATTAAGCTGTTATGCTATTTTAAACCCGTATAACCTCTTTTTATAAACCGCCCCCCTATAACATTTTGAGAAGATTTATGGACCCAATCCATCTCTCAAAAGATCCATCCAGTCAAACAACCAGGAATTTCTTTAGGTTTTTTTTACCGTCAAGCGAGAAAAAAATTATTTCAAAGAATCCCGGTCAGACAAGACAATCGGAATTTCTTATTACTTGTCCCATTGAGGGCTCTTACAAAAAAACTTTAGAATAACTTGTTAGATTTTTTATGAGGCGTCACAGAATACTGGCTTTCTTTGACTTCGATACCAGGTCTCGGAGGTTAACCGAACCCATTCGAGAGGAGTGGGAAGAAAGCATCAAAGCACAGCATCGGCAAAATCGAGAAAATATAGTTAGAAGATTAAAGTCAGAATTTGGGAAAGTTGAGATCGATCAGAAGATCCAAAATTTTGTGGATCTTGGCACGAAACCAGTCTCAATAATCGCATTCCATAATGCCTTCTTTTCTCAGGTGCGTTCGTCGTTTGTTGTGGGTAGCTACTATCCGGCACTTACCGGTGCTTGCGCCCTTGGCGAAAGAATTCTTAATCACCTCATCCTAATTATTGAGAGAAGAATTCAAATTAACGCCAGAGTACAAGAAGGTATATCGAAAGAATTCCTTTGATGACTGGACTCTTGCGATAGATACTTTAGTTGCGTGGGAAGTTTTACTCCCTGGAGCCGTGGATGACTTCCGGATCCTCATGACGAAACGCCACGAAGCAATACACTTCAGGCCTGAAACAGACTTAAATATTAGACGACTCGCCTTGGATGCAGTGACCTGTTTGCAGAAAATTATCGGCGAACAATTCTCGGGCTTCGGACCTCAACCGTGGTTTATTACTGGCATCCCTGGTGAGATATATATCAAAAAGGATTGGGAATCCAAGCCGTTTATAAATAAGGTCTATTTGCGAAATGGACTACTTGTCGGGCCGCATCATAGAATTGAATCTATCCATCCACACCTACGAATTACCGATCCAGATGACGGTAAGGACTACCCGGAAATATCAGATGATGAATTTGAGAGCTTAAGGAAGGAATTTCGCAATGGTGGTCACTTTCAAACTGAGCGTTAGACTATTTTTAGGGGACGTTCATGCAGAACGTGCGTGGCTATTTATCGGGAGACTTACCATAACGTTTTATCAAATCTGACAACTTTTCTCCCGATGAAACCGCCCGAGTGACGCAGGAATTTGTTACTCCAAGATACCGGGCAATCTCCGCCCCGGAAAGCCCCAAAAGTTGCACTCCGGCTTGCGATAACTCCCCCCGGGCTTTAACCACCGGTGGCCTCCGACTTCCTGACCGCAATTCCTCCAAGGTCAATTTGTTAAGAGTACATACTTTTTGCGCCAAGGCGGTCAAATCCTTGGTAACGGGCGGAAGTCGTAAATTCTCTTTAGCAAATTCGTCCATCTCGGATAAAACCCCTTGAACAAATTCTCTATCTCCTAATATCCTCGCGTCAGCTAATTGTTTTTCCTTCCGCCCCCTCGAGGCCAAAACCGCTGACCACCCCCCCAAGCTCCTTAGGAGCTCTCCTCCAACCAGGTTGGACTTTCGTCCAAGAGGAATGCCTTCCTGGATAAACTCTAAATATTTCTTTATCCCTTTTCGGCCTTCTCCAAAAAAGGACAAGACATAGTCCGTGTCCTGCCATTCTCTCTTCCTATTCCCAATTAAAGCAGAATGCCCCGACCAGGGACTACGATTCAGCTCTTGTAGATCCTTTACTCTGCCCGCCCGCAGCAAATTCAGGTGAATATAGCGAACCAATTCCCTTAAATAATTCTCTTCCTGACAAACAATGGATTTGTACCGATTCTGGAATAAATGGCCATGCCTTTTATGTCGCCTATTAAAATTGACCACATATCCTGTCAATAATTTCCTCATGTTTGAGGCTAAAGGTTTACTTTGAGTTTTGCAGAGGAGATGAAAATGATTGGAAAGGAGAGCCCAGGCATAAATTCTAATGGCTTGGGTTTCGGCCAACTCAGCCAGTCTTGAAACAAAATCTTCCCGATCTTCATCGGTTATGAAGATATTCGTCTTTTCAATTCCCCGCCCCATCACATGGTGCAAAACTCCCGGGGCGTCTAACCTGGCTAATCTGGGCATGATCTTTTTGAACTGATTATGTTCAATTCGTTAAGCAACTTCTGCACGAACGTCCCCTTATCATGGTCTTGCGAACGCCAAAAGAGAAGAACATTGGTCACCTTAGTATGCATGTCACTATGATGTCCGTCGTCTATAGCTTTTTCTATAGCCTCATTGAAACGGACCCCAAAGGTATAAACTTTTTCCACATCTGGCGCAAACGCCAGCCTACCTTGACTGCTGAACTTGACGCTCTTGAGAAGCAAATAGACCCAATGCGTAATGGGCTACGCCAGTTCCGTAATCGATTTGGCTTTCATGGAAGTAGAAGCAGAAGTCATGAATCATCCGCCTTCGACGTTCTGAAACAATTCGATGGTGCGCAAATATATAAGGCCATGATTGATACTCGAAATTTGTCTACTAGGCTCATTGAAATGCATATAGCAAAGCAATTAGCTAACCACTAAGTATTAAGACAATCTTGAAAAGTCGTTTCACTCCATTTTTTTGAAGTTAATAGGTTTAATGGGGTCAGGCCGGTCTAACAGGATGAAACTCTCATGACATAAAATGTAAGGGGTTAAAAAGGTCTTAGGACCCTCTTCTTCCCCCCAATGGTGTGAACATAGGGACTTCCGTAAATAAGTAAATAAATTAAAGTTCAAGCTTGAACCCTCTCTCTCGGGCCAGTACTTCCTCCCGCCTTACGGCATATCCCACCGCCGGCTGGGGACACGCTTTTTCCCAATCTCCGTGTTGCTCAGACCCCTGGGGGCTGCTCTGAAACAGGAAGTGAGCATGGTTGGGCAGAAAGGCCCAGGCATAACAGGCCGTTTGGGTTTCCGGACGGAGGAGGGATATTCTTTCTAGAAGATCTTCTCGAGCCTCATCGTTTCTGAATATGGGTCGGCGCTCTATACCTCGTATCATGATGTGATGAATAATTCCGGGAGTATCAAGGTGTGCTGATCTTGGCATGTTTTATCTATACTAAAAATCTTCCCTCCTATCTACTTTTTTTACTTATTTTCGGACGTCCCCAAACACGACACATAGATGGTTGGGATTGTCAAATTTGCCCCCGGGCCACAGGTTTTTCCCGTATTGGTTTTTGACTCTGGAAAAATTTTAAATATTTTTCCTTTTGAGCTTTTTGATCTTTCTCTCCTGATACTATTTTCTTCATTATCTTTACGGCTTCATCAAACATCCTATTTTCTGCATAAGCTGCAGCAAGAGTACTCAAATTTGCGAAGCTTGGATCGATATCAACAGCTTTTCGCGCAAAAACAAGAGCTTCTTTACCATCTCTGATCTTTTCATCTTCACAAGTAGCTAGAATCCAAGCTAAATTATTTAACGCAAATGAATCTTTTTGATCTAACTCAACAGCCTTCAAATAATCTCTTGTAGCCTCTGAATAATTAAGCTTCCAATAAAAAGCATCCGCCCTGTCTCTATAAGCTACGGCCATTTGGGGATTATTCTTTAATACAAAATTGCAATCAGCGATGGATTTATCAAAATCTCTTTTATAAAACCAAACCTCGGCTTGAACTAAATATGCCCTATATTCATTAGGACTCAATCCAATCGCCTTATTGCAATCAGACAAGGCTTTGTCGAACTCATTTCTTTGGTTAAAAAGGTGCCCTCTGTTTATATAAGCACCAATATGCGTCGGATTTAACTTTATCGCCATAGAAAAATCAGCTTCCGCACCTTCAATATCCTGTAATTTGTATTTCGCTAATCCTCTAAAATAATACGCATCAGGATTTGAAGGATTTATTTTTAAAGCATGGGAATAAGTTTGAACTGCATTGTTAAATTTACCCCTATCATACCACCTATGCCCCCTGTTTATTGCTGAAGTTTCAGAGTTACAACCAATAAGAAAACAGGTAAATGAAATAATAGATAAAAAAAATACTTTTTTAAGGTTTTGCGTATAAACATTAATTTCTTTCATTAATCTCCCCTTATTTACAGATATTTGGATTTGGTTTTGAAGTCAATCCGGGACCCAAAAAATTTGTAATAAAAGCCACTTCAAATGCAAATGCCATTGTTGGATAATTGGCCAATAAATCTGGAACACCCCAATTAATTAATGTATCTACCAACCAATCATGAAAGTATGCAGTTTCATACATGGCAGGAATATATTTTTCAAAAAATAGGCTGGCAGGGCTACCGGGTTCAAGCCAACTTTTCTTTCTACCAAACAAATCTGGTGCATCTTTGGGTTTAAACCAAAGTAGACCTAAAGAGTCAAAAAGATTAACTGGATCATTTAAGACATACCCATAAAGATTTGTATCACCACCAAGAAAATCGATTGGGTCTTTGGCGGTCCATTTTCCAATAGATGGATCATAGTCACGGGCGCCGAAGCGGACTATGTTGGTGTTGCGGTCATGGAGGCCTCCAGCGAAGCCGAAAGGTATGGTGAAGGAAGGATTGGAATCACTGAGAATATTGCCGAAGGAATCGAGGTCGATCTTTTTAACGATGGTGCCGGAGGCGTCGGTCACTGTTCGTAATGAACCAATCTGGTCATACATGAGGTAGTAGGTTGAGCCATTCAAAACCATGGAAACAGGCATCCGCCCATCGGCATGAGAAAATAATTCGCTTTTGGTGAAATCGGTACTCCAACATTCTTTTATGTTTGTTTATCTATTTTTTATTTCTTTTCGAAATAATAAAATCTAAAATAAAAACTATTACCCAAAAAAAAGCAAACCACAACAAGCCATAGAACCCAGTAAAATATTTTATTATAAATGGATTGTTGGGGAAAATGTATCGAATTGACAATAAGCCTAAAAGTATAATTAATCCTACAGTAACTTTGATAATATATGATAATGGTAAACTTTTATTTTCAGATATTTTATTTTTTAATGACATTTTCGTTTTTCCTCATTATTGGGGTGAAGCCAATCATAAATATCTGCTCCTAAAGATTGCCCGCTAATTCTTTCCCATATTCGATTAAACGCTGTTCCTATCTCCCATCCACCAAGACCAGCCAAAAATGCAGGAAAAAGCCATGGAACTGAAGGAGAACCCGTAGCGATAATCTCTGCGGTAAGAATTCCCGAACCACCACTAATAATTTCTAATAAATCTCCACCATAGCCCAAAGATTTAAGTGTGGAAGGGTTTGTAACTTCAACGGCACCAAATATTAAAGGAAGAATGGTTTTTATTGCAAACTCAATCTCTTGGCCAGTTTTTCCTTTCGGATCAAAAAAGGTCACTGGATCATTTTGAACATACCCATAAAGATTTGTATCACCACCAAGAAAATCAATTGGATCTTTGGCGGTCCAACGGCCGAGGGTGGGATCGTAGTCACGGGCGCCGAAGCGGACTATGTTGGTGTTACGGTCATGGAGGCCCCCTGCGAAGCCGAAGGGTATGTTCATTGTTGGATTTGTTTCTGAAAGTATGTTGCCGAAGGAATCGTAATCAATTTTCTTGACGACATTCCCAGATAAATCGGTGACGGCTTTAAGTGAACCGATCTGGTCATAGGAGAGGTAGTAGGTGCTGCCGTTGTAGGTCATGGAGATGGGCATACGTCCATCGGCATAGGTAAATCGCATTAAGAGATTATCTGAGGCATCATAGACTGCCAGAAGGGTGATGGCGTCCTTCCAGAGATATTTTTCGGTGATTGTACCATTGGAACGCTTGGCAATTCTTCTGCCCATGGGGTCATGGTCGTAGGCGATGGTGGTGCCGTTCGGAAGGGTGGCCGAGAGCAGTTCTCCTCTGGATGAGTATTGATAAGTTGAGGTATTCGAACCCGAGGTTTTGCTGGTCAGGAAGCCATCGGCATCGAACTGATAGGTTTCGGTTCCGGCGGTGATGATATGATCTTCATCTGAAACGGTATAGGAACGGTTAACACTTCGCAGGGTGTTCATTTCTGTTAAACGATTGCCGTTGGGGTCATAGGTGTAGGCTTCGACTATTGCCCCATTCTTCTGGACCTCTGTCAGCCTGCCGTTGTCATCGTAAGCATAATCATAGGTGTTTGATGATCCATCGATGGTCTCGACCTTTTGGGTGATCCTTCCGGCCTGGTCACGTGTCAGGTTGTAACTGTATTTATTGGCCTCTTCTATCTCATATGGAAGAAGGCTATTATGTTAGATTGACGATTTCTCTTTTTCCCATTTATTCAATATTTCTGAATTTTTTTCCCGGGGTTAACTGTAATTTTCCACTTTTCATCTTCTTTGGTCCAGGCGTCAATCCCATTTGATTTTTCGTTATTGTTGAAAACAACTTCGATTTCTATCAAATAAATATTTTCTTTTTCGTGAACTCGTATTACAATTATTTCCTTAATTCCTCGATTTCTTTTTACCTCGGCAGCACAATCTCTTACAAAAGCATCTAACCCTCCAAAAGGCTCTAAGAATTTGGATAAACGGGCTTTTTTTGTTAACCATTCCTCCGAATCCATTGTTTTTCCATTATAAGCGTTTAAAAAGAATTCTTTGGCTCGCACAGTGGGGCTGTCAAAATTACTCCCCAAAAGAACAAATAAAACAATAAATTTTGATAGAATATTCACAAGTTATTACTCCACCCATTTGTTAGTAAAATGATTTGTTGCCCAATCTCTAAATGTTTCTGAATCACCTTCAGTTCCTAATTTTGGGGGAGACGGCCATTCTTTAGAATTACTTGGCAATTTATTTAAACAATTTACTAACTCTAAATCACAGGACCGTTCGGCTTTTCCGCAATCGCCAGCCCTTGTGTAACAATTATCATGATTCATATAACAGATATCACCACTATCAGTAGGAAGTAAGGGGCCGTTTTGACCTCCATGCAATGAAGGATTCCACCCACCACTCCAATTTTTCCCGCCCCAGTTTCCATTTTTTGGTCCATCCCAAATAGACCTTCCATCACCTCTCCAACTTGTTGAGTCTAATCCATATTTATCAAAATAATTAATGGGATCATTTATGAGGTAAGCAAATAAATCTGTATCCCCACCACGAAATAGAATCGGGTCTTTGGCGGTCCAACGGCCCACTTCGGGGAAATAATCTCGATAGCCAAACCGAACCAGTCCTGTATCTTGATCATACAATCCTCCGGCGAATCCGAAGGGGATAGTGAAGGATGAGTTAGTATCGGTTATGATGTTGCCGAAGGAATCATAATCAATATTTTTTACTACATTTCCGGAAGAATCCGTAACTGCTTTTAATGATCCTACCTGGTCATACATGAGGTAGTAGGTTGAGCCATCCTTAACCATGGAAACAGGCATCCGTCCATCGGCGTAATTGAAGCGCATCAGAAGATTATCATTGCCATCATAAACCGCCAGCAGCCTGGTTCGGCCCTGCCAGAGATATTTTTCGGTAATGTTGCCGTTTACTTTTTTTCCGATCCTTCGGGCCAGTGGATCATGCAGATATTCGATGGCCCGACCATCCGGAAGAGATACAGAGAGCAGCTCCCCACGGGAGGAATACTGGTAACTTGTACTATTTCCTCCTTGGGTCTTGGAGGTAAGAAATCCATCCGTGTTGTATTGGTAGGAGGTACTACCGGCAGTCAGCAGGTGATCCTCCTCCGAATAGACCAGGTTCCAGCCGGTGATCCCTCTAAGGGTATTCTCCTCATAGGTCCTGGTCCCGTTTGAACTGTATTGATACTGCTCAACAATAGAACCATCCCTGGAGGCCGTTAATAGACGCCCCATGGGGTCGTAGGTATAGGTGTAATTGGTCGTTGTCCCGTCCATGGTTTCGACCCGGGAAGAAATCCTCCCCGTATCGGTATGGGTCAGGGACCAGGACAGTAGAGTTTGGCCACCGATGGAATAGGTCTCGGCCTCTTTTTATCTGTTGTTGTTAAACAATTAATTTGAGAGTATCTTAAATTTCTAATGCCAATTCCCATTTCTAAATTGTCCCTTTTAACCCTTTCTTTTGGAACGTTCGTTAAAATAAGAAATTATCTGATCTTTAAAGAAAAAAATAAGTTGTCCCCCAATAACGCCAACAATCATTCCTCCATAGAAAACAATATCATTTATTGTATTAATCCATGCTGGCCCACTATCACCATACCCTAAAAAAAGGATTCGGAAAAATGACCATGACCAAATGAGGACAAACCCTATTAGGAATCCTAATCCAACACTAATAAGGGTATAACCAATCCATTGTTTGATTGTATTTATCATATTTTCCCTGTCAGCATGAGAAAAAGAATAATGTATTGCTTAGTCGTATTTTTTGTAAGATCTCGAGCTGATTCGTTCCTTTGATCATTCCACAAATCATACCAACTTGGATGGGGATCCAATCCTAATATTCCTGTATCCCAATTACGATGGGCGTATATATCTTGAATGCTATGTAAGCCTTTCCCAAGATGACCATATGCTGCTCTACAATCACCACTTTTAAAAAAATTTACGGCCCTTGTCATTTCGATAGCTGCCCAATATTCTCTTGAATCTGAGAATCCATTCATTCCATACTGTAGCTGATTAAAATGTCTTGATTGTAAACCCCAAGTCGGCATCCAACTCGAGAAACCTCCATCTGTTGAGTTATTTCCTTCTGCAATCCATTTTGAACTTTGAATTGACAATCCCAGTTGTCTTGCCCAAGTATAGGTTCCATGGTAATGGATATCTTCTCCCCATAAACCTTTAGGATCTTGAAATCTTATGGGATTATTATGGACATACCCATACAAATTCGGATCCCCACCGGCAAAATCAATTGGGTCCTTAGCGGTCCAGCGACCGAGGGTGGGGTCGTAGTCGCGGGCGCCGAAGCGGATAAGATTGGTATCTCGATCTTGGAAACCTCCAGCGAAGCCGAAGGGTATGTTCATTGTTGGATTTGTTTCTGAAAGTATGTTGCCGAAGGAATCGTAATCAATTTTCTTGACGACATTCCCAGATAAATCGGTGACGGCTTTAAGTGAACCGATCTGGTCATAGGAGAGGTAGTAGGTGCTGCCGTTGTAGGTCATGGAAACCGGGAGACGTCCATCGGCATAGTTGAAGCGCATGACGAGATTATCTGAGGCATCATAGACGGCCAGAAGGGTAATGGCGTCCTTCCAGAGATATTTTTCGGTGATTGTACCATTGGAACGCTTGGCAATTCTTCTGCCCATGGGGTCATGGTCGTAGGCGATGGTGGTGCCCGAGGGGAGAGTGGCCGAGAGAAGTTCTCCCCTTGAAGAATAGGTGGTGGTCACAGTTCCCGTAGAGGTGGTCTTCTGGGTCAGGAAGCCATCGGTATCGAACTGGTAGGTTTCGGTTCCGGCGGTGATGATATGATCTTCATCTGAAACGGTATAGGAACGGTTAACACTTCGCAGGGTGTTCATTTCTGTTAAACGGTTGCCGTTGGGGTCATAGGTGTAGGCTTCGACTATTGCCCCATTCTTCTGGACCTCTGTCAGCCTGCCGTTGTCATCGTAAGCATAATCATAGGTGTTTGATGATCCATCGATGGTCTCGACCTTTTGGGTGATCCTTCCGGCCTGGTCACGGCTTAAGGTATAGCTATATTTGATAGCCCCTTCAATCGTGTAATCAGTCCCATCTAATTCCCCGTAACTACTGAAAGTCCGGGTATTGGTCAGGGTTCCATCCGACACCGTAAGCGGTAATCCGTTTTGGGTGTTGCGGGTTATAGTGAAAGACCCGGCCCCGGTTAACAAACCATCATTGTCATAGGTGAAGGACTGAGTTGAACCTCCATAGCTAATAGAGGACAACCGAAAATCGTTGTTATAACCATATCCGATGGTCTGATTCAGCGAACCTGTGCGGGTATCTGTTTTCAACAGGGAGCCGTCATAGGTGTAGGCAACCTTTTCAGTGCCCCTGGTGGCATCTTTTAGATTCGTGCCACAAGTATAGGTGTAACTGGTCATCCCTTCCGGCGTGGTGGTGGAGCTAAGAAGGCCGGTAGTGAAAGTATTGGTTATCTGCCTTCCTGAGGGGAAGAGCAGGGATTTCAGGTTACGCTCTTTGTCGTAGGTGTATTGATATGTCCCGGACAAGGGAGTGCTCATGCTCTTTCGGAGGTTGACCCCGGTGTAATCAAAACCATGGTTGATACTTCGTGGGTTGGTCAACACCGTCATATTCCCATTGGCATCATAGACATAAGAGATCATGGTGTTATCCGGCATGGTCTGGGTTTTAAGTCTCTCCATTGTATCATAGGTATAATAGAAAGTCTTCCCATCCGGCGCAGTCAGGCTTTCGATATTACCCTGGGTATCATACGTTATTGTAGACGTCCTGCTTCCGGTTATGGCCGTGGTCAGTCTCCCTCGCCCATCGTATCCATAGCTTACCGGTAGAAGTCCGGTAACCGTCATATTCTGCATTAGCAGGTTGGATGGATTGTAGTTCCGGGTCATGGTCCTGCCCACCGGAGAGGTGCTGGTCAGGGTGCCGGTCAGGGTATTATGGACCAAGGTCCAGTTTCGGCTGTTCAGGCCGAAGGTCTTGGTTATGAGATCGCTGTTCCCATCGGCATCGGTATCCTGATAACTCCTGGTGTCCGTAAGGGTCTGGGTCAGCCCTGCCGGGGAGCTTTGAGTCGATTCTTTCAGGTATTTGAATTTGTAGGCCGGATCTAAGTCGTATTTCATAGTCCGGTTCATCCCGCAGGAGGGCTGTTCGGTCTCGGTCAGGCCGTCCGAGGAGCGGGTGAAGGTGCTAGTGGACCCGAAGGGATCGGTCTTTGTGGTGGTATAGGCCCCGGTGGAAGCGGTCCGGTCCTGGTAGGTGGTGGTATTACCTTCCCCGGTCTGCGTGGTAACCGTTACAGTCCCGGAGGTATTCACACTCCGGGCATAGCTCCAGGCCCCCCCTTCCGGATCAGAGACCTGGGTGATCAAACCGTTGGCGTCGAATTGATGGATAAACCGGTTCCCTCTGGGGTCGTATTTATCGGTCATCAGGCCGGCCGAAGTATAGACAAAGGAATAGGCCGAGTTGTCCGGAAAGGTGACGGCGGTCAGGTGGTTGTTCCCGTCCACCGTCAACCGGGTTACGATCCCATCCGGTGAGGTAATCGATAACGGTACCCCGCTTCCATCCCTTTGGATAGTGGTTTGATTCCCAAAACGATCCGTGACAGAAATCAGCTTATCAGCCGAATCATAGCCGAAGGTAAGCAAGGTATTCCCGGTTTCCAGGTCGATAGTGGACTTATGTAGGCCAGTACTATCCATGATATAGCCCTGGCCGTTTTCATCGGAGAAAAGAGACTCTCCTGAAATGGTATAGGTTTTTAAAGCCCCCAGGAAAGAGATCTTCCTTATCCGACTGTTTCCGGGGTCCGCTATATAGATATTCCCCTTACCGTCTGCTGCCGCCCCGGTTGGAGCATAAAGGCTCTCCTGGATAGCTGGTCCGTCATCACCACTATACCCCATCTGTCCATTTCCAGCGATGGTCGTAATGATTCCACTTGTATTCACCATTCGTATTCGATTATTTTCAATATCAGTGATATAACTGTTCCCATAACTATCTACCAGCACACCAATCGGAATGGAAAGACTCGCCTGTATTGCCGGCCCCCCGTCTCCACTAAAACCTTCCTGTCCATTTCCGGCAATGGTGGAAATAATCCCGCTAGCGTCCACCTTCCTTATTCGATAGTTTCCGGTATCTGCTATATAAATATTCCCTTGACTATCTCCCGAAAGACCTGTCGGAAAAAAGAGTTTAGCTTGAATAGCCGGGCCTCCATCACCACTGTATCCCTCCTGACCATTCCCGGCAACGGTAGTAATTATACCGCTGGAATCTATCTTTCTAATTCGGGAGTTATATGTGTCCACCACATAGATATTTCCATAACTGTCACTAGCTATCCCCGTTCCACTAAGCCCAGCCTGTGTTGCAAGACCCCCATCCCCGCTGAAACTCCACTGTCCATTTCCAGCAATGGTTGTAATGATACCACTGGTGTCCACTTTTCGAATTCTGCAACTGCCGACTATTTCGTCAAGAAAAAATGTTTCTGAGTCGATTATATAAATATTCCCTGCGGTATCTACTACCACGCCATGTGGAAAATTGAGGCTTGCCTGGATGGCCTGTCCACCATCACCACTGTAACCCATTTGTCCATTCCCGGCAACGGTTGTAATAATACCGTTTGTATCTATCTTCCTCACCCTGTTATTGTATGAATCCGCAATATAGATATTTCCTGCATTATCCGCCGTCATGCCGGTTGGATAATAAAGGCTAGCCTGGGTGGCACTGCCCCCATCTCCACTGTAACTCCACTGTCCATTCCCGGCAATGGTTGTAATGATTCCAGTGTTATTTTTGCGTGTTGTTCCGTCTCCTTTGTTGAGAGTATTTGGATCGGAAGGGTTTATGTAATGATGAGAGGAGAGTGTCCATCCTCCGGCAATTGTCTCGATCCCCCCTTGGGGAATGGTTAATCGATTTTGTTTCCATGAAATAACTTCTTCACGTGCACGTATTCCTGTTAAATAGGTCCCAGCTTGAGCAAAGGCCTGAGGTACATCTCTTCTTGCAGAAGAATAGACCCCCTGATAGATAAATCCTATACTGATTTTAACATTGGCCGAACCGAGTACTTGTCTGCCGAGGTAATCCAAACCATCCCAGATATATTCCACCGTTTGGCTGGAACCGGGAGAAAGGGTAGTCTCAAAAAGTTGGCCAGCTACCTCCTGACGGACAATGATGTTTTTCAAGCTTGCCGACGTACTGGATCCGCTGGCCGGGATAGTGATTATGGATTTATACCCTTTTACCCGGTTACTGGCATAATGGAGGGTTAGGTCCGTACCCGGGATGGGTATCTCCTCATGAAAGATACGGCTTCGGGATTCAATATATGAATTAACTCTGGTGCAATCATCGTTAGGACATTGGGTACTTATAATAGGATCACTGGGGGGATTAGGAGGAATAGCATCTTCGGGAAAATCAAAAGGCCAGTTACAATCCCAAGGAGAAAAGTGGGAAATCTCAACCCGCCAAAAGGTGGTCCCTGGTATATAAACGATAGAATCAGTCAGGCCGTAAGTCGCATACTGGTTCTGGCCATCCGTATAGGCATCCACCTCACCGTCGCCGTTGGTATCTAATAAGCGGACCACAACCCCGTTATCCGCCGGCACCCAGACCGCCCGGTCCCGGTCATAATAGCCTACGGGGACGATTTCCCCCACATTGAAACCCAGGAAGTTATCCACATAGACCACTACGGACTTATCGAATCTGACGCTCTTGGCCCCGTCCACGGAAAGCTCGGCACAGTAGGTGAAGGCCGAGGTAGGGGGCAGCTTGGCCGGCATGGATTCCGGGGTGGGGTATTCCGTGGCCCGGACCGTGAGGGTGGTCACTGACTGCTCATTGCCCTGGGCGTCTGTGACCCAGGCCTGGGTGTCCCCGGTCATAACCAGGGTCAAAGACCGGGTCCCGGAGGAATCGGTGAAAGGCGTGCTTTTATGTGTTAGGATAGTAGAGGCATTGCCGTCTAAGTTCAGGATCGTAGAAGCGCTGTCCTCGGAGATCAGGGCCACCGTCTCGGCATTGGCTATGGTGTTCCAGCCGACATGGACCTGGCGGTGGGCAGACAGATAGCCGCTTTTTTGATAGCTGATCGTAATAGTCCCCCCACCGTCTACGGGGATGGAAAAACGGCCGGTCGTATCCGTCAGGGCCGTTCCATATTCGGAAAGGCCCTGGAGTCCTACGCTGACCCCGGACAAGGCATTCCCCGAGGTGTCTTGGACCAGCCCGGTGATCAGGGAAAAGCGTTTGGGGTCATAGCTCTGGATGGTGGCATCGGCCGGGACCAGGTCTTCATAGGTCTTGCCATAGGAGCCTTCGGGCAGGGGTTCGACTGAGGAGACCTGGGTCACCGTAAAATAGAGGGTATCCGAGGTCCCCCCACCAGGGTTTTGGACCTTCACCGGATAGGTGCCGGAGGCAGCTATTAAGCTTGCCGGGATGGCAGCCGATAGCTGGGTGTTAGACCCATAGGTGGTGGATACCGCGGTGTTGTTGAACAGGACCGAGGAACTGCCGATAAAATTACTCCCGGTCAGGGTCAAGGTAAAGCTTGAACCCCCGGCCTGCTTGGAGTTGGGGCTGATAGAGGAAAGGACCGGGACCGGGTTGCCCCCGGTGACCGTAAAGGTCAGGCCATTAGAGCTCCCCCCGCCCGGTGAGGGGTTTACGGCCTTGATCTCCAGGCTCCCGGCCGAGGCCAGATCGGTAGTTCCCAGGGTGATCGTTAGCTCGGTCTTACTTTTATAAGTGCAGTTTCTCCCTTCCCCATTGACCGAGACCGTGGTCTCCGGATAAAAACCGCTGCCGTAGATGGTTACGGTTACCGAAGACTCCCCGGCCTGGGCAGAGGCCGGATCCAGGGTAGTAATAGTGGGCACCGGATTCTCTACCTTTAGCTCAACCCCATTGGATATCCCACCCTCAGGGCTGGGGTTGCTTACGGTCACCTGATAGGTCCCTGCCTGGGTAGAGAAACCCTCCCCAAGGCTTACGGTCAGGTGCTGGTTGTCGATAAAGGTGGGAATGTAAAAGGAAGATTGAATCGACACGGTCGAGGTCTTTAGAAAACCCGTCCCTTTTATACTCAAGGTGGTTCCCGAACTGCCCCGGGAGACGGTCACAGGGGTTAAGGATTCGATACTGGGCACCGGGTTGGGGAGCTGGATCAGGGTCAGGCTGTCTGTTTGACTGTCCACTACCACAGCCTGGTTGGTATAAGGATTTACTCCCAGTCCCCGGGTCTTTCTATTTAAGGCATAAGACCCGAGGGTCGCACCCGTCTCCGGATCAAGGCGGTAGAGGGTTTTATTCTTCTCACAGACCACCAGGACCGTATTATCCAAAGGGTTTACGGCTACATCCACCGGTGGTTGATCCAACTGAATCTCCCGGCTGGTCCAGGTGTTCAGGTCCAAGATGGTGAGGGACTTCCCCTGGCTATTAGCAACCACGGCCAGATGGGTCTCCGGATTGATACTGACGGCCCGGGGTTTATTACCTACCGAGATCACCCTGGTGACCTGGAGGCCCTCCAAATCGATCACCGATAGGCTATCATCCTTCTCATTAACCACCAAGGCCAGGCCAAGGCCGGAATCAACGGCTATATCCTTCGGTCCCCGTCCTACGGAAATAGTCTGAAGGACCGTATATTGGCTCAAATCCACCACGGATACGGTATTGTCTTTGTAATTGGCGGTCAGGACCAGGTGAGAGTCCGATTCCCTTTCATATACGGCAACATTTACGGGGTCTCTCCCCACGGTGATATCGGCCAGGGTTTCATAGGTATCCAGGTCGATGACTGATAATTTTCTACTGGGTTTTTGGACCACCAAAACCTGGTTTGCGGAGGTATCCACTACCACTCCTAGGGGGTTCTTACTCACGGCCAGGGTCTTGACCACCTGCTCGGTATTGAGATCGACCACCGAGATCTCCTGGGGTCTGACACTGCCCACCACGGCCAGGTCCTTTTGGGGATAGACGGCTAAGCAGCGGGGGTCCCCTTCTACTGCCACCTCGGTTTCCTGAGGTGTAGACAAGACCGAGCTTTGAAGGACCATGAAGCTGCCGATCAGAATGATCGGTAGAAAGACCCATTTGAAACGGTTAAGAACCTTCAATCCTTGGTGGTGCATAAGCCCTCCTAATATTTTATTACCAGCCGTTTTTGATATTGCGGTCTTATATGGCAATAACTGTGCCAGCGGTCTTATATTTATTTGTCTAATTATATCAGTTGGTTGTATTATTTATATTTTATGGATGGGCGAGGATTTGCACAATTTCCTGTGAAGGGTCCCAAATTCTTATGCACGGATTGGAAAAAACAGGGGGCTGAAAACCAATATTCGGAATCCTGTCCCTCTTAAGTAAAAGATATACGGTTATGCAAGGTGGGAAGGCGGAACAGGAAAGAATTCAGGGAGGCCGTTTCCGTTAACTGGGGGCGGAGGAAAGATCAGGCCGGCCGTACATTTTCAACTTGTATTTTATGAAACGATCATTAAAGATAAAAATTCAATGTCGAAGTAAAATTGAAAGGTGGAGCGGGAAAGCAGAAAAAAGGGGGGCCGGATGGGAAGGTCTAAGATGAAGAACCCCGACAGAGAAAAGGTATCACGCCTGGTTGATCTCCCAAATATTGGAAAAGCGACGGCGAATGGTCTCCAGAGGATAGGTATTGATCATCCCAGAAAACTGATTGGGAAAGACCCTCTTGACCTCTATCAAGCGCTTTGCAGTATTTACGGTCAAAAGATCGATCCCTGTGTCCTTGATGTGTTTATGTCGGCAGTTTATTTTATGGAAGGCGGAGATCCACTCCCCTGGTGGTCATTTACCAAAGATCGAAAAAAGGTATGGCCTGAATAAAAATACTTTCGAGGCCCTATCGGGTAAAGGCTAATGGATTCACGCTGCCGGTTAGAGTATAACCACGGTCTGGTCATTAGGAATTTCGAAACGGTTACGGCAGCGCGGGTTGGGACAGTTAACAAAATCGTCCACCCGCACCAGGTAATCCCGGGCCTTGGCGAACTTGGCCCGGTCGAGTTCCCCGGCTCCGGGCGGGAGATTCTTCTTCTTGGTACGCCGCAGCCAACGAACCGGAAATTCGATTGTCTGACGGCATTTCGGGCAGGTGAAGGTGCCTTTTTTGTTCTCCGGGGACTCGGTATAAAAGTTTCTTTCATCCATGGTATTTGATTATCTTTTATCGGCAAGAATCTTTCAAGAATAATTTTTTAAACATTGTCTCCTTAAACCCCATGAATAATTTTGCATTTTTAAAAGTAACCCTAAACGTTGCAGAAAAAATCGTCTAACTATATATTCGGAAACAAAAGTCCCCCCCTGCCCCCCTTTAGTAAAGGGGGGCAGGGGGGGACTTGACGATTGGAGGAGTTAACCTATAGTGGTATCCTCCACCAGAAACTAAATCATCATTATATGTAGGGTTCATGCTATGTTTAATGCTTTTTTGAACAAATCGTATGCAACTGTGAGGTTTATATGAAAGGAAAAATGAGCCGGTGGGGGACGGGTCCCATTTTTGCGGCCCTGTCGCTCGGCTATGGAATCTTAAGCATAATAATTAACCGCCGTTTCTACCCGGTCTTCCAAATAGGGTTTCCCCCTTCTTGGTTTCTGTCTATCCTGGGAATTGCCCTGATAGTTTTTGGGATTCCATTTTTTTTGGTCTCGGTTAAAACGGTTACCCGCGCCTATAATGCCGATGAGCTGGTAACCGACGGTATTTACCGATGGTGCCGCCACCCGCTCTATGCCTCCTGGGTGGTTTTTATTGTCCCGGGGATCGCTCTTTTACTGAACAGTTGGATCGTGTTGACCACACCGCTATTCATGTATCTCATTTTGCGTAAATTGGTCAAAAAAGAGGAGGACTATTTAGAATCGGTATTCGGCTCCAGATATCTGGATTATAAACGAAAAGTCCCTGGTATCCTGCCATTTGGATTCCTGAAACAATCGTAGAATAAGGCGAATGACGAGAGATCAGTTGGGGATTTTTTTCTTAGGGGTTTTTCAGGAACCTCGGACCTGGATGAGCTCGGCCACGATGGAAACGGCAATCTCTTCCGGGGTCTCGGCCCCGATGTCTAATCCGATAGGTGTATGGATGGATTGAATGAGGTCCTCAGAAAACCCTTCCTCTCTTAGAGCCTTGAAGATAATCCCTTTCTTATGCCGGCTACCGATCATCCCGATATAACGGGGCGGGTTTTTCAGGACCTGCCGCACAATCTGATGATCGTGCAGATGGCCGCGGGTGACGATGACCACGAAGGCATTGGACCCAATCGGGAAGTCTTTTAGCATTTGATCAAAAGGCTGGACCACCAGGTCGTCCGCATCAGGAAATCGCCGGCGGTCGGCGAATTCAGCCCGGTCATCGAAGACCGTCACATGGAATCCAACCGTCTTGGCCAAGGCACAGAGTGATAAAGAAACATGACCGGCCCCAAAGAGGTATAAATGGGAAAGAGCCTCAATAGGTTCCAGAAAAATTTTCTTTTCTTCTCCCTGAATCTCGGCCGTTTTCAAGGCAGGTTTTTGGTCCAAAAGGATGCGGGGAAAGTGTTCCTTAACCAAGGATATCCACGGTACGTTTTCAAAACCCTGTTCTTCCCCCGGCACATAAAGGCCTTTGGCATCCGAACGGCCAGAAAAAAGTCCCTCCTCCAGAAGGGTTGCGATTATACCGGATTGGCCTGATTTCCGAAGCTTGGTTACCTTTTTATAAAACTCCCGCTGAAAAGGATTCCGTCCGGAAAGAAGTTCCAGATAGATCTCCAGACTTCCCCCGCAAAGCATTTCGGTCTCGGCTGCTTCCTCACCGGTTAATTGAAACTGGACGATCCTGTTTTTCTTTTCGGCAAAAACCCTGGGGGCTTCGGCCAGAACCTCGGCCTCCAACTTACCTCCCCCGATCGTGCCCAGGAACGTCCCATCGGGCCGGATCAAAAATTTGGTTCCCTGGTTGCGGGGGGTTGACCCTTTCTGGGCAACAATGGTAGCCAGGATCACTTCTCGATCTTGACCGAGTTCCCGGTCTATTTCTTGGTAGATGTCCCTCATCGGTATCTCTTTTAAAAATTGGCCCTTTTTATAAAAAAAACATTTAATACTTGGGCCAAAAATCCAGGGCTTTTTCTCCTAAAATCATTTCGATGGAAAGGCGCAAAGTGAGGAGTTTTCGATCTTCCGGGGAGACTTTCCTGAGAACCCGGCGGCCTTCCAATAACTTCAAGGCATAGCGGGCGATATTGATACCGTCCCGAACCGTATAACGTTCGTGGGCCTGATGGGCCCTTTGCAAGAAATGAACGACGTAATCCAGGATATCCTCCGGGGCAAAGGGCAGGTTCCGTTTCAGGATCAGCCGCTCTTCCTCCGGTTCGGGAAAATCGATAAAAATCTGGGGTTGGAGCCGGGAGTGGATATATTCGGGTAATTCAAAGGTGCTGGCATCGTCGTTCATGGTGGCACAGAAACGAAATTCCGGATGGGCCGGGATCTTGATGCCGGTAACCACGGACTCCACGTAACGACGATTGTCCAATAAGGGGGCCAGGGAGGCCCAGCTCTTTTCGCTCATCCGGTTCCCTTCGTCCAGGATCAGGACGCCGCCCCGAATCATGGCCGTGACCAGGGAGCTGGCCATGTAATGGATCTTCCCCTGCTCGGCGATCACCGGGGTAATGATCAGGTCTTCCGGCCGGGTATCCATGGTGGCCTGATAAAAATAAATCTCCCGTTCTAATCTTCGGGCAGCGGCATAGGCCAGAGTGGTCTTGCCCACACCGGGCTTGCCGATCAGCCGGGGATGCAAAGGAAGGTCCTTTTCCTCCACGACCAGCCAGGCGGCCAGGACCTGGTCGATCAGATCGGGCTGACCGACCCAGTCCAATGGCAGGGTGTCGGGATGGCTTAGATAAAGGGTTACCCCTTCAATAGTGATGGTTTCCATAAAAAGAAGGCTATCATAGTTTTCCTGTTCTTACAACTAATCAGTAACTCCCTAAAATATTAGTATGTTTTTGTTGAATAAGTTTGATTCTTTTTTTTGTTTTTGTTAATATAAAGAACATTAGGATACTAAATTGAGAAGCGTCTGAGAAAAAGAAGAGCCATGAAAAAAAAAGAAAAATTAAGGGTGGCTGTCCTGTTCGGCGGAAAATCAGCCGAACATGAGGTTTCCATTCAATCCGCAAAGAATGTAATCGATGCTTTAGATAAGGAGCGGTTCGAACCGGTTCTGATCGGCATTGACAAAGAAGGCTTATGGCACTTGAATGACGGAGGACATTTATTGATAAACAACGGCAGCCCGAAATTAATAGCTTTAAACAGGACGTCTAAGGATATAAGCCTGATTCCCGGGGCCCAGAAAAACCAAATCCTGAGTGCAGATACTCAAAAGAATATTGGGAGAATAGATGTGATCTTCCCGGTGCTCCATGGCCCTTTTGGCGAGGATGGTTCCATACAGGGATTGTTGAAGTTGGCCAATTTACCTTTTGTCGGCTCCGGAGTCCTTGGTTCGGCTGTCGGAATGGACAAGGATGTAAGCAAACGGCTCCTTCGGGATTCCAATATACCGATAGCTAATTTCCTTTCTTATAAGCACTCCCAGAAAAAGGCCATTTCTTTTGAACCCATAGTCAGTGCGCTTGGATTACCGTTTTTTGTCAAACCGGCCAATCTCGGTTCCTCGGTCGGGATCAGCAAGGTTAAAAAGAAAGGGGAATTTGAAAAAGCGGTTAAAGAAGCCTTCCAATATGATAGAAAAATTATTTTTGAAGAAAATATTGCCGGAAGGGAAATCGAGTGTTCTGTACTCGGTAATGAAAATCCTGTCGCATCCATTCCAGGCGAAGTGATCAGCAACACAGCCAATCATGACTTCTATTCTTATGAAGCAAAATATATCGATGAAAATGGAGCCGTTCTCGAAATTCCAGCCAAGTTATCTAAAGAGATAGTCGCTTTGGTGCAGGATATGGCCGTCAGGGCCTATCAAGTTCTCTGCTGCGAGGGAATGGCGCGGGTGGATTTCTTTCTAAAACCTGATGGTACTCTATTGGTGAATGAGCTGAATACCATCCCGGGCTTTACGGCCATCAGTATGTATACAAAATTATGGGAGGCCAGTGGAAAATCTTTTTCCCAATTGACTTCGGAATTAATCGATCTGGCGATAAAGAGGTTTAAAGAGGAAAACAAACTTAAGACTTCCATAGATTGATAGGGTAGACGGAAAGCCGCCGGGTTCTAAGAATTTGAACGACCAGTGACCATTGACAGGGTACTGTTCTCTGGAAAAAATACTTTTTTTTCGGCTATCGGTACCGGTTAATTTCATCCCTGAGCCGGAGGGCAGCGGCCCTTGCTGTTTGTGCAAAATCCTTTCCTTCGCCGGCGTATATTACCGCCCTTGAGGAATTGATGATCATTCCGGTCCCGTTTCCATCCTTACCGTTGATCACAGCCATCTCGATGTCGCCGCCTTGGACCCCGATGCCGGGTACCAGAAAAGGCATGTTCCCTACCAGGGACCTGATCTCCCGGAGTTCCAAAGGATAGGTTGCACCGACAACCAGAAGAACATTGCCGTTGCGGTTCCATTCATGGGCTGCCTTGGCGGCAATGATCCGATAGAGCTTTTCCCCATCAATTTCTAAATCCTGGATATCGGTTGCGCCCGGATTGGATGTCCGGCATAGGACAATCACCCCTTTGTCGCCTCGGTCGAGAAACGGTTCAAGTGCATCCCCCCCCAGGAAAGGATTAACCGTAACCGCATCCGCTCCATAACGATCAAACACCTCCCGAGCGTACATTTTTGCGGTCGATCCGATATCCCCCCGCTTGGCGTCCAGGATAACGGGGATGTCAGGGTAGTTCTCATGAATGTAGGCTATGGTCAGCTCAAGATCGTGTTCCGAACCGGAGGCGGCATAATAGGCCATCTGCGGTTTGAAGGCACAGACGAGGTCCGAGGTACTGTCGATGATCGCCCGGTTGAACTCAAAAAGGGGTGCCCCGGCGGTTCGCAGATGTTTTGGGATCTTATCAAGGTCGGAATCGAGGCCCACGCACAGCAGGGAGTTATTCTTATGCCAAGCTGCGTTCAAGGCTTCAATAAATTTCACGGGATGGGTGCCTCCTTTTATTAATTTTTTTGGATACTACCAAGATAAATGAAAAATAGCAAAAAATTTGGAGATTTTAATCAGCTATAAAGGACCAAGCAATAAAAATTAAAGATAGTGTCGGCGGAATGACGTTATGTTGTCTGAAAAATCATACAAGGGGAAGTTTTTTCCACCTTTCAGGCAGGCCTAAAAAATATTTAATAATGATATCAACATAATAATAAAATTGACTTTTGGTATGTTAATTGCTAAGTAAATTTTAGATGTTGATTATATGAAACCAAATTGGGAGGAAAAAGATGGGTTACAAAATATTCGGGGGAATCGTGGTCTTTTTATTGCTGGTTGGTTGTGGTGGAGAGGTCAAGCAGCTTCAAATGCGGGATACCAACCTGCAAGCCACTGAATCCAATCAGGGCCTGAAAAAGGTTGAATTCCCCAAGGGAACCTGGACAGGTGCGGCTTCAACAGAGCAGGCCGGAACCCTGACCCAGCTCTTTATGGATTCCCACAACATGGCCATGGCCGAATTTTCCAAACTAAGGGATTCCCAGGAATCTTTGAAAACCGGCCAGGAAGCCTTAAAAGATTCCAATAAACGTCTGGAAGAAACCCAAAAACAGATCCTGGAGACCGCCCGGAAGCACCAGGAAACCGCCCAGAAAATTCTGGAACGGATCGAAGAACTTGCCATGAAACAAGGCACCGGTCAGATCACCCTTTTTTATCCGGTGGGAACTAAAAAACTTAAGGAAAATTCTCTGGAATATGAACGTCTGATACGCTTCGCCGATTTCCTTTCCCGGGAAAGCAAAGGCCGAAAAATCCTCTTTATCAGCATCGGGAGCGCCTCGGCCTTTGGACCCCAAAAAGTGAATTTGAAGCTGGCCAAAAATCGGGCTGAATTCCCTAAGGGAATCCTCGACAAATATCTGGTCAATTCAGTCCATGAATTTTATAAGGTCTATGGTACCGGAGATCTTTACAGCCCCAAGGGCGTTTCCAAAAAAGAACATGAACGTTATCAGCATACCCGTCTAATCGCCCTTTATGAGACCGTTCAGGCCCCATCCTTACCAGAGGAGCCGGGGAAAAAATAATTTATTAAAAAAAATAAACGATCAAAGAGAGGCGGAACCGGTTGACATTCCGCCTCTCTTTAGCAGAAAACTGTTCGGTGTTAAGTGTTCGCCGTTCGGGAAATCCATTTTTGTGTTTCGTGGTCCCCGCATCAGCACCCTGCCAACCCTATTATAAATTATAATGATAATCAAAAAATTCTTAGATCCCGAAAAGGAAGACTTTTTGTCCCGGTCGGGTGATGAAAAACGCCCTACCCCCTCCTTGACAAATAAAGGTAAGATGGTTAATTTTTAAGGTAAATCGACCTTTCCGAATAAATAAACTTAAAAAAATATAACTATTGTATCAGCTTGGAGGACACCATGCGTTTTGATAAATTTACCATAAAGGTTCAAGAGGCCATTCAATCAGCCCAATCCATGGCTGATGGTATGGGACATCAACAGATCGAGCCCGAACACCTGTTGACCGCCATCTTGAATCAACCCGATAATATTATTTTGCCCCTGCTGCAGAAGCTGGGGATCAACCCCAACCAGGTTAAGAATATCCTTAAGAATCAGCTGGATAATATCCCCAGAGTCTCGGGTACAGGAAAAGGGCAAAGCTATATCTCCCCCAGACTCAACACCGCCTTGGACGGCTCATTCAAAGAGGCCTCCCAGATGCGGGACGAGTACGTCAGTATGGAACACATCCTGATCGCCCTTATGGATCAGAAGGGCGATCCCTTGACCCAGGCGTTACTTTCTCTAGGATTGAACCGGGAAAATATATTGAAATCCTTAAAAGACATCCGCGGCAGTCAACGGGTTACCGACCCCAATCCGGAAGATAAATACCGCCCTCTGGAAAAGTTTGCCCGGGACCTGACCGATCTGGCCCGAGAGGGAAAACTGGATCCGGTCATCGGCCGGGACGATGAAGTCCGCAGGGTTATCCAGGTCCTGTCCCGGAGGACCAAGAACAACCCGGTTCTGATCGGAGAACCCGGGGTAGGGAAGACGGCCATTGTCGAAGGTCTGGCCCAACGTATCGTTCTCGGCGATGTGCCGGAGGGTCTGAAAAACAAACGGGTCGTGTCCCTGGACATGGGGGCCTTGATCGCCGGGGCCAAATACAGAGGGGAATTCGAAGACCGGCTGAAAGCCGTGCTCAAAGAGGTGACCGAAGCCCAGGGGCAGATCATTCTGTTTATTGACGAACTCCATACCCTGGTAGGGGCCGGAAAGGCCGAAGGGGCTGTGGATGCCGGCAATATGCTTAAACCGGCCCTGGCCCGGGGGGAATTGCGTTGTGTCGGGGCCACCACCATCAACGAATACCGGAAATATGTGGAAAAAGATGCCGCCCTGGAACGCCGGTTTCAGCCGGTCCTGGTCAGTGAACCCACGGTGGAGGATACGATTGCCATATTGAGAGGATTAAAAGAAAAGTACGAAGTCCATCACGGGGTACGTATCAAAGATTCCGGCATTGTGGCCGCGGCCACCTTGTCCCATCGTTATATCACCGACCGCTTTCTGCCCGACAAGGCCATTGACCTGATCGATGAAGCCGCATCCAAACTGAGGATTGAGATCGACAGTCTCCCCCAGGAGATCGACGAACTGGAACGGAAAATCCTCCAGATGGAGATTGAAAAAGAGGCCTTAAAAAAGGAGGTGGACCCGGCCTCCAAAGACCGCCTGAAAAAAATTGAAAAGGAACTAGGGGAACTCAAAACCCAAAGCGGGACAATGAAAGCCCATTGGCAGAAGGAAAAAGAGGCCATCCAAAAGATCAGACAAATTAAAGAGGAAATAGAAAACAAAAAGACCGAGGCCACCAACGCCGAAAGGCAGGGAGACCTTACCCGGGCGGCGGAAATCCGCTATGGGGTCCTCCTGAATATGAATAAACAATTGGAGGAAGAAAATCAAATATTAGAAGTCCTTCAACAGGACCTGAAGATGCTGAAAGAGGAAGTGGATGATGAGGACATTGCCGAAGTGGTGGCCAAATGGACCGGTATCCCCGTTTCCCGCATGATGGAAGGGGAAAAACAGAAATTAATCACCATGGAGGGAAGGATCAAAAACCGGGTCATCGGCCAGGAAGAGGCCATCCGGGCGGTAGCCAATGCCGTTCGCCGGGCGCGGTCCGGACTGCAGGATCCTGATCGCCCCATAGGGTCTTTTATCTTCATGGGCCCCACCGGTGTGGGCAAGACTGAACTGGCCAAGGCCCTGGCCGAATTTCTGTTTGATGATGAACAGGCCATGGTCCGGGTCGACATGTCCGAATACATGGAAAAACACTCGGTCTCCCGTTTGATCGGGGCACCTCCGGGTTATGTGGGTTATGAAGAGGGGGGATACTTGACGGAAGCGGTACGGCGAAAACCTTATTCGGTCGTGCTTTTTGACGAGATCGAAAAGGCCCATCCCGAGGTCTTTAACGCCTTGCTGCAGATCCTCGATGACGGCCGGATGACCGACGGGCAGGGAAGAACCGTGGACTTTACCAACACCCTGGTCATCATGACCTCCAATATCGGCAGTCAATTTATTCAGGATCTGACCGAACGGGAAAGAGAAGAGATGGTCCGGAGGGTCATGGAGGCCCTTCGGGCCCACTTCAAACCCGAATTCTTAAACCGGGTTGATGAGATCGTTATTTTTCACGCCCTAAATCGGGATCAGATCAAGGCCATCGTTGATATCCAGATCCGCTTGCTTCAGAAACGACTGGCGGAAAAACACCTCGATATTCAATTGACCAATAAAGCCCGGGATCAAATTTCCCAGGAGGGTTTTGATCCGGTTTATGGGGCCCGGCCTTTAAAACGGGTCATCCAGCACCGTATCCAGGATGCCCTGGCCTTGAAATTACTGGAAGGGGAATTTAAGGAAGGGGAAAAAATTATTGTGGATGCCGCCCCTAAAGGAGAGGTCGTCTTTAAGAAAGGATAACCAACCGGTTTTGCTTGACAAGGGTTTAAAGTATAGTAACATAATTTGAAAGACCGTTACGGGTTTCGAGTTGCGGGTTTGGGAATGAATATTGTAACTTTATTAACCCGTAACTCGCAACGAGAAAAAGGAGTTAACGTTTATGTTTTCCAATACCATGAAAACGACATTGTTATTAGGATTGATGACCGTCCTGATTATTTTTATCGGCGGGGCCGTTGGGGGACAGGGAGGAATGATCATGGCCTTTTTTCTGGCCGGGATCATGAACCTGGGGAGCTATTGGTTTTCCGATAAGATCGTCCTGGCCATGTACCGGGCCAAGGAGATCCCTCCTCAAGAACACCCGGAGATCCATCAGATGGTCATGGAACTGGCCCAACATGCCGGTATTCCCAAGCCGAGAATCTTTCTGATTGAAGACGATTCACCCAATGCCTTTGCCACCGGCAGAAATCCGGAGCATGCCGTCGTGGCCGTAACGAGCGGCATCTTACGAATCCTCTCCCGTCAGGAACTGAAAGGGGTCCTGGCCCATGAACTGGCCCATGTGAAAAACCGGGATATCCTGATCGGATCCATTGCCGCCACCATGGCCGGAGCCATCATGATCCTGGCCAATATGGCCCGCTGGGCGGCCATCTTCGGAGGAAGCCGGGATTCGGAAGAAGGAGAAGGCGGAGGAGGAATCATCGGTCTTCTGGTCATGACCATTGTAGCCCCTATTGCCGCCATGCTGATCCAGATGGCCATCTCCCGTTCCCGGGAATATCTGGCCGATGCCTCCGGGGCCCAGTTTTCAGGAACCCCCCTGGGATTGGCCGGAGCCCTGGAAAAACTTGGAGTGGCCTCCAAACGGATTCCCATGGAAGACCCGAAACCGGCCACAGCTCACATGTTTATTGTCAACCCCCTTTCGGGCCGCAGCCTGCTCAACCTGTTTTCCACCCACCCGCCCATTGAGGAACGCATCGCCCGTTTGAGGTCGATGCGGTATTAGGAAAGGATGGAACCGGTTTTATTTGGGTCTGGATCGGCACTGACGATGACTACAAGCGAATCATAAAAAGAATAGGTTGATATAATTCCTTGACTGCTGAATGTCGAATCACAAAGGCCCCAGTAATTGATTGACTTTTTTCGCCCGGTAGCATAAAAATCCCTTATAAACTCAAATTATTCGACGAGGAGTAAAACATGTCTTGTGTCGTGGTGGTAGGTACGCAATGGGGCGATGAAGGGAAGGGAAAGGTAGTCGATCTCCTGACCCGGCATGCCGATGTGGTAGTTCGATTTCAGGGAGGGAATAATGCCGGCCATACCCTGGTGGTCGGGCCGGATAAATTCATTCTTCACCTGATCCCGTCGGGGATTCTCCATGCTGAAAAAAAGTGCCTGATCGGCAATGGGGTAGTGGTGGATTTGGAAGTTTTGCAGAAAGAGATCCTGACCCTCCAAGACCGGGGAATTGCCGTCAGTCCGAAAAATTTGGCCATCAGTGAAAAGGCCCATCTCATTATGCCCTATCATAAGCACCTGGACCTGGCCCGGGAGGCCCAAAAAGGCAAGGCTTCCATCGGCACCACCGGAAGAGGAATCGGCCCTTGCTATGAGGATAAGGTGGCCCGAATCGGGATCCGGGTTATTGACCTGTTGGATCCCAAGGTCTTTGCCGAGAAAGTAGAAACCAGCCTCAAGGAAAAAAATTTTATATTCGAGCACTTATTAAAAGTTCCCACTATTGATCCAAAAGAGATCCTTAAGGTTTATTTGCCTTTGGCCGAATTCATCCGACCCTATGTGACCGATGTTTCAATCATGATCGATCAGGCCCTGACCGGAAATAAAAATATCTTATTTGAGGGGGCTCAGGGGACCCATTTGGATATCGATCATGGGACTTATCCTTTTGTGACTTCATCCAACCCGGTGGCCGGTAGTGTCTGCCATGGCTCTGGAGTGGGGCCGACCAAGATTCAATCGGTTGTCGGGATCGTTAAAGCCTATACCACCCGGGTGGGGGCAGGGCCTTTTCCCACGGAGTTGACCGATGAAACCGGTCTGGCCCTTCGAGAGAAGGGTGGGGAGTACGGGGCAACCACCGGCAGACCCAGACGCTGTGGCTGGCTGGATGCGGTTGTTCTAAAAGATTCGGCCAGGCTAAACGGCCTGACCCATTTAGCCGTTACCAAGTTGGATGTCCTGTCCGGGCAGAAAAAAATAAAAATCTGCACCGGCTACTCCTATAATACTCAGACCCTGACCAGCATGCCGGCACAGCTAAAGACCCTTGAAGCCTGCCGGCCGGTCTATGAAGAATGGGAAGGCTGGTCGGAACCCATTGAAGGGATCAGAAAAAGAGAAAACCTGCCGCAAACCACCCAGAATTATTTAAAACGCATCGAAGAACTGGTAAAAGTCCCCATTGGGATCATCTCCGTCGGACCGGACCGGGAAGCCACCTTATTTCAGGATAATCCCTTTTCTTAAATGATTCCAGGTTGAAAATCATGCCTTTTATCACGAAGGTCCATTTGGCCGAAGGAATGAAAGGGGTTCTCAAGCAACAAGAAAGGATCGGCTTGACCGGAAGCGAATTGGCCCTTTCCTGGGCCTTAAAAGCCGGCTCTCTTGACTTTAAGGGAAAGAGTAAGTATATTTAAAAATTAAAAAAGTCCTCCTCACGCCTTAAGGAAAGGGCGAGAGTGGCGGAATTGGTAGACGCACTGGACTTAGGATCCAGCCCTGGAAACAGGGTGGGGGTTCAAATCCCCCCTCTCGCACCAATAAATAAATAGGGTAAGGGAAATATGACCATGAAGGTACAATTGGAAGAAATTTCACCGATCAAGAAAAAGCTGACCATTGAAGTGGAGGTGGAACAGATCAGGAAGGAATGGGAATCGGTAGTAAAAAACCTCAACAAGAAAGTTAAACTGAAAGGTTTCAGAACCGGGAAAATCCCGGTTAACGTTCTGACCAAATATTATGGGCCTCAGATAGAAGAGGAAGTGGTTTCACAAATCATCAATCGGACTTACCCGGAGGCCTTGAAAGAGACCGAGGTCATCCCGATCTCCATGCCGGAATTGGATTATCCCCCCCTGGATAAAGAAGCCCCTTTTATTTATAAAGCCGAAATAGAATTGAAACCTGAAATACCTGTAGCTGAGTACAAGGGTTTGGAAGTAAAAAAGCCGGTGGTCAGTATAACCGAGGAAGATGTTGAAAAAAGACTTACGGCCATCCGAATGAGTCACGGAGAACTGGTTGCCCTCGAAGAAGAGCGTCCTCTCCAAAAAGGGGATTTTGCAATAATTGATTATAAATCTTTTATGGATGGAAAGGAAGTACCGGGTGGTTCGGCCCAGAACTTTGATTTGGAAGCGGGGGCCGGGTATTTTAATGCCGAGTTTGAAAAAGAACTGGAGGGCATGAAGAAAGAGGAAACAAAAGAATTTGATATTGATTTTCCGGAGGACTTTGGAAATCCTGCCCTGGCCGGGAAAAAAGTCCGTTACCTGGTCGTCCTTAAGGAGATCAAGAAAAGGAATCTTCCTGACCTGAACGATTCATTTGCCCAAAGTCTGGGGAAAGATTTTTCTTCCCTTGAAGACTTAAGAAAAAAGATCCGGGAAGATATGGAACAAGAGGAAAATCGAAAGGCAGAAATGAAATTAAAAGAGGACTTGACCGATGGTTTGATTTCCAAAACCGAATTTGAGATCCCCGAGGCCCTGGTCAATCGGGAGATCCAACAGATGATGATGCGGTTTGAACAAAATCTGACCCATCAAGGACTCACCTGGGAAAAGGCCGGCCTTGAGCCGGCCCGACTGATGGAAAAATTTCACCCCCCGGCTCAAAAACTGGCCCGAAAAAAATTAATTCTGGAAAAGGTAGCTCAACTGGAATCGATAATCGTCAGCCCGGAAGAAATTGATGAGGAACTCCAACGGATTGCCCGTAACGTGAACCAGTCGGTAACCCTGGTTCGAGAAATATATAATAAAAATAACTTAATGCCTGAATTGAGCCAGCAGCTTCTTGAGGAAAAGACCTTGAATTTCCTCCAGGAGCATGCTACCATTCAACCATAATAACTAAGTATACTGATATATTGTTCAGGAATCCAGAATTCAGAATTCAGAAGAAAAAGGAATCTGATCATATTCTCTGATTTTCAGGCATCGTTATTCTGGATTCTGTCTCCTGAATTCTGTATTCTATAAAAAGGATTTAACAATGACCTTAATACCCATCGTTGTCGAACAAGATACCCGGGGCGAACGGGCCTATGATATCTATTCCCGCCTTCTGAAAGACCGGATCATCTTTTTGGGGGCTCCGATAGACGATCATGTGGCCAATCTGATGATCGCCCAACTCCTTTTTCTTGAAGGGGATGATCCGGATAAAGACATCCATATGTACATTAATTCTCCAGGCGGCATCGTTTCTTCCGGGCTGGCGATCTATGACACCATGGAATACATAAAATCGAATATTTCCACTCTCTGTCTGGGACAGGCTTCCAGCATGGCCGCCTTGTTGCTGGCTGCCGGGACCAAGGGGATGCGCTATGCCCTGCCCCACTCCAGGATCCTCATCCATCAACCCTTAGGAGGAGTTCAAGGCCAGGCTACGGATGTGGGCATCCAGGCCAGGGAAATCTTGAGGATCAGGGAAGAACTGAATCAAGTCCTGGTTGAGCATACCGGACAGCTTTATGAAAAAATCGAAAAAGACACCGACCGGGATTTTTATATGACCGGTGAACAGGCCAAAAATTATGGTATTGTCGACTATGTCATTTCCAAACGGGAGGAAATAACGGGATTGAGCAAATCTTAATGGAATGTTAAGGTGTCCATTCAATAATCACCAATAATCAATCAGGGGTAACGGATAAATGAACAAAAGAGGAGACGGCAAAGGGAAAAGTAGCGATCTGTTATGTTCCTTTTGTGGGAAAAGTCAGGATGAAGTAAAAAAACTTATAGCCGGACCGTCGGTTTATATCTGCGACGAATGCATCGGACTATGTAATGAGATTATTGCCGAAGAATATGAAAAAGAGGAGGTCCATCTCGGGGAGAAGATACCCAAGCCGTCGGATATCAAGGAAATCTTGGATGGTTATGTCATCGAACAGGAAAAGGCCAAAAAAATTCTTTCCGTCGCCGTTCATAACCACTTCAAACGCATCGATAACAAGATCGATTTGGAAGGGGTCGAACTGCAGAAGAGTAATATCCTGCTGATCGGACCTACCGGATCAGGGAAAACCCTGCTGGCCCAAACTCTGGCCAAAATCTTGAAAGTCCCTTTTACCATAGCTGATGCCACCACCCTGACCGAAGCCGGATACGTGGGAGAGGATGTGGAAAATATCATTCTCAATCTACTGCAAGCCGCCGATTATGATGTTGAGCGGGCCTGCCGGGGGATCGTCTATATTGATGAAATCGATAAGATTGCCCGAAAATCGGAAAACCCATCCATTACCCGTGACGTCTCCGGCGAAGGGGTTCAACAGGCACTATTAAAAATCATCGAGGGGACCCTGTCCAGCGTCCCCCCCAAGGGAGGTCGAAAACACCCCCAACAGGAATTTGTTAAGGTAGACACAACGAACATCTTATTTGTCTGCGGCGGGGCCTTTAATGGACTGGATAAAATTATTCAGACTCGAAGCGGGGCCAAGGTTATGGGATTCGGGGCCGATATTCGCAAGCAATCAGAAAAGAAGCGGTTGGGCGAGATATTGGATCAGGTCCAACCCCAGGATCTGCTGCGTTTTGGATTGATTCCCGAATTTATTGGTCGTCTGCCGGTCATTGCCACTTTGGATGAGTTAAGCGAAGGAGCGATGGTACGTATCCTGACCGAACCCAAAAACGCCATCGTCAGGCAATATCAGAAACTGTTTGAAATGCAGAGGGTGGATTTGAAATTTACCGATGGGGCCATCAAGGCCGTGGCCCGTGAAGCCTTGAAAAGAAAATCAGGGGCCCGGGGACTTCGTTCTATCTTGGAAAAAGCCATGTTGGACATCATGTTTGAAATCCCTTCCATGAAAAACGTTCAAGAATGTGTGGTCAGCGAAGAAGTTATCCTTCATAACGAATCCCCCATTCTTTTGTTTGAAAATCAGGCCGAATCGGCCTAAGAAAAAATCGGGACAAAGAACACCGGCAGAAGGCAACTAAATTCGAACCTCAAAGAAATTCTTTTATTTATTAAAGAATCGGTAAACAAAACCGAAAATAGACTTAGTTGGAAATCTATTACAATCCAAACTTAACACTCATGACCGCCGGAAGCGGAAACCGTCAAAGCAAGAAACCCCGCCTTTGCCCCCTTGGTTAAGGGGGAACTGAGGGGATTTAACTCTCTATTTTAGTAAGGAACAAACTGTTATGGCCGTATTTCCAAAAAACGAAGAAAGTCGAGAAGACGGGGGACAACAACAGGTGATCCCCGTTCTCCCCTTAAGAGATATTGTTGTTTTTCCAGGGATGGTAGCTCCTTTATTTGTGGGTCGTGAAAAATCGATTCAAGCTCTTGAATACAGCATGTCTCTGGAAAAAGATATCCTTTTATTAACCCAACGCAATGCCAAAGTGGACGACCCAACGGAGCGGGACCTCCATCAGATTGGGACCGCCGGCAGTATCCTGCAGATGCTGCGACTGCCCGATGGGACAGTCAAGGTCTTGATCGAAGGCCGGTTTCGGGCCAGGGTGCAACGGTACCTTCCTAACCGGGCCTTTTATCTGGTTGAAGTGGAAAAGCTCCAGGACATTATACCGAACAAATCCGAGCTGGAAGCCTTGGTTCGTACGGTCAAACAAACCTTTGAGGCTTATCAAAAGCTAAACAAGAAAATCCCCCAGGAATTGGTCCACACCGTTCTTGGACTGGAAGACCCGATCCGTTTGGTTGATTCTATTGCCCCCCATTTGGGCGCCAAGATCGAACAGAAGCAGGAGCTCTTGGAGCTAACCCAGGTGAATCGAAAGCTGGAGAAACTCTATGAAATGATGCGCGGGGAGATGGAAATCCTGGAAATTGAACAACGCATCAAGGGCCGGGTTAAAAAGCAGATGGAAAAAACCCAAAAGGATTATTACCTCAATGAACAGATCCGGGCCATCCAAAAAGAAATGGGCGAACAGGATGATTTTAAAAATGAGATCCAGGAATTAGAGAAGAAGATCAAACAGAAAAGGATGTCCAAGGAGGCTTCCACCAAAATTCGGGCCGAACTGAAGAAACTGAAAATGATGTCCCCTATGTCGGCCGAGGCCACGGTGGTCCGTAATTATATCGACTGGATTATCGGCCTGCCCTGGTATAATCGAACCAAAGATAAATTAGATATCGATGGAGCTGAGAAGATACTCAACGAAGATCATTATGGTTTGGAAAAACCCAAAGAGCGAATCCTGGAATATCTGGCTGTTCAGAGTCTGGTTAAAAAAATAAAAGGGCCGATCCTTTGTTTTGTCGGTCCTCCTGGTGTGGGGAAGACTTCACTGGCCAAATCCATTGCCCGGGCCACCGGGAGAAATTTTATCCGGGTCTCCTTAGGCGGGGTCAGAGATGAGGCCGAGATTCGCGGGCATCGCCGAACCTATATCGGGGCCTTGCCCGGGAAAATCATCCAGTCCTTGAAAAAGGCCAAATCCAATAATCCCGTCTTCTGTCTGGATGAAGTGGACAAAATGAGCACGGATTTCCGGGGAGACCCCTCAGCCGCACTGCTCGAGGTCCTCGATCCGGAACAGAACTTTGCTTTTAGTGATCATTACCTGGATATGGATTACGACCTGTCTGAGGTCTTCTTTATCACTACAGCCAACACCCTATATTCCATTCCACTGCCTTTGCAGGATCGAATGGAGATCATTCGGCTTCCGGGATATACCGAACCCGAAAAACTTCAGATCGCCCGTCAGTTTCTGATCAAAAAACAGGAAGAAGCCAACGGTTTGACCTCCGAGAATATCCATTTTACCGACAACGCCTTGTTGACCATCATACGCCGATATACCAGGGAATCCGGGGTCCGCAATCTGGAGAGAGAAATCGCCACCTTATGCCGTAAAGTGGCTAAAGAGGTTGTCCGCCGGGGCAAAGAAACCCATATTGAAATCAGTGCCACGACGGTCCAGAAATTTTTAGGGGTACCGAAATTCCGCTATGGAGAGACGGAAGAAAAAGATGAGATTGGAATCACAACCGGTTTGGCCTGGACCGAGGTCGGTGGTGAATTACTTTTAACGGAAGTGGTCCTGATGCCCGGTAAAGGCAAATTGATCATTACCGGGAAATTGGGCGAGGTCATGCAGGAATCGGCCCAAGCGGCTTTAAGTTATGTCCGTTCCCGTGCCGAACGACTGGGCTTGCCTAGAAACTTCTATCAGAAAATGGATATCCACATCCATATCCCTGAAGGGGCCATTCCCAAAGACGGGCCATCGGCCGGTATTACCATCGGGACCTCTATTGTTTCCGCCTTACTTAGAAAACCGGTCAAGCGGAAAACGGCCATGACCGGGGAGATCACCTTGCGCGGCCGGGTTCTGCCCATTGGCGGATTGAAGGAGAAAATTATTGCCGCTCACCGAGGCAAGGTCAAAACGGTAATCATACCGAAAGAAAATGAAAAGGATCTGAAAGAAATCCCACCCCGGATTTTAAAGGCCCTGGAAATTATCTCGGTGGAAAATATGGATGAGGTACTGAAAGCGGCTCTGGTGATGGAAGATCCAGCCCTCTTATTCAAAGAAAAAGAAGAAGAGACAGCTCCGCCCTTCTTCCATGATGAGGTCCCGATCGTTCAGGAAATAACCGCCCATTGAACATGGACAGCGGGCGTATTCCCCGTCACGCCAACGGCGTGACTGCGTGGACAGAAGGTCCCGTCTTCAGCGGGATTAGCGAGCGTACTGCAATAAATGGACATTTTCCTTGCCTGGAATCCCGCCATGGCGGGACTGCACCTGGTGCAAGGAGCTTCAATAGAGAACAAAACGAGTCTGACAAAAGAAGGGGACTCTGATCCCCTTCTACTCTATCCATTCCCTATAAATCAGCAAGGGTTCAAACCCCTTGACACCTCCCTGCCGGAAAAGGTAAGGTTAATTCCCGAAAAAGGGGAATAACCGCTTATGAAAAAAACCATCGGGGTCAGTGCCTTTCTTTTAGTCTTTTTTTGCTTGGCCCTTTACCTGCTGATTTACCACAGTGACATCTATCTCACCTATTTAGACCGGAAACGGCTGGTCGCGTTTATTAAATCCTACGGGAGTTTTTCTCCCGTTATCTTTGTGGCCCTCCAGATATTTCAAGTCCTCTTCGCCCCCATCCCCGGCGAGGTGACCGGATTTATCGGCGGATTTCTCTATGGAAATTTTTTCGGTGTTCTGTATTCCACCATCGGTTTAGGGGTAGGGTCATGGCTGGCCTTCATTTTCGCCCGCTGGGCCGGTCAACCTTTGGTGGAACGGATCGTCCGTTATAAAACTATCCAGCGTTATGACTATCTCATGGCCCATCAGGGAACCTGGATCGCTTTTTTACTTTTTCTGATCCCCGGATTTCCCAAAGATTATCTGTGTTACATATTGGGTTTGGGACACATGGATCTGAAAACCTTTTTGATCATATCGACCGCCGGACGATTTTTGGGAACCGTTTTGTTGACCATCCAAGGACATCTGGTTCGGGAAAAAAATTATTGGGTCCTGGGGATTGTCATCGGCCTGTCACTTCTTGCCGTCTTGATAGCTTTTCTATTCAGAGGGAAATTAGAAACCCATTTCAAAAAACATCGAAAACCCGGAACCCGTTTCAAAATCCAAAATCCAAAATCCAAAAGCTAAATTTTTACAGGTTTTCTATCCTCAACCTTAGTGATAAAAATCAAGGTCCTTTCCTGCTCCAACAAAGGCAGGGTCAAAACAATCGGTGTTTCCAGCCTAAATCCCCTTTCTTGGATTTGAACCTTCAGAGCGGAAACCTCTTCTGGCCCTTGTCTCCCCTTCATGAATAATAACTTCCCACCGTATGGTAAATAAGGGTATACCCCGGTTAAAAGGTCTATTGTTTTTCCAACGGCCCGGGTAATGACGATCTCGAATTGATTGGCTTCAAACCGGAAAGAGGTTCTTTTCCCCAGATAGGTCTGAAAGATAGAGATGGGGGGCAGATTCAAATGACGGGCCGCTTCTTTTAGAAAGCTGATTTTTTTGGCCGAGGCATCAATCAAGGTGATGGGTTGGTCAGGTCGGGCAATCTTGATCGGCAGTCCCGGAAATCCGGCCCCGGACCCTAAGTCCAATATCCGCGCTTTCGCCGGCAGATAAGGTAAAGGAGTAAGGGAATCCAGAAAATGTTTGATAATAATCTCTCGGCAGGATCGAAAACCGGTCAGATTGACATGCCGATTCCATTTACGTAGTATGATCAGGAAATCCATGAATTGCTCTAACTGGCGGGGGGATAAGGCAACCCCTAAAGCTTCAGCCCCTTGTTTGAGCAAACGTTGGCCTTCTGACGGATCTAGGTCTGGTATAATGTCAGGTTTTTTTCTCAAAGGTTCCCTAAATGAAGGTGATATTTGATACCGGATACTGGTTGCTCGTTCCTCGTTCCTCGTTACTGCTCAGTCGCCAAGAATGTCTCTCCGGCGAAGTCCAGAGCAGGCACAAGAAAACAACCCCAAACGTTATAAGGTATTTTCCTCCAACAACAACCAGAAACGAGTAACCGGTATCCGGCATCTTGCATCCGGCTGTCATTTCCCAATACAAAACCGGCTGAAGATCCGGTCCAGGACATCTTCATTTGTGGTTGTGCCGATCAGGGAGCCTAATTCTTCCAGAGCCTTTTGAAGATCCAGGGCAATAAATTCAAGGGACTGGTTTTGCTCACTCAATTGAAAAGCCCTGGTTAAGGACTCAACCATCTGTTCGAATATTTTTTTCTGACGGAGGGTAGGCATGAGATCGGGCAAGGCCTCAGGGAAATGATCCTGAAGAAAGAGTTCATGAAGTTTTTCTTTAAGTGTGTCGATCCCTTGTCTATAACGGGCCGAAATTTGAAGCGTCATCGGACAGGGAAATTGTTTTTGGATCTCTTCCATGGAAACAACCGAGGGGAGGTCCATTTTATTCAGCAAGATCATCTTCGGTTTTTCCTGGATTTCTTGAAAGATGGCCCGGTCTTCCTCTTCGAGGGCGTTGGAAGTATCGATCAAAAATAGGACGATCTGGGCTTCATAGACTTTTTCCCGAGTACGAAGTATTCCGGCCTCTTCCACTTCATCTCGGGCCCGGCGAATCCCGGCGGTATCTACCAAACGAAACGGCAGTCCTTTGAGGAGGATAGTTTCCTCGATGGTATCCCGCGTCGTCCCCGGGATTGAAGTGACGATGGCCCGTTCTTCTTTTAGAAGGGTATTTAATAAACTGGATTTCCCGACATTCGGCTTGCCGACAATGACTAGGGAAAGCCCTTCTCGAAAAGGCAATCCGTCTTCATAAGCCCGGATGAGTTGCGTTAAGGGTAATAAGATCTGGTTTTGAAGAAGGCGATTCCAATCTTTCCGGTCTAAGATCTCCAATTCTTCCTCAGGAAAATCAATAGCCGCTTCCAGTTGGGCTAATAAAGACAAAAGGTTTTCCTGAATGCCTTTTAAAAGTTGCTGTAATTCACCTTGGAGCAGTTTATTGGCCTTCTCCAGGGCCTGGTCGGTTTGGGCCAGAATCAGCTCAACAATCCCTTCAGCCTGGGTCAGGTCAATTCGTCCATTTAAAAAGGCCCTCAGGGAAAATTCCCCCGGATCGGCCAGACGAGCCCCTTCCTTTAGAACCAGTTCCAGAATTTTTTTTAATACTAACGGGCCGCTGTGACAATTGATTTCAACTACATCTTCCCGGGTATAGGTTTTGGGGGCCTTCATATAATTTAGCAAGACTTGATCTATGATAGTTCCCCGGGCAGGATCGACGATGTTTCCCAGGGTTAGATGGTGAGACCGGGTGGCCTCCCTGGAAGAGGCCGAGAGGAATAGGGCTTGGGTAATGGCCAAAGCGCGGGGACCGCTGATTCGGATAATCCCGATCCCCCCTATTCCAACAGGGGTGGATATAGCGGCAATGGTATCTTGATTTGACATGGTAAGAATGGTTCAAGGCAGAAGGCACCTGGCACAAGGCGCAAGGTGTAGGGTTCAACGTTCATGATTCAGAAATTAAGGGGCCAGGAAGAACTTTCTTACTAAGCTTTTAACCATGAACCTTGTTAGACCTTTTGCGAGATCCTCAACCCGGAACCTTATACCTTGAACCGTGCACCTTTTATGAATCCAATTCGGGGATGGCTTCTGCGGGACGGTCTTCTTTAACCCCGAAAATGACTATTTTTTTTAATTGCCCTTCTCCCCGGCTGATGGTCTTGAGGCTTTTATCTTTTTCCAGGATCAGATGGATAATGCGGCGATCATGGGCATTTAAAGGGCTTATGACCACCGGTTTCCCGGTCTTTTTAGATTTTTCAGCCATCTTTAGGGCCAAATCCTCCAGATAACTTTTCCGGTGGCTTCGGTAGTCCCCACTGTCCAAAACAACTTTAATTTTGTCCGGACCCTTTCGATTCAGAATCCGGGTGATTAAATATTGCAGAGCATCCAAGTTTTGTCCTCTTCGCCCGATCAATAATCCGCTTTTGTCGCCCTCTATCTTGATATGGAGGGTTTCTCTTTCTTTTTTAATCTGAAGGGAGGCCTCTAGTCCCATTAGGTTCAGGAGGTCCTGGGTCAGGGTTTTGGCTTCAGCAACCCAATCAATTTCAGGCAGCGAAACAGGTGTTGAGACAGGGGCAACCTGGGTGGGGGGTTGGGGCTCGGAGACTAACTCCAACTTTTCTTCTTTGATCGTGGCCCGAATTCTGGCCTTTTTTGAACCCATAATACCGAATATTCCGATGGAACCCGAATTAAGGATTTCAATTTCTAATTGTTCCTTGGGAACATTCAATTGAATACAGGCCGTCTCAACAGCCTCTTCGATGGATTTTCCTTCTGTTTCAAGGGATGCCATAAGTCATCACCTCCGCTTTTGTTCAATTGGCATATTTATTGATATAATATTGTTGACCAATGGAAAGGAGATTATTAACCAGCCAATACAAAACCAGACCTGCAGCAAAATTGATAAACATAAAAGTAAAAATCACCGGTAAAAAAAGCATCATTTTAGCCTGGGTCGGATCACCGGTAGTGGGGGTCATTTTTTGCTGAATAAACATCGAGGCCCCCATCAGCAGGGTTAACACCGGGATTCCGTTGCCGACATAAGGAATTTCAATGCCGATCGGCAGGCGATCCGGGGCTGAAAGATCGTTGATCCAAAGGAAAAACGGGGCATGCCTAAGTTCAATGGCATATCCCAGTAGGCTGTAAAGGGCAAAAAAGACCGGGATCTGAATGACCATAGGAAGACAGCCGCCCAGGGGGTTGACCTTGTAGGTCTTATAAAGGGCCATCGTCTCTTGGTTAAGTTTTTCCTTATTGTCTTTATATTTTTCTCTTAATTTGGCGATCTTGGGTTGAAGCTTTTGCATTTCCTTCATGGATTTGTAGCTTTTATGGGTCAAGGGCCAGAAAAGGATTTTGACCAGGATGGTCAAGAGGATGATCGACCATCCGTAATTGTGAAGGAATCCGTTAAAAAAAAGAAGGACCCATAATAAAGGTTTGGAGACGATATCAAAAAAACCGAAATTGACCGCCTTTTCCAGTTCCAACCCCAGGGGTTGTAATATCTTGGTGTCTCTCGGCCCGAAATACAGGGCATACCGGATCCGTTTTTCTTCTTTGGGGGCCAGAGTCCAGGGAGGGGCCACAAAGGTCATTTTTAAAAATTCCGGGGCCGGTTTGGAAATCTTGAGACTGACGGTCTGCTGCTCTTCCAGAGGAACTATGGCCCCCATAAAATAGGTATCGGCTAAGGCCCCCCAGCGGATTTTTCCAGTAAGGATTTCTTCCTGTTTGACCTTCCCCAGGGCCGTTTCCTTGTATTTCCCGTCTATGAAGCGCAAGGCCCCTTGAAAAGCGCGAGAGTTATCGGATGAAGGGGGAAACCGATTTTCCAACAGCAGGGCCAAATTGTCGTCCAGGGATTGGGCCGTGTTGTTGATCACCTGAATATCCAGGTCGATTCTGTAGGAATCGTTGGAAAGGGTATAAGTCTTGATAATGGTCAGACCTTGACGCGAGGTCCATTGAAAGGACACCGTCCCCTTGGGTTGGTTGGGGCTTAAGATCAAGGAGTCTTTATCGGCCGAAAATCGGGCCTGAGCGATTTCCGGCTGGGATTTTTTAATCCATTCCAACTGCAAGGGGAAGGTCGAAGGGGAATCGGCCTCAATCATTTCTTTCAGGTCTTTCCCCCCCAATTGTTCTTTATAGGCAGTTAATTTGTGGCTTTTTAGAGCAGCCCTTTCTTCTGAAAAAACAGCCTCAAACAATTTGGTTTTGACGACGATATCCCTGCCCGGTTCTTTAGGGACCGCCGTCTTCACAGTAGGGGTGGCCGGCCTTTCCGGTAGAGTTGCGGGCATAGCCGGGGCGGATTCCCTTTGGGACGGAACCGTTTTAGTTACCTGATCCTTAGGGGGCCCTGAGGGCTCCTTCGGACTGAAAAACAGGAAATAGGCGGCAAAGACCGCCATAGATAGTACAAAAGCCAGAATTGCATTTTTTTCCATAACGACTCCAAAAAATTAAAGAAACCGGTCCTTAGGGCAATGGATCCGGTCCGCCTGAAGAAAAAGGATGGCACCTTCCAATCCTTTTTAAGGACAGAAATAATCCCTTGATTAACCCATATGTTCGAATAGCCTGAAAGGAATATTCAGAACAGGTGGGATAAAACCGGCAGGAAGACGGAAAAAGGGGAGATAGGACCCTTTGGTACACCCGTATCCCGAATAAAAAAATTCCCTGGAGGCTATGGGCCAAAAGTCCCATCAGACCAACAGGGGGGTTAATTCTTCGAAAACCTGACGATACGTTAATGGGTCTGATCCTTTTAAAACAACTATAATGATATCCCGGGATGGAGGAAATTTATCTTTGGACCTTCTAAAAAATTCTCTTAAAAGACGTTTGATCCGGTTTCTTTGAACGGCTTTCCCTGTGTTTTTGCCGACCGCCAAACCCAAACGGGTTCTACCCAAGCTATTGGGTTTTATGATCACTGAAAAATGGGGGAAAGTCCTCTTTTTTACTTTAAAGGATTTCCGGATGAAATCGGTTCGTTTCAGGATTCTTTCATCTTTAGTCAAAGAAAAAGATTTCATCCTTAATGAAAATCGGAAGGGGTCGGCTTTTAAACCGAAAGCCTTTTTCTTCCCTTGGCCCGCCTTCTGCTGATCACCTTTCGTCCGCCGGCAGTACTCATCCGGACTAAAAATCCGTGGGTCCTGGACCGTTTCAGGTTACTGGGTTGAAATGTTCTCTTCATAAAGTCACTATCCTCTCAAATTAAAAATAAACTTAATTTAAACCATAAGTTGGATTTAAAGTCAAGGGTTATTTGACAATCCCCTTAATCAGTATCTAAATAGAGGTTTGATCGATTAATTCAACAAGAATAAATTATGGATCATTTTCAAAAAAGATGGCCTTAATAGAAAAATTCACGGAGTCCGGGATTCAAGGGTTCAAGAAAAATGCTTAAAAATTACAACGGGCTAACGGTTTAGGAGAAGCCCGCTTGTGGCCCTTGGATCCACTCCTTTACTTTTCGTGGTCTCCTGTCAAAGAATTGAATCGCCAGTCAGATCGGCTCTCGAGTCTCCGAATAAGTGACTCGTCAATACAGGGTCGTCCTTTAAAGTGGACGTGGAGGTTGAATTGACCCGGCAAAGCCGTAAAGGGGCTTAATCCAAGAATTAAATCAAGACAAGGGAGACTCGGTGAAAGGTGGGGACAACCGTCGTCCCCTTTTTTCATTTCTGGCTGTCCAACAGTTTTTCTGCCTCGGCCAGGGTAGCCATGTTGATGGGGTCGTAACCGGAAATGACGCTCATTCGTTTGAATTGTAATGCCGAAAGTACATTATCACCTACCACTCGAACCCCGGTGCCTACCCCAGACGTCTTGAAATATACCTGTACCCGTTCGATTTCTTTTGTTCCTTCAGGAGTGGTCGGCTTGAATTGAGAAATGTCGGTTATAACGGCATACCCGGGCTTCAGTTTCTTGGTCATCGCAATGGTTTCATCCGACCATTTTTTAATCTCCTCATAATTGAAGAATCCAACCATGGTAATATACAATCGATTTTTAGAAGCGTCCATTTTGAGTTTATACATTTCTAACTCCTTTCCCTAAAAGCCGGGATTCAGGTTTTGAAATCTCCTTGTTTCCCCTTTTTAAGGGTATATATTACAAGGAAGATAAAAGTCATACAAGCATTTATAAATGGGGTCCGTCAAAATTAATAAAGTATTTGGAATTCTGTTAATAATTATAGGGGATCGGATCAGGCGAAGTGCTTGAATTGGAGGCTCCCTGCACCAAGGTGCTATCCCCTATGTTATCGCTGACTAGCGGGATTTCCTGCAAGGAAAATGTCTACGATTATAGTTCGTTCGCGGTTCTTGTTCAACTTTTCCGTTATTTTTGATAAACGATTTCTCCATCGATAATGGTCATCTCCACGGCAATGGACGGCCAATTTTCAGGGGCGACCTCGAACAGATTTTTTTCGAAAACGGTAAGATCGGCCCTTTTCCCGGGACCGATAGAACCCAGAGAGGATTCCCGGTGTGATGTCCAGGCAGGAATCCTCGTGAATCCCTCGATGCATTCCTCGAGAGTTAGCCGTTCTTCCGGGAACCATCCCCCGGCGGGCTCCCCCTCTGGGGTTTGCCGGGTTACCGCTGCCTGGAATCCCAGAACAGGATTGATTTGATCGAACGGCGCATCGGAGCCGAATTGAACGGAAATGCCCGCCTTTCTTAAGGTTTTCCAGGCATAGGCCTGCCGGCATCGGGGGTGTCCCCATTTTTCTTCAGCCTGCCGCCAATCCGTGGCTGTAAATACCGGCTGAACCGAGGCCGTCACCTCCAAGTTCCGAAACAGGGCCAGGTCACTGGACCGATGGAGCTGGACATGCTCAATACGATCCCTTTTTTCCCCGGGGCCTATTCCTTCTTTTTTTCTTGCCTCTGATATGGCGGCCAGGCAGTTGGAGACGGCCCTGTCCCCAATAGCATGGATGGCCACATCCCCGCCCCAGGCATAGGTGCGGCGTATTTGATCCCGGAGTGTTTCAAGAGGAATTACGGACAGACCTTGGTTGGCTGGATCATTCCCATAGGGTTCGTGGAGTAGGGCCGTCCCGGAACCCAGGGAGCCGTCGGCAAACAATTTCAAGTGCCCTACCCACAACCGCGGGCTACCGGAACCGGGTTTGATATCCCTGACCGAGAGGGCATCGATTTCTTGGGGGCGAAGCAGGTGGTATATCCGGAGTTTAAGCTTTTCCTCTTTATCCAGTTCGGCCAGGGCTTCAAATTGCGGAAGCATTTCGCTGGAATGAATTCCCGTCAGCCCCGATTTCAAGGCCTCTTGCTGAGCGGCCAGGGCCGCTGCTTTCAAGTCTTCCTGCGAGCTTCTCGGTATGAATTTTCTTAAGACGCCTATAGCTTCCCGCAGAATTCCAGTGGGTTTCCCGGTGACCGGGTCTCTTTCGATTTTTCCGCCTGGTGGATCGGGCGAGACTTTGGTGACACCCGCTTTTTCCAGGGCCAACGAGTTGACCCACACCGTATGGCCGTCTGCCCGAAACATCATCAGGGGGTTGGCTGGGGCTAGGTCGTCGAGATCCCTGCGGGTGGGTTGCCTGTTTTCCTCCCACTGGCGGTCATCCCATCCCCGGCCGACAATCCATTCCCCGGGCAGATAGGTCGAAACAGCGGTCCGGATTTTTTGCCGGCATTGGGCCAGGGAGGAAAGATTCTTCAGGTTCACCAGGCTTAATGTTTGACCGAAGGAACAAAAGTGAGCGTGGCCATCCACGAGCCCCGGGACAACGAGCCTTGAGGACAAGTTTAGGATTTTCGTATGTCCGGAACAAAGTCCTTTTATTTCTTGATCCTTTCCCACAGCCGCTATTTGTCCGTCTTTGATTCCCACGGCTTCAGCCCAGGGGATTTTAGGATCTCCGGTGAAAATCTTCGACGATAAAATGGCGATTTCCACGGTCATCTTCCTTGGAGAGTCGGAAGGTGACGGAAAATGAAAAGGGGTCTGATCCGGTCTTTTTCACCCATCAATTATTTTGGGATTCCTCAACTTTTTAAGAGTCTATCTCTTGACAAGAAGTGTAATTTTATCTTATCTCAATATAAGGTGAAATACCATAACAAAAGACCGGGTGTGGTTTTCTTCTGGATGCTTTATTCCCTTGCTCCAATCTTTTTCTTGTTTTATAATTTTACATTAAAAGGGAATTTCTATAAAAAAGAGGGGGTATTCCTGTTGAGACCGCCGGAAATTATGACGGAAAATCAATAGTCAGAGGGGAGTAAAAAAATGAATTTTGACCTGACGGAAGAACAAAAAATGTTGAAAGAAATGGCCTATAAATTTGCGGCCGCCGAATTCAAACCGGTTTCCCGGGAATGCGACGAGCACGAAAAATACACCCCGGAGATCCGAAAAAAGGCGGCTGAAAACGGCCTGGTCGGGGCCTGGATCCCGGAAGAATACGGCGGCGCCGGGGCCGGTATAATGGGACACACCATCATCACGGAAGAATTTTCCAAAATCGACATGGGCATCGGACTGAATATCGTAGCCGCCGGGTTTGGGTGCGAATCCATCCTTCAATATGGAACGGAAGACCAGAAGAAGACCTATTTGCCCTTAGTCTGTGCGGGCGAAAAAGTCAGCGCCGGAGCTTATACGGAGCCCAATGCCGGCACGGACGTGGCCGGATATAAGACCCGGGCGGTCAAAGACGGAAGCGATTATGTCATCAACGGCAACAAGATGTTCATCACCAATGGGTCGGTCTGCGATTTCATGCTGACCCAGTGCATCACCAATCCGGAGGAAAAAAAGCACAACAGCTTCAGCCTGATCATTATTCCTGCCGACGCCAAAGGCCTTACCAGAAACAAAATCAAAGGGAAGTTGGGAATCCGCTCCAGCGATACGGCCGAGATCGCCTTCGAAGACGTACGGGTTCCCCGGAGCAATCTGGTGGGTCAGGAGGGACACGGTTTTATTCAGTTGATGCACTTCTTCGATACCACCCGGGTTATGGTCGCCGCCCAGGGTCTGGGTCTCAGTGAGGCCTGCCTGGAAGCGAGTATCCGCTACGTGAAGGAAAGGACGGCCTTCGGCTCGCCCCTGGGGTCCTTTCAACTCACCCAAAAGAAGCTCACGGAAATGGCCATCATGATCGAAGCCCTACGCGGTCTGATTTATAAATCCGCCTGGCTGATTGACGAAGGCCGCCCCGATTATCATTTGGCCGCCATGGCTAAATTCTACAGCGGCCGGACTGCGGTCTTTTGTGCCAATAATGCCGTTGAGCTTCACGGCGGCTATGGGTATATCGATGAATATCCCGTTCAAAAATGGTACCGCGACGCCAAGATTCTGGAGCTTTACGAAGGGACCAAGGAAGCGGAAATCATGACCATCGGCCGGAAATTGCAGGCCTGAGGCCTCTGGTCGATCGGGTTCGGCAGAGGAAATGAAGGGCCAAGATAGCCCTCGGCGGCGGATCGGCTGTAATCCCCTATGCCGGCAAGAGGAAAACTTATAACGAGGATGAGAGGAAAAATTTATGATGAAAAACTTGCTGGACGACATTGAAGAAATTCTGCTTATGGGTCCTGGACCTTCCTGTGTGCCCCCCGAGGTTTATCGGGCCTTGAGTCAAAAAACACTGGGACACCTGGACCCCTATTTTTTGGAGATCATGGAAGAGCTGAAAATCATGATCCGCCGGATTATGAATACCGCCAATACCCTGACCCTTCCCATATCGGGAACCGGTTCGGCCGGGATGGAGGCGGCCTTTGTCAATCTGGTGGAACCGGGTGACCCGGTCCTGATCCTATTAAATGGAGTTTTCGGTGTCAGAATGAATGAAGTGGCTCAAAGACTGGGGGCCCAGGTCGAGGTTTTGGAATTTCCCTGGGGGACCCCGGTTGAGTTACAGACCGCTGAAAAAAAGATCGGCCGGAAATCCTATCAAATCATCGCTATGGTCCAGGCCGAAACCTCAACTGGGGTCAGGAATCCCGTTGCCGAAATCGGCAGTCTCCTAAAAGGCAGCGACAGCCTTTACCTGGTGGACACCGTAACCGGTCTGGGGGGAATGGAAGTCCGCATGGATGACTGGAATATTGACGTCCTTTACAGCGGTACGCAAAAATGCCTGTCCTGCCCGCCCGGACTGGCCCCTGTTTCCTTTTCGCAAAAAGCCATGCAAAAGTTGAAATCACGCAAAACAAAAGTGCCTAACTGGTATCTGGATCTGACCCTCATTTCCGAATATTGGGGGCAGAATCGGGTCTACCATCACACCGCCCCGGTCAATATGCTCTACGGATTGTACCAGGCCCTCCTGCTCATTCTGGAGGAAGGGCCGGAAAAGGTCTTTAGCCGTCACCGGGAAATCCACCAGGCTTTGGTCCAAGGGCTGGAAGAGCTGGGTCTGAAGATGTTGGTGGAAGAACAGTTTCGTCTGCCCATGCTCAATGCCGTCTGTGTTCCTGAAGGGGTGGATGAACTTTCTGTCCGAAAGCGTTTGCGCAGTCAATTTAAGATTGAAATCGGCGGCGGCCTGGGACCTTTGGCCGGGAAGATCTGGCGAATCGGTCTCATGGGACACACAGCCAGAAAGGAGAACGTGGATAGGCTGATGGAGGCCTTGCAGGAAATATTGAAAAAATAAGGTTCGAGGATTCAAGAATAGGTTTAAGGTTCAAGGCTCAAAGGGGGAAAACCCCTCGCCCGTGGTGCCAAAGTTTGAACCTCATGCCTTTATTTCCTGTTTTACTTCAATCACATGGATTTATCATGGTGCCCTGAAGGGGCAGGACTATTTATGACAAGGACATCACCCTAATCCTTAAGGAGGAATAATGAAACTGCACGGCATAATGCCCCCCATCACCACGCCTTTCAACGGGGCTGAGGTGGCCTTTGACCGGCTGAAAGAAAATTTTCAGAAATGGAACCGGACCAAACTTTCCGGGTATTTGGTCCTGGGGTCCAACGGGGAGGCGGTTTATCTGAGTGAAATGGAAAAAATGAAGGTGATCGAGGTTTGCCGAGAGGCCATCCCAAAAGAAAAGATCATGCTTGTCGGGACGGGGCTGGAATCCACGGTCGAAACCATAAAATTTACCAACTCAGCGGCCGGTCTGGGTGCCGATTTGGCCTTGGTGGTGACGCCTTATTACTTTAAAGGGTCTATGACGGCTCAAGTCCTTTATGATCATTTCTTGGCCGTGGCTGAGGCCTCCCGAATCCCCATTCTGGTCTATAATGTCCCCCAGTTTACCGGGATTAATTTAGAACCCTCTTTGGTGGGCCGGCTTTCTCAACACCCCAATATCATAGGGGCCAAAGACAGCTCGGGAAACATAGACCAACTCAGTCAGATCATCCACCTGTCCGACCAGGGCTTTGGCGTCTTCGTCGGTTCTGCACCGGTCCTTTTTCCCGCTTTGTGCGTCGGCGCGGTTGGAGGCATCCTGGCCGTGGCCAATGCCCTTCCTGAATTATGTACCGGGATTTTGGATCTTTATGGAGAGGGAAAATATGCCGAAGCCCTGGTGCTTCAAAATCGGCTCACTCCCATTGCCAAGGCGGTGACGTCTACCTATGGGATCGGCGGATTGAAGGCGGTCATGGACCTACAAGGGTTTTTTGGAGGAGAACCGAGGGCGCCTCTGAAAAAGGCAGGTCCTGAGGTCGAGAGCGCTTTGAAGGGGCTCCTGCAGGAGTTGAAAGATCTCTGGTAATAAGATTTTGTCTGACTTTGAACCATCGAGAGACAATCCTCCTACTGCCGGTTTCCCTTGTCCCGGGGGGTGAAAAGTCCTATAATCGTTCAAAATTTAAAACGAAACCAGGGTTCGAGGATTCCAGGATTCGAGGGTTCAAGGGTTTTAACTTCCATACTTTTCACTCCGCCCTGCGGTCCTTGACCCCTTGGCCCCTTGAATCCTCAGAATCATTTTCATGATTCGAGGTGTCAAAACAGTTAGGCAGAAAAGGATATCGATTATGCGCGTGGCCATGTATTATAACAATAAGGATATTCGCCTTGAAGAAATACCCAGGCCGGCCATCGGCCCCGATGAGGTTCTGATCCGGATCGAGGCCAGCGGGATTTGCGGCAGTGATGTTATGGAATGGTACCGGATCCACAAGGCCCCGTTGGTTCTGGGACATGAGATCGCCGGACAGATCGTCGAGATCGGGGATCAGGTCAAAAAATATCAGGTCGGAGACCGGGTAGCCGCCTCGCATCATGTGCCCTGCAATACCTGCCATTACTGCTTAAGCGGTCATCAAACTATTTGCGATACCCTCCGAACAACCAATTTTTTTCCGGGCGGGTTTGCCGAATTTGTCCGTTTGCCTGCCATTAACGTAGACCGCGGGATTTACCTTTTACCCGACGAAATGTCCTATGAAACAGCCACCTTTATTGAACCATTGGCCTGTGTCTTAAGAGCCCAGCGGATAGCCGCAATTTCCCCAGGCCAGGCTGTTTTGGTCCTGGGCAGCGGGATCTCCGGCCTGCTCCATATTCAATTGGCCAGGGCTTTAGGCGCAGGTAAAATCATGGCCACCGATGTCAGTGAATACCGGACGAAGGCGGCCAAGGATCTGGGGGCCGATGAGGTTATCCGGGCCAGGGACTTGACCCCTGCCCTTTTTAAAGATTTCAACCAGGGCCGTTTGGCCGACCAGGTTATCATCGCTACCGGGGCTGAGCAGGTCCAGCTTCATGCCTTATCCATGGTTGACCGGGGGGGGACCATTCTCTTCTTTGCCCCTACGGATCAAGGGGTTACCATTCCCATTTCCATAAACGACCTGTTTTTCAGAAATGATATCACCCTGACCACCTCTTATGCCGGCAGTCCGGCTGATCATTGGCGGGCCATGCAACTGATCCAGGCCGGGGTGTTGAATATTCAACGCATGATCACCCATCGTCTTGGGCTGGCCGAAACAGTCAAAGGGTTCCAATTGGTGGCCGGGGCGCAGGAATCGATCAAGGTCATTATCGAACCGCAACGATAATAAATTATCCTCTTATCATTTCAAACCAGTTCGTAAAAAAGACCCCCTTACTCTTTGTCCCTGCGTGTCAGCTGAACTCCACAAAGAAGATTTATCAATGGTCCATCGAATTATTTGTTTTTGATTGCGTTATAAAGATCGAATGCTTTCTCCGGGGTCTCATTGTCGTGAACGACGGCTTTTACCGCCTGTATCATGGCAATCGGCGATTCCGATTGAAAGATATTTCTCCCCATGTCCACCCCCGAGGCTCCTCCCTGAACCGCCCGATAGGCCATGGTCAGGGCATCCAGTTCGGGAAGCTTTTTACCGCCGGCCATGACGATGGGCACCGGGCACGATGCGGTAACGGTTTCAAAGCCATCCTCTACGTAATAGGTTTTTATATAATGGGCGCCCAGTTCCGCGCAGATACGTGTGGCCAGTCTGAAGTAGCGGGCGTCCCGAGCCATATCCTTGCCGACGGCGGTGACGGCCAGTGTGGGAATACCGTACCGTGTCCCCATATCCACCATTCTGGTCATGTTGATGATGGATTGGCGCTCATACTCGCCGCCGATAAACACCTGAACCGCCATGGCACAAACATTCAGCCTAATGGAGTCTTCAATGTCCACTGCGAGTTCCTCATTGCTAAGCTCCTTCAGGATGCTGGTCCCGCCCGAAACCCGAAGCACGATGGATTGGGAAAAAGATGGCGGTACAATGCTTCTTAATATTCCTCTGGTTAACATTAGCGTGTCCGCATAGGGTGCGATGGGCAGGATAGTGAGGTCCATCCGTTCGAGACCCGTGGTGGGCCCCTGAAAATAGCCATGATCCACAGCCAACATGACGGTTCGGCCGGATTTCGGATTAAAGATCCGGGCCAACCGGTTTTTCATCCCCCAATCCAGGGCGTTGGATCCTTTCAGGAAAAATCCCTCGGTCTGTTGGGGGGTATCGGTGAAATATCTTTTTCCTTCTTTTATGTCGTCCACATCCGGCATGTTAAATCTCCTTTCTGGGGCCTATCCTTTCGTCCGACAAAAATTTCCGAAAGGGATTTCTTCAAATCCTGCGGCTCGCTCATGTCGAACTTGTTGAATATATTTGACAAGAATTTCCTTTGGGACGAAATAAGTATAAGAGAAGACCAAGGGAGGGTCAAGGAGAAAAAGCAGTCACCTTTCTTTTGATTGACTCCAGTTAAGACCTAATATATTCTGTGATACTGCCACTCTAAATCATCATTTCAGGACATGACCCATTACTCCGGAGGGGAAGATGAACACAGATCAAGCAAAATCCTTGGATCAAGAAATGAAAACGGTAAGAACCACAACGGCCTTCGATTGTGGAGGACGTTGCCCCTTGAGGCTCCACGTCCAGGAGGGCAGGGTCTTCCGCGTGGAAGGCGATGACACCGCCGGGCCGGATGAACAGCTCAGGGCCTGTCTGAGATGTCGTGCCTTTCGTCGATATATCTATCATCCCGACCGGCTTCTTTATCCCATGAAAAGGATCGGTCCCAAGGGCAAGGGGGAGTTCGAACGTATCAGCTGGGACGAGGCATACCAGATCATTATTGAAAAACTGAAATACTGTATTAAAACCTACGGGAATTCAAGCATCTTTCTGAGCACGGGCGGCGGCTACGTTGCCTCACTGCATAGCGGAGGCGCGGCATTCGCCAGGCTGCTCAATCAACTGGGCGGATACTCCGGCAGTTACGGAAACGTCTCCTCAGAAGGAGCGGTATGGGCCTGTTTAACGCACTACGGCTCGGTAATGGTCGGTCATAGCCGGGAAGACATGTTGAACTCCAAACTGATAATCCTTTGGGGGTGGGACCCGGCCCGGATGATCTCCGGCACCAATACCATGTATCACCTCATCAAGGCCAGGGAAAACGGGGCCAGGGTCGTGTCCATCGATCCCCGATACACGGACACGGCAGTGGTTGCGTCCGACGAATGGATCCCCATAAAACCCGGAACCGATACGGCCATGATGATCGCCATGGCCTATGTAATGATCCGGGAGAATCTGCAGGATCAGGCCTTTCTGGATAAATACACCATCGGCTTCGATCGGTTTAAGGCCTACGTCCTGGGTGAAGAGGACGGGGAACCGAAAACCCCGGCCTGGGCTGAGGCTATCACGGCGGTGCCCGCCTCTACCATTGAACGGCTGGCCAGAGAGTTTGCTACCACCAAGCCGGCCTGTCTCTTGGATTGTCAGGGTCCGGCCCGTTCGGGCATTGGAGAACAATACAACCGTTGTGCCATGACCCTGACCAATATGACCGGGAACACCGGCCGGCCCGGGGGTTCTGCCGCCGGGGGCCTCATGGGTATCCCGGTGGGCCATATGTTTTTCGGGTCCCGGATTCCGGCGGGGAAAAATCCTGTTGAAGCCGGCGGCCCTTCCATCCGGGGGACCCTGGATCTGAAGCTGAGGCTGGTTAAACGGGTCCATACCAATGTGATGCATGATGCCATGCTCAAGGGGAAAGCCGGGGGTTATCCCTTTGACATAAAATTCGTCTTTAATATTGCCAATAATCACCTAAATCAACTGGGCAATGCCAATAAGGCGGCCAGGGCTTATGAACAGTTGGAGTTTATGGTGGTCAATGATCTGTTTATGACCCCCACAGCCCGTTATGCCGATATCATCCTGCCGGTGACCACTTCGGCGGAAAGAAACGACACCACCCGGCCCTGGCCTTCAGGGCCTTATTATACCTTTATGAACCAGGCCATCGAACCCCTGGGGGAATGTAAGTCCGACCTCGATATCGCCGCCGATCTGGCCGAACGAATGGGCATAAAAAACTTCCGCCCCATGTCTGACGATGAATATTTAAGGAACTTTATAGAAAAAAATCCAGAGACCGGCAAAGAAATCCCGGATTATGAAAAGTTCAAGGCCCAGGGGGTTCACCGGGTGAAACTTAAGGAACCCATTGTGGCCTTTAAGGCCCAGATCGAAGACCCCGAGAATAATCCTTTTCCAACCCCTTCGGGGAAGATCGAGATTTTTTCCCAACGGGCCGCCGACATCGGAGATCCTGAAAATATCCCCCCCATACCGAAATACCGGCGGGTCAAAGAGGACCGCTTCGATCCTTTGATAGAAAAATATCCGCTTCAGATGCTCTCCCCCCATCCCAGGACCAGAACCCATTCCACCATGTTTAAAGTGGAATGGCTGCAGGAAGTGGAGCCCCATCGGGCCTGGATCAATCCGGTTGATGCCGAAGCTCGGGGGATAAAAAACGGCGATGAAATCCATGTGTTCAACGATCGGGGAAAGATCGCCATCGAGGCCTGGGTTACCAACCGGATCATACCCGGGGTTATTTCTGTCACTGAGGGGGCCTGGTACGACCCGGATGAAAAGGGGGTCGATCGGGGCGGTTGTCCCAATACCCTGACTTTAGATGAATATTCGCCGGGTGGGGCAGCGGTTCTCAAGACCGTTCTGGTTGAGGCGAAAAAAGTTTAATAAGGGTCTCAAAATAATATTGACTTCAATTTGATGCCAGGGACCGGGGTGTCCTCTTTTCTGGAGTTGTCCAAAGGGTGACTCATCGCCCTATCCCGGCCCGGACGGTTAAGTGGATTAGGTGCAGGGCATTCACCCAAGCCCATTTCGGGCTTGTTTGTAGGCCTGCTTCAAATTAAAATTCAAAATTGGGCTCGGCAAAGAAGCTTTGGGCCTATAGGGTGGACAATTCCAGAAAAGAGGACACCCCGGTCCCATCTAAGGCGAACTTTTCATTTTCATGTCAAGATTATTAAGAGACACTTAATAGGAGGAGATTAACCATGCAGGTTGGATTCTATTTTGACCAGACCAGATGCACCGGGTGCGGGGCCTGTCAGGTATCCTGCAAAGACTGGAACGACATCCCGGCCGGACCGGAGAAATGGATGAGACTGGTTTATACCGAAAAAGGGGATTTTCCGAATATCTTTGTCAGCTATCTGGCCGTACCCTGTTACCACTGTCTTGAGCCGGTGTGTGTTCCCGCCTGTCCGACCGCCGCCATCCGGAAGCGTGAGGAGGACGGGATCGTTTTTGTGGATCGGGAGGCCTGTCTGGGCAATGAAAAATGCGACCAAAAATGTCAGAAGGCCTGTCCATACGACGCCCCTCAGTTCGGACCCGACCCGGGATCAAAGATGGGCAAGTGTGATTTCTGCCTGGAACGATGGGATCAAAAAAAATTACCGGTGTGTGTCGAAGCCTGCCCGACCAGGGCCTTTGATGCCGGACCCCTTGAGGAATTAAAGGTTCGATACGGTGATATTCTAAAGGCGGAGGGGTTTAAATACTCCACCAGGACCAAACCTGCAATTGTTTTTAAACCTAAAATCTTTTAGTAAATGATAAAAATTTAACTTTCCGGTTATGGGATGATCGATAAAAAGGAGGTGTTGATATGCTCTTAAAATCGGTGGATCAAATCAGTTACGCGGTTCATGATATGGATGCGGTCATTGAAAAATGGTCCGCCTTATATGGAATGGGACCCTGGACATTCAGCGAAAACGGCGGTACCGATGCCAAGGGAAGGCCCTGGAAAATCAGGATGGCCTTCACCTATATCGGGCCGGTACAGATCGAACTGGTTCAATGCACGGAGGGGCGGATTTTTCAGTCGAAATTTCTCGACAAATGGGGCGAGGGACTTCATCATTTGGGATTCTATGTCGACGATGTCGACCAGGAAGCGAACCAATTGATCGAAAAAGGGGCCAAGCTTCTGATTCATGACCCCGGCAATTTTGCCTACCTCGATGCCGGAGGTCCCGGAGGGGCCATTTTTGAAATTATGAGAAGGTCCTGACCAAATATATTTTGAACTTTTCTAACTTTCTTTGGGCTTTGTTCATAGGGGGGTCTTATTTTTGGAATTGTCCAAAGGGTAATTATGAGTTTCCCATCCGGCCCAAAGGCAAAGTTGATTTCGATACAGCGATCACACCAAAGCCTGTTTCCTGCTCTGGTGAAGACCTGCTTGAAATGAAAGGTTCAAGTCTTGGCCCGGTAATAAGATTTTGGCTTGCGAATGGACAACTCCAAAAACAAGACCCCCCTATGATCCTGGTATAAATGTTAGAGATAAATACTTGGATTTAAGGTGTAAGAATCTAAGAGATGTTTATTCGGTGAGTTCTCGACTCTAATATCCATAAAAAAGACTGTTATTCAGGAAGGTTTCAATGCTGCCAAAGGAATATGACATTGAAGGAAAGGTTGTTTTTATCACCGGGGCCGGGCGCGGCATCGGCAAGGGAATCGCCCAGGTTCTGGCCGAAGCCGGGGCGGATATCGCCCTTAATGCCCTTACCGACCGCTATGTCATAAATACTGCCAAAGAAATTGCCGAAGCGAGCGGACGTCGAATATTGCCGATTCTGGCCGATGTGACGCAATCCGCTGAAGTGCAACGGGCGGTGGATACGGTATTGAAGGAGTTCGGCCGAATAGACGTTTTGGTCAATAACCTTGGGGATGCCATTCGAAAACCATTGGTTACACTCCCGGGGAAGCAGGGAGAACCGGCCTCGGATGAGGAAATAAAGAAAATAGTCGATCTCAACCTTATGGCCGCCATCCTCTGTACCCGCGCCATAGGTCCGCAGATGCTCGAACGCCGCAGCGGCAAGATCATTAATATTTCCTCATTCACGGCAGGAAAAGGGGGGAAGGAAGTGGTTCTCTACTCCCTGGCCAAATCCGCCGTCGTGGGTTTCACCCGTACCCAGGCCCTGGAATGGGCTGCTTACAATATCCAGATCAACTCCATTGCCCCCGGGCTTTTTCCCGAACCGCTGAATATCAATGATGAAGAAACAGCGAAAAAAATGACCGAATACATCTCGAAAATAACTCCCCTGGGCCGGGCCGGACGGTTGCGGGAAGCGGGTCTGCTGGCTCTCTATCTGGCTTCTTCAGCTTCCGACTACATGACCGGTCAAACCCTTTACCTCGACGGAGGGCTCAGTCTGTAATTAAAAAACCAGTTCAGTCCTTCCAGAATATTTATGAGCCGCGTCTCCGTCTGAATAAAATCGGGATCATTAGAACAGAACTCATTTTTTCCAAACACAAAAACAAAAAAGGAGGAATAAGCCATGAGTAATCCCACAATATTGGACCAGGCCTTTCATACCATCATGAAGCGCATGGTGAAAACCGGCCAGGCCCCCTTCTACACGGAATTGGCTTCCGAACTCGGTCTTTCAGTTGAAGAGGGCAAAAAAACCCTCCACGACCTTTTTACCTCCGGAATACCGGGATGGCCTTACCCCCGAACCGACCTCATCGCTTCCTTCGCCCCTTTTAACAATCTTCCCACTCAGTACCGCATCACCATTGAAGGCCAACAGAAATGGTTCGGCCAGTGAGCCTTTGAATCGCTGGCGGTCTGCTGGCTTTTTCCCGGCAAAAAAGTAACCATCGATTTCCCCTGTCTTGATTGCGGCCAGCCGCTGCGCATCGTCCTTCAGGATGGTCGGATCCTGAATGAGCAGGACACGGCGGGTTATATGACTTACGTCTCCGTGCCTTACTGGAAATGGTTTGAAGATGCAAGCTACGCCTGAAGCACCATGAATTGCTTCCGGTCGGAAGCGCATGTTCGCAACTGGGCATCTTATGTCGAAGGAACCGAGGAAGGCATAACCCCCTTACCCGATATGATGAAGCTTTTTTCCGGGTCCTACTTTAAACGTCGTATGGATGAGGATTATGTCTCCCACATGTTTGAATATGCCCGGGAGATGATCCAAACCATGAAAGAGATCGGCAAGACCGGACCTTTCTGGAAGCGGCCGAAATAGTACGGCCTTGTACCGGTTACGAAAGGAAAAGCCACATGAAAGGATACGAAAGACTTGCCTTCATGGATGCCACAGCCCTGGCCGGGCTGATCAGAAAAAAAGAAATTAAGGCCGAAGAACTTATCGAATTTACCATTCGACGGATAGAAAAAATAAATCCCCAAATCAATGCCGTGGTCACCCCCATGTTTGATGAGGCACGGCAAGCCGCCAGGGGCCCCATTCCCAAAGGGCCTTTTGCCGGCGTGCCTTTTTTGATCAAAGACCTCCTCGCCTCCTACCAGGGGGTGCGTATGACCTTTGGGACAAATAATTTGCAGCATTACATTGCCGATCATGACAGCGAACTGGTCCGCCGGTATAAAAAGGCGGGATTTATCACGGTGGGTAAAACGAACACTCCGGAACTGGGCCTCCTGCCCACTACCGAATCCCGACTATTGGGGCCCTGCCGCAACCCCTGGAATCTGAATCGGACCACCGGGGGATCCAGCGGCGGATCAGCGGCGGCCGTTGCCTCGGGTCTGGTCCCCGTGGCCCACGGGAACGACGGCGGCGGTTCCATCCGCATTCCCGCCTCCTGCTGCGGTCTATTCGGCCTGAAACCCACCCGGGCCAGGAACCCTCTCGGACCGGATTTTGGGGACCTGATGAACGGATTCGTGGCCGAACATGTGCTTACCCGCTCCGTGCGAGATTCGGCGGCCATTCTGGATGCCACCATGGGGGTTGATGTCGGTGATCCCTATTGTGCCCCCCTTCCGATCCGACCATTGAAAAAAGAAATCGGCAAGGATCCCGGTCGGCTTCGTATCGCCTATTGGGGCCAGACGTTCAGAGGACAAGCCATTGCCGAAGATTGCCAGAAGGCCCTTTTGGATTCTGTAAAGCTCTGTTCCGAACTCGGCCATGACCTGATTGAAACGAGCCCCACTTTTGACGGGGAACAACTGGCCAGGGCCTTTACGGTCATTTGGGCCACGGGCTGTGCCTCTACCGTCGAAGGAATATCCTATATCACGGGGAAGAAGCCGTCTCCCGATCAGTATGAACCGGTCACCTGGGGGCTTTATGAAATGGGGATAAAAGTCAGCGGGTCGGATTATCTTTTTGCAGTCCAGAGCCTTCAGAGAATATCGCGGGAATGGGCCGGTTTCCTTATAGACTACGATAGCTTCATGACCCCTACCCTTGGTGAACCTCCGGTTTTGCTGGGTACCTTCGATTCCCCTGCCGATGATCCACTCAAGGGTTGGAGACGGTCGGCCCAGTTTGTCCCTTTTACCCCCATCTGTAATGCTACGGGGCAGCCGGCCATGTCCGTTCCCCTTTATTGGAATGATGAGGGGCTTCCGATCGGAACCCATTTTATGGGTCGTTTCGGGGATGAGGCCACGCTTTTTCGCCTGGCCGCCCAGCTTGAACAAGCGCGGCCATGGAAAGACCGCCGGCCGCCGGTTTTGGTTTGATGTCAACCAACCCGGCTGCACCACCGGCCTTTCACCTGCTGGCCAAACCGACCGGTGCGATCTGCAACCTTGATTGTGCCTACTGTTTTTACCTTCCCAAGGAGAAGCTCTACCCCGGCAGCCGCTTCCGCATGACCGACGAGATGCTGGAAACCTATATCCGCCGGCTTATCGAAGCCCACCGGTTTCCCGAGGTGACCATAGCCTGGCAGGGTGGGGAGCCTATGTTGATGGGCCTGGATTTTTTTCGAAGGTCTATCGAGATCCAGCAAAATTACCGGCGTCCTGATATGACCATCCTCAATACCATCCAGACCAACGGCACACTGATCAACGACGAGTGGGTCGCCTTTTTCCGGGAGCACAACTTTCTGGTAGGGATCAGCATCGACGGTCCGCGTGAGCGGCACGATGTCTTTCGGCGGGATAAAAAGGGCCTGCCGACCTTCGATCGGGTGATCCAGGGGTTGGATTGTTTGAAGGAACACGGGGTTGAGGTTAATGCCCTGGTGACCATCCATAAGGCCAATGCCGATAACCCATTAGACGTTTACCGTTTTCTGCGGGACGAACTGGGTATTAAATACATCCAGCTCATCCCTATCGTGGAACGGCGGAATGAAATGGATGCCGTAAGCGATTTTTCCGTCACCGCCGGGCAGTATGGTCGCTTTTTGATTACGATCTTCGAGGAATGGGTTCGAAGCGATGTGGGGGAGATATTTGTCAATATGTTCGATGTAGCCCTGGCCAACTGGTCCGGGGAACCGGTGAGTTTGTGCGTATTCTCACCTACCTGTGGGATGACCCTGGCCATGGAACATAACGGTGATATGTACGCCTGCGATCACTTCGTCTCCCCGGACCATTTCTTGGGAAATATTTCCGAGGTTCCCATGATCGAAATGGTGGCTTCGCCCAAACAGCTCAAGTTCGGCCGGGACAAACTGGACTTGCTCCCTCGCTTTTGCCGGAAGTGTAAGGTACGTTTTGCCTGTCACGGCGGATGCCCCAAGGACCGGTTCATCAAGACCCCGGATGGTGAGGCCGGGCTGAACTTTCTATGCGCAGGCTACAAGGCCTTCTTCAAGCACATCGATCGCTCCATGCGTATCATGACCGGGCTTCTGCGCGAAAACCGGGCTCCGGCAGAGATCATGCAGATGGTTGCAAACGAACAAGGCCAAACGAAAACATCCTTGGGCAATGTCGGCCGTAACGATCCTTGCCCTTGCGGCAGTGGGAAAAAATATAAACAGTGCCACGGACGTTGAAGAGGGGCAACCTCCTATCGTTTATTCTATATGAACGGATTTTTTTATCCTGCATGGGGTCTAATCGTGCCGTTTCATGTCGTCGCCTATTCCTAACTTACAATTTTAGGGCTTGGTGGTTCTCTCCGGTTGCGCCCACAGAGGAATAGTGAATACGGTTAAACAGGCCCAGAAGATAACCGGGGTTGAAAAAATTTATGCAGTGATCGGGGGGTTCCACTTGGCTGGAGTCAAGCCTGAAATCATGCAGAAAACGGTTGCGGACATCAAGAAAATCAATCCGCAATATATTGTGCCCACTCACTGCACAGGGTATGAAGCCATTGCTGCCTTTGCCCGGGAGATGCCAGATCAATTCATCTTAAACACCGTTGGGACAAAATATACGATTACGCCGTGAGTTGAATTTAATAACCGCCCTCTCTTTCCAAAGGGGAACCAATGGGAATGGTAATTTGTGTATATATTTAAGATTCACCCCCATTACCTCTTCCTGAAAGTGTAATCCGGAAAATTTTTTCAGAATACATCATTTCAAATTCAAATCGATTTAAATAACCATAGCTCGTTTTTTCCAGATGCCCCTTTGGTTTCCTTGCCTTCCGCCTAAGTTTTTCTCCTTGACCTTGCCTTTTCCAAATTTTATACTCTCACCATCAAAAAGAAATTTCTGATGAATCAAATGTCGGCTTGGACAAGACAAGAGCCCAGCGCCGGCTGCGCGGGAAAAACGGCGCTGAACCGATCAAATATCTAAATCCATTAGGCGGCAAGGAGCTGTTGTGGATAAGGAAGATTCAGCCAAACAAGACCAGTGCAAAGAACGGGTCGGGGCAACACGGGAGTATCGTGAAGAAATCCCAACGCTCGTGCAGGAACTCGTCAGGACCTGCTATCAGGAAGACAACTTTGCCCACATCAGTCCGGAGCCTCTCCCTTCCCTTGATTCCACCGTCGATATCATTGAAAGAGCAAGACGCATCCTCTTTCCGGGGTATTTTATTCATTCTCGGGTTGATGACATGAATCTGGAGTATTACCTGGGGGAGGAGGAGACTTCCTTTTTTCAAGTTCTATCCGAACAGATCACGCTGTGTATCCGGCATGAGTGCCTCCGCTACAATCAACCCTGTACGCACTGTGAAGAGAAAGGGCAGGAAACCGCCCTGGAATTTTTAAAAGCAATGCCACAGTTGCGCTCTATGCTTTCTAAAGATGTTCATGCTGCCATGGAAGGGGATCCTGCAGCTCAAAGCTATGATGAAATTATCTTCAGCTATCCGGGTCTTTTTGCTATCACCGTGTACCGCCTGGCCCACCAGCTTTTTACGCAAGCCATCCCTCTTATGCCTCGCCTTATGACCGAGTATGCCCATAGCAAAACGGGCATCGACATCCATCCGGGAGCAAGAATTGGGGAGAGTTTCTTTATCGATCATGGAACCGGTGTCGTGATAGGCGAAACCACCTTCATAGGAAATCGGGTAAGGATCTATCAAGGGGTAACACTCGGGGCCCTGTCGGTGCCCAGGGGTGCCACTGAAAAGCTCAGGGGCCAGAAACGGCACCCCACCATCGAAGATGACGTGATTATCTACTCCGGAGCCACTATTTTGGGAGGCCATACGGTCATTGGGGCCCACTCAGTGATCGGAGGAAATGTCTGGATCACGGAATCCATACCGCAGGACATGCACGTTTTCCTGAAAAGGCCTGAACTGGTTTTTAGGGGAAAATCTACTGATCAGAACACAAAAGAGAATTAAAGATGGCTGAGATTTTTGAAAACGTTTCTGAAACGACGGGGTCGACCCCCCAGGTCCGTCTGAACAAGATCTCGAAAGGGCTGCCTGCGACCCTCATCGCCAAGCTGGAATTTCGAAATCCTCTCGGCAGTGTAAAGGATCGCATTGGAGTGGCGATGATTGAGGCCGCCGAAAAACAGGGACTCATTCGGACAGACACCGTGATTGTGGAACCTACCAGCGGAAATACAGGAATCGCCTTGGCCTTTGTCTGCGCCGTCAAGGGTTACCATTTAATCCTGACCATGCCCGAAACGATGAGTATGGAGAGAAGGAAATTGCTCAAGCATCTGGGCGCGGAGTTGATTCTCACCCCGGGGCCTGCGGGGATGAAGGGGGCCATCAACAAAGCCCGCGAGATCATTTCTGAGACGCCCAACACCTATATGCCCGATCAGTTCAGCAATCCGGCTAATCCGGAAATTCACCGCCGAACAACGGCCGAGGAAATATGGCGCGATACCCAAGGGGGCGTGGACCTGCTGGTTGCCGGAGTGGGAACCGGAGGAACCATTACCGGTGTATCCGAGGTGATCAAAAAGCGTAAACCCTCTTTCAAGTCCATTGCGGTCGAACCCGCAGCTTCCCCTGTACTGTCCGGTGGGAACCCCGGACCTCACAAAATCCAGGGTATCGGAGCCGGTTTTATCCCCCAGGTCCTGAACACCGCGATTATTGATGAAGTCATCACCGTTACCAATGAACAGGCCTTTGAGTCGGCCAGAGAGGCAGCCCGGCAGGAAGGGATTCTATGCGGCATTTCTTCCGGTGCGGCCCTTGCAGCGGCCATCGAAATCGCCAAACGGCCTGAAAGCAGAGGAAAACAGATTGTGATCATTTTCCCCAGTACCGGGGAACGATATTTGAGTACGGAGCTTTTCCAGGAATAATCGCCTGTTCCTGAAAGGCCCGACCCTTATTCGGGGGCTATCAGACCTGCTTCTTTCAGATTTCCCACGATCACCTGGATGGACTGCTCCGGGTGGAGATATCTTTGGGCCACTCGAAGCACATCTTCTCGACTGACCGATTTGATGAGAGCAGGATACTGTTGCGGATAATCCAGACCGAGTCCGAAATATTCCACCTGGGAAAGAAAATTGACCAGTTTCCCTTGGGTATCAAACCGCATCGGGAAACTGCCGATCAGGTAGTTTTTGGCCCGCTGCAGGTCTTCTTCCGAGACCGGTTCTTTGCGGATCCGCTCCATTTGTTTCAGGACCAGGGTAATCGCCTCGCGGGCCGAGGCATTCTTGGTCTGCAAGACCACCTGAAAGGCCCCTTGAAATTTCTTGGGATCGAAAAAACTGCCTACCGAATAGGCCAACCCCCTCCGGGCACGAATCTCTTCCATCAACCTTGAACCGAACCCTCCTCCCCCCAGGATATAATTCATGACCGTCAAGGTATAATAATCAGGATTGGACCTGGGGACACCAATCCCCCCGATGATGATATTGGCCTGGGCCAGATCACGATTGATTTTAATGATCCCGGCCTTCTGGGTGGCATCCCGGGAAATGTCTGATTTTGGAATCGGGCCTTCGGGCCATTCAGCAAAAAGGGGAAGGATTTGGGCCTTCACCTCTTCCAAGCTAATATCCCCCACAACAGCAAGGATGGCATTATTGGGACGGTAAAAGGTTTTATAGAAACGGATGACGTCTTCCCGGACGAGTCCGGGAACGGATTCTTTTGTCCCTTCCACCGGATGACGGTAGGGGTTGTCCTGGAAGACAGTCCGATAAAAAGCCTTTTCCGCAACATCACCCGGGTCCTCCTCGGCGGATTGAATGGCCCCGAGAACCCTATTAGCCTCATTTTGCATCTCTTCCTCCGGGAAAACCGGCCGGAGAATAGTATCCGCCAAGAGCATAAGCCCATTTTCCAGATCTTTTTTCAAAACTCTGAGACTGATGGAAACATAATCCTTGTTGGCCGAGGCAGTCAAAGAAGCCCCCATGAAATCGAGGGCCTCGTTAATGGACGTGACCTTTTGCTTTGAGGTTCCCAGGAGTAATCCTTTGGCGGTTAAATAAGCCAGACCCTCTTTGCCCTTCGGATCCTGCCTGGAACCCCCATCAACGACCACCTGAAGGGTTATAAAAGGGAGTGAATGTTCTTCCGAAAGGAGTAAAACCATCTTATTACTTAAAGACATACGGCTAACCGGCGGCATGGCCGCCGCAGAATTATTCGATCCACTCCAAAAGGCGAAGATTAAAAAGACGGAGGACATCAGTCGAATGGACTTACGGGTCATTTCCTACCTCCTTATCTGACAATGTGCCCTGTACCCGAAGGGATGGTTTTAACCGGTCCCCCTTCCTTGGGCGGCAGGGGAATAAGAATGCCCACAGTCCGGTTCTTCGGAAGAAGATATTTCTTGGCCACCCGTTGAATATCCTCCGGGGTAATTTTTCTGATGGAGGGGAGATAATCATCAACCATCTTCCAGCCCCCGGCTAACTCATAACGGGCCAGGACCATGGCCTGATAGAAAAGGGAATCCTGTCCGTAGATAAAGGAGGCCTCTATTTGATTCTTGGCCTTTTGGAGTTCAGCGGCTCCCACCGGCTCCTTCTGAAGACGCTCTACTTCCTGGTCCAGGGCCTTTTCCAGGTCTCCGACCTCTTTTCCGGGAAAGGGTTGAGCTGAAAGGGTAAAAAGACTGGGGTCTTTGGAAAGAAGGGTGTTATCAGCATCGGCATAAAGGGCCAGCTGTTTCTCCCTCACCAGATTCTGATAGAACCTTGAACTTTTCCCGCCAGCCAGGACCGCCGAGATGATTTCCAAGACAAAACTATCCTGATGCTGTATGTTCGGCACATGGTAGGCCATAATAATATAAGGCAGCTCGGCTTCCCTGGTGACGGTGATCCTTCGTTGGCCATTTTGAGAAGGGTCAATCCCTCTTTTCTGGTCAGGAATTTCTCCCTTGGGGATGGAGCCGAAGCTCTTTTCCAATTTGGGCAGCAGCTCTTCTTTTCGAAAATCTCCGACCACAACCAGGAAGGCGTTCGAAGGATTATAATATAATTTGTAATATTCCTTCAGGTCCTCCAGAGTGAAACGCTCGATATCCTCAAACCAGCCAATGACCGGCCAGTGGTAAGGAGAAATCTGGAAAGCGGTGGCCCCCACCTGCTCGTTAAGATAGGATTGGGGGCTGTCTTCGGTGCGCATCCTCCGTTCCTCCAGGACCACCATCCTTTCCGTCCGGAAGTCCTCTTCCTTGAGCTGGAGATTCTGCATGCGATCCGCTTCCAGATCGATGGGTACCTGCACCCGGTCGGCACTGACATTTTCATAATAGGCGGTAAAATCATGAGAGGTAAAAGCATTGTCGTTCCCGCCGATCTGCTCGACAGCACGGGTGAATTCCTCCCCTTTGACATTTTTAGTCCCCTTGAACATCATATGTTCCAGCATATGAGAAAGGCCTGTCTTACCCCAGGTTTCATTCCTCGACCCGACCCGGTACCAGACCTGGAAGGTTATTTCTGGGGCCTTATGATTTTCCAGCAGTATCACTTTAAGTCCATTGGATAAAATTATCTCCTGAACCTTATCGACCATTGCCCCCTGGGAACCCTTTGCTGAAATAAAAGAAAGAAGCAACAGGAATTCAATGAATATCCATTTTTTTACCGGACTATATTTCAAGAGTCACCTCCTGCCGGTTTTTTGTTTTTTTTTATTTAAATAAGGCCGAACCAGGCTGAAGTCAAGGCAATTAAAGATTTTCTCCATTCCTTCGGTAAAGGGTTTATCTAAAAGGTTATGAAAAAATGATGCCTGAATAGACAAAAAGGCAATCCTTCGGAGAGAATTGAAACCGATTATAAAAAACGAGGGCTAGATTCGGAAAGGTATTAAGGCGTTATAGATTTTTATTCAGGAAAAAGATCTTCATTAAAAGGTGGTGCTTTATTCTTACCTTACAGATTCCTTCTTCAGCATCATTTCCTTTCACAGCTTTAGGTTATTCCAGGACAACAGGAATATCAGCCAGGGTCAGTTGAACCTCTTTTACTCCATCAACCTGTCGGGCCACTTCGATCAGATCATTCTTGATTCTATGCTTTCCGCTGGGAAAAATCCCTCCTGTTTCAAAGGTTCCGGAAATTCTAACCGTTCCTTTTTCCGCCGAAACCGTGAGTTCCAGCCCTTTGGTCCGGCCGTGACTGACCAACGCGGTCTTCACCTGACAGCCCAGGAGAAAATCCTCAATAACGGTTTGGGACTCGGGAGATTCTTTAAATTCCGCTTGATTTAAAGTGCCGACAACCAATTCACAGGCGCTTTCAATACTGATGGAATCCAGATTAATCACCAGGTCATAGAGAGAAGGATCGCGCCAGTCTACATCGTATAAAAACCGCGTCCATTTGACCCGGCTCTCGTCCATTTTTTCGATGGTTTTTTTCGCCTCCCCCAACGATATTTTTTGGGTTTCGGCAAGTTTCTGTGCCCGTCGATTCAGCGGGGCAATGACCCGGATTTTCAAAACCTGGGGGACCCCTTTCATGAGCAGATGTCCGGCATGCCCATAATAAACAAAAGGCCCCCTCCGGGCCCTTTCGGCCAACGCCAGTTGGATGGCCGTTAAATAAAGGCCTCGCTCCGTCGAAGGTCCGCGAATCAATCCCTTGGTTTTCTCCAACTGTTGAAGGAGCAGAGCTTGGGATATTCCAAAGCGATCCGATGCTTCCTGCAAGATCTCCTGGCTGACCGCAGGAATGCCTAATCTTTCGGAAAGGCATTTCGCCAAAGCTTCCCCGCCGCTCATCGTACCTCTGGAAATGGTTATGATGGCCATCTTTCCTCCTTATTACCTAAAATAATTCTTTCACCCTTCCCCCAAAATTCAATCAGGTAGCCCCAGGGCTTTTATAACCAAATCCCGCAGTTGGCTGAGTTTAAAAGGCTTGGCGATAAAATCATAAGCCCCGATTTTTAAGGCCTCCCTGGCCTTTTCCACGGTGGCAAATCCGGTAATGATAATTACTTTGGTTTTGGGAGAAACCTTCTGAACCAGTTTTAAGACTTCGATCCCGTCCAACTCTTTCATTTTCAGGTCGGTGATAAGAATCTGGAATTTTTTTTCAGCAAATCGTTTAATGGCTTCATTGGGATCAATAAAGGTTTCAATATCCAGATTGACTTTTTCCAGGGTGGACCGCAATCTTTCACAAACGATCGGTTCATCATCCAAAATCATCACGCTGTTGACTTTTTCCATAGGACCTCCGTTCAAGGAGCACATCCTTTCCGGGTTATTTAAATTTTTTGGCCGCTTTATCCACTAATTTAACGATCTGTTCCAATTTAAAAGGTTTGGTAACGAATTCGGCATCCAAAACCTGGGCTTCTCTGGCCCTCTCGATCGTCGCATAGCCGGTAATCACAATGGCTTTGGTATCCAGGGCATGATCCTTGAGAAATTTTAAAACATCCAACCCGCTGGGACCGCTCATCTTGAGATCGGTAATCAAAACCTGGAAATTTTTTTCCCCCAGACGATTCAAGGCCTTTTGACTATCAGTAAAAACTTCCACCTCATATCCTGCTTTTTCCAGAACCGGTTGCAATCGTTCCCCTACAATGGGTTCATCATCAAGGACCATAACTGAAATATTTTTTTTCATCAAAACCTCCTTCTTAGGTCTCGTTGTCAACCATCTTTTCTATTTCTTACCATAATCACGTTGAGATTCTTACCTAAGATCATCTGAGAATTTATCTCTAACATTTTCTAAAATACGCCTGATTAACCGCCTCTGTTCGGACGATCCTGAATACTGGCTCAAACTACCGGTACTGGATGCTTGATTGCCTTTATCCAGAATCGAGGATCGCTTTTTGCTTTTATCCAGCATCCGTTGAGAGAATGACCCTGCCCTCAATTCATAAAAAGTGCTGAGAATGGCCATTATAAAGGCGCTGGATTAGGCTTCGGTTCCTCTTTCAAAAATTTGTCGGCAAAGAAATCAATATCTTTTTCATTACGCAACAGGACATCCAACTGCCGGGTGAATCCAATTAACCGGCCGATCAGTCTAAATTTGTCTTCCATCTGGGCCCGATCAACTTTTTTTATTCTGGCGGTGATCAGCTCCCCTTTACTCTCCACGGCAAAATCATTTTTTTCCAATATTTGGGCCAACAATTTCACCCTTCGGGTTCGCCGGTTAACCTCGGTAACCCCTCCAAAAAAACGAAAATAGATATAATTGCTGTTCCGGTCTTCGGACATATTGCCGTCAATCAGGTTAAAATGATATCCCAGACCCAGATTAAGGTTGAGGTATTCCCTGGAGACAATGGCCAGGTTTATATTGAGCCTTTCTGTGGAAAGGGCCATGGTGGAAGGATTACGGGTAAAACTGGACATAAATCCCTTGAGATCCAAATCGACCGGCTGAGACTGCCACACCCCGGGGGCTATCAGCGCCTGAAGCAGAATCGATAGAGGCAAACAATCGACTTGATCCAGGGTTATTTCATTAGAAGAAATCCCTTTTTTAATTCCTCCCCCAATATCGAGGACCGTTAAATTAAGGGGGATGGGCAGTTTAAGCTTGGTCAGGGAATGAATAAAGCTCAACTGACTGGGATGAATACCTTGGGCAATTTTTCGAACGGCCATTTCATGGGAAAATCGAATGATATCATGGAAAGTTTTACAATGAGCAGGATCAAATTCATTGGATTGGGGGTCGGTTATATTCAAAGTGGATATTTTTTTGAGCAGCCTTCGGAGCAGCTTAAATTCATAAGTTTCTTCATAAGGAATTTTTTCGATCAATTGGGCGGTGAGCAGTTCTTTGGCAATTCCCTGGTAAATTACATTCTCTTCGGCGTCGACGGTCACCTCCATACCAGTTTTTAAGATCTGAGTGGCCGAAGTGGTATCCACGATAGTTGGAACCCGGAATTCCCTGCAGATCGTGGCCATATGTCCGGTAACCGCTCCAATATCGGTAACAACCGCACTGGCCAAGGGTACCAACTTGGACATCCGAGGAGAAGTATGTTTTAAGACCAGGACCGCCCCGCGGGGGAAAAGTTGACCCTCTTCCTCGGAATGAACTTGAAAAACGGTCCCGGCCCCGATTCCTCTACTGGCGATAACGCCATGGTCTTTTATAAGGACGGGGTATTTTTGAGCGGAGGCAATCAACCGGCCTTTATCTATTTTCAATTTTCCAGATAATTGAAGCGGCCGGGCCTGGAGATAAGTGACTTGTCCCTCTTGATCGATAGACCATTCAATATCTTGAAAGGACTTCATGTATTGTTCAATCCGGAGGGCTCCTTCAATGATTTCCCTCATTAAGGATTCATTCAAGCAAGGAACTTCTTGCTGATCCGAAGGGACGGATACCAAAGAAACTCCCTTTCCCTCCACCAAGGCATACTGTTTGGTTTTTTTCCCAATGTGCTGCCATAAAATCGGGTAAGGATCGGTCTTGGAAACTTTATACTGGTCCACTTCCCCTTCACCGTCCACCACCAGTTTCCCCAACCCCCAAGAAGCCGACAAGATCATCTCCTCCCCCTCCAACCCATTTGGATCAGCAGTATAAATAACTCCGCTGACCTGGGGGGAGATCATAGGCAAGCACCCGACGGCCATAGCCATTTCCTGTTGTTTGATACCTCTTTCGTTTCGATAACTAATGACCTGGGGAGAAAACAAACTGGCCACGACTTGTTTGTAGCCAGAGTCTATTTGAGAAGAAGGAACATTTAGTACTGTGGTATATTGACCGGCATAACTGATTTGGCTATCTTCTCCCACGGCACTGCTGCGAACCGCCCAGCCGCCTAGAGGGGTATTTTTCCATGAAGAGAGGGCTTTTCGAATGGCCTTTTTGAGATCCGGAGGCATCTTGGCCTTAAGGATCAGCTCTTTCAGTTCGTTTGCCTTTTCCTCCATTACCTCTTGGTTAAACTTTCCTTCGCTTAAAGGGGCAACCCATTTTTCCAGTTTATTGTGCTCAATGAATTGTTTAAAGGCATAGGTGGATATGACAAACCCCTCGGGAACCTTTAACCCCAAACGATTTTGGAGTTCTCCCAGAGTGGCCATTTTTTCGCCCACGTAATCGGACATTTCTTTGGTCAGCTCGCTTAGAAGATAAACATATTCCCCCTTGGGGAGGGTAAACCGTGAATCCAGTTCCCCATGGATTTCCAATTTGGCCCTTTCAAAAACATCAAAAAGGTCTAAATATTTTTTGGGGGTCATTAAATTGAGGTCATAGACGACTTTGTAAACCACCTCTTCCAACTGAGCGACAGAGGTTTCGACATAGTGTTTGTCGAAAAGGTAATCGCCCCCGAGTTTTTCACCCATGTCGGCCATGAGGTCCAGGGCCTGGTTGTTGTAATCCAAAAGCTCCCTGAAGGTCTGAAAAAGGAACTGAAGGGATAACTCCTCTTCATTTTTTTTACGGCCCAGAAAATATTTTATGGGGTTCAGCATGAATAATTAAACTTTCTCTCAATACTCCTGGTCAGGTCAATGCCCGCCTTTGGAGCTGAAAACAATTCCTATGAGCAAACCGCTGATCATGGCGATGAGAACAGCCAGGATCCCATACCATAACCCTTTCTGTAAGGCCAAACCTGATATCAGGGCTGGGAATCCGACCAGTTTCACCTCAAGGGTGCTGGAATGGACCAACCGGCCCTTTCCCTCTTTAAAAGCCAGAAGTTCAAGCCCATAGGAACCGGGATATATTTTAGGCGGCAGCTCCAATATAGCATCGGCTTGATCCCAAACCCCTTGTTCCAAGGGTTTAATCCGGACCGTTCCCTCAAAGATCTGATAGAGATGATCAGCCTCCTTTAATTTTATCAATTCATTGAGAAGGAGGGATTCCTCTTCCTGATTGTTTGTTTCCAGGCTGCCGGAAAGGATAGACAAATAATTCAACTGGGTGGCCTTGGCCGCTCCTCCCCTTTCCATGGCAGCCACTTTTTCGGAAGTCCAGAGGAGATAAACCTTGGGCAGATTTTTAAAATGAATTTGTTGAACATTCATCCATAAGCCACCCACCCGGCCCTTTCGCATCAGGGCTAACTCTTCTCGAGGTCCAATTATCCTCAGGGCGACTTGATCTCCATAAGGTACCACGGCCCTGACCGTCACTTTTCCTCCAGAAAAAAAACTACCTATACGGATGGTATGGGGTTGAACGACATCCAACCCAATGGGAGAGTGCTCCCCATAAACTCCGGGGACTAAAAGAAAAGAAATGAAAATCCCTATCAAAAATGGATAGCCGAATCCCTTGAGCATATAACGGTTCATGATTAATGGCCTCCTTTGTAGGATAACAGGAGCTTGGGACTTAGGACAAGCCCTAATAACATCTGAATCATGACCACCAGGATAATCACGGCCAGCAGAATTTTTATTTGATCGCCCTTTAGCCGTTTACTGATCCGCGCCCCGATTTGGGCCCCACAGGAAGACCCGACTAAAAGGATAAGGGCCAGGATAAAGTCCACCGTATGGTTGAACGTGGCCTGCATAATGGTCACATTGACACAGGTAAAAAAGATTTGAAAAAGACTGGTGCCGACCACCACATGCATGGGCATTCGAAGCATATAAACCATGATGGGAACCATAATAAAACCACCCCCGACACCCATAATGGCCGCCAACACACCGACCAGGGTTCCTAACAGAAGGGGGATAATAAAAGAAATATGGATCCCGGATTTTTCAAAATTCATTTTAAAGGGTAAACCGGTGATCAACCGGGCATAAAAGGACGGAGGTTTTTGAACCGAGGCGGAAAGTTCTTCGGCCAGGGGGGCCTTCTTCATGCTTTGCAGACTTTCCATAAACATATAGCCGCCGATAATCCCCAACATGGCCACATAGGTTATTTTGATAACGAAATCGGCATTCCCCGTGGCCCTCAGTATTTTGACCAATTGAACCCCCAGGGTTCCGCCGATCACACCACCGATAAGCAGAACGATTCCCATCTTGAAATCCACGTTTCCCAGTCGATAATGGGCATAGGTCCCTGAGGCCGAGGCGGCCACGATTTGATTGGAATCCGAGGCGGCCGCCACGGTAGGAGGGATCCCGAACATGATTAATAAGGGAGTTAGCAGGAATCCTCCCCCGACCCCGAAAAGTCCGGATAAAAAACCGACCAGGCCGCCTAAACCCAATAAGAGAAAGACGTTGACACTGTTGGCGGCAATGGGCAAATAAATGGAAAAGTTCATATCCTATCGCTCCTTTGATTTAGGAAGATACACTGAAAAATGGGACCCTTGATTGATTTGACTGGTTACTTCAATTTTCCCCCCATGTTTTTTTATGATACTGTAACTGGTGGAAAGACCCAGTCCGGTTCCACTTTCTTTGGTGGTGAAAAACGGATCGAATATCTGCTCGATAACGGCTTGAGGGATTCCTACCCCGGTATCCGAAACCTCTATCCGGGTAAATTGCTCATCGTCATTATTCACCCGGAGGCTCAATTGGCCACCCTGGGGCATGGCTTGGATGGCATTAATCATCAGATTGAGAAAAACCTGCTGGAGTTGGCTGAAATCCCCCAAAATCCTCGAATCCTGGACCTCCGGTGTGTACTGCAACTTGATGTTGTTCAACTCCATTTCATGCCGGGCCAGTTTTAGTGTGGAGCCGATCAATTCCTGGGTTGAAACCGGCACGAAGGCCGGTGGTCCCATCCGGGTAAAGTCCAACAGATTCCGAACCGTGCCGCTGGCCCGCTCCGCCTGAGTATAAATGTCCTGAAGACGTTTTCTTTTTTCCTCATCTTTAATGCTTTCCAGTTCATCAATAAGGGATTCGGTGGTGATACAAATATTATTTAGGGGATTGTTTAACTCATGGGCGATCCCGGAAGTCAGGGTCCCTATGGAAGCCATCTTCCGGGTTTGAAGGTATTGCTCCTGATTTTTTTGCAGTTGATCCATCATTAAATTAATGGCTATGGCCAGCCGGGAAAATTCATCCTTATACCTCTTGGCCGGGGTGATGGGGGTATAATCCCCTTGGGCGATCCTCAGGGTATAATCGACAAATCGATTCAAGGGCAAAACGATTTGTTGGGCTAAAAAACGGGTCAGATAAATCATGACTAAAAGAAGAATGGCTAAAAAGATCAGGGGGACCTGACGGGACCATTGAGTCATGGCCTCAACGTCCTTCCGTTCTTTTTCCACCAAATTGGCGGCCATGAAAATCATTTCAGCCCCATGCTGCCTCAGTTCTCCCTCGATCTTAGCCAGGGTCACCGGATTTTCCCCCGATCCCGGCGGAATCAGCTCTCTTAAGCTGCCCAAGAGGCTTTCGTAACGGCTAAGATGAGACAGCATTAGGTTCAATTTTTCCTGACTGATTACCGCTGTTATATTCTTCCCTTCCTTCTTGAGAATTTCCCGGGCATTTTGGGTGGTTTCCAGGGCATCAGGCAGATTGGTTTTATAGAGAAAAAAGTTTTTCTCGTATCGCCGGGCCTGTTGAATTTCAAAGGAGTAATTGTTGACGGTCTCCATGAATTTTATTTTTTTTTCAACCTGCCCCCCCATGATTAAATAAGTGATGCTGGCCACGGCACAGAGGATGAACATCAGGGAAAAGCCCATGATAATTTTGGTTCGAATATTCATGGTGGGTCTTTCCACCAAACCTTTTTGGGCTTCTTTCAGAGCGGCTTCATCCAGAACCAGCCCTGGAGTCATTCGATCGGGAAAATCATTCATAAAACCCCCCCCGGGGAAGAATCTTCTTTAAGACTCACTTTCAGGCAAAAGCCCCATAATCACCGGCCAGAAACCGGTCCACATAATGTCGCATGGTCGCTTCATTTTCCATCAACATATCCATTTGACGGGCACAGCCCATGAGTTTTCCCAAAAGTTCCAGCCCGGCCTCCGACGGGGACTGGGGATAACCCCGAAGCCAGGCTGTAACCAGGTCCCCCCGCTGATCCACATTAAATCGCGAAGATAATAAGACCTCTTTTAAAAATCGGGCCCGCAGGTCACGTCGTTGAAGACTCCCGCCCCCACCCCGGAATCGAAAATTGACATAATTGTTCTCCGTTACCGGACTGATCAGACTGTCGATCATGGCATAATGGTAGGCCAGACGGATATTCAGACTCATATAATCCCGGGCCACCAGCAAATAATTGGGGTCCCCCATTTTTCGCATAGCCCCCATGTCCTGGCTCAAAGAAGAAGACATGACCGAGGCAAAACCCTTGAGATCGATTTCCGTTCTACCGGCCCAACTGACCCTGGGATCCATTATGCCCTTCCAAAGGGCTTGAAAAGGTGTGGATCGGATCTGTTCCGGGTTGACCTCTTTTTTCTGAGAAAGCCCCTCGAGGGACAGCCCTCCGCCTAAATCCAGGACAAAGAGATATAGGGGAATGGATGAGGATAACCGGTGGGAGGGAATTCCCTTTTTTCGGGTCTCTTTATCCCCCACCGCAAAGAGAGAGGCAATGCCTTTTTCGTGGACGAAGCGAATCAGATCATGTATGGATTCAGCGGCCTCTGGCCGGAAATTGCGGGCTTGAGGATCGGTCAGTTTAAGTTTGAGGATCAGGTCATGCAAAGGACCGGCTTCCGGTTTGGTTTTGGGTTTGACCAAGCGGGCCAAGGTCCTTTCCCGAACATCCGGCCAGGGATTCCCGGAAAAAATTTGGCGATGCGTGGCATCCAGCCCGATCAGATCTCCGGTCCGAAGTTTTGATGTCGCCGTTGGGACCTCAAATAAAGAGGGGACGGCGAATTCCCGGAGCAGGGTAGCGGCATGCCCGGTGGGCTGGCCCTGCTCGGCAATACAACCGGCCAAATAGGGTAAGACGGTCCCAATATCTGGCACGGCCTGAGGAATAACCAGGATTACCCCATGGGGGATGGATGACAACCCTTGGCCTGGTGTGACGACCTGAACCGGGGCCACGGCGCGACCGGGGAAAACAGTGATCCCTCCGGAAAGAAGGGGCCGGTCTGTCGGCGGAGCACTTATGGATTCCTGGGATTCAACCAAACGCAAAGGTCTGGCCTGGAGGATCCAGATTTTCCCTTTTTGGTCTATGGCCCACTCTATATCCTGAGCCGTTCCGAAATACTTTTCTATCTTAAGGGCCCAATTGGTTAAGGAGATCATTTCCTGGTCGGAAATCGAGGGCGAGTTTTGCATCTCCGGGGTATTGGCTTCCCTTTTCAAATGACCCGGTTCCCCGGGAATCAGTCGATCCTTCTTTAAGACTATCCGCAGCTCCTTTATTTTGCTGGGGTCCCGGGAATCGACTCGGAAGAAGTCGGCCGGGGCCTGCCCTCCAACCAATTCGGCGGCCAATCCCCAGGTGGAGCTGATCAGGAAATCGTCTTCGGTCGGTTGTCCCGGGTCTCGGGTATAAAGGACCCCGGAGCTCCGAGCCTCAATAAGAGGAATGAATAAAACGGCCATGGGTGTTTCAACCTCTGTTATTCCCCCGGATAAACGATAGGCAATGGCCCGATCACTAAACCGGCTGGCCACTACCTTTTGATAAGTCTTGGTCAGCAATTCCTTAGGGATATTTAAAAAACTGGCAAATTGCCCGGCAAAGGTCAGTAAGGTGTCTTCACCGACGGCACTGGATCGGACCGCCCAGTTTTGAGATGAGGGCCAATGACTTTGAACAAAGGTTTCAATGTTCTCCTGAAGCGTCGAGGGCAGCGGGGAATGCTCAATCATTTCCCGGATCCGGCCGGACTTGTCCCGAAACCGTTCCGGATCGCTGCTGACCTCCAGGGTATCCAACAAGAGTCTTATTTCAGAGGATAACCGCGGTTCGGAAATCCAGTTTTCATAGGCACCAGTGGTGATGACAAATCCATCGGGAACCGTTTCCGGAAAACACTTTTTCAATTCGCCCAGCCGGGCCGCCTTTCCGCCCACTATCCGTTCCTGGGTCAAATCCATTTCCGAAAGGGCCATTAACTCCATCTCCGGGGACTTAGCAGCAGGCCTTCCCAATCGCTCCAAGACCTGCTTTTCAATCTTGATAAAAGCCGGATATAAAGCCTGATAATGGCCCTCGGCGATCTGGTTCAGGTCTTCGATCATCAAAAGGGTCCCCTCCATGAGGCTTCGGATTTGATGTTCCAAAGAGGCTGAACCGAGAGGCAAAAAGCGAAGGTCCGCCTCCAGATCGGCCATGACCTCTAAAAGGCGGCTGTTTTCGCCCAGGAGGGATTGAAGACCCTGGTATTTTTGCCGGTCGATCCCTGAAGCTGTCGAGGGGTTGGTAACATCCATATTCTTATCCCTTGGTGAACCTAAACAGTCCTGCCCCGGGGGGGGTTGCCAAATGGGAAAATGTTCAAAAGGAACGAAGGGGTCTTGGAATCAGGTGAGATGCCTAAGAGTCTAAACCTTTAGACCCTCGAATCCTTTTTTCGTCCCGGAATATTCATTCGCCTATATTAGCCCGGGAAAGTCCTTTGAATCCCAGAGCGTCAGCCGCCCGGTAAACGATTTCTCTTAAATCATTGGGTTTAAAAGGCTTGGCAATAAAATCAAACGCCCCTTTACCCAGGGCCTCCCGGGCTACCTCCACCGTGGCATAGCCGGTGATCATGATGACCTTGGTGCGGTCGGACCTGGCCTTGACCTTTTCCAGGATCTCAATCCCGTCAATATCTTCCATGCGAATATCTGTGACAACGATATCAAAGATCTTTTCTTCAATCCGCTGCAAGGCCTTTTTAGGGTCCTCAAAAGCTTCCACCTCACAACCCATCTTCATCAGGGCCGGGCCTAACCTTTTACCGACAATCGGTTCGTCATCCAGAATAAGGACTTGCACTTTTTCCTCCATTTTTAACCTCCCAAATACTTAATTAGTTCTCATCCGGAAAAGACCTTTCCGGATGAGAATACACAGCTGCCGGCCATCATTTATGGCCAGAAACCCTTTGAATACGGTCGGCTTTGCCGACCTTTTTAAAAGGCTCCCATTCGGGAGCCGTATGGGTTTCTGGCAAGAGCTTCATAGGGATATCCAGGTGTTTCCATCCGGAAATTCGAATTTCCGGATGGAAACTAATTAGGTCAATAGCCTTCGGCCTTGGCGTAAACCATTTTCAGTCAACCAGTATTTTCCCGATCCCTGATCTTACCAGAGGGCTATGGCCTGGCCGATCTGGGACCCGTATCTTTCAATCTCCTTCGGTGGTTTTTGAAAGACCGTCAGTTCATAAACCTTTTTCTCCTGACGATCGGTCCATTCCCAAATCGAAGAAAGGTTCCGGATAAAGAGGGAATCACCGGAACCGGCCTGCCAACGAAAAAAGAAATGATTCAATTCCCGGACACTGGTTAAAACCATATCCAGAACAAATTGGCCTTCCTGCGAATTACCGTACAAAAAAAGGGAATTTTCAGAAACCACCATAAAAAGGGGAGAGCCTTCTTTTATCTGCTTTTGAAGGCCGCTGATTAAAGAATTGGAAAAACCATTATAAAACAGAGACCAGGGTTTGTAGACGGCCAAATCTTTATCAAATTGATCGGGTTTCCTGAAATTGTTTTTGTCTATAATCATTCTTTTCCCCAGATCGATTCCATACAGAGACAACTCCTCGGGGTTCAATAGAGGAAAGGCAAGTCCGGTTGTTATCCAGTGTTGTAAGGCTTCCGGGTTCACGAATAACTTTAGGACCTGCTCGTGAGTCCAGCGCAGGGCCATCCGAATATTTTGGACTTTTTCAATGGCTTCAGGCCATTGGTTTTGACTGATTGGCGCTGAAGGGTCCAACAACTTTATTATCCCTGCAAGCATTTGGAATTCCGGTTCCTGATCAAGATCTTCTTTTTCTTCAAAAACCTCTTTGTTTCCTTCCCCGATTCCCTTTTGTATTTTCTCCCTTGGAGGGGGCACCTCCGTATTTTTCATGCTCCTATTGAAAGAATTTAGAAAGGTTTGGGCCTCATCCCTCATCCGGTCCAGCCTAAGATATAGGTCCATCTCCCTGTTTTCCCCTAGGATCAATCCATCGTAGACCATTTGATAGGCCTTCTGAAAAACCTGGCCTACGGTTGAGAAGACATATTGGCGGTCGAAGATATATTCCCCCTGGTTCTTTTCCTTCAAATCGGATAAAAGTCGATCACAGGCCCATTCGGCCCTTAATAAATGGCGTAAGCGGTTCAATCGGAGTTTCAGGGTCAAACCCGTATCTTCCTTTTTCCCCAAACCTAAAAATTTCTGAAACCAGGACATACGCCATCCCTTCTCTATTTACTCCAGTGCCTCAGGGATTAGCCCGGCCATAGGACAAGGTCAGATGGATTTTCTTCCGGGCCTGGTAAGCTCGGAAAACATTGAAAAGGATCATCACCACCCCGCTGATACCGCTGGCAAAGAGCAGAAACTTGCTGCCATTGTTAAACCATGGATCTAATTCGGGACTGATATCAAGAAAGCCCAATTGGCGAAGATACATGGGAACAGCAATGGCCCGGCTCAAAACACAGAGTAAAATAATCATGCAGGTGACCATTCGGATATACCTTTCCCCGACCACTTTTACCCCATAGGCACCCAGATAAACCCCAAATAAGGACCCGGATAAGAGCAGGATGGTCATACGGATGTCCACAAAACCTTCCCAGGCATAGTTCAAGGCCCCCCAGGCTCCCATAAACATGGCTAGATATAATTCGGTTCCTGCGGCCACGGCGGTCGGTACCCCAAAGACATAAATCATGGCAGGGACACCCACAAAACCCCCGACCCCAATAGTCCCGGCCAGATACCCGGTGGCCAGCCCGACCGGCATTAAGAACCATAATGAAACCTTGACATCGGCCACCTTAAAACTGATTAAGGGAGGAATCTTTATCCGGGCCAGGAATTCCGAAATTTTCTTGGAAGGTCCTGTACCTTCTTCCGTATTTTTCATCAGGTCCCGGAGCATGGATAGGGCCACCAGGGTTAAGATGCCGATAAAAACAGCGCTGATATATAAATTGGCTCCGGCCCCTGAGGCGGCCCCGTGACCGTCCCCTCCGCCATGAAACAACAGACTGTTAATCCAGACAGCCAGACGGATACCGATCAAGCTGGTCAAGAGCAGAAACAACCCCAGCTTCTTGTCGACATTTCCCATTTCCCCGTGTTTTTTAGAACCCATCATGGCCTTACCGAATTTATGGGTGATGTTGCTGGCCACGGCCACCACTCCATTGACCCCCAGATTCATCATTCCCGGAGTCATAAAAAAGGCCCCGCCACTGCCGATAAACCCGCTTAATACCCCTCCGATAAATCCTAAGATAACGACTTGTATCGCCGTTATCCAATCTAACGTAATAAACAGATTCGCTAATTCACCGGTCATAAAAGTACTCCTTCTTCATTTAATAAATCTCCCTTCCCACCGAAGGGATGCCGAAAAACATACAAATTGGTATTCACCGTCTCCTCCTTTTCACCCCTTCAATCCAGTTTCACTATCTTTAAAACCACATGGGCGATAGTCCCATAAAGATAAGCAAACACCGGGGCTAAAAGACCGACCACAACCACGGCAAAGATTTTCCACCCCTTGTATTTTTGTAAAAAGGACAAAATCGTTTCCTGGTGAGCAAACAGACCCCAATAAATCCCGAGAACCAGAAGAGCAAAGACAAAAAATTTGATCAATTCTTTGCCGCCTAAAAAATATTTCTTCTGCAGTTCGTCCACAGAGATCACCGGGATCCGGATGTGCTCTCCCAGGAAGACCTTTAAATCGCGAAGCAAGCGGGTTTGAACCGCTTTGGACCGGGCCAGGAAAAGATCCCCAATGACCACTAAGCTGTAGTTTACGTTTCGACTGATGGTCTTGGAGAGGCTGGGAAAAGTCCCCTGTAAGAGGTGCCCCCCTCCGGAACGTCCTTGGCGGATGAGTTCATCCAGGGTTTGATGTAACCCCCCATCGTCGATGACCTGGGCTTCAGGGGTGTCCTCTTCAATCCCCCCCGTATAGGGCGCCTTTTCTTTTTGCGGAGGAGACATTGCCGTTGCCCCTTCTTCATCCTCTTCTATCACCATTTCATCGGAAGGAGTAAAGCGCAGCAGCTCGATGGCCGCACCCCATCGTTGAGCAATCTGATTGATTTGAGTAAAGGTCTCCGATTGAGGGTTGAAAGTCTCCTGAATCCAGAGGATATTGGTTTCGGCCATGGTGGCCAGGACTTCTTTGACCCCTGCCAATCCGGCCAGAACTTCTGGGATGAATTGGGCCACCTGAGACTGTCTGGGCATATAGGTTACGGTTAGAACCCCCTCATTGGCCGATACGGTCAGGTCGGCCCCGGCGGTTCGCTCATCCAAAGCCAAAGTCATCCTGGCTCTGGCGGCCAGACAATAATTGCCCATGGCCGCCAGAGAGGCCGGGTTGGGGCGGAAATCAGGAAGCTCCACCATGGAGCACAAGGCCGCACCGGTATTGGCTATACTCATGTTCTCCAGATTCAAGACCAAATCGTATTGTTTGGGATCATCCATGTCTTGGCTATGGATGATATGGACCCACCGTTCAATATCTTCGTTGACTTGTTGTTCGTATTTCTCTGCTTTGGGCCGATCCATGCGCAGCTTCAGCATATTGCTCTGGATCTGGTATTCCCGGTTGGGAACCAGACGAACCCGAAAGACATGAGAGACATTCGGCAGGAGCAGATGCCCCCCCCGGCCGTGATAGACCAGGTTTCCTTCTCCAGCCTGTTCACATATCTTGGCGGTGATGAAAGCCAAATATCTTTCCTTCAAACGGGCCAGACCTTCGGACTGAGCCGGGCTCTTGATCACCGACATTTCCAGTTTCCCGACCGGTATCCCCGCTTCCGTCGCCTGGTCAACCAATTCTTCCCGGCCCAGGCAGGGATAGCCTAATTTCCCGGCCAGGTTTTCGGCCACCTCTTTTCTCAGGGCGGCCGAGGTACTTGAAATAATGACAATGGCCATGGTTATATTCCTTCCTTATCTGTAATAGTCTTGGATTTGGGGGAATTCATTTTCCCCTCCTCTTTCAGCTTCCAAGCCGTGGTCATACTCCTATCCTCCTTGGGTCTGACAATAACAATCTGACTTTCCACAGAGCTGCGGAGCGACTCGATTTGCTGATTCAATGTGTTATAGATCGGTTCCTGAGCCGGTGGAATGGCAATGATGATCTCCGAAATATTATGGTCCATGGTAAAATGACGGACCGTCTCCAGGTATCCCTCGTTTGAAAAAAACAATTCCAAATGAATTTTTTCAGTCCTGGCCTGTTGAATCAGGTCATCAAAAGGTTTGGGCCAAGGTTTGATCTTTTTAACCGTATCGGTTTCCTTTTCTTCTTGAGAAGACGAAAAAATCAAAAAAAGGATTTTGGTGGGATTTCTCTTGGCGAACTCGACCGCAAAATAAGCGGCCGACAAAGAAAGCCAGGAAAAGTTCTCCATAGGTACTAAGATTTTGTTCATGGGATGTCCTCGGTAAAGAGTACTACAAATCCCGTGCCATTTATCTTATATATGTAATATCGAATGGTTGTAAGAATTTTGAAGGGGACCGATAAGCCAAGCAGAACAATATAGATTCAAAGTGGAACATGAATAAGCGCCAAAACTTGGAGTCCTCTGATATTTATCGATAAAATATAAGTAAATATAAAAAGTTAACCCAAATATGACGGAAAGAAGAAATAGGTTTCAAAATGGAACAGAAACTCTAAAAATAAAGGCCGAGCAAACTTTTTTGAAATTATGGCGGATTATAGCTGTGAGGTTTAAATAACGAATCAGGTTACCAGAAAGTTTACTCTTTATCCAACCTGTATCTTAAAATTTTTCTCCATAGGGTGGTCCGGGACATCTTTAAAATTCGGGCGACTTCTATTTTATTATATTGGGTAGACTCCAGGATTTTTCGGATATACTCTTTTTCATTATCCTCCCAGGAAAGCCATTGAGTCGACCCATAGGTTTCCACATCAAACTGTCTTAAATCTTCGGGAAGATCAGTTGGTCCGATAAGCACTTCCTCGGACAAGGCTACGGCGCTGGCCACAATATTCTCCAGCTCACGGACATTGCCCGGAAAGGAATATTTCATAAGGGTTTCCAGGCTCTCCCGGGAAAATCCCTGGACCTTCTTTTTATAAGCACGATTGTATTTGAGCAGGAAATGGTTCAGTAGGAGAGGGATATCTTCTTTGCGTTCCCGCAGGGGAGGGACCTTTAAAAGGACCACCTTTAAGCGATAGTAAAGATCCTGACGAAAGCGGCTCACCTCCACCTCTTTTTCCAGTTCCCGATTGGTAGCACTGATAATCCGGATATCCAGATCAATCGGTTTGGTACTCCCCAGACGCAACAATTTTTTTTCCTGAATCACCCGCAGGAGTTTAACCTGCATGGTCGGAGGCATTTCACCGATTTCATCCATAAAGAGGGTACCTCTCTGGGCCGCCTCCATAAGCCCAATTTTGGTGGAGTCAGCCCCGGTGAAGGCCCCTTTTTCATGACCGAAGAGCTCATTGGCGATCAGTTCTTCCGAAAACCCCCCGCAATTAAACACCACAAAAGGGGCCGAGAGCCTGGCGCTGTTGAAATGGATGGCCCGGGCTACTAATTCTTTTCCTGTCCCGCTCTCCCCCTGGATAACTACATTACAATCAATCTGTGACACCTTGCTGATAGCCGCCAGGAGTTCCTTTATTTTTTGGCTGATGCCTACGATCCCTTCAAATTGAATTTTTTGATAAACTTCCTCCCGTAGTTTTTTGTTCTCGGAAGATATCTGGATGTGCTCCAGGGCCCGTTTGACAACGGCCCGGACCTGGTCCGGGGTAAAGGGTTTGGACAGGTAATAAAAGGCCCCTTTTTTGACCGCTTCCACCGCCTGATCCAGGGTGGCGAAGCCGGTAATGAGGATCACTTCTGTTCCGGGACAGTCCTTTTTTACCCACCTTAAGATTTCCAGGCCGTCAATATCCGGCAGGTGGATATCGGTCAGAATCAATTGAAAAGGTTCTTGGGCCATCCGCTCCAAAGCCGGTCTCCCGGTTCCGAAGGTTTCGATCTCAAAACCCATCCTTCGGAAAACCTGTTTGAGTCTCTGACAGACCATGGGTTCATCATCAATGACGGCTAAGCGTATTTTTTCGGTCATGGGATTGTCCTTGTTTCCTGTCCAATCTTTATATATAATTTATGACAACGGTTTACAACCCTAAACCGAATTCAAAAATAGACCGTGTGGGGGAAAAGCGATGAAACAAGAAACCCCTTCTGACCATCAGGGTATGCAGACAACCTCCCCAAAGAAATCCTCTTCCTCTTCTTCCGGCAGGCCCCTTCTGGGAATACGTACCCGGATCACCCTGGGGTTCTTCATCTGCTTTCTCATGGCCTTGGGCATTACCTTGATATCGCTTTATGTCGTTGTCATCTTGAAAGAAAAGCTGCATTTTTTGCAAGTGGCCGATAATTTTTCCGTTGAGATCCAACAGGCCCGAAGATTCGAAAAAAATTATTTCCTCTATGGAACGAATCTGTCAGAGACGGCCAACCATGTCAATACGGCCCTGGCTCTCCTTCAAACCAATATCTTACAACTCAAAGGGGTGATCGGAAAACCCAATTATGACGTCCTGGAGAACCACACCGAAATCTACCAGAAGCTCCTGGAAAACCTTCAAGCGCTGGCAAAAGACCCCAAAAAGGGTAATCAGGCACAAAGGAACCAACTGGAATCAGATCTGCGAATCCATGGGGGGGAGATGATTTCCCTGGCTTTTAGTCTGGTTCAGAAAGAGCGTCAGACAGTCGAAGAAATGCTCCAATGGTCTCGTCAGGTTCCAATCTATTTCTTAATTTTTCTTTTTTTAGTGATGATTTATCTGGCCCATCTTCTATCCCGGCAAATCCTGGCCCCTTTAAACAAAATTCTGAGATATACACAACGAATTGCCATAGGAGATTTTACCCCCGAAGTACCTTCCCGCCCTTACCGGGATGAATTTTCCGATTTATTATCGGCCATCGACCGTATGCTGGAGGAATTGGCCCACCGGCAGGAAATCCTGATCCAGTCCCATAAACTGCGGGCGGTGGGGACCTTAACGGCCGGGGTGGCTCATGAACTCAATAATCCCATCAACAACATCACCCTTACCGCCCATATGCTGTTGGAGGAATACCAGGAAATTTCCGATGAAGAGCGCAAGGAAATGATTCTTGATCTCATCAGTCAGGCCGATCGATCCCAATCCATCGTCCGCAACTTGTTGGATTTTGCCAGGGAAAGTGAATCCAAGATAGAATCTTTGGACTTAGGCACCTTGATCCAGGAAACCATCAAACTGGCCGGCAATCAAATCAAGCTGGCCGGGGTGCATCTGGATTTCAGTCTCCTGCCCAATCTGCCCCGTATTCATGGAGATCATCAGCAGTTAAGCCAGGTTTTTCTGAATATTCTCTTGAATGCCCTCGATGTGATTCCAAAAGGCGGAAGAATTCAAGTCTCCGTGGGCCATGAAGACCCCAACTTTGTAGCCGCCAAGATCACCGACAACGGACCGGGGATTCCCGAACATATCCTGCCCAATATTTTTGATCCTTTTTTTACCACGAAAACCAAAGGAAAAGGCACGGGACTGGGGTTATCCGTTTCCCAGGGGATAATAGCCCGCCACGGGGGACAAATCCGGGTTTCCAGCAAGGAAGGCATCGGGACCACTTTCACCATCATTTTACCCGTCACCACCATCCCGGCCCCGGAATTGTCTCCAAAGGTGTTTGAAGAAACCCAATCGGTACAATAATGGTATTCTATAAAATGATCTGCCTGCAATCTTTAGAAAAAACATGTTGTAATTAATTAATTTTACTATGTCTTACAAACTTATGCTTGATTATGAAAAATGTAAAAGATGGGAGTCAATTTGTCGATTATGGCTTGACTTTACTGTTTCATTCTGTTACAAACCGGCCATATTTAGGTAATAGAAACGGATAAAGGAGAAAGAAGTATGGACATTTATTTGCCCATAGCCAGCATGAGCATTAATATCTTTTTGCTCATAGGACTGGGCGGCATAGTCGGATTTTTATCCGGATTGTTCGGGGTGGGCGGAGGATTTCTGCTCACACCGCTCCTGATTTTTTCCGGCATTCCTCCGACGGTAGCCGCAGCCAGTGATTCCAATCAGATCGTAGCCGCCGCCTCTTCCGGGGCCTATGCCCACAGCCGTATGGGAAATGTGGATTTAAAAATGGGTATCATTATCCTTTTGGGAGGGATCGTCGGCGGATCCATAGGGGTTCAGATCATCAAGGTCCTCAGGGTCATGGGGAATGTGGACTTTGTCATCAAGCTGATTTATGTCATCATGCTGGGGACCATCGGGGGCTTTATGTTTATTGAAAGTCTTAATGCCCTGAAACGAAGCAAGGCCCAGGGAGGAGAGGAAGCCCATCCGCATGAACCAAAAGAATCAGTGGTCCGAAAACTGGCAGCCAAACTCCCTTTGCAGATGCACTTTGAAAAATCCCGCATGACCACCTCGGCCATTTTTCCTTTTGTCCTGGGTACTGCCGTAGGTATCCTGGCGGCCATCATGGGTGTGGGCGGGGGATTCATTATGGTGCCTTCCATGATTTATATCCTCGGCATGCCGACCATCGTGGCCATCGGCACCGACCTGTTTCAAATCGTCTTGACCTGTATCAACGTCACGATCCAACAGGCCATCCGAAACCATACCGTGGACCTGGTCCTGGTGATCCTCCTCTTTATCGGTTCAACGATTGGGGCTCAAATCGGGGCCAGGGTCAGCCGGCATTTGCGGGGAGAACAATTGCGCATCCTTCTGGCTGTCATCGTCCTGATCGTCATGGTCAAAATGCTGGTCGATCTTTTGGTAACACCGGACAACCTGATCAGCCTAGCCAGGGGAGGAGGTGGCCATTGATGGAAAGGAAATTGCGGATTGCGGATTGCGGATTGCGGAATTTAAAAGAAAATTCTTTTCACGCCTCGTGGAGCTTCCTCGGAGCGCGCAGGGTCATTACCAGAAGGCCGTTCAAGCTACCAGCCTTAACCGGACTTATTTTAATGGTGCTCCTGGTCACGAGTCAGTTCGGGCAGGCAGGAACCTTGCGTTTTGAACCGGCGGGCCTGGAAAGGACCCTCTTTTCCAACCGGTTTCAAACCCTGACGATCAGCGGTTCGGCCCCCGAAGGGGCACAAGTCGTGGTCAAAATTGTTTCACCGCCTAAGGCTTTTAATTTAAATAAATCCGGAAAAGGTCTGGGGTTTATCTGGCTGCCCATCAGCCATGCCGAAATCAAGAAACTCCCCGGAATGTATGCCTTGCTCAGCTCGGGTAAGCTATCAGGGATGCTCTCCCCGGAGCAACAAAAGACCAACGGCCTTTCCCCGGATTACCAGGAAATCTATCAAAAGGCTGAAATCCATTTTAAATCTCCGCCTAAAGAGGAAGAGGCCGCTTCTTTAAAGAAAGAATATATTGCCGGACTGATCAAAATTCTGGAGCAGGGGGGACTTTATCAGGTTCAAGAGGAGGCCGTACAACTATCCGGGGTTCAATTCACCGCCCGGATCAAGCACCCGGCCGATGCCCCCCTGGGAGAATATCAGGTCTTTTGTTATGCTGTTAAAGAGGGAAAGACCGACCTTCTGGCCCAGGATAAATTTCAGGTCAAACAAATCGGCCTGGCCGAATGGCTTACCCATCAGGCCGGATCCAATGCAGTGATTTATGGGATTCTGGCCGCCCTGATCGCCGTTGCCGCCGGACTCCTGGTGGGGATGGTCTTTAAAAAAGGGGGGGGGCACTAAACCACTTTCGGATTGCGGATTGGCGATTGCGGAATCAAAACAATGAACAGGGAGAAAATCTTTTCACTGTAAAATTCGGATTTTGGGGTTGTCGGTTATTCGTTCCTTGTTAAATTAAAAAATAGTTTTTTAAAAAATGAGGGGCCGGAAATAAAATTCAACCTAATTCCGAAATCCGCATTCCGAAATCCGAAATCGCTTCATCCCTGCGGTTTTCTCTCGAATCCATAATTCCCTTCCAGAAAGGCCTGGACATACCATTCCACCACCCCATCGCTGTACATGACCATGTCCAATTGTCGTGAACAGCACATCAGGCGACCCAGGTAATCCAATTTTTCTTCCGTGACCGGACCGGTGTATTTCAACAGCTTGGCCATGAGCCAGTCCCCTTTGAGCTCCACGTCAAAATCCAGGCTTTTCAACACCCCGCTGATAAAACGGGCCCTTCGCGCCCTTCGCTCCGAACTGGACCCTCCTCCCATAAAATGAAAGGTGATATAATTATTGTTTTTGGTTTCTGAACAATAGGTGTCTACTGTGCTGAAATGATAGGCCAACCGTGAACTGAAATTCATGTAGTTTTTAGAGATCAGGGCGTAACTGCGGTCCCCCATGGTCTGGCCATAGCGGGCCGAGTCCGAAAGGGTGTTCAGCATGACCGAGGCAAATCCTTTCAGATCAACTTCCACCATCCCGGTCCAGTTGACCCCCGGATGGGTCAATCCCCGCCAGAGGGCCTTCATGGGTATGGAGGTGATATCTTCCGGCCGGACATTTTTTCGCAGTTTATGCGGAGGCATCAGCCCCCCTTCCAGATCAATGAGATAGAGATTGATCGGGATGTCCGAGATCAATCGTTTAGCCTGCTCTTTTTTGGTGGCCTTTTCCACTTCATTAAACCGGAACATCTCCTGGATGGAAACTTCATGGATGTAGCGGGTGATATCATGGAAGGTGCGGCAATTCTGCGGTTTAAAGGATTCATGTCGGGGATCGACCAAATGTAAAGGAACCATGACCGAAAGGACCTCTTCCAGCTTTTTCAGGATCGCCGTCTGCTTGAGGCTGCTCTCCTCCTTTCCTTTTTCGATCAATTCCCCGATGATCCCCTGATAAATTTTATTCCGGATGGCATCGACGGTCACCAATTGCCCTGTTTTCAGCAGTTGAGTGGCCTGCCCGGTATCCACGATGGTCGGGACCTGGAATTCCCTGGCCAGGGAAGCCATGTGTCCGGTAACATTCCCGATATCGGTAATAATGGCCGCAGCCCGATTCATGACCGTCACATATTTGGGGGCAGTATGTTTTACCACCAGGACCCCTCCTTCTGGGAACTGGATCAGATCCTGATCCTGCTTGACCAGAAAGACCGGTCCGGCCCCGACGCCGGGAGAAGCCACCACCCCCCAATCCATCAGGACTTGGTCAGGGGCAATTTCCGGAAGGGTGGTTTCCCCCAGGCCATTCTTCGATGAAGAAATCCTCAAGGGACGGGTCTGGAGGATAAAGAGGGTTCCCTCTTGATCAATGGCCCATTCAATATCCTGAGGCTTCTGGTAGTGGTTTTCCAGCTTAAGGCCGTAGGCGAATAATTGTTGAAGGGCCTCATCATTCAGACAGGGTTTCCCCTGGTCCTCTTCGGGAACGACGGTTTCCATGATCCCGGCCAATTCGTGACAGACCAGCATGACCTCTTGTCTGGGAATCCTTTTTTCCACGATTCGGCCGTCTTTTTTGGACATGACATAGACATTGGGACTGACCTGGCCGCTGACGGCATATTGGCCCAATCCCCAGACGGCGCTGATAATGACCGTGTTTTGAGCCAGGTTGTTCGGATCCTGGGAATACATAATCCCGCTGGTCCTAGCCGGAATCATGGTCAGGCAGCCCACGCTCATGGCGATGTCTTCTTCATTAAATCCCTTGTCTTTCCAGTAGAAGATGGCCCGGGGGGTAAATTTACTGGCCACAATTTCTTTATAGGTTTGCAGGAGATGATCCCGGTGGACATTCAAAGCCGTGGCATATTGGCCGGCAAAAGTGACCTCACTGTCTTCCCCGACGGCACTGCTTCGAATGGATATGGGAATTTCCCGGCCCGCTTCATGGATGAGCTGCTCATAGGAGGTTAGTATGGCCTTTTCCAGGGGATGAGGTATTCTGGCTAACAGAATGGACTGTTGGATTTTCTTGCCAGCCAGGGCAATGGCTTCCAGGTCGCCGCTGCTTATGGAATCCAACTGCTTCCTGATCTGCTGTTCCAATTGGTTTTCTTCAATAAAAATCTTATAGGCATAAGCGGTAACGGCAAATCCATCGGGTACGGGAAGTCCGACCCGGTTTCGCATTTCCCCGAGATTGGCATTTTTCCCGCCCACCTGGTCCACCATTTCCTGGGTGATTTCGTTAAGGGAAAGGGTGAAGGGGGAATAAGGGATCTCTTTCCTGCCGAAGACCGTCTTCTTGACGGTTTGATCAACCTGTTCGAACACATCATAAAGGAGGCTGAACCGTTTCGGAACCATCCGGTTCAGGGCCTCCACCATTTCGAAGACCCGGTCCCTTATCCGGGCATAACCGGCCCGGATATACTGACGGTCGAAGAGGTATTCCCCGCTGGAATATTTTTCCTCCATATCCCCCATAACCTCCAGGGCCTCGTTATTGGCCCGAAGAAGGGTTTGGAAGGCCTGGAATCTATCTTTAAGGGACGGCTCCTTTTCCTGGTTCTTTGTTAATATTCGTTTAAAGAATGATACGTCAAGAAAATTCATAACCATTCAATGAAGGGAAGATTTTCGAATGTCTTTGGATGATTTTCATTCGCGTTCAGGTTTCAATTGGGCTTTAAGGGTTTTCAATTCCTTTTTCATGGTCTGCCACTCCATGGCCCGATTAATGGTGATGATGATCTGGTCTTTGCGAAAGGGCTTGGTGATATAGTCATAGGCCCCTTCCGTGATCGATTCTTCCGCCGACTGGGAAGAACCGTAAGCGGTAATGACGATGATCGGCAGGTCCGGATCGATCTTTTTTGCCTCCCGGATCAAATCCATCCCGCTTAAACCCGGCATACGAAGGTCAGTGATCAACAGGTTAAAAGGGGTCTCCTTCAGCAGATGGGGAACCTCCAGAGGATTGTTAGTGGTCACCACCCGGTGAGGCGTCCTTTCAACGATAATCATCTCCAACAATTCCAGCATATCCAGTTCGTCGTCCACAATCAGGATCTTTCCTCCCATAGCCTCCCCCTTCTAATTTTCTCAAAAGCACCTTGGTTTACCCATCGGAACCCTTTTTAAACTTTTCCAGTTCAGCCTTAAGGGCAATATTTTCTTTTTGGAGCCTTCGCCATTTCATGACCTTTTCAATGGTCAGCAGGATTTGTTCCTGGCGGAACGGCTTGGTAATATAATCAAAAGCCCCTTTACGCATGGCCTCCACGGCCGATTCGATGGTCCCATAAGCCGTAATGATCATAAAAGGGAGTTGCTCATCAATTTGTTTTACCATCTCAATCAACTCAATGCCGTCCACATCAGGCATGCGAAGATCGGTAATGACCAAATCATAAGTATCTTTTTTCAGCAATTCCGGCACTTCAAGAGGGTTATTGGTAGTGGTTACCTTATAATCGGTCCGGTCAGTAATAATCAATTCCAGCAACTCTAACATATCAATTTCGTCATCGACAATGAGAATCCTTTCGGCCATATTATTCCCCCTTCTTTTCCGCTCCCCGTTTGGAATGATAAACGGGAAGGGTTACGGTAAAGCTGGTTCCATGATTATTGGGATCTTCTTCTTCCGTTTTGGTTTCAAAACCAATCGCCCCCTGATAATGATGAATAATTCCGTAACTGACCGTTAACCCCAACCCCGTCCCCTCTCCTACCTTTTTGGTAGTAAAAAAAGGATCATAGATTTTCCCCCGATGTTCTTTTTTAATGCCCGCACCCGTATCCGAAACGACGACATGGATTTTATCGGTATACACATCCCATCCGGTTTCCAGAGACAAAGTACCGCCGGTCGGCATGGCCGCTACGGCATTATTAACCAGATTCAAAAAGACCTGCTGTAACTGAACCGGGTCGGCTTTGACTTTCGGCAATCCTCCTTCCAGCTTCTTTTGGAGATGTATTTTTTTAATCAAAAGGTTGTTTTCGACCACGGCCAATACATTTTCCAGATTGGCATTGATATCACTGATGGTATCGGAGTGTTCGGTGTACCGCGAGAAACTGAGCAGATTTTCAACGACCTTTTTGCAGTGATTCCCCTGCCGTTCTATTTTCTCCAGAATCTTGTGGACCTTGTCCTCCGGCGAGATCTTGTCCAGCATATAATCACAATACCCCAGGATAACCCCCAAGGGGTTGTTGATCTCATGGGCTACACCGGCGGCCAGGAGTCCTAACGAGGCCAGTTTTTCTGTATTGATCATTTGTTTTTCGATCTTCTTTTTTTCTGTAATATCCCGAGAGATCCCCAGCACGCCCTGAACCTGACCCTCATCATCTTTGATGGCGATCAACTGGGTGTTCAACCAAGCCTCATTGGTTCCTATTTTGAGGTTGTGTTCCAAGGTCTTGGGCTTTCCCGTCTGCCAAATCTCATCCAATAATTGTTGGTGAAAAAAGCCGTCGGAGGGGAAAAATTCAACCAGCTCTTTTCCTATAAATTGCTTCGTATGATCTTCATAGTGACGGGTTTGGGGGATTTCCTGGGATCCCGGATCGAATAATTTTCCTTTCAGGAAATTAGCCCCATAACGGTTCAACGATAAAAACCGTCCTTCCCGGTCGGCCGAAAAGATGATATCCTGAGCCCCTTCCACCAATTTTTTATACCGCGCTTCCGAGTGCCGCAGGTCTTTGGTCGTATTTTCCACCTCGGTTTTCAAAGTTTTGGTGTATTGCCATTCAAACCCGATGATCGAAAGACTTCCAAGGATGATGGCGAAGATAATGAATCCCTGCATGATAAATTGCCAGAGGTAGGGTCTATGAATCACCTTATCGATTTCGGTGATAGGGGCAACCACAGCCACGGCCCAGTTGAAGGACGGGGAAGTTCCATGCAGACGGACTGGTGCATAGGCGATCAATTTATTGATGTTTCCCCGCTGCCCGCGGTGCCATCCCGAAACGTACCAGGAGGTTCCTTGCTGGCCGGCGAGCATCTTTTCTTTCTGGATGCGATTGATCTGATCAAAGGAGATCTTAGCCTCCCGTTGACCTCTCACGGCAAAGGCATTTTGCCCGATAAATTCCGGAACGGGGTGATAGATAAAATTACCGTCGTTATCAATGGCCCAGGCATATCCGGTTTTTCCGGAGCGGATATCTTTCAACATGCGACTTACAAAATATTCTTTATCGAGAAGCAGATAGAGATACCCGGCATATTGATGACTGGGAACCGGGTGGGAGTCATCGACCGATTCCAAATAGGTGGCAATAACGATTTTCATAACCGGTCTGTTAGCAGTACCGTTTTCTTTATAGGCGGTGATGAGGGATACCCTGTTTTTATGTTCGAGTCTCTTGGACCAAAGAAAAGGTTCCCGGCCCGCTTCAGAAACGGAGACCATGCGGATTTCCTGTTTATCCGTAACCGCAAAAAGGGATTTTCCGGAGGCTGAGACGCGTCCGATCTCCAGCACCCCGTTTTCCTGCATGGTGGACATGGTGATATTGATCCGATTGGCCCAGGATACTTTCTCCAAATACTGGACGGAAGGGGATTGGTTCAGCGTTTTCAGATCTTGAATGATATTGGAAAATCTATTTTCAAGCTGACGGGCCGCATGAGTGGCCAATTCCAACTGCTGTTGATTGAATTGATCGCTGACAATTTCCTTCATATAGCGAAGGGAATAAAAACCGACGATTAAACCGGCAATCAACAGGGTGACGGTAAAGATCCCGACACCCAGAATGAATTTTTTTGTTTTAATGAACATGGAAACTCCTCTTTGTTTCGAATTAAGGGATTCAGGAATTAAGGAATTAGAATAGTTATTTTATTGCGCACGAGGCTACCCCTTCTAACTCCCTAAATTTACTAATCCCTCAATCCCTAAATTGATCAATTTATAATTCTCTTTTAAACCCGTAATTTCCTTCCAAAAACGCCTGGGCATGCCAGGCCACCATATTTTCGTCCGCCATGGTCATATCGAGCTGCCGGGCACAGCCCATCAAGCGGCCAAGGTGCCCCAGCTTTTCTTTGGTCATCGGCTCAGGATATTTTCGATAATCGGCCTTGACCAAGTCCTCCTTGATCATGACTTCAAAACCCAATTCCTCCAAGACAATTCCCAGAAAACGGGTTCTTCTCCCCCGTCTTAAGATGTCCGCCGCCCCCCCTTTAAACACAAAGGTGATATAATTGTTATTACGTACCGGCCCGCAATAAGAATCCACGGTGGCAAAATGATACCCTAAACGGGAACTGAAGTTAAGATAATTCAAAGAAACCAGGGCCAGAGTCCGGTCCCAAAAATCATCGGAGGGCTGGGTGGCTGATTGGGCCATGACCGAAAGCAGACCCTTGACATCCAGACCAATCGGCCCGGCCCAGCGGATTCCAGGCGAGGTGATCCCTTTCCACAGGGCCATGAAAGGCACGGATATGACATTTTCCGGAGGTAGAACACGATGGCTCCCGGCCTTTTTAATGCCTCCCCCCAAATCCAGGAGGTGAAGATTGAGGGGTAAATGGGTCCTGATTCGAACCGGGGATAATTTTTGAATGTCCTCTCTCTCGGAAAGCTTGAACATTTCCTCAATACTTTTTTCATGGGCAAAACGGATAATATCATGAAACGTTCGACAGGACCGGGGATTGAAATTCTCTAACTTGGGATCCACCAGATTCAAGGGAACAATATGCCGGATGACTTCCTGAAGCCGTTCGTAGACCGGTGTATTCAAAAAAAGAGGATTCTCCTTGGAAAATTCCTTTAATAGAGGTTCCACCCGGCCGGCATAGATCCGGGCATTGAAAGAGTCCACGGTTACTACTTGCCCGTTCTCCAAATATCGGGTGGCCCTTTCGGTGTCCACCAGGGTGGGAACATGAAATTCTCGGGCCAGGATGGCCATGTGTCCAGTAGCACTCCCTATGTCGGTGACGATGGCGGCGGCTTTATCCATGACCGTAACGAATCGTGACGAAGTATGAGGGGCGACCAGGACCGCACCTTTGGGAAAATCGGTCAAATCTTCACTGGACCTGATCTTAAAGATCGGCCCGGCTCCGATACCGAAAGCGCCGACCGTTCCTCCTTCCAGGAGTATTGGATACTCCTGGGAAATCTGCTCGAGGACTTTTTTCTTCTCGATTTTCTCGTAGGCCCTTAAATTCCTCGTTTGAAGGACAAACAGGCGGTCTTCCGGGTCAAGGGTCCACTCCACATCCTGAGGATGACTGAAATGGGTTTCCAACAAACAGGCCCATTTCCACAGGGTGTTCAATTGTTCGGGATTCAGACAGGCCATTCCCTGAAGGGCTTCCGGGACAGTCTCCTCCTGAAGGGATGCCTCCTGGCCCGTGATTAACTTTTTGGGTTTTTGGGAAATTTTCTGCAAAATTATTTGTCCGGTTTTTTTATCGAGTAAATAAAGATCCGGGCTGGCCGTTCCGTCCGCCACCCATTTCCCCAAGCCCCACAAAGCATTGATCAGGATTACCTCTTCATAGTCAGGATCAATGTGACTGGTGAACAAGACGCCGCTGGCCTTGGCCGGGATCAAATTCTGGCAGGCCACGGCCATAGCCATTTCTTCCTCCAGAATTCCTTTGCTCTTCATATAGAAGAGAGACCGGGCATTAAATTGGCTGGCGACAATCTCTTTATATTTATCGGGGACCTCTTGAGGGGTGATATTTAAAAACGTGGCGTACTGACCGGCAAAACTAAAATGGGTGTCCTCCAGGACGGCACTGCTTCGCAAGGCCAGTCCTGCCGTCTGTTTTCCTTCGGTCTGTATTTTATTGGCGGAATCCAAAAGGGCTTCTTCCATATCCGGGGGTATCCGGGCCTGAAGGATCAGGGTTTTAATGGCTTCTTCCGTCTGTTGAAGGGTTTTTTGATCGATTAGGGAGGAATGGTTAAGCAGGGAGACAATCCGATCCTGCAGATTATTATGAGATAAAAAATGAATATATCCGTAAGTGGTTACGGCAAAGCCCTCCGGGGTCGGGAGACCCAGGATATTTTTTACCTCTCCCAGATGGGAATTTTTCCCTCCGGTCTGGTGAAGAGATTCGATCGTAACCCGGTTCAGGTTGATGATGAAATCAGTCCGGGGGATCTCTTTTTTTTTATCCAGGGTCTTTTCAACCTCACTATGGATCTTAGAATAAACCTCCTTCAACTCTTCATAACGGTTTGGACAAATATCAATGAGATGGGTTACAATCAATCCCACCTTTTCCCCAATGCGACTGGCAGTGGAACGAAGGTAGCTCATATCAAAAAGGAAATGCCCTCCCTGTTTTTCCTCCAGGTCGGCCATCAATTCCAGGGTTTCGTTATTTTCTCTGAGCAGTTCGGTAAAATGGCCGAAAATATTTTCTAAGGACTCTGATCCCCGAAAAGTCCCTTGCCGTTCTTCCCTTTTAAAAAGGCGTAATAGGTTCATTTTTGAGACAGATGGTAAAAAGTTCTTATTTTCACTATACTATAAAAAGGAATAAGAAAAATAGCAAGAATTGTATGATATCTAAAAACAGAAAAAGCCCTCAACTTTCTTGGGCCCCACGTTTCTATCCAGCCTAATCATATTAAACCCTCCTGCCCGCTTGGGCGGGCGCCACGAGGCATGAAAATTTGTTCTAAGGTAAAGTCTCCTGGCTTTGGCGGGATTGAACCCTATTTTCGAACAATACAAAACGACATTAATAATTGCGCTTAAAGTCATTCCGGCGAAAGCCGGAATCCAGTATTTAAAGTTCTCTTCATGCCGGATCAAGTCCGGCATGAAGGCATGTGGCATGAGTTTAATAGGAAAAATTTATGTCGCTATATATAAATGCTGCCGAAGGCCCGGGAGTTGAGGGGGTGTTGGTAGGATAGGGAACATGACTGTTATTTAATTGATTGGAGTCCCTCTTGGGTAAATAGCCCCATTTAAAGAGGCCATATTTTTACCCAAGAGGGGCTTCCTCGGAACGCAGTAATAAAAAGGAAAAAGGTCTACTTTTTTCTCTCCAGCATGATCAATCCGCGCTCGGCCGTGGGAATATAAATATTCCCTTTGGCATTAACCGTCATGGGTATGGGAAATTCCACCCCGGGATAGGAACCAGCGGCCCCATATCCAACGGGAAGATCTTCTGCTATTACAGAAATAGCCAGATTTTCCGGGTTGATTCGGAAAAGTCTCCCACTGGCACCATCAAGGGCTAAAAGATTCCCTTTGCCGTCATTGGCCAGGGCCCCGACCTTGCCGACTACTCCGGAAAGGAAAACCTCGGCCTTGCCGGTTTCCAGGTCAACTTTGCTGATCCTTCCCAGTTTTCCTTCGGCTACATAAAGAGAGATGTCTATAATGGTCAAGGCCAACGGCCCTTCAAGGCCTTTCACTAAAACCTTCTTGGCCCCGTCGGTCAGACTGACCTCGGTGATTTGTCCGGCTCCATATTCGGTCACATAAATCTTGGGCTCGTTTTTGCTCATCAACACGGCCATGGGCCGGTTCAATTCCCCGGCAACAGCCTTGAATTCCCCTGTGGTTGGATTGCCGATAGCCACGGCATTATTAACGCTGTCGGGCCAGAAGACCTGGTCGCCCGGACCATCGGCCAGACCGATGGGCAGAGGCATTCCATGAGCGGCCCAGGCATTAAGTTTGCTGGCCACATATTTGTCCTTTTCCAGGCTGCGGATCATAATGGCGTCGCTGATTAAAAGCTTACCGTTTTTAAAGATCACCCCGTTGATCTGGTTGGGCCCCTTGGGAAAAAGGGTTTTATATTTCCCGCTGCCGTTCGTGGCTACCTCATAAACCGTGGCATCCCAGTAACTGGTAATAAAAAGGCGGCCTTCCGGGGTAATGGCCAGGTTATCCAGACCGGGGGGAAGCTGGGCGAGCTTTTCCTTCTCTTTTCCATCCAGACTCAGCCGGTACACGCCCCCGCCCAGTTCGGGAAAGTAAGCCATATTATCCGGACCGACTTTTAAGGCAATCGGGGCGGTATATTTTTCAGCGATTGTGGTAATATCGCCTTTATCCGGATTAACTCTTAAAATCTTCCCTGAACCCATGTCGGGTATGATCAAATCGTGGGTTTTCGGATCAAAATCGAACCCCTCGGGCACGGGAATAACGTTTTCCTTAACCAAAAGTTTCGGCTCTTTTACCCCGTTGGGATCGAGTTCAAAGATTCGGTTGGCTTGAAAACACTCGGTGGTAAAGAGTCTTCCGGTCTTTTTATTGTATTGGATACCGTTCGGGGCGGTCAATCCTCTGGCAATGACCGTCTTCACTCCGTGCCGGTTGATGCGGTAGACCTCGCCTACCAAAGGGGTTGTCCCGGTCACAAAAAAGTTATCTTTATCATCCGAGGTTATGTCATCAGTAATAAAGGTTCCCCCATAAGGAGGTGCAAATCGGGAGACCTTCATGGTTTTCAAATCCACTCGTGAAACCTGGCCAATGGCGGTATGGACCATGTAAAGGGCACCGTCCAATCCGATGGTCGCCCCGTTACAGCCGGGGAAGAGGGTGTCCTTGACCAATCGAACCACTTTATAATTGGGGTCAAGGGCCTTAGGTCCAGCGGCCAGGGCCGTTACTGAAAAACTGAAGACTAAAAAGATGAAAAGCAAAAAAAACAACCAGGGAATGGGTTTTTTCAGATTTTTCATTTGATCTCCTCCTTACTTAATAAAATTAATAAAAAATTAAACGGCTTTATAATAATATAATATAGTTTTAATATAATCAAAGAAAAAGTCAAAGGGTAAAAAAATATATTGACATCTTATCTGATTTTTGCTTGAATCTATTTCAAATCTCGCAAGACAATAAAATCACTCTTATTAGTCATTCCGGCGAAAGCGCGATTTCGCTAAATATAGCTTCTGTTAGGATTTCCGCTTTGGCATGGTTAACGGTTCGGGAGATTTTGCAAAAGCCCTTCTAACTATATATAAAATGTTTAAAATTTTATATCCTTTTATTCTATTTATTCTATCATTTTTTAATTAGCTTTTTCTTAAAACCACCCTTCAAGTAGGACGTTAACGACGACTATTGAAGGAGATAACAACAAAAATACCCAGAAAGATAGTTTGAATTCCTTGGAAAACTCCTGGCTTGCTTTTTGAGGCCATCAGTTTTAAGCAAGAGTGTTGTTCTATTAACATTTTTATTAAAAGGAGGATTTTTACAATGCGAGGCTTAAAGATTGGATTGGTGTTGGTGATGATGTTATTTCTCGTGGGATTAGTCTGGGCTAAAGATCCGACAACGAGAGACAACAGGCAACTTTTTGGTTACAATGTGGAAGGCCTTAAACCGGTCAAGCTGATTATGGTCAGTGATGCGCCGTTCGGCAGCGTCAGCGATGTGCTGGCCCTCATGTTTGAGCGGATGGTCAAGGAAGAGAGCAAGGGGAAGATCCAAATAGACCATCATCGCTTCGGGAGCCTTTACTCCGGCAGGGACCTGCCCAAAGTCCTGCCCCTGGGCACGGTGGATCTGGGCACCATCAACAAGGGGTATCTCATGACCAAGTGCCCGGACTATGTCCCCTGGGTGATCGCCTATATCTGGAAGAGCCCGGAGCATATGTTGGCCGTGACTGCGAGTAAAGAATGGTATGAGATGGAGGACAGCCTGGCCGCCAAATTCTGGGGTCTTAAGCCCTTAAACCATGTCGCCTATGGTAACTGGGACTACTGGGCCAACAAGGAAATCCGGACCATGGACGATTTTAAGGGGTCGAGATTCTGGAGTTACGGCGAGCTTTCCAACGCTTACATCATGGCCTGGGGCGGCACACCGGAGATCCTGGCCAGGGCCGAGATGTATATGTCCTATTACAAAAAAGCCCTTACCGGTATCAGTTCAAGCGGAACCCTCTATCTGGACGGCAAATACTATGAGGCCGGCAAGTACTGGCTGAATATGCCTACCTACCCTCCGGGTTCGACGGGTTACCACTATGTTCAGTTTTATATGAACCAGAAAAGATGGCAGAGTTTACCCGAGGCCTACAAGAGGATCATTTTAGATGCCGCCGATGTGTATGGCTGGAACAGTATCTGGGAGATACTCTGTCTGGAAAAGGCCAGCGAATACCAGTTGGTTCACGAGTATGGCATGACCGATGTGGGCATTTCCACCAAGAATCCTAAAGAATATCAACGCATCTGTGATGCGGCGGTTGAAGCCGGCAGAAAATACGGCAAGGAAAAACGTGGGGTGAGCGATGAAACATGGAATAAGGCCAAGGCCATCTTGGCTAAATACGGGGACCCCAAAATCTCTGGTGAATATCTCTGGTGGTATAAACTGGCCTGGGCTGAGGCCGACCGGAGGCTGGCCCAAGCCAAAAAACGGATAGCAGCCGGAGAGGACAAGGCCAAGGTCTGGGAGTCCCTGCATCCCAAGCGTTTCTACGACTGGCCTTATGCCAAGGTCAAGGAAGAGTGGCTGAAGACCCCCCGTACCGTCCAAAACTGGCCGATGGATTTAAGGTTGAAGTAAACCAGGTCCGAGGTCAGGGGCCGGTTTCATAAAACACTTACTAGAGATTTTTGAAGTTTTCGAAGCCGGGAGCCGGATTTCAGAGTGTTTAAGGATCGCTTCGCTTGAGGACGGTTCGTCTTCGACGAACTTGAGGCCAAAGGCTGTTGCCGCTTCCCTCAAACGAAGTGCTCCTTAAGCAATGCGATCCTTAAACAACGCAGAAAATAAAGACCCGTTTAAAAAAGGTGAGATATAAATTCTAAAAAATCCAAGGGGTAAAAATTTAAGAGGGGGAGATCGGAAGATGCGTATTCTGAAGAGCCTGGGCAAGGCGATCGACACTGCCAGCGGGATTTATTGTTATATCGGGATGGCTATCGTTTTTCTTTACGGTTTTCTCATCACTTTTGAGGCCATTGCCCGCTATTTTGGTTTTGTTACGGCCTGGATTCACTGGGGGGCGATTGCCGTGATTGCCACGATCAGCTTTTTTACCGCCCCCTATGTCATGAGGGAGTTTCGTCATGTCCGGGTATCCATCTTTGAGCAATTGATGCCGCCGCGCACCCGCATCTATTCCCAGCTTTTCGGCTATTTCATTTTCCTGATCTTTTGCGTTGTCTGCACCTATTACCTCGGTTGGACTACCGCCTATGCCTTCCGGACCGGGGAGATGGCCGATATCGTTACCGTGCACACCTGGCCGCTTTATTTTATCTGCGCCCTGGGCATGCTTCTTCTCTCCCTTCAGACCATCAGGGGAATGGGGATCCTGACCGGACAGCTCAGCCAGGAGAAGGATTCGGGTAAAAGTTTTTTCGGCAAGCCCTACTTTATCGTCGGTCTGTATAGCATTGCCGTCATCGCCAGCATCTATCTTTTCACCCTCAACCCGACGGCCGGTGTTTTTACCATGCTCCTGGTCTTCCTTTTCTGCGGAATACCTATATCCGCCGGGATAGGATCGATCACCCTGGTGGCTTTGTTCTGGTGGGGCGGCTTTGGCTATATGAACGCCCTGGGGATGAACCTGTACAAGGCCATGGAGGATTTTACCTGGCTGGCCTTCCCCCTGTTTGTCATGGGGGGGTTTTTGATGCAGCGGGGGCTGGCCACCGGGTTGTTCAAGGTAATCAGCAATTGGATGGGCTGGATCCCCGGAGGTCTCGGCGTTGCCGTAGTCTGGACGGCGCTGATCCTGGGAGCCATGCTCGGATCGGTCTATGCCTGTGTGGCTACCTTATTCATCCTGTGCTTGCCGGAACTGGACAAGAGAGGGTATAAAAGGGAGCTCACCCTGCCCATGTTTGCGGCCTCCTCGGTCCTGGCCTATCTGATACCACCCAGCATCGGTCTGGTCATCTTCGGGGCCTTAACCGAACAATCCATAGGGGCCTTGTTTATGGCCGGCATCGGACCGGGGATAGCCCTGGCCATCATCTTTTCCTTCTATGTGATTTACTATTGCTGGAGAAACGGTCCTTTCGAACGGGTTTCGGTAAGCTGGAAGGAAAGGTTCGTCTCCATACCCCCAAACACTTTAAGTCTTTTCATCCCGGTCCTGGTGATCGGAACGATTTCCCTCGGGATCTTCACCCCCACCGAAGCCGCCGCCGCGGCCATGGTTTATGTCTTCCTGGTCAACGTGATCAAGGGTGAATTGAAATTCAACCTGACCAGTTTCAAGGAGATTTTTAATTCCGGGGCCGATGTGGTCGGCTTTATGGGTATTTTGATCATCGGCGCCCTGATCTCCAAGGTAGCCATGATCCAGTACCACGTGGCCGATAATCTGATTTCCCTGGTCACAATCTTGGGGATGGATAGACTGGCCATCCTTTTTATGATAACCTTTATCCTCTTTCTGATGGGCTGCATCGGAGAGGTGCTGCCGGTGGTCATCATCCTGATTCCTACTGTTTTTCCAGTTCTGTACAAGCTCGGCTTCCACCCCTGGTGGCTTTGTGTCTATTTGGTTTTTATGGGGGCCATAGGCGGTTTGACCCCTCCGGTGGGCGGGGTCCTCTTTGCCACGGCCGGTATGGCTAAGGTTGACCCCTATGTCATATTCCGCCGGGTCATGCCCTGGGTGATTATGGACCTTTTGGCCATAGTCGTTATGTATCTATGGCCCGGACTGGTAACGGCCATCCCCTATTGGCTGGGTTTTTCACCGCCTCCCGGGTTTTAGGGAGACAAAGAGGATAGATCGTTTCTGTTTCAATAGATAAAAGTGGACAACCGCCTGTGAAAAACACCGGCGGTTGTCCAACGATGGAATCAATGACTTTTTCGGTCTCGAGGGACTTGGCCTTTTTCACCACCTTTTTCAAAGCCATCAATCCGTCATAAACGGTAACGGCCCAGGCCGAAGGTATTCCACGGGTGTCGATCGCGACTGGCGGCCTAACATCCGCATGAACCTGATGGTCGCGCCTGTCACAGCCCTGGCAGTTAGTGCGCGGGTGTTCTGCTAACTTTCAACCCATAATCATTCGCTTTCAGTCCGGTTCTCTAAAGAAGACTTGTAGTCAACTATACTTATTGAATTCGGTCAGGTGAGGACAGGTTCGAGGAAACTTGGGGGCTCCTGTAATGTTGATTTTAAGGTTTCGAAAGTCCCCGAGAGATACCAGCGATAATCGTTGATCAACTAATTCCAGACGAATGATCCCGCTAAAGCTTATTAACGTTTTTGACTTATAATATTTTTAGATAATATAAATTTAAAAAGAGTTTAATTCGTTTTAGGGTCCGGAGAAATATCTCCGGAGGAATTCCACGATGGTCGGGCCGCTGTCGGAACAGTCGTTTTGACAGCGGTTTTTATTTTTGGAGGTTCCTTTGAACGAGATCTCGAGAAGAATAATCCCCAACAGTCTGGTTTTATCGCTGGGAATTGCCCTCGTCTTTTTATCCGCTTTCCTCCTTGGCTTTCTGTACAAACCCTGGGTGGTTCTAACTTTAAGTCTGATAGGCGTTATTGTAATCGGGCTGGTTATCAAGCATGCCGGGGCCAAACCTAACGGAGATAAATTTTTCTAATAGCTGCACTGATGCAGTGAAGTTAAATAGAAAATTAGGAGGTGTCGTCATGGCTATCAAAAGTATCATGGGGAAGTTATTTGGGAGTGATAAGCAAGCTCAGCAACCGAATGGTATTGAAGGTCGTTTTAATATCGGAGATCCGAAGTCTGTTCTGGCCAAACCGTTTGATCCTGCTGAGTTTCTTGGCAAAAGTTGGATGACCTGGAAAGGTCCGGTCGATGGCAATGGACGTTCGGGCGAGGAAGATATCGATCTGCGCTCATTGACTCTCTCCGAGATCGAAATCGCCAAGTTTCTTTTCGAGACTGGTCTTCGGGAAAGCGAGGAAACGGTTAAAGGCGAGGAGAAACTCCGCCGCCTGAAAGAAGAAAAGCCCGGCTTTATACGCTTTGGGGGTAATGTTTTCCTTGGTTTGTGGCTTGACTACCAGGCCAACAAGGAAAACAGCGTCCTCGACGGGCTGTACCGGAACCTGAAAATTAATTTCATGGATTTCTTTGGCCAGATTCTTCGCCGTCCTAACGGGACCCGCGAGGCTCTCTGTCTGGTTAGGCTGGGCGGTGGCAAGTGGCGCTGGGAATGCTTCTGGCTCGAAAATGTTTGGCTTGCCGGCCGGCCGTCTGCGGGTTGCGCAAGTCAGTCCGAGGACTTTTGAATCTTGGACCTTCGGATCCTTTGAAAATTGCTTATTGACTCTGCTCACCAAGTTTTTGGGACATTAAATCCTCACGGATGATCGTCGATGTAGACACAAAAGCTCTTAGTAAACGATGAAATGATTGTTTGGGCCAAAATCTTCTATGGCAGATCGGCAACACCCATATCTTCAGTACGAAAACAGGATTCAAAGGTTTTAATTTCCAAGCCTTTCACTTGAAGCTTTTGCTATTTGCGCATTGCCTTGATTTCCTCCACCGAATGCCAGACTTCCTGTCCCGGAATATAGGTAGTCTCTTTCATGATATAAAAAGAATATTTGGCTTCTTTATGGGTAATTCCGAAATAGACCCCGCAGTTGGCCATATGATCATAGGGACGAATAAAAAGGGGGCCGCGCAAAGAATGCCATTGCAGGCCTTCGAGTGCATTGATGACTTTTTCGGTCTCGATAGACTTGGCCTTTTCCACCGCCCTTCTTAAAGCAGTCAGTCCGTCATAAACGGTAACAGCCCAGGCCGAGGGATACTCCCCGGTCCTGGTCCTGTATTTTTCCACAAAGGCCTTCATCTGAGGATTGTCCAGGGCATAAAAGGGGGCTCGGTCAAAGCCGTAAAGTTTAGGCATCATATCCTCACCCAAACCCTTGAACAGATCGTAATCAAAAAGACCGATTAAACGAACACCAGGAAACAGTCCCATGGTCCGGCCTTGTCGGATAAATCCGGCCAGATCGCCGCTCCAGAGGATGGCATAAATCACCTCCGGCCTGCTGGAATTCAAGGCGGTTATATAGGGACCATAGTCCTGTTCCCCCAGTTTGGACCAGAGTTCTTTGACCACCTGGGCCGAGGGACTGAGTTCGGACAGCCGTTTTTTAAAGGCGGCAGCCTGGCTTTGACCATACTCAATATCCGGACCGATGATGGCGATTTTTCTATAGGCTTTCTTGGAAAGAAAGTCGGCCACGGCCTGACCTTCCATATAGGTATTGGGAATAACCTGAAACAGGTAGCGGTGTCCCTGTTCGGTGGTTATCCTTTCATTGTTGGCGGCGTGAAAATAAATTAATTTTTTTTTCTCTTTGCATACCTGGGAAACGGCCAGGGCAACGGATGGGCTGGTGGGGCCAATTAAGAAATCGACCTTGTCCTTCCGGATCAAATCCCGGGCCAGGGCCGCTCCCAATTCGGGTTTTAACTGCGAATCGCGGATGATCAGCTCCACTTTTCTGCCCAGAAGACCTCCGGAGGAATTGATCTCTTCAATCCCCAGTTCCAAGGCGTTTTTCTGCGACAGGGCGATCAAAAAACCCGACCCGGTGATATCGGCCACAAACCCCAGCTTGACAATTTTTTTATCCGCCCAGGAAAGGCAGGGGAGAAAACATAAGGAAATAAAAAAAAGAGAAAACAAAAAGGCCGAATAGTTTTTGTTTAGATATAAATACATAAGAAGATCCCCTCCCAATCTCAAAACTTAACACAGGAAGCCGATTCAGAATTGATGGTCTCTTAAAAAATCTCTGAAAGCCGATCTTGGTCATTCCGGCGAAGAGACTGTGTCGCAATTACAATTTTGTCATTCCGTGCAAGCGCAGCGCGACAAGGAATCCAGTAGGTTCAACCAATAATGAAACCCCTGGACCCCGGCTTTCACCGGGGCGACGACTTTTTACGAGTCCATGAGAATCACTTGTTTTTACAAAGTAAGAGAAGTATATTTACCTTATTTAAGGAAAAAAGACAAATAGGAGATTACAGAAGGAAGCTTCATGGAATATTTCTACTGGCTTTTTCCGGTGTCGGGCGTAAAAACTTATCTCTTTCTTCCACCTTTGGTGGCCTTCGTGGTCTCTTTTTTCACCTCCATGGGCGGGGTTTCCGGGGCCTTTCTGCTTTTACCCTTTCAGGTCAGTTTTTTAAATTTTACCAGTCCTTCGGTCAGTGCCACCAATTTTGTCTATAACATCGTGGCCATCCCCAGCGGCGTCTATCGTTATTTAAAAGAAGGCCGGATGGCCTGGCCCTTGACCTGGGTGGTCATAGCCGGGACTTTGCCCGGGGTTTTTATCGGCTATTATCTGCGAGTTCTTTATCTTCCCGACCCCAAGGCATTTAAGTTTTTTGTCGGCACCGTTTTACTTTATCTGGGTCTCCGTTTATTATATGAAATGACCTCCCGTTCCCAAAAAGAGAAAAATGAACTGAAGGCCCTGGAAAATAAATTCAATCAACGCGCCAAAGAACTTATGGGAAATCGGGCGGGACGCACGGCCTCGGGCCTGCCGGTCGAAGCGGTGGTAAAAACGGTCCACTTTTCTCTATCCCGGGTGGAATATGAATTCTGGGGGGAACGGTTTTCTTTCGGCACCCCGGCCATGTTCTTCTTGGCCTGTGTGGTCGGAGTAATCGGCGGTACTTACGGCATAGGCGGCGGGGCCATCATCGCCCCTTTTTGTGTGGCCGTATTTCATTTGCCGGTTTATACCGTAGCCGGGGCCGCCCTGCTGGGAACTTTTTTAACCTCCATTGCCGGGGTCTTTTTTTATAGCGTCATCCCGGTTAAAGCAGGAATGGCCACTTCCCCGGACTGGCTCCTGGGCTTTCTTTTCGGGGTCGGCGGCTTTTTCGGCATGTATCTGGGAGCCAGGGCCCAAAAATTCGTCCCTCAAAAATTCATTAAATTGATGCTGGGCCTCATCATTACCTTCCTGGCCCTAAATTATATCACCCAATATTTTATCTAAAACCGTTCGGCCTTCAGTGGAAAAACCCGTTCCGGACCTTTTCCCATTCAACTGCCCGGAAGACCCCGGTGGTGGAGATGGTCCAACCCCTGGTTCCATTGTTTTTGTCTTCCGTTCTCGGGATTCAAAAATCGGTATTCGGGGAGTTTGATCAATTCCGCTTCCGGGCACCCATACGGAATTACAATACTTATTTCGTGACAACTCCTATTTGACTTAACAATCCCCAGAAACTTATCAGCACGAAACCGAATAATGCCAATAAGATCAACAGTTGCAGAGACGACCGGTAGGCGTCGGGGCTGTAGTTTTTTTTACCGGCAGAACCGGTAAAAAGAGCCCTCGGGTTGTTACTGAGCAGAGCAAGCTTGTGCGCCGTATCAATCATCAGTGTCTCCACCTTGTTGAAAGCAGTTTCCAGGTCTTCCAAAAAAATCCTCTGTACCCATTTCGCGGGTCTTCGGTAAAACCAATCCACATCCAGAGTAATCCCGGCTTTGCCGACAATTTCCTTTCGGAAGATCCAAAAGGCGGCAAAGGTGAAAATCAGGATCTGCGAAGTCTCCATAAGGTGGGGAAATGTATAGGGTGCAAAATGCACCTGGTAAGGCAGCCTGTTGTATAACAGCCCGGGCATGATACCGTATAAAATACATAAAAAGGCCGTCACCGCCATAGCCAGAACCATGTTCCGGGGCAAGGGAATGGGGGATAGTCCCCGGTTCTGGCCGTACCAGGTCGCATAGGGTAGTTTTAATCCCACGGAAAGAAAGGTGCCCACGGATGCCAGCAGCATAAACAGCATGGAGAGGTTATAATGCGCCGCGCCCGCAGCCGCTATGACCATGGACTTACTGATAAAACCGTTGAATAGGGGAAAACCGGAAATGGAAAAGGCTCCGATCATGTATAGCCATAAAACAAGAGGCTGTTTTTGCGCCAGTCCGCCGAGTTCCGTCAGTTTGCTTTTTCCCGTGGTCTGGAGCACGGCCCCGGCTCCCATAAAAAGGAGGGCCTTGTACAGGATATGACTGAAGGCATGGGCCGAGGCGCCATTGATGGCCAGTTCCGTACCGATGCCGGCTCCGGCAACCATGTAACCCACCTGACTGATGATGTGGTAGGCCAATACCTCCCTGATGTCGTTGGCCAGAAAGGCAAAGACAACCCCGTACAAGGTCATGACCACGCCCAAAAAGATCAGTATTTCCCAACCGGGGAAAACCCTCAGCAGGACATAAACGGCAGTTTTGGTGGTTAAGGCGCTTAAGAAAACAGCCCCCGTTACCGTGGCCTTCGGATAGGCATCGGAAAGCCAGACGTGCAGCGGGACAACCGCCGCATTGAGGGCAACGCCGGCTAAAATCAGCCATGACGAAAGAGAGGTACGGGCCGTAAGTGGTTCAATCAGGATGCCTCCCGTTTCTCCCGTATGAGCCAGGATGCCTGCAAACAATAATCCTCCTCCGAAGATATGAAACATCAGATAGCGCATCCCCGACTTTTCAGATTCCCGAGTGCCCCGGGCCCAGATCAAATAAGTGGAAGGCAGGCTCATCAGTTCCCAAAAAACAAAGAGGGTGATAAAGTCTCCGGCGAAGGTCACTCCCAGGGCGCCTGCGGCATACAAAAGGGCCGCCGTCTGTTTGGCCGCTTCCTTGACGTGAAAGGCAAAGAGGCAGCCGATAAAGGTGATGAGGGCAAAGATCATACCGAAAATCCGGCTCAACTGATCGACTTGGTAGACGACCAGATGATAATCCATCAAGGCCAGCGTAAGGTGAGTGCCGGTCGGTGCCAACCAGACCAGGCCCAGGGCGAGGAGGGGAATGAAAAGGGAGAAAAGAGACCGGCAATTCCGGGGCAGCAGGGGAAGCAAAAGGGCGCCGGCGAGCAAGATCAGGGCCGGAGGAAACGTTGCTTCAATCGGCATTGTAGTAACCCTCCCTTTTCCGCAAAAAGAGATTCCCCAGCCATTTTGCCAAGAAAATAATTAATAGGCAGCCCATAAAACCGAGCAGGGCAAAAAAATCGGGAATGCTGTTCCACCAGACATCGTGGGCCGGATCATGGGGTGATGCCAATCCGCCCAACAAAGAAATAACTGCAACAATGCCCAGCAGGGCCCAGAGTAATTTGTTCATGGCCCGGTTCCTCCCAGTATACTGGCGCTGACCTGAGCAGCCAAACGATAGAAATAAAAAAACAAATCGGGATTAAGTCCCAGCAATAGGGAAAAAAGCCCCGTCATCACAATCGGGATGACCATGAGGGGAGATGCCTCCCCGTGCTTGTAGGGGACGGCGGGACTTTTTAGAAAGGCGCGGTAAATAATGGGGGCAAAATATCCCGCGTTGAGCAGACCGCTCAAGACCAGGACCGCCAATGGCAGTATTTCACCGGCCTGCAGGGCGCCTAATCCGAGCTGCCACTTGCTTATGAAGCCATTTATTGGCGGAATACCGGCTAAGCCGACGGCGCCCACGGTGAAGGCGCCCATGGTCCAGGGCATAACCCTGCCGATACCGTCCAGTTCGCTGATCTTTTCTTTATGGTGTCTTACGTAAATGGCGCCGGCGCAGAAAAACAGCGTGATCTTCAGGGTGGCATGATTGACGATATGCAGCAAGCCGCCGATCAGCGACGCCGGAGAAAGCAAGGCCGCCCCCAGAACGATATAGGACAGGTGTCCTACTGTGGAGTAGGCCAATCTTTGTTTGAGGTTATCCTGTCTGAAGGCCAGCAGGGAAGCCAGGATAATGGTGGCGCCCGCCATAATTGCTAAAAGGGTATTTAAATCGAATTGACGCATTAACTGCGGTCCGAAGACAAACCCGACGACCCTGACCACCCCGAAAACGCCCGATTTGACCACCGCCACGGCGTGCAGCAAAGCGCTTACGGGAGTGGGGGCAACCATGGCAGCGGGAAGCCAGCTGTGCAGAGGCATGATGGCGGCCTTTACCCCGACGCCCGCGAGAAAAAGGATAAACAAAACCGTAATGGCCGATGGAGAAAAGGAGGCATTGGCGAACATGCCGCCCGCCCGGAAGTCCAGATTGCCGGTTATCCGGTAGGTCCAGGCCGTGGCGGCGATCAGCAGGACTCCCGCCGTAAGAGTATAGACGAGATACTTTCTGCCTGCTTGGATGGCGACTCTCGTTTCCTTGTGAATCACCAGCGGGTAGGTGGCAATGGTCAGGATTTCATAAAAAAAGACGAAGGTAAGCAGATTGGCGGCAAAAGCGATGCCGATGGTGGCGGAAAGACATACGGCAAAACAGGCGAAATAGCGGGTCTGCTTATGTTCCTTAAGCCCGCGCACATAGCCGATGGAATAAATGGAGGTAAGCATCCATAAGCCGGAGGCGATCAGGGCGAAAAAGACGCCGAAAGCGTCCGTTTTCAAGGTCAGGGCTATGCCGGGTGATATCTCCCAGAAGGTGAACTCGGCAATACGTCCGGCCAGGGCGCCGGGCAGGAGAAGAAAAACGAGAGCGAATTTTATGATACTTGCGGCCAGTGTCCAGAATTCGCGCAGGTTGGCATGGCGGAAACTGAGCAGGATCAGCGGCACCGCAGTCAGGGAGACCATTACGGCATAAAAGGGAATAAAAGACCTGTAAATTTCCGGAGTTGTCATGGCCTGGTATCTGTCACATTCCCAAGGGGATGATTCGTTGAATAATTCCTTTCACAATATTTGCGTTACCTAAACCGAGCAGCAGCAAGGAGAAGGAAAGGATAACGCAGGGTATCATGAGACCATATTCTTCCTCGCCGATAAGGGACCCCCTCCTCTTTTTTGCTTTAGGGGACAAGTCTTCACCTGCCTTTGGTGCCGGAGGAGGGACCAGATAAACCTTCTCCAGTATCCGGAAGAAATAGACGGCATTCAACAGACTGCTGACGAGGATGACCGCCAGAAACACCCAATTTCCCCTGTCGATAGCGCCCAGGGCCAGGTACCACTTGCTGAAAAAGCCGGCCGTGGGGGGAAGGCCGATCATGGAAAGGGCGGCCAGGGTAAAAGCAGCCATGCTCCAGGGCAATTTCTTCCTGTAAGAGGCATCAAGTCTGGAGATGTCCGAGTGGCCGGAGTTTTTCCTTAAGTTGGCGGCGACGAGGAACAAGGTCCCTTTCATAAAGGCATGATTCAAAATGTGGAGCACTGCACCGATGAAACCGAGGGGATTGGCCATCCCTATGCCCAAGCCGATATAGCCGATCTGGGCGACGCTGCTGTAAGCCAGCATCCTTTTCATCTCTTTCTGAGCCATGGCCATCACCGACCCGTAGAGGATGCCGATGGCGGCGAGCCAGGCGATCAGGTCCGTAATCGGCAGGGTCCGGCTAACAAATTTGACATCGAAGACAAAAAATAAAAGGCGAATAATTGCATAGGCTGCGACCTTGGTCCCTATGGGGGCAATGAGCGAGGAGGTGGTGGAAGGGGCATAGGTATAAGCATCTGGCAACCAGCCGTGGAGGGGGAAGATGGCCATCTTTATCCCTATGCCGATGACCATGAGCGAAAGGGCGGCCTCTACGGCAGGGTTTGAGTCAATCAGAGGAAGTATGTTTTTTATATCCGCCATATTCAGAGAACCGGTGACGATGTAGAGAAAACCAAGACCCAGGAGATAAAATGACGCCCCCACCGTTCCCATGATCAGGTATCGAAAAGCGGCGACCGGCGCCTGCTTCTCACCGATGCCGATCAGTCCGTAACCGGCCAGAGAAAAAATTTCCAGGAATACATAGAGATTGAACAGATCGCCCGTCATTATGATGCCGTTTGCACCGCAGAGAAAGAGAAGAACCAGGGAATAATAGGGGACCGATTTCCCGGGAATTTCTCTTTCCTGTACGCCACTGGCATGCCAGAGAACAAAGAAAGCGACGATGTTTATCACCAAAGCGATAAATGCGGAGAGGGGATCCAGTACGTATTCGATCCCGATAGGGGGGATCCAACCGCCGAAATGATAGGTTAGAGGGCCGCTTTTCCAGACGCGGAAAATATTGTAAGAGGAGAGGATCACTGAAAACAGAGAAGCCCCCACAGCCAAGGGATAGGCCAGTTTTGTTTTTTTTATCGCCAAAACAGGGATGGAGATTGCGGTTGCCAGCAGCAGTAAAGGGACCAACGCGGGCGAGTTATATATAATCACGATGATTTCATCCGATCCATAAGTACCGATTCGTCCAGGGTTTTATAGTGCCGGTAGATGGCAATGAGCAGGGAGAAGGCTACGCCGCTTGTCGCCACGCCCACTACGATGGCCGTAAGCATCAGGCAGTGCTGCAACGGGCTGATGTACTTTGCGGCATCGGCAGCGCCTGCCAGGGGATCCAATACGGGAACAGTCCCTGACCACTTCACGGCACTGGCCACGTAAAACATGATAATGGAAACCTGGAAAATGGTCATACCGATCAATTTCTTGGCCAGATTTTTTTTAAAAATCATTCCATAAAGGCCGATAATCAGAAGAGTAATGATGCCGAAATAGGCGTAATGGCCCAGAAAAAAATCAGTCATGGGGATAACCTTCCAGTAAGTCGTCGTAAATGGCAACCAAAATGGCCAAGACGGCCAAGCCGACGCCTATCTCCACCATCAGGATGCCGAGGGAACGAAGCTCATCGGCCTTGAAACCGGCAAAGGGGAGGAAATGGTAGTTTAAGAATTCTCCCCCGGAGAGCATAGCCAAAAATCCGGTGCCGAAGTAGATGAGCACACCGACGGAGCCCAGTGGCGTTCCCAGAATTTTCTTAAATTGAAGCTGGGCGATGTCAAAGCCGGCGGCAAGGCGAATCAGCAGCAGGGCCGCGGCAAACATCGTCCCGCCCTGGAACCCCCCGCCGGGGCTATAATGACCATGAAAGATGACATAAAGGGCAAAAATCATGATAAAAGGGGAAACCACGCGGCTTACCAGCAATATGATTGGGTTGAATTTATATTTAAGCATCTGCGCCGACCTTCAGGTTTTTTTTCCGTCCAGTTTTGTTCTCTTCTTTCGCAAGATAAGATAACAAATCAGCCCCGCCGTCAGGATTACCGTTTCTTCGCCCAAGGTGTCGTAACCACGATAATCCGCCAGAATGACCGTGACCATATTCGGTGTTTCTGCATCCCTGTAAGCGTTGCGAATGTAGTATGATGAAGCCCCCGGAGAGCCGGCCAGGCTCTTCTCCCGGTGCATGTTCGCGCTGACGTCGCCCCGATTGGGCAGCCCGAAAGAGGCATAGACCAGTAAAGCCCCGAAAGAGATCAATAGAAGCCAGTTGGTTATCTTCAATCGCTGCTCCTCCTTGAGGTTTGAAAAATCAAGACTACGAAAAAGATGCCCGATACGCCCGCGCCGACTACGGCTTCCGTAAAACCTACGTCAATGGCGCCCATGACGACATACATCAGGGCGGAAATGAAACTGAAGGCATTTAAGGTGACGACTGCGGCAAGAAGGTCTTTGACGAAAAGAGAAATTAGGGCGGTAGTGATTAAAAAAACAAAGAGGACGATTTCTATTTCCCAGTACATGCCCCGTCACCCTTTCCCGTGTTTTTCCTGAACCAGGGCTTCAGCCCGCTGTTAAGTGCCGCATTGGTAAGGGCATGGGTGCCTGTCGGATTCGTTAGAAAAACAAAAATGAAGGCAAAAAAAAGCTTGGCACTGTTGAGGCTGAATCCCTCCAACAATATCAATCCGAAAATCACGAGCATGATGCCCAGCGTATCGCTTTTCCCGGTCGCATGATTCCGTGAATAAAAATCGGGCAGCCTAATCAACCCGATGCTGCCGACGATCAGGAAAAAAGCGCCGCTGACCACGGCTGTTATGGCTAAGATATTCGTAATCATTCTTTCGCCTTCCCTGTTCCTAAAAATTTGGCTATGGCTATTATGCCGATAAAATTTAGAACGGCATAGGCCAGGGTAATATCGACGAACATATCAAATCTCTTATAAACAACACCGATGGTAAGGATAAGCACCATCGTTTTGGTGCCGATGGCCCCCGCACCGAGCAGCCGATCAAAGATGGTGGGACCCTTAATAACCCGGTAAAGAGGGATGAAGATGATGACGGTCAACACGACGGTGTAATAGAGAAAGAAAGTATCCATCATAATCCGGCAGTGGTTTTAATGACTTCGACATCTCCTAAAACCTGTTCCGGTCTCCTCTGGTAGAGTTTGGCAACCTGGCCCGGCAAGGTTCCATCGATAATGCCTGTGGAAGAGATGTCCATCAGGGCATGGACCAGAAACTCGTCCTTCTCGATTTCCAGGGTGATTGTTCCCGGGGTCAGGGTAATGGAATTTCCCAGGATCACTTTCGAACTCAGATTGCCGAGTCTGGTCCTGAAACGCAGTAAGGCCGGGTCAATGGGACACTTGGGGTGCAAAACAACTAAAGCCACCTGTACGCTCGAAATAACAATCTGCCAGAGCAACCAGGGAATATAAAAGATGAGCCTCAGGAGACTAAGTTTCAGTGCGTCCGATTGCTCTTCCATGGCAAAGAGATGCCTTCTCAGGGGATAATTAATTATGATAACGAGGAGTACGGAAAAAATACCGAAGGAGATATGCATAAGGTCGTAATGACCGCTCAAAAGCAGCCAGAAGATCATTAACAGGACCGCTTGAATGATGGTGTTTCGTAAGAAGTTTGTTTTTCGGAAGGATCTCATTTAAAAATCTCGCGACAATTAAGGTAATGGACGACCGTGCCCTTATCATTCCCGCGCACTGTTTTTGCCATTGAAAGCTTAATTGGGGAATCATAGGCCGCAGGAAGCCCGATCAAGGCAATCCATTTGACAGTCTGGAACGGTTTATCAGAGATCGTCTCCAGCGTCAAGCGCCATGGCCTTTCACTAAAGAAGGGGCAGGTCACCCCTTAAAGGCAATGTGAATATGTCATTCCCTATAAAATTATTTTATAATGGAAGCAGCGGTATTGTCAAAAGTTTTATGAAAAGTGGGAGTTAAAAGGTGAAAGAAGATTAAAGCCCTGGATTATTATTGAGATATTTTACCCATATCTGCTCAAGGCAGATTTGGGTAGTCCATAGATCCGTTAAAAGTCATTTTTTTTGAGAAAAAAACCTTTTCCAGGCTTTTTCCAATTCTACGGCCCAGAAGACCCCTGTGGAGAGGATCAGGGTCATCACCAATTCATTGAAGGTCAAAGGCACGGTTTTAAAGATAGGATTCAGAAAGGGTACATAGATAGCGGCCATTTGAAGGGAGAAAGTCAAGATTACGGCCCCCAACAAAGGTTTGTTGGTGAATAAACCCTGTCGGAAAAGGGATTCTTTCTCGGAGCGGATGGCCATAACATGCCCGAGTTGTGTCAGACAGAGCACGGTAAAAACCATGGTTTGCCAGTGGCCGTTTCCGGCCCGGAGGAAAAAGGCCTGAACGAAAAGGACGGTGACTCCCATCAGCAAACCCACCCAGACGGCATGAAGGCCAAGGCCCTGGGCAAAAATACTTTCCTGGGGAGACCGCGGGGGGCGCTTCATCACATCTCCCTCTTCCGGTTCGACGGAAAGGGCCAGGGCCGGAAGCCCGTCGGTGACCAAATTTACCCAGAGGATATGGATCGGCAACAAGGGGATGGGCAGGCCCACCAAGGGAGCCAGGAAAAGGGTCCATATCTCCCCGGAATTGGTGGTCAAGAGATATTTGATAAATTTTCGAATATTGTCGAATATCTTTCGGCCTTCTTTAACCGCCTTGACAATGGTGGCGAAATTATCGTCCAACAGGATCATATGAGCCGCTTCCTTGGAGACATCGGTCCCGGTGATACCCATGGCGATCCCTATGTCGGCCCGCTTCAAGGCCGGAGCATCATTGACCCCGTCGCCGGTCATGGCAATGAATTGTCCTTTATCCTGGAGGGCTTTGATTATTTTTAGCTTTTGTTCCGGAGCCACCCGGGCATAGATCCTTATTTGTTCGACCTTTTCTTCAAACACCTCCAAAGGCAGCTCTTCCAATTCCCGCCCGGTTATTATTGCCTTGAAGCCGTCGTCAATCATTCCCAGTCTTTTGGCTATGGCCGCAGCGGTGACGGGATGATCTCCGGTGATCATGACCGGGATGATCCCGGCGGTCTTGCACAAACCAATGGCTTCTTTAGCCTCTTCTCTGGGCGGATCCATCAGACCGGCCAACCCCAGGAAGGTCAGACCCGTTTCAATGGATTCGGGAGACCCCTTTTCCGGAAGAAGGGTTGTCCAGAGACGCATGGCCACCCCCATGATTCTTAATCCTTCAGCGGCCATTTTTTCATTGATTACATTGATGGTATTTTTTTCCAGGGGCCGGATACCTTCGGTGGTCAGGATATTTTCCGATTTGTCCAGCAAAACATCAACGGCGCCCTTGGTGAAAGAGAGGTAGGCTGTCCCTTGCCCTTCGATGCCGGAGAGTTCATGGATGGTGGTCATGCACTTTCTTTCGGCGTCAAAGGGGATTTCTTCTGTTCGGGGGAGGGTTTTTTCGAGCTCCTTTTTGTCAAAGCCCTTTTCTCCGGCCACCGCAAATAAAGCCAGTTCCGTGGGATCGCCGATCATGTTTCCATCTTTATCGGTCTGGGTATCGTTGCTTAAGGCCAGGGCCGTCAAAAAAACCGGGATCGGTTGTGGGTTCCCTTTCAACCAATCATGGTCAAAAGGTTTATCATCAGAACTCCGAACTCCATACTCCGTACTCCGAACTGTTCGACCGTCCACATACATCTCTTCCACAGTCATTTTATTCAAGGTAAGGGTCCCGGTTTTGTCCGAGCAGATATAGGTTACCGAACCTAGGGTTTCGACGGCCGGGAGTTTTCGGATCAAGGCATTTTGTTTCACCAGCTTTTTTGCACCCAGGGCTAAGGAGATGGTGACTACGGCCGGGAGTGCTTCGGGAATGGCGGCCACGGCTAAGGAAATAGCCGTAAGCAACATCAAAAGCGGGGGTTCGGCTCTTAGCAGCCCAATGAAAAAAATGATAGCACAGATGGCTAAAACGGCCAGGGCCAACTTTTGGCCGAACTCGGCCAACCTCTTCTGAAGAGGGGTCTTGGCTTCCTCTTCATCTCTAATCATGGTGGCTATCCGGCCCAGTTCTGTCTCCATACCGGTGGATACGGCGATCCCGGTACCACGGCCAAAAGTGACAAAAGTCCCCTTGTAGGCCATGTTCTTCCGGTCGCCCAGGGGCATCGATGGATCATCAAGTGCCCGGATGTGTTTTTTTACCGGCATCGACTCCCCGGTTAGAGCCGCTTCTTCAATCTTCATCCGGTTTTCTTCAATAAGTCTCAAATCGGCCGGGACTACATTCCCGGCCTCAAGGAGGATGATATCGCCCGGAACGATCCGGGATGCCGGTATTTGGGCAGGCTGATGATCTCTCAAGACGACCGCATGAGAGGCGGCCATTTTTTTAAGGGCGGCCATGGCTTTCTCGGCCCGGTATTCCTGGATAAAGCCGATGACCGCATTGAGGACAACGATGACCACGATGGCTATGGTATCGGAAAGCTCGCCGATGATCCCCGAGATAAAGGCTGCAGCCATCAAGACCAAGATCATAAAATCCTTGAACTGATCCAGGAACATCACCAACCAGGTCTTTTTCTTTTCCTCTTTCAGTTCATTGGGGCCGTACTCCTCAAGGCGTTTTTGTGCTTCTTCTGAAGAAAGGCCCCGAAGGGATGAATCCAGATCTTCGATGACCGTATTGATTTCCTTTTGATGCCAGCGCATGGGTGGTTTCTTGCTCTTGGTGATAGGTTCTTCCAACAACTATTCTGATAATTTTCTATGATTGATTTGCTGTTGCGGGTTGCGGGTTGAAAATCTGATCCAATTTGACAATAAGCCGCAACCCGCAACAGGGACAGTGATATCATGCAAAACTTTGGTAATTTTTTTCAACTTCAATCGAACAATTCGGATAAAAAAGATTTTCGTTTATGGTGTTTATGTTTGTAATGGGCATCCTTAATCTTTATAACTCCCGTATTGTTCGGGCCTTTCTCGGCTGTCTCTTTGGGGAGTTGATGTCGATTTTTCAATAATTTTGTCCAACTCCCCGCGGTCCAGCCAGACACCCCGGCATTGGGGGCAATAATCGATTTCGATTTTTTGTCTTTCGGACATTGTCAAGGCAAAGTTACAAACAGGGCACTTCACAATGGAGCCCCCTTATTTACTAAATAAACTTCCTTATTTTTATACTTCATTTGGATCCTGGCATTTCCTCTGTCTCCCAATTTACTTCTTAAAGACAGCGAATAATTTTTCAAGACCCGACTTTTCAAGCCTTGAAACCGTTTCCATCTCTCCGGCATCAAGCCAGATTCCGTCACATTCGGAACATTTATCGACCTTGATTGATTTGTAATCAATTTCTAAAAGCTCCATACCGCATTTGGGGCATCTCATAAAATGAAGCTCTTTATGTCTTTCCTTTTCCTTTTCAGCGAGTTTTTTATGTTTTTCTTTTTCGATTTTCTTTTTTCTTTCAAACTCCATCCTGGCGAAGTACTCTTCTTCTTTTTCACTTGGTTTCAGCACCATGATTATTTCCTCCTTTGTTTTTATATGGAATTTTGCTTTTTATCTTTTTGATCAAATTTCTGGCCCAGACAAATTCCGTTGCCAGGATGCCCAATGCGAGCGGTACGACAATAAAAGCCGGGCCGGGCAACACGATCATCACCAGGCCGATGGCCAACACGGTAAAACCGACGACGGCTATGATCCACCTCTTGACCTGCCGGAGACCTCTAAACAAAAAAACCGTCACTTATCTTTCCTCATTTTCTTCAGGGTGGCCGATTTCCCCCCCAAAAAAAAACCTTTACCACGATAAATTTCATCATGATAAAGGTCTCGCTTGTCAGGTTCCCCTAACCGGTGGTACCGGCCTGTTTGAAACAGACGTATTGACGATAGCCGCCGCTTAAACTACTCCCCTTTATTTGAGGATTAATTTTATCTTTTTTCAGAGGTTTGTCAAGATAATAAAAAATATTCCCTTGATATTCTAAAGGAATTATAAGACGATTGCATCCGGCACAAAAGAGCATTGGGGGGGAAAATGCAGGAAAATCCTTCTGAAAAAATCTGCGGATTGAACCGCAACATCTTTTTTACCGGGGTAGTCAGTTTTTTCATGGACTTCAGCTCAGAGATGGTCTACCCCCTGGTCCCTTTGTTCTTATCTTCGGTTCTTGGGGTTCAAAAATCGGTCATCGGTTTGATTGAAGGGATAGCCGAAAGTACAGCCAGCCTGCTGAAGGTTTTTTCCGGCTGGCTTTCAGACCGTCTGGGTCATCGCAAATGGCTTATGGTTGTCGGCTACGGGATTTCCACCCTGAGCCGTCCTTTGGTGGCGACAGCCCCGAATTGGGGCCAGGTCCTGGCCTCTCGCTTTTTGGATCGTTTCGGCAAGGGTGTTCGCAATGCCCCCAGGGATGCCTTAATTGCCGAGTCCTGCGAAGCACCCAACCTGGGACGATCCTTTGGTTTCCACCGGGGGATGGATACCCTGGGCGCCGTAGTTGGACCGGCCGTTGCTTTTGGACTATTGGCCTATTTTCATGGACAATACCGGTTGGTCTTTTGGCTTTCTATGATCCCGGGGGCGCTCGCCGTCCTGACCATTATTTTCTTTATCCGGGAAACCAAGGCTCATCCTCTTGATCAGACCGAGAAACCCAAGCTGGGTTGGGCAAGTTTCAGCGGGTCTTATAAATTCTTCATTCTGGTGGTCACCCTCTTTTCCCTGGGAAATTCGAGCGATGTCTTTCTCATCCTGCGGGCCGAAAATGTGGGCATCCCGGCAGCGGTCATTCCCCTGGTTTATCTGGTTTTTAATGTCATCTATAGCCTGGGGGCCTTGCCGGCCGGCATCCTTTCCGACCGAATCGGGCCTAAGCCGATTATCTTTCTGGCCTTTACCCTTTTTGGATTTATCTATTTGGGTTTTGGCAAGGCCAGCCACCCCGTCCATATTTGGCTGCTTTTTATTGTTTATGGCATCTTTATGGCCATGACCGAAGGGGTACAAAAGGCCTTTTTGGCCACACTGGTTCCCTCTGAGTTTAAAGCAACGGGATTCGGCCTTTATAATACCCTGGTGGGACTGGCAATGCTTCCGGCCAGTTTGATTGGAGGATTTTTATGGGATCGTCTTGGTCCACAAGCAACCTTCCTGTACGGTTCGGTCACCGCCTGGTTGGCGGCCTTGCTGTTTATTTTTTTCCTTCTTCTTCCCAAGTCATCAAGAGTCGCCTCGGTCAATCAGTAAGGCACTCTTGCCCCCCCTTCCGTTTTGGATGATCAGTACTCCAAGAGATCATCAGGAGGGAGGGGACTTCTTCCAGATTTGTCCAAAAGGGAGTTCGGCGCCCTTCTACCGACCCTGATTCTTAAATGGCTTCAAAAATTGAACCATGATTCAGTGGAATTGGAAACTTTTTCCCTTGGTCTGCTTTTATTCTGATTCGATAGTCGGTCAGAATGTCCATCCCCGGAGGAATTGGGTCGGCAAGTCTGAAAAAAGTCCCCTCCCTCCTGGTTGTAAAAGGGTCTCCCCGAGATGGGTGAGGCAAAATCAAGGAGGGCAAGGTAAGGCACTATATTTGCAATGACCTAGTATTGATTTTTCAAATATGAAGCCCGTTCAAAAGACAGGTTTTCGAAACCCATTTAATTTTCAGGTAAAAACAAAAAAATGGTCCTGGAGTGATCATTAGTTATAGGCCTATAGGAGCCAATTTTATGACCCACCGTCGAATAAGGAGACAAAAAACCGTATGGAAATAAATCCCACCAGTAATAAGATCGAGAACCTGAACCTTAAAACCAGGATCGAACCTTCTCCCCAGAGGGTGGCGAAAGAAAATTTTTCAGCAGTATTAAAAACCAGTTTGGATACAAAGGAAGCAACAGCGGAGCCGATCCAAAACAAACCGGTTGAATATATCGTTAAGCCGGGCGATTCTCTGTGGAAAATCGGGAGGAAGCTTTTTAATAAGGATCCTTTTCGGATCGCCAAAGACAACAAGCTTTCCAATCCGGATTTAATTCATCCCGGACAAAAATTATTGATTTTCCCTGATCCGCCCAAGGTGGTTCAACCCCTGGAAAGCGGGGAGGTGATCGCCAGTTGGTATGGGGCGGGACATCATAATAAAATTACAGCCAGCGGACAGCGTTTTGACATGAACAAGGACACCCTGGCTCATAAAACCCTGCCTTTTGGGACCAAGGTGCGGCTGGTCAATCCTGAAAACGGAAAAACGGCCGAAGGCGTAGTCACTGACCGGGGACCTTTTATTAAAGGCCGGGATGTGGATGCCTCCTATGCCCTGGCCAAAAAACTCGGTTTTGTCAGAAAAGGGGTTACCAAATTGAATATAGAAATTATATAGTTTTCAACCTTTACCCTACCCCTTTCCCAATCGTAAGAAAAATTTTCCTGTATTTCGTAAAGTAAATGACCTCCTGCCAAGAAAAATTTGCAAATCATTGCTATTTTTATCATAATCAGTTATCATTTAATAAAAATAAATTTTGATAACGAGGGTAATATGTTAAAAAATAAATCTATGTTCAAACTATTGGGGATAGGGATCCTCCTGATCTTTACTTTGGCATTAATCTCCAGCGAGGTCTGGGCCAGGGCCGGTGGTGGCCGTTCCGGGGGATTCCGGGGCAGCCGTTCTTTTTCAGCACCCAGGACCCAATCGCCCGGGACCTCCCAGTTTCAAAGAAATATCCCGTCCTCTTCAGGATACACGTCCAATCCCAATAACCCCTTGTCCCAGTCAACCGGCAGCCCCTTTCTGCGAGGTCTGGCCGGGGGGTTAGCCGGCGGGTTCCTGGGCAGTCTGTTTTTCGGCGGCATGGGTCGCGCCTCGGGATCCGGTTGGGGTTCCGGCGGATCGGGTATCGGATTTTTAGAGATTATTTTGATCGGGGTGGTGATCTTTTTTGTTTTCCGTTTTATTCAGAACAGAAAAAAAAACGCTTTTAATCAAAACCGCCTTTCCGATTATTCTCCTCCTCCTTATCAACAATCCGAGGCGTATTCTTCCGCGGCACCGGGTCAGGATCAGGATTGGGAAACCGGAATCACCCACATTCAATCCATGGATCAGACTTTTGATCCCCTGGCTTTCAAGGACTGGGTCCAGGACCTCTTTTTTAAGATCCAGGCCGCCTGGGCCAATCAGGATTTAAGCCCGGTCAATCCTTTTCTTACGGATCAAATGAAAGGGATTTTTTCAAAAGACCTGGAAGAACAGAAGGCCAGCAATCGCATCAATCGACTGGAAAACATAGCCGTCCGTTCGGTGGATATCACCGAGGCCTGGCAGGAAGAGGGCAACGACTTTATCACGGTACTCTTCTATGCCAACCTGTTGGACTATACGGTGGATAAAAACACCGGCGCAGTGGTTTCCGGAAGTAAAACCGAACCGGTCAAGTTCAGGGAATTTTGGACCGTTTTGAGACCTGTGGGAACCAGAAGCAACTGGCAATTGAGCGCCATCCAGCAGGAAAATTAGTTTACCCTCAAAAATGGGTTTAATCCGCCCGCAATGCCCGACCCTGGGAATCGCTTGGAAATTGCGGGCATTTTTTTAAGGTTGCAGCCGGTTTGGGCTTTGAAAAAGGAAAGGAAAGATGGACGCAAAAACAATCAAACAGATCATTGTTGAGTTTGTCCGAACGTCACCGGAAAACTCGCTAAAAAACGAGGCTCACGAACCGGCCTGGGACGAACCCCTGATCGGTTTTTCTTCGGGCTCGGATCCGATTTATCAGAGTTACAAGGAACACGTAGGTCTTTTTCATTTCCTGCCGGAAGAGATTTTCAACCTGACCTTTCCGGATTCACCGGCGACCTCGGAGGAATTAACGGTGATATGCTGGATTTTACCCCAGCGGGAGGTCACCAAGGCGGACAACCGGGCTGAAGATTTTTATCCCTCGGAGCGGTGGGTCCGGGCACGTTTTCCCGGTGAGGATTTCAACATCCTGCTTCGCAAGCATGTCGTTGAGGCGTTGGAGAAAAAAGGCATCCAGGCAGTGGCCCCGACGCTTTCTCCCCATTGGAAGATTGTGAACTCGCCTCAGTTCGGTCTGGCTTCCTGCTGGTCCGAACGTCATGGAGCCCACGCTTCGGGTTTGGGGACTTTCGGTCTTTGCGACGGTTTAATCACGGCCAAGGGAAAGGCTCATCGTGTTGGAAACGTGGTGGCCAGGGTTCGAATCCCTCCCACTCCCCGGCCGTATAAGGACCACAGGGAATATTGCCTTTTTTTCTCAGGGGGTGGCTGCATGGTTTGCGCTGAACGATGCCCGGTCGGAGCCATCACCGAGGAAGGTCACAATAAGAAGTTATGCTGGGACCACGCCGGCGGCACCTGTGCCAAATATGTCAAAGAGAAATTCGGTTTTGACGGTTATGGTTGCGGGTTATGTCAAACCGGTGTGCCTTGCGAGAGTTGCATACCCTAAAGCAGAAATTAATGGTCCCTATATTCCCCTATCCCTCATCAATTTTTCTGCTTAACCATTAGGGGCGCCTTACCCTTGACTTCCAACACCCGGCCTCCTAATTCGCCCACGTTATTAAAAGGTTCTTGCCGGTCTTCCCTGAGGATGAGATGGATAGCCTCGGTCGGGCAGGTGGTGGCACAAAGCCCGCACCCCAGGCATTTATCCCGATCGACCCGGGCCTTTTCCCCCACTTCGATGGCCCCTACCGGGCAGCGATCAAGGCAGATTTCACAGGAGGTACATTCCTCTTCATCGACCACGGCCTCAAAGACGGCGTTGAAGTGCCTTTGCCTGTAGCTTCCCCATTTGGTTATGGCCTTTAAAGCCGCACAGCAACATGGGCAACAATTGCAAATGTTCGACAGATGTACAGAGTTGGCGCCCGCATGGATCAGACCGGATTTATCCGCTTCCTCGAGGATCTTAATGGCCTCATCCGCCGTTATCTCACGCCCCAGGCCGGAATCGATATAATACTCGGCGGCCACGCCGAAACTGAGACAGGTTTCCAGGGGGTGGTCACAACCCTCGCCAAGCAGGGTCGACTCTTTGCGGCAGACACAATCGGCAACGGCGATCTTCCTGGCCGCCCGCACACTTTCCTCAAGCCGTTGATAGGGAAGAAGGACCTTTTGGATATCAATATTTTTCTCAATGGGAATCACCTTGAACCCGGGGATATTATGGTTCCCAAGTTCCTTGATATAGGCGGCTTCATAATATTCCTTAAAAAGGGCGGCCAGTTCCTTGTCGATCTTCTTAACCGAGTATTCGTAAAGGCCGATCATAAAAGGGGCGGCCCGGTAAAAGGGGGTGCCCTGACGCCGAAAACGAAAGACCAGGCCCTTTTCGGCCATGGCATCCAATTGCTTTCCCAGATCATCGGCCTTCCTATCAAGGCGGTCGGCAATCTTTTCCAGTTCCTCGGGGAGGGGCGAAAGCCTGGCCGTGAGTCTGGCCTCCTCCTCGGTAAAAAGCTTCTTTAGGATCTTAATCTCAACACCGGACTCCGTCTTTAAAAATCCCCTTGGGAATTGGTGCAGAAAATCACGTAACACTTGATAATCGTTATCGGACATGAATAAAACCTCCTTCACTCAATCCGGGTGCACCATACTTATTTCTTAACCGGAAGAAGATTAAATAGGTCTGGTCCCCGGGATCGGCTCAAGACCATAGTGAAAATGCAAAAAAATTAAATAACAGTCCGGAGAAAAAATCCTTCCTGTTATAGAATTTTATCTTTATGGGTTTATTTATTGGGGGAATAATTTCGAAACTGGGAATTCGGCCGTGGCCTCGCCGCTCGAGACCAAAATATCCTTTTGATTCCTGACTTCAATATTGAAAAGGACCCACTGGCCTTTTTCGGTCTTTATTTTTTTGGAGACAACCGCTTTGGGAGTAACCCTGTCTCCAGAATAAACCGGCTTTAGCCAACGGGTTTCCAGACGGCGATGGATTCCACCGTGGGGCCAAAGCCAATCCGTCATCATCCGGGTTATCAAAGCGAAATTGGTCATTCCGTGGGCGATAACCTCATTAAATTTCGTTTTTCCAAATTCCTGCTTAGACATATAGTCACTATCCAGATGTAAAGGATTGAAGTCCAGTGAAGCTTCGGCAAACTCTCGGATCGTTTCCCTGGTAATTTCCATAGGACGCCCTTCGATGACCTGTCCGATCTCGATCTCTTCAAACCTATTTGGACTCACTTGCTTCCCCTCCTATCATTATCTGGGTCTAATGGTCCAGCCCCGGCCCGAGCAGATGACTTCGTCATTTTGATTGTAAAAGACATTTTCATGGATGACAAACAGACGTTCCTTCTTGATAAATCGGTCCAGAGCCTTGCAAACCAGACGGATCCGGTCTCCGGGCCTTGCCGGGAGGTTATAGAACCAGGATTGTCCGGCATTGATGGTGCCGGGTTCCCGCATCCAATCATCATCAGGTGTGCAGGCAAACATGAGCATGACGTGGATGCTGGGAGGGGCGATGAGTCCGCCGAATATTGATTTTTTGGCATACCCCTCGTCGAAATATAAAGGATTCAAATCGCCGATGGCCCGGGCGTATTTTTGAATCATCGCTTTAGTCAAAAACACCGGAATTGTAGGACGTAATTCTCCCGGCTGGATCTCATCCCAGGTTTTACGCTTTTCCCAGTTCTTCCAAAAATCCTTTTCAATTTTTTTCAGATTGAGATCTTCCACAAACTCTCCATTTTTCTAACAGGGAAGCTAAAACACCTTAACCACCAGGGCGGCGGCGGTATCTCCGGCCGCACAACCGGCGAACAGACCGTACCCACCGCCGTTTTTTACCAGTTCTTCGATCAATTCCACGGTGCAGCGGGCTCCGGTAGGACCCTGGGGATGACCGAAAATAAGAGAACTTCCGTAGTTATTGAATATCTCTTCCGGAATCTTCATTAATTTACCCATAACAATATCATTGACGGTGAAAGGGTTATGGGTCTTTACGGCCTTGAGATCCTTCACTTCAATCCCGGCACTTTTTAAGGCCATTTCGGCTGCCGGCGTGACGGCAGCGGCCATGTGGGCCTTTTTGGCTCGGGCATACCCGTAACTGATAAGCTGGATGGTGACCCCTTTGTTGGGACTCAATTCCTTGGCCTTATCTTTGGTGGTAATGATAAGGCCGGCATTTCCATCGGCCGGATGGGTCTGGGCCCCAAAGGAGATGCAGCCTCCGGCAATGACCGGTTTGAGCGGAGCCAAACCTTCCGGGGTACAGGGAGTGATCCCCTCATCGCTTTCTATTATTAAGGATTTCTTTTTGGAAATACGGGTTTCCACCGGTATCATATACCCTTTCTGAAATTCCCGGTCGTTGGTGAGGCTCATCAGGTACTGCTCATATCGCCGAACGGCCATGGCGTCCGATTCTTCTTTCGTAATACCGCCGACCATAAGGGCCACATTTTCGGAGGTCTTGACCATCGGTTCTCCGGCGTAGGGGTCCCGGTTAAAATTGTCCATATTCCAGTTCTCGCTGATCACTTCTCCTCCGGGTCCGTTGGGGTTGGGCCAGACCGTGTGAGGGCCGTTGGAACAGCGGTCCATGGTGGCAACGAGGATATTCTTATGAGAACCCGTTTCCACCCACAGACCGCCGGTCCAAATGGCTGTGGCACTGGTGGCACAGGCCTGGCTGATGGTCGGCCCGCTGATCTTATCGTTCCCCAGTAGTCCGCAAAACCAGGGATTGGCATAGAACCAAGCGGGCTGCCCGATGGTCATGCCCAAAACGCAGCCGTCAAAAATATCCGCGGCAAGGCCCCTCATTTCTAAAAACTTACGGGTCGTTTGCGCCCCTAATTCAATGGCATTAATGTTTTGAAAGGACATCTGCCAGCGGGAAAAGGGGGAAGACCAATAACCTTTATAAGGGATAAAAACTTTCTGAAACATGATAACCTCCTTGGTTTTGACGGGAATAGGATTTCAACACCAATCAATACGAAAATATATAGAGGCCCGCTTTGGTTATGTCAAGGGAAATTCATTCTTCGGATGACAGGCTGTCATATGGAAAATGCAACCAGAGGATTGTTTAATTCATGGGCTACTTTGGCCGAAATTTCCCCGCTTATCCCTTCATCTTTCTCCTTGATCTCTTTTCCCTGCTTATAATATAATCCCGGCATCTTTAATAAACTGGTTCATATCCGTAGACAAACACCCGGAGAAGATCATCCGCCGATGCAAGAACCCCCCAATTTAATCAAGATTGCCATTCCCTTTCGCGATTGGAAGATCCGGAGAAAACTGATCAGCATCACTCTCCTGTTGGTTCTGTTACCCCTTCTGATGGTCGTCTCTTTCAGCCTGGCCCGTTTCAATGACGCCCTGAAAAAAGCCGCCGAAGAGGACCTGGAGCATTTGGTCAGGAACATCTATGCCCAGTGTAAGGCTCAGCAGGAAATGATGCCGAATGCGGCGGTTTCCGGCTTGGATAAGGGTGGAAACCTCAAAACATTACGAGAGGCGATCCGTCAGATTAAGGTGGGGGATACCGGTTATGCTTACACCATAAACAGCCTTGGCATTCTCCGGGTCCATCCGGCCAAAGAAGGGGAAAATATCCTGGATTCAACGGATTCAGCCGGCTTTAAATATATACGGGTCATGATTAAAGAAGCCCAGGCCATTGGAGACGGCAAGGTTGGGACTATCCGTTATCCCTGGATGAATCCGGAATTAGGAGAGACCAAACCCAGGCAGAAACTCACCAAATATATCTATTTCAAACCCTGGGATTGGATCATTTCCGCCGGGGCCTATGAAGAAGAAATTTATCATTCCCTCCATGAAACCGAACGGTTTATCTTCATGGTCGTTTTGGTCAGCCTGGGCATTGCCTTCGGACTGACCATCGTCCTTTCCCGATTCCTGACCAGGCCGATTCTGGACCTTACCCGGGTAACCGCCAAGATGTCGGCCGGTGACCTTTCTCAGAGAGTTAAAATCCAAGGCCAAGACGAGATCGGTATCCTGGGAGATTCATTCAATTCGATGGCTGCCAAGATCCAGGACTACACTTCGAACCTGGAAAATTTGGTCGAAATCAGGACCAAAGACCTGATGGACTCAAGAGAAAAATACCGGACACTTTCCAACTTTTTAACCAGTATCCTGGAGAGCACTTCCCAATACGCCATTATGGCCATGGAAGTCGACGGAACCATTACCGAGTTTAATAAAGGGGCGGAGAAGCTTTTTGGTTGGAAAAAGGAGGAGGTAATCCATAAACAACATATTGCCGTCACCTTTCTGCCTGAGATGACGAGAAATATAATAGAAAAGGATTTCTTACATCGCATCAGGACTGACGGACTGATTGATCAGGAGATGGATCGGATCCGGAAAAACGGCGATCGCTTTCCGGCCCATTCGTCTCTTACGGTCATCTCCGAACCCTCCGGGGAGGTGAAGGGTTTTGTTGAAATCGTCCGCAATATTACCTTGAGAAAGACCCTGGAGAAGGAGCTCCGGGAAACCAAGGAATTTCTGGAAAACATCATGGAGAGCTCGGTCGACGGCATTGTAACAACCGATCTCAAGGGAAAAATCACTTATTTGAATCGGGCCATGGAGGAAATGCTGAGATACTACCGGGCGGAACTCTTAGGAAACCATATCTCGATGATCTATGTCCGAGGGATTCAAGAGGCCTGGGATATCATGAACCTCCTTGGTGCCGATGAGCGGATTGAACATTACGAAATGGATCTCAAGGGCAAAACAGGAGAGGTGTTGACCATCTTAACCTCTGCCTCTCTGCTCCGAGATGAAGAGGGGAAGGTTATCGGTACTTCCGGGATATTTAAAAACATCACCGAACAAAAACGCTTAGAAGCCAAGCTGAAAGAAACCCAATTTTATCTGGTTGAGGCCTCCAAGATGAGGGCCCTCGGAGAATTGGTGGCCGGGGTGGCCCACGAATTAAATAACCCCCTGATGGCTTCTCAGACGATTTTTCACGTCATCCAAAGCAATCTTCATGAGAACTGTCCGAACCGGGAACGCCTGGAAATCATCGGCCGCTGCAACGATCGAATCGAGAAAATCGTCAATCACCTCCGGGAGTTTTCCCGGCAGACCGAATCCGTCTTCCAGGAACTGGATATCAACCAGCCGGTTGAAAATTCCCTGATGCTGACCGGCCAGCAACTCCTAAACCATAACATAACCATCAATAGAAAATTATCTGCGAGCCTCCCGAAGATTTCCGGAGACTCGGGTCAGCTTGAACAGGTTTTTCTCAACCTGATTTCCAACGCCAGGGATGCCATGGAAAAGGTGACCGGGCCGAAAGAATTGACCATTCATTCCTACCTCAGCGATGAAGAGGAATCCCCAATGGTGGTGGTTTCAGTGAAAGATACCGGGGAAGGAATCCCTGAAGTGATCCTCAGTAAGGTCCTTGAGCCCTTCTTCAGCACTAAACCGGTGGGCAAAGGAACCGGTTTGGGGCTTTCTCTTTGTTTCGGCATTGTCGAAGCTCATGGAGGACGGCTGAAAATTAAGAGTCAAGTCGGTGTCGGAACCGAGGTTAAGATACTCCTTCCCGTAAACCGGGAAGCTTAGTCCCGTTATTTTTACCATACACAAGGAGTCAGGAAATGGCGAAACGTATCCTTATTGTTGATGACGATGAGTTGGTCCTTATGGCCTTGAGAGAACTCCTCAAGGCTCAAAATTATGAAGTCCATACCTTTTCCAGGGGTTCGGAGGCCCTTAAAAAACTCGATCAGGAAATATTTGATCTGATGATACTCGATATTGTCATGCCTGAAATGGATGGCTTTGAATTGTGCAGGAAGATCAGGGAAAAAGAGACCGGCCGGGAGACGCCGATCATTTTTTTATCCGCCAAAAATCAGGAAGAAGATCAAAAGCATGGGCTTGAGGTGGGTGCCAACTTATTTTTATTTAAGCCGATTTCCCCGAACAAACTCCTGACTCTGATAGCGGAAACAATCGACTGAAGTTTAAGTTAACGAAACGGCCCTAGGGCCGAACATCGAGGTGAGGATGAGGACGCTTTTTGTTTATTCTGGAGAAATGGGCCATTTTGATTTTGGATACGACCACCCTTATAAACCGGAAAGGGCAATCAAGACCTTTGACCTTTGCACCCGTTATGGGGTCATGAATCATCCCTGGATGACCGTCCTCGATCCCGAGCCCCTGGATCAAAACCTGCTAACCCTTTTTCATACGCCCGAATTGATCCGGGCTATCGAGAAAGCCGGCCGTGGGGAATTCGATCTCGAGATGCTGGAATTCGGTTTAGGAACCAAAGATAACCCGATCCTTCCGGGGATCTTTAATTGGTCCTTACGGGCCGCTGGTGGGACCCATCAGGCTATGGAGCTTATCCTAAGCGGTCAGGCTCAAACGGCTTTCAACCCTTTCGGAGGGTTTCACCATGCCATGCCGAACCAGGTTGAAGGATTCTGTTATCTGAACGATATCAGTATTTCCCTGATTGATGCCCTCAACAAAAACCCCGGGCTAAGGGTGGCTTATATCGATTGCGATGCCCATCATGGAAATGGCGTCCAGGAGGCTTTCTATGATGACTCAAGGGTAATGGTTATTTCCCTGCATGAGACCGGAAAGACCCTTTATCCCTGGTCCGGATGGGAAACGGAGACCGGAAAAGGGGAAGGAAAGGGCTTTACGATTAATGTACCCCTGGAGCCGGGGACCGATGATGAGGTGTATGCCTTTGCCTTCGATGCCGTGGTCCCGCCCTTGGTCAGGTCCTTTGCACCGGATATCATTATAGCCGAACTCGGGGCCGACACCTTGATTTCCGATCCCCTCACCCATTTAAAATTAACCAACAATGGTTATCAGCAAACGGTAAGAAGCATTCGGGAACTATGTCCCAGGGTGATCGGCTTGGGCGGAGGGGGTTATGATCTCTATCGTACTGCCCGATGCTGGACTCTGGCCTGGGCTATTCTCAATGAGGTGGTGCCGGTGGATGAATTCGCCGGCCTGGTAGGGGGGATGATGTTCGGACCCGAGATGGAAGTAGGCAGCCTTTATGACTACCCCTATTTAAGTGAAGGCGAAATCAAAGAGAAAGCGGTTGAGGAGGCCCGAAGAGTGGTGGCTTATATTCAGGAGGAGATCTTCCCAATACATGGGATTTAAAACCAGGGTGCAAGGGGTAGGGGATTCAAGGATTCCAGCGGTTGCTTTTATCCTTCTCAAGTATTTCACTTGAATCCTTGACCCCTCGAATCCTTGAACCCTGGTTTTATTTTTTCTCCGGTTTCTTTAAAAACCGGCAGAGGATGACCGCTACGATTAATATCACTGCCGAGATATAGAAGGACAGCGAATAAGAACCGGTACTATCCTTGATATAACCGGCAATTAAGGGCATTAAAAACCCCAATCCCCACCCCAGGAATACCAACCCATAGTTAACCCCCAAATTTTTGGAACCGAAGAAGTCGGCCGTAAAGGCCGGCATTATTGAAAGCCCCCCCCCATACTGCCAATAGGCGACACCGGTCGCTAAAAACAACAGGGGGATACTCTCGGCCTGGATAATAAAGGGGGTGGCCAATAAAAACACCGCCGAAACCAATAGGTTGACCGTATAGGCGTTTCTCCGCCCGATTTTGTCCGAATAGAGCCCGGAACCGACCCGGCCGAGGGCATTGATCAAACCGCCATAGGCGGCGATGATCCAGGCGTTTCTGGCAAAAAACTCGAGTTTCCCGGCGGTCTTGGCCAGGATGGGAGCGGCATTGGCAATGACCAGGAGACCGGACTGGGCGCTCCCGATGAACATCAAAAGCAGGGCATAATATTGCCAATTGGACATCATCTCGGTTGGGGAATAATCCGCTGCCGCGGTAGTAACGGATTGAGTACTGGCTTTACCGGGGGGAGGTCCTGCGGGAATATAACCGGCAGGCGGATTGGATAATAATTGACCGGCAATAATCACCACAATCGCAAAAATGATCCCCAAGCCGATGAAGCTGCCGGAAATACCGTACTTTTCAATAAAAAATTGAGCCAAAGGGGCAATATAAAGGGCTGCCCCTCCATAACCGCCGACCACAATACCGGCGATTAACCCCCTTCGGTGAGGCCCGAACCATTTGAGGGCTGCCGGAGTTGGTGCGGCATATCCGAGTCCCATACCGATACCGCCGAGTATTCCAAATCCGAAGATCAACCCGAAGTAACTTTTCATTAACCCGGCAATAATGCAGCCGGCAGCCAGCGAAAGCCCGCCTAAAGTAGCCCCAATTTTCGGACCGTATCGGTCCTGAAGCCTGCCTCCGGGTATCATAAAAATAGCAAAAATAAGGCCGCAGAGGAAATAGGCCACTGTTCCTTGGGTATCGGTCAAATAGGCCCAGCCGGCGTTTATACCGGTCATCAGTTCCCCGGCATCCGCTTTGCCTTTATCGACCAAGGCCTTTTTCCAGACACTCCAGGCATAGAGCATACCTAAGCAGAGGTTAATCGCCACCCCCGCAAAGGCCACAGCCCAGGCCCTTCCCGGCTCTTTTTCTAATTGTGCTGACATTTTTTTCCTCCCTCGAATATGAAACGAGCACATTCCCCGCCCTCTCCCTTCCCCCCCTGTTAAAAAATGGGAGGGAAGGGGAGGAAGAGGGAAGGGGATTTATTACACTTTTTGCTTAAGTGGTAACCCGGGCTTTCTTTACAGTCTGCCCTTTACAATGTCATCAACAACGGACGGATCAGCTAGGGTGGTTGTGTCTCCAAGAGCGCCGATGTCCCCGGAAGCCACTTTCCTCAGAATCCTTCGCATGATCTTACCGGACCTCGTCTTCGGAAGACCGGGCACAAACTGAAGCTTGCCGGGAGAAGCGATAGGTCCAATCTCCTTTCGGACATGGGCCACCAGGTCTTTCTTTAACTGGTCACTCCCCTCATAGCCCACTTTGAGGATAACGTAGGCATAAAGGTCTTCCCCTTTGATGTCGTGGGGGAAACCGACCACGGCGGCTTCGGCAACATAGGGATGGGAAACCAGGGCACTTTCAACCTCGGCCGTGCCGATCCGGTGACCGGAAACGTTCACCACATCGTCAATACGGCCCATTAGCCAGAAATAGCCGTCTTCATCCTTTCTGGCACCATCGCCGGAGAAGTAAAAACCGGGTTGCTGGATAAAATAGGTATTGTAAAATCTCTCGGGCTCTTTATAGACGGTTCTCATCAGGCCCGGCCAGGACCTTCTGATGCACAGCTCGCCGCCTTCATTGACTCCTGCTTCTGCAGCCGGCTCATCCGCCGAGCCTCTTCCCTTTAATATAACCGGATCTACTCCGAAGAAGGGCAGGGTTGCCGATCCGGGTTTTGTCGGCCAGGCCCCGGGTAGCGGCGTAATCAGGATTCCTCCTGTCTCGGTCTGCCACCAGGTGTCAACAACAGGACATCTTTCCTTGCCGATAACCTTATGGTACCACATCCAGGCTTCCGGGTTGATCGGTTCACCGACAGTACCCAGGAGCCGGAGCGATGAGAGGTCTCTTCCGTTGGGCCACTTGTCGCCCTCTCGCATGATCGCCCGGATGGCCGTTGGAGCGGTGTAGAAAATATTGACTTTGAATTTCTCAACGACCTGCCAGAATCGATCGGGTTGCGGATAGGTAGGAACACTTTCGAAAACGATCGAGGTGGCCCCGTTGGCCAGCGGGCCGTAAACGATATAGGAATGTCCGGTTACCCAGCCGATATCGGCAGTACACCAGAAGATATCTTTGTCTTTGTAATCAAAGATATACTTAAAGCTGATGTAGGTAAAAACCATATAACCGCCGATGGTATGGAGAACCCCTTTGGGTTTTCCGGTCGAACCCGAGGTGTAGAGGATAAAAAGCGGGTCTTCGGCATCCATGGGTTCTGCCGGACAGGTATCACCGGCGGTCTTCATTTCATCTTCCCACCAGTAATCCCTTCCCGCGGTCATGGGAACCTCAAAGTTGTCGAGTCTTTTTACCACAAAAACGGTTTCCACCTTATGTCCCTGTTTTTCGCAATAGCCGACTGCGGCATCGGCACTGGCCTTGGAGCTCACCTGTTTGCTGGCCCTCCAATATCCATTGGCGGTAATGAGTACCTTTGCCCCGGCATCAAGAATCCGGTCTCGTAAGGCCTCGGCCGAGAAACCGCCGAATACGATGGTGTGGATCGCTCCGATACGGGCACAGGCCATCATGGCGATGGGAAGCTCGGCGACCATGGGAAGGTAAATGGCGACCCGGTCCCCCTTTTTTACCCCTCTTTTTTTCAGGACATTGGCAAACCTGGAAACTTCCCTCAATAAATCTTTGTAGGTATATTTTTTAACATCATCCTCCGGTTCGCCCTGAAAAATGATGGCTACCTTATCCCCTTTGCCTTTTTCAACCTGGTAATCAAGACAGTTGTAGGTAATGTTCGTCTTTCCGCCGACGAACCATTGGAGCTTGGCATTCTTGAAATCTTCAACATTCACCTTATCCCATTTTTTAAACCAAAACAGCTCTGAAGCCACACCCCCCCAGAATTTTTCCGGGTTCTCAATCGATTCCTTCCACATCTTTTCATACTCTTCTCTGCTCTTGATGTAAGCCTGATCAACAAACTCTTTTGAAGGGGGGAACTTCCTCGTTTCCTCCATCATTGAAGTTATTTCTGCCATAGGTAACCTCCTAGTTTATTTTTAGCTGACCTTTCTTGCGAACTTATATTATTTTCTTATATTTTTAAACAGTAAATTACTTTTGCTTTCTTCAAACCTTGGTTATCCCTCCTCCCTCAAATAAATTAAAAGATAATATGGATCGTCAATATATCAAGGATAATAGTGGGATAGTATAATTATTTTTAATGATATCAAAGAGCTACGAACATAGGCCCAAATTCAACAAAATAGGCCATAATTTTTAAATTAAATTCTGCAAACTTTATACCAGGCAATAAAAGCAGGTCAGGCAGAGGCTGAATGAAACAATTCTTAGCCTTTGATATTTCTAACCTTCTGATATGGGAGAAAAACCGGGCATTTTTTCACGGACCTTCGTTTTTCCCAATCGGTTTCTAAACATAAGATCGAAACTTAAATATATGCCAAATTTTTTTACAGGTTGTAAATCCAATGGCAAAACGATTGGTAACCTTCAAAAGTTGAGGCCAATACTTTTAGGGATGATCAGCTAGTAATAATATGGGAATCGAGGGGTCTTCTTTTCAGGGTTGTCCACCCAAAAGCTCCAAGGTTCTTTGCCGGACCAAAATTTGAAGTTAATTCGAAAGCAGGCCGACCCTTAAGCCTGAAATTGCCTTAGGTCAATGTCCTGCTTCCAATCGACTTAGCCGTCCGGGCCGGTATTGGGGCAGCGGATTACCCTTGGGACAATCCCTGAAAAGAAGACCCCTCGATTCCAGTAACCTTTATTTCAACTAATTATTGCCTCAACTTTTAAACATTATTAAACGATTTGAATTTTTTTTACAGGTTTATTTTTTGAATAATTCGGCCGCCTGAACCTGAAACGATCTCCTTCCCGGTCGTTCTCCGGTAAAGGGAACCCCGGGTTCTCAGGCAATTTTTCCTTGCAAAATACAAAAAGATGAATCAGGGTTTAAGGAACTACTGCAAAAAAAACCTCTCCGGGTAAAGGGGAATCGTTGATCTTTCTTAAAAACTTAAAAAATGGTACCTACTTCAAAGCCGGTGATAAAAGTTTCCTTTGTGAACTGCTGCATCCCGATCGTGAGGAAGCCGTTCTTCAGATGGGATTTAGCCTGGCTCACGCCATAGTCAAACCCGGGCAAAGCACCCTGGTCCATAAATTAAAAACCTCGGCTGAGATTTTTTATTTTCTGGATGGAGAAGGGGTCATTCATATCGAACAGGAATCGGCCCCCGTGCACCCCGGCCTGGTCGTTTATGTTCCGCCAAATTCGAAACAATATATTCAAAATACGGGTTATCATGATTTAACCTTTTTATGCCTGGTGTACCCCAAGTGGAAGAAGGAAGATGAGGTGGTTTATTTATAATTAAATAGGGTCCAAGGATTCCAGGATTCAGGTTTTTTTTAAATTTAACCGCCTTTTTCGTTATACGGTTTCAGGCAAGCACGATCAATTCACATAAGGAGGGTATGATTATAATGAAAAAACTGGTTTGGGGAATGGTTCTATGGGTATTAGCCGTCAGTCCGGCCCTGGCTCAGAATGCGGTTGTCGAATTTGAAGGTCGTTACTGGATAACCAATTTGTCGGCTGTGACCAAGGTAACCCAGGAAGGAAGAGGTACGGATGTTGATTTAAAATCGGATTTAGGATTAAGGGATAAGGGTTTTCCCTCCGGGCGGTTTACTGTTTTTATCAATCCAGCAAATCGATTGACTCTCAACTATACCCCCATCAATTATGATACCGACACTTATCTTAAAAGGACCTTGGAATTCGGAGGGGAAACTTACTCTATCAACACCCGCGTGGTTGGAGACCTCAAAATGCACTATCTTCGGCTTGGATGGGCCTACCAGTTTATCAATCTGGAAGGAGGGAAATTCAAATTGGGAACCTTGCTGGAGGTTAAAGGGGCCCTGGGGGATTTTTCACTGGCCTCTCCGGATCTGGTATCTCCTATCAAGGAATCCTGGTCCTTTTATGCCTGGCTGCCCACCCTGGGAGCGGCCATGGATATCAATCCAACCCCCTTCTTAAATTTCTATACCGAAGTCTCCGGACTCCCGGCAGGAAAATATGGAACCATTTGGGAAGCCGAGGCCGGGGTCAAATACATTCCATTTAAAAATTTCACTGTCAGCGGGGGATACCGGCTCCTGGATATTGAAGCCCGCAATGAGTCGGATTACGCTAAAATAAAATTGGGCGGTCCGTTTGTTGGGCTGTCTCTTCGGTTTTAAAAAAAACAGGCAATCGGCAAGAAGGATTGGGAAAATGATCAATCCGCCCAGGTTTTCAAGCATTGGGCGATAAAAGGGAAATCCTCTTTTTGAAGGGTGCGCACATCCAGAAGAAAATGTTCTTTCTCAATCCGTCCGATGATGGGCGGTGAAAAGGCCCGAAACCGCCTCTCTATTTCCGAAGATGAATCCTTATCAGAAGCCAGGGCCAGGGCATAGGAATTCAGAAACGATAAGGGGAGCGCCCCGCCGCCGACCTGGGAGGTGGTGGGAACAATTTCAACAGTAATTCCGGCGGCCGGATTTTTATTGAGCAGACGGTAGAGGCTTTTGGCCCGTTCATGAAGCTTGGACAAGGGAATGGTCAATTGGGCCAACGTTGGTATGTCCCTTAAGGCCTGCTCTTGGTTTCGATACAGTTTCAAGGTGGCTTCCAGGGCAGCCAGGGTCAACTTGTCGATCCGCAAGGCCCGGTTCAAAGGATTGCCCCGCAAGGCCTGGATATAAATTTTGCGGCCGACAATGATCCCGGCCTGCGGTCCTCCCAGGAGTTTGTCTCCGCTGAAGGTGACCACATCGGCCCCGGCTTTGACCACATCAATAACGGTCGGCTCTTTTTCCAGGCCGAACCTGGAAACATCGATAAAACTCCCACTCCCCAAATCTTCCATGACGGCCACATTATGTCGCTGTCCCAAGGCCACCAGGTCTTCCAGAGGGACCTCCGTCGTAAAACCCACGATCCGGTAATTGCTGGTATGAACCTTCAGCAACAAAGCCGTCTGGTCGGTCAAGACCGCTTCATAATCCCTCAGATGGGTCTTGTTGGTGGTCCCCACTTCCCGCAAAACCGCCCCACTGCGGGCCATGACCTCCGGGATCCGGAAAGAACCCCCGATCTCGACCAATTGCCCGCGGGAGACAACGACCTCTTTCCCCTTGGCCAGGGTATCCAAGGCCAATAAAACCGCCGCTGCATTATTGTTGACCACCAGAGCGGCTTCGGCCCCGGTCAATTCAATCAGGAGATCCTCCACATGACTGTAGCGGCTCCCCCGTTGGCCCAGTTCGAGGTCGAATTCCAGATTGGAATAATATTTTCCCGTCGTTTGAACCTGTTCCAGGGCCTGAGCGGCCAGCAAAGACCGGCCCAGATTGGTATGGACAATGACCCCGGTCCCATTGACCACCCGGCAAAGGTGATCTGTAGCCTTGGCCGTTAATTTCATCCCGATTTCTTTCCAGATGGTCGGCAGGTCCAATTCCGGTTCAAATCCGGAAAGGATGGCTTTTCTTTTTTCAACCAATACTTCGCGAATCACATTCAACAGGTGTTTTCGGGAGGTATCCGCCAAACACATTTCAAACTCCGGCTGTTCCAGAAGGAGAGTCACCGAAGGTATTTTTTTGAGCAACGGGGGATGAGGGTTCATAAGTTCTTGGTATGAGTTCGGTTGATTAAAAAACCAGTTTAAGCCCCTTTCGCCCTCCTTCGGTCAAAGGAAGGCAATATCTTCCCCCTTTTGAAAAGAGAGATGAAGGGGGATTTAGCCCATCTCATCGTAGGCAAAAAGAAATTATTATTGCTTTAACCATAAGACAAAGGCGTACTGTACTGACCATTGGAATAAATAATAATGTATTTCAGGGGAGTTGACAATAGAAAACATTTGCCCTTGAACCTTCTTCTGGTCTGAAGTAAGGTATGACCCATGGAATGGAACATCACCCCTTTTGATCCCCTTCGAACCGGATCATTGGCTAAAGCGCTCAATCTCTCTCCCCTGTTGGCACAGATATTAATTAACCGGGGTCTGGATTCGCCCGACCAGGTGCAGGATTTTTTTTCTCCGGCCTTATTGAATCTGCCTGCCCCTGATCTGATGAAGGATATGGATAAAGCCGTTAACCGGCTTTTAAAAGCCATCCAGCAGCGTGAACGCCTGGCCGTCTTCGGGGATTACGATGCCGATGGAATAACGGCCACGGCCTTATTGATCCTTTTTTTAAAGCCGATCTTTCCTGACATTCTTTTCTATATCCCTCACCGGGTTCGGGAAGGATACGGCCTTTCGATTCCCGGGATAAACCTCCTGAAAGAGCAAGGGGTTTCCCTTATTATTACTGTGGATTGCGGAATTTCCAATCATCAGGAACTGGAATGGGCTAAAAACCAGGGTCTGGATGTTATCGTGACGGATCATCATCAGATCTCTAAAAAAGGGATCCCCTCGACCGTTGCGGTCCTCAATCCCAAACAGGATGGATGTGCCTTCCCATTTAAAGATCTGGCCGGGGTCGGAGTGGCTTTTTATCTGCTTATCGGTCTGCGTCAGGCCTTGGACCTGCAGGGTTTTTTCCCGGAAGGAAAACCCAATCTGAGGGCTTATTTGGACCTGGTCGCCATTGGGACTGTGGCTGATGTGGTCCCTCTGCTGGGCGTTAACCGCATCCTGGTTCGGGAAGGTCTGGAAGTGATTGCACGGTCGCCCCATGTCGGCCTGGCTGCTTTGAAAGAGGTTAGCGGTATTCAGCCTTCCGGACCGGTTTCTTCTATTGAAGTGGCCTTTCGTCTGGCCCCCCGTTTAAATGCCTTGGGTCGGATCCAGGAGGCCGGAGGAGGCGTTCATTTGCTGACAACGGATTCCCTACAGGAGGCTAAGGACCTGGCCCAGGTAATGAACCAGGAAAACAGCCGTCGTCAGGCCATGGAACAGTTGATGCTCAAGGAGATCGATAGGCTATTGCAATCCCAAAAAGATATCGACCAGAGGAAGAGTCTGGTCTTAGGATCGGAAACCTGGCATCGGGGCATCTTGGGATTGGCGGCTTCGAGGTTAGTTGAGCGCTTGTCGAGGCCGGTCTTTTTGTTCTCCATTGAAGGAGAAACCGCCCATGGGTCGGGTCGCAGTATTGAAGGGTTCCATTTATTTAAGGCCCTGGAAGCCCTGGAAGGTCATCTGTTGGGTTTTGGTGGGCATGCAGCCGCTGCCGGGGCCCATTTGATGGCTAAGGACCTTTCCGCCTTCGAGCAGGCCTTTGAGAATCTGGTTCAAGACTCGGTTTCACAAATGGCTTTTATCCCGGCGCTCACCATTGAAGGAGAGGTCGACTTTCCCGGGTTGGTAAAGGAAATCACCCCCTATCTGCCTCAAATGGCCCCTTTTGGATCCCAAAATCCGGAACCCCTTCTGGTCACCAGGCAGGTCCGGGTTAACTCCAGAAGGCAAGTCGGTAATGGGCATCTACGTCTTCGGATAGAACAACAAGGGACTATTTTGGACGGTATCGGCTTTGGGCTTGGGGATACAGCCTTGGGCCTCGGAGATTGGATCGACCTGGCCTATACCCCCTTTATATCCGAATACGGTTCCACCCCCAGATTGGAATTACGCATAAAAGATATTAGACCCACCCAGTCCGGCCCACCGACCAATTTGGCCTAACCGTGTGTATGACATGGTCATTGACACACACGCCGAAACCTCCTATACTTTCCCATAAAAAAAGGGACTTTCAATTATTTTTTTCACCATCTCCCTACCTGGTTTACCTTTTTGGATTATTAATAATGGCGGGAGGATGGTCAGTATTCAACAAGGAGGTATTTTATGAATGGGGGGAAAGGGACTCTGGAGGGTCAAGTCATTATCATTACCGGCGGGGGGACGGGACTGGGGAGATCCATGGCCTTTCGCCTGGCCGAAGAGGGGGCCGATATCGTGGTGGCCGCCAGGCGTGTGCCGCCTCTGGAAGAAACAGCGGCGGGGGTCCGCCAGCGCGGCCGGAAAGCCCTGGCCGTCTCCACGGATGTGACGGACACGACGCAGGTCAACGGGTTAATAGAGAAAACCCTGGCGGCAATGGGCCATATCGATGTGCTCATCAACAACGCCGGCATCGTCCGCGGGGAACGGCCCAAAGCGCTGTGGGAGATTTCCGATGAAGACTGGCGTACCGGCATCGATGTCAATCTCTCAAGCGCTTTCTATTGCAGTCGCGCAATCAGCAAATATTTTGCCGACCGCAAAAGGGGCAAGATCATTCTGGTGGCCTCCGGCGAGGGTTTCCGGGGACAGCGCAACAGCTTTATGTACAACACGGCCAAGGCCGGCGTTGTCAACCTCACCCGGGTCATGGCCTTGACGCTGGCCGAGTACAACGTTCGGGTTAACTGTATCGTGCCCGGTTTCGTGGACACCTATGAAAATCAGCCGGAGGATTATCAGAAGATCATGGCCGAGAGACGCGCCGCCAGAAAATTGTTTGTCCCGGTAGGGAATCCGGGCAAACCCGATGACATCGGTTACGTGGCCTTGTTCCTTTGCTCGGACGCCTCCGATTATGTCACCGGCGGGTGTTTTATCTCGGACGGCGGCGGGCTGGCTGGAGGATTTGCCATCACGGGCTACGCACCGGTAGTCTCTTTGAAGGAGGGTCGGGTATGACAGCGAAAGCATTTTTATTAAAAGACAAGGTGGCCCTGGTGGCCGGGGACAGTCAATTATGGACCAAACCGGTGGCATCGGCCTTAGCCGGCGCCGGTGCGGATATTGCCATCGCAGCGAAAAGCTCTCCAATACTTGCCGAGGCGGTGGAGGCCGTGCACAAAACCGGCCGGAAAGCCCTGGCTCTTCCCCTTGATGTCGCAAAAGCGGCTCAGGTGCAGAAGGCCGTCGGTCAGGTTATAGCCGAATACGGACGTCTGGATATCCTAGTCAATTCCGGCGACATCCATTTCTTCAAGCCTTTTATGAAAATCAAGAATGCCGAATGGGGCAAAGTGATGGACACCAATTTTAAATCCGCTCTGAACTTCTGCCGGGCCGCCGCCAGGCCGATGCTGAAGCAGAAAAACGGCCGGATCATCAATATCGTTTCCGGTCTGGCCGAGCGCGGTCTGGTTAACGGTTCGGCTTATTGCGTATCCATGGGCGGTGTGCTCCAGTTGACCAGGGCCCTGGCCCTGGAATGGGCCAGGAAAGGGATTACGGTCAATGCCATCGGCACGGGGTGGTTTACCGATCCGGACAAAGCGATGGACGAGACCCTGGCCCGCTACATCCCGGTGAAACGCTACGGCCGACCCGAAGAAATCGGATCGCTTACGGTCTATCTGGCCTCAGAGGTGACCGGGTTCACCACCGGCCAGTTCATGTTCGTCGACGGCGGCCTAATGGCCCACGCCTGATAAAAAGGGACACTGCGAAGAAAGTAAATTAGTTATCGAATCCTATTCAACGGATTCTCTTGGATTTTTATCCAAAAAACCCGCTTTCACCAATTTGCTTTCTTACGGACGTCCCCAGTTCATAGCTGGGGGAATGGAGGTAAAATGGATGAGCAAAATGTTTATCAAAAATTGGCCGGTCATCTTTCCTGTCTGGGTATGGGCTACCCTACAACCGAAGCCCTTTTGGAAATACTAAGGGAAACCTTTTCGGAGTTAGAAGCTGAAGTGGCGTTGGCTATCCCGACAAAAATGATTCCATTGTCTCCTGTCAGTTTAGACGACATCCTCAAGGGCCTCAACCTGCCTCGGGAAAAGGTAACGGATATCCTGGATGGCCTGGTGGTAAAAGGGCTTTTATTTTCCGGTGTCCTTGAAAATGGGGAAAAAGGTTATGCTTTGCAGCAGGTAGGGTTTGGTTTTCCGCAAACTTTTTTTTGGAAGGGGGAAGACACACCACAGGCCCGCAAGATGGCCAAGCTCATCGCCAAATATTTTAATAGGCAGGTAACCGCTTCAGCCTATAGCGGCCAGACCAAGCCCTTCCGTTATATCCCGGTCAACCAATCGCTGACGCCGGAACTCCAGGCCGTCTATCCTTTGCATATGATGGAACAGGTGATAGAAAAAGCCGGAAGAATCGCCTTGTCCCATTGTCCCTGCCGCGTTTCCTACAAAATGCTGGGCAGGGAGTGCCCCCATCCGGATGAAGTCTGTATGAAGTTCGATGAGATGGCCGACTATGTCATTGATCGGGGGATCGGCCGGGTCATATCCAAAGAAGAAGCCCGGGAGGTAATCCGAAAAACCGAGGAAGCCGGACTGGTCCATTTTGTGGACAATGCGGAAAACGGGATAAAGCACAATTGCAACTGCTGCGGATGCGCCTGCTGGAATGTAGGCAATATCAGACGGCGCAAGATCCCGCGAGATGTTATCATGGCCACTTATTTCCTGCGTTCTACCAATGAAGATCAATGTGCGCAGTGCGGAGCCTGTGTGGATATCTGCCCGGTTGACGCCTTGCGGATGGAAGAAGGTCCGCCGATAGTGGACAACGAGTGGTGTATCGGGTGCGGCTTATGCGCAACGGTCTGCCCAACGGACAGCGTCCGTTTGCAACTCAGGGCCGATAGAAGCGCGGACCTGCCGGAGGTCACCTGGACCTCGCTGCACAGGCGGATTTTGAAAGAAAAAACAACCGATCATGATCAATGATTTCTATGGAGATCTATTATGACCTATTATCAACTGATCGTTGAAAAAGATGCCTCTATTGAAGTCCGTGATGGGTCAAAGCTGTGCGCCGACGTGTTTAGACCGAAAGACCTAAGTAAATTCCCGGCCATCATCACTTTAGGACCCTATCCCAAGGATATCCACTTTAAGGATTGGCATCCCGAGCGGGCTAATGATAATCCTGATCTTCAAGGCCCTTACATGCATTGGGAAAGCGTCAATCCGGAATGGTGGGTTCCCCAGGGATATGCGGTCATACGGGTCGATACCCGGGGAACCGGGAAATCACCGGGCAGACCACGATTGCTGTCCATGCGTGAGGCGGAGGATTTTTATGATGCCGTGGAATGGGCAGGAGGCCAACCTTGGAGCAACGGCAAAGTTGCCGTCATGGGAATCTCCTATTTTGCCATGAACTCCTGGCGGGTGGCGGCCCTAAGCCCTCCCCACTTGTCAGCGATTGTCCCCTGGGAGGGGGCTTTTGACCTCTACCGGGAAGCCAACCGGCATGGAGGCATTTTATCGAACACCTTTACCGGCCGCTGGCAATCCCATACGGGCCGGACCATGAAAGAACCCGAAACCCCGGAGGAGCGAACGCAACAACAGGCTGCTCTGGAACTCTATAACGAAATAGCCGCCCGAAACAATCCGAATCCGGCCGATATTAAGGTGCCGCTCTTCTCGGTGGGCAACTGGGGGGGTGTGGGGCTTCATCTCCGGGGAAATATCGAAGGATATCTTGGTGCCGGTTCGGAACATAAGTTTCTATGGATCCATTCCGGAGACCATGTGCTCCCCTTTTATTCTCTTGAAGGTCGCCTGGCGCAAAAACGTTTTCTGGATTATTGGTTGAAAGGCATCGATACCGGCATCCTTCGAGAACCCCCAATCAAGCTGGCCATAAGGCAGCGAAGCGACCAATATGTTTGGCGTTATGAATATGAGTGGCCCCTGGCTCGAACTCAATGGACAGCGTATTATCTGAATGCCGGGGATGGGTCCCTTTCAAAAGAGAAGCCCAGTCAATATGAAAAGGCAAGTTTTAGTGCCGAGCCTGACGCCGACAACACTTCTATTCGTTTTTCAACCTCGCCTTTCGAGCAGGAAACGGAAATCACCGGCCCCATGAAGCTGAAGCTATGGGTCTCATCGAGTGTCGATGACCTGGATCTTTTTGCCGTCCTGCATCATCTGGATAGTAACAATGAAGAGATTACCTATATGGGACAAATGGGGCATGAAATATCCGGCGCCTACGGCTGGCTGCGAGTGTCTCATCGAAAGTTGGATCCGGAAAGATCTACACCCTACCGGCCCTTTCATACCCATGATGAGCTTCAAAAGGTGAAACCCGGAGAGGTCGTACCGATAGAAATAGAGATCTGGCCGGCCAGCCTGGTTTTCCCAAAAGGACACCGGCTGGTACTCGAGGTGGGATCAAAGGATGACCCAAAGATTGTGCCCTTCACCCATACGGACCCAAAAGACAGAATCCAGGTCGGAATTAGTTCTATCCATACCGGCGTCGAATATGATTCGTTCCTCCTTTTACCGATTATTCCTCCGAGGGCTTAAGGGAAAAGAATATTTATAATTCCCAAAGGTAATTTATTCACCCTGAAACCCTAAGACCAAACAGACCAAATGATCAGAAAGGGTTGACTTTAACTTAATGGATATGCTTTAAATTGTCCATTTAAATGAAAGACATAGGAGTTTAAACCCTTGAATCCTGGAATCCTCGAATCCTTGAACCCTGTTTTGTTAAGACTGGTCCATTTAGCAGTCCGCCAAGACCCCATTCTTTGTAAAAGGAGATGGGGTTTTGGTTTTGATGTACTTGATAAAAGGGAGTAGAATACTTTAGTTAAATTAATCGTACAGTCTGAAAAAAATAAGTTGTTTCAGAATCAACATCCCGTCTTTCAGTCTTTTTTATTGTAACGAGTTTGTTTTACAGATTTAATAAGAGAAAGAGTCAAAAGCAGACCTGACCCCTTTACACTCGAATGGAAACGGATTAAACCTTTAATACGGTGGTAAACCAATGAAAACAAAGAACGAGATTCTGGCGATTTTAAAGGCGATGAAGATAGAGCTGGAGGGGAATTTTTACGTGAAGTCTATCGGCCTTTTCGGCTCCGTGGTGCGTGAGAAACCGAGCCATGACAGTGATATTGACGTCCTTGTGGAGTTCCAGCAGCCAGTCGGTATGTTCAAGTTTCTCGAGCTGGAAGAACTCCTTAGCGAAAGGCTGGGCGGTAAGGTGGACCTTGTTTCGAAAAAGGCGCTTAAACCGGAGATCGGGCGGGCTATTCTCGCAGAGGTAGTGTTGACATGAAACGAACATCCCAAGACTACGTGGCAGACATTCTGACCTGTTTTCAGGAAACCCAGGAATTCACAAGGGGCCTAGATTTTGAGGCCTTTACCAAAGACCGGAAGACGGTTAACGCGGTGGTCCGCAGTCTGGAGGTCATGGGAGAAGCGGCAAAAAGGATTCCCGAGAATATACGCGAGAAATATCCGGAAATTCCCTGGAAGCGGATGACCGGGATGCGGGATAAGCTGATTCATGAATATTCCGGCGTGGATCTGGAGATTATCTGGGTCGTAGTAACCGAGGAACTTCCGCCTTTAAAACCCCTATTTGATCACCTGAGTCGGTATCTTGAAAAGCAGGAACCATGAGCCCGCATCTTCCCGGGAAACTCCTTCGAAAGTCAGGTTCATGAAGCAGTCCACCAAGACCCCATTTTTTGAAAAGGAAAATGGGGTTTTTGTTTTGATGTACTTGATAAAAGGGAGTAGAATATTTGAGTTAAATCAATCGTACAATCTGGAAAAAAGAAGTTGTTTCAGAATCAACGTCCCTTCTTACAGTCTTTTTTATTGTAACGAGTTTGTTTTACAGAATTAATAAGAGAAAGAGTTAAAAGCAGACCCCTTTACAATCTAAAAAGGGATTAGAAATATGCCTGATAAAAAAAATAGACGGATCTTGTTTTCGCGTTTGATGGTTGGAGAACCCAAAGAGGAGGATTTCGAACTGATTGAGGAATCGATGCCTGAACCTGGAGATGGAGAAATGTTATTGCGGAATCTCTATGTCAGTATCGATCCCGGGTCAAGGGGACGATTGAGCGGTCGGGACTCCTATGTCCCGGCCAAGCCCCTGGGTGAAGTAATGGACACACAATCGGTTAGCGAGGTGGTGGTATCCAAACACCCGGATTACCGATTCGGCGAGATTGTTGCCGGTTATCATGGATGGCAGGATTACGCTATCAGTGACGGTAAAAGGTTGGAAAGAGTTGATCCCGGTCTGGGACCGATTTCGACTGCCGTCGGAGTATTCGGGCTCCCGGGTCTGACCGCCTATATTGGGATTCGAAAACTTTTAAAAGTGGGTACGGGGGAAACCGTTCTGATTTCATCGGCTGCAGGGGCCGTTGGTTCCATAGCCGGGCAAATTGCCAAAATCGACGGCGCCCATATTGTGGGTATTGCCGGCGGACAGGAGAAATGTGCTTTCTCCAAAAAGGTTTACGGTTTCGATCAAATGATCGATTACAAGTCAGAGAGTAATATGTCCGAAGCCCTGACGAGAGCCTGTCCTAAAGGAGTGGATGTTTATTTTGACAACGTCGGCGGCGAAATATTAAATGCCGCGGTGGCCAATATGAGACGTTTTGGCCGTATCCTTATCTGCGGGCAAGTGGCGGATTATAATCTGGAACCTGAACAACGAACAGGCCTGCGGGATGTCTCTGCCTTTATCGGTAAACGGCTTGATATGCGCGGATTTGTGGTGCTGGATCATTCGGAATTTTTTGATGAGGCCAGAAAGGTCATGGCGGACTGGATTAAAGGCAAACAATTAACTTATCGCGAACACATAGTAGAAGGTTTGGAAAATGCCCCCCGGGCCTTTTGCGGACTGTTCCGGGGGGAGAATTTCGGCCGCGGCCTGGTTCATGTGGCCGACCCATCCACGTAGGTTGCCAAAGCTGAATCATCTGGTGCGTTAGGATTCGCTTTTCTTAGATTCGATTAAATGACCTATTCGGAAAACAGGTCCTCAAGTAATCAAAAATTCCTTATGGATATGCTTTAAATTGTTCATTCGTATGAAAATCATAGGAGTCTAGCCCCTTGAACCCTAGAATCCTCGAATCCTTGAACCCTGTCTTTTTAAGGCTGATCCATTTAGAAAACCGATAAACCCCATCTTTTGAAAAAGAAGATGGGGTTTTTGTTTTTGAGCAAATGAGAAAGATTGGGTAATAAGAAAAAGTTCGACGGTCGATGGTTAATAAATGGTTATTCCTGCAGTTATGGGAAAATAAGTCAAACGTAGACTTGTCCTCTTTGTCTTTGATTTACATCAAGGGGACTCGTAAGGGAAGAAGAGAGCAAAGCTGCAATGGCTGAGGCACCACAGGTCTGGAAAGAAAAACGAATAGTCGAATCCTATGACGTCGATCTCTGCGGTCGGCTTCGACCCCATATCCTCTTCTCCTATTTACTGAACTCGGCCTGGAACCATGCCAATGGCACACAATATGGATATGCAGAGCTTTCCGCACGTAACCTTATGTGGGTACTCATAAAGTTCCAGATGGTCGTTTCGACCCAACCGAAATGGCAAGACCGGCTCAGTATTGAGACTTGGGGAAAACGGATCGAGCGTCTTTACGCGCTGCGGGACTTCAGAATAAGCGCCCCTTCGGGGGCGACTCTGGTCTCTGCCACTTCCTCCTGGCTGATATTAGACAAGACCACGGGTCGTCCGCAACGCTTTGACGCAAATACAGATGGCTTCTCCTGGCAACCGCAGAAAGAAGAGATAGAAACCAACCTGGAAAAGGTGTCCGAACTTCAAGGAGGAAGGGAAGTTGCAAGCTTTCGGGTGCATTTTTCCGATATTGATGTTAATCGACATGTAGGATCGGCGAAGTATCTGCAGTGGTTCATGGATAGCCACTCTCCGGATCAGCTTGAAAAGACAATCCCACAAACGATCGAACTTAGCTTCCTAACCGAAGCCATACTCGATGACAGGGTTCATGTAATATCTGAGCAGAGAAATGAAAGCGAACTCTGCAGCCTGAGGCGGGCAACCGATAATAAAGAACTTTGCAGAGCCAGGATCAGATGGGGACGCGCGGAATAGATATATGTTTAGCCAATGGGCCATTTTACCCCCGAAAAGTGGCTTTTAAGGCAAAATAGGGATGACGGGGTCAGACTTGTTTATTGCTATTCCCCCCCCAGTAGTGTATCGAGAGACGCTCTTTTAAAATTTAATAGCCCTACTTCGAAAGGATAGTGTTGTAGGTTGCGAGATAGGGGACGACCCTAAAAAACTCAATCAAGACAGTCGCCATTTCCCAACCCCTCACCCCTTCCCTTCTCGCCCGTCTTTTCTCCTTGCCCCTTTCTTTTTCCTGTCTTATACTCTTCTCATCAAAAAGGAATTTCTTGTCAAAGAAGAGGTACATCAATGACCGGTATGTATGAGCGTATCTGCAATGAATACGAATCCTTTTCGCCACATTCCAGGGATTCGGCCGTCGCTGCCCGCGACGTGTTTCCCGGCGGTGACACCCGTTCCAGCGCCCACTTCGCGCCCTATCCGCTGTTTATTGAACGCGCCGAGGGTGCGCGTCTGTACGACGCCGACGGCCATACACTGCTCGACTTCATGAATAACTTCACCTCGCTCATCCATGGCCATGCGTACCCCGACGTAGTGCGCGAAGTGAGCGAGCAGGTGGCGCGCGGCAGCGCCTATGCGGCGCCGACCACCAGCCAAGTGCAGTTGGCACAGCACATCCGAGACCGTGTGCCGGGCATTGAACAACTGCGTTTCTGCAGTTCCGGCAGCGAAGCCACTCTTATGGCCATCCGCTGTGCCCGCGCCGCCACGCGCCGTCACAAGATCATGAAAATGGAAGGCGGTTACCACGGCAGCTACGAGTTAGCGGAGGTGAGCCTGGCACCCATCGCCGAACTCGCCGGCGGCCTTGCGGCACCGAATTCCGTTCCGATCGACGACAGCTTTCCGCCGAGCGTGTTGGTTGATACCGTGGTCTGCCCCTACAATGAGCCGGAGCTGGCGCGCCGGCTGATTGCCTCCCACGCCCAGGAACTGGCGGCGGTTATCGTCGAACCGGTACTGGGCTCCATGGGTATGGTGCCGGCGACCCGGGAGTTCCTGGCAGAGCTGCGCGAGGCTACCCTGGCACATGAAATCGTGCTCATCTTCGACGAAGTAATCACCCTACGACTGGGTGACCTCGGCGCGCAGCAGCTGCATGGGGTTACGCCGGACCTCACCGCCTTGGGCAAAATCATCGGCGGCGGCCTGCCCATAGGCGGTATCGGCGGCAAGCGCGAACTAATGCAGCTCTTCCACCCGGACCAGAAGCGTCCGGTGATGCACGCGAGCACTTTTAGCGGCAATCCGATGAGCATGGCGGCCGGTCTCGCGGCCATGCAGCACTTCAATCCGCAGAAGCGTGCGCACATCGACGACCTAGGCGGACGCCTGCGCAACGGCTTCAACAAGGCCTTCCAGGACAACGGTATCCGCGGCCAAGCCATCGGTCTCGGAAGTCTGAGCAATATCCACCTTACCGACGAACCTATTGGCAATGCTCGCCTAAGCTTTGCCGCCAGCCGGCGTACCGGCCGTGTGTTGCGGTGTATCCACCTGGGCATGCTGATGCGCGGCGTCGCCTCGGCGGCACGGCTGATGTATTGCACCTCAACCGTCATGACCGATGCCGATGTCGATTTTGCCATCGCCGCTCTGCAGGACACTTTACGCGATCTGCGCGATGAACTGCGGCGCGAAAAGCCCGAACTGGTCAACTGAAAACGGATAGACCGATCTATTTCCAAATTGAATAAAGGGTCAAATCGCCGTTTGACTGTTAAAAAGGAAGACGTTCTTCATTCCATTCAGAAATTAGTGGAAATAACTGGTTCGGTTCTCTTTAGATTCCATTCCATCTTCATGGGCGACTCTTGTTTCCCTCAGCATGGTTTAAAGATGCTATCGTTTACTACGGAAGATAGGGGACGACCCTAAAAAATACAATCAAGACAGTCGCCATTTTCCCGACCTCACACCCCTTCCCTCTCGCCCTGCTTTTCCCCTTGCCCCTTTCTTTTTCCTGCCTTATACTCTTCCCATCAAAAAGGCAACCTAAACGTTGCATAAAAATAGATCGACTTCTATTATTTGAAGGTGGGGTTCAGACCTGAAAGGATGTTTAATATCGGTAATCTTTATGGCCAAACTTAACGAGACAATAAATCAGGGAAAAAATTCTTTAAGCGATATTTTGTTGGGTGACCCGGGAAATTATAGCCTCGAAAACAGAATTTTTAATGCGGTCTTCTTAATCGGAGCGATTACTGAGATTATTGGAATATTGAGGAGCACCTTGTTGGGCGTCCCCGGTATCCAAACCGTTGCCTTTGTAATTTTGTTCGTAATTGCCTTGACGGCTTATTGGCTGTCGAGGGTTTTAAAAATTTCTCTTTTAATCAATAAATTTGTTATTATTACTTTTTTGTGTTTGTTATCTCTTTTTTGGCTTTACTCGGGCGGCCTTATGGGTAGCGCTCCCTACATTTTCTTTATTTTGCTGGTAGCGACCGTTGTCGTCATCCCCAAAGGAAGCAAATTATTTTTTGTACTATTGGAATTGCTGGTGATTTGTATTTTATTGATCATTGAACGCTTCGCCCCTTCTTCTATAGTCTATTATGACTCACCAAACCAGCAGTTTTATGATTTGGTGATTTCCCTTTTTTTAAGCACAATCCTCGTCGTTACAACCGTACATATCGTGTTTATGCAGTATGCTTGGGAAAAAGAGTCCAAGGAAAAACTGCTTGCCCAAGTTATCCAAGATAAAGAAGCCATCGAAAAAGCCTATCTTGAGATCAAACAGCTTCGTGGCATCATCCCGATATGTGCGGACTGCAAAAAAATCAGGAACGATAAAGGCTACTGGGAGCAGGTGGAGCAATATATCAGCGATCATTCCCAAGCTGAATTCACCCACAGCATTTGCCCTAATTGCGCAAAAAAAATGCTTGATCAGGAAACCTAATATAGTAAAACAGGGACAGTGGGTGGGGGGCAAACCGAAAAAGCGTTCTTCGTTCACTAATAACTTATTGAATAAAAAGAACAAACGTTTCCAAATCGTTGAAAGGCAATGTCCATTGAAAATTTATTTTCGGCCCCCGGAACAACCTGGTCCGGAGGAAGGGGCCTTTATGAAGAAAGGATTCGTGTAATATGAGTTGGGATCGAGAAATAGATGAGCTCCACGCCCGTTCCGCTTTAGCCCATCAGATGGGCGGAGAAGAGAAGGTGGCACGGCAGCACAAATTCGGTAAGCTGACCATACGGGAACGCCTTGATGCCATTGTAGATCGGGATACATTCCACGAAATCGGCGAACTGGCCGGGCGCGGACAATACAACGAGAATGGCGAACTGAAGGCGTTTATGCCTTCGAATTTTGTTTTTGGGACGGCTGACATCGATGGCCGGCCGGTCGTAGTTTCCGGCGATGATTTCACCGTCCGAGGGGGTTCTGCCGATGCTTCCATACCGGCCAAACGCGTCCAGGCCGAAGGGATCGCCTATGAACTCCGGCTGCCTCACATAAGACTCGTGGACGGGATGGGAGGAGGTGGTTCCGTGAAGACCATCGAGATGGCCGGTCGTACCTACATACCCGAATTGCGAAGCTGGGAAGTCGTGGTTAACCATCTGGGGGTGGCGCCATCCATATCCCTGGCTCTCGGGTCGGTTGCCGGTATCGGCGCCGCACGGGTCGCCACCAGCCATTATTCCATTATCGTCAGAAATACCGCCCAGATGATGATTGCCGGTCCGGCCCTGGTGGATTGGGCCAACCTCGGAATTGTATCCAAAGAAGAGCTGGGGGACGCCCGGATCCATACCAGAAACGGCGCTATCGATGATGAGGCGAATACCGAGTCAGAGGCGTTCCAAAAGGTTCGCCGGTTTCTTTCCTATCTCCCGAGCAACGTAGATGAACTGCCGCCTTTAACCGATTTAAAAGACAGTACGGAAAGACGAGATGAAATGCTGTTGAGCGTTGTTCCCCAAAATCCTCGTAAGGTTTACAAGATGCGCGCCATCATTGAATCGGTCGCTGATCAAGGGTCCTTTTTCGAGATCGGAGCAAAATGGGGCTGCTCAATGATCTGTGGTTTTGCCCGTTTGGGCAGCATTCCGGTGGCGATCTTTGCCGAGGACCCGTACTTTTACGGTGGCGCCTGGACGGCGGATTCCTGCCGAAAATTGTCCCGTTTTATCGATCTGGCCTCCACCTTCCATTTGCCTCTGATACACCTGGAAGACTGTCCCGGGTTCTTAATCGGCAAAGAGGCGGAGCATGCGGGAACCATTCGTTTTGGATCCCAGGCTCTGGCGGCTCTGGGGCAATCGTCGGTTCCCTTCTGCTGTGTTGTAATCCGCAAGGCCTTTGGAGTGGCCGGCGGGGCCAATCATAAACCCGGCAGTCATCATTTTCGCTACGCCTGGCCGTCCGGTGACTGGGGCTCTTTGCCGATCGAAGGCGGGATCGAAGTGGCCTATAAGGCGGAACTTGCTGAAAGCGATGATTATGATGCACACCTGGCCAAAATTAAAGATCGTCTTAACCGGCTCCGATCCCCGTTCAGATCCGCGGAGTTCTTCGAGATCGAAGAGATAATCGATCCGCGGGAAACGCGGCCGATACTCTGTCGTTGGGCAAGTCTGGCCAGAAAGGCGACTAAGCCCGGCTGCTATACTTTCACCTTTCGGCCATAATTCCGGCAGATGATCCTTTTTTGTTAGATGGTGCAAAGGGAAATCCGGGGACGAGAAAAAGGCCTCCGATATCCACTTACCTTTCAACCTGCTTTTCCCCTTGCCTTATACACTTCCCATCAAAATGAAAAATCCTACGAAGAAAAAAGGGAAGAGGCGCAAAAGATAATCAAATCCCCTCTTGCGAGGGAAGGGCAGGATAGGGGCGAAGATTGGACAGTCTTTCCAGAACCGCGTCGGCTTCGGCCATCAGGTCCTTAATCACCCGATCAATACTTTTAACTTCTTTGTCTGAATGGCAAGTCGACGTTTGACTCTTAGAAAATAGGGACAACTGTCCCTGTTCTCGTAAATTACATTGTTAGAAAGAAATTTTTAAGTTAATATTAACAAAAATATAAATTCTAATTAGGAGGTATTGTATGAAAGATCTGCTGCTCATGTATGCAAAGTACACACAAAGGGCTAACGCTTCGGTCCTCGCTTTGCTGGACGGCCTATCGGAGGAGGCTCGCAACGAGAATAGGAAAAGCTACTACAAGAGTCTCTCCGGTCTCGCCTGCCATGCCTTCGGCGTAACCCCCTTTTTCCACGGTCTTTTACGCACGGCCATACCCGCGGCGTCCTCGGCGCTTAAAGCTACCGAGGGCCTCAAAGCGCCCAAGGGCGATTCCCTTAGCGCGGACCAATGGTCCGAGCTTAAGAAGGTCGCCACAGTCGCCGATCAGGCGACCGTCGATTTCATCGCCGGACTCGCCGAGAGCGATTTCGTCAGTCCGGTCAAGGTGGCGTGGTTCGGCGGGAACCCCGATGCGGTGCCACTCCATTACCTCTTGAGCATGACCGTCATACACGGCATCCATCACCGCGGGCAGATATCACAGATTTTGGACGAGATGGGCATCGAGCACAACTTCTCGAGCCTCGACGTGGGATTCCTGCCGAAATAGGAGTGAGGGGGAGGGTTTTGCCATGACTGAAATCAAAAGATCTTATTGCGGGTTATGCCATCCCAGGTGCGGTCTGCTTCTGGAAATAGAAAACGGCCGGATCATCAAGGCCAAAGGAGACCCGGAACATCCCATATCCAGGGGCCGGATCTGCTCCAGAGGCAGTTTGATGCCCGAGCATGTTCATCATCCGGGTAGAATCAATTACCCTCTTAAACGCCTGGGGGAAAGGGGATCGGGAAAATGGCAGCGTCTGGATTGGGATCAGGCCCTTGATGAAGTGGCCGAAAAACTGGAGAGGCTTCGTCAAAAACACGGCCCGGAGACCCTGGCCTTTACCCACGGCACCAAGCGGACCTATCATTGGGACGAACGCCGGTTTTTCAATCTTTTCGGATCGCCGAATGTCTGCGGCGTCAATAATGTCTGCATGTGCCCCACTCAGGCGGTCGAATACGCCACTTACGGCGGATTTACCTGGGGGGACTTCAGGCATACCCGCTGTGTGGTTCTTTGGGGACATGGCCCCTCCCAATCCGATCCGATCGGTCTTTATCCCATGATCCTCCAGGCCAAAAAGAACGGGGCAAAACTCATTGTCGTGGATCCGCGCCGTATTGCCGAGGCGGAAAAGGCCGATCTCTGGCTGCAGATAAGACCCGGCACTGACGTGGCTCTGATGCTCGGCTGGATCAGGATCATCATTGAAGAGGGACTCTACGACCGGGACTTTGTTGCCGACTGGACGGTGGGATTCGAAGATCTTAAAGCCGCCGCTGCCGCCTACACACCTCAAAGGGTGGCGGAAATCACCTGGCTGACTCCGGAGCAGGTCATCGAGTCAGCCCGTTTGTATGGGATGACCAAACCAGGGGTCATTACCTGGGGTTTCGGCCTGGACAAACAGGGCCTCAATGCCACTCAGGCGGCCAGGGCGAGATGCTGTTTGAAGGCCTTGACCGGCAATCTGGACATTCCGGGCGGGGAATCTCTCGGCTGTAACGAACTGGTCGGAAAAATCATCAGCGATGAGGAGATGCAATTAAACGAGGCCCAGCCGGCCGGGCAGCGAGCCAAACAATTGGGGGCCGATCAATATCCTTTTTTTGGTTTCCCGGGCTGGTCGAAAAGTGAGGAGGCCAACCGACGCCTCCCCCGCGACTATATGCGTCCCCCTAATGCCGATATGACCTGTATGGCTCACGCCAGACCGGTTTTTGACGCCATGATCACCCGCAAACCTTATCCGGTCACCGCCGCCATCTCGGTAGCCAGCAATCCCATGCTTTCCCTGCCCAATATCAGACACACCTACGATGCCTTGATGAATCTTTCGCTTTATGTCGTCGGTGAATTCTATCTTACGCCTTCCGCCGCCTTGGCCGATTATGTTTTCCCTATCTGTTCCACCGTCGAGACGACCGAGCTCTGGCTGACCGGGGGCTTCTGTGTGGCCTGCCCCAGGGGGATTGCGCCCCTTTTTGAGCGGCGCAACACCTATGATTTCTGGCGGGGGTTAGCCGTCAGACTAGGGCAGAGTGAGCACTGGCCCTGGAAAGACATTGACGAAGTCTGGGATTATAGATTGTCCCCGCTTAATTTGACCTTTAACCGGCTCCTGGAACAAAACGGTCTTTTTGGGAAACCGGAATTTGAGCGCTATAAAAAATACGGGTTCGGTACCCCGTCGGGCAAAGTGGAACTGCGATCGAGCACTTTCGAGGCCCTGGGCTGTGAACCTTTGCCGGTCTTTCGCGAGATGGCCCAAAGCCCCTTGAACGATTCTCAATCGGCCCGGGATTTTCCTCTGGTTCTGATTACCGGAAGCCGGTTTATGCCCATGTACCACTCGGAACAGAGGCAGGTTGAGGAAGCCAGAAAAAAACGTCCTGATCCGCTGGTGGCTCTTCACCCGGAAACGGCCGCCGGCCTGAATTTGATTGAAGGGGATTGGGTTCGGGTTGAAACCCCCCAGGGAAGCATCCGTCTGCGTCTGCATCTTTCGGACAGGATCGACCGGCGCATGGCAGATGCGGAACATGGCTGGTGGTTCCCGGAGCGGGAAGAGGCGGTTCCGACTCTTTTCAGTGTCTTCGAATCGAATGCCAATGTGCTTTGCCCGGACGGATCGGAATTTTGCAGCCCGGAGATCGGCAGTTGGCCTCACACGGCGTTGTTGTGCCGGGTCAGCAAAGAATAATGAAATCTGGGGACATCTTAGTGATGGGGTCAAGTTGCTTTTGACTCTTAATCCCAAAACCATATCAACAAAGATTTATTCCCCCTCATCTGTCGAACTGCTTCAGATCCCCCCTGTAAATGGGGACGCTGGTGCAAAAACAACATACGAAAAGGGGAATGTTCTTCATTCCATTCAGAAATTAATAAAACCCAAAAGCACCGAACCGTCGGGCCACACGACTGACGGGCCAAAGAAGATGTTTCGATTCCTGCCTGAATGGGAAAGAATAAAAAAGTTCTTATCAAAGAGCCTGGGATGGGGCCGGGATAGAGAAGGGTGCGGTTCTGGAACATCCTCGGCTTTTGCAACATCGAGGTAAACATAAATTCCCTGGATTCCCCCGTGATCAGGTTCGGGGCGGACCTTCCTCGAATACTACATCTTGCCTTTTGCCGATACTTTCGCTATCCTGTTCAGCAGGTTAAATTGATTGAATAAATTAAAACACTATTTCTATTGAAGGAGGGAACTGAATGGATATTAGAGCAAAGATCAACATGGAAAATAAGAAGAAGAGTGCCCTGAAAAATCTTGACGCCCATCGGGCTTTTCTGAAAGAGAAAGGGCTCAAGAACGACGAGATCAAGAAAAATGTTATAGTGCGAAAGCTGAAAGCTGAAGTGAGAAAAGCTGATTTTCGGCTGACCCGCATTGCCGATCAGGAGAAACAAGACCTTGATCTGGCGCAAGCGAAGGCTGAAAAGCTGGCATCGGGGAAAAACCCCAAGGAAGAATCAAAGAAAGAGGCCAAAGTAGAAGTGCAGGGGAAGAAAGGGGAAAAAGAAAAATCGGAGAAGAAGACCAAACCCGAGGGAAAGAAAGACAAGAAATAGAAGAATAGAACCCAATCAGGCCCATAATAGTGGTAAGTGGTCGGACCAAACGAAGGGATTGAGTTCAGAGGAAATTGTTTGATAAATGCGGGGTAAAAAAGCGCTTAAACTGGCCTTTTTACCCTTAAAAAGAAGTTTTTAAGCGCAACATTAATGCCACACGCCAATCGATATTTCGTTCCCTGCAAAACCCTTCGAAATCCCCATTTGTCCTCTTGTTAAAAATATTTTTATCGTTAGAATAAGATACAGTTGGAGAGGAGTAAGAAATGGGGGACGAACCTCCCCTAGTTTGATAGACGTTTGAAAAATGGTACAATAGAGCCGAAATGAGTGTCTGAAGAAGAAGAGGAAGGTGTTTAGCCGAGAGTTTAAACAGAAAGCAACGAGACTGTGGTGCCCGAATGCCCGGAAAATTGCACAACGGACTTTTTACGTTTTCATCAAAACCAATTTTTGAAAAGGAGAGGCGTATGGATTACATGGAAGAAATGGCTAAATATTACACAACACAAAAACAGAAAGATTTTACCTCTGATTTTCTCGATCCAAAACAAATCGATAGTTATGAGTTCTGGGATGAGATACAAATTGGAGAGGAGAGTGAAATACCCACCAAATTTGAAGTGAAAGCCGAAGACCTGAAGGCCTTTGCCGCTGCGGTCCCTGACGATAATCCAATTTTTTATGATGAGGAATATGCCAAACAATGCGGCCATGACGGGATCGTGGCCCATCCTCTCTTTGTTACTCAGATCAGATTTTTCCTTTTACAGGGGGGACATGGCAGTTGGAATAGAACCCCAGGAGCCAGAAACCCGGGACAAATCATTGAGTATTATGACCCCATAAGGGTGGGAGATATACTGACCCTTAAATTGACCAGCTATGATAAATGGATCAAGAGAGGGAAATATTATATGAGAGCCTTGTCCCGGATCTATGATCAATATGGAAAACTTAAAATGAGATACTATAGTACTTTAATTTTGCCCAGGACCAAGGCCGACGTCCTGAGGTTTTTAAAGGGAGAGCATGCCCTGGAAGCATGAGCTATAAGGGGATTTTCTGCAAAACTCAATCATTCCGAAAGGATCAAAAAAATGGAAAACAAACTGACCTTTGAATCCATAAAATGCGGGGACAAATTACCTGCGGTCCAACAGCATTTGAGTCAGGAAGATATTTGGCACTTTGCGGTAGCTTCGCTCGATATGAATCCGGTTCATTGTTCGCCTGAATGGTGCCGGAAATCACAGGTGTTTGGTATTCCTGAAACCGTGCAGCATGGACAAATGACGCTTTCCCTCTTAGCCAAGGTTATTACGAACTGGGCCTATTCTTCCGGCGGAACTCTGAAGACATTCGAGGCCAAACTGATTAAGCCCGTACCGGTAGATTCAACCTGTACCTATGGCGGTGAAGTGTCCGAACTCCACCCCGTGAAGAAAGGAAAAGATTTTGTGGCTGTTGAATTGTGGGCCACTGATCAGAATGGAGATAAAGTAGCTGTTGGGAAAGCACAGGTGATTATACCTCAATGATATCTCTTTTTTAACTGATCTTTGCTTTTAGTTTTGTGGTCAGGAATCTGGGGACAAAGGAGGGGAGGTAAAAATGGAAGACGCGATCAAAAAAGCTGCCAGGGATTTGGCCGATTCCACGTATGCCATCGCCCTGACAGGTGCCGGGATGTCAACGGAATCCGGGATACCGGACTTCAGGGGGCCATCAGGTGTTTGGACAAAAAATCCTGAGAGGGAGCGCAGGGCCTATCGGAGCTATGAGAAATTTCTTGAAGACCCCAAGGAATATTGGAAAGAGAGGTTGACGACTCCGAGTGTGTTGGGGAACTTGGAAGCGTCCAAACCGAATAAAGGACATTATGCTCTGGCGGAGCTTGAAACACTGGGTGTTTTAAAGTGCGTCATCACCCAAAACGTCGATGCGCTTCATGAAAAAGCAGGGAATCGAAATCTGTTGGAGTATCATGGTAATTCATTGAAATTAAGATGCATATCCTGTTCGGCGCGATTTCCCCGGGATCAATTCGATTTAACGGCCCTGTTGAATGAAGACAGGCTTCCTCCCAGATGTCCCAAGTGTGATGGCGTTATCAAGAGTGATGGGGTGGCTTTTGGAGAACCGATCCCGTCTTACGTGGCCCAGAGAAGCATGGAAGAAGCAGAAAAATGCGATCTGATGCTTATTTGCGGGACTTCCGCGGTTGTGTATCCGTTTGCCAGTCTGCCGCGGTTGGCCAGGCATAGGGGAAAGGCCGTCATTATTGAAGTAAACGCCGAACCGACGCCACTTACGCAGGAGGGTATTTCCAACTACCTCATCCAGGGCAAAACCGGGGAAATCTTACCGAAAATCGTCGAAGAAATAAAAAAATTGAGGTAACTTCACGACCGTAAAAATAGTGACAGCGCTCATTTATGGGGGAAGGGGAGTCGAATTAGATGTTTTCCCGGCTTTTTAAAAAGGTGCGATAGAAATCAGGAAGCCTTTGCGAATCTTCTCTTAATTTCGGCATACTGGACCAGGGTAGCCATGGCTCTGGCCGCAGCCTCAGGCGTGTTATAAGAAGTAATGCCGGCAGCGTCCATCGCTTTTACAATCAGTTCATTGGAGAAAGCAATACCGTTAAGACCCACGGTGACCACAGGTTTCCCCAGTTTCTGCGGTATAGCCGTGAGTAATTCGGCTGCCCGGATCAAAAGCTTTTCCTGCTCAACCGCGGACGACCCGGAGAAATCCGCCCACGTAATCGGCGTATTGCAGATAAGCCCATCTATATAGTCAAGTTGAGCCATCTTGTTCAGAACACCCGCTTCTTGAAGAGCGGTGCGGTTTGACCCGGCAAAGTCTACCGGGTTCCTTGGAGCAGGCGCATGGGGAGGAAACTCCAGGTCCGACACGATGAACTTTACGTGTTCCTCCTTCAGCTCAGGAACCTCCATGCCCATCGAGACACAGGTATCTGCAAGTACCACGCACAACCCGCCGGTACCGAGAATACCCATCCTATTGCCTCCAGGTAAGGGCTGTCTGGTGAGAATCGCCGCCGCATCGAGGAGACTGAGCAATTCATCAACCCGGATAAAACCTGCCTGCCGGCACATGGCATCAAAAACCCTGTCTTCACCCGCTATCGAAGCGGTGTGTGACAGTGTCACCCTGGCAATAGACTGGTTTTTACCCGCTTTGTAGATAATAACCGGCTTCTGTCCGGCTATTTTTCTACCTGCGTTAAACAGTTTTTTGCCGTCACGCAAGCCCTCAACATACATAACCACAACCTTTGTTTCAGGGTCATTAGCCAGATACTCCAGGTAATCAGCTGCGTCCAGGTCGGCCTGATTCCCGGCACTGATGAAACTGCTTAGCCCACAGCCTCTGCTGGCCGCCGCTCGGGCGAAAATACCGCCAAAAGTGCCGCTCTGTGATATAAAGCCGATAGAACCCTTTGGAACTTCACCGGGAAGGGACAGGTTAAGGTTGGCAGCAGCGCTATAAATACCCATGCAGTTTGGTCCAACAAAACGTATGCCCCCCTGCCGTGCAATTCTGGTGACCTCTTCCTGAAGGGCCTGCCCACGGCTGCCGGTCTCAGCAAATCCAGCCGTTATCAGGACAGCTCCCTTTATACCTTTTTGAATGCATTCCCGCATGGCCTGTGGTACCTGTTCAGCTCGAATAGAGACTACCGCCAGGTCAATCGGGTCCGGAACATCAAGGACAGTGCGGTATACCGGCAGACCAAGTATTTTTTCTTCCCTGGGATTTATCGGGTAGATAGTCCCCTGGTAGCCGGCTGTTTGCATCGACAGGATGACATCATTACCCCATTTGAAAGGAACACCGGAAGCACCGATTACAGCTACCGACCTTGGTGCAAAAATTGGGCGCAGTTGCTCACTAATGTTCATAATCAGGGTTACTCCTCCTTGTGCGGCTCCACTCCTTACCTCGAAGTGGCATAAAAATTTAGCGAATATTGATTCCTTATTACTGATAAAGGCTTATTTTAATTATATTAAAGCCGGTGCCAAAAGTCACTTCATCTGATCAAAAGAATTGACCCTTTTAAAAAAGTAGTGTCAGAATCAGGTTAAGCGGAATTTTCTTATCGTTCTCCACTAATTTTCATATCGTCCGTAACTGAGCGGGGAGCCAGGTGATCCGCAGTTCATCGAGCTTTCCTCCCTTCAACTCGATTCGGTCTTCCCTGATTTGGCCCAACCCCTGAGCCGCGGCCAATTGGAATTGTTTGACCTTAAGGGCATCATGGCTGATGATGCGCGCTGCCGTGGCATCGGCCGCCGCCAGGTCTCTACTGGCCAAGAGCATCCAGGAACCGGATCGCTCTTTCATGTCCACCGTGCGTCCCTTGCCTCGGGAGGGATCCACCGACGGCCCATTCCCTTCACAGCCGATGGAGCCGTCGATTATGGCCAGATGGGGCTTGATCCCGGCCACAACATCGATGAAGGATTGTTCCAGTCCGGCCAGATGGATATCTTTTCGAACCGGGTAACCTCCATGACGATCGCTGGAGATGGTACCGATAAAATTCTTCAGGGAAAGGGAAACCACGGCAAAGTTATGCGTTTTAAGTACCGGGATGGAAATAATCACATCGGCCCTGGTCACCAGACCGGAGACAGCGATTTTTCCCAACGAGGTCCGGGTAGGGACTTCCACCCACTCGGGAGTTTCGGCATTAAGGCAAACCAACCGCACCTTGCCCTTGTATTTCACATTCAGTCTTTCCGTTTCTGCCGCCATATTCGTCGAACCATCCATGGTTTTTATGACCTGCCAGGAAAAGCGCGGGGCATGAGCCCCTTCACCGATGATCACCTCGGCCGCCCCGGCCTGGAGGCACTCTTCGGCAACGGTCATAATGATCTCGGGTTTGGTGCACTCCCCATTCCTGGTCACCGGCCTAAAAGCCGCTCCTTGGGCGGTAACCAGATTAGGCTTGATGAAAACCGTCTGCCCGGGTTGAACCAAGGCCTTGGCCCCGCCCACCGATTCCAGGGATTCACGGGCCATTTTGCGCAAATCGTTGCCCCGGATCACCGTCACAATCGATCGGCCTGATTTGTCCGTTTTTATCAGGTCATTCCCCTGACCGGCGGTTCCGAGTCCTGCAAGTCCCTCGGTCACCATACCGGACAGACCCAACACCGCCGTGGACTTCGCAAGCGCCTTCAACATTTCCCTTCGGGTAAGCACATTCATCTTTTCTCCCTTTTATTTAAAAAAGATCATTTCAAAAAGATTGGGTTATTCTTGATGCCAAAGTACCACCTCTCTATTTACAATTTACCGCCCTTTGAAAACAGGGGTCCGTTTTTCACTCCGGGCCGTTAGGGCCTCAACGAAGTCCGTCGTGGTAAAGGCCTCGTTCAATCCCTTGTTTTCCATATCCAGGGCTGTTGTTACGGCGGCGAGAAGAGGCTGGTGGAGAGCGCGCTTGGCCATTCGGACCGCATACCCGGCCCCCTGAGGCGGAATCAGTTTAAGGGCCCTTTCTCGGGCATAGGGCAACAGTTGATCGTGGGGTAATACTTTATTTACCAGTCCCAGATTGAATAACTCCTGGGCAGTGATACGTTCGGAAAAAAACATGATCTCCTTGGCCCGCTGAAAGCCGATCAGTCTCGGCAACAGATAACTGGAGGCCAATTCGGGAATAATACCCAATCCGATAAAGGGCAAGGAAGCCCAGGCGTGTTCGGAGCAATAGACCAGATCGCAACAGGACAGGCACATGGTAAAGGCCCCGCCGATAGCCAGCCCGTTTACAGCGGCGATGACCGGTTTATCGAATTGCCACATCTTCAAGGTGAATTTTTTCTGGGCAATATCCGTGGGATCGAGCTGGGCCTTCACTTCCTCGCTTAATCCCGCCAAAGAGGCGGGATTGAAATAGCCGCCGCTGCTGAAGGCTTCTTTTGCCGGATCATCGACATCAGGATCCTTGGCCCCGGTCAGGATCATGACTCCGGCGCGGTCATCCTTTTCCATGGCATCCACGGCCCAGAAAAGCTCGTAAAAAGTATAGGGGCTCAAAGCATTCTTTCTCTTCGGCATGTTCAGGGTTACCGTTACAATGCCGTTGTCTTCCTTTTGGTAAAGAATTTCTTTGAAGTCCTCCACTTTCATCTCTTATCTCCTCTCCGATGTTTGTTTAAGTGATACCATCAGGAAACAGCAACCATTCCTCCGTCACAGGGGATGGTGTGCCCCACCACATAAGCCCCCGCTCTGGAACTTAAGAATAGGGCCAACCCGGCGATGTCTTCCATGCTGCCCACACGGCCGCTCGGGTTGCCTTGACCCACCATATCCCAGTTCACCCCGTCACCTTCTGTTTTTCCGCCAAACCCGACCCCGGTGCTCAACATCCAAGTCGGAAAGGGTCCTGGAGCAATAGCGTTGACAATGATATGTTCTTTGATCAGGTGGGCCGCCAGAACTCGGGTCAAATGGTGTACCGCCGCCTTGGAAGGGCCGTAAGAAAAGTTTTCAAACATGGGGGTTTTGATGCCGTCGATGGAGCCGATATTGATCACTCGCGCCGGATTTTCGGATGAAGCCGATTTCCGTAACAGCGGCAGAAGTTTCTGGGTTAGGAAAAAGATAGCCTTTACATTGGTGTCCATGACCTTGTCCCATCCCACTTCGGGAAATTCCTCCAAAGGGGCGCCCCAGGTGGCCCCGGCGTTATTAACCAGGATGTCAAGTTTGCCTTCCCGCTCCGATAAGGCGGTGGCAAGCGACTCTATACCTTTCAGACCCGCAAGGTCGGCAGGGATAGAAAGGCATTCCTTTCCGTACCTGTCAGCCAGCCGTTTAGCGGTGGCCTCGCAAACCTCAGCCTTACGAGAACTGATATAGACTTTGGCGCCGTAACTTAAAAAGCCAGCCGCGACCATCTCCCCGATTCCTCTCGAACCTCCGGTGACGAGGGCAATTTTCCCTTCGATAGAAAAAAGATCCTTCATTTTGTTATCCATTATTCCTCCTTTTGTCATTTTCCGATCCGGCCATAAAGCGAATCTTAAAAGGTTGACTCAATTATTGTTCAATTCGAAACCATCAGCAGCAGCAAATGGTTCGTTTTAATGTTTCTATATTAACCCATCCCAAGGGGCCGGTCAAAAAAATATTCAGGCCAAGCTGTTTTCTATCCACCTGGGGGAGTCTTTTACTGATTGGTCCCGAAGTTGTTTACTTATTTCCTTTTGATTGAAAATTAAAAGCGAATGATCTATATATGACTGTATTTCTTTTCAACCAATTTTGATCAACAGACACCTGAATGTTAATTTCTTGCCTTAGGTTCATTAACCCGAAACACCCTGGGAGGAGAAAAAATGGCTATTGCGTTTCCCGATCCAAAAATAATAAAAACCAATGAAATCAACATGGAAGTCTTTGAACAGGGGGAGGGATTTCCGGTAATTCTGGCCCATGGCTTTCCGGAACTCGCCTATTCCTGGAGGTTTCAAATGCCCGCCCTGGCAGAGGCGGGATACCGGGTCATCGCACCGAACCAGAGAGGATACGGCGAGACCGACAAACCCCAGGCGGTGGAAGCCTATGATATTCGACATCTCTGTGGGGACATGGCCGGTCTATTGGACGCCCTTGGTCTTGAAAAGGCCATTTTTATCGGCCACGACTGGGGCGGCCCGGTGGTCTGGAACATGCCGCTGCTGCACCCGAACAGGGTCGCCGGTGTGGTGGGGATGAGTGTCCCCTTTTCACCGCGAGGCGATAGTGATCCCGTCGCTCTATTGGAGCAGTTTTTCGGACCGGAACATTATATCGTTCATTTTAACCGGCAACCCGGTGTCGCCGATGCTGCTTTGGCGGGGAACCCAAAGCGCTTTCTCAATAACGTGTTCCGTCGCCGACAGCAGGGGGATCGAGCTGCAGGAACATCAAAGGAAAAACCCAGTTTCAAGGTGTCCCTTATAAACCTCCTTGACCTGACCGATCCCCCGGGGGAACCCCTCATGTCGGATGAGGAGTTGGAGGTTTTTGTTGCCGCCTTCAGCAAAGGAGGGTTTACCGGGCCGATCAACTGGTATCGGAACATCACCCGAAACTGGGAGCAGTCTTCCAACCTGACTCAGCGGATCGATGTCCCCTGCGCCATGATCTACGGGGCCTATGATATTGTTCCAAAGGGGGGCGATGTTTCGAAATATGTTCCGAATCTGGAGACCCTTACGCTGGAATGCGGGCACTGGATTCAACAGGAAAAACCCGAAGAGGTGAATGCCTTCCTGTTGGATTGGTTAAAACGGAATTCCCCTTCTCCGGCTAAATAATAAAGATTAGGAGGCCATGGCCACTTGATAGCCAAAGGCCGCGATATCAATTAAAAGATGACACCCCAATTAGGACGTTTATCAACTTGGGAAACAATGAGGTTGACGATTTCACTCCTGACCCCAAGTGCGCATAGCTTCCTGTACTCCACATGTCTCTATTATAAGAAAATTTGAAGATTTCAAACAATAATTGTTGATGCTCCTCTAAGAACTGGTTCCTTCCTCGATGATAAAACTTTCTTTTCTTTTCAAGAATCAGTGTATAATTAGATCCAAGTTAAGAACAATAAAGTACCCCATCTTCCAGTTTCACCACCATACCCATAAGAGGGAGAATTATGGAGGATTTTAGGAGGCCCCGGTTTCTCGACCGAGAGGCGGGTTTTTTTTACCTTAAATGGAGCTTTTGAGGAAACTGAAAATTGCGACTATGGGAAAAAATTCATTACTAACGGAGGTTGAGCCATGTTAACAGCATTAAAAGTGACAATGATTGTCTTGGGGGTGGTAGAGATTTTGTTTGGACTGGGGTTCACTTTTTTTATGAACGAAATGGGCAAGACGCTTGGTTTTGAGCCGGGGCCTGACTATCTACTATATATCGGTGCTTTGTTAGGTCTCACCCTTATCACAATTTCTGCCTTTATCATATCCGCTGCCCGGAACCCAATACAACACATTGGTTGGGTAAGGTTTGCCATATGGTGGTGTATAGCCGGTGTAGTTGCCGGTTTATACGCCGTAACAAAGAATTACGTTGACTTCTCTCAAGCAGGAATGGGAATTATCTGGGATGGCGTCGTAGCTGTAGCCCTTCTTATTTTTTATCCCTGGCGAAAAACAAGCAACCCGTAAGTATTTTTTTTCGGGGTACAATTAGCTTCTTCCTGTAACACGCAACCCTTTATTCCTAATAACCGGAGAAGTACAAAGGGTATTCAGTAAAAAAGAGGGGATCTTCCTGATCCCAGGAACATG
>MGQB01000025.1 GCA_001797675.1 Deltaproteobacteria bacterium RBG_13_43_22 | reverse complement strand
AAAGCCCCCTGGCCTTTGAAAATGCCACGAGTGTCCCCTAACTAAACTGTCCGTTTTTCTGGGGGAAGATCAGATCCTCTCCGAGAACGATCAGTTGGTGGTCGGCCGTCGGGGAACAGGGAAAACTACGCTCCTCTATCGAGCACTCATTGAATGCCGCAGGTCGTGGACTCCAAAGCAGTCTGTTGCCTGCAAGCCAAAGACTCTGGGGTTGTACCTCGATTTGAGCAAGTGTCAGACACTTGTTGACACGAAGTCTCGCGACTTCAGCGAATTTGAGCACGTCTTCGTATCCGAGATGAAGGACTCGCTCGTCGAAGAACTCAAGCGGTCTTGGCCAGAGCTCGGACAGCGGCCTGGTCTTCTGTCCCGCATTTTCCGCCCGGCTCAATCGCAGACGAGTATTTCGGCAAGGAACGAGCTCAAAGAGCTCGCCGATATTATAACGAAGGGAGTCCCAAGGACGGTAGATCCATCTGGAAGGGTTGACCAGAAGCTCAAGACTAAGGAGGGCGAAAGTGTGTCTTTCGGTGGATCTGTGGGAGGAAGTCCCAAGAGTCCGAATGCATCGATTTCCTCCGGTTACAAAGCTGCCGTCTCGCGCGAGGAAGAGACTAACCAGTCGTACCAAGTCAACTACCGCTTGGCCGTCACCGATATCCTCCGAGTGTTGGGGAGGCTGCGGGAGGCAGCCGGTATCAACCACATTGTCCTGTTTATTGACGAGTTCTCATCATTGTCTGTTGAATTGCAGCGCCGTTTCACGACGCTCCTCCGCAAGGTCCTTGGCAACCATGAGGGCCTATACATCAAGCTTTGCGCGATTACCGATTACTATTCTCTGGGGAGCTCAATCATACTGCAGCGCGATTTATTCGAGCTTTCTCTCGACTTGGATGCGTTCGTCGAGCGGAGTAAGTCTCTAAACTCCGCAATGGATGGTCTTCGTGACATGACACGGAGGATCGTAGCCGAGCGCCTAAGTGCCTTCACGAGCACAACGCTTGAGCAACTACTGGAGGATGCGGATGAGGCTTGCTCACGCCTGAGCCGAGCAGCAATGGGTGTCCCCCGAACACTCGGGATTGTTCTGAAGCAGGCTTGGTACCGTTGCAATTCCGCACATCGACGTAGGTTACAACTGGCCGATATTGATTATGGGATTCAGTATGCATCAAAGGCCTACCTCAACCAGTTTATCGGTGCTTGTGGTGTCGCTATTCCGCCCTTCCATGAGGACATCTGGAACGCACTGATCGAACGAGCAATCCAAGAACGCGCCAAATCGAATGGGGAGGCGAGTCACTTCATGGTTCTGCCTCGCAACGACCCAAAGCTGCGCTTCCTCAACATGTTTTTTCTTGTCCATCTGCTGACCAAAGGTCGAACAACCAAGAAGGAGAAGCTATCGAGGAGTCTGTATGTGTTTGACTATGGTGTCTGCCTCGAGAACAACCTCGGCTTTGCCGAACACAAGAACGTACTTCGTCAACAGAGATTCGCTTATGATGCCGCGCTTTCGGCCTTTAACGAGTACTTTGCCGTCACCCTTGAGCCTATGTTTATATGCCCGGCATGCAAGACCGTCTTCAAGAAAAAGGATCTCATGGTCGGCAATGAACCGCTCCGGTTCTGCCCGAAGGACAAGACAGACCTCCAGGCGTACGACGCAAGTGCTGCCTCCTCCGACTACACCGAGGAAGAAATGAAAATCATAGGAGCGATTCGGTCATCCGGCCCAGAAGATAAGTTGATAGCGCGACGCGTGGCGGATGACGTCGGGTGCTACATACAGAAGGTTGCGAAATTCGGCGAGAAACTAGATCGTCAGGACCTAATATCACGCCAGAGAGACTCCGAGCTCGCCAGACACATATACTTCAAGCCGGAATCAACAGAAGAGACCCCGAAATCTGAGGCGCACGACGCAGGCACCGAACAAGAAGATGCACTCGACGAGGAGTAGCGTGCCGCTTCGTTCTGAGCCATCCCTCGCCAGTGATCCTTATCGTTTTGCATAATATAAATAAATCTTAAAAAGGTGATGAAATGGACTCCGGGATAATCATAGCTGTTATCGGCACAATATGCGGTATAATGATTATAGTACTAATCGGGATACTGAAAAAAAGAAAGAAAGGGGCCAAATTACAATCCTCTGCTGTATCTTTTGGGAATGTCACAGCTAATAGAGATGCGATTGTCGAGCGTAATGAAGCAATCGAGTGGTGGATTGAAACAGGGAAAGAGAGTGCCCTCTGCGATGATTGTCGTGCCACTCTGAAAAAAGGTGATGGCTATATGGTGGGCGAAAGGATACTCGCAATCGGGGACGAGGGCCAACGAATAACCTTAAGCCCTTCGCTTCTATGCTACTCCTGTTTCGCTAGATATAAAAAAGCTCAACAACATGAATAACCATTTTAAGAAAACAAAGAGATTTTTTGAGATATGAGTTGGATCATTCTATAGAGAAAGCCCGCATGTCTATCGAGCCGTTCCACTGGATCGCCAATAAATCCAGTTCGCAGTGAAATCCGCATTGGGCGGCAAAACAGTTGAACACTAGGGAAACACACCTCAGGCCATTGGCGGATTGAAAGATGATTTCCCAAAAAGGCTTAGTCATTCCACCAACAGCTGCGGATAGGAGAAAATGACTAAAGAGCAATACAATAACCCAACAACAATAGACTCGGTTGAGATTGGGGACGTCCATGAAATAACGACTTGACCAGGATGTCTTTCAATTGATGACTTTGCCCTTTGCCTCGTTAAGCCTGTACAGAAACTCCAGGAGCTTTATACCATATTATGGGGAGTGGGATTGAGCACAGAAAGATATTTAAAGATTTAACATGTTATTTGGCTGAAATTACTATTTCATGGACGTCCCCTAAATTCCTCAGCGGAATCTATCTTCGAAAAACTTGAAAGATTATGTAATACTATTTCTGTTACGAAACACCAGTCTTATCTGAAATCTAAGAAATCAAAAGCATAAGGAGGTAGAGCTATAAGAACCTTGAAAACTCATATTAAAGGAGTTTGAAAGTATTTATCGAAGAAAGAAAAAGATTCTATAAACAAAAACGTGAAATGAAAGGAGAAGGAAATGAAAAAGGCATTTGTTATTATCTTTCTGGCTATGGTTTTTATGGGAAGTGTTCTAGCGGTAGCAGGACCGAATCCACTACCTAAAGATTTAAACATTGTCAAACCCGTAGACGATACTCTTATGGGATGGTTTGGCAAAAGCGGTATCTGGGATGGAACTTTTAATCCCCCCGCTACTGTCGGGGATGTAACCATTGCCTTTAAAAAGATTGGCATGGAGAAAGTTGATTTGCTCTATGCTATCCAAGGACGTCCTATATTAAAAGCGACCGGGGATTTTTATAAGGGCAAAATAGAGTTCTATTTAATGGAAACGGGGGCAGATGTTTGTCTGTCCCTAGAGAAAGAGAAGGAGACAATGAACCTTCTCTATAAACTTCCCGGAGGCAGGGGAATATATGAAGCAACCCTTACCCCCCGGGCGCAGCCATAACCCACAAGGGACGATTCTGTTATCATAAAGGATTGTCCCTTTTGCTTTTTCTGATTCAATTTTATTTACCAACTGCCAGAGCATAAACTATTGATTCAGTAATACCATCAATGAGGGATAAGAAGTTTCTTTTTGATGGGACGAGTATACGGAAAGGGGGACGTCCATGAAATAACGACTTGACCAGGATGTCTTTCGATTGATGACTTTGCCCTATGCCTCGTTAAGCTTGTACAGAAACTCCAGGAGCTTTGTACCATATTATGGTGAGTGGGATTGAGCACGGAAGATATTTAGAGGCTTAAAATATTTGTTAGCTGAAGTTGTTATTTCATGGACGTCCCTTATTTCGCCTACGGTCAAGAGTGGTTCTGGTGGATTATAAGACCACCCTTCTTCCGGAAGGGATGACAGTCGAAACCTTCTTACAGGAGCAGGCCGATTTGTACCGGGGACAATTGCTGGCCTATCAAGAAATGCTCGCCCATGCCCGTTCCCTCGATCCGGCCCTCATTCGTATTTTCCTGTATTTTACGGCGATACAAAAAGAGTATGAAATCAAAGAATAAATACCTCCCAATAAATCTCTTTACAAATTAGCCAGTTATATTCTATAATTCCTTTCAGTCTTATTCTTTCAAATGCCTTCTTTCAAGATCTTAAGGAGATTCATGGCCCAGATCCATATCTCACAAGATCCACCCGAGCAAACACCCGCTGCATGTGCATATGCGTCTTTAACCAGATATATTGTATTGGGTAGGTTTGGGCTCAACGGTAAATATATTGGGAGTGGACGAGAAATTAGTATTATGTCCCCGGAATTATGCAATGTCCCCGGAATTCCGCAACAGCACTACCAACAAAACCGATCGATATGGAGAAGCAATTCGCTCAACTTGCGAATGAGATCGTACACAAGGTTTCGACGAGTGTCCCTGACAAACAGCAGGCCGTTGTTCGTATTCTACGGGACTCCGAGGTTGCTCAATTGATGGAACGATTCATGTCGAGTAGGACACTTTCCGAGTTATACCTCCATCGCGAAGATTGGGCTCTGATTCATGAACGATGGCGCGAGAGCGAGGATTTTCAGTCGGATTTAGCAGCCCTCTCTTCCGCAGGGTTAGTTGAGGTTCCGGATGGTGTTGTTCTCGAATCCCGATTGACGCACCTCGGCACCACGGTTGCCGAACGACTTGCAGCTCAGACTAAACTGTGGAACCAACTGGAGCCTAACAAAGAACAGCACGATGCCGACATTGCACAACGGAAGAAAGCGAACAAACGCATTCAGCGTACGCCCTAAAGCGCTCCGCTGATGCTTGATGTTATGCTTTATTAAAAAATAAAAGGAGATCACAAAGGACAAAATGAGTGAGAAACAATCAATTAATTTCTTGCGTGGGGTTCCTGCAGAAGAAGCCTTATCACGCCTTATTCCAATGGCGTCAGAGGGATACGAAAAAGTCATCAGGCGGTATGGGACGGATGTGCTTCAATACGGCCATTTTACCGGGTTCAAGCCACTGCGGGATCTAATCGGCAGCTTCCATCGTGTTGATCCGGAAAGAGTTATCGTCGGCAACGGCGGCCTGGAAGTTATTTCACTTTTTTTCAAGTCTCTCCCCAGAGAAAGCAATATCATTGTTGAAGAGGCAAGTTACGATCGAGTACTACTCGATGCAAAGTGCTATGGACATCATTTGATTGGCGTTAAATTGACACCGGAAGGGATCGATTTGAACCAATTTAGAGACTTGGCTAATAAGAATGCGGTTGCGGCTTTTTACGGGATACCGTTCCATCAAAACCCAACAGGGATCAACTACACCGAAGAGAACCGAAAGGATGTTGAACGCATATGCCGGGAATATGGTATTCCGTGCGTATGGGACATCTGTTATCAAGCCCTTCGCTATGATGGAAAAACGAATGGCTCGATAGAAGTCTCAGAATGGGGTCCCATTTTAACAAGCTCTTTTACGAAAACGATCTCTCCGGGAACCAAGTGCGGGTATATGATCGTTCCAAATCATTATGTGGGGCATCTATCCGGTATTATTGCCAATACACGCATAAACCCCAATCTGCCGACCCAGGCGTTCATAGCCGATTTTATTGAATCAAGACGGTATGACGATTTTGTCAAATACTTGTGCAATCTGTACAGGCCGAGAATGGAGGCATTGAATACCGCGCTTAATAGCCAGTTTCCTGGAGCGTTTCCAGTTGCAATCAGCGGCGGCTTTTTTGCCCCCCTCACCCTTGAGAATATTTCAAGTGATAAAGAAGCAACCTTCATCGAATCCGCAAAACAGGCTGGTGTAGGTGTAGCTGCTGCGTGGGATGCCCTCCCTCCCAACTGTAAGGAAGAAAAGCGCAAAAAAGGTCTTTTTATCCGATTGACCTTTCCGGCTTATGAGCCGGACAAAATTGAATGGGGCATTTTGAGTCTCAAAGAGACGGCAGATCGTCTTGCTTGAAGTTAAGATAGTTGTATCCAGCCAGACGCTTAAGGCAAGGTCACATTCTCGGCGCACGCAAAGGACGTGGGGGAGGTCTATGAAATAACGACTGGACCAGAATGTCTTTCAAAGGAGAGAAGGATGAAAATTATCGCTGCCTCACTTAAACAACTGGTCTGTGACTTCGCCGACAACCATCGGCAGTTGACGGAAGAAATAACGACTGTAAAACTCGATGAATCCAAGTGGACTTTAAAGGAAATTATCGGTCATTTGATTGATTCGGCTTCCAATAATCACCAACGAATTACCCGATTACAGCTCGATGAAGAATTGCATTTCCCGTCTTATGAAAATGAAAAATGGCTGGAAACAGAAAAATGGAACCTACTCGGGTGGCCTGAAATTTTGCATTTGTTCAAATATTATAATTTTTACCTGTCGCATCTTATTGAAAAGGTCAATCCGGATTGTTTGAAAAACCGTTGGTTGGGGCGCGATCGGTTTGGCGAACGGATTTTTTCTCTGGAAGAATTAGTGACAGATTATCTGAGGCATTTCAAAGAACATCTGGAGCACTTTGAGACAAGATTGAAAGATATCCATGAAAGAAAGAATTAGGATCAGGTCTTGAAAAATAAGTCTTATGGTTGGGATATTCCCACCCAAATATATTCTTTAAAAGGTTGTGGTTTATTAAGGAACTCTTTACATTACAGTTAAAATGATGATAGTAGAGATAGGGGTTAAGGAAACTGATATTTCAAGACCTGACCCTAATTCTTCGACCAAGGTGAAAGAAAATAAAAACATAGTTAGGTTCGGGGATGAATACCTGCTCTATCGGAAGTCCACCCGGAGGTTCATCCCCTGGTTGATTTAATCGAAGGAGGCGACATGTTGCCCGAAAAACAAAGCAAAGCCTATACCGACTTTTACAATTCAACGAACCACAATGAAATTCTGGATTCTAAAACAACCCTGTTAATCCAACTGGCTGCCGCTATGTCTGTCGGCTGTTATCCTTGAATGGACCATTACCTTGGCGTGGCCAGGGAGCAAAGGGTTTCCCAGAAAGAAATAGGGGCCGTTCTTTCAATTGTTATGGCCGTTTCCGGGGGCCGGGTACGGGCCCAATTCCGGGAGGTTCGCACCCAAATTAAGAAAAAGAAAATGGAGAAGGCCTCGTAACATCGATTACCATAAACGATACGTTGCCAATTCTTAATAAAGAGGAGATTATTCGCCATGAAGTCGAAGTTTGAGAAAGAGGTGTCGAAGCTGTGCCGCCGTTTCGGAACGATTGCCGTAAAAAAGGGATTTGTTTCAGCAGACCAGATCAAAGAGGCCTTTATGGAGCAGTTGGATGATAACTTAAACGGAAGGGAGCATCGGCTGATCGGCACGATCCTTTTTGAAAAAGAATTAATAACCTTGGACCAGGTGAATATCGTTCTAAAAGAACTTTTTAAAAAAATATAGACAGGCTCCCTTCCCCTTTAAGGTTTTGAGCAGGTAATCTTTTAAGTTTATAAGGAGGATTGAACATGTGGAAAGAGTTCAAGGAATTTGCCATGCGGGGAAACGTGATGGACATGGCCGTGGGTATCATTATCGGAGCGGCCTTTGGTAAGATTATCACCTCTTTTGTCAATGATGTCCTGATGCCCCCCATCGGGCTGCTTTTGGGTAAGGTGGATTTCAGCAGGCTTTTTCTGTCCCTTTCCAGCCAATCCTTTGCCACCCTGGAAGAGGCCAAAAAAGCAGGAGCCGTGACCATTAACTATGGCCTTTTTCTCAATACCGTCATTGATTTTTTAATCGTGGCCTTTGTCATCTTCCTGATGATCCGCCAAATCAACAAGCTTAAAAGGCAACCGGAACCGGCTGTGCCGACCACCAAAGAGTGTCCCCATTGTTTCTCGGTAATTCCGGTCAAGGCTAGCCGTTGTCCTAATTGCACTTCCGAATTGAAGGCCGTTTAGACAATACCAGTTTTCTTACAGAGATAATCGATTATCAATAAAGACCGATTTGGTCAAAAGCCGACGAAAGACCTAACCCTTTCATTTCCAGTTCCAGGGTGGAATGTCTCCATCGAGGTGGGTTTCGGATGAAAAAGTATCGAGATAAAATCCCTGAAGAAGTCATGAAAATGGTAACGGCGGAGATAATTGAACGGGCCATAAAATTCGGAACCCGAAAGAACCGCTCCATATTCATCAGTAAAACCTCCGGTGGAAAAGGGGTCGATGTCCGAAACTTAAATCCGAATACCGGAGAGGGAAAAATTAATTTAGAAAAATTTCTATCGCCCGTGCGAAGGCATTACACCATTTCCGGCTTGGGTTCCCAGGAAGAACCCAATGCTGTCAATTGGAGGGCACTCAATCTCCCTCTCGAGCGAAGGATCCTGTTGCTATTTCTAGTCGCTGTCTTGTTTTTCCTGAAAGGCACGCCGGTTAAAAATAAAATTTATCGCCGGATGGGGGTTCATGTTGGAAAAGGCGTGGAGCTTATGCAGATGGTCTGGCTGGATCATTTTCGCCCGGAGCTTATTTTCATCGGAGAAAATACCTTAATAGGGGCCTTCAGCCGGCTTTCCGTTCATGCCTATGAAGGATCGGGTAAATTCCGTTATGGATTAATTGAAATCGGAAACCATTGTACCATAGGCGCCGGAACGGGGATCGGCCCGATAAAAATCGAAGACCATGTCAGAACACTTCCGAACACTACGGTTTCCCCTTATTTAATAAAAATCAAATCCGGATCGGTAGTCGGTTGGAATCCTCCCAGCGTAAAAAATCCGGAAGAGGAAGATGAGTAACATCGGATAACCTCTTAACCCGTCGTCGAAACCCCATTTCAGTGATTCCGGCGAAAACCGGAATCCGGGAATATTAACTACTTCTGGACCCCGGCGCCTGCCCCGGACCTGATCCGGGGTTCGCCGGGGTGACGGCCTTTGGGGATTTTTTACGAATATATCCACATCTGATCCACGATTCCTTTCAATTAATTTCTCTCCGGTTTTTTCAATTATCTTTAAAACGAAAACCCTTTTGTACCCTCTATCTCAACCCTCCCCCACCTGGGGAAGGGTTTGAAAGTCGACATTTTGGATTGACACGGGGCCAAAAATGTTTATAATGAAAATGAAAATCATTTTCATTATAATGGATTGCCAATGGAACGATCCCTTTTAAAACATTTTATTAAAAGCCGGGGCTTGCGCCAATCCAGTCAAAGGGACCGGGTGGTGGAAACCTTTCTTTCCCAAAAGGGGCACACCTCGGCGGAAGAACTTCTGATTCAGGTCCGCAAAAAAGATAAGCGGGTGGGCTTGACCACGGTTTACCGGACCCTGAAACTTCTGACCGAATCCGGCTTGGCCGTGGAACGGAAATTTAACCGCCAGGTCAGCACCTTTGAACCGGCCCGGATAGGGCAGCACCACGATCATCTCATCTGTCTCGGATGCGGAAAGATCATGGAATTTGAGAACAAAAACATAGAAACTCTGCAGGAGGAAGTGGCCCGGAAGCACACCTTTTTCATTACCCATCATGTCCTGGAGCTGTACGGGACCTGTCTGGATTGTTCCAAAAAGGGCGCAAAGAAACCTAAAAAGAAATGAAACCCATTACCCCAACTCAAGACACTTCTAAAACTTCAAGTCCCGCCAAGGTGATCCTGGTGGGAAACCCGAACGTGGGAAAAAGCGTCATCTTCAATTACCTAACCGGAACCTATCGGATAGTTTCCAATTATCCCGGTACGACCGTGGAGGTCTCCTCCGGTAAGGCTAAAGGCGGCGATTCTTCCTATACCATTCTCGATACGCCGGGGGTCAATAATCTGATTCCCAATTCGGAAGATGAAAAGGTCACCCGGGATATCCTGATGTCCGAAAACAACTATTCCGTGATCCATGTCCTGGATGCCAAAAACCTGCGTCGCGGCCTGTTGATCGCCTTACAATTGATCGAGATGGAGTTGCCCCTGGTTTTGGTCCTGAATATGATGGATGAGGCCAAAAGCCGGGGGATTGCGGTCAACCTAAAAGTCATCAGGGAAATCTTCGGACTTCCGGTCGTTTCGGCCGTGGCCACCCGTAAAAAGGGTCTGGAACAGCTTATCCCGACCTTGAAGGATTCTCCCAGATCCACCTTCTCTTTTAAGTATTCCGAACCCATTGAAGCGGGGATAGCCTGTCTCATCCCCCTGTTGCCTCCGGCCCCTATCAGCAAAAGGTCCCTGGCCCTGATGCTCCTGGCCGGTGACGAGAGCCTCCGAGCCTGGCTGGAGGAAAGACTGGACTCCCAGGAGTTGGCCCGGATCGAGACCCATTGTTCCCAATACCAAAGAAATTTTCAGGAACCTCTGAGCTACCGGATCAACGTCGAACGTCTGGAAAAAATCGATCAACTGCTTATTCCCATTCAAACCAAACAGGCAAACTCCGTTCAGGGCTGGGGCCGGCGGCTGGGTGAATGGTCCACTCATCGGGTATGGGGATTCCTGGGGATGTTGGCGGTCCTTTTTATATCTTATGAAATTATCGGGGTCCTGGGGGCTGGAATCAGCGTAGATTTTTTGGGGAAAACGGTCTTTGGGGGATATATCAATCCCTTCCTGACCGGGATGGTCAAGGGGATCATCCCTTTTCCCTTGATCCAGGATCTTCTGGTCGGGCCTTATGGGATCTTCACTATGGCCCTGACTTATGCCCTGGCCTTGATCCTGCCGATTGTCGGTTTCTTTTTTCTTATTTTCGGCTTTCTGGAAGATTCCGGTTACCTGCCAAGGCTGGCGGTGATGAGCAACCGGGTTTTCAAAATCATGGGGCTCAACGGCAAAGCGGTCTTACCCATGATCCTGGGTCTGGGGTGTGATACCATGGCTACTATGACCACCAGGATCTTAGAGAGCCGCAAGGACAAGATCATCGTCACCCTGCTTCTGGCCCTGGGGATCCCCTGCTCGGCCCAATTGGCGGTTATATTCGGTATGCTGGCCGGATTTCCGGCCTGGATTTTCATTGCCTGGGCCTTGATCATCTTCGGCGTGATCCTTCTGGTAGGCTTCCTGGCCGGAAAACTGATTCCCGGGGAAAACACCAGTTTTATCCTGGAGCTTCCACCGTTGCGCTGGCCCCAGATGAAAAATATTTTGATCAAAACCCTGTCCCGTATCGAATGGTATCTACAAGAAGCCGTCCCGTTGTTTATCCTGGGAACCTTGATCCTTTTCGTTCTGGATAAAACCGGGGTCATGACCTCTCTGGGAAAATGGTTCCGACCACTGGTGGTGCACTGGCTGGGTCTTCCGGTGGAATCCACGTCTTCCTTTATCATTGGGTTCTTGAGGCGGGATTACGGAGCGGCCGGCTTTTTCTCCCTGGCCCAGAAAGGACTGCTGACCCATAACCAGGTTTTGGTGGCCCTGGTGACCATTACCCTTTTTGTCCCCTGTATTGCCAACTTTTTTGTCATTATCAAGGAACGGGGTTGGAAAATGGCCCTGGTTATTGTCGGGGTGGTGGTGGTCATCGCCTTGCTGGTAGGGGGGATGGTCAACTGGGTGTTAAAGGTTTGGGCCTGATGAAAGAGGAAAAAAAATATACCTGCGCCTTGTGCGGTCATACTTTTACCGTGGATGGCATGTTTTGTTCTTCGGCCTGTCCAATGAGCCGCCATTGCAACCTGGTCTGTTGTCCCAACTGCGGTTACAGTTTTCCAAAAGGATCCCGGATCATCGAATTTATCAAACGTTTATTTAAAAACAGGGGGGAACATGAACTCCAACAATGAACATCCAACCAAGGATTACGGCGATCACCCCGGCCACCGCTGGCACGGAGGCCGCCTGGCCAGAACCCAGGAGGAAAGTATCGATGAACTTCTGGAATTGATCTGGACTCTCCGCGAAAAAGGAGTCACCGATATCCACAGCCTGCTTCAAAACACCTCCGATCCGGAGGCCCGGGCAGTCTTAAATCATATGATGCGGGAAGGCCTTTTTGAAATGGATGGGGATATTCTGCGTTTCAAAGAAAAAGGAGAAGCCCTGGCCGAAGGAATCGTCCGCCGGCACCGATTGACCGAACGCCTGTTGATGGAATTGTTTGAGATGTCCGAGGAGGAAGCCGAAAAAGAGGCCTGTAAGCTGGAGCACATCCTCAGCCCGGCGGTGACCGACAGCGTCTGTTCCTTTCTGGGACATCCCCCGGTCTGCCCCCATGGAAAACCGATCCCCCAGGGCGGCTGCTGCAAGAAGCTGACCCGTGAAATGAAGCCCCTGATCCACCCCTTGAATGACCTGGCCCTGGGTCAGGAAGGACGGGTGGTGTTTATTTCCACCAGGGTCAAAGGCCGCCTGGAGCCCCTGGGTTCTTTCGGGGTTATCCCCGGGGTCGTCATTCAGCTCAAACAGCGTCATCCCTCCTTTATAATCCAGATCGGAGAAACCTCCATCGCCCTGGATGAAAGCATCGGCCGGGAGATCTTTGTCAAGCCGGTCTGAGGGGGGCCTGCCGGTTTAAACCGTCCCCTGGATCACCCCTGAATCGTTGGGGGTCTGAAGGGGCAGGCGGCGGATTTCCCTGGCCCCGGCCCTGGCCATCATATCCATGATTTGTTGCTCTGAATAAGACTGGCCGCGTGGCGTGCCCACGAGCATGTTCAAGGAAAAAAGGGCCGGTTGCAGAGGACCGTCCATGGTATTGTTCAACAGGAATTCGTGGACGAGAATTTGACCTCCAGGTTCAAGGACCGAAACCGCTTTCTGGATGATCCGCTGTGCTTCCTCCGGTCCCTCGCCGTGAAGGATCTGAGACAGCCAGGCCAGATCGAAGGTCCCCCGGATATTTTCCTGCACGTAATTGCCGTCCTGAAAAGCGATTCGCTCCGCAAGGCCGAAACGGGTGATGGTTTTTTCGGCAAAGGGCCGGGTGGTTTTAAGATCATAGACCGTGGCCTTGAGTTGGGGATTTTTTAAACAAAAATGGATGGCATAGGTCCCCGGACCGCCGCCCAGGTCCAGCAGGTGTTTTTTGCCGGAAAGATCGATCACCCCGGCCAGGTGCGGGGCCAGCATCATGGCCATATTGAACATACCCATCAGGAAGCTTTCCCGAACCGTTTCATCCTCAAAAGAGGCCCGGCCCCCAACCGGCCGGCCGGTGAGAACCGCCTGATCCAACTTCGCCCAGGAGGGCATCAGGTGGTGATGGTGCATGATCATAAACCCGATATACTGGGGGGATTCTTTGGATAAAAAGGAGGAACTGAAAGGGGTATTGGAAAAAGCCCCATCCTTTTTTATTAAAAGATCCATGGCCGCCAAGGCGTTTAGCAGCATGCTTACACCCCTTGGATCCCCATTAAGTTTTGCAGCAATTTCCTGGCCGCTGAGCGATTGATTGCTGATGAGGCTGAAAATACCCAGTTTAACGCCGGCATGGAGGGCGCAGGCGACCCAGTAATTGCCGGATAAACCAAGGAGCTTTCCGGGGTTCCATTCTTCCCTTTTCATACCCCGATTCCTTTCGGTTGAAAAAATTGGCATAACCAAACGATATTTGATAAAAGGTATAACAGACCCGATAAAATCTCAACAGGAAAAGGAGGGCATACCACCCTGTTGACCATGAAACCCAAAGCCTTTGTAGGTCAGGTTATCGAAACCCTCGAAAAGTGGAATCGGGAGGCCTGCCTTTACGCCGATAACCTGGTCGATCCCCTAGGATCTTCGGCAGTCCTTTGTCTTTTAAGTGAGTGTGTTAAGGGGAAGGGCCCGGAAACCGAGCTCTGCTTTGTATTCAATAAACGATCAAAGCTGGTCAGACAGGCCGGCGACCTCTGTTTCCCGGGGGGAGGCATTGACCATCGTTTCGATTCCCTGGTGGCCAGGCTCCTGGGGCTGCCCTTTTTCCCTTTGGGGCGCTGGCCCTACTGGAAGCAATGGAAAGCCCAGAGAAGAAAAGAGTCCGACCTGCTGGCCCTCCTGTTGACCACCGGGCTGAGAGAGTGTTTTGAAGAAATGCGTCTCAATCCCTTCCGGACCCAGTTTCTCGGTCCCATGCCGCCTCAATCCCTGCAATCCTTTCAGAGATTTCTTTACCCCATGCTGGTCTGGATCAGGCATCAGAAACGGTTCTATCCCAACCGGGAGGTGGAGAAGGTGGTGGCCATTCCGCTGAACGATTTATTGAAGCCGGAAAAATACGTCCGCTTCAGAATGCGTTTTGAATCCTACGTGAACGGGGAAGAATCGATTCAGGATTTTCCCGGTTTTTTCCACGAGGATGAAGAAGGCCATGAAGTGCTCTGGGGGGTGACCTACCGGATCGTCATGACCATTCTGGAAATCCTGTTTAACTTTGTACCGCCGGACATGGAGGACCTGCAGGTGGTCGAGGGAATGAGGGATGATAATTATCTGAATTCCCCTTCGCGAAGGAAATAAAAATAAATTTCATAATTCCAAATCATTCCCCACCGGCTTACCCTTCAAATGTCTTTCCGCATGAAAATGAAAAATTTCCAAATGGAGCATTCAGCAATCAGCGATCAGCAATTAGCCAACCCATCGTTGTTAAAGATCTTTGCTGTTAGCTGAAAGCTGAACTCTTCAGCGCGCTCATCCGAAATCATCTTTTCCGGATGAGGACTATTTAGTTGAATAATATTGGAGCAAGAATCAAGAGCAGACGTTACCTTTTAATGGGTGACCCCTCGCCTTTTAACGGTAATGTTTTTTAACAGGTCTATGATTTTTTAAATCAATTTAAACCAATCCTCAACATGTCTTGAAGCCTAATAAATTCCCAATCGCTTTATTATGAGAATCATTCCGATCACAATGAGGCCGATGTTTATCATCTTTCGAAACGCCATTTCAGAGATCTGGATATGAATACGATTCCCGAGCCAGATCCCTAAAATGACAACCGGGAATACATAGATTGCAGAAATAATTCTGGGTCCAGTAATGAGGCCTGAGAGGGCGTAGGAGGGATACCGGACAAGGGCCATAAGCAGAAACAGGGTCATCAAGTGGCCCCGGAAAGCCTCCTTTTTCAGTCCCGAGAGCTGATAATAAAAAATCAAAGGGGGGCCTCCGGTTCCAAACATGCCCGCAAGAAGTCCAGCCAGAATCCCTATAAAGGGAGAACACCATGACGGCCATTGTATCACCATTTCGGACTGGGCGATCAGAAAAATAATCCCGGAAAATATCAGGAAAAAAGCCAGGAGGGTTAGAATAATCTCCGGGTTTCCATATTTCAGAATTAGGGTGCCTAGGATTGTCCCTACTGCAACCCCGCCTGCCAGAATGAAGATACCCTTCCACGATATACTCCTCCAGGATTTATAGACCACATAAATTTCGGCGGGGAGAGCAATAAACAGGATCAAGACAATGATATTGGTAACCGGATCTATAAAAAGGGCCATTAAGCCGACGGCAATCAATCCGAGGCCGAATCCGAATAACACATAAATGGTTTGGGCCATTAGGATAATCAGACAAGAGAGAAGCCATTGCCAGTAGGAAGTGAAGAAGGTAGCTTCCAGGGACATATTATTGCTCGTTCATGAGGACTTTTCCATGATCTTAGCTGTATATCAAATGATAAGCCCTGAAATCAAAGAATTATTTATTAGAAGGCAGACTTGACTTGATAGTAACGCTTCAAGGAAAGCCATTAAACTTCCACTTTTTACCCGGTTTGGGGGACACCTATTTATCAACTCTAAAAATTAAATGATAAAGAGATCAGGTCCCCCGCTCAGGCCCCACCAACGTCACGCCGCCGTCGACCACCAGCACCTGACCGGTGATAAACCGCGACCTTTGCGAGGCCAGGAAGCAAACCGCATTCCCGATGTCCCAGCCGGTCCCCTCGATCTTCAGCAGTGACGATATTCGCCGATTCTCCCGCGCTTCAGGGGACATTCCACGGGCATAGACCATGGGGGTGTATACCGGGCCTGGTGCCACGCAATTGACCCGGATCCCGCTCGGGCCGTGATCAACCGCCATGGCCCGGGTCAGCGCGATCACGGCTCCCTTCGATGTGGAGTAAGCGGTCAGTCCCCGCGGGCGAAGCGCCGAGATAGAGGACACATTGACGATTGCACCCCCCTCTCCGCTCCGCAGCATGGCCGGAATGGCCTGTTTCGAGGCCAGGAACATCGAGGTGACATTGGTCCGCATCACCCGCTCCCAGCGCTCCTCGGTCTCGTCAACGACCGAACCGCGGCTCCCGATCCCGACATTGTTCACCAGGACATCAAGCCGGTTCCACCGCTCCACAGCCGCCGCGACCATATCGGCGCACCCGCTTTTCGTGGTCACGTCGCATTGAAATGCCTCGGCTGTGCCGCCGTCCTCGGCGATTATCATGGCGGTGCGCTGAGCGGGCTCTAACTTCCGATCGATGACCAGCACCTGGGCGCCGGCTCTGGCCAAAAGGATGGCAGCCGCCCTTCCATTTCCGATCCCATCGCCTTCAGCGCCGCCGCCGGTGACAATCGCTACTTTACCCTCCAGTCCCTGGTCTTCCGGGTGTATCATTTACCCCTCCTTAAGGCCGCCCAACGACCGGCAGTTCCACCCGGCCGTAGTTGCCAAAAACGTTGTATAAAAAACAGCGCAGAGATGAATATTAGTCAATACCCACGCAGGTATTGTTGTAAATCGGAGGTCATTCAGGAATTCCCCAAAAATTTAATCCTGAATTAGTAAAAACCGCCCTAATTATTACCCTTTGGGAAAACCGTGTAAAGTCCCACCAGCGGCGGGACTTTATCCTTGCCGCCTCGGATCTACGGCATCCTCGGCTTTTGTAATGTTTAGGGTACCTTGTTTTTCTTCAAAGGTAAAATAATTTTCAAAAAAAGAATTCTTTTAAATCCCTGAGGCAATCCTTTTTGAGTTTATTCAGTTCCCCTAAAACAGGAACAGCTTCCGTTTTGTCCGGATAGAAAGGGTGGATGGCTGCTTACTTGATGAATTGAAACCTCATTATTCGGTCAGCCACACTTGCCCTTGTTAATAGGTCAATTTGCCCGCCTTCGAGCCGGATTCGTAAATCGATGTAGAACTGAGCAAAAGATTTCAGCAAACGCTTGAATTATTCCTCAGAAACAGGGTAAAATCTACCCTTGGCTTAGGTTATTTTCGGTTAAGCACCAAGGGCAGACTTGAACCCATAGGTTTTTTATTTTGCACTCATTAATAATGGGCGTTAATGTATTTGAGTTTTCCCCGGGCCCCAACGGCTTTTCCTCGACTGAGTTCTCATTGAAAGGAAAGGAATGAATAACGATGACCTATGAACACTTGATTGTAGAAAGGCTGGATAAGATCGCCGTGGTGAGGTTTAACCGTCCGGACCGCTTGAATGCCCTAAGCATAGATCTGATGCGGGAAATCGAACTGATCACTGAGGAGTTCCGTGAAGATATTGAGACCCGGGTGGTGATTTTCACCGGTCAGGGCCGACATTTCAGCGCCGGGGCTGATATGAGGGACACCAAACGGGCAGCGGCCGCCGATACTTCGCTGTTAAATAAACAACGGCAGTTCCATCTGGGTCCAAGGATGATTCAAAAACTTTATGATATGAACCAAATCACCATAGCGGCCATTAACGGCGGGGCCCTGGGCGGTGGGGCCTGTATCGTCTCGGCCCTGGATTTCCGCATCGGGGACGAGGATTGTTTTTGCGCCTATCCCGAAGGGGCCCTGGGCATCCCCTTAAGCTGGGTCAGCCTGCCTTTATGTGTGCACCTGGTCGGTCCGGCCAGGGCCAAACGCTTTGTGATCCTGGCTCAACGGGAAAAGGCTCAAACGTTGCTGGAATGGGGCTTTTTAGATGAATTGGTCCCGGCGAACCGGCTTATGGATCGGGCCCTGGAGATGGCGGCCCAATATGCGGCCATGCCCCCCGTGGCCGCCCAGATGATCAAAAGAAGTGTGAATGCCGTCGCTTCGGCCCTGGACCGGGCTGTCATGCACATGGATTCGGATCAGGTCCTTTTGACTTCACTGACCGAAGATTACCAGGAAGGGGTGAAGGCCTTTTTTGAAAAACGGACCCCGGAATTCAAAGGCCGATAACTAAGGGATGGTTCTTGTGAAGGATAGAAACTGTTTTAGCGAGGGAAGGGTAAGATATATTACAGAGTAATCACCTTGTCGGCCACCTGTAGGTAAATGATATCAGTTCTTTCAAATTAACAAACGAATATCCCTTCAAACAACAAATGGTAATTTGGTGAATTGTTCTGAAAAATCTCATCGTAACAACCTGACAACAACTGCTTTAGATAAATTCGTACATCAATTGTCAATATGAAAGAATTGATCCTAATGTTGGGCAAGGTATTATACACTACGGTAGGACAGCTAAGTTAAGAGGAAGGTATTTTTCGCAGAGCAGTCAAAAGAGTTTCAGATTGTATGATGGCAAGACCGACGCTAAAATATCTTACTCATTCTTCTTTATTGTTAGAATCGATCTTATAAGTCAAACGGAAACCTGATAATCCTATTAAAGGCACCTCCTAGGGTTTGATTGATGCTCTTACCCTTACATACCAAGAAAACTCTTTTCTTGGTATAAACGAGGTGCCTTTAATAGGATTATCAGGTCTGCCCTTGGCTCTTGCTAGTAAATTTGACTTTACAGCATACCAGTGGCCCCGGGATATTCCCCCAGTTGAAAAAGAAGCCGGTCCAGGTTAACCCGGGCCGCCGGGTGAAATGGTTCTTGTTCTAGAAGGGCTTCGTAGGCTTCTTTGGCCTCATCAAACATATCGTAATGATCATAGAGTAAAGCCAAACCGAGACGGGGGGGCACAGCCTGGGGGTTGATTTCTATAGCCGTTTGGAAAACCCTAACGGCCTGGTGATAATCTCCTTCCCTTTCCAGGATATGAGCCGTCCGGATCAAAGCCTCAATGCTCCCCGGATTTATCTCCAAGACCAATCGGTACATCTGCTTGGCACTCCCGAATCTTCCCATCCGTTCATAGACTTGTCCTGAAGCGAGGTAGGGTTCCTCAATGTCCGGCCCTTGTCTTGCTGCATCCTGGAAGTAACTTAAGGCCTCCTCAAAATTTCCTTGCTGCAGAAAAACCGATCCCGTGTTGAAAAGGGTCATATAGTCGTCCCCCTTATTGCATCGCCGGCTTTTCAGACAATTAGACCTATTAAGAATCTTTTGTTCCATCAGGCGACCATTTCTCTCTCAGACGGTTCCAGCCTCTTAAGGATATTAGCGCGCAGTTCACTCCAGATGGAAACCGGATCTGCGGGGGGGGAAGAAGTCATCTGTGAAAATTTTTTAATAGCCTCGACGGCTGCCTGGCCGGCCATCTTCAAACGATCCTCCTGGCTGCAAGAAAGGGCCTGCTCGACAAACTGGGAAGGGAGATGAACCCGGACTTTGAATTTCTCGATCTGAAATTCCTCAAAAATTCCTTCGGGTGCCTGTGAACTGCTTTCAGCGAATCCCGGCAAATGGGTTCGGGAAGAAGTTTCGTCAGGAGTTCCGGTTGATCTGAGATCCTCGGGATTTAATTCGGTGGTCTCTTCTTCTGAAATAGCCTTCAGACCCTGACCCGTTTCGGGGGGGAAATTTTCTCCCTCTAGGGTTCGCGGTAAGGGTAAGGCCAAAGACCGAGGGGAATCCGGGAACCCTTCTCCATTTGTTAACGACGCCTGAACCCCCTCCGAAGCCGTTTCGGGCGATAAATTTTGATCGGTGACTGTCTCTATCTTCAACCCTTCAGGTTGCTCCGGCCATGAATTAATCGGTGATTGGGGGAAGATTTTCGACAAATTGGATTCTCTCCAAGACGATTCCTGCTCTTCCTTTCCCTCAATAACTAAGTCTGTTGGCCTTCGATCGTTAATCGGCTCCTGGGGGGCGCTGAAAACCAGCTCTTCCCCTTCGGTTTTCTTTTTAGATTTTCCTCGGGTAGCCCCCGAACCGGTTATTTTTTCAAACTGACTGCCTACCTGGTAAACCACCTGGGCGTCGATTTGTTCAAGACCGTGCGTCTCACCGGCTTTTAAACTGAGTTTGGCGATTTTATTAATCAAACGAGGCACACCCTGGTCGGAATATTCCCAGAATATGGGATAAGTATCTTCGGTAAAAATCGATCTGGTCGCTCCGGCCAGCCTCAAGCGGGTCTCCATATAGGCCTGGAGCTGGTCTGTGGAGGCCATCCTCTCGATCCGGCTGTAGGTCCCAACCCGCTGAAAGAGATTAGCCCGTCTAGGATCTTCCAAACGTCGGGCCAGTTCGATCTGGCCGGCCAGAACCATAGTAAATAGATTCCGTCGATCGTCCTGCATATTGGTCAGGAGCCTTAAGCTTTCCAGATTGGCCGGGGTAATGGCATTGGCCTCATCGATGAGGAGTACGATCTTTTTTCCGGCATCGGCGGCCCGAAAAAGGAGTTTATTAAAAATCTCCAGAAGGCCCACCTTTTTCTTTTCATTGCACGGACTCTCTGTCAACTGGCCGATGATTTCATTTAAAAGTTGGACAAAGGAAATGCTCGGATTGGTGATCAAGGCCAATTGATACTTTTCGGGTGAAAGGCTGTCGATGATGATGCGCAGGGACAGTGTCTTTCCCAGACCTACATCCCCGATAATTACGGCTAAACATTCGTTTCCCTCCTCAATGGCAAATAAAGTTTCAGCAATGGCATTTTCCATAGAGGTATGACACTCGGCATACATGGAGGGATCGGGGACATTGTCAAAAGGCGGTTTTTTAAGATTCCAATATTCGAAATACATAGGATTTCCCCTTTATTATACGAAGTTATTAAATACTATTAAAAACCTTACCTTACCAACGAACGGATTTTTTAAGCCGAGGCTCGGCCCAAGGCCTCAATGATGTCTTTAAGAGAAAATCGCCTGAGTCGGCCAAACTTATAACTCTTGATCTTATACTCTTTAACCAATCGTTCTAATAAGTGTCGGCTGATCTGCATCATTCGGCAGACTTGATCCGGTTTAAGCATCATCAAGTTGTGATCCAAATCAAGATGAAAATTAAAGACAATGGATCCGTCTTCCTCTTTGTGCAGGTTTAAGTTCAAGGTTTTAGGTGTTTCCGCACCCAGGAGCGAAAGGATACCTCCTGATCGGATAGTCCCGCTTTGCCAGGGAGTTAAATTCAATGAAAAAACCGGCTCTTCACTTGAAATAATTTCCTGCGGGAGATTGGACTTATCATGCCGGGAACCGGGCTCTTCCTCTTGGATGGGCAAGGGAGAGGTAAAATGATCCTGAAGGCCTTGCTTTCTCCTTTTGACAATGCAAAATTTTTCCATATTCCTCCAAAGGGGACCAGTAAGAACGCTGGTCGTTACCGGGGAGTAGTGCACGAACAGAAGGAAACCGGTCTTATCTCAAAGCCGACCAGATGGATGATTAATTGATTATAATTTAAATTTGCAAAATATATACCAGCATAACCGGATTAATATAAATTTTTATTATATAATTTTAACTAGTTACAAGGTAAACATTTTCGTCATTCCTAAACCATTCCCGATGAGACAAAAAATGTCAAAATATTGCAAAAAATTGTCAAAGAGAACCACACCCTAATTTTAATCCATATTCCGGGGGCATCCATGATAAATAAAGTCAAAGGAAAAACGAATTCCTCTTAACCGCCCTCGACCGGGCCATCATGCACATGGATTCGGATCAGGTCCTTTTGGCTTCACTGACCAAAGATTACCAGGAAGGGGTGAAGGCTTTTTTTGAAAAACGGACCCCGGAATTCAAAGGCCGATAAATAAGGGATGGTTCTTGTGAAGGAGAAACCAAGTCTGTTTTCCAAAAATAGGAGGGATAGAAACTGTTTTAGCGAGGGAAGGGTAAGATATATTACAGAGTAATCACCTTGTCGGCCACCTGCAGGCTTGTGACGATGTCGAGCATATTGGTGGTCTCACCGCATTGTTTTTTTCCCAATAGACCAAAATGGTTTAAGCAGGTCCCGCAGACCAGAATGGATATTCCTTGGGCTTCCAGGTCCTGGAGAACCGGCAGGGTTTCGGTCCCTTCGATGGTCAGTTTAACCCCGGCATTGACAAAAACAAGCCGCCACAAGGCATTTCCCATCTCTTTCAGCGTACGGAGGAAATTCAGCATGAGTAAAGCCCCCAAGCGATCGTCTCCAACCCCCATGGTATCTTTGGAGATCAGGATCAGGGTCTTTTGATGGGCCTCAATTAAATTCTCTATCACCATCTCACCGCTTTCCTGACCTTGTCGATGTCCCTCGACTTTTAAGTCAGGCTCGCTCCCCTGAATGGAAACCTGAAAACCCTGGGCTCCGAGGAACCGTTCTACATTCTGGGCCGCTGCCGGGTTGTCCACCAGAACCGTCACTGCCTCGAGTTGAGGATGGGTTGCCAGAAAATTCCTGGTTTCCACCACCGGCTGGGGGCAGGTAGGTCCGTTACAATTTAATATTTCCATAGAGATCCCTTTTTATAAAAATTTTTCCCACGCTAAACCCCCATTCCCTAAGGAGGGATCAGCAACTCATGAAAATCCCTCAAAAAACTCATTTCCTCCCTTTGTGGAGGAAGGTTGGGATGGGGGCATAACCACTATTTTTGTTTTAAAAAATTGGTTCCCTGAAGTCAAATAGGAAAATACCGGCAGAATGGAGAGATTAAATAGGTTTTATCTATGCATTACGGATTTCGGCCACTTTCCGCCCATTTTCTCCTTCCGTGTCGTCATTCGGATGGTTCAGTGGGGGGAAATTATTATTCATTATTGACCTATTATGAGGTCCCTGTCTTTAATCGGACAGGGCGGTTTTTTCTTCCTCGATAAACCGGCCCAACTCTTCCTCTTCCATTAAGGGACGGGCCTGTTTCCGATCCATCTTGCAATTTAACCGGTAAACGGCATCATTGAGATCCTCGAAATACAAAAATAAATCGGGATCCCTTTCTTCGGTTCGAAGCCACTGGATGAAAGGTACCAAAAAACTGAAGTATCCCAGGATAGGGGTTCCAAAAGATTGCCACATTTCTTTCTTGGGAAGGGTCCCCTTTTGGATCAAAAAACCAAGGCGGTCGAAAAAATTGAGGAGTTCACCGGACCGGGTTTGAAGCGCCTTCATGTCCGTCCGTTCTGTCGTTATCAGACGCAACCGCCATTGCCGCATTTCAGAAGACTGGAAATAAAACTCCAGGTGACCCAATTCCAATACCGTCATGGATCTCCTTAGGTCCTTTATTCGCCTTAAGATTATCCATAGAAAAATAATCAGAAGGAAGAACCCCAGGAAAACTCCGACCTCAGGGAGCAAAACCGCATCCAGAATCATATTGAAGTCAATCATATCAATCCCTTTTAGGCTGATGAGACGAGAGCTTTGAAAAACATCCTCTTTTGTCCAATTTCTGCGTCAGGCTTAAATTTTAATCCTCGAAATACGTTATGTATTCCTATGGTTAAAATTTTCGCCTTCCTTGACCTTGAACAAAATTGAAAATTTTTCAAAGCTCTCGAGGCGATTTTTGTCTTCACCTCGGATGGAACACGGTCGATATTAACCTTTCTTCAGCTATTCGTCAAAAGGAAATTGAAGCGTCTTTCTCCTTGACCCCCTTTTCCCTCCCATTTTATAATACCCCCAGTCCAGAGAACCTTTTACCAATGAATCCGTTTGAGGTGTGACATGAACGGTACCGCTTCGAAAAATCAGCAGGACCCTTCAGTTCAAGACCCGAACCATAAACAAAAGGTTGAACAACAACTGCTTGAGCTTCAGGAAGAAAACCGGACCCTATCGGACTTATTTGAAGAGGCGATTACCCGAGCCAATTCTTTGACCATGGAATGTGAAATCGCCCGCCTGGAATTCGAACAGGTCTTTAATTCGATCGGTGATGCCACCTGGGTCATTAACAATGAGCACTCCGTTATCCGTATCAATAAGGCCTTCTTAAACCTTCTTGGTTTGAAGGATAAAGAGTCGGCCGTTTCCGAAAAATGTTATGACTTATTGCCCTCAAAGTCATGCCGAACCCCTGACTGCCCTTTGGAAAAAATCCGAAAGAAAAAACAGCGGATTGAAATGGATGAAGAAAGGGTGATCAAAGGAAGCATGACGGTTCCCTTTTTGCTGACCGCCATGCCGTTATTCGGCTTGACCGGCGAACTGGTGGGCATAGTTGAACAATTCAAGGATATCACGGAACGAAAACGTTACCAGGAGGCCCTGGAGGAAGCCAATAAGGAGTTAGAGCAACTGGCCGCTGTGGATGGACTGACCCAGCTGGCCAACCGTCGTATTTTCGATGAAAGGCTTAAAGAGGAATGGCTGCGGATGAGGCGTGAAAGGCAGCCTTTTTCTTTAATCCTTGGTGATATCGACTTTTTTAAACGCTACAACGATTATTACGGACACCAGTTGGGAGATGAATGTTTGAAAGAGGTGGCCGCCTGCCTCAAAAACTGTGTGCGTCGGCCCGGCGATCTGGTGGCCAGGTATGGGGGGGAGGAATTCGGTGTCCTATTACCCAATACCCCTTCGGATGGAGCCATGCATATTGCCGAAACCATTCGTTTGTCGATTTGGAAGATGAGACGGGAACATGTTCGCTCGGAGATAAGCGATTCGGTCACCATCAGTCTTGGGGTGGCCACCGGGATTCCTTCGGTACAAACCGGGGGTTCCGGCAGGCTTTTGAAATCAGCCGACAAGGCCCTATATGCTTCTAAAGACGGCGGCCGCAATCGCGTCACCGCGGTGGATATGTAGGCTAACCAGGAGGGAATTTTTTCCTTTGACACCAAGTTACTAAAATCATAGAATGCAGCGCCATAGGACGAAACGTTTGCAGGTCCATCCACATCCTAAATTTAAACCAAGGAGATCTGTCCATGATATCAATGATTGCCAAGATTCCGATCAAAGAAGAAAAACTGAACGAAGCGATTGAGGCCTTTAAAGAATTAATCAAGGAAGTGGCCAAGGAGGAAGGGACTCTTTCTTATTCCTTGAATGTTTCCAAGAAAGACCCGAACACCCTAGTCATGATGGAACGGTATAAGGATAAAGAAAGTATGGCTGTTCATTCCTCCACCCCCCATTTTAAGGCCTTTTCGGCCAAGGCGGGCGAATTTTTCGCTGGGAAAATGGAAGTTATGATTATGGAAGAACTGGCCTCAATTTAGGACGAAAATAGATTTTGTCCACCCCCGATACCATCTCCCCATAAAAGGGTAGAATGCGACTCCAACCCTCTCACACGGCGGGAGGAGATTGGAGTAAGGAGGATTAATATATTTTCATATTTCGCCGAAATCATCCAAAACACCAATAAGGGGTTAAAGGGGTCATGGAGAAATTCGAAGGCCTGATCAAATCAGCCTTGAGTTTGGGGGTTTCAGACATCCATATCACCGGAGGCCATCCGGTTGTTTACCGCGTCAACGGCATCTTAAAATTTCAAGCAACGTTTAAATGGAGTCACGAAGAGGTCGACACCTTAATTGAAACCCTCCTGACCTCCAGGCAATTAGATCAACTTAAACAACGCTATTCCATTGATTGCGCGCTGAGTTTTCTGCGGGCACGGTTGAGAATCAATATTTTTAATACCACCCGGGGATTGAGTCTGGCTATTCGCATCCTTCCCGGGATCGTCCCCACCATCGAACAATCGAACCTCCATCCTTCTCTTAAGGAAATCAGTAAACTCAAATCCGGACTGATTCTGATCGGCGGGGCCACCGGCGTTGGAAAAACCTCCACCATTGCCGCCCTTATCGATGAAATCAACCGCACCTGTGCCTATCACATCATCACCCTCGAAGATCCCATTGAATATCGTATTGTTTCCAAGAAGTCGTTTGTCGAACAACGGGAACTGGGCAGCCACATGCCCAGTTTTGAGCAGGGACTGTTGGATGTCTTAAGGGAAGATCCCGATGTGATCGTTGTCGGGGAAATCAGGGAACCGGAAGCCATCAAATTGACTTTAAATATTGCCGAATCGGGTCATCTGATCATCGCCACCATGCATGCCAGCAATTCCGAGGAGGCCCTTCATCGTATTTTAAACGCCTTTCCTATGGAATCGCAAGATGACATCCGCAGCCGCCTGGCTTCCACCTTGGCCTGGTTGATCATTCAGGAACTGAAGTACTTTGATAAATTCGGATTTCGCGTCCCGGTTCTTTCGATCCTCAAAGGGAACCAATCCTTGAAAGGCACAATCCGGGAAGATAAACTGCACCAGATTGAAAACCTCATTCAACTCGGGAAAAACGAAGGGATGTTTAACTTCGACCGCTATGTGAACGAATACCTCATGATTCAAAAGAATCTGAATCCACCGGAAAAAATTTTTCAGCCTTCCCTGGAAAATACCCAAGAAATCGAATACCGCTCACCTATCATGGACTCTTCAAGGGAACCCCTGAAACGGTATCCGAAGGGTAAAAGTCAGACCTCCGGACCGGTCTCCCCCCCGCCTGATGAGGATCAAGTGCCGACCTTCAGCCAGGACGGCCGATCATTGAAAGATTTTATCAAAGAATTGGACAAAGAATACAAATAAGGACCCTATCCAATTGAGACGGCAAGGAATGAATGATCTGGATAAGCATCATCCTTATTGTTCGGATTCTTCCGCCTCATCTTCCTCTTTTCTCTTCCTTCCGGTAATTTTTACGATCAGAATACTGCCTTCAAAAAGGAGATAAAGAGGAACGGCCAGCAGGATCTGGGAAACGACATCCGGCGGGGTAACCACGGCGGCAATGATGAAGATGAGCAGGATGGCGATGCGTCTGTTTTTGGCCATCATCCGGGAATTGATGATCCCCGCCCGGCCTAAGAAATAAGCCAGGACCGGAAATTCAAAGACCAGCCCGAAACCCAGGAGCAGTTTCAGGCAAAAGGAAAGATATAACTGGAGCGAGGGCAGAGCGCGAATATTTTCAGTGGAAAACCCGACCAGAAACCGAAACCCGACGGGAAAGACCACGTAATAACCGAACAAGGCCCCGGTTGCGAATAGAAGAGAGGAGATGATGACAAAGGGCAAAACAAATCTTTTCTCTTTGTGGTATAACCCCGGGGCAATAAACATCCATAATTCATAAAAAATAACCGGAGAGACCAGGACAATCCCGGCAATCAGGCTGGCCTTCAAATAAATAAAAAAGGCCTCGGGCAGGGCCGTAAAAACCAGCTTGTCTCCCGGGGGTAGAACCCCGATCAGGGGTTTAACCAGCCATTCAAATATCTCGACCGAGAAGGCATAAGCTACGGCAAAGCCGATACCGACGGCCGCAAAGCAGATAATCAGCCGCTTCCGAAGCTCCGCCAGGTGGGCGATAAAAGGCATCTTGACATCAGGCATCGGGGGCTTTCGGGGCAAGGGACGATGGAGGTTCAGAAGAAATTTTGGTTTCGGCCTTCTCCCCCTGGTTATCCGAAGGAGGACCAAATTCAGGGGTATCTAAATAATGAGAAGGATCCACCATATCATTCAAGTCCTTTTGGACTTCTTTTAAGTCTTCTCCAAGATTAAAATTCTTTTTCAGCTCTTCAGCCGATTTTTTAAATTCCGCCAATCCCTTACCGATGGCCCGGGCCAGTTCCGGCAACCGCTTGGGCCCCAGGACCACCAGGGCGACAACCAGAATCAATAATAATTCCGGCATCCCGATATCGAACATGCAAAAAACCTCCTGAAGATGAACGGTGACCACGGACGGGTAACCGGGGTCGAGAACCCACCTTAATCATCTGGTCATCCGTCGCGGTTACAGGTCAGACAATATAATTGATGATCTTAGTTATTATCTAACTGTCTGTCAATACGGAATATTAAACATGAACAGCGAGCGCAGCTCCAGTCACGCTAGCGGCATGACTGAGTGGGTTAGAGAGCGAACTGCAATAATAGAAATTTGCCTTGCATGGAATCCCGCCATGGCGGGACTGCACCGACACGACTGAGCCTTTTCGACAAACTCAAGGCCCAGAGCCTGTCGACGGGCTCGCCGAAGTCTTGGTTCAGGGAGCTTTAATCACTGAAAAGGAAGGGAACCTTTTTGTTTCCGGGGGCGGATTTCTTTTTCCCGCAGCTTATGATGATAGGCCAGGGCAAAGCGATGGGCCTCATCCCGGATCGTTTCCAAAAAATGCAAGAGGGGGGAATCCGGGGCCAAGCGGACCGGGTTTTTCCGGTTGGGTAGATAGAGGCCGTCTTTCCCTTCCTGGGCTCGAAAGGTCTTTTTGGCCAGGGCTAAAATATCAGGCCTTTGGTCCTCGGGAATTTTTTCTATTAAGTCCTTCAGGATATTCAATTGGCCTTTGCCGCCGTCCACCAGGATCAGGTCGGGCAGTTTCGGATAATGGCTGACCAACCGATCGATCATCTCGGCCATCATGGCATAATCATTAGGCTGGTCGATGGTCTTGATTCTGAAACGGCGATAGCTGCTTTTGTCTTCTTTGCCTTGCCGGAAAACAACGAAAGACCCGACGGCCAGATCTCCCTGGATATTGGATATATCCAGACCCCCCACGGAAAGAGGGAGGGTTTTCAAGCCCAGCTTCTGTTGAAGAGGTTTGGCTGTTCTATCCTGGAAATCCTCTCCGGGTTCCTTTTTCTCCAGGACACTTCGGCAGTTTTCTTCGGCCATGCTCATCCAACGGCGCCCTTCTCCCCTGCTGGGGATACGCAGTTCAACTTTTTTCCCCTTAAATTCCGAAAGGACTTCTTCGAGGAGAAGATGATCCTGCAGGGGGATCGGGATCAGGATCGTTTGGGGGATATATTTTCCGCCCTGATAATACTGTTGAATCAAATCGGAAAGATAGTCCTCAGGAGACTGGGCCGGATTTTTAAATCGTAAACGGGTCATACCGGTCACCGAACCCAACCGGATAAAAAGGATGACCACGGCCACGACTTGATCCTGTTCGATCTGGGCAATGACATCGACATCGATAAAACGGGGTGAGACGACCTTTTGCTCTTTCAAGGTTTCCGAAATGGCCAGGATGCGATCCCTTAAGACCGCCGCTTCTTCAAACTTCAATTCTTCCGAAGCCAGGTGCATCTGCTTTTTCAGGCTTTTTAATAAATCCCGGTTTCTTCCTTCAAGAAAAAAGACCACCTCTTGCACCCTCCGGCGGTAGTCTTCTTGACTGATTTTGTTGTGACAGGGGCCGGGGCATTTGCCGGTCTGAAAATACAGGCAGGGACGGGACCTCCGGGGAGGGTCTTTTTGTCGGCATTGACGCAAAGGAAAGACCCGTTGAAGGTAGTCAACCGTGGCCCGCATCTTTCCGGCAGAGGAAAACGGGCCGAAATAAACGGCCTTGTCCTTTTTGATTCGGCGGACTACTTGCAGGCGGGGATAAGGGTCTTCCAGACCGAGCCTTAAACACGGGTATTGTTTGTCGTCCCGCAAGTCTACATTATAACGGGGTCGATGCTTTTTGATCAGGTTGCTCTCAAGAATCAAGGCCTCCTTTTCATTGGCGGTCAGGATATATTCCAGTCCTTCCACCCGTTCGAGCAGGGCAGCGGTTTTGAGGTTATCGATCTTCAGATAAGAGGTTACCCGCTTCTTCAAATCCTTGGCCTTGCCCACATAGAGGATATGGTCGACCTGGTCCTTCATCAGATAGACCCCGGGTTGGTGGGGAAAGACGGACATGAGAAGTTTTAATTTTTGAAGGTCCATTTAGGAATAACCATGAAAAAGGGAATGATTTAATAAACGAAGCCGGGAAAGATTGGAGGATTATTTGCCGAGGAATCGGGCCAGGTCACTCAGTTCCCTATGGATTTCACGAATCAAAGGGTCCAGACCGGGAGCATCGGCAATCCCAGCTTCAACGACCTGGGGGGAGGTTTTCTTTTCTTCCTTGGAATGATGGAGCAGTTTTTTTCTTGCCCCGGCGATGGTGAACCCTTCCTCGTATAATAATTTTTTGATCTCAAAAATGGTCTCTACGTCCTTACGGCGATACATGCGCTGATTGGAACCGAAACGGACCGGGCGGATCATCTTGAATTCCGTCTCCCAATAACGCAGGACATAGGATTCCAATTGGGTCAGGGCACTCACTTCCCCGATTTTGAAATACTGCTTGTTGGGAATTCCTTCTGTTTCCATGGAGTCCCCCCTGTTGGGATAGTATCTAACCGTTCGGCGTTCGTCGATAAACATCGAACGGCATCTTTCATCTAATTATGAACCAGATATTCCATGAATTCAATAGAATTCCTATCAAAAAAAATGTTCAATACCGGTTATTTCTCCCGCAGGGTCGCCCCGAATTTTTCCAGAACCCGTTTCAGAAGATTTTCCTGGATCGGATTGACCTGTTCATCGGAAAGTGTTCTTTCCGGGGAACGATAATGGATTCGAACGCCCAGGTTCTTTTTTCCTTCGGGGATCGGTTTTCCGGAATACAGATCAAAGAGTTCGATTTCTTCGATCAGGGGTTCTTTTAAGGAAAAAATTTCATCCCGGATCTCTTTCCAGAGGATATGGTTATCCAGGATCAGGGCCATATCCCGGGTGGTCTCCGGGAATCTGGGCCAGGGTTTAAACTGAGGAACGTCGGTGACCTTAAGACTCAGCCGATCCACATCCAAATCCAACAGGTAGGCCGTTTCTTTCAAGTCAAATTGAGATTGGACCTGGGGTGAAATTTCCCCCATCTCCCCCAACAGGTCATTGGAACTGTAGCATCGGAGATATTTTCCTGGAACGAAACAAGTTGGAGCATCGGACTCACGAACTGAAAATTCCTTGATTTTCAAGGATTCGGCCAGGTTCTCCAAAATACCTTTTAAATCATAAAAATCCGCCCCTTCGCTTTTGAAATAATGGGATTCGGGATGCCTTCTCCCGGTCCACAACACAGATAACCGGCTCGTTTCTTCGGGTAAAGTATCCAGGTCGGCCGCCGCGGTAAAAACATTTCCCAATTCAAAAAGACGAAGGTTCAGATTTCGTTGGGCCCAATTTCGGTTCATGGTCATCAGCAATCCGGGGATAAGGCTGGTCCGCATGACCGACTGATCTTCGGAAATCGGATTTTTTATCCGGACACAAGAGACGGGATTGGATTGTCCTGGATCCTGAAAAGCAGCACAAAATTCCTCGGAAATAAAACTAAAGGTGATAATTTCATCAAAGCCAAGTCCGGTTAATATCTCCCGGATCCGCCTGCGGACCGGAATGGTTTTGAGTTCCTTCCGACTGGAAGAGGAAATATTGGGAATAGTCGCCGGAATCCGGTCATAGCCGACCAGGCGGGCCACTTCTTCCATCAGATCGACCGGGCGGGTCAGATCCCGGCGGAAAGAAGGAGGTACGATTTGAACCCGTTTTTTTTCTTTAATGACCACAGCCAACCCCAATCGACGGCTGATATCCACTACCTGATCCGTGGATACATCAATCCCTAAAAACCTGCCGGTCTTTTGGGTGTCCAGAAGGATCGGCGGAATGGTCAGAGGTTTGGGATATTCATCGACCCAACCCGACACGATCTCTCCCCCGGCCAATTCCCGGATCAATAACGCTGCCCGGTCAGCGGCCTTTATTACCCCTTCAATATCCACCCCTCGCTCAAAACGGGTGGAGGCCTCGGAGGATAAACCGAGTTTTTTGGCGGTCCGGCGGATACAGCGGGGTTCGAAAAAAGCGCTTTCCAGAAGGATGTTCCTGGTCGCAGGTTGAATCTCCGTATTCATCCCCCCCATGATCCCGGCCAGGGCCACCCCTTTTTCTCCATCGGCAATGACCAGCATCTCCGGGGTCAGGTTTCGCTCCTGGCCGTCCAACGTTGTGAGCCGTTCGTTAGGTTCGGCTGTGCGCACCACAATCCGCCTCCCGGAAAGGGTGTCAAAATCAAAGGAATGCAGGGGCTGGCCGTATTCCATCAAAACAAAGTTGGTGACATCCACCACATTATTGATGCTTCGAATTCCAACCGAAAGAAGCCGGTTGCGAAGCCAGGCCGGGGAAGGGCCTATGGTAACTCCCCGGATCAATCGTGCAGCGTACCGGGGACAAAAGTCCGGGGCCAGGATCGATACGGAAGTCTCTTTTTGAATAGTCTTTCCATCAGGCGCCGCAGACGTATCCGGAACCTTTAATGGTCGATTGAAAATTGCTGAAATCTCTCTGGCAATACCGATATGACTCAAGCAATCTCCCCTGTTGGGGGTCACATTGACTTCCAACAGCGTATCTTCCACCCCCAGGGCCTTGCTCAGGGAAAGTCCGATGGAAATCCCTTCCGGCAGGATCATAATCCCGGAATGGTCTTCGGATAATCCCATTTCCTTTTCGGAGCAAAGCACTCCCGGCGAGACAAAACCCCGTATGGTGGCCACCTGAACCTCCATCCCCGAAGGGAGACGGGTCCCGGGCAGGGCTACCGGTACCAGAATCCCGGGTCGCACATTGGGCGCCCCGCAAACCATTTCGAGAGATTCCCGGCCCGTATCCACCTTGCAAATGGTTAGACGGTCCGCCTGCGGGTGGTTCCGAACTTCCAGAATCTGCCCAACCACCAGAGATTCCAATTCCCGTCCGATGGAAAGGATCGCTTCCACTTCCAGACCGGCCATGGTCAGACCCTGGGCCAGATCCTCCAGGGGAAGGCCCGTCAGATCCACATATTCCTGTAACCAGTTTATGGTAACTTTCATATCAAATCCTCATGCCCTGGTTAGACACAATGGGCATTAAAAAGGATTCCAGGATTCAAGGAGTCAAGAATTCAAGTGAAAGACATTGAAATCAAAACCCTTGAACCCTGGAATCCTCGGCCCCTTTTTTTATGCTAAAATTGTCTTAAAAATCTCTGGTCATTTTCGAAAAACATTCGGATGTCATCAATCCCATACCGGAGCATGGCGATCCGTTCCACGCCCATGCCAAAGGCAAACCCGGTCACCTGATCGGGATCATAGCCTACCATCCGATAGACCTCGGGATCGATCATCCCCGATCCCAGTATCTCCAGCCAGCCGGTTTGGGAACACAACCGGCAACCCGATCCCCGGCAAATCACACAGCCCATATCTACTTCGGCGCTGGGTTCGGTAAACGGGAAAAAGCTGGGGCGGAAGCGAAGCGGGATATCTTCACCGAACATCTGGTGAACGAAAAAGGTCAGGATTCCTTTCAGGTCCCCAAAGCTGATGTCTTCTCCGACCATAAAACCCTCCACCTGATGGAACATAGGGGAATGGGAGATATCCGAATCACGGCGAAAGACCTTTCCCGGAGCGATGACCTGCAGGGGAGGGGGATTTTTTTCCATAACCCGGACCTGGAGGGGTGAGGTTTGGGTTCGGAGCAAAAGGGTATCTGAAATATAGAAGGTGTCCTGCATGTCTCGGGCTGGATGATCCGCCGGCATATTCAGAGCCTCAAAGTTATAATAATCCAGTTCAACCTCCGGCCCTTCAACCATTTCAAAATTCAGGCGGGAAAAGATATCACAGATCTTATCCATAGTTTGGGTAATGGGGTGCTTCCGCCCCTGAAAGGTTTTTCTTCCGGGAAGACTCCAGTCATACCGGGTCAGTACCGTTTTCCCTTTTCCTAAGAAGACCTCTTTTTTTTGTTTAAACAGCCCTTCCAGTATCCCTTTGAGACGATTGGCCTCCTGACCGACCAGGGGCCTTTCCTCAGGCGGAATGGTTGAAAGCTCCCGTAAACACTGGGTCAATTCCCCTTTTCGTCCCAGAAACCGGATCTGCAGGGCCTCCAGATCGGTTATGGAGGCAACCCGATCCAATTCTTCCCGGACTTGGGTTTCCAATGTTTTTAATTTGGATAACATGGCAATTATCTTAAATATTAGGTAGCGGTTAGGGTTGGACCCGAAGGGGGATCAAGCCTTAAGATTGGGAAACCATCTTAACCAGGGCGGTAAACCTTTCCGGATCTCGAGCAGCCATTTCGGATAACACCTTACGGTCCAGGCCGATGTCGGCCTTTTTCAAAGCCCCTATGAAACGGCTGTAAGAAATGCCGTTGTTCTTAGCGGCTGCACTGATCCGTACTATCCATAAACCTCTAAATTCTCTTTTGCGGACCCGCCGGTCGCGATAGGCATATTTAAGCGACCGGTCCACGGCCTCGGTTGCTGTCTTGAATAATCGGCTTCTCGCCCCGCGGTATCCTTTGGCCAATTTTAGAACCTTATTTCTTCTCCGACGGGCCTTAAAGCCCCTTTTGACTCTGGGCATGATTCATCACCTCATTTTTCTTAAAACATTCTTAACTATAGGGCAGCATTCTCTTGATGCCCCGCATATTGGCTGATTCCACCACAGCCGATTTTCTGAGACGTCTTTTTCTCTTAGTCGTCTTGCTGGTCAGAATATGGCTGCCAAAAGCCTTGGAACGGACGACCTTTCCGTTCCCGGTGGTTTTAAATCGCTTGGCAGCCCCGCGTTTGGTCTTCATTTTAGGCATATTGCTACACTCCTTGCTGCTTTTACATAATTTGGACTTTTAAAAGAGTCCTTGCTTCTAAGGGTTGAAAGGAGGCTATGGGCTGCAAGAAAAATCCCTCACCCTTCGTCACCTATTGCCCATTGCCTAGTGCCTATAGCCTGTTTTTTTATCTCGGTCCCAGGATCATGGTCATGTTCCGGCCTTCCAGCTTGGGTTCCTGTTCCACTGTGGCCAGGTCTTTGGTTTCTTCTGTGATCCTGTTCAAAATATTCCGGGCCGCTTCCTGGTATTGGATCTCCCGGCCCCGGAACATGAGGAATATTTTGGTTTTATTTTTTTTCTCCAAAAATTTCCGGATATTCTTCAACTTGAACTGAAAATCGTGTTCCTCGGTTTTGGGTCGAAGTTTAACTTCCTTGACCTGGATGATCGTCCGGCGCTTTTTGGCTTCATGAACTTTTTTGGTCTGCTGGTATCTGAACTTACCATAATCCATGACCCGGCAGACAGGAGGATCCAATTGCGGGGCTACTTCAACCAAATCCAATCCTTGTTCTCTGGCCAGAGTCAGGGCCTGATTTATGGGTAGGATGCCCAACTGGACACCGCCATCCCCGATAACCCTGACATTGGCGGCCCTGATCTCTTCGTTCACATTCACCGACTTGGCTATAACCATCACCTCCTAATTAAATTTCGGATTGCGGATTGCGGAGTGGTTAATCTCACCTTTTGGATTTTAAGGTTTTTCATTCCGAAATCCGAAATCAAAAATCGGCAATTTTATTGTTTTCCCGGTACCGACTCTTCTCGAATCCTATCAATAAACTGCGGGACAGACCAACTCCCCAGATTTTCCCCGCTGCGTGTTCTCGGGCTGATGGAACCTTGTTCTTCTTCCTTGTCTCCAATAACGACCATATAAGGAATCTTTTGCAGTTGGGCTTCACGGACCTTGAGCCCCAATTTTTCATTGCGGATATCCAATTCGACCCGAATGCCGGTCGCAAGTAAATCTTGAAACACCTTTTGACAATAAGAGGCGTTACGATCGGTAACCGACAGGATAACAGCCTGAACCGGAGCCAGCCAGGTAGGGAAAGCCCCGGCATAATGTTCGATCAAGACCCCGATAAACCGTTCCATGGCCCCCAGAATAACCCGGTGGACCATGACCGGCCGGTGCCGTTCTCCATCCGCCCCGACATATTGCAGATCGAACCGTTCCGGCAGGGTGAAATCACATTGAATGGTGGCGCATTGCCATCGCCGATCCAGGGCGTCTTTCAGTTTGATGTCGATTTTGGGGCCGTAAAAGGCGCCTTCCCCTTCACAGATGGAATAAGACAACCCGTTGGCTTTGAGGGCAAAAATCAAGGCCTCGATGGCCCTTGCCCAGTCCTGATCGCTGCCGATGGATTTCTCCGGCCGGGTGCTGATCTCCACTTCAAAATCAAATTGAAAGATTTTCATCACCTCGGCCACAAAATTGAGTACTCCTCGAATTTCGTCCTGAAGCTGATCCGGGGTGCAGATAATATGGGCGTCATCCTGGGTGAACTGACGGACCCGCATCAGTCCGTGGAGGACCCCGGATTTCTCGTGGCGATGAACCGTGCCGAGTTCAAAATAGCGTTTGGGGAGATCCCGGTAACTGCGAACCTTCGATTTATAGATCATCATGTGGGCCAGACAGTTCATGGGCTTGATACCGTACCCTTGGCCATCGATCTCGGTAAAATACATCAACTCCCGGTAATTTTCGTAATGACCGGACTTTTTCCATAGGTCGGCCCTGAGCAATTGGGGGCCGATAACGATTTCATATCCCCGTCTCAGATGTTCTTTTTTCTCAAAATCTTCCAGGAGGGTCCGAAGCATGGCCCCCTTGGGATGGTAAATAACCAATCCGGGTCCAACTTCGTCATGAATACTGAAAAGATCCAGTTCCCGGCCTATTCGGCGGTGATCACGCCGTCGGGCCTCTTCCAGACGAAATAAATGGTCATCCAGTTCTTTTTTCTCAAAAAAGGCCGTCCCGTAGATCCGCTGAAGCATGGGGTTATGTTCATCCCCCCGCCAGTAAGCCCCGGCCACATGGGTGAGTTTATAAAAACGGCTCCCATTGGTGGAAGTCAGATGAGGACCGCGGCACATATCCACAAAATTCCCCTGCCGATAAAGGGAAACCGTAGGCTCGGTCAGTTCTTCCAGCATCTCGACTTTGAAGGATTCCCCCTGGGATGAAAAAAGTCGGATGGCCTCTTCCCGGGAAAATTCTTCCCGGACAATCGGAATATTCCCCTGGCTTAAGGCGCGCATTTTCTCTTCGATGCGGGGAAGGTCTTCAGGTGTAAAAGGGTCTTTTTTGGCAAAATCGTAATAAAACCCTTGTTCAATGGCCGGACCGATGGCCAGCTTGACTTCCGGAAATAATTCCTTTACGGCCTGGGCCATCAAATGGGCGGTGGAATGGCGTAAAATCTCCAGTCCTTCCGGATCGTTTTCGAAAATCGGCTCTAGGGTCCCATCCTGGGATAAAGCCCGGGTCAAATCGATTGATTCCCCATTCAGACGGGCGGCAACAATCTTTTTCAAAGACCCTTGGCCCCTTTTTATCAAAGCTTCCCGGGCCGTGGTTGCCTTGGGAAGGTCCAGGGGATTCCCCTCCGGAAATTTTATATGAATTTCTTCTGGTTGCATGGCTTCAGTAATTCAATAGTCATAAAATACCTAAAAATAAACTTTTTATATACTAATATTCCATTGTAATGTCAAATAAATATTAGAAATTTGAAACGAACTACTGATAGCGGATCTGAAAGGAGTCGAAGGCCCCGGAAAAGGGACCCTGGGTGACCTCCACCTGTTCCACCCGTGAAGAAGGGGACCCTCGCCGGCACCAGGCGACCATTTGATCTACTTTTTCCTTCTCTCCTTCAAAACAGGCTTCTACGGTCCCGTCCCGACGATTCCGGACCCATCCGGTTAGCCCCAGGGACCGGGCCTGGTCCCTGGTAAAGGCCCGGAAATAAACCCCTTGAACCCAGCCATGAATAATCACCTGGGCTGAAATTTTTTCCATAAAAATCTCCTGCCCTTTCACCTTTGGGTTTTTATTAAAGATCTCATAATTATTTTGACAGGTAATGTAATGAAAAGTCCCGCATTAATTGGGGCCGGGTGGCCTTCTTTTCAGGATTGCCACCCCATAATGCCCAAGCTTTTTTCCCGGGTGATAATGAACCTTCTTCAAGATCAGGCCGATGCAAAAGCCCGAAATCGGCTTAGGTGTTTGCCCTGTGCTTCTAAAAAAATTAGCCTTTGGGCCGGGGCAGGAGCAAAGGGTAACCTTGTGGACAATCTATGAAAAGAAGGTCATCCGGCCCCACAATAACGTTTTGTTTATCTTATTGGGAGACTGTTATTATCTGTAAAAATTCTTTTTCCGATAAAACTTTTATATTAAATTCCCTGGCCTTGTCCAGTTTGGAACCCGAATCTTCCCCGGCAATCAAAAAATCCACCTTGCCGCTGATTTGGTTGGCAGTTTTTCCCCCCAAAGCCTCAATTTTTTCTTTGGCCTGTTCCCGGGTCATTCCCTCCAGCCTACCGGTAAGTACAAAGGTCTTACCGGCCAGGGGCCGGTTCCCAGAACGTTTCTCCTCACTAATCCCCACCCCAGCTGCCAGGATCTTATCAATGACCTCTCTGTTTCGGGGATTGTCAAAAAAGGTCCGGATACTGCAGGCTACTTGGGGACCGACTTCCCGGATGGCTATCAATTCTTCTTCGCTGACCCCCATTAATGCCTTTAAAGATCCAAAATGGCCGGCCAGCAGGCCGGAAAGATGCTCCCCTACATGGCGGATACCCAGGGCGTAAAGAAACCGACCTAGGGTGGTCCGTTTGCTCTGTTGCAGGGCCTGGCTCAGATTGTCTGCCGATTTTTCGGCCAGACGTTCCAAGGAAATCAGGGTATCCCTGGAAAGATAATAAAGATCACCGTAGTCCCGAATCAGCCCTTTTCCCACCAATTGGTCCACCAACTTTTCCCCCAAGCCTTCAATATCCATGGCCCCTTTGGAGGCAAAATGCCGGATCGATTCCTTGATCTGGGCTGGACAGTTCGGATTCGAGCAGCGATGAGCCGATTCGCCGGGCAGACGGACCACCGGGGATTCACAGACCGGACATTTTTCCGGCATCGCGAAGGGTTTTTCCTCCCCCCGGCGCATCGAGGTGACAACCTTGACCACCTCCGGAATGACCTCTCCGGCCCTCTGGACGACCACGGTATCTCCAATACGGATATCCTTACGTTCAAGCTCATCCTGATTATGAAGGGTGGCCCGGCTGACCTCCACTCCGCCTACCAATACCGGTTTCAAGTGGGCCACGGGTGTCAAGGTCCCGGTCCGGCCTACTTGAACCTCGATATTGAGGACCAGTGTTGTTTCCTGTGAGGGTTGGAACTTGTAGGCCAGGGCCCAGCGGGGGCTCCTCGATTTAATCCCTAATTGTTCCTGCAGGGCAAAGGAATTGACCTTCAGGACTACCCCGTCTATTTCATAGGGCAGGGAATGACGAAGGGTTTCCATCTCCTTACAAAAATCCAGGCACTGGGTAATCCCCGGAGTGCACCGGATAAGGGAATTGACCGGCAACCCCCAATTAGGCAGGGTCTGCAGGACCTCCCATTGGCTGAAAAATGACCGGCCGTTCACCAATCCCAGGCCATAGGCAAAAAAATGCAACGGCCGCTGGGCCGTGATTTTGGGATCCAATTGGCGCAAAGAACCGGCAGCGGCATTCCTCGGGTTGGCAAAGGGAGCTTCCCCGGCTTCTTCCCTTTTGCGGTTGAATTCCTGAAAATCTTTTATTTTAATATAGACTTCCCCCCGAACCTCCAGACGGTCCGGTGGGAGGACTTTAGTGTCCAAGAGTCTCAAGGGGACGGACTGGATGGTCCGTACATTCTGGGTTATCTCTTCCCCCATCAGACCGTCGCCCCGGGTGGAAGATTGGACCAGAACCCCTTTCTCATAGATCAATTCGATGGCCAGGCCGTCCATTTTGGGTTCGGCCGTATATTCAATCTCCTGATCGTCTTTTAAAAACCGCTTTATACGCCGGTCAAATTCCCGGACTTCCTCGAAATTAAACCCATTTCCCAGGCTGAGCATGGGGATGGAATGGGCCACCGATTGAAATTTATCGGCCGGTTGGGCCCCCACCCGCTGGGTGGGCGAATCCGGGGTAATCCATTCCGGATGCTCCGTTTCCAAGTCTTCCAGTTCACGGAGCAGACGGTCGTACCGGGCATCCGATATCTCCGGATCATCCAACACATAGTAACGGTAGTTGTGATAGTGAAGTTGACTGCGGAGCTCCTTGATTCGTTTTTCTAAGGGATGATCCATAGGTTTTTGGTGATAACTGATAATTTAGAATTATATCACATTAGGCCGGATTTGAATAGCGAAAGGCCCGCAACAAACCGAAGCACCCGCTGAGCATCATATTGCCGTTGGGGGCAGCCAAAATAACCGGGGCATGGGTCAACAATCCCCTTCGGGGCCCGGTGACCACCAAAGGAGGGAATCGGCCTTCCCAGGGGATGGTATTAAGACAGCCGTGTCCTTGGTCCTGGAGGACCTGTTCATTGGTCAACTGCCCGGAAACAAAGCTTTCCAGGTCCGTTATCAGCTTTTCCTGGTTCAGAAAAAAAGTGTGATGCTCAAAAATACCTCTCAAACGGCCTTCCACCATCCAGGCGGCCAGGGTATGTTCGTTGCCGATATTGACGATTAGGATACGGGGGAAATCAATTTTCTTAACCTGTTCATCTTCCATCGCCCCCAGTATGGCTGCCGCCCCGGTATCCATGACCAGGGCTTGAGGCCAGGTCTCCTGAATGGCCTTCATCCGGGTCAGATGGGCCGGGATGTCCTGATAAAGAAGGGTTTCCAACGGGTTCTCAGAGGCAAGAAAATTCTCCCATTGTTTAAAACGAAAGCGTCGGTTGCTTTCTTGAGGCGCAAAGCCATGATCCTGAACGGCCACCAGACGGATTTCAGGCAAAACCAGCCCGAAAGATTCAAAAAGCCCGGCCAGGGCCTGATCTTGAATATCACCCATGACGATCCGTATGGCCTCGCCCGGTGCGGAATCGGTTATCTGTATCCCCATATGAGTCACCTGATTGAGATCATCTCGGATGGTCAGGGCCGATTGCGAAAGGGCATAAACCGGCAGTCCGGCTTTAAGGTGATCCAGGACTGCCTGGGAAGAGGACCCGCCTCCCATCAGACGGCCGGTCAAAAATACGGCCTTCCGGTCCCGGGTGGCCTGCTGGATCTTCCGGGCAATCATGACCGTAGGCGAGGGAAGGATACACTGCAAGGCATTTTCCAAGGGGTCCCCTTCGGTCCAAACCAGCAAGTCCTGGGTCCCCCCGCCGATATCCAATGTCAGAATGCTTTGACCATCAGTAACTTTCGGAGAATGGTCCATGTTTTCCTTTTTCAAAATGGGTTCCCTGATTATTTAGGGTGATTTTAATACCCTCATGTCCGCTTAGGACTTGCGCCATGAAAGATAAAAATTGGCTTCGCCGAACACCAAACCCTGAACATTATTTTTTTATTAAATTAGCCAAAATATTGGCCAGGGTTACAAACTGAGGAATGGTCAGGGTTTCGCCCCGGCATTGGGGATCGATTCGGTTCTCTTCCAGGGCTTTGGCAATCAGTGTGCCAGAAAAGCGGGCATCAGCGATTAAGGCATTTTTGATCTGCTTACGCCTCTGGGCAAAGGAGGAGCGGACGACCCATCGGAACAGGTCCTCGTTTTCAATCCTTGGGGTCAATTTCTGGTGAAAAACCAGTTCAATAAAAGTCGAAGAGACCTTGGGCCTGGGGAAAAAGGAACCCGGTTTGAGCTGCATCAGGGGTTGGATACGGGCATAATAGCCAATCAGGACCGTGATCACACCGTATTCTTTTGTCCCTGGCTGGGCCAGAAGACGATCGGCCACCTCCTTTTGGAGCATCACATAAGCGGCCTTGATGATCGGGCGGTTTTCAATGATCCTAAACAGGATGGGGGTGGAAATGTGATAGGGAAGATTGCCGACTACCATGAAAGGACCGTTCAGGCGTCTGAACCATTCATTCCAGTCCGTTTTCAGCAGGTCTTCGTGAATCACCTCGACATTTTTCTTCCCCGCTTCCGAAACCCTTTTTTCTAATTCCGCCGAGTGGCCGGCATCAATTTCAACAGCCAAAACCCTGGACACTTTTTCAGCCAATAAAAAAGTCATGGCCCCTTGGCCGGCCCCTAATTCCACCACCGTATCCAGGAGGGTTAGGGGAAGTCGATCCACCAGATGTTTTGCCTGGCTTTCATTTCTCAAAAAATTCTGACTGAGCGATTTCAATGGCGGGTAGGATGAGCGGGTCATAGTTTTAATACCAAAATAAGGGTCCAGGGGTTCGAGGATTCAAGGGTTCAGGAAAAAATCAGGTTGTAGGCAATGAACAATTCAAAAAATCTTTTAACTATATCCTGTTGCCCCCGGTGAAGTAATTTCATGATTCGATGGCTTCATGCTGAGTTTGAGAGTTTTGTACCAGGGTAATTCCGTTGTCCGAGTCTGCTATATGTAAACCAAAGGAAAGGATGAGATCGGAAATAGGCCGACCGATTAGAAAAACCTGACTTTCAGGGCCTATCCCCTGTTCCTGGTTTAAATACTCCCGCAGGTGCTGATCATAAAAGAGGATATCCAGGGCCTCGTCCTGGGCGGCGGCAAACCCCTTTTTGATCCGGCTCAAAGCTTCCTGGAGATCGGAAACCGCACACCTTCTGGTATGGGATTCGATGATCGGGATCAAAGGATCATCGGGATTGAGTAATTCTTTTCGTGAAAGAAAAATCTGGGAATTCAGGTCGTTAAAATTATCCGGGTTCCAGCATTCCATGGCCCGGCATTGGAGCGGCCTATCCTCATAAATGCTGCAGCCATTGGTTTCCGATTCAAGGAAAAGACATTCACGACCGCCCGGTTTTTCTTTAACTTTAATCCGTTCCTCGGGGAGTAAGACCAGATCTTGGGTGGCATTGGAAAACCCGATTTCACCGGCTCGCAGGGTTAATAAATCCAGTCTGGTGATGATTCCTTTACGCAGGATCGGCCTATCCTCAACATAAAGGGTGGGACTGCCTTGACGGCAGCAATCCCCGCAGCGAAGGCAGTATGGGCGGGTGGCATAGGCCACTTTTTCCATCTCCCGGCATAAGGCTTCCCATCGTCGTTCCCGGTAGGGTTCACCCCAGGAAGGCCAATTCCGGACCAAGTCTTGAAAAACCGAGCCGGCTTGTATTCCCGGCCACAGGTCGTCCAAAGAGGCGGGAGCATGGATCTCCTTCAACAAACGTTCCAGAGATTTTTTGCTCTCGGCTTCGACCTCGTCCGATTTTCCTTTCTTTAATTGCTTTTCCAAATGGAACCTCTTTCAATAATAACTGCAGAATGGCCTGTTTTTTTATAAAAGATGTGGGGATTTTTTTCAAGGACATTTTCCAATTCCTTTTTTTAATAAAAAGAGTATCATTAACCAGTTTGGTCTTTTCCTGAAGGGTGTTTTTCCCCGTTTCCTTAACCTTTATAGAAAAAGGGAAGAAATGGACCACTTATTAAGGCAAAATAACCCCCTAAGGGTTCCCAAGCCTACCCCCCTTGCTTATGATGTACACGATCTAAACGGAAAATTTCTGGTTAAGCAAGGGGAACTTTTTTCAACCCGGCTCCTTCAAAAAATGTCTCGGATGGCCCCCCCTCCAAACAAAAAAATTCGGATGAGGGACCATGCGGTCTTTGGGAAGGATCTCCTCCAGGCCATAAATAAAATACCTTTTCACCCTCTTTTCTCTCAAAATTTCTCCTCAAGCCCGTTCGAAAAAGTTTTACACGAAGCCGGGCTTCCTTATTGGGGCATTCAGGCCTTGGAATATTTCAAGAAGATGGATCCCGATACGTATTGGCACTCTCTACGGGTCTTTGTCCTCACGGCCTTTATGTCCCTACAATTTATCAAACAACAAAAGAGAAAACTTCTCGTGGCTTCCATGGGACCCTTACACGACATTGGGAAGTTTTCAGTCCCTTTGAAGGTTTTGCAAAAAAAGACCCTTTTGTCTTTGGAAGAACGGAACCATATCCGGTATCATGTTTTTTCCGGAGCTGTCCTGCTGAGTTATTATCAGGGAACGGAAAACCCATTCGGGGCCAAGGTGGCTTTGGAGCATCATGAACGTTTGGATGGTTCAGGTTATCCCTTCGGAATCCTTCTCTCGGACCCAATGGTTGAACTGATAGCTCTTTGTGATGTTTACGATGCCTTGATTTCACCGCGTCCCTATCGAAACCGGGCTTATGATTTACGAAGCGGTCTCGAGGTCCTGACCGAGATGGCCATGGACGGGACATTCTCTTTGGACCTCGTTCGCTTTCTGATTGCCCTGCATCGACAGGAGAAAACGGATTATAAAAAACTCGCCCTGTCAAAAGAAATAAGGGGCCTTCCTCCGGAGAAAAATTATTATGGGCAAATGTTGTCTTAACAATTAGATTTTTACACTTAATATCTGAGAATTTATCTCTAACAATTTGCCGGTCGGTAGGGGTCTTGTTTTTTGATCTTGTCCGTCAATACGTCGTGTGCTTCTTTGCCGGGCCAAATTTCGAACATCAGTCCGAGAGCAGTCCTTCACCGTTGATCGAAACAAGCTTTGGTGACCGGGGGGCCTCCCGGCCTGCTTCCAATCCACTTAGCCTTTGGGCCGGGATGGGGCAATGAATCACCTTTTGGACAACTTCAAAAAATAAGACCCCTACCGACCAAATTTCAAATATCTTTGGTCAGAATTAATAAAAATATTTCCCTGCCGGTTGTCGATACGGCTCCAGGATCCGGGCGTTTAAATCCTCCGTTTCCGCAAACAGGGTCTTGGGGGTGGAAAATTCGATCAGGGCATTGTCATCGGTATTTAACCTCCCGCCCTGAGTTAAAGTGGATACCTCGGCCGGGCCCATGATAAATCGGGACATCAGGTTTTCCAGATCCATAACCCCCACCCGTTTCAGGTCCTGTTCAACGAGCTTCCACTTCATCCTTTCTTCTATCCGGGCCAGGGACAAGTCCGGCTTTTGCTTAAAACCCACCATCACCAGATCTTTCTCTTGCGGCTGAAAAACATAGACATACGGAAAGACCTTATGAAAGGTGGTCAAAACGGTTTTAAAGCTTTCCGGGGAAATCTTGTAGAGCTGCAGCCACTGGCAAAAGACCCCTTCCGGTTTTAATTTATCATATCCCAACCGAAAAAATTCCCGGGTGAATACATTGGCCACCCCGGCCATCCAGGGGTTGGAAGGTTCGGAGATGATGACATCATACCGGTCGGGAGTGACCAGGAGGTAATTCCGAGCATCGGCCACTTGAAGGACCAGGCGAGGGTCTTTTAGAGGCTGGTTGTTGACCTGATCAAAAAAGCGGGACCCCTCAATGACCGCCTTCTCCAATTCCACCAGAGTTATTTTTTTAGCCGGAAAGGGGGTTACCGAACCCACCGTCACCCCGCTGCCCATACCCACCACCAGGACCTCTTCCAATCGCGGGGCCAGAAGCATGGGGATCTGACCTACCAGGACCTGGGTGGGCATGTCTCCCTTGGAAGAGGCCTCCACCTTGCCGTTGGATTTCATGTAAACGGCCCCGGTGCGCCGGGATTTATGAACGCTGATGGTACAGGTATGCCCTTCTTTATAAAATAACAGCGGGTCATTTTGAGGATCATACATTTTCAACAATTCCTTGCGGGAGGTCTTATCAAAATTCTGGGCATAAATATAAACCCCGCTGACCATCAGGGGAGCCTTCCAGACAGGAGGAAACCACAGGATGATCCAGGTTAATAAAAGGACCGGGGGGCCGAAGAACCATTTTAACCCAGGCCGGGGGGCTGTGGTGATCAACAGCAGGTACAGACCCAGAAGGAGATTCAAACCGATTCCCAGAAGGAGGGTATTCCGGATTCCCAAAAGGGGGATCAGAAAAAAACCGCCGGCAAATGATCCCAGGATACAACCGAGGGTATTGGCGGTATAAATATTTCCCACGATGCGGCTCACCCGGCTTATGCTGGAGGCATAAATCTTGACGGTTAAAGGAAAGATGGCCCCCATAAAAAGGGTCGGGGCCAGCATGATAAAAAAAGCCAAAATAAATTTACCGGTCAACAGCAGGTTGATGGAATGCCCGAGAGAACGATATAGGAGGAGATACCAGTAAGGCAGTTCTTGAAAAAAAAGCAGGCTTAGAAAGGCAAAAACACCGATGCCGATTTGCAGCCAGGCCCAGACAAATCCTGGAAAGCGGAGGGTGTCCACCTTGCGGGAAAAAACATAGGAACCCAAAGCGATCCCCACCAGGAAGGTGGTCAGCATAATGGTAAACCCATAAACCGAAGAATCCACCAGAAGGGAGAGGGTCCTGCTCCAGGCCACTTCATAGATCATGGAGATAAAACCGGACAGGGAAATGCCCAGCACCACCGACCAGATAACCCCTCTCGGCAAAGGAGATAAAGCGGCAGTCCCAGATTGGCCGGATTCTTTCTCTGAAAAAGATGGGGGCCTTTGGGGAACTGAAGGAGCCGGGTTGCGCCGGATGAGCAGGAAGATGCTTAAAGCGACCAGGAGATTGACGGCTACGGCAATCCCCAGGGTTTTATTAACCCCCAAGAGAGGAAGCAGGAAAAAACCGCTCAAGGCCGTCCCAATAACCGCCCCGAAGGTGTTCAGGGCATAGAGACGACCGATGGTGACCCCCAGATGGGTTTCCTGCCGTACAGCCCACTTGCTTAAAATGGGCAGAGTGGCACCCATACAGGTCGTGGGGATGACCAGAACAACGAAAACCAATAGAAACTGCACCAAAGTAAATCCTAAAAAATTGGGATGAAAATGTTCCCAAAGGACCCGATAAGCGGGAATCAGGAAGGTAAAAAGCCAGGGGATCATCAAGGCATAGAGACCGATAATTCCTTCAAGAAGACCGTAATACAACAATGGATTTTTTTTTCGATCCATGGTCCGGCCGAACCAATAACTCCCCAGGGCCAGGCCTCCCATAAAAGAGGTCAGGACCGTACTGACGGCCAGGGTGGTTGAACCAAAGATCAAAATCAGCATCCGCAACCAGAGGACTTCATAAAGAAGGCCGCTGAATCCTGATAAAAAAAAGCATAAGAGTACAAAAGGTCGAATCATGCAGGAGTTCCCTTTCTTTAATAAGTAAAGCTCTTTAACAAAAAATATTTAGGAAGGCAAGGGAAACCATAATAATCCCCTTCTTAACTAATCAAACATTTTCCCAGTTAAAACTGAGAGATGTTTTAAAGGGGAGGAGGCAACCCGGCCAAAAGACTTGACTTTGCAGATCAATCCCGTTATAACCAACAAAAATAATTAAAGAAGGAAGATAACCGATGAAGGCTCTGGTACTGTCCGGAGGGAAAGGTACCCGGTTGCGGCCGATCACTCACACGATGGCCAAGCAATTGGTCCCCGTGGCCAATGAACCTATTCTGGGTTATGTTTTTCAGCACCTTATGGAGGCCGGCATCAAAGAGGTCGGGGTGGTGGTCGCTCCAGAGACCCAGGAAGATGTCAAAAGGTTTTTAAAAAATGGGGGGCGCTGGGGACTTAAGATCCAATATATACTTCAGGATAAACCCCTCGGCCTGGCCCACGCTGTTAAAACCGCTCAGCCTTTTTTAGGGTCTTCTCCTTTTGTCATGTATCTGGGAGACAACCTTCTGGCCGAAGGGATCAAGGGCTACCGGGAACGATTTTTGGAAGAAAAACTGGATGCCTTTTTGTTTTTAAAAGAGGTGGAGAATCCCAAGGCCTTTGGGGTGGCGGTCTTGAACAAGAAGGGACATATCACCCGCCTGATCGAAAAACCCGAAAAACCTCCTTCCAATCTGGCCCTGGTGGGGGTCTATTTCTTTTCCCCCAAGATCCACCAGGCCATTGCCCGTATAAAACCATCGGCCCGGGGAGAGTTGGAGATCACCGATGCCATCCAGGAACTCATGAATATGAAAGGACTGGTTAAAGGTCATATCCTGGAAGGATGGTGGTTGGATACCGGGAAGAAAGATGACTTCCTGGCCGCCAACACCACCGTATTGGATGATTACATCAAACGGGATATCTGCGGGCAATGCGATTCCCAGAGTCAGATCATCGGCCGGGTCCGACTGGCCAAAAAAACCAAAGTGATCGGCAGTATTATTCGAGGGCCGGTAGTGATCGGGGAAGGGTCTCAGATCATCCATTCCTTTATCGGTCCTTACACCACCATCGGCCCCTACAGCCGGGTGATCCATTCGGTGATCGAACATTCGGTATTGATGAGCCATTGCCTGGTGGAAAATATCGCCCGCCTTGAAGATAGTCTGATCGGCCGGGAGGCCCAGGTCATTCAGGGGGAAAATCATTCCAAGGCCCTTCGCTTGATGATCGGGGACAATGCGGTGGTGGAAGTGTAAATTTCAGAATTCAAGAGCCCGAATAAAAAATGAGGGAAAGATCCAAGAGACAATCAACCGTTAAATAACTAGGCTTGGTGCCCGACCAATAAATTTTGAAAATTATTTTTAATTTTTTTGATTCTGACTTCTGCCTCCAGGATTCTGGATTCCCGTATCCGCAATAAAATAAACATAGTTAGATTAGGATATATAGAGGCTCAAGACTATGAGTGAAACAATCCTCATCACCGGCGGGATGGGATTTATCGGCTCCAATTTTATCCGATATTTTTTAAAGGCCCACCCCTCCTGTCAATTGATCAACCTGGACAAACTGACCTATTCGGCCAACCCCCAAAACCTCTTGGATCTTTCTTCCGATCCCCGTTACCGATTTATCCAGGGTGATATATTGGACGAGGCATTGCTCTTTCGGCTATGTCAACATTATCCCATCCAGGCGTTAGTCCATTTTGCCGCCGAATCCCATGTGGACCGATCCATCCTGGGATCCAAGGAGTTTATCCAGACCAATGTGCTGGGTACCCATACGTTATTAGAGGTCTTTAAACGATATTGGCACGATACCCTGGCCGAAGATTCGAAATTCCGTTTCCTCCACATCTCCACCGATGAAGTCTATGGGTCCCTCGGGATGGAAGGGATTTTCACCGAAGAGACGGCTTTTCAACCCAACTCCCCTTATTCGGCCAGCAAAGCCGGGGCCGATCTGTTGGTTCGGGCCTATTTTGAAACCTACGGCTTTCCGACCCTGATTGTCCGCCCCTCCAACAATTACGGTCCCTATCAATTCCCTGAAAAATTTATTCCCTTGATGATCACCAATCTTTTGGAAAGCAAACCCATCCCGGTCTATGGACGCGGAGAAAATGTCCGCGACTGGCTTTTTGTGGAAGATGCCTGTCAGGCAATTGATCAGGTCCTGACCAAAGGGAAGATCGGTGAGGCCTATAACATTGGCGGAGAATCCGAAAGGCCGAATATCGATGTAGCCCGCCAATGCCTGTCTTTTTTGAAGAAAGGAGAGGAACACCTTCAATTCGTCACCGACCGCCCCGGTCATGATTTACGTTATGCTTTGAGTAATAACAAGATCAAAAAAGAGACCGGCTGGCACCCTGGGGTTCCTTTTTCGGAAGGCCTCTTCCGAACCGTCCAATGGTATCAGGATCATGTCGGGTGGTGGAAGCCCATCAAAGAACGGCTGCATCAGGAAAGCAAGGGTTTCTGGAGCAAGTCATGAAGATCCTGGTCACCGGCTATCCCGGTTTGCTGTCCAAAGATCTGGTCCCCATCCTGCAAGCGGATCATCAAGTGGTCCCCCTTTCCATTGATGACCTCGATATCACCCGGAAGGCCGAAGTCTTCAAAATCATAGAAGCCAGTCAAGCGGAAGTGGTGATCAACTGTGCCGGTTATACGGCGGTGGATCAGGCGGAAAATGATTGGGAAGGGGCCTTTCGGGCCAATGCTCTGGGGGTTCACTATCTGGCCCTGGCTTGTCATAAATTCGGGGTGATCCTTTGTCATATAAGCACGGATTATGTTTTTGACGGCCGGATCAGCCGCCCCTACCAGCCCTGGGACATCCCCAATCCGATTAATGTCTATGGGGCCTCCAAACAAGCAGGGGAATTTTTCATAGGACAATTGCTGAACCGATATTATATCATCCGGACCAGTTCCCTGTATGGAAAACACGGCAACAATTTCGTACAGTCGATCATTAAAAAGGCCGAACAAGACGAACCGCTAACGATAGTCTGTGATCAGATTATGTCCCCGACCTGGAGCGTCAATCTCTCACGAGGCATTTTGCAGGTCCTTGGATCGGAAAATTTCGGGGTTTATCATCTGACGGATCAGACCAATGGGGGGATCAGCTGGTTTGATTTCTGCAAAGCCATATTAAAAATCAAGGGATTGAATCAAGAAATCCTTCCCATCAGTTATCAGAACCTTGACCGCCCGGCATCCAGGCCGGCCTATTCGGTCCTGGACACACGCTATCTGACCCTGGCCACAGGTTATTCTCCCCTCCATTATCAGGAGGCCCTGGAGCAATTTCTGAAATGAACGAAGACCCTTCTCAGGCACAGTCGTTAAAGGAGTTTATCGACCTTTTTTCTGATCCGGTTTCAAGCCTGTCTTCTTTAAGCAATGGGACTCTTTTCGATCCATCCTTTTCTTCCCCTCTATATTTAGCCCTGTGGTTGGAATTTTTTCTGATCGCCGGAGAGAAACCGGTGAAAGAAAGGTGGGCCTTACTGCCCTTGGCGGAGCAGACCGATTTGGGGGTTGAGCTTCTAAAATGCTATTTGTTCCAACCCCTTTATATCCGGCTTTCCAAGGAAGAAAAATCATCAGCCATAAAATCACCCCTGAGGTTGGAAAGCCAGGGGAAACTCTTTCAAGTCGAGCATGGGACCGGAACCAACCGGAAAATAGAATTATTATATCCCTTGGACCATCTTCGGTTCTGGCCGGATTTGTTCCAATTATTTAAAGAGGATTTTTTTTCTTCCGAAAAAGTTCTTAAAGCCCTCGAACCGGGGATAATCCTGACCTCTTCTTCCCGTCTGGAAAAAATCAGACGTCGGGCCGAAACCCTTGGCTCCTTTTTCCGGAAAGAAAAAGACGAAAAGATTTCCATGGATTTTCTGTCGGGGGAACGGCCAAAACCCAAAATGGTCCTGTCAGAAACTTCAGGGCCGGCTTATCCGGAACCCCCTGCCCCCGGGCCCATTGAACCCAGCCGACCGGAACCCGTGATTTCAGACCTTTCTCCTTCCCCTCCCCTGCCTCCCAAGAAAAAAAGAAAGAAGAAACCATCCCAGGATCAGATGGAACTGTTTTAATGAAGAGGTCCTGATGAAAATTGCCGATAACCTCCATGCCTTTATTTGGCGCAACCCCCAAACGAATAATTGCAACACCTATCTGATCAAGGGGTCCAAAACGATTTTGATTGATCCGGGGCATGTTCATCTTTTCGACTATGTCCGCTCCGGGCTTCAGGACTTGAACCTCACACCCGAACAGATAGACCTGATCATCATCACCCATGCTCATCCGGATCATCTGGAGGCGGCAGCGTTGTTCAGAAAACCCACCCTATTGACTATGAGCCTGGCCGAGTTTGTGTTTGCCAAACAATGGCTTAACCGGTATGGTCTGGATGCAGGGAAGGGCATTGAACCTGACTTCTTTCTGCAGGACGGGAAACTGATCATAGGAGACCTGAGTTTTCAGGTTATTATAACTCCCGGGCACTCACCGGGTTCCATCTGCCTCTACTGGCCTGAATATAAGGCCTTATTTACCGGGGATTTGATTTTCAGCCAGGGAATAGGACGGACTGATCTGCCGGGAGGAAACGGGGGTCTCTTAAAAGAGAGCATCCTGCAAATCGCCGTTTTGGATATTGAATATTTACTCAGCGGGCACGGAGAGGTGATCAAGGGGAAAAAGGCCGTGGAGGCTAATTTTCGAATGATAGAAAGCACCTGGTTTGATTATCTTTGATGGCTTGGTAAAAAATCCATCTGCTTTGTTGCGCTGGACCCTTCCCCGGTTTACACCGGGGCAGGCTTATTGCGGCGTACTTCTATGTACGCCTCATTCCTCAGGATTTGCGCGCCTCGCATTTGGGACTTTTTACAAAGCCATCCCGATTTTGATTTAACAAACCGCCCCCATTAAAGACCAACCAGCTTTTCTTTACAGGCTTGTTTTTCCTGATCATAATAACGCTTCCAGGAGGGATCACGTTCCAAGTTGGGAATAACGGCCGCCCCGGAAACCCCTTTTCCAGTCAATTGTTTTATCAGATGATCCGTCTGTCTGACCTTTTCTTGATTGATGCGTTGGTTGAATGCCTCTAAAATTTTCAAAAAATTCTCAAGGGGAATTTGCAGGAATTCGCCGAGCAACTGAAATCGTTTTTCGTTGTCTCCTTCCGGATCGAGACCGTTGATTAATTCTCTTTTTAAGAGGTTTTTCCACTCCAATGGCTTTTCTCGATCGAAAAGTTCATCCTGGACCTTCCCTAGATCTGTCCGGTCGTCCAGGAATTTTTGAATCAAGCCTCTGGCTTTTTTCAACCACTCTTCGCGGCGAATTTCCTCTTTTTCTTTCGGACTCAAGGTCAAGCCTTTGGTCTTTTCCATGATCAGATCAAGAGTACTTTTGATCTCGGCCATTTATCTCTCTTAATAAAAGTTGGATGTTAAGAATTTATTATCAATTGGATCACTATAGCGAATTGGGACTGAAAGGGAAGCAAGTTCATAACCCGCAACCCGTAACTCGTAACTAAGAAATACTAAGAATTATTTGTTTGCTTTTCTCGTCACCCGTCACTTTTCTTTAAGCATGGCCGACGGTGTCACCAAGCAGACTGATGTCAATGCCAAGAAGTTTAGCAGATTGTTCCCAACGATTTTCCGCCTGGGTTTCAAAAAGTACGACCTCGTTTACCGGGCTGGTCAGCCAGGCATTATTCATGATTTCCGATTCCAATTGTCCGGGCCCCCAGCCGGCGCAACCCAGGGCGATGATATACGAACCGGGCCCTTTCCCCCGAGCCAAAGCGTCCAGAATATCTTTGGAGTTACTCAGAGCCAGGGAAGGTGTTATAAGATGAAGGCCCTCCCATTCAAAGGGGGGACCGTGGAGCACGAAAATCTGTCCCTTGTGGACCGGTCCTCCTAAATATACAGGAATGGTATTCAGCTTGGGAACAGGATCCAGTCCCAGCTCCTGAAAGATCATCGTGCCGGTTAATTCCGGCAATACCCGGTTAATCACCAGCCCTAAGGCCCCTTCCAGGGTATGTTCGCAGACGCAGGTTACCGTCTGGAAAAAGTTCGGGTCCAGCAGACTGGGCATGGCAATAAGGAACTGGCCTTTAAGTGAAATTCCGGTCTCCTTTTTCCAACTCATAGAACCTCCGGTAGGAGTATTGAACCTGGACAACGAAGGCGATCCCCGTCCTGCCGGCAGCGGGACCGGATTGGCGGCAGGTCCTGTCTTCAGCGGGATTAGCGAGCGAACCTTACTGATTAATATTCTATTGTTTGTGAAAAGGCTTGTCAAGAATTGCTTGATCTTTTGGATGACCCCGAAATTTTTATCGAATATAGTGGTGAGCACCCTTGCGGAGCTCAGGACTTTCCAGGACATGAAAAAAACGGATCTGGGTCAGAAGGACGGGGGAGAATTGGCCCAGAGGCAGGTAAATGATCTTCCGGCCTTGGTTGTGGGCAAAAGTATGGCAATAGGAACGGGGAGGTTTCACGGCAATATAGGCTACCAGCCGTTCCTCGCTGTAATCGATCCCGGCCAAAAGCAATCTCTCGGCCTTGGACCGGGCCGGATTAAAAAAACGGTCCTTCCAGATATCCACCATCCGGTACGGGGGATAACTCAAAACAAAACCGCCGTATTCACAGCGGGAAATGCCCGGACCGACCACATCCTCTCCTGCCGGTGTGGCATAAAAGGCCATATCCGATTCCTGATTGTGTTCTCCCAGCCAGGTCAATTTCCAGGGGAATTGTTCCGGCTTTCCTTCCGTCGGCTCATCTTCATGGAAAACAAAGACCACCGACCCAACCCGGCCGCGGACTTGAATTTCTTCCCGGACATAAAACTTTTGTTCGGTAACCTGCCGCAAGGTTTCCCGGATATCCAGTCCATCCAACAGGGAGGCTGAAAAAGGGATCACCCGGACCTGTTCCTGGGACAATACGCCCCGGACCTTTTTCTTGACATAATCCCCTAGTCCTTCCACCCGGATGTCTTCCGGTGGAAAGGAGCAGATATATCGGCCGGTCCAATGTTTTTTGTTTTCTTCTTTTTCAGCCGGAGTTGACCGCTTTTTAAAAGGTACAGGCACCAGTCGGCGGCGGAAGGTCCGAAAACGGCGGTAAAAACGAATCTGCTTTTGGTTAAGTCGCAGATCTTCAGCCGTTACCTCGATCTCCGGCAATAGAGGAGCGGTTTCCTGAAAAGGATAACGGGAACCGAGTTCCCAAACCTCATAGGCAAAATTATCGTTGACCATTCCCCTGGCGGCTATTAACAACTGATAAAAATCAGGAGATAAGCCGCCTTGAAGCAGGGCCAGGTTACGGGCAAATTTTCGAAGCATCGCCGTTTGGTGGGCTTCGACTTTTTCTCGGCTATTTTTAAGGTGCTCTTTTCCGGCCTGGATCAGTAATTCTTTTTGAATGACCGTTCGGTCTAAATGGAGAAGAGCGGAATTCAGAGGACCGGAAGAGGCCCTTTCTTTTTCATATATCCCTTGTAAAAAGGGAAATTCGGAAAGGATCTCCCGGCTGGAGGATTCCTTCAGGTAACCGACAATGACCCCGGAGCGTTTCTGTCTTCCCAGGGGCAATTCCGGGTTTTTATCGAGTTGCTGAACAATGCCCGACCAATGGGCCAGCCCGCAGACCAGCAGAACCCGTTGGTATTGATGGTTTAATCTAAGGGCATGACTGGCCATGGTCCTTTCCCTCAGAACATCCTCCGAAGCAGGGGCCTCCTGTCCCCGTTCTTTCAGATAGGCCAGGCAATAAGGCTGATACCCGATTCGGGTAACGGAGTAGGGATCGGGCATGGGATCGGACCTCTGAGGATAACCTTCGGTATCCCGGTCGATAAAAAATACCGGGAGACTTTTCTCCATTCCCAGACGTATGGCCTCGACGATCCCATCCACCGGCTCTATGGGAAGATAGATATGATGGCCTGATTTTTCCTGATAAAGGATCACCGAGAGGTAAGGGAGTCTTTGAACTGCGGTTAACATAGGGGCTTGTAAGGTCGGGGGTAGTTCTACCGCCACGGCCTCAGGCTGGAATTCAACCCATTGCCGATGGACCTCCAAGACAAACTCCAGGCGGTTGTGGAGGATGGGCAGAAACCGTACATTTTGATATTGGAAAGGATTGTCTTTCATGATAGAATATTAACATGATATGAAATGATAATCTTCCAAAAAATCAAAAGCAGGAAAATGCCATGACTATCTTTGAAGATGAACTGAGCGATCTCAAGGTGCAGATCCTTAAAATGGGCTCACTGGTAGAAGAGGCCATCGACCGTTCCATCAAGTCCCTGGTGGAACGAAACAGTGACCTTGCCCGTCAAGTGATTGAAAACGATACCCGGATCAACGCCTTTGACGTGTCCATTGACGAGGAATGTATCCGGCTTATAGCCCTCCGCCAACCCACGGCCGGGGATTTACGGTTCATTACCACGGCCATGAAAATCACTACGGACCTGGAACGGATGGGGGATTACGCTGTGGATATCTGCGAACGGGCCTTGGAACTCAACGAAGAACCCCAGCTAAAGCCCTATATTGATATACCCCGGATGGCCGAGATCGCCGAGGGGATGGTTCATGATGCCCTCCAGGCCTTCCTGGAAAAAAACACATCCCTGGCTTATGAAGTGATAAAAAGGGATGATGAAGTCGATCAGCTTACGGTGCAAATTTTTAATGAACTTTTATTGTTTATGATAAAAGACAGCTCAACCATCACCCGGGCCATCAAGATCTCCTACATTTCCAAATACCTGGAAAGGATTGCCGACCACGCCACGAATCTGGTCGAGATGGTGGTTTACATGAATGAAGGCAAGATGATCCGTCATACCATATTCCCGGAAGAGTAACCTCAAGGAATAATTTAAGGAGGTAATTCAGCCGCTTCCACTCGACCCAACGGCCTTTGTAGATGCGAGCATCAAAAGGTTCAAAGGCGGCTCCAGCCCGGCGCCAACTTTCTACTCTACCCTTTTTACTTCTTATTCATATTCCTTGGGTACGGCGCAGATAATGATGAAGGGGAAATCGGCCGATGTATTCCGATATTGATGTTTTTCACCGGGTAAAACAAGGGCAAAATCCCCTTGTTTTACCGGACGTTCTTTCCCGGCTTCATTTACCAGGCCGCCTTGGCCTTCGATGACATAATTCAGATGCTCGAATTCATGGGTATGATAGGGGGTATGTCCTCCCGGTTCAATAGTAAATACCCGGAAAGAAAACGACGGGGTCCCGTCTGCCTTGGAGATAGGGAGTTGCTTATAGACCTCTTTGGCGCCTTCCAGGGCCATTTTCGACTTCGCAACCTGATCAAGCTGTATTGTTTTCATGGGTGTCCCTCCGCAGGTTATGGATTACTCGGTCTTTCGTTGGAAGTATAAAAAAAGTAAACCAGGGGGGTCAAGGAGAAAATAAAGGTATCCGTAATAATATGGATATCGGCGTTTCATGGTCTGCCTTGGGGGCAGGCGCGAAAAAATTCCTTCGAGGACCGCTCTTATTATGTTCCCTATAAATGGTTGTTACGCACCAAAATATATCTGTCCACACTGCTGTCGAAAGAGGTAAATCTGCCTGGTTTAAATCGGTTTCTCGGCTAATCACTCAATCCGCGGATGCCTTTAAGAAATTTTCTTATATCCGGTCGTGTCCGAGGTAGGATCAGGGTGGCATACATTCGGCATTTCAAAACATTATCCTGGTTATAGGCGTTCATTTGATACTGGAGATAACATTTACCCCGTTTGATATAGCGGTCCTGAGGTTTCATTCTTACATGAATGGTTTCTCCGACTTTGAAATATTCATAGATTTCTAAAACCTGACCGGGGTTTCTCGCCCCGGGGGTTCTTATCCAGTTTCCCTTCCCCTTGACGCCCACACACCAAAAACAGATGGAGGTGATAAATATCGGGTGAACCACCAGTCCACCGTAGGGTGACTTCTTGGCGTATTCTTCGTCATTCATCAGCGGGTTGTCGTCAAGGCCTCCTTCTGCATAAAACTTGATGTCTTCGGCCTTTATTTCAAAGGTGTTTTCACCTTCAACTTCCTGGAGATCGGAAAAATCGATTTCATCCCAAACTTCATAATTCTCGGCATCGGTAAAAAAATCCGTGCTGAATTTGAACTGCTTTTCTGTTTTGAAATATTTGGCTAAGTCGGCATGACTCATGATCCCTTCTCCTTTTCTTGAATCTCGATATTGATCCAATCCATAAAACTTTAAATTTTTACATTAGATCATCTGAGAATCTATCTCTAACATTTTATACGAGGGTCATAGGGGGTCTTGTTTTTGGGGTTGTCCACCCCCGAGCCATAAGCTTCTTTGCCGGGCCAAATATTGAACCTGATTCGGAGATAGGCCTACACCATTGCCCGAAACAAGCTTGGGTGGCCGGGGGGCATCCCGGCCTGCCTCGAATCAAACTTGGCCGTCCTGGCCGGGTTGGAAACTCATAATTACCCTTTGGACAATCCCCAAAAACAAGACCCCCTATGACCCTCCCAAAATTTCAAATAGGTTTGGTTAGTTCTCAATCGGGAAAGACCACTTCGATTTCACCAAGGGCCAGCAAGTCGCCCTGCCGATTTTCAGCTTTAACATCCACCACTATGTAGTTTTTCCCCTTGGTGATAAAATGCTTTTCAGAGACCACGCCGCTGCAGATAATTTCCCATCCTTGTTCGACCGGCCGGGTAAATTTTGAAACAATCTTTCGAATCTGAAGCATGGACGGCAAGGCCCAATTGGTAACCAGAGAAGTCATAAAAGACATAGTCATCATACCATGCCCCACCGTAAAAGGTATTTTAAAGGGTTGGGCCGTTTTGACCCAATCCGGATCATTGTGGACAGGGTTATAATCGAAAGAGGCCACGGCGTATTTCCAAAAGGTTTCCTGACTGACGGATCGAATAAATGGGGGAAGGACATCCCCCGGATTCACGGATTCAAAGGTCAAGTTTTCCATTTTTCCTCCCTATCATTAAATCGTAAATCATCAATCGGCGGTTCTAAAATAGCTTATCCTTTCGCTCTAACCCGGTTGAAAAGGAGATTTTTTATTAACCGCCACAGCCCAGCTTTTTCGACTCTCCCCGACCTAGCCGGGGGCTTGGCCTTAGAGGCACCGAATGGTCTGGACAAGGTCCCTTTTTATCTTATCAAAAATCAACTTTTTATCAAAACCAATTGATCTTTTCCCTTGGTGTTTTTCCCTTAGACGCCACGCTGTCGGAATCACGGCTACGGGCGTTCACTATCCAAGGTCGCCATTTGCTCAGGTGCATATCTTTGCCCGGCTACCCTCTCTGCCGGTATGGCAGATTCTATCCTGGAAAGGTCTTCATCCGTAAGTAACGAATCGAGAGCCCCAAGGGCTTCCTGAAGACTTTCGCGCCGACGGGCACCAACCAGGGGTACCACGTCTTCGCCTCTGGCCAGGACCCAGGCAATAGCGGCCTGAGCGACACTGATTCCTTTTTGATCTGAAAATGAAGCCAGCGCTTCGACCAGCCTTAAATTACGGGTCAAGTTGTCGTTTCTAAAACGCGGCAGGAAGGCACGAGAGCCGGACAGGGATTGGCCCTTGAGGGCCCCGGCACTGATGAGACCCCGTGACAGCACCCCATAGGCGGTCAGACCGATGCGAAGTTCACGTAGCGTGGGAAGGATTTCCTTTTCCACCGATCGGCTCATCAAAGAATATTCGATTTGGAGGTCGGCCACCGGATGAACCGAATGGGCTCGACGGATGGTTTGTGCAGAGGCTTCGCTCAAACCGAGCCAGCGGACATGGCCGGCCTTGATGAGATCGGCGACGGCTCCTATTGTCTCTTCGATCGGGACATTCGGATCAATGCGCGACGGCCGATAAATATCAATGTATTCGGTCCCGAGGCGTTTCAAACTGTAACTGATGAAGTTCTTGACCGCCAAAGGTCTTCCGTCGAATCCGAGAAAAGCCCCGGCAGGGCTGCGCAGAGCGCCGAATTTCACGCTCAGTAAAACCTGGTCGCGATTTCGTCCTCGAAGCGCTTCGCGAATAAGCATTTCATTATGGCCGGCCCCGTAGAAATCTCCTGTGTCAAAAAGGGTAATACCCGCCTCCAGAGCCTCACGAAGGGTTGCCAGACTCTCTTTTTCATCCGCCGGCCCATAGAAGTCAGACATGCCCATACATCCGAGGCCGATCGCCGAGACCTCAGGTCCAAAGTCGCCCAGTCGTCGTAGTTTCATTCGCATCTCCTTTCAGAGCCAATTGTACCAACAAAGACGGGATCTTTTTCCCTCTAAGCAGAAGATTTTTATTTGTAATGATTTCCGACGGTATTATATTAATTCATTTCCTCCCATCGGGGTCCTCCTTTTAGACCGGGACATCCTATAATGACCCTGTCAGGAGAGCTCCAATAAAAAAAGTTTAAATAAGAATTACAAATTTAGAAGTCTTCGGGCATTCTCACTACGGATGGCCTTCAGGCCTTTATCGTCAAGACCCGGAACACCACCCAGCAGAGCGTCGAGTTCATAGTCTCCCATGTCGAAAGGATAGTCGGTTCCCACAACAATCTGTTCGATACCGGCTCTTTTTATGAGACCCTGGAGAATATCCGGGCGAAAGACAACCGTATCGAAATATATCCGCCGTAGATATTCGCTGGGCGGGTGCTTCATGGTCCGGGACTCCGGTCGCTTGCGGTAACCATGGTCAAATCGCCCTATGGTGGCCGGGAAGTAACCTCCTCCGTGGACGGCGCAAACCTTGAGATGAGGATAGCGGTCGAACACGCCGCTGAAGATAAGGTGAGAAAGTGCAAGCGTTGTATCAAGGGGCATGCCGATGATATTGGAAAAATAATAGGGTACGGTGCGTTCTCCTAAAGTCGAGCCCATGGGATGGATAAGGATCACCGCCTTAAGTTTTTCGGCCAGCTCCCAGAAGGGTTCGAAATGCTTATTCGACAGATCCCTCCCCAAATAGGCGCTGGCGATCTCTACACCCTTCAGTAAGTAGGTATTCATACAGGCGTCGAGTTGGGAAACAGCCAGTTCCGGATGCTGAAGGGCTACAGCGCCGAGCCCGATAAAACGATGGGGGTAGGCTGCGCATACTTCGGCAATACGTTCGTTTTGAATTTGGACCAGGGTTGAAGCCAAATCCGGCTCGGCCCAGAGGTAATATTGGGCCGGCGAAGGACTGAGTACCTGGATATCCACCCCCATTCGGTCCATATCTTCAAGTCTCAAACCAATATCCTTGGATTTAGAGAGGGTTTCCGCCGCCTGTTCGTTGTTGTAACGATAGGAATGTTCTCCCAGGGCCTTGCGTGCCGTTTCGTCCGCCCGGGTCCACCCGGGGTGTCCCCTGACGAGGATCTCGGCCTCGGGAACGATAAGGTGGGCGTGTAGATCGATAGAATTCGTCATGGGGTGGTCCAGGTCAGGGGATCGCATCTTAACTGGTCACCTATTTTAATGAGTGACCTTGGTATTGATTCAGAATCGACTGATTTTCTCCCCTTTTCCGACTGATATTGATTTAAACCAATCCTTCTTTTTCCTTTTAACGTCCCGAAGATCCCGCCCCCCGGGTCTCCAGATACCGGCGATATTGGTCCAGTTCGGCCAGAACCCGGGCCGCCTGGGGAAAGGTGGCAAAGGTGGCGAAACCGGCCTCCGTATACCGATCCTCCAGTTCCTGTCTTAGGATCTCTGCTTCGATACCTCCGCGCCCCCGGTCCAGAACCACGTAAATCGGTTTGCCCATCCGTTTCATGGAATCCTTGACCAACTGGGGGAGAAGGGAAACCATAGAACGACCTACCACACGGGTGATAAGGTCCACCGGCTGGTTGAAGATAAGGGCGTCGATGTTCGGGTCTTCCCGAAGCAGGTCCATGAGCGCCATGAAAGGATCGATGCCCTGGCCGAAGAAGGCGCCCATGATGTCCAGTGGGTTCTTGGCACTGCTGCCCTGAATGGGCACGAACTCCTCGATGGCCTTAATGGTTTTTTCGGTCAGGTGAGGGACGCGGAGGCCGGCCTCTTCGGCCATGTCGGTCATGGTGACTGAACCGCCGCCGGCCCCGCCCAGCACGGCCACATTCCTCCCCTGTGGGAGAGGCAGCCGCATTAGCGTTGTCAGGGTGACGGCCATGTCCTCAAGGGAATGGACGGAGATAAGGCCGGCCTGCCGGCACATGGCCTTCCAGAGTTCCGGGGATCCGGCCAGTGAGGCGGTATGGGATTGGGTGGCCCGGGAGCCGCCTTCGGTCACCCCGCCTTTATAGACGATAATCGGTTTTACCGGCGAAATCCTTTTGGCCTGTTCGAAGAAGGCCCGGCCCTCCTTCAATCCTTCAACATAAGTGCAGATGTATTTGGTTTTGTCGTCCTGGGCCAGATATTCGAGAAACTCGTGGTTTTGCAGGTCGCTGGCGTTGCCGTAGCTGACAACCTTGCTGAAACGCACACCTTTTGTCTCAGCTAAGGCGATGAACATTCCGGCCAGTTGGCCGCTCTGAGAGACGAGGCCGACCGGACCGGGCCTGTCAGGGAACTCGTTGGTCCAGGCCAGTCCGCCCTCGGGGCAGTACAGACCCATACAGTTCGGGCCGATAACCCGGATACCGGCCCCGCGGGCTATCCGGATCAGGTCTTTTTCTAAACGGGCTAAATCCTCACGGCCGGTTTCGCTGAATCCGGCCGTAAAGAGATGAACGTATTTCACACCCTTGGCCGCACAATCGGCCATGACCTCGAGCACAACCTTGAAAGGCACGCTGAAGATGACCAAGTCGATCTCATCCGGGATATCACGGACGCTTTTATAGGCCGTAAGCCCGAGAATACTTTTAGCAGTGGGATGGATCGGGAATATTTTTCCTTTGAAATGCAGTTTGATGGAACCTTCGATGTAGGTATTGCCGCCCCAACGGCCTCCGGCCAGCCCACCTCTGGGCGAGGCGCCGACCACGGCGATATTTTTAGGATAGAACAGGGTTTCCAAGGGATGCACAGGTGTTCCACTCATTAATCAAGCCTCCAGAAAGGGAATATACGGTCCGGCGTTCTTCCAATTTGCGCCGGCCCGGTCGATGCTCAACGGGTCCGGTCAAAGGATTTTACCTTTTTTCGAAAAGAGTATAGGTCAAGAAAAAAACAAGGGCAAGGAGAAAAACGGGAAAGAAGACGGGGAAAGGGGAATGAAAATTCCCTCCTTTTGGAAGAGAGAGGTTGGGAGCGATTTAACAACATTTGATTAAAGGCCAATAGGTTCCACTTTTTTAAGTTGCCCTGGCCGGATATTTTCAGTATAAAAAAAACTTCTTTTCATTTCATTAACCCAACAGGATACCGAAAGAACCCCTATGCACACACTAAAAGAACTCAGGACAGAAACCCCGGTCCATGAACGAAAATTGGATATCCGAACCTATCCTTTGGAAAATGATCAGGTACTTGTTGAGGGCTGGCTCAGGGACGAACGAATGGTGACCGGATACAACCGGGACGGCCGGCCCCGCCCGCCGGGGGTGGTCCATTGGATGTGCGTCCGTCTGCTTTTGGGGGGAAGACCGATCACGATACTTGATGCCGAGGCGGAAATGCCCACTATCCCCAACCCATTGTGTCCGACCGTAGCCGACACGGTGAAAAAAATAATCGGTCTGCCGATCGTCGCCGGCTTCAGTGACCAGGTCAGAAAAAGGCTGTATGGAGTAGAGGGGTGCAGCCATCTGATGCACCTGATCCTGGCTATGGGTCCGGCCGGGCTGCACGGCTACTGGGCCGACCAGGGCCGTAAATCCCAATCCGTTCCCAAGTCCTTTGAAGAAACGCCCAATCTGGAATATCTGATCAACAGCTGTCAGCTCTGGCGGGAAGACGGCCCTTTGGTCCGGCAGATACGCGAACGAATAAAAATAGCTGAATAGCTTGACAATCTGCCCATAAATGATTATTGAATAACCGACCGAGACCTTTGAAAAATGCCCCCTTTTGACCAATCTCGGTGTCAGGCTCAAAATTCAATCCTCGAAATATTCTATAATATTCCTGTGGTTGAAATTTTCGCCTTCCTTGGTCTTGACCAAAATTGAACATTTTTCAAAGATCTCGGAAGCCTTTTTCTGTTAAGGGCAAATTTTTTCTGTTTCCGGCCATTCTATGATTGAAGTTGAACAGTTAACCAAATACTACGGCTTCTTACCGGCTATTTCCGATCTTTCTTTTTCCATAGGACAGGGGGAGGTGGTCGGCTTTTTGGGGCCTAACGGGGCGGGAAAAACCACCACCCTAAAAATCTTGACCTGTTTCCTTCCGCTCACCTCCGGAAAAGCCCGGGTCAACGGCTGGGATGTCTCACGGAATTCCCTGAAGGTCCGGGAACAGTTGGGTTACCTGCCTGAAAGCGTTCCCCTGTACACCGAAATGACCGTTGAACGGTTTCTGTCCTTCGCCGCCCAGGCCAAGGGAATGGGCACCCGTGAAATCAAACCATCCATTGAAAAGGCCATAGACGATTGCGGGTTGCAGAAGGTCCGGGGACGCATTATCGGGCATCTTTCCAAGGGATTCAAACAACGGCTCGGGCTGGCCCAAGCTTTGTTGAATAATCCGCCGGTGCTCATCCTGGACGAGCCGACCATTGGGTTGGACCCGGCACAGGTGGTGGAGATCAGGGCCCTGATCCGGTCCCTGGGGCAGGAAAGGACCATCATCCTGAGTTCCCATATCCTGCCGGAAGTCAGCCAGACCTGTCAGAGGGTGATTATCATCAACCGGGGCCGGATTGTCGCCATCGATACGGTCTCAAACCTGACCGCCCAGATTCAAACCTCCAGAAAGGTCCATCTGACCATTCAAGGACCGGGGGAGGAAGTCTTGAAAGCCCTGAAGCTTCATCCGGGGGTCTTGAAGACCGAGGAAAAAACCGGGGACGGTCCGGGAAAGTACCTGGTGGAAATGGATAAGGATCAGGACATCCGGGCCGACTTGGCCCGATCGATCATTGGACAAGGATGGGGATTGCTGGAAATGGGCAGTCAGGAACTCAGCCTGGAAGAGGTCTTTGTACAGTTGGTGACCGAAGAACCGGGAGACACGGTATGAAAGGGTTTAAAGCGGTTTTTAAACGGGAAATGTATGCCTTCTTTGCCTCACCTGTTTTTTATGTTGTCGGAACCATCTTTTTGATCCTGAGCGGTTATTTTTTTTATACCTCCACGGCCTACTTCAGCCTGATAAGCTTTCAAGCCGCCCAGAACCCCTACGCCGGCCAGCAGGTCAATTTAAATGAAATGGTGGTCAAGCCCCTGTTTGACGATTTAAGTATAATCCTTTTGTTGATCGTCCCGTTACTGACCATGCGTCTTCTGGCTGAAGAAAAGAAAAACGGGACCATTGAACTCCTCCTGACCTATCCGGTTCGGGAACTGGCCGTACTGCTGGGAAAGTATCTGGCCACCCTGTTGGTCATCGTCCTGTTGCTGGCCTTCACCGCCGTCAATATTTTCGTGATTTCCCGCTTCGGGGTTGTGGACTGGGGGCCGGTCTTAAGCGGATACAGCGGGATGGTTTTAATGGCCGCCGGATTTGTTTCTCTGGGTCTGTTCACCTCAGCCCTGACCCAGAATCAGATTGTGGCCGCGATCCTCGGATTCGGGGCCTTACTCATGTTTTGGATTATCGGCTGGATCGGTTCGGTTTCCGGTCCGGGAATCGGCCAGGTGGTCAATTATCTCTCCATGCTGGAACATCTGGAACCTTTTACCAAAGGGGTGCTCGACAGCCGGGATATTATGTATTATTTTAATTTTTCATTGTTTTTTATTTTTTTGACCCTTCGCTATCTGGATTCCCAGAAGATCAGGGGGTGAGACCATTGCCGATTTCGGATTGCGGATTACGGAAAAAAAGGGACCCAATAACTGACTGTGGAACTCGGATTACTTATAAAAGGGAAAAGGTGGATTGCTGTTAATCCGGTTTTCACTTGAATCCTCGAATCCTTGAACCCTATTCTCGTGATAGAAGAATTTAACTTAGAAGAAATAATCTTCAGAAGAAACCATGATCTCAGCAAAGATAAATAAATGGAAAGAAGAGTCCCTGTTGACCCTCCTGGCCTTGATATTCATCGCCATTCTCACGGGGATCACCCTGATAGTCCATCGCTATCCCCAGCGCTGGGATCTGACGGTAGGAGAGAAACATTCCATTTCCAGCCAATCAAAACAGGTCGTCAAGAAGATCAAGCAGGATGTCCATATCCGGGCCTTTTTTCAGGAAGGAAACCCGGGTAAAAAAAATGCCCTGGCCCTCCTTGAGACCTATGCCTATGTCAATCCCTACATTCATTACCAGTTCATAGACCCGGATCGACAGCCTGCCCTGGCCCAACAATACGGGGTGCGAAATTATGGATCCCTGATTCTGGAATCAGGCGGAAGGACCCAGACCGTCTCTGCCGCTGGTGAAGAAGGGATTACCAATGGTCTTCTTCGATTGATGCAAACCCAGGCCAAACGGGTCGTTTTTCTTTCCGGACATGGCGAGAAAAGCGTTCAGGATTCCGAAAAAACCGGCTATTCCCTGGCCAAAGATCTTCTGAAAAAAGAAAATTACCAGGTGGAGGAGGTCCATCTCCTGTCGGGAAAGGGCCTTCCTGAAGGGACTCGCTGTCTGGTCATTCCCGGTCCGAAGAAGCCCCTGTTCCCGGAAGAAATTGAGGACCTGAAAAAATTTATCGCCGGAGGGGGCCGGGTGATCCTGATGCTGGACCCTTATCAGGACGGCGGGGTCAAAGAATGGCTGGCCTCGCTGGGGGTGACCCTGGATCAGGATATCCTGATCGACAAAGTCAGCCGGCTCTTTGGTGGTGATTACCTGATCCCTATGGCCGGGTCGTACGGCCGGCATCCGATCACTGAAAAATTTAATATAACCACTTTTTTCCCCACGGCCCGATCCCTAATGCCTTCGGAGACTCCCCCACCCGGTATTTCTTACGATATTCTGGTTCGTTCATCGTCTGAGAGCTGGGCCGAGACCGACAAAAGAAAAGTGGAAAAAGGTGAGGCGGCCTTTGATGCCAGGAAGGACCGGAAAGGTCCGCTGCCCCTGGCCGTGTTGGTTAACCTTTCTCCCCCGGAACAAAATACAAAGGGAAAAGGATCAGGAGAAAAGGAGTCAAAATCCCCCAAAGGTCAGCTCGTTCTTTTCGGCGATTCGGATTTTGCCGCCAACAGCTATTTTAATCTTTCCGGTAACGGAGACCTTTTCCTAAATACCATCAATTCCCTGACCGAAGAAGAACAGCTTATTTCCATCCGTCCGGCCAAAACACCGGTCAAACCCCTGGCCCTGACTGCCAACCAGGCTCGGGTCTTGTTCCTGATCCCTATGGTCCTGCTGCCGTTGGTGGTGATCGGGGCCGGGATAGGGGTTTGGCGTTCGAGGAGAAAGGCCCGGTGAGTTTCAGGAAGCTCTGGATATATCTCGCCGTCCTCCTGTTCGTGGCCGGACTGTGGGCTGGATCAGAATTCTTCCTTCCCCAAAAAAAAGAGGGAACAAACCCCCTTTCCCTTTTCAGAAACCTTCAAACCGACAAAATTACGGAAATGCAATGGCAGAGAGGTAATGAGACTATCCACCTGAAAAAAAATAAAGCCTGGGAGATCATTCAACCAATCTCGATGCCGGCCGATTCTGTGGTAGTGAATAACATACTCCGGACTTTAATCTCTCTGACACCGGAGAGAGAATTTTCTGTTAAAGGGCTTAACCTGAAAGAATTCGGTCTGGACTCACCCAGGATAAAATTTCTTTTTTTGACTCAAGGAAAATGGTCTGAAATTCTGGTTGGAAACAAAACAGCGGTCGGCAAGGACTATTATGTCCGAGTCTCCAATTCACCAAATCTTTTTTTAATCCAGGAGTTCCTGATCAAGGAACTGGATCAGGATATTTCGGCCCTGAGAGAGAAAAAGGTCAAGGAAGGACCTTAATGCCCAAGATATTAAGCTATTTAAAAAAAAGGGATTTAATGCACAACCCGAATGCCGTAGTCGATGAAATCACTCAATACGGATGGGACTATCTTAAACAGGACCGGCTGGTGGATGCTCTGGATTTTTTTGAAAAGGCGGGGGATCAGGAAGGGATCCTCCGGATCAAAGACTTAAGCCTGGAGCAGGGGGATCCTTTTCTGCTGCAACATACCAGCAAACTCTTGCAGGAGCCGGTACCCGATACGTCATGGAAGAAAGTGGGGGAAAAGGCCCTGGCCGACGGCCGATACCTGCAGGCCCTGACGGCTTTTAAAGCCCTGGCCGATGAGGAAAAAATTCAGGAGATAAAGACCCTGATGAGGAATTAATAAATGATAACAAAAGAGCTCTGTTGCGGGTTACGGGTCAGGAATTCAAAGGTTTTTTTCGGCAACTCGAAACCCGCAACTCTTAACATCTGGCAACAAAAGATAAAGTTTTAAAATTTTCGGGGTGAGGATATAAGAATCGAATATATGCTAAATAACAATCACAAGAGAGATTACTACGAAGTTCTGGAGGTTTCCCGGCAGGCAGACGAAGAGGAGATCAAAAAAGCCTACCGGAAAATGGCCCTCAAATACCACCCGGACCGAAACCCGGGGGACAAGAAGGCGGAAGAACGGTTCAAGGAAGCCGCCGAGGCTTATGAGGTCCTGCATGATCCGCAAAAGCGCGAGCTTTATGACCGATTCGGCCATGAGGGACTGAAGAATACCGGTTTCAGCGGCTTCGGCGGTTTTGAAGACATCTTTTCCAGTTTCGGGGATATATTTGAAGATTTTTTCGGGTTCGGGCGAAGAGAACGGGGAAGCCAATCCAGGGCCAGGGAAGGGGCGGACCTGCGATATGATCTTTCCATCTCCTTCATGGATGCGGCCAAGGGTAAGGAAATGGAACTGAAAATCCCCCGGATGGAAACCTGTTCCAATTGTCAGGGAAAAGGCCTAGAACCGGGGACGCAGCCCGAATACTGTCCCACTTGCGGCGGCAGGGGACAGGTGGTTCAAGCCCAGGGTTTTTTTCGAATCAGCACCCCTTGTCCAAGGTGTCACGGCCAGGGGCAGATCATAACGCATCCCTGTCCATCCTGCCATGGCCAGGGGCGGATTGAACAGACCAAAACTTTATCTATCAAGATACCCCCCGGGATTTCCAATGGGTCCCGCTTGCGTTTTCGGGGCCAGGGGGAAGGGGGCAACCATGGGGGGCCGCCGGGGGATTTATATATCATCGTCTATGTCGAAGAACACGACTTTTTCCAAAGGGACGGGGATCATGTGGTTTGTTCGATACCTATTTCGATGATACAGGCCGCCCTGGGAACCGAACTTGAGGTGCCGACATTAAATAATCCCAAAAAATTGACCATCCCAAAAGGGACCCAGAACGGCAGCACCTTGCGGTTGAAAGGGGAAGGGTTTCCTCACCTTCGCGGATCGGGCAAAGGGGATCAGATCATTCAGGTAGCGGTAAAAATTCCCACCCATTTAAATAAGAGACAGGAAGAACTGTTGCGGGAATTCGAGGAATTGGAAGCAAAAAAAAGCGGCTCCCGGTTGTTTAAACTATTCTCATAAACGCTTTAATACGAAAACAATAAAAACAGGGTTCAAGGATTCCAGGATTAAAGGGTTTTACTTTCCACGCCTTTCACTCTGCCCTGCGGTCCTTGACCCCTAGCCCCCTTGAATCCTTCATTTTCATGCTTCGTGGCGCCCCCTTCGTGTCAGGATATCTTCACCGAATATAGGCTTCGGTCACATAACGGCGCATCATGCGGTGGGTATTGAAATAGTAGGCGTTTTTCCCGATGGCATTTTGCATCATCCGGATCCAGATCCCTTTTTCTTTATAATAAATGGGTATGATGACCTGTTCGAGTTTGTTGTATAAGTCCTCTGCGTCCCGGGTATCGTAGCCTTCCACCAGTTTGGTTTCCGTCGGGTTCGGCCCTATGGCCCAACCGGTGTAGCCTTCGATATGCCCTTCTATCCACCAGCCGTCCAGGACACTGAAGTTCACGACCCCATTATGGGCTGCTTTCATCCCGCTGGTGCCTGAAGCTTCTCGGGGGCGGAGCGGCGTGTTAAGCCAGACGTCCACGCCCGAAACCAGTTTCAAAGCCAGCTCCATATTATAGTTGGCCAGATAAACCAATTGGATGTGATCTTTCAATTTTTCCTTAAAATAAAAAATCCTTTCAATCAGGGCCTTGCCCGGTTGATCGTTGGGATGGGCCTTACCGGCATAGATGATTTGAATCTTACCCGTCCCTATGGCCTTTAGTCGTTCCAGATCACTGAATAAAAGATCGGCCCTTTTGTAGGCTGTGGCCCGTCGGGCAAATCCAAGGGTCAATAAATCCGGACTCATTTCCACACCGGTTGTTTCTCGAACGTAACCCAATAGTATTTTTTTCGCCTCCATATGAGCTTCCCAAATTTCTTCATCCGGGACCCTACCGATACGAACAAACAATTCCGGTTCATTGGCCCATCCGGGTAGATATTTATCATAGAGCTTTTTGAAGCTCTCACAGGTCCAGGTGTAGGAATGAACCCCATTGGTGATGGCGCTGATTTTGTAACCGGGGAACATATTCCTGGATACTTCCCCGTGTTTTTTGGCCACCCCGTTGACGAATTCACTCAGGTTAAGGGCCAGCAGGGTCATATTCAGGGCTTCCTGTCCGGCCAGCCCTTTAAGTATATCGAAAGGAACGGGCTCGCCCAGAATCTGCCGGACTAAATCATAGGAAAACCGGTCATGCCCGGCTTCCACCGGAGTATGGGTGGTAAAAACACAAAGGTCCTTGACCCGGCTTACATCCCAGACGAGTTTCTCATCCCAAACCTCCTCAATCGGTTTTTGAAAAGTTTGGAGAAGCTCAAGGGTTAAGAGACTGGCGTGACCTTCGTTGAGATGATATTTTTTGATCTCAAAGCCCAGTTTTTTCAGCATCCGTGCCCCGCCGATGCCCAGGATGATTTCCTGTTTTAACCGGTAAACCAAATCCTTCCCATAGAGAAAGGAGGTGAGTTCCCGGTCCTCAGGGGCATTTTCTTTTATATCGGTATCGAGAAAAAAGACCGGGACCTGCCCCCCGGTAAAACTTTTTACCGTATAATACCAGGTCTGAATCAACACCTTTCGACCTTCAATCTCCACCGAAACCTTGGGGGAAAGGAGGGTCATGAACTTGGCCGGTTCCCACACAACCGGGTGTTCGGTCTGCCTGCCCTTTTCGTCCAGTTCTTGCCGGAAGTATCCTTTTTCACTGAGCAGGGTAACCGCCACCATGGGAAGATTGAGGTCGGCCCCGGATTTTATGGTATCTCCGGCCAAGACACCCAGCCCACCGCTGTAAGTCGGGATACTGCTCTGAATACCTATTTCCATTGAGAAATAGGCGATCATGGGTTCTCTGGTCAATTTCATTAACAAAAGAGCTTCTGGATTCATGAGATTTCTTTTGGCTCTCCAATTGGTTCGAAAATAGGGTTCGAGGATTCAAGGATTCCAGGGTTCAAGGGTTTTTACTTCCAAGCCTTTCACTCTGCCTTGCGGTCCTTGACCCCTTGAATCCTTTTTAAGGTCTGATGACGCCCCAAAGGGACAAGAAACTTTAGTATATCAACCGCATCGGCGTTTTATTTTCCAGTCTCTAATTTGGATTAAAAACCATAATATTGTCAAGTGATTATTTGATAAATTATTTTTTCTTGCCAATACCGGATAAATCGGCTATATATAACACTTTTAAATATTTTTCTTCAGAAATTTCGGAAACCAAGAGGGAAACTGGATGGGTAGCGTAGTCAAAAAAAGACGAAAAAAAATGAGGAAACACAAACATAAAAAGTTGATGAGAAAAACCCGTCATCAGCGCAAAAAGAGGGGTTAACCGCCCTCAATTTTCAGAAGGGCATCGTTACCAATCGTCCAGGCGTTTCGATTTGGATTGTACCTGCCGAAAAAGAGAAACGTTCCACCATTTTTCCAAATCCAGGCCATCCCTTCGGGTATGGCCTGTTTTTATTGGTAAGGGGGGGGTATTAGAACACGGATTTTGACCATTGCAGGATCGGACTCCGGCGGCGGTGCAGGCATCCAGGCTGACTTGAAGGTTATCGCCTTGTTGGGAGGATATGGAATCTCGGTTATAACCGCTCTGACGGCCCAGAACACTCTGGGGGTTCAAGGGATCCTTCCGGTCCCCCCGTCTTTTGTTAAAAAACAACTTCAGTCAGTCCTTTCCGATATCGGTGCTGATGCCGTCAAAACAGGCATGCTGGTTCAAGCCGAAATCATTTCTCTGGTGACCCAAATGGTGAAAAAGTTTAAGATTAGCAAGTTGGTTTTGGATCCGGTCATGATCTCCGAAAGCGGACATCGGTTATTAGAAAGAAAGGCCGTCCAATCCCTTAAAGATGAACTTTTCCCGTGTGCCGGTTTGATAACCCCCAATCTCTCCGAAGCCTCTTTCTTAACCGGCCTCCCGGTTCAGACATTGTCCGACATGAAAAAAGCTGCCCGGGCTTTAAAAGAAAAAACTCAGGGAAATGTCTTGATCAAAGGGGGGCATTTATCCGGGGCGGCCGTTGATCTCTTTTTTGATGGAGCCTCTTTCCTAAAATTTTCAGGTCCTCGTATCCGGACACGAAACACCCACGGGACCGGCTGCACTTTTTCGGCCGCTATTGCCACATTTTGGGGACAAGGTCTTTCTTTGATCGATGCCCTGGAAAAAGCCAAAGAATTTATCACCAAGGCCATTACCGGAGATCAACCGATCGGTCACGGGCGGGGACCGACCGATCCCTATGCGTGGTTTGAAAATTAATAGGATGCGGAAAAACAATTTTTTACAGATTGCTCAAAAAGGTCCAGATACAAGGCGCCCGAAACCGGGAACCCGCCCCGAAGGGGTGGGACTGAGCGTTGCCTTTTACGCGAAGAAGTCCCGAGCAATGAGGGCAACGCAATAGATGGGCCTTTTTCAGCAACCTGTTAAGGAGTATTATTTTGACACAGATTGAATCAGCCCAAAAAGGGATCATAACCCCGGAGATGCAGGATGTGGCCCGTTATGAAGGATTGGATCCGGAGCAGATCCAAAAAGGGGTGGTCCAGGGGACGATGGTCATCCCGGCCAACTCAGGAAAAAAGAAGGCTCGCCCTGTAGGCATCGGCCAGGGATTGACTATCAAGGTCAACGCCAATATCGGGACCTCGTCCGATCAAATAGACCTGGACCAGGAACTGCAAAAGCTTAAAATTTGCGTCCAAACCAAAGCCGATACGGTGATGGACCTCAGCACCGGCGGAGATCTCAAGGAGATCCTCCGGACCCTGATCGCCCATTCCCCTCTCCCCCTGGGCACGGTTCCTATCTATCAGGCAGCGGTTGAAACGATCCGGGAAATGGGAGGAATTATCCACCTGACCGCGGAAAAAATTTTCGAAGTGATTGAAAGTCAAGCCCGGACCGGCGTTGATTTTATCACCGTGCATTGCGGGGTCACCCTTGGTTCACTGGAACGCTTGCAGCAACAGGGCCGGATTCTGGATATCGTCAGCCGTGGCGGGGCCTTTCTGGCCACCTGGATGGTCTATCATGGAAAAGAAAACCCCCTTTATGAACAGTATGACCGGTTGGTTGATTTAGCCCGGAAATATGATCTGACCTTGAGCCTCGGAGACGGTCTGCGTCCGGGCTGCCTTCTCGATGCCACCGACCGGGCCCAGGTGCAGGAACTGATTACCTTGGGTGAATTAAGGGAAAAGGCCCTTAAAGCCGGAGTCCAGGTCATGATCGAAGGACCTGGGCATGTGCCGCTCAATCAGATCGAGGCTAACATCCTGCTCGAAAAACAACTCTGTCAGGGGGCCCCTTTTTATGTCCTCGGTCCTCTTGTCACTGATATCGCCGCCGGTTATGATCATATCGCCTGCGCCATCGGGGGTGCCCTGGCCGGGATGGCCGGGGCGGATTTTCTCTGTTATGTCACCCCTTCCGAACATCTCAAACTTCCCACCCCGGAAGACGTGCGGGAAGGGATTATTGCTTCCCGGATAGCGGCCCATGCCGCTGATCTGGCCCGGGGGAACAAACAGGCCTGGGAACAGGACCGGCAAATGGCCTTAGCCCGCAAGGCCCTGGATTGGGAAAAACAGATCGGACTCTGTCTGGATCCGGAAAAGGCCCGTAAAATGCGAGCTGAAAGCAGCCCCGGTGAATCCGAAGTCTGTACCATGTGCGGGGAATATTGCGCCATCAAATTGATTCGGGACTTTTTAAAAAAGAAATAGGGCCAAAATAAAGATATTTAAAATTTGGGGGTTGGGCGGTCTTGATTTTGGAGTTGTCCAAAGGGTAAACCTTGGCCCAATACCGGCCTCAAAGCTAAGTTTATTAGAAGCAGGCCGGGAGGCCCCCCGGTCACCCAGGTCTGTTTCCGGCAACGGTGAAGGTCTGCCTTTGAACTAAGTTCAAATTTTAGCCCGGCAAAAGGGCTCATGGCCTATGGGTGGACAACTCCAAAATCAAGACCCCCCAACCCCTCAGACATGGAAGTTAGAGATAACGTCTCAGATTCATGGTTGTAAGAATCAAATATGATCGGGTATAAGAATCTCACTTTTTAAAAGCGTCTTTTTTAAAGGCAATCATGAAATCCTCTGACCGGAAAGCTCACCCACATCCCAAAGAAGTAATCATGGGGGTCTTGTCCCAAAGCGATTTTGTGTCCGGAGAGGTCCTGGCTAAACAATTGGGAATGACCAGACCGGCGGTCTGGAAATATATAACCCAACTCAAAGATGAGGGATTCAGCATCGAATCCCTTCAAGGCCGGGGATATCGTCTGAAGGCCGTTCCTGATATTTTATATCCGGACCTGATTCGGCAGGAGATCAATACCAGCCATTTCGGGCAGGCAATTTTTCATTTTCTGCGTACCGATTCCACCAATATCCAGGCCAGGTCCCTGGCCGCCGACGGGGCCTTGGAAGGGACCCTCCTGGTGGCCGAATATCAGGAGAAGGGGAAAGGCCGTCTGAACCGCCTCTGGCAATCTCCTTCCGGGAAAAACCTCCTTTTTTCTTTAATCCTGCGGCCGGACTGGCCGCCCCAACAGGCCTTTTATGGGACCGTGCTGACCTCGGTTTCTCTTTGTAAGGCCATCCAGGAAGTCACCGGGATTGAAGTGGGCATCAAATGGCCCAATGACATTTATGCCGGTGAAAAAAAATTAGCCGGGATCCTGACTGAATTTACTACCGATCCGGATCGAATCGAATATATGATTGTCGGGATCGGAATCAATTGTAACTGGGCTCCGCCCAAACCGCCTTCGGAGGGACAGCCGGCCACCAGCCTTCTTAAAGAAACCGGCCATAAGATTTCCCGTCTTAGGCTTCTGACGCGCTTTCTGAAACAGGCGGAGACCCTATACGAAAAAGCCAATATCGAAGGAGTGGACTTACTGAGGGAGGAATGGAATCGATATTCCCTGGTCAATAATCGACGAGTCACGATTTCCAACAATCAAAAAATCTGGACCGGCATCGGCCAGGGTATTGACGATCTGGGTGCTTTGATCCTTCGGCTTGACAATGGCCGAGAGGAAAAATTTCTGGCCGGGGATGTGCATCTGAGATTTTAAGGTTCTTACACTTTGTTGTCTGAAAATTGATCTCCCATGTTTTGATAAACTGGTCGGGATTATCTACGATGAAAGGCACGCTACGCTTAAGGAGCATCCCGCCAAAGGCGGGATTTTAGGGAAGAGGCAACTGCCTTTACCATCAAGTTAGTCGAAGACGAACGCTCCTCAAGTGAAACGCTCCTTAAGCGAAGCGATCTTTAAACAATTTGAACTCTTGCTCCTGGATTCCAAAATTTCAATTAGGAGGTGTCATGAAAATACTGGTTGTAGGCGGAGGCGGCCGGGAACATACTTTGGTCTGGAAAATCGCCCAGAGTCCAAAGGTGTCCAAAATCTATTGTGCCCCCGGCAACGCCGGGATCGGGGAGTTGGCCGAATGCCTGCCGATCAAGGCCGATGATATTACCGGCCTGGTCCGATTTGCCCAAAAAGAAAAAATCGATCTGACCGTGGTTGGTCCCGAAGATCCTTTAACCAGAGGACTGGTCGATGCCCTGGAGAAAAAAGGGCGCAAGGTTTTCGGCCCGAAGAAAAATGCCGCCGTTCTGGAAGCCAGTAAAGATTTTGCCAAACGAATCATGACCCAATATCATATTCCTACTGCATCTTTTAAAACTTTCACCGATCCTAAAAAGGCTCTGGCCCATCTGGAAAAAGCGGGGACCCCTATCGTGGTCAAAGCCGACGGCCTGGCTGCCGGCAAAGGGGTCATGGTTTGTCAGACCATGGCCGAAGCCAGAGCGGCCGTTAAATTGATCATGCTGGACAAGGCCTTTGGGGAAGCGGGAAATAAGCTCATCCTGGAAGAATATCTTACCGGAGAAGAAGCCTCATTTTTGGTCTTCACCGACGGCCGGACCGTTTTGCCCATGCCCACTTCCCAGGACCACAAAGCCATTTACGATAACGATCAGGGGCCGAATACCGGGGGAATGGGCGCTTATTCCCCAGCTCCGGTAGTTGACCCGGACCTGTTTCAGGAGGCCATGAATCGGGTGATGATCCCCACGGTCAGGGCCATGGCTAAAGAGGGGCGGCTGTACAAAGGGGTGCTTTATGCCGGATTGATGGTCAAAAACGGCCGGATCAAAGTCCTGGAGTTTAATGTCCGCTTTGGAGATCCCGAGGCCCAGCCTTTGTTGATGCGTTTAAAAACAGATCTGGTGGAAATCTTTGAGGCCGTGGTGAATGGGACCTTGCATAAAATCAAAATTGACTGGGACGAACGGCCGGCGGTCTGTGTGGTCATGGCCGAAAAAGGCTATCCCGGATCCTATCAAAAGGGCCATTTCATTGAAGGGTTGGATCAGGTCAAACGCCTGAAGGATGTGGTGGCCTTTCATGCCGGTACGGCTATAAAAGACAAGGGTATTGTTACCAATGGTGGACGGGTCCTGGGCGTGACTGCTCTGGGAGAGGATATTCCCAAAGCCATAAAAAAGGCTTACCAGGCTGTAGGAAAGATCGGGTGGAAAACCGATTACAATCGAACCGATATCGGCCGGAAGGCCTTAAAATACGCCGGGAATAAAGCCAAATCAGCCCCTTTGGTGGGGATTGTCATGGGCAGTGATTCGGACCTGCCGATTATGGAAGGGGCGACGAAAATATTAAGGGAATTTAACATCCCTTATGAGCTGATGGTATCCTCGGCCCATCGTTCGCCTAGAAAGACAGCCGAGTTTGCCCGTAAGGCCGGGGAGCGGGGTTTCAAGGTTTTGATTGCCGGGGCCGGGGCGGCCGCCCATCTGGCCGGGGTCCTGGCGGCAGAGACCACCCTGCCGGTTATCGGGGTGCCCATTGATTCTTCCTCATTAAACGGTCTGGATTCCTTGCTGGCTATGGTTCAAATGCCCTCGGGCATCCCGGTAGCCACCATGGCGGTCGGGCCCGCCGGGGCCAAGAATGCCGCCATCCTGGCCGCCCAGATCCTGGCCTTGAACTCACCGTCTCTGGCCTCGGCCTTGAAAGACTTCAAACAGCACCTGGAAAACGAGGTTTGGGAAAAAGACAAAAAAATACATTCGATTTGGCCTTAAAGAAAGGTGACGAGTACGTGTTAAGTGTTGCGGGTTGCGAGTTACGGGTTTAAGAGGCCTCCCCTTTTGTATCACTTATATTTTCGTTCATGAACTATGAAAAGATTTTTCGACAAATGCCGAACGGTTTACGATTAAGATTTGATCTCTCATGAAAATCATTGCCGACTTCCATGTCCATTCGGCCTACAGCCGGGCCACCAGCAAAGAGATGCATCTACGGACCATGGCCCAATGGGCCCGTCTGAAAGGGATCCATCTTCTGGGCACGGGCGATTTCACCCATCCGGCTTACTTTGAAGAAATAAAAACCGACCTGGAGGAAACCGGCCAGGGTTTCCTTAAATTAAAGGGGGATGAGGGAGCGGCAGTCCACTTTATTTTGACGGCCGAAACCAGCCATATCTATACCCAGGCCGGAAAAGGCCGGCGGGTCCATATGATGATCTTTGCCCCGACGATCCGTTCGGTGGAAAAAATTAATCTTCACCTGGACCGCATCGGCAATGTCAAGTCCGACGGCCGGCCCATATTCGGCTTCTCAGCCAAAGACCTGGTCAAAATTATCCTGGATATCGACCCGGAATGCTTTGTTGTTCCGGCTCATGCCTGGACCCCCTGGTTTTCCGTCTTTGGTTCCCATTCCGGTTTTGACCGCCTGGAAGAATGCTTTGAAGAAGAAACCCCTCATATTTATGCCCTGGAAACCGGACTTTCTTCCGACCCGGCCATGAACTGGCGCTGGTCGGCTCTGGACCGGCTCAGTCTGATCTCCAATTCCGATGCCCATTCCCCGGCCAAGATAGGACGTGAGGCCAATATCTTTGACTGTTCATTGTCCTATAAAGATATTATTCAGACCATCAAGGAGAAAGATCCAAAACGGTTTTTGGCCACCATCGAGTTTTTCCCGGAAGAAGGCAAATATCATTTCGACGGCCATCGGAGTTGCGGGATCAGTTATTCTCCGGAACAAACCCGGGAAAAGGGTTATCTCTGCCCGATTTGTGGAAAAAATCTGGTGGTAGGCGTCATGCACCGGGTGGAAGCCCTGGCCGACCGACCGGAAGGGTATATTCCCGAAGGGGCTGTCCCTGCCCTCCATCTGGTCCCCCTGGAAGAGATCCTGGGCGAGGTTTACGACGTCGGGGTCCAATCCCGACGGATTCGTAAGGAGTTTCTTTGCCTGATTGAACGAGGCGGGTCCGAGTTTCGGATTTTGATGGATCTTTCGGAAGAAGAACTGCGGTCTTTCATGGATGACCGTTTGGCCGATGGAATTATGCAGGTCCGCCGGGGCCTGGTCCAGGTCAAGCCCGGCTTTGACGGGGTTTACGGGCAGGTCAAAATTTTCAGAACGGATGTCCCCTCCATAAAACCCTCTCCTCAACTCAATCTTTTTTAACCGCCTTATTTACCAAGAAATAACACGCATAATAAAGGGGACGGTTGACCTATTTCTGTGAACCGGGATCCATAGCATACAGTAGCAGGTCTGATTCCGACTCATACAATTCCTTATCCTATGATCCTCTTGGTAACATTTAGTTACTCGACCTCCGGCAGAGCCGGAGGCTTGATTAATATTAGCACCTTAAAGGGGCTCACAAACAAAGGCCTTCAGAGTCGTCAACCCCGACGAACCCCGGATCAGAGCCTGCCCTGGACTTGATCCGGGGTCCGGGGAAGGCACGGGGGTCCAGAGTTTTGCCAAACCGTGGAAAGTTTCTGTATTCCGGCTTTCGCCGGAATGACAGTCCTCAGGTTAATTCATTTTCGGATAACACCTTTGTCTGGGTACAGGAAAATTATTTTTGTTACTCTCATTTTGAGTATTGATCAATCCCTGCCCCCGGAAAAGTCAAACTTAGGTAAACCCCCGGCAAAGCCGGGGAGTTACCTAAATGAAATTATAATTCAATTGGCCTAGGTATCCTTCAGACTGATTTGAAAGGTTACGCCTCCAGTCACGCGCCCATCCACGGACTGCGCCACGGTCACCAGTGTCTCGGGGTTTACCCCGGGCGGCAATGTGCGCGGATCGACCCGATAGAAACGCCCTGGCTGCGGCTTAGGCTGCCGGACCTTTCTGTCCCATTCCACGAGCCTGCACCGGCGAAGCTTGAGGTTTGCCATGCGCACCCGCGAGGGCATAAGCACATGGGGCGTCGGTTCGCCGGCGAAGACGGGCTTGCGGGTTTTTGCGGACGGCTTGTCCAGGCTCGGCGTCCGGAATGTCCAGCGCGGCCCGCGGGGAATGACCAGAATGCGGGATTCCGTGCGGAGTTCGGGCAGGCGTTCCAGTAAGCCGATCACGTCGTCGTCACTGTCGGGGATTACGTTGGCAAAGTTGCACAGGGCCATCTTGTTGTCGTTGTTGGGTTCGCCCGGAACGGTGATGAGGACCTTTACGCACCAGTGCGGATGGTGCGTGCCGTCGTCCACCGGCGCCCAATCTACGCTGAACCATTTCACATCGTTGCCCGTCGCATCGCCCTTTGCCGCCAGGCTCTGGCCGGTGAGCTGCTGTGTGACCAGGGCTGCGTTCTGAAGCGGCACCCATCCGGCAGAGGTGAGGAATGGAGTGGCTTTCTGGTACCAGAAATCAATCTGGATATTGCCGACCGCCTGGTTGCCGCGATTGCGCAGCCGCACCTTGAGCGTGTTGTTCGTGCTGAAGTAGACGGTGGTATCGGCCAGGTCGTCGCTGTCGTTATCCACCATGACGTCCGGCGAAATCCAGGTCCAAGACCAGCCGTGCGGATCGGTTTCGTATTCGGTGCCGACCGCGCTGTTCCAGCGGGTGATCATGGTGTCGGAGGCGGCGGCCACTTCGTCAAACTGAAGGCCGAAGTCGCCGGGATTGGCGCGGCTGGCCGCGATGACGACGACGGCGCTGAGGCCGTCCATATTGACGGTTTTACTGTAGATGGCTTTGTCCGACCGGTGGATGTCTACCAGAGCGTTGCCCGGTCCCAGCAGCAGTATCTGCAGCAGGGGATCGGTCATGCCGGCGGCGGCATTGAAGTTCACGCGGAGCAGCCGCGGTCCCGGCACACCGCTGGGCGTGATGCGGTAGTAACGGGACGCCCATGCTTTGAAGCCGACCACATTGCGTGCGACGCTGGCGCCCTGGGTGAGGGCGATTGAATCGCCGGCCAGCACGGCGGCTTGAAGATCCGCCAAGTGGGCCACAGGTGAGCCGGCCCAGGTCACCGCCTCGTCATCTTCGAGATAATCGAATCGTGCGTCGGGGGTGGGGCTGGCGGTGCCGTGAAGGTAGTTGGCGATAAGGTAATTGGCCCACGTCGTTTCGTGGCATCCCAGTTCGGTCTGGGCCGGGTCGTAGTAGAAGAACTGGTCGAAGCTGCCATACCAGGTCATGTTATTGCGGGCGGTGCGCAAGGTCGGCGGGTCATAACCGATGCCCGGGTCGCCGGCCTCCACCGTGGCCGAGGCCTCAAGCGCCTTGCGATAGGCGTCAAAGCCGACGACGGGTTCGGTGGTTATAGTGCTGTGTTGTTCCGCCATGTGTTTCCAGAAGAGGCCCAGGCCGTATTTGATCGGGGTGCTGCTTGCCACCACCGTGCCCACCGAAGGCGAGTCGACAATGGACTGGGTAGGATCGTTGAAAACGTCTTGTGCGTTGTCTACATACCTATTAGACAGATCATCAAGGCAGTCTTCAACGAGCCTGGCGCCACCTTCCCGGATCAGGCCGTAAATGCCGGAGCGGCTGGTGGTGCTGTTGTAGCGATACTGCACCTGGTGGAACAACTCATGGGGTGTTGTGTTCAGATTCTGGTCGTAGGAGTTGCCGGGATCCACCTCAATATGGCTCCAACTCGGAGAAGTCCCTCCGGCATAACCGACTCCCTGCTCCAGGATGCGATATTCCATCCGGGCTGCACCGGCACGCGGATCTCTGACACCGAAAGCGGGCGTAAGGTACTGCGTGAGGGCATACTCGGCGATGAGCCCGACTTCCTGCACCCAGGTTGGTGCAACCTCGGTGTTGGCGGGATCGAGTGCCTGCAGGTCTGCCAGGTCGGAGTGAACGTTGCCGACGAGGGTGGTGCCGTCCCGGAGATATCGGGGGGCGTCGGTGGCGGGCACGGTGGGATCCACTCTATGAATTGAGCCAGCGTCGGTTGTGTACTTCACCAGAATTTTTGGAGTGTAAAACTCATGAATTGTGGTACCGGCCGGGAAGTCGTCGGCGTCCACTTCATCCAGGTCGGTTTCCCTGCCGCGCTCGGCCAGCAAGAAACGGATAACCTCAAGACGGCCCTCTGCGCAGTCGTCTCCCCGCTTTGGCCTGACGAAAAGGCCCGGCAGGGCGCGGCGCACCAGCGTGGATCGCGAAAGCTTCTTCGTGCGCTTACGCAGGTAGAGATAAGCCTGCACCAGATTCTCGGCGGTAAGCCGGGCCGCGGCAACCAGGTTCACGGGCTGCCCGGCGATGTAGGTCATATCCGGCCAGGCCAAGCCATGCTCCAGATAGGGCGCCGCCATGTCCGCCCGGATGCTGGCTCCCCTACGCAACAGCACGGGCTGTGTAGTGGTGAGAATGGTACGACCATTAGCATCGGAAAGCCTCAGCACGACTGAAATCGGCTTGTCTGCCTTATGGGCAAGGCGTTTCAACTTTTCCGGCTTGATCTTCACCTCATAATGACCGTTCTTGTCTGTAAGCGCCCGACCCAAGTTAGGGCTCTTTGGTAGGGCCGATGCCACAACGGTTACCGAGATCTCCGGCACAGGTTCGTGGGTGGCATACGTGGTCACCGTACCCGCTATCCGCAAAGGTGATTTCGTGTCTTTCTTGCTCATTTTGCCCTCCTTATGTTTATATGTTCTTGGAAAGAAATTGGGAGATTGCTGAGACAACTTACTGGCGCGCAACGAAAAGTTGAATGGTACGGAAGTCTTATTGCCTCATCCCTCTCAAATTACTTGGTGGGCGACCTTATTTACTTTCTTGTCATCATTAAACGGTCGCAGATTCTATTTTTCCCCTAAGAAATAATTTTGGACTCCCCGGATTACGTTAACTCATTGGTTTTTAATTTATCTTCTTTCAATTTAATATTTATTAATATTTACAAAATATGTGCCATATCAATTTACCATTTGTATTTCAAGTAGTTATGGTTTATTCAGTAATTGAGATGGATGGGCTTTTGCACAAAACGATGTGCACACTTTCACAATTCTTTGTGCATTTCATCAATGGAGCCCTCTGACTCCGAAAGGACACTTGGATCCTTGATTGGGTAATTTCTGTGAATTGAGAAAAAGAGAATAGGAGAGGATGCGCCTGAGAAAAGGTAATAAAGGGGCCGGTTCTGTTTATCTATTTATTTATTTATTATCAATAAATAGGACCGTTGTCCCCTTTATTTACAGCTTGATAATCGGTAACTTATCAAGGGTGGGGCAACGCCGCTACGGCTAAGATAATCGTGACCACGGCTATCAATCCCCAAAGAATCAGGAATAGAAAATATAGTTTCAAGGTTCCTGACTTCCCAACACGAATTGCCTGGCGTTGCATCACCAGCCGAACCACAATGCCTCGCCCGGCGAAGTACAGATAGCTTCCACCGCCAACTAACCCAAAATAGGCCCACAATGGACTGTTCAAAATGAGTAGTATACCTGCAACTGGCAATGTCCAGATGATCATGACATCCCAAATCGCCTCGCCCCGCGTGTCCACGAAAAATGTTGGGTCCACGTCGGATTCAGGCTCGTTCAACCCTAACCGCCCGGCCAATGTTGGCGAAAGTGCATTGATGATTTGCGCGAACCAACCTAAAATCATGGTAAAGATGATGAGAATTATTCCCCAGATCAAATTCATCTGTTTAATCCTTAGTTGCCCGTGTGGGTCCGTGGCTAAAAACTAAATTGGGTTAGGCCTTGTATTCCATGATGACCTCGGACTCGAGATCGAATGATGGCGTATGAACCAGGATCATCCTCGCCGGTTCCACGCTGTTGTTGGAATACGAGAAATGCTGCCCCTTTTTTATAACGCACAAATCACCGGCATTGAGTGTTATAGGATCGCCGTCAATGTTAAACAATATTTGTCCCGATATCAGGTAATAATACTTGTCGGATCGTTTCGACCAGGCTTCCGGGTGACCGGCACCGCCGGGGACGATGATTTCAGCAACGGAGGAACTTCCCTCCTGCCTGGCCGTGTAATCGCGTATCTCCAAACCATAAAAATCGAATGGGACGACCTCCGCCTGTCTGACAATCATGGTTGTCCTCTCCCCAAAGCAGTTTTTTATTAAAGAATTGAAAGATAAACCGGTTGATCAATAGTTTTTCCCGGATTGTCTCCTCCGACTATACTTTTTAATTCGCAAAAGATATATCTAAAAGTATTTCAGAAACAAGGCAAAAGAGAGATTCAAAAGCTATTGGATCAGGCGGCGGACCATCAGGCGTAAAGATAAGGGGAGGGTTATCAAGCAGAAAATCAAGAGATACAAGAAGTTCCAAAATTGGTTCAGGGAAAGGATATTTAAAGCCAAAGCCCGGGTCAGTTCCACAACATGGGTCAGGGGAAAGATCCAGGCCAGTATCCTGGCCCAGAAGGGAAGCTGATCCAACGGGAAAAAGGTCCCGGAAAAAAGAAACATAGGGGTGATGAAAAGAAATACCGGGAGGTTGAAGGCTTCGATGTTGGGCATCAGGGCCGTAAAGCACATGCCCGCAGATGCAAAGACCAGACCTCCAATCAGGGAGACCAGGAGTATCCCCAGAGACCAGGGATAGATCAGTAGCCCGAAAAAGGATAGGATGATCATCATCAAGGCCGTGGCCATCAAGGAACGACTGGCCCCCCACATAATTTCACCCAGGATAACCTCTTCTACCGTCAACGGGGTGGCCATGATGGCGTCAAAGGTCTTTTGATAATACATACGCACATAAGAGGCGTAGGTGGTTTCAAAAAAGGCATTCTGCATGATATTGATGGCCAAAAGTCCCGGGGCGATAAAAACCACATAACTGACCGGACGACCGGCGAAGTTCAGTTGTCCTACCAGGTACCCCAGTCCCGCCCCAAAGGCCAAAAGATAAAAGATCGGTTCTAAAACCGGGGGCAGGAAATTGATCTTCCAGGTTTTGATATAGACATCCCAGTTACGCTGCCAGACCCGGATAAAACGCCAGGTGATTTTATTGGCAGACAGCTTGTATATACGTTTCGCGCAGACAGAAACCTCGGGTCCGAGCGCAGGGGGTTCGAAGGTCGGGGTATGGGGATTCATTCTCGGAGCCCCCGGCCGGTAAATTTTAAGAACACGTCTTCCAGGGTGGCCATGCGCAGGGTACAACCACCGGTGCAGTATTCATCGGAGATCTGACGGAATAATTTTTCCCCTTCCCGGGTCGGGATCAGCAAAAGGTGCGGGAGCTGTTCAAAAGGAATCTGTCGGGCCTCCAGAAAATCCGTCAGCGGTCGGCCTGGATTTTCAACTTCGATCACATTCCCGCCGATATGCCGGCGGATGAGGGAAAGGGGTTCGCCCTCCACCAGGATATGTCCCTGATCCATAATCACCAGGCGGTCGCAGATCTGTTCGGCTTCATCCATATAGTGAGTGGTCAGCAGGATGCAAAGCCCCTTGGCCTTAAGCTGCCTTACCTGTTCCCAGACCTGGTGCCTGGACTGGGGGTCCAGTCCGGTGGTGGGTTCGTCCAGAATCAGCAGGTCAGGATTATGGATCAAGGCCCGGGCGATGACCAGGCGGCGCATGAGACCGCCGGAGAGTTCAGGGATTCGGGCCTGCCTTTTATGGATCAGACCCATAAAGGTCAGCCATTCTTCGGCCCGCTGGCGGGCTGTATCCCTGGGGAGAGAAAAATAGCGGGCATAGACAAGCAGGTTTTCCCAAACAGTAAGATCCGGGTCGAGGTTGTTTTCCTGCTGGCAAACCCCGGTCCTGGCCTTGATCTCGCGGAAATGGGTTCGGATGTCTTTTCCAAAGACCAGCAGACGGCCGTCGGTTATGGGAGAAAAACCATAGATCATCCGGATCGTGCTGGTCTTGCCGGCGCCGTTAGGCCCTAAAAAACCAAAGCACTCCCCGGCCCGGATCTCAAAGGAGATCCGATCCACGGCCGTCATATCCGGGAAACATTTGGTCAGGTTTTCGGCCTTAATCACCGGATCCACAAAAGACACTTCAGCTTTCTCCCTCTTCCCCTATGGGTACCCAGAACATAAGCAGCATGGCCGGGATCGAGGCCCCGAAGGCCAGGAGGAACATATTCAGGTAGCCCATTTTTTCCACAATAACACCGCCGAATCCGCCGAAAAAGGTGGAAAAAATAGACATGATCGCCGAACCCACGGCATAGTGGGAGGCCTTGAACTCCGGTTTACAGGTCCGCAAAATATAGACGATCAATACGGCGTTACCCAGCCCGGCGGCCATTTGTTCGTAGCCGTGCACCGCCGCAATAACGGCCAAACCAAAGGTCGTTGCCGCCGAGGGTAAGGACCAGGCCAGCCAGATATAGGCCCAGATATTGAAGTTCATGAGAATAGTAAGGGGCCAGATGGCTTTTTTCAAACCTTTTTTCTTGATCCAAATCCCCCCGATGGAGGTTCCGGCAATGGCGCCCAAGGCCCCCAGGATCCCGCCAACCCAGGAAAGCTGGGCTTTGGTCACTCCCAACTCCCGCATGAGAAAGGGTGTCCCCATAGAAAAAAGGATCTCATCGCCTATTTTATAGGTAATGATGAAGAGAATGACCAGGACCACCCTCTCCTGTTCAAAGTAGGTGCTGAAGGCGCGGCCGAATTCCCGTGTAATTTTAGGCAATGATCTAGACGCCAGGGAGCGATCCTTCTCGAATCGGGGAAGCTGCCAGATATGGAAAAGTGTGATCAAGAGCATGGTGACGGCTGCCGCCCCGAAGGCATAACCCCAGGGCCGGTATTTATCGGCACCGCCGAGCCTGGCAGCGGTGAAGGCTGCCAGGGCCACAAATCCGCTGCGGACCAGAATAACCGCCAGCCTGTAGGCAAAAACACGGTACCCGGTATAAGCGGCCTGTTCCTTGGGGTCGGTCAGACCTTCCATATAATATCCGTCAATGGCGATGTCGTTGGTCGCTGAGAGGAAAGCCAGTAAGATAAAGGTCCCCGAAATGATCGCCAGGATCAAGCCGGCATCGGTTTGCCGGGCGGCGATAAAACAACTGTAGGAGACGCCGATGATCAAGACGGTGATGATGGCCTGCACTGCGATCATCCAGGTCCTTTTCTTTCCAAGGATATCCAGAAAGGGGGCCCAAAGAAATTTCAGGTTCCAGGGTATGCCAAGAAAATTCAAATATCCGATGTAACGTTCCTTCATGCCGATGTCGGTAAAGAAGACCGACGAAAGGATCCGGATGATCGAATAAGGAAGACCTTCGGCCAGGTAGGTGCTGAAGACCCAGACGCCCGGTTTTTTCAGATTCATAGGGAGGGTTGGATCGCTGTTATGGCTGCCGTCAATTCTTCCGAGCCGAAAGAAAAGAAATGATCCGCTCCTTTAACGATTTTGATGGGGGGAGGTGTTGTCATCGAACAGACTAAATTTTTTATTTTGGAAACAGGAGAGTAAGGGTCCTGATCACCGACAATAATCAGGCGGGTTTTATTATCTTGAGCTAAAAAAGAAAAATCCATCATGCCAATCGGAGGGGAAACCAGAATTGATCTCTGAACGTCCGGATGCATCAAGGCCGCTTGGGCATTGACCCAGGCCCCAAAGGAGTAACCGGCCAGAACAATAGGTTGCAGGCCCAATCCTTTCAGATAGGCCACGGCGGCGGAAACGTCGTCTGCCTCTCCTACTCCTTGATCGAAATCCCCCTGGCTCCGGCCGACCCCACGAAAATTAAAGCGTAAACTCGTCCAACCCGACTCTTCAAAAGTTCGGGCGATGAGAGTAACAACATAATTATGCATATCCCCGCCATACAGAGGATGGGGATGAGAGACGACAACGGCCTTGGACAATTCACCTTGGATCAGCAGGCCTTCCAGAAATAGAGCCCCCGAGGGAAACAAAATCTTTTTTACCGAACCGGCTTCCATATATTTTCCTTCCATCCTTTTTGGTCTTCTAATCCAATGCGGGTTTGCCTCAAAGGTTTTTTATCTCCAAAATCCGGTCGATACGGAAGTGGCGGAGGTCCCGGCGCTCATGACAGAAGGCGCACAGACCTTCGAAGGGTTTACCCTTGTATTCCATCATTTCAATGGATTCGGGGCGAATCCGGCGGCGGGATTTGGTGTCGTCGGGTTTGAGATAGACGATTTCGAGATCCTGTCTTATCCCCATGGCTTTTTCGATCATCCGCACCTTGTCCGCATAAGCCAGCTTCTCTTCTGATTTTTTATATTGGAAACGGGTAAGGAAATGAACGACCCGCCAGTCCATGAGAATATGATGCTTCCGGATGGGTTGGCGAAGGATGATGCCCTGAAGAGTGGTGCAGCGGCTTAGGGCCACGTAAACCTGTCCATGAGCAAAGGTTCCCCGGCCGATATCAATAACAACCCTTTCGAAGGTTTTCCCCTGACTCTTATGAATGGTAATGGCCCAGGCCAGCTTGATGGGATATTGGGTGAAGGAACCCATGGGTTCGGAATAGATTTTCCGGGCTTTTTCATCAAAAGCATACCGGAATATCTTCCAGGTATAAGGGGTGACCGGGACGACAAAGTTGCCCGGAAGTTCGACCCGGATAGTATCCTCTTCCCCCTTCTGACGGATAATCCGTTGGACTTTACCGATTGAACCGTTAACCCAGCGGCCCAAAGGATCGTTATTAAGGAGCATGACCTGGCAGCCGGCTTTAAGTTCCAGGACCTGGTCCGTTGAAAAGGCGGACTTGTCGAACTCGCCTTCAATGAGGCCCTTATAGGTATACGTTTTCCCGGGAAGACGGTCCAATTTTTCCCGGTTTTGCCGGAAGGCCTGGTCATTGGTGCTGGTCAGATAAAGGTATAAATCGTTTTCCGGAGGGACAAACTCCGGTGCGAAATTACAATTGAGATGATCGATATCCGAATCGGTCACCGAACGATTCCGGATGGCGTTGAGCAGGGCAATGAAGTCCTCTTCGGTCTGACGGTAGATCTTTTCCAATTCCACAAATTCCATTTTGAATTTCGGATCCATAAAAATTTGGGAGGAAAAGAAATAAGGGGATTCATATTGAAGGCTGAAGATGTTTTTTTCGGCCGAGGTGACCACAGGCGGAAGCTGATACAGGTCTCCGATGAAAATCATCTGGATCCCTCCAAAGGGTTGTTTGGATCTCGGCCCATTGAGACGGAGGAATTTTTCCACACAGTCCAAAAGATCGGCCCGCACCATAGAGATCTCGTCGATGATGATGGTGTCTAATTTTTTATATAGGGAGGGGCGGTCTTTGTTTTTTTGGGTCTTTTTTTTGACTTTATCCAAAGCAATGTCCGGTCTGAAACCGCAAAAGGAATGGATGGTCTGGCCCATAACGTTGAGAGCCGCCACCCCGGTAGGGGCCAGGACCGCCAGGCGTTTGTGCGTTACCTTACGAAAATAGCTGAGGAGAGTCGATTTGCCCGTACCGGCCTTCCCGGTGATAAAGACATGATGGTTGGTGTTCTCCATCAGGTCAAGGGCCTTCTGAAATTGCTCGTTAATCTCTATGGGTGTGGTTATGGGCATGAATGGCCTTTGCAAGATCAGGAAGGCGAGATGTTTACGCCGATCTAAGTTTTTTTATACCATAAACCAAACGAAATTCAGGTCAAGAAAAAAAGGGGGATTAAATGGAGAGTGACCTCTCTTAGGGATGCGGGGTAATGGCGATGATGGTAATTTGTTCTTTTGATGGGCCATAAGACCAGAATATTCTATAGGCTGCAGGGGTGTTCTCTTGGGCATAGGCTTCCCAGATCTTCTGGCCCGGGTAAATTTCAGGAAGTGAATGGTATTGGTGAGTTCTCAAACTTGGATGCCTCGGGTTTTCGGCAAGAAAACGAATAGCCTTGCAGACCGCATTTAAGATCCTCTTTTGACCTTTATCTTGCTTTAACTCCTCCAGGTCCTTGCCGGCCCTTGTGGTATATATGATTTGATAGGCCATATCAATCTTGATATTTCTTTAGATCGACTTTTTTAAATCGCCTTTTTTGGGCATCCTCCACACCTTCCATCACCTTAGTAAAAGCCGAATTATTTTTCCATAACCAGGCTTCTTTAATGGGTACGACTTCTGCCATCTTCAAGATAATGGTATCTTCACTGTTCTTTTCGACCAAGAAGGTTTTTTTGGCATACTCCGAGCCTATGGTAATCCTCCCTTTTGAATCGGCCACTTTGGTTAATATCTCCATAACATCACCTCCTCCATTAATCCTTTAGCCCAAAGTGGGTAATTAGTCAAGAGGGAAAATCCCACTCCCATTAATATGACTTATCTTTCCTTATCAATCTCTCTATTAAAAAAAGGCGGCATTTTTTCTAACCCTCGCCTCTGCATAAAATTAGGGCTCTGTTGTCCCGATTTATTCTTAAAAAAATTCGACCTGACGGACAGCGTCAACATGTCTTGTGATCGACGGATAACACCTACAAATGATTTAAGAAGATAGACCGGAAAGTTAACGATTATTGTTTGAAAATGATTTTTGGGGGGCCTAATCTTTCAGCATCGCAAAGGAATTCACGAGACCTACTACAGTAGGCTGTGCTTGAAGCCAGAAGGCTTTGTTCTCCGGATCTCCCGCGCTGAAAAGGTGATCGTATTTTATGCGGTCATCATTAGGTGGTACTCGCTCAATAGCCCGGACAGCAAATTCGCGTAGTTGACGGGCATTGGACAGGCGGGGATTGACGGCCACATAATAAAGCCCCAGTTTTTCTACAGCGCTGATATCTCGCCCGACTTCTTTTCCGGCTTCCCGGAATTGGCTCAAAACAACAAGAACGCGGTCGCCAATGCTTAATGGCATGATCTCATACTCGTTACCATCTGGAATCCGGCTGAGGAGATCAGCGCCTTTAGGCCGGGCGGCAATCCGCTTCTTGATTTCACCTAAATTCGCACCCCCGCTTCCGGCCAGGACAAACACAAGGGGTGTACCTAGTTCGACGGAAGCATCTAAGTAGGGGAGAAGTATCTCATACGGCCAAGAATCCTGCGGCTTAGCATCACACTCATCAATTAGGCAGAGACATGGGCCATCTATATGATCAAGTCCGCCTAACCCGACACGGAATTCCTGCTCACTGCATTTAGCAAGGTTAAGTTCTTGAAAGCGGATAGTACTGGAAAGCGAGGCAGCGATTTGCTGTGCAAAGTATGTTTTGCCAGTCCCAGGTGCAGCCCAGACCAGGTGATTCTCTCGCTTCCTGCTCGGTTGTAAGCAACCAGCCGCGATCCTCATCCGCGCATCCTTCAGGGTGTTGCGAACCGCCTCGTCATATCGAGTATAACTGCCAACGACGCGGTACCTCGACAGTGCGACTTCATCCAAGCCGGCAATTAGCACACGAGCTAACGCGGCTGCTGAATCAACTGCTGTCTGTGCCCTTTCCTCAACGCTGGGCTGCTGGCTCGGTTTCGGCTGGGCGTTGTCGACCGGGTCACCGAGAAATTCAGCTATGGGTCGCAATATTGAATCAGCGTCTCCTAAGAACGGAATATGGCTGTTTCCCTCCAAAGGAACAAAGCGGGCCTTTGGAATTAAGGATGCCATCTCTCTCCCAAGTTTGAAAGGTGCAGTCCGATCCCCCTTTCGATGCAACACCAAAGTAGGCACACGAATCTTGGGAAGAAGATCAACAACATTAACGCCATATGAGAGGTCCAATAATTGGATAGCCATTTCGGGAGTAGCAGCCTCACGCTGCAAACGACTAAACCAAAGAACAGCGGCTTCTTCAGCATCGGGTGCGAACAAGTTGGCAAATGTTTTTGAACCAATACCCCAGGCTGTTCGGATTAATGACTTAAACGCTATTTTAAGTTCGTCGGTTGATAAGTTTTCACCCTGGGCATAGGCTCCATATAGTATGAGATGTGTGACACGACGGGGATGTTTAACTGCGTAAGCTATGGCAACTGAGCCCCCTTGGGAAAAACCCCAAAGCGCTAAGCGCTTAAGTTTGAAATAGTCGACGACAGCTTCCAATACCCGAAGTTCAGACTCTTGCGAGAAGTCTGTCCGGTTCCTTTCGGAAAGACCACAGCCATATTTATCGTAAGTTATAAAGGTATGATAGCGAGTCGCCTTTTCCAAAAAAGGCTTTGCAGCCGAGTGATCCCACATTAATTGCAAATGGCTGATCCATCCCGGAACCATGACCAAAGCCGGACCCTGGCCCATAGTTGAGTAAGCGATGCGGACACCATCGACTGTCATACAAAATCGAATTTCCTGTTCCATGCTTGTCAGACCTCCCCTGGAGGGCATCTTTTAAATTTATATGTGGGACCGCTATCTTACCAATTCTGTAAAATTTCCTTAGTTAAACAGTTGGGGATATTGGGTTGTGAAAGGATATGATGTCGATATTACTCCTCTACGTATGGGCAGTCAATGGGGAAATTGTCCTCGGAAATGGTTTCGGTTTTCAAGCTCAATTTGAAGATTTGCATTTGAAGTCTCGTATGTGGAACCAAGTTATGATTTGGAGGACTTCAGGAAGCAATGTTTCAAACTGCCCCTGCTCCCATTAATAAAAGCCCTCAGATTGCCCAAATAATCCCATCAAAACCTCCAGAGTTCAAATAGTAATCAATAGGACAATCAGATTATTTTCAATGAATGATATCACCCATACGAAGAGTTCAAAGGGAAATAGATAGGTTTTGAAATGGAGGAATACGAGGCTAAAAAATAAAACAGGGAAGACAGGATTAGGTTCGGCGACTTTCTATTAACATCTTAATTCTTAATGATATTTTTGACCTCTATTGAATTCACCTACTAATGTTTTAAGAAGATAGACTGGAAATTTAAGGATTACGGTTTGAAACAGATAATCCGCATCATCCCCTGACATTTGGGGCAGGTCAGGGGATCGACCTTCCCGGATCATGTCCAGGACAGGTTGCTATTTTTTGAATCAAGCGAGCCCAATTCCAGTTGGGTTTGGGGTTCTCATCAATTTCTATGACACAAGGAATGAGGGCATCCTGTTTTTCTTTTTGACGAATTCCTCGGGAGACGTTACTATAAAAGCCGTAATAGCGTACCATTTGTTCGCTATGATCAGCGATATGGGAGGTCATGGACGCAAGAAGCTGGGGGAACATCCCACGCTGGCGAAGTTCATGCGCCTGCCGGCGGAGGGTTGGCGGGAAATAGAAGAAGAATACCTTTAAGGCATTATGGCCATCAATCTACAGCGAATTAATAATAGTCCATTGGTTATCAGCCTGTTATCCGCCCTGGGGCGTGCCCTCCCGTTGCGGCTGGGTCACTCCCTGGCCGATTTTGTAGCCGGACAACTCGCCGGCCAGCGAGATTCCCCAATGATCCGGGCCATACGCGCCAACCAGTGGGTCGCGCGTGGGGAAGCGTTGGAAAAAGAGGCATTGGATCAGGCCGTCCGTGATACACTTCGCCATTCGGCGCGTTCCATCTTCGACCTGTATCATTACATCCAAAAACCGGAGCTCACCAGGCGCCTGATCGTCCCGGACTCGACCACCCAGCAACTGGTCCAGCGTCCCGAATTTGCCGGTCGCGGCTTGGTGGTGGTGGGCATCCACCTTAGCAACTTTGATCTCATCCTTCCGTGGCTGTGCGGGCAAGGGCTGCGGCCCCTGGTGCTCACCATCCCGGATCCCCAAGGCGGACGCCGCACGGAGTATGAAAGACGCAAAAAGATCAGGATGAACCTTATCCCCGCTTCCTTCGGCGCAATTCGGCAGGCGATCCGGCATCTCCAGCAGGGAGGCGTTGTGCTTACCGCCATAGACCGTCCCATCCCGGATCCCGGGGCCCGTCCGCGTTTTTTTGGCCGGCCGGCGGCGCTGCCCCTTCATCATATTCTCCTGGCGACAAAGGCGCAGGTGCCAGTGGTTATCAAGGTCACGAATTTGCAGTCCGATGGGAAGTACCATGTTTTGACCTCCGACTTGATCGAGATGGATCCTCATCCGGACCGGGAAGTGGGAGCGCTCAGAAATGCCGAAAAAGTGTTAAGCATAGCAGAGAACTTCATCCGGCAGGCACCGCAACAATGGTCAATATCCATGCCGGTTTGGCCGGAGACACTGGACCTGGTCCCCTGATCCGTTCAGCGTCCATAGGTGAGTGAAATGCGCGAGATAAAAAAGCACCAGAGAGTAAATGACATCCTGTTGGGTCCGCTGGAGAGGCCGGCATTGAAGTGGTTCGCAGCCCACATGCCGGATTGGGTGACTCCCGATGTCTGTACTGCTATTGGTGTGTTTGGCGCATTAGTGATCATGGTCGGCTATGCATTGAGCACATACAACCGGAACTTCTTGTGGCTTGCCTCGCTTGGTTTCGTCATCAACTGGTTTGGCGACAGCCTGGATGGCACACTGGCGCGTCACCGACAAATCGAACGCCCAATCTATGGCTTCTTTTTAGACCATACAACAGATGCGTTCTCCGAGGTGATGATGTTCCTGGGGCTGGGCATGTCGCCATACATCAGCTTTAATATCGCCTGCCTGATCCTCATCGCCTACCTGCTCCTTTCCATCCTTGTGTACATACGCACCTGCGTGGCTGGCGAGTTCAAGATCTCGTATGGCAAGCTGGGACCGACCGAGTTACGCGTGCTGGCTATTCTGTTGAACATTGGCATGTATTTTGGCGGGCTGCGGACGTTTTCAGTGGCAGCGGGAGCCTTCGGCCAGCTCACCTTCAGCATCTACGACCTGGTTGTCGCCGCCATCACATTACTTTTACTGTATTTCTTTATCGTGACTGCCGTGCAGGAAATCATCAGGCTGGCGAACGAAGACAAATAACATTTTTCAAGGATGTAGGGGCAAAAGTGATGGTGATCAATGCTGCATTAGAATAGGCGTTATTTGAAAAGAAGGTGAACATATGGTCGTCATTAAAGAAGTCGCAAGCAAATACGATCTAAAGCAATATATTCGATTTCCCTTTGAACTGTATCAACATGATCCATATTGGGTCCCGCCACTGTTATCGGACGAATATGCGTATTATAATCCGCAAAAGAATCCGAATTTCAGGGCGAATCCGTATCAATTGTTCCTGGCGTATAAAGATCAGCAAGTTGCCGGGCGGATTATGGCAATCATTAACCAACGCGCCAATAAATTCCGCAACGAAAAACTCCTGCGTTGGACGTTTTTAGATACGATTGATGATCCCGACGTCGCATCCGCATTGTTACGCGAAGTCGAAGCGTGGGGCAAAACGCACGGCATGGAATTTGCGGTCGGTCCCAGAGGGTTCTCGGACGATGAACCACAAGGGGCGATTGTGGAGGGGTTTGATCAACGGGCCCAAATTGCCGCCCATTATAATCGCCCCTACCTGATCCAATATCTGGAACAGGCTGGCTATGGCAAAGATGTGGACTGGGTTTGTTATCGCATGGACGTGCCAGAGGAATTACCACGGCTTTATCAGGTCATCTATAAACGATTACAGAAGAAGCACTTTGCCTGTCGCAATCTCAAGAATAAAGCCGAATTAAGAACGCATATTATCCCGGTCCTGAAATTGTTGAATGAAACCTATAAAGATTTATATGGCTTTACCCCATTGGTCGAAGAAGAGTTCCAGGCTCTGGCGGAAAAATATATCCCGATTTTAATGCCGCGCTTCATTCATATCATTGAAGATCGTGAGCGGCAACTCATTGGTTTTTCCATTACGATGCCGGATGTTACAAAAGGATTACAAAAAGCGAAAGGGCGACTGTTTCCGTTTGGGTTCTGGCATATCTTGAAAGCCATGAAGACCTCAAAAATCTTACAATTTCTGTTGGTCGGGATCAAAGAGGAATATCGGAAACAGGGGTTGTTTGTCTTGTTTGCAAACGCATTGTTGCAAGAAGTTCAGGCTGCCAGGATGACCATCGCCTATAGCCATTTACAGCTCGAAGAGAATCGGGATATAAATACCTGGTTGGAGCATTTAAATGGCGTAATTTTCCGTAGATACCGGGCGTTTACCAAGAAGCTATAAGCGGCGAAGCATCAGTCTAATTCAAAATACCCCGGTAATTCCTCAGAAGTGAATCCGACAAAATGCAGCTTAGGCACAATCACGACTCCTGTTTTTTGAAAGACCGTTTGCCGCACCAATTTCATCAGGCGCATAACATCGTGGGCCGTCGCGTTGCAGGTGGCATTCACAACAATTAAGGAATATTTCTCGTAACGCCTTACCACTCCGACGTTTATCCCTTTCAGTCCACAAACGTCGATCAAGAAAGCGGTCGGGATTTTGATCGCGGTTACGCCTAGAATTTCTGTCAATTCGTCCGCCGCGGCCGTCCCCACCGCATTCTTTGATAAGAAGTTACTATTTGAGGATCATCTCCCAATTAGTTGGCGAAAGCCTGAAAGATTTTCAAAGAAAAGTAACGCAGATCATGAAAACCAT
>MGQB01000024.1 GCA_001797675.1 Deltaproteobacteria bacterium RBG_13_43_22 | reverse complement strand
GTCTCAACTACCAGACCCCTCATGCGGTCTTCTGTCAGGCTCTTAGTGGTGCACTTTGAAGTAGAATCTGCCATATATAAGCGGATCCTTGGTTTCCGGCCGACAAAAGAAACCAGGCCTGAAGTAATCAGGGCAATGAAAGAAAACATTAACCCATTGGCCATCACAATGGTGAAAAAATCGGGCAAAGTGTTTCTGCTGCTTATCAGGACCAGTCCTGAAAAGTTAAAGAGGGAAGCCACGGTCCATTGGTTGAAACCTTTAAAGGTCTTTTGATTGGCAGAGATATAGATCATGCTGATACTAAGGAAAAGATAAATGATTCCCGAGGCCAAAGAAAGGGTTCTAATGTCCAAATAGTTAGTCATAACGCATCATCTCCTTGGTAAGGCTCAGGCAATCGGAAACAGGGATGCCTATCCCTTTTTCTAAATGGACGGCCAGCCCAAAAGCCTTTGGGTGTTCTTGCCCAGGATGGCGGCTTGTTGGTCCGGTGTCAATCCGGCCTGTTCCATTTCCTGAATATACCGCCCCAAAGGCAAAAGCGGAAAGTCACTCCCGTAAAGGATTTTTTCGGATCCGATGATCTTTACGGCATAATCGTAGATTTGGGGATGATAAAGAAAGGGGGAGGCGGCCGTATCAAAATAGGTATGTTCAAGGACCTGCCTGACTTCTCGTTTCAACAACTGATACCACCACAACCCCCCTCCCCAATGGGCCAGGATAAAGAGGGCGGTCGGGAAAGTTTTGATCAACTCATAGACTTCCCAGAAGGGCTGGCGACCTTTCCCGGGATACGGATGACCGACCGGTTCGTTAATATGGAGCAGGACCGGGACGGTCCACCTCGCGGCCAATTCGACCAAAGGACCCATCCGGTCAATCCAGGAGCCTCCGGTCAATGGGGTATAAAGGGCAATCTCTCCCAAGCCCTTCATTCCGGCCTTTAAACAACGTTCTCCTTCTTCGATGGCCTCGGGAAGTTCCGGATTTAAACAGACCAATCCCAGCAGACGATTCGGATACCGGGTCATGGCCTCCAGAACGTAATCATTGGACCGGCGTATCAAATCCGGCTGCCGCCAGGGGAACCCGAAGGTGACCGAGGCCCGGATCCCGTCCCGGTCCATGGCCTCCATCAAACCCTCATCCGTAGACAACGGGGACCTCTTTTTATCCCGGTATAAAAGTTCAAAGGTCGGCTCTCCGGGGAAAAACCGCTCTCGATCCCGGCAGATTTCAGGGGGAAAAATATGGGTATGGATGTCGATGATCATTACGGGTTACGGGTTACGGGTTGCGGGTTGCGGGTTGGGGGTTGGGGGGTAAAAAGCCCAAACGAGCAACTCGTAAACCGTAACGGTCTTATTGGCTTTCTGGCTCTTGAAATTCTTCCTTTTTTGCCGTTTCCGATTGGGAGACGGAATCCTTCTTCTTCTTGATAAATTCCAATTTCCCCTCTTCCTGCATCAGATGGGGTCGGCCTTCCAGAAAAATGGATACCCGATGGCGCTCCTCCAAACGGGCCAAGTCTTCCCGTTTTCGGTTTAACAGATAATTGGCCACTTCCAGAGGAAGCTCCCCATTAACCGAGGCAATGGTCCCCTTGGAGATCCCCAGCCAGATTTTTCGCAGATACATGAGGGCCAGTGTTTCAATGGACCGAACCTGCCCTTTTCCCTTACAAACAGGGCAGGTGTAATAGGTGCCGAACTGGATCGGCGGCCGGATGCGCTGGCGGGAAAGCTCAAGCAAACCGAATTTGGATATCCGCGATAGCGTGGTTCGGGCCTTATCCCTTTTAAGATGGTTTTTAACGGCTTTGACTACTTCGTTCTGATTTTTAGTTCCTTTCATGTCAATAAAGTCAATAACGATCAATCCCCCCAAATCTCTTAAACGCAATTGTCGGGCGATCTCTTCGGCGGCTTCCAGGTTGGTTTTAAAGGCGGTTTCTTCAATCTGCCGTTCTTTGATCGAACGCCCGGAATTGACGTCTACCGCCACCAACGCCTCGGTGGAATCGATGACAATGTGCCCGCCGGACTTTAATTTTATCCGGTTTTGAAAAATGGTTTCGATCTGATTTTCAATCTGATGTTTGGAAAAGATCGGCCGGGTCTCTTTGTAAAGTTTGACCTGATTGCGCTGGCGAGGGGCAATAATCCCCAGAAAATCACGGACTTGTTTATAAATGTCTTTGTTGTCGATCAATATCTCCTGGATATCCGGGGTAAAAAGATCCCGGATGGTCCGGATGGCCAGATCCATTTCTTTGTAGACCAGGGAAGGTGCCGGCTGCTCCATGGCCCGGGTCCGGATCTCTTCCCAAAGCCTCAACAGGGATTCCATGTTATTAGCCAGTTCCTGTTTTTTCTTTCCCGCTCCGGCTGTTCGTACAATCGTGCCGATCTCTCCGGGGACTTTCAATTGGGTCAGGATGGTTTTCAAACGCTCCCTTTCGGCTTCATCTTCAATCTTGCGGGAAACCCCTACACCGGGTTGCCCGGGTGTTAATACCAGATCCCTTCCTGGAAGGGAGATATAGGTCGTCAAGGCCACCCCTTTGGTCCCTGACTCCTCCTTGGTCACCTGGACCAGGATTTCCTGCCCGCGGTGGATTATTTTCTGGATAGGGAGTCGTCCGTGTTTGGGCGATTCCGTCGGTTCCGCAGGTTCGAGGTGATACTCCGGATGGATCTCATCGGCCTGGAGAAATCCGTTTTTTTCGGCTCCATAATCCACAAAGGCGGCCTGCAGGGCCGGTTCGATATGAGCCACTACTCCCTTATAAACGTTGCCTCGAATTTGTTCTTTGGCCGTGGTTTCGATATAAAATTCTTCCAGAATGCCGTCTTCGATCAGGGCGATCCGATATTCTTCCGGGTCGACGGCATTGATCAGGAGTTTTTTGACAGGGGGCATGGTTACCTACCTTTCTCTTTCCTGGTCTGAACCTGTTGCACCTGATACATAAAGGCTTCCAGACGGGTACGGGTATTGGTCTGTTCCTGCCCGTCGTAAGAGAGATTCAGGAAGGGGATATTTCGGTGGTCCTCCCGAAACCGTTTCAGCAAGGCATTGACGATGGTTCCCGGCATGCAGGTGAAAGGCATAATGTTGATTAAGCCGAAGGCCCCTTTGGACCAATAATCCTTGGCTTTGCCCAGACTTAATATGGCCTCTCCTTCAAAGGAAGGATGAAGATAAGGATGGGCGTTTTTCAAAGTGGTTCGAATGGAAGGCTCGCCATAATTGCGCAGCGATCCTTTAAACGTATGTTCCAGTTCGTGTTCCAGCTTGGTTTGAATCCGGTGGGTTAAAAGAAGCTCGAGAAGATTGGAAAACTTTTTGAGCCGTATCGCCCGCCAAATGGACGTATAATTCGTATAAAGGATCCATTCGGCGATCGGGGGCAGCCAGGCCTCTCCTCCCAGGGCCTCCACCTCCAGGATCACATTTTCATTGGCAAATTTATTAGCCCGGGTGTAGATCTCCCCGACCATACCGATAACCGGTTTGGAACCAGGATTTTCCACAGGAACGGCATTGAGGGCCTGATTGGCCTCTTTCAGCGTTTTCACTATATCCCCTCGGGAGGCAATGGTCTCCGAGATCTTTGTTAAGCAGGTCTGGTAAACCTGTTCGGTCTCCCCCTTATTGATTTCATAAGGCCGGGTTTCCCGAAGTTTCTTTTCCAGACAATCAACGGCCACGACCCCCTGCCATCCCAAACGGGTGAAGTCACTGCCTCCGACCATTCCTAATTCCTGATAAAAGGTCTCGCTCTGGTCCGGGGCATAGATCGGCACCTGAGGAAAACCCAATTCGTCCAGGACCAGCCGGTGAAACCGGTGGTATTGTCCGAAACGGCAGGGGCCGGTTCCGGAGGGCATAAAAAAGGCCGCATGCTGAGGATCGAAATTTTTTCTAAGGACCAGCTTGGCCATGTCTCCGGTGGTCAGGATACAGGGATAACATTCCTTGCCGGAGGTCAATTTCCGGCCCCAAATAAGGGTTTCCTGATCCGAATCCGGCAGAACCTCGGCCTCCACACCGCAGGCCTGAAAGGCCGCGGCCACGGCCAGGGTGTGATCGGTCATGGGCGGGATAAAAATCTTTCGGTGGTTTCCGGACAGGATTCGGGAACCGGTCCGTTTTTTTACGGTGGTGAGGTTGGCGGCCTTGCTGTTTTTCAAGCTGTCCAGAAAGGCTTCCAACCGGGTTACCACACCGGCATCGGCGCTGTGTTCGTCGATTTCGATTTCCAGATAGGGTTTCCCCTTTAAAACGTCCCGGAAGAAATGGAGGATAAAAGAGTCGGGGCCGCAACTGAAGTTGGTTATATAGATGCCGTACAATCTCGGGTTGTTCCTCAGGATTTCTGCGGCCCCTAAAATTTTTTGGCCGAAGCGCCAGTAGTGGTATTTGGATTCCTCGGTCTCGCTTTTCTGATCCAGGGGAAAAAAATCCATGGGGACGGCCAGGATCCCGAGGTCGCGAAGTTTTTTGGGAATATTCAGGTTGATGCCGGGATCAAAACCGTTATAAGGACGGCTGACGACCATCATGGCGATATCCTCCGGTCCTAAAGCGGACAGGACCTCCTCGCCCCGTTGAAGCAGTTTTTGGTAAAAGGTTTCCTGGGCGGCCAGGGCTTTTTTCATGGCCCCGGAGATAAGAAAGGGGTTGATCCCCAGAGAACGGGACAGGGTCATCAATCCTTTTTTCAAGGTCTTTTCCCCCCTTCCGAAATAAAGGACCGGTGAAATAACCTGGACCCCCTTGTCCTTGAAGTTGATGGACGAATGAACCGTATAGGACAGGGTCTGGGCATAGGGGCAGACCACTCCCAGTTGGTAGTCCGGGTTGTTGGATTTCAGATCGACAATACTGGGTAAAAAGATACGATCCACACCCTGTTGGATCAGGTCCAGGATATGACCATTGGCCACTTTGATGGGCAGACAGGTCTCCGCAGCCATGCTTTCCACGCCCTGGTGGATGACCGATTTATTGGTTACCCCGGAGATGACCACTTCAAACCCCAAGCCGGCAAAAAAGGTGCGGAAAAAAGGCAAGAGCTCCCTGAAAAACATGGTTCTGGGGATACCGATTTTCCCCCGTTTTCCACCGGGGTTCAAATCTTCAGGACGACCTTCCATTAGGGCCTCCCGTTCGGCAAAGAGGTCGGGCATGGAAAGGTTAATGTTCTTTTTGGTGTCCAGGTCATACTTGTCGCAGCGGCTGCCGTAGAAAAGGGGCTTCTCTCCTTCAATACTGACTTTCTTGACTTCACATTGATTGGGACAACCTTTGCACTCAAAAGAGGAAATTTCATATTGAACCCGGGCCAGGTCAAACCCCTTAAACCGGCTGGTTTCCCAGGTCCGCTCCCGCATGGCCAAAATGGCCACACCAATGGCCCCGGTCACATCATTATGCTCCGGCACGGTGATCGGTTTTCCGACTATCTTTTCAAAGGCAGCCACAATCCCTTTGTTGAAGGCCGTGGCCCCCTGATAAAAGATCCGTTTGCCGACCCGGCGGTCTTCCACGACTTTATTGAGATAGTTTTCAACGATCGAATAACTCAGCCCGGCCACCAGGTCCTTCTTGTCCAGTCCTTTCTGCTGGTGGTGAACCAGATCGGATTCCATAAAGACCGTACAGCGTTCTCCCAAACGGACCGGGCTTTCCGATTCCAGGGCCAGGGCTCCGAACTCCCCTTTGATCGAGATGCCCAGTTTATCGGCCTGTTCCTCTAAAAAAGAACCGGTTCCGGCGGCACAGACCTTGTTCATCATAAAATCCACAATGGCCCCGTTTTCCAGACTGATATACTTGGAATCCTGTCCGCCGATTTCAAAGATCGTATCGACGAGAGGATCGATGGCCGCAGCCGCCGTGGCCTGGGCCGTAATCTCATTACGGACGATATCGGCGCCGATAAAATCCCCGGTCAAGTAACGGCCGGAACCGGTTGTGGCCGCCCCCTTGATGATCACCCGGTGGCCCACTTCTTTTCCGGCCGCAGCTAGTCCTTGTCGGATGGCCTCCAGAGGCCTGCCGGCGGTCATCAGGTATTGTTCGGATAAGACCCGCATTTCCTGGTCGATCACCACCACGTTGGTGCTGATCGACCCTACATCCACCCCCAGGTAGGCCTCGATTTTTTCTCCCGGGGCCGGAACCGGTGCCTGACCGGTGAAAAAAGGTTGAATGTAGTCGTCTCTCAGGGATAAAGCATCCAGTCGTTTTGCTTCTGTGGACTCCGTTCTTAAATAATCTTTTAAGGGTTTCAATCCTTGGAATTGATTGAGGGCCGCCGGGTCTTCCTGAACAATCAAAGACGCCCCGATGGCCCCCATGGAAAAAAAGTGTTCCGGGATGACCAGTTCCCCTTCCTTAAGTTCCAATACCTCGGAAAAGGCCCGCCGTACCCCCTGATTGGCAGCTACCCCGCCTTGGAAGGAAACGGGTTTGACGATATTCTTGCCTTTGGCAATATTACTTTTCAGGTTTCGGGCCACGGCGAAACAGAGGCCGGCGATGATGTCATAATCCGGGGTGGCCTCCTGCTGGAGGTGAATCATGTCTGTTTTGGCAAAGACGGTACAGCGGCCGGCAATCCGGGGAGGCGTCTCGGACTTTAAGGATAATTGACTGAACTCTTCGATGGTCAATCCCAGGCGGTGGGCCTGCTGGTCCAGAAATGACCCGGTTCCGGCGGCGCAAAGGGTGTTCATGGCAAAATCTTGGATCACCAGATGACCCCCCTCTTCGGCCGAAAGCAGGATCAGTTTGGAATCTTCCCCGCCCATTTCTATAATGGTTCGGACGTTTGGATGGTACCGGTCAATGGCCCGGGCCTGGGCTATGATCTCGTTGACAAAAGGGATCTTGAGCAGGTCGGCTACTATTTTTCCGGCCGTACCGGTCAGGGCAATGGAGCGGATTTGTTCCAATGGGAATTCCTGAAGGAACTCATTAAAAACGGTAAAAGCGGTTTCCAGGGGTTGACCCTTGGTGCGGCGATAGTCGTCTCTGAGGATTTCTCCGTGACTGTTTAAGATAACGGTGTTGACGCTGACCGAGCCGATATCCATTCCCAAATGTAATACCCTCATTCATTTCCTCCAAAATCAAGTACCAATGGGCGCCTTTTCCCAAAAGGCTAAATCAAAAAGTTTTTAATGCCGGTAAAACATTAATATTTCTTAAATCGGAAATTCGAAGCACAAAATCCGAAACAAATCCAAAATTCAAATACCCAAACTTCCAAAGGTCTTCATTCCCCGATTTTGGTCATTTGAATTTGTTTCGTGCTTCGAATTTCGGATTTCGAATTTGTTATTAAAATATCCCGGTTTTTTGTTTTCTTGACTTATATCCCCCGGTAAAATCCTTGTCGATTAAATAACTCATGGGTAATTTTTTTTGCCTGAATCAGCCGGTTTATGAGAGGAACCGTTTCTTCTATTGAAAGACCCAGACATTGGGCAATATCCTCGGCCGTACAGGGCCGGCGGGCCACCAGGTCACAAATCTTGGATTCCTGCAGTCCACTTTTCGACTGAACCTTGTCCTGGGCCGGGACGGAAATGATTTCAGCCCGAGGTCCCCAGTTCTTTTGGATCTCATTCATTCGCTCATCCGATAAAGGGGCGGCGTAATTTTCGACCGGCGGACGAATTACGGTATTCAGGTGTATTTTTTCCGGATTTATTTTTTTTATATATTGACCAAACGTTTCAATCTGTTTCGGGGTATCGTTGATCCCCCGGAGAAGCAGCACTTCCAGCCAGATCCGGGGACCTTTGGATTTTCCCAGCTTAATCAAACCGTCAATCAGCTGATCAAAGGTCAAAGACGGATGAGGACGATTGACGGTTTGAAAAACATCCCGGTCCGGGGCATCCAGGGAGGGGAGGACCACATCGGCGGCCTGAACCCTTTCCAGGACTTCATCTTTAAACAGCAGGGAGCCGTTGGTGAGCAGGGCGACGGGCACCGACACCATTTTTTTGATCTCTTGGATGATCACGCCCAGCAGGGGATGCAAAGTCGGCTCCCCGGAACCCGAAACCGTGACAAAATCCAGAGTCAAGGGGGAAGCCGACAAGACCCGTTCCAATTCCGTTAGGACGGTCTCCGGGTGTATCACTTCAACGGGTTCAATGGTTTTGGAGTCGGTTTTCCCCAGTTCGCAATAAATGCAGTCAAAAGAGCAGGTTTTATAAGGGATGATATCCACCCCCAAAGAAAATCCCAACCGGCGGGAGGGGACCGGTCCAAAAATGGTCTTCATATTGTCCCGCCTTTAAGTTCCCTGATCCTTTGAAATAGTTTAACCATAATTTAATATTGCCAAAATGTACTCCACTACCTTATGCCTTGTCAATTTGAAAGTTGAAACCTAAAAACCTAATTAAATCCATTTTCAAAAAAACAAAAAACCCCATTGATCTTGAGGAATGGAGGTGATAGAGTTTTATTGAAAGAAAAAACTATTATTAAATATTATTAAATAGGTGAAGGTATTTTCAACAATGGATTTCTTTCATTCAGTCTATTGAAGCTCCCTGCACCAAGGTGCAGGGAATCTTCCAGGCAAGGAAAGGGTTTATTTGTTGTAGTTCGCTCGCTAACCCACGCAGCAAGCTGCGGGGAATGCGCTCGCTATTCCTGTTCAACAGTAGGTATTGGAGTCGGGTTGTCTTAAAGCATTTCATTTTTGAAAGAACTGGGTTAAAATAGATCCAGTAATTTAAGCAAATTTAGAAAGAGGTCATCAAGATTATTCCGAAACGACGTAATTTATAAACATAAACAAGGAGGGGTAACCCAATGGCTGAAGAAACATTGTATCAAAAACTGGCAGAAGCGGTAGGGGCCGGGGATTCGAAATACATTCCCGGAATATTTGAAACCTTAACGGATGAAAAAGAAGCCAAGGTTCTGTTGGCTGCCGCGCCACCGGCTACCATCCAGGAAATCGCCCAAAAGACCGGCCTGAAGGAGGAAGAGGTCGAGGCGATGGTCGATCCGCTTTTTAAAAAGGGTCTGCTCTTTAAATCCAAAAAAGCGGACGGCACTCGATATTATCGGGTCCGGCAGGTGCTTCAGATGCATGATTCCACGGCCGTTATGGTCAATGCCCCCCGGCAGATGCTGGACCTCTGGAAGGGATTCATGGACAAAGAATTCGATGCCTTCAGCCGGAAGTTTGAGCAAATACTGCCCTCGGCCGTGATCCGGGTGATCCCAGTCAATGTGACCGTCCAGAACGAGACCCAGATTTTGGCTTTTGACGATGTCAAGAGCATTATCGCCGAGGCCAGAAATCTGGCGGTCACCCCCTGTTCCTGTCGGGCTATAGATGGTGCCTGCGGCAAGACCCTGGAGGTCTGCGTCCAGATCGACAAAGCGGCCGACTATTCGATAGAAAGGGGAACAGGTCGAAAGCTGGAAAAAGAGGAAGCCCTAAAGATGATGAAGCTTTGCGAAGAGGAGGGTTTGGTCCACGTCACCGGCAACAAAAGGACCCTGGGTCATGTGATCTGTAACTGCTGCAGCGACTGCTGTCTGAACTGGCCTTCGGTCCGGACCGGCCTGGGGAAATTCGTCGTACCGAGCCGGTTTCGGGCTAAAGTTGATTTTGAAAAATGTACAGCCTGTGAGACCTGCCTGGACCGCTGTTATTTTGAGGCAATCAGCATGGAGGGGGAAGGGGACACGGCAGCCATAAACTCTGAGAAGTGTATGGGCTGTGGTCTCTGCCTGGTGACCTGTCCTACGGAAGCCATTACCCTGGATGAGGTCAGACCGGCCGAGTTTGTTCCGGCGTAGGCCCTGAAAAATATCGGGACGCCAGGAGCTGTCTTTTATTTTTTTCCCGCCGATTGACCCGAGGGTCCTTCCAAGCGGATGGGGAAGTTTTTTTCTTGACAGAGGCCTTTTATTAAGTAACCATTCCTTCGACGGGTTTTTTTAAACGGGAGGCAAAGGTCATGGAAACCGAAGAGCCCCTCAATCGAAGAAAAGATGATCGATATTTTATCAATGAGATTTCCCTTGAGGGTATCGGGGACATTGTCGAGGTCAGCAAAAACGGCTTAAAGATAAAAAAAGCCCCCGGCTTCACCGTTGAAAACCCGGCCGTGAAATTCACGGTCGCCACCCTGGAAATAGAAGCAGAGGTTCGCTGGGAGGGCACGGTCTTTATCGGTTTGCAATCGACCAACCCCCTGAGCAACCAGGCCTTTTTAAGCAAAAGGATGAAAAGGATCAAAGAAACGATTCCCCCGCCCCAGATGAAGGTCTCTCCGGAAAAAGCCATTTTGCAATATAAGAAGGATGAAGGATTGATTGCCATGATCAATCTTCTCATGGAGGTCGAAAGCCCGGATCCGGATATCCACAAGATCGGGATCTTTATCGAAGAGATCAGCAGCCGTCAACAAGAAGCAGGAAAGAAAGCTGAGAAAAAAGGCAAGGAGGAAGAGAAGAGAAAGGAGATCCTGTTATCCTGTAAAGATGAATTGATCGCCAGGGCGGTTGAATTACAGGCCCGAGAAGTGACCGAAGAAATCGACATCAATTTTGCAATCACCATTCTTGGACTCGCCAATGTGCGTGAGATTATTCGGGACCATGTGCATAAAAGGTTTTTTCAGTCCGAGACTTCCTTGCCCATATTTGAAAATTATGAGACCTTTAATATTCTGAAGTCCGTCGTATTCAAGAACCTTTGCCGATTTTTCGGATTGCAGGACATTCAACCGGAAGGCAGTACTCTCCTGGCCTTTGAAACGGCCGGAGTCGATATTTTGATTAAGGAAAGCAGCGGAATATTGGATAATTATTACCAATCTCCGTCCAGGCTGTACTCCGAAGTTTCACGGATGTACGAAAAGGCCTTCTTCGGGGTGGACCCGCTCCAGATAAATCAGATCTACTTTGAAAAGGGTCTTAACGCCTTTAAGGAGCTCTTTAATGGTTATGTTTTGGCGCACAATACCCTTAATCCAGACTATGCGCCTTCGGAAGATCTGAAAGTATCCTTAAGTAAAAACGGGCTCATTTTTTCCTATTTGGCCTGTCTGACCTTTCTGGCCATTCTGTTTCTTCTGGACAAGGACCGAGAAAGCGGTTTTGTCCTTTCCAAGAGATTGACCAGCAGGGGCATGGACGAGAGAAAGATCAATATGTTTCTCGATCAATCCATCAATGACACGAGGACCATCTTGAGGAATCTCAGTGTAAAGGGAGGCCTCTCACAACTGTCGTTACCGGAGAGAACGATCAATATTGAAAGCTATCTTGGGCACGATATCCGTTTCGAATATCTGGTGAAGTCTTTCAGGGATTTTAGCCGCGGCCAGGTTAAAAGGATAGCCTTGCGAAACGAGGATCCCCCCTATGCGCACTTTATACTCGGCAAGCTGATAAGCTCGGAAAGCTTTGATCTTAGCTCAAAGACCTTATGTGTGGTGCCTTGCAGGAACGTTTCAAACGATCAGTGGTACATTAAAGACTTCACCTATTTCGACCTCGTTGTCTTCAAAGAAATCAATAGTCTTCCTGCCGTCCATCTCAATGCTTTTTTAAGGTTATGGAGCAGTTTCGAGGGGCAGATTATTGTGACGTTCAACACCTATGATTTCCTGGATTATACTAATCCGCAGTTGCATGCAGTCCTCAATAATTACATCGTCGATTTCCCTTCCTATTTTTTCAATGACGCTGTCTATAGAACGATGGTAGACCATACCATCCATTACCTGGATCCCTATTTGGGTGATCAACCGATCGATAAGGACAAGTATCTGTCCGAAGTGGTTACGATGAACCATATCAAGGCCGATATCCTGCTGACCCAGGATATATCCTGATACGAGGTTATTAAAAAGAAGACCAGCTATCCGGTTGCAAAAAAGAATTCATTGCCAAGGAAACCCATGATTGATATCCCCATCCTTGAAATTTTTTCCGATTACGTTTGACCCTGGTGCTATTTCATTACCGGGCGTAGTGATCGATTGCGGAAGGAGTTTGAAATCAATATCCACTGGATTGCTTTTCCCCTTCATCCTGAAACCCCTGAAGACGGACAGTCGATAGAACAGCTTTTTGCCGGCCGCCTGGATATTATTCAGGTTATGGCCCGGCTGAAGCAAGCGGCCCAGGATGCAGGACTGCCTTTTGGAGACCGGAAAATGACCTACAACAGTCGACTGGCCCAGGAGTTGGGCAAGTGGACCGAATCCAAGGGCAAGGGAGAAGAATTTCACCAGGCGGTTTTTCGGGCCTATTTTGTCCAGGGCATCAACATAGGGAAAATTTCTGTGCTTACTTCCTTAGTTGGATCAATCGGACTTTCAGGGGATGAGGCGCTGGAAGTGCTGCAAAAGAGAGCCTTTAAAGAAGCGGTGGATTTGGATTGGACTCGCTCGCGTCAACAAGGAATTCAAGCAGTCCCGACCTTTTGTTTAGGGGACCGTGTTTTGGTGGGGGCTTACCCCTATGAAAAATTGGCTGCGTTTGTGGAGGCTGCCGGGGTGAAGAGGCGGCCGAGTAAAAACTAACCTGACCTGTTTGCTATTTTGGTTTCAAATCTGAAATCCGAAGCGCGAAAGAAAGCCAAAGGGCTAAAATCCAAGACGAATACGTTTTGAGCCTTGATTACTTAAATGATAAATTTGTTTCGGATTTGGTAATTCCTGTTTCGGATTTGTTTGACGAAGGTAATCCTTCTTAATAAGCTCTTATCGGTGAATTCTGAATTTTCTCATCCGACCCTGGTTTGTCCTTATACCCTGATAGAGGAGGAGGCCTTGATTTGGTCTATTCTCTTATTTAATCAGGTTGTATTGTTGCATCCTTATCCATTGTCTTTGCCGCCATCCTGTCGTTCTCTGGTTGATCTGGGATTGCTTCAGGTTAGGACCATGGAGCGTACCCGGGAGGAAATCAGGGAAAAAGACCGAAAGTTGAGGGATATTCGGACTTATATCTCCAATGATCCGGAAAAGGGTTATCTGAAATATCTCAAACAGGTTGATGTGCTGAAGGATCAGGAAACCGAGGAAGAAATCGTCGGTCTTTTGAAGGGGCGACCTTTAATCAAACCCTTCAAAAAGTCTTCAATAACTAGCGGACCGATTCTCCTGTGTCTGATTCACGAATGGATGATGCAGGAATGGGAAGTGGAGGTCTCTCTGGCCGAAATCGAAGAGCAGGAAAAAATCCTAGCCCAGGGCTGGCAGGAAAATCCGGAAGATGGATCGAATTGGAAACCGAATGCCCCCCCGGCACAAAGCAGGAACGAATTCCAGATTCTTTGTCCCCCGGCCCTGGCCGCCTGGCGGGAATTAAAAAAACAATTGTCCCCTGAACCTTTGAATCTTTTTACTACCGAGCAGTGGGTTTGGACCGATCATTATGGTTTGGATCCGGAAGAAGGCGGGATCATTTCCATTCCCTTGCCGGATTTAAGCTCTTTAATTAGTACAACTTCCCAAAAACATGCCGAGGAGTGGGTACCGGAGAAGGCGAGTTTTTTTATCCGGGAAAAAGCAGGAAGGCTTTTACAATCCTCCCTTGGGGCCGATCAGGAAAGATCCGTTGATGAATTCCAAAAATTCCTTTCCGGTTTAGGACTCCCGCTTAACGGCAAATATAAGCTCATCCTCCCTCCCATTCCCCCTTTTTCGAAAGAACCCCCGTCACATTGGGATAAAAATGGAACAAGCCCTTTAATCCTTCTCTCACCGACCCGGGCGATCTGAATTCCCCAATCCCAATACCTTTTCGCTTGACAACTCTTATTTATTTTCCTAAATAGGTTAGGAAGACTGATTTATCCTAAAATTCAATAAATTTTAAGCCTGGAAAGAGAATCGTTATGTTTAAGGTTGAAGTGGACCCGGAAAAGTGCGTAGGAGATGAGGAATGCGTAGAAGTCTGTCCGGTAGACGTTTTTGAACTTCAAGACGGCAAGGCCATTCCCGTTCAAGCCGATGAATGCTTAGGTTGTGAGAGTTGTATCGAGGTTTGTGAAGTAGAGGCAATCACGGTAACTGAGATTTAATTGAGGGTTTTGAAAAACATCCCCTTTTGCCCAATCTCGGCGTCAGACTATAATTTTAATCCTTAAAATACGAGAGGTATTCCTGTGGTTAATCCCGCCAAGAGCGGGATCGTCGTTCTTGAACTTGAACAAAATTGAACATTTTTCAAAGCTCTCTAATTAAAAAGCCTGCCAGGAAGATTCCTGGCAGGCTTTTATTCATAATTCCCAGCCTAAAAAAGGTATTACTTCTTTGCCACCACGTGGCACTGAGCACAGAGGGTAGGGCCAGATTTCTTGCCCGCGGTCTTTAATTTGGTGTGGCAGTCTTTGCAATTCTTATGAAAGGCATTTTGAAGGGTTAAAGTCTTACCCTGCTCGGCGGCCTTGTGGCACTCGTTGCACTTTTGTACCTTATTTCCCTGTTTCCAGGTATTTTTTCCGTCTTTGTAAACATGGTGGCATTCGGTACAGGCGATTTTGTGATCTTTTTCGTGCTTCAGGTGGGTATATTCCACCGGCGGCTTTGTCCGTTTGCCATCCTTAAAAAAAGCTTTGTCATTATCGATCTTAAAGGTATCAGGGGCCTTATCAGCGGCATAGACCCAGGCCATCAAGCCCAAGGAAAAGAGAAAGGCCATGATGATGGTGATAATTGCCAAGCCTTTTTTCATCTCCTCACTCACCTCCTTTTCCTGAAGTCCTTATTGCTAGAAATATTTTTCTCGTAAGACCAATCTTCCAAGGATATTCTTATATAATCAAACGCGGTCGTTCTGTCAAGAAAAAGTTGACAGAACCTGTTATTTCTGTTAAAAAAAGCATAAGAATGTATTAAAGGGGGTTGGCCTTACAGTGTCGTTCGGTACTCACAGTATTTGGAGCATACTCCCTTGGGATGTGCCCTGGGATATAGGCCATGTCTTTTTTCTCGGCCTTACCTACCTGGTCCTTGGCCTTCTCGGGGCGACCTTGACCATCGTGGTTATAAGGACTTGGCGGAATTTAGGAAATCCCCATCATTGAAAGAAGAAATGATTTTAGAAAAATTATTCTCTGGCAGTTTCCTCTTTCGGATCAGTAGTTTCATTATTGGTCCAAACCTAATCAGGATTAAACTAAACCTCTAAAAATAAGGAGAAAAGGGTATGTTTGGAATGGGTGCAAAAGAGGCGGGCATCCTTTTAGGTTTGGTTGCGGTGATTCCCTTTTGGAAAATCTTTTCTAAGGCAGGTTTTTCCGGATGGCTTAGTTTAACCCTGGTTGTCCCTTTTCTTAACATTATCGTATTATTCTATTTGGGTTTTGCCGAATGGCCGGTTCATCGAGAACTCAATCAATTAAAGAAAGGTTCCGGCAATGTTGTTGTCTGACAGGGGTTTACTGGCTTCTGAAATATAAACAAGCGAACGACTAATTAAAGGAGATCCAATGTTTGGTCCAATAGGTTCTACAGAACTGATAATAATTTTGGGTATCGCTTTGTTTATCTTTGGAGCGAAAAAGCTGCCTGAAATCGGCAAAGGTCTGGGGAAAAGTATCCGGGAATTTAAAAGTAGTATCAGTGGAGAGAACGAGAACGAAGAACAGGCCAAGCTGAAAGAAAATAGCAAAGATACCAAAGACAAACCCTCCTGAACCCCTTCACCGGAACCCCGCCTTTTAGCTTATCCTTGTTCGGATTCCTTGGATCTTAGCCACAACTTTTCCCATTCATCAATCGGCAAAAAGGAAACCCCTTTATCCTGGAACCGGGGATCGCCGGCCATCAATTGAAAACGCTTTAAAAACTTTTGGATGGTACGGCGCAGGGCATTTTCCGCCGGGCATTCCAAAAACCTGCCCAGATTTACCAGAGAAAACAATAAGTCCCCCAGTTCTTCTCTGGCCGACGATAGGTCGTTTTCCTGAATGGCCTCTCCCAACTCTCTTAATTCCTCCTGGACTTTTTCTAAGACTTTACTGAGGTCAGGCCAATCAAAACCCAGGCCGGCGGCCCTTTGGGAAATCCGGTGGGCCTTAAGCAGGGCCGGTAAGTGCTCCGGAATGGATTCAAAGGGATCCTGCCCTTTTTTCTCCACGGCTTTAATATCCTGCCATCCCAGCACCACTTGCTTGGGGTTATTCCAGGTTTCATCTCCGAAAACATGGGGATGGCGGCGGATCATCTTCTGATAGATGGTATCCATCACCTGATTCAAATCAAAGTCCCCCTTTTCTTCATAGAGACGACTGAGAAAAACAATTTGAAACAAGAGATCCCCTAATTCTTCTTTGACATCATCCGTTGCTTCCCGATCCAGGGCCTCAGCCAGTTCGTAGGCTTCTTCAAGCAGATAGATTTTAAGACTCTCTAGGTTCTGTTTCCGATCCCAAGGGCAGCCCTGCTCCCCTCTCAGTTGAGCCATTAATGCTCGAAGGTCATCCAGAGTAGTTAGAGCGTTAGGGGAGTTTTCCATTATATGGAATCCTTTGTAATTTTTTAATATTTTGTTTTCGACCCCCCCAAAAATTTTCCAGGGCCTCTTTTTTCTCAAAAAAATCGTCTTTGATTTTAAAGGGAATCAAAGAGGCCAATTTTTCGGTAAGGGAAAGGGTGGAGGGGAAAAAACGAGAGTTTTCAACCACGGGACCGCTTTTCGGGTAAAAAACCGTCAGGATGGTGACTAAAATAAAGATAATGACCGCTCCCTTGATCAGGCCGAACAGGCCGCCTAAAGTCCGATCCAACCATCCCAACAAGACCAGGTGGATGGCCTTCCGGGCCAGGATGGCTAAAAAGTTGAAAAAAAAGATGCAAAGAATAAAAATAAATACAAAGCTGAAAAAACTCAGTAAGGTTTTATGGTTGGAAATAAGGCGGTCCAGCCAAAAGGCCAGATCTTGATAATATAAGGAGGATAAAAAAAAGCTGGCTATCAAACCCAAAATGGTAGCTGCCTCCTGAATAATTCCTCGAGAAAAACCTCGGATAGTCGTTACGGCAACGATAATTAAAATGGCAATGTCCAGTAGATTCATCTTATTTTGGTAACAGAGGGCTGTAAATTAGTCAAGGGAATAGAGACAGGGGCGGTGTCCTAATTTGAAAAATAAAAGCATAGATAAAGAACACGCCTGGAAAGAAAATGGATTAACCTTTACCGAGATCATTCGGCAAGGGTATTCTGGTAATAACTGTGTTATAAGTGGTGGTTTTGTAAAAGGAAAAAATAAGCCAAGGGTGGATACTCTTTATTTAAGACTTGAAAAGGATGGGGTTGAACCAACCCAAATTCTTTTAAGACCTGACGAAATGCAGATAATAGCCTGGATTGCTTCGGGGGTGGTTTGGTCACACCTAATGAATAAAAAGGCCCCGGATTAGATTATTGCCGAGGCCCTCATAGACTCATTTCTTTTTAGGGTTAGTGTCAACAACCTGCTTCCATGTTTCGCCTTTACTTCTGGTAGGTGGCGCTGGTTCACCCTTAACAAGAGTGGCTTTTATTCCCGATTTATTGCTTTTATAAATACCAGAATCAGGAACGTCCCTACCGGGCCTTACAGTTGGTTTATTTCCCATTTTTCTCACCCCCTTTCTGTAATGAGATCGCTGATTGACCATATATGATCCGTAATTCCCGCCTCCATTGCAGGAGTGACCCTAAGTGTACCATGAATCCTCACAAAATTATAATGAGCAAAATGTAAGGAGACGGCGGCTTTAAGGTTTTCCAGCTTCTTACTAAAGGCATTCGTTAATCGAGTAAGGCGACGCATTTGCATACGCATAAGAAGGTTTGAGTTTTCAATATGCGATGTACAAATCTTATTCCATTCAGGATTTCCAACAATATACTGCTTTAGGGCGGAAATTACCCTTGGAGGACTGTATCTACCCGGCCCCTTCGGTTCAGCCTCATAGGACTTTACGATCTGTCCATAATCAATATCTCGGCCAAAGGTTGTTTCAACCGCTTCGACATAAGCCCTTAACTTATCCGAACTTAACTGAACCCGATTAGCAAGGCGAGATCCCAAATCATCCATAAAAGCCTGAACTGTAGGAAGATCACGTTTCCCAACCCTATAGGCAGGAATAAGCTTAGTATCTGAATCAAGGGCCACAAACGTATAAAAGTCACCAACCTTTAGAGGATCATCATCTAAGCTGACATGACGCTGTTTCTTGCCAACAAACGACCATATCTCGTCAACCTCCACATTTCGACAGGTTAGGCCCCTCATAGTTGAATCCATGATCTTTTCGCAAGAGTCTCCAACCCGAACAAGAAGGCGCATAATAGTATCCCTATGAATGCCTGCCATTCGCTCAACCGAACGGATTGAAGACCCTTCCACTAAGGCCGCTATTGCCATTTCCTGTTTTCCTGTTGGTAGATTATTCATCTCTAAGTCTCCTATTGACAAAACCTAAAAAATTTGTTACCCTTAAAAATAATTTAGGTGGAGGGCTGGGGAATCGAACCCCAAGCGACCGGATGTAAAGCCCAGGTCTGGGTACCTACCCGCCCCCCAAGATCGCCACGACCCCAAGTCTCTTCCCGCCAAGGATTACAGACTTGGGGTCTTGCTGTTATGGCCCCTACTGGCGGCGATCAAGTAACCAGTAAAGGCTAATCTTCTTCTCATAATATCACCACCTTTATTCCATCGCTTATTCTGTTTTCTTAATTTGTGTTATTAACTCTTTAAATCCATCAAACCATTTTGCCTGAACTTCCGATGACCATTCGGGATTAAAGGCAGGAAATTTATCTGCTATAATTTTTTCCAATGAAATTTCTTTAAGTGGAGTATCTATCGGAATGTTTAATGTTTTTTTCTTTCCAAGTTCCTGTCCGTTTTGTTCTTGTTCTAAATTGGCTTTCTTTTTTTGTTTAAATCCGGTTCGTGGCCCACGGGTTGTTTTAATGTGTGGAGATATTTTTATGCCAGAAGACTTAGCTGCTTTTAAGAAAAAAGAAATACTCTTTCGCAATGTGTCACCGGTAGACCCTGTTTTTTCAAATATTTCTCGTAGTTGTTGTTGGGTTATCCGACTAAGGTCAATTCCTTCCTGAAATAAAAAAGGATAACCATCTACCAGAATATTTTTTAATGTCTCTTGCTTTTGTGCGCCGTCTGACTGAACAATTAAATTCATAGATGGCTGAACTTCTCCTGTTTTTGGGGCTATTAATTTTAAATATTCTAAGGCCACCATAAGTTGTGATTGCATTCCGCCAGACATTGATTTCATTAGACTTTTATCAATCCGTGGTGGTAATCCGACCTTTAGACTATCAATAAAATTGATTAGGGTTTTATATGGCAAATAGGGGGGGACTGTTTTTGTATACCCTTCTTTTTTATCCATTAGGCCCGTGCCTCCTTTAAAATATTGGTTAACTATGGATATATTATATAGATGCCTAAATGCCATGTCAAGTAAAAAATGATGCCACAACTATTTTGTTATAGACTTTTTTTGACAATGCTTTTTTGTCTGTATAAAATTAACCTATCTTTTTTATTAAGGGGGGGTTTTTATGCGAGGAGATTTTGTTATTATAAGGAGTTACGGAGGGTTACCTTTGATTAGACGTATATGGGATGAAGACGAAAAAGGCGTTTATATCACTAATGATGAGCAATTAGAATATTTACTGTCTGGCAAAGACGCCCTTCAACCCATTGGATTCCCACGAGAGGACGTTTTTAAATATGACCCCAAATTTGCCTCAACTATGGAAAATTTATATAAAAATGGGGAATGGGACTGGAATAAACTTGAACGGCTAAGGTAATCTGTTATAATAGAACTATGAAAAAGCCCTCAAAACTAAATGTCGGTTCTTTAGAAAAAGCCATTTACGATCTTCATGGCTGTAGTGCTACTTGGATTAAGTCCACCCCGGTTAAAGAAATGTTTAATGGAGAGATTGTGTGGGAGGGAGTAGTTGAGGTCTTTGATCTCGGGGGACATCCAACGGCAAATCTTGCCTATGCCTGGTCCCATGAAATTGAGGAATCAAAGAAAAGAAAATATTATGCAGTACTCCATCAAGGAAAGATAGATTCACCAGAAAAAGCGGTAAGAGCTTCTATTGTTCAAGATTTTAAAATAAAAAGATATAATCTTTATTTGCTTGATTATTAAAGATATTTTATTAATTTACCGATAGTAATATTGAACAATTTTTTGTGTTTTAATTATTTTCTTGACAGAAAAAATAATAATGTTTAATCTTAATTTACCACAATAAGAGTAGAAAAAATGAGTGAATACGAAGAAAATACTTGCTTTTTATTTGCAAGACCTGGTTTTTTACAAGGTTTCGCAAGTGCTATTGATTTGGGGGGTACTCTTATTAATTATAATGAATCAAAAACTCCCCAGGAAGCTGATGCTCGGGCGATTGCAAGTGATTGGGCTATTACCGGAAAAGATATTTTGACTGCTGTCAAAAACCTTGACAAAAAATAAAAAGAAAAGAAAATCTAAAGTTAATTTTCAATCTGTTCAACCGCCCTCCTTGGTAAATCCAAACGCCAGTTCTTCCCCTAATAATCCTAAATTAGTTACTCACCAAATGGTTTTTAGCGGACCCATTCCTCCTCCGGAATTACTTTCCAAATATGGAGAAATAATTCCTAATGGAGCAGATAGAATTCTTTCTATGGCCGAAAAACAATCAGACCATCGGCAACACGTAGAAAGGTGGGCAGTAATTGGGGGGACTATTCTTTCTTTTTTTGGCGTATTTTGTGCCCTAATTATTTCTCTTTATATATTATACCTTGGTTATAATTTAATTATTAAAGGACAGGTTATACCTGGATCATTATTTGCCGGATTCGGGTTGACTGGGTTAGTTGCAGCATTTATTTATGGTACTCGTTCACGAAGAGAAGAAAGATTGAGAAGAGGGCAACCAAAAAATAATTAATTTCAAAAAATTATTAAACTTTTTATTCCCCCCCCCATAATTCTCACTAAATTATATCAAATTAGGACACCGCCGAGACAGGAAAAAAATTACCCCTTCATAGAAATTATGTTATAATATATAAATTTATATAACGAATGTTACGAAAATAGAAAGGGATCTTGAAAAAAACTTTGGAATTAGAATTAAAAGATACACAAACCACCGAGCGGATGAATTTTGAAAACAATCAGTTGGCCCAAAGCCTGTTTGGGGAACATAACCAGCATATTCGATTGGTTGAACAAAGGCTGGGTCTTCGGATCTCCACTAAAGGCAATACCCTCCAGGTGCGGGGGGATGAACCTGAAGTTTTTTTGGCCCAAAGATTATTTACGGAATTGTACGGCCTCTTAAAAAAAGGTTACCCCCTTTATGACCATGACATCGATTTAGCTCTTCGTTTTCTTAAAGAGAATCCGGAAGCCGATCTCCAGGAAGTTTTTTTAGATGCGGTCTATGTGACCTCCCAGAAGCGAATCATCACCCCCAAGACTCAAAATCAGAAAGAATATATTGAGGCCATCCGGAAATTCGATATTGTTTTCGGTATAGGACCTGCCGGGACCGGGAAGACCTATCTGGCCATGTCCATGGCTGTTTCAGCCCTGATGAAAAACGAGGTAATCCGTATAGTACTGGCCCGTCCGGCCGTTGAGGCTGGGGAAAAACTGGGCTTCCTTCCCGGAGATCTTTATGAGAAGGTGAACCCTTATCTTCGCCCCCTATATGACGCCCTTCATGACATGATGAATTTTGAAAAGGCCACCAGGCTGATTCAGCGAGGGGTCATTGAAGTGGCTCCCTTGGCCTTTATGCGTGGGAGGACCCTGAACGATTCCTTTGTTATTTTGGATGAAGCCCAAAATACCACTTCGGAGCAGATGAAGATGTTTTTGACCCGTTTGGGTTTTAGTTCCAAGGCTGTTATCACCGGCGATATCACTCAGATCGATCTCCCGGAAGGCAAAATCTCAGGGCTGGTCGAAGCCCGGCAACTCCTGGAAGGGGTTGAGGGTATCGCTTTTATCCATTTCAGCAAGCGAGATGTTATTCGTCATCCCTTGGTTCAAAAGATTATCAAGGCTTATGAAGAATCGGAAGGGAAAAGACGGACCTTGAAGGATCGCAACTAACTCAGAAAGGCCCCATGGAAAAATCCGAAAAAGAAATCAAGAAAAAGACCTCAAGGATTTCCCGATTGGGAGGAACCAAGAAGGCCTCTCTCAAAGGCCTGATTAATAACGCCGGGAAATATTTTCTTTTCCTTCTTCAGGGAAAATTTTTCATTCTCTTCCTGCTATGTTTGTTTATTACTCTGGTCAATACTCCCAGCCTTTTTATCCCTTCACCCACCTATCGGATCGGGGAGGTAGCCCAATTCGACATTAAAGCCCCCCAAAACTTCCTCATCGAAGATAAGCCGGCCACCGACCTGAAAAGGCAGGAAGTGGGGGCATCGGTGTTGTCGGTCTACGATTTTAATGAAAAAACCGGAGCGGATTTACAGCAAAAGATCAGGCTGGGGTTTCTAATCATGCGGGAGGATTTTGGAAAACAAACCGCTGGCCAGGAAGGGGAAAAGAAAGAAACGCTTAAAAAGTTCGAGAAAATCTGGGGAATCGAAATCAGCTCGGAGGAATTTGATGCTTTAACGAAAAATCGATTTTCCGAGGCCCTTGAAAACAGCCTGGTTCAAATGGTCCAGTCGGTTATGACCATCGGTGTGGTCAACAACAAACTGGACCTTATGAATCAACAAAGAAAAGGGATTATTATAAGAAAATTACCATCGAAATTGGAATTTCAAATTCAGCAGATCGAGCGATTTCCGGACTTGGATGAAGCCCGGGATCGACTTGAGAAAAGGGCCATCTATATCCTGGTTGGAAAGCAAAGGGTCTTTCGTCCTCTGGCGGTCAGTCTGGCTAAAAAATTGATCCTTCCCAATTTGTATTTGAATAAAACTGAAACGGATAATCGTGTGCAGAAAGTGATGCAGGAGATCCGTCCGGTTTATTTCCAGCTAAAAAAGGGCGATATCATTGTTCGGGAAGGGGAAAAAATTAACGAGACCCAACTGGATAAAATCCTGATGAGTTCTCAAGCGAAAAAGGGGGCCAATGCCCCGATGACCTCCTTAGGCCTGGCTTTGATTTGGGGTTTATTTATTTATATGGTCTATCTGGCGTCTATCAGAAGCCCTCTGGTCCTTTTCGGGAATCTTCGGGATCTGATCTTCTTGGCCTCTTTATTGGCCGTTTCCTTTCTCGGCATTCGAATCGGTGATGACATGGCTCAGATATTGGTGGGTGGTTTTCCGAAGATCAATCCCCAGATTGTCTTGCTGGCTATGCCGATTGCTGCGGCTCCGATGATGATCAGTTTGGTTTTGGGTCCTATGCCGGCCCTTTTGTTCGGTTTGGTCCAGGGGTTTTTAGCGTTACTCTTTTTGGAAGGCAATGCTGAATTGGCTGTGTATTTTGCCGTGGCCGGGCTTTGGTCTTCCCTGACCTGGCGTACCTGTCACAACCGTTGGGATTTGATTCGGATGGGTTTTTCCTTAGGCCTGATCAATATGGTCGCCATCTTGGCTCTCCAAATGATGCATGGGAGATTATTTAATCTGGAAACCCCGCTTTATTTCTTCTCCGGTTTCCTGGGAGGAATCGTTGCTGGAATAGTCGTCACCGGGTTCAGTCCGCTCATTGAAAAAATATTCGGCTATACGACCGCTATGAAGCTGTTGGAACGGGCTAATATGGACCAGCCTCTGTTACGGGAGTTAATGGTCCAGGCACCGGGCACTTATCATCACAGCATCATCGTCGGGAATATGGTCGAAGCAGCCGCCGAAGCGATTGGAGCCAATGCCCTTCTGGCCCGGGTGAGTGCCTACTATCACGATATCGGCAAAATTCAAAAACCTATTTATTTCATTGAAAACCAGATGGGTTGTGAAAACAAACATGAAAAGCTGGCCCCTTCCATGAGCAGTTTGATCCTGATCGCCCATATCAAAGATGGTGTGGAGATGGCTCTTCAGCAAAAGCTGGAGACCCCCATCGTGGAAATCATCAGCCAGCATCATGGGACTGGTCTCATTTCCTTCTTTTACCAAAAGGCCTTGGACTTGAAAGGAGGGGATGTAAATCAGGTGTCCATGGAGGATTTCAGGTATCCCGGTCCTAAACCCCAGACCCGGGAGGCCGGGTTGGTTTTGCTGGCCGATTCCATAGAGGCCGCTTCCAGGACCCTGATAGATCCAACCCCGGGCCGGATTCAGGGTCTGATACAAAGAATTATTCAAAATGCCTTTTCCGACGGTCAACTAGATGAATGTGATTTGACCTTGAAAGATCTCTCTTTGATATCGGCCAGTTTTAATAAAATTCTGAATGGCATCTTTCATCACCGGATCGAATATCCGGAATCCATCATCCGAAGTGGAAATATCCGGAAAAAAACCAATGGAGATCCAGATAAACAATCAACAGAATCGGATTGATCCGGCAGAGATTTGGAAAATCAGCCGGCAGGTTTTAAAAGCCCTTAGGATCGGGGAAGGGGAAGTCAGCCTTCTCGTGGTTGGGGACCAAGCAATGGCTCGGTATAACCAACGCTATCTCGGCCGGAGAGGTCCGACCAATGTCCTGGCCTTTTCCATGCAAGAGGGCTTGTTTTCGGAAATCAATCCCCATCTCTGGGGAGACGTCGTTATCTCTACAGAAACCGCCGGGCGGGAAGCCCGGGAAGCGGGAATATCCATTAACCAACGATTTCAATTCTTACTGATTCATGGTTTATTACATTTATTAGGTTATGACCACGAATACTCGGAATCGGAAACCCGGCGGATGGAAGCCAAGACCGAGGAAGTCATGGCCCGTATCGAAACCGACAACAAGGAGGACACCAATATGCAGATCCCCCGTTTGGCTGTTAACGTGGATCACATCGCTACTGTACGTCAGGCAAGAAAGATCAATGAACCCGACCCGGTTATTGCCGCCGGCATAGCCGAACTGGCCGGAGCCGAAGGGATTATTGTTCACTTGCGTGAAGATCGAAGGCATATTCAGGACCGCGATCTTTTTATGCTGAAAGAAACCGTGAAAACCAAGCTGAATCTGGAAATGGCCGCTGCGGAAGAAATCATCCGGATTGCCCTGAAAGTCCGTCCTCCTATGGTTACCCTGGTGCCGGAAAAAAGACAGGAATTGACCACCGAGGGAGGTCTGGATGTCCGTGGACATCGGAAGGCCTTGAAGGAAACCGTAAAACGGCTGCACAAGGGCAAGATGGCCGTTAGTCTGTTTGTGGATGCCGACCCGGAACAGATTAGGGCCTCGAAAGAGGTTGGGGCCGACATTATCGAACTGCATACCGGTCATTATGCCGAAGCCAAGAAAGAAAAAGAGGCTCAAAGGCTCTTTGAACGGATTGTGGCCGGTGCGGAATTAGGCGCCCGACTGGACTTGAAAGTCAGCGCCGGTCATGGGCTCAATTACATCAACATCAGGCGATTTCAGGGGCTGGAAGCAATCGAAGAATACAGCATCGGTCACAGTATCATCGCCCGGGCCGTTTACGTGGGACTGGATCAGGCCGTGCGCGAGATGGTGGCTTTGGTAGAACAATTATAGCGAACGTTTTTCAAGGCTCTTTGGCAAAAGGATTTAATGCGAAAATAGTTCAAAGCTGAAAGCTCAAAGCAAGCGAAATAAGGTTTGAGGAACCCTGTTTTCATGCTTTGTGGCGCCCTTTGACGGCCAAGAGGATTTTTGTTCGGGTGGGCGGGCATATAAGAGGTCGAGGATGGTTAGTTCTCCAATTCCGTCCGGATTTGTTCGATCAGTGTATCCAAATCAAAATCGGAGTCTTCGACAATGATGGTCCCGGTGGAATCCCTCTCCACTTTGGAAATCCCCGGATATTCCTTTTCCATACTCTGCAAGATCAAATCTTGCTGCTTAACCTTTCTTAATAGCTGACGGCTCTTTTCAGCCAGTTCTTTCTGTTGGATCGCCTGACGAATGGTAATGCGAAGTTCCTGTTCGTTGCAGGGTTTCATTAAGAAACGATAAATATGCCCTTCGTTGATGGCGCGGACCGCCAAGTCGAGATTGGCATGTCCGGTCAGCATGATCCTTAAGGTTTCCGGATACCTGCGGTACACTTGGGCAAGAAACTCGGACCCGGGCATGCCCGGCATCATTTCATCGGAGATGACAACGGTCACGGGCTCACGCGCCAGAATCTGGAGGGCCTCGTTTCCGGAATTGGCCACCAAAATTTCATAGGGCTCCTTATGAAGGACCCGTTTCAACGCCTCGGTGACATGAGGTTCATCGTCGACCAGAAGGATTTTATGTGGCAAATGATGCTCCCTTTTTGTTTTCCCGCCTTGGATGAAAATAGTATAAATGAGGGGGAAGAGATGGTCAAGGAGAAAAAGGACCAGCGGACCTCAATGGCATAAGGCCCTAACGGTTTTTCCTCCAATCAGTAAATATTTTATCATGGAGATCGCCGGCGGTCTGACGAAGTCCTGTCCCCACTTTTACGGTTTCGCCGAACTCCAGGTGCTGATCGCTCCCGGCATCATAAACCGGCCAGAACGGCGCCCCCTTTCGGTTGGGGTTCCCGGTTTTGGCAAACTGCACCCAGTAGCCGTTGATCAATTTTGCCAGGGAAAGCCGTATTTCATCCGGGGGAAAGGCGCCCTTATCCAGGTTGTCAAACACATATGGGATTTCCGACCCGTGAAAGGCGCCCAGGGCCTCTCCCAAAGGACCTTGGGGCTTCATGGTGAAATGATATAAATAGACCTTGGATGAAACCGAACCCATGGATCGGCTAAAATACCGAGCCCCGGCAATAAAGCCCAAATCTCCAAGCAAGTTGCTTAAGGCCTTCCGAATATCCGTGTCTTTGGAGACCGGAAAAAGGGCCAGGACGTCTTCGGCGAAGCGGCCATAGGCGGCCGTAATCCCCATTCGATATTCCTCGGCGGTTTTTATCGGAATCATAGGTAAAAAAATAATCCCTTCATTGGCATTGGTTCCGACGATCAGGGGAACATTCAATTGTTTTCCCTGCTTATAAATAGTGAAGATATCCTCCGGGATCACCCACCCGTCCGTTATCGGACCGAAGCGGTTCCCTTTTTCACCGATTCCTTCTATGAGTCCCAGCACGGGTTTGGTGCCTTCGAGGATCCGATCGGCACTTAAGGCCCGAAGGGCGGCCAGGGGATCGGGTTTGTCTGCGCAACCCAGTTCCTGGGCGATCCGTTCGCCCTGCTTTTCCATAGGCTCCCTTCCAAACCAGGTCTGTTTCAGGTGCCTGGTTTTACCGAAGGCATGACCGCTCTCGGCAATGGCCCGGTGGAACAACCCTTTGGCCGAGGGGGAGGCCATGAGACAGCAAACGTTCAGACCGCCGGCCGATTCCCCGAAAATAGTCACCCGTTTCGGATCACCCCCAAAGGCCCGAATATTTTTCTGTACCCACTTAAGGGCGGCGATCTGATCGAGGAGGCCGTAATTGCCCGAGACATCCCTGCCGGATTCCTTGGACAGCAGGGGATGGGCGAAAAATCCAAAAGGACCCAGACGATAGTTGAGGCTGACCAGGACCACCCCCTGCCGGGCCAGGGCCTCCCCGTCGTAATACGGCTGGGATGCGGCGCCGGAAATATTTCCACCCCCGTGAATCCAGACCATAACCGGAAGCCGGGCCTGGTTGTTTCTGGCCTTGGTCCAGACATTCAGGTAAAGACAATCCTCGCTGATTTTATCGAAGTTGATTTGAATGATCCGGGTGCGGCTCGGCTGCGGACAGACCGGCCCGAAAGTATTGCATTGGAGGACGCCCTCCCAGGGCTTTACAGCCTGCGGCGGTCTCCAGCGCAAGTCTCCGACAGGGGGGGCGGCATAGGGAATCCCTTTAAAGACACGAATTTCCGGGTCTTGACCGATGATCAGGCCGGAAATCTTCCCGGTATCCAGTTGAACGGCCTTCGTGGTCCCGGCCGATTCCGCCCGGGCGCTTTGGAGAACAGAAAAAGCGGATATCGAACAGGCCAATAACAGACCCAGTAAAAGACCTATTAAATACCGTATGGAAGCGGACTTGAGAATGATTGAGGACCTCTCTTCAGATTGTTTTTATTTAAGCCATCATCCCTTCACTTCTTGGACGTTTTCGGTATGCTTTGATAGGTTTCGTCAATCGCCGGCATTTTGACCTGCTCTTTCGAATATAAAAGTCGGCCATAGATCGGATTGTCCTGCCAGCCGTCCACATGAGCGGCTCTTTTGGCGGCTGATTTAAGCTTATCCCAGTCGGCGCTGCCATAGAGGAACATCTCCTGAGCGGCCATGGATCCCTCCCCATGAATGGTATCGATCTGATAGAAATTGCAGGTCATGTCCTTGGCCAAACGGACGACCCGAAGCCGGTCTTCTGTGGAGATACCCTCTTTGGCACTCAGGTATTTTTCAATATACGGACGTAGTTCGGGATTGTTCCAATCCCGGAACGTCGGCACCGTTGCCGCAAGTCCTCCGGCAATATCCTGGAGGTGCTGGCACATCTGGTGAAAATTACTGGCGAAGGTATACTTGGAGGCATTAATGGCCATCCGGTTGGGCATTACGACATCGTGTCCGAATTCCGTAATGGGGTCAAGACAGGCCGCCTTGCCCAGCAGGGCCACCGATTCCGTGATCATAGCCATCCAAGCCAGCTTTTTCCTGACATGGGCCACATGTTCGACCCCATTATACTCGGCCATCAAGGCCGCTGTTCCGGTGATGATTTCAAGCTTTCCGATCATTTTACAAGTGCCGTAAAGGCGGTGATAACTGGCAAAGGCATAGGCCAAATTTCGGGTATACTGCCATTCTCCGCACATAAAAACCCGTTCCCAAGGCACAAACACATCATCGAAAACGATCAGGCACTCCGTCGGCTGGGTAGCGCTGGTTTTGGGATAATCAAACTCACCCTCTTCCCCGTAGGTTCTGGACACCGGCTCCACTGCCAGGAGTTTAATGCCTGGTGCATTGAGAGGGATGGCAAAGGCCAGGGCATAATCCTTGTCTTCTTCACCGTGGGTTCGGCAGGGCAGGCAAAGGGCTTCATTGGCACAGGGAGTGGCGCTGATATGCACTTTGGCCCCTCTGACTACGATCCCGTCCTTCTGTTTGTCCACAATTCTCAGATAATAGTCCGGATGCTGTTTCTGTTTAGAAGCGTGGAGGCCCCGGTCTCCCTTGACATCCGTAATGGCACCGGTAATGGCCAGATCCTGTTTTTGGAGAAGTTTCCGGTAATTTTCCACCCGTTCCCTATAATGCGTCTTGATTTCCTTGTCCATGACCTCGGCGGCCACGGTAAAAGCAGCCAGGGCATCAGCGCCCATGCAATGGACCATCACCCCTCCGCCGGATCGGACACCGTTAATATAACACTCTCTTCTTCTTAAAAGATCCTGAGGTGATTTAGGGGAGGTCAGCAGAAAATTGATATCCTCCCCGTCTTTATTCTTGGTTACAAACAAGTCCCGGAAATCAGGATGATTGGGCAGAACATAATCCATACAGGCGGTTTTGATGATACTGCTTAGGGTGGGATGGGTTCGAACATCGGACACCTTTTCCCCCAGACACCAGATTTGCCGGCCGTCGTTCAGACTATCAAGATATTGTTGGACTGTTTTGATCATCTTTGGGTCCCCCTCTTTTCATGGATTCCCCTAAGGGATGAAAGGAGTATAAGATAGGGGGGAGACAAGAGTCAAACATAAAAAACGTCTGGAAAAACCGGAGAACCAGTACTTGATAATCAAAGCCAAATGGTGTATTAGTTCAAAGACAGGGTTGGGGGGCTCTTCGGAAAATACTTATCAAGAGGCACTCAAGACTGAAAAACAAAGAGAAGATAACGTTAACAAAACTCATAAAAATCTTCAAATAGGCCGGCACAGTACAAAGCTCCAAATGCAAGGCGCACACACCCCGTGGAGTGAGGCGTACTATAAGTGCGCTGCAATGACGAAGGGTGCAGTGCAATCCCGCGAAGCGCGGGACAGATGGACTTTTTACAAAGCCGTCAGGTTTAAATCATGGCCACTGAATTATTGATCAATATCCGCTCTTATGAAACCCGGGTGGCGGTTATCGAAAATCATGTCCTAGCCGAACTTCATGTTGAAAGGCCCAGTCGCTACAGCCTGGCCGGGAATATTTTTAAAGGGCGGGTGGTCCGGGTCCTTCCCGGGATGCAGGCCGCCTTTGTTGATATCGGACTTGAAAAGGCCGCCTTTCTCTATGTTACCGATGTTACTGATAATTTTGAAGAGTTCGAGGCCATGATGAAGGAAGAGGAGGAAGACCTGGGGGAAGGTCCGGGTGACCTGGAAGGTGAACTGGAAGAAAAAGTAACCACCCACCCACCCTATTTTAATATTGAGGACCTTCTTAATGAAGGGCAGGAACTAATGGTCCAGGTTGTCCGGGAACCGCTCGGTTCAAAAGGAGCTCGAATTACCACAAACATCTCCTTACCGGGTCGTCACCTGGTCCTCATGCCCACCATGGATCATATCGGTGTTTCCCGCCGCATTGAAGATGAAGATGAGCGGAAAAAACTCAGGGAACTGTTGGGCGGGATCAAACCTAACGGTTTTGGTTTGATTGCCAGGACAGCCAGCGAAGGGGCACCCAAAGACAAAATCAAGACCGAAATGGATTTTTTGATGAAACTGTGGAACAACATCCAGCAGAAAATGCCCCGGGCCCCTATTTCCAGTCTTATTCACCAGGATTTGAATATTTCCCTCCGGGCGGTCCGGGATCTTTTTACCAAGGAAGTGGATCGCCTGGTGATCGATTCTCGGCCGGAATATGAGCGGATCCTTGAATTTATTGATACCTTTATGCCCAAGCTGAAACATCTGGTCCATCATTACGATGACAAAGAGCCCCTTTTTGACGGGTATGGAATTGAAGTGGAAGTGGGACGGGCCTTGGGTAAAAAGGTTTGGCTGAAATCCGGGGGATATATCGTTATTGAAGCTACCGAGGCCTTGACCTCGATCGATGTCAATACCGGCCGTTACGTGGGCAAGAGAAACCTCGAAGAGACCATTCTCAAGACCAATCTGGAGGCCGTTAAAGAGATCGCCTACCAGTTAAGGCTGCGAAATATAGGCGGGTTGGTGGTTATTGATTTTATCGATATGGAAAAAAAGAGCGACCGGGAAAAAGTTTTTAACGCCTTGACGGATGCCCTAAGGCGCGACAAGAACAAGACCAATGTTCTTAAAATGTCCGAACTCGGATTGATTGAAATGACCCGGAAACGAACTCGTGAAAATCTGACCCGGTTGTTTCGAGAGCCTTGTTTTTATTGCGAGGGGGAAGGGTGGTTGAAATCCAAAAATTCCATTTGCTATCAGATCTTCAGACAGATTGAGCGGGAGGCCTGGGAATTGCCGGGAGATAATCTGACTTTGCAGGTGCACCCGGAAATCGCCGGTCTTTTATTGGATGAAGAGCAGCCGGCCATGGAAGAACTGGAACAAAGGGTCGGGAAGAGGATCTCAGTGGAAGCTAAAGAAACCATGCACCTTGAGCAGTTTAAAATATTTACCGAAAAATAAAACGGGTGTTTTTTCTTGACAGAGGAACCCCTTTTAAGATAAAAATTATTTTTTAAGCTGGGCGGGTAGCTCAGCGGGAGAGCATCGGCCTTACAAGCCGGGGGTCACAGGTTCAAATCCTGTTCCGCCTACCACTGCCATTTGATCGGGGTCGTAGTTAAGTCGGTTATAACGCCGGCCTGTCACGCCGGAGGCCGCGGGTTCGAGTCCCGTCGACCCCGCCAGTAAATCCAGGGGATTAACCAAATAGGTTGATCCCCTTTTCTTTTCCGGGTGTATATTTTTGATAAGAAGTTGCTTTTTTATAGGTTGAGTATAAGGAGCGAAAAATACACAGTCAAGGAAAAAAACATGGCGGGAGGCGGGGGGAAAGAAGGGGTCTTCTGAAGAAAACTGGACTGTGGAGGGTAGGACTTTTCAAGAAGAGGGGAAAAAGGGAAACAGAAGAGGCAGATTGCCAAGATTTGGACGAACTACTCCATTTGCTTTCCGAATTTCCCTTAAACGGTGGGGTAATCTGCAGAAATAAATACTCTATAATTGATCAATTGTTAAGCAACTTCTATGGCTGTTCAGAACATAGAATGCGCAGAGAATAGTGTTTATTTTATTCAACCCCCCCCTTCCGCGTGGGGTGAGGGTTGGTTGCACTTCAACCGCTACCAGAAAATTCTATCATGTCCTGCTTTTATCTTTAGTGGAGCAACTGTAAGTTGAATCTACCCGATGAAATAATCAAAACAAATCTAATCCAGACATTATTTGTTTTGAAAATGAACCTTTGGGAGAGTTTTGGGGTACAAGGGGTTAAATAATGATCAAGAGTCACGAGATCGGAGAAGACGAGACGGATGGAGAGGATAAGCGAAGCTAGTGATGAGATGCTCTTTGTTGCTTATTGCCGAGGGGATTCAGCAGCCTTTGAAACGCTCTTCCATCGCTATCAACACCAGCTCTGCAGGCATATCGAAAAGATGCTGAACGATCTGGCGGCAGCCGAGGATCTGGTTGTGGAGACGTTTTTAAGGTTGCATCGCCATCGCCAGCAATATCGAGGAGGCGATAGTATCCGGGGGTGGATTTACACTATTGCTCGCAACCTGGCTCGGAATTGGCTCAGACGAGAACGGCTTAGACGATGGCTGCCCTTGACCATAACGGATCCTGCACTCACCACGGAAGTACCTGCCGTCTCCGAGGACAAAGAGATCCGGGAGATTGTTGCAGCCGCGTTTGCCAATCTGCCCATTCGACAACGCGAAGTCTGCTCGCTCCGGCTCTTTGGAGAGCTCAGCCTCGAAGAGATTGCACAGGTTGTTAAAGTATCTTTGGGAACGGTCAAGTCCCGTTTATTCTATGGGCAACGACGGCTGCGCGATCTCCTGGCCGATTTGGACCCAAATTTAAATCAGGAGTGACTCATGCACGAGAATAATAAATGTCAGACCATTTCCCCGCTTCTCGCGGGATATGTTAACAGTAGCCTCAACAAACAAGAAGCCGCTCAGGTGGAAGAGCATCTTCTAACCTGTATGATGTGCCAAAGGATTGTGGACTTACTTGACTTGACCTTGCGTACATACAGCGGGCCTCGGTCCAGCCTCTGGCCTATGCTTCAATCGAAAATGGCGGCATTGAAAGAGGACGACCAGGTATACCTTAGATTTCCTCCCATCACCTGGCCGGTACCCGTTGCACTGGCGGTGATCGTACTGACCCTATTGGTGGTACCGGAGCCCTGGCGTCTATTGGCTATCATCGGGTTGCTTTAAGAAAGGAGTGACATCATGAAACGAAACAAGCTTATGTCATATATTATCGGCGCAGGCGTGGCAGGAACCATAATCGTGGTGCCCTATGTAGGATTGGCGTTCTGGAGAACCGTTTTACCCCAGATACGTGACATCTATGTCCCCTTTTTTTTATTACCACTTGTTTGGGGATTCTGGAACTGGCTCTACATCCGTCTTCACCAGCCCTTCGACATCGGCGCTTGGGCGGCTCTGCTCGGGTTCATCCTTGGTCTGGCTGGTAACGTTTTCCTCTATGCCAATGGCCAATGGTTCCCTGGGGTATTGATAGCTCCGGTGTTTGGCGCTGCCGTTTATTATCTCCTGTGGCATTTAATTATTGGCCCCCTCAACAAAGCTTTTGATGTCTACGAGTAGTCAGGTTGGTTTTTTAAGCCACTTGGTTAAGCAACATCCTTCTGAACCCACCGCTCAGGATTCTGGCCACAGCCATAATGGCCTTTGAAATTATCCTGATTTCTTTATTTGGCCGACTAAAGCTTTATTAAGGGAAGAGAATATGAAACAGATTAGAAAACTGTTTTTCTTTATGATTCTGTTTATTGTGTTCTATTTTAATCAGGCAATCGGAAAAGATCTTCTGGTTCAAAACGCTACAATGATAGACGGGACCGGGAATCCGCCACAGGAAAATATCTCAATTTTGATCCGCCAAGGGAAAATTATCAGAATTGGTCAAGACATTGAAGCAGAGGGAATTCGCAGGCTAGATGTTAAAGGAGCTTTTGTTCTCCCAGGACTGATTGACGCTCACGTCCATCTCATGTTTGGACCAGGGGCCATATTGCATTATCCCACGGTTCCCACCAAAGAGACCTGGAGAATAACCTGGGGTAGATATTTCCCACAATATCTAAGGGCATACCTGGCTTGTGGAGTAACGACCATACTGGATATGGGAGCTCCGCCCTTTGTTATTCACGATGTCCGTCAGCATCTCTCCACCGGCAACCCGGGCCCACGCTATCTGACAGTGGGACAGTTTATTTCACCAACTCGGGGATATCCGGGAGTATTAATACCCAAAAGACTTCCCGGTTCAACGGAAGACTCTTTTTTCCCCTTTTATTATGAAATTTCAAATATTGCTGATCTGAAAATAAAGCTGGACTTGATCCAATCCATGAATACCATGGGAATAAAAATCTCATGCGAGAAAGGCTGGAGTCCTTTCGAAAATCTACCCCGGCACAGTCCTGAAATGCTCGAAGCCATTAAGCAGGAGGCAACTAAACGTAAGCTTCCCCTGTATGTTCACGCCACTTCCGAGGAAGATATGACAACCGCTGTGAAGCTGGGTGCTCATGCTTTAGCACATACGCTTGTCAGTCGGGAAAATAAAAATTTATCTGCTCAATTCGTGGCTGAAATGGCCAAAAGGAATACGTTTCAGATGACAACGTTATCCACGATGGACGCGAGCTTGATTTATTATTACCCGGAGCGTCTTAATGATCCCTTGTTGGATCTTGTTGTTCCTGAAACCGAGTTGATCACAGCCAGGAATTCAGAGTTGAGACGTCTCTCCCATAAATTACTGCTATCTTCCAGATTACCTGAGCCTTTAAAGTCAGAGGCAGAATCTTTGGCAGGTGGATCTTATCTAAAGAATATTTGGGAGTTGTCTTTGAAGAACAGTAAACAAGGGATACTGCATTTACATGAATCGGGGGTTCCCATCGTGATGGGAAGCGACGCCACTTATTTTCCATTGGCGTTATACGCCTTTCATGGTCCCACCTCGCTTCGAGAAATTGAACTGCTCGGAGAATCCGGGCTTTCACCGGTAGAAGCCATTAAAGCAGCAACAATTACACCGGCTAGAATGCTTGGAATGGAAAGCCAAATTGGAACCATAGAGGTCGGAAAAGAAGCCGATCTTGTCGTCGTCAAAAACAATCCGCTAACCGATCTAAGTACGTTTAGAACCATCCAATGGACGATAAAGGGAGGTGTTGCTCACACCCCAAAGGAGTGGATGTCTCAATAACGTCTCAGACGATAAAGGGGACGATGTTAACATATTACCTTCAATTTGGCAAACCATCCTAAAAATTAATAAATTAAAGTTTGATAAGAAGTTGCTTTTTTATAGGTTGAGTATAAGGAGCGAAAAATACACAGTCAAGGGAAAAAACATGGCGGGAGGCGAGGGGAAAGAGGGGGTCTTCTGAAGAAAACTGGACTGTGGGGGGTAGGACTTTTCAAGAAGAGGGGAAAAAGGGAAACAGAAGAGGCAGATTGCCAAGATTTGGACGAATTACTCCCTTTGCTTCCCGAATTTCCCTTAAACGGTGGGGTAATCTGCAGAAACCTCAAAATCCTGATCAAAGGCTTCTTCATAGAAAGGAAGCTGAGAATCCGATGAGTCTATCTGAATTTCAAGGGATTTAGGTTTGGGTGGGGGTCTCTGATTGTTTTTCCATAAACCCAAATGACCTAAGATCTTGTCAATCACTTCCTGGTCCTCTATAATACTAATAATCCGCATCAGCCCTTGGCATTGTGGGCAGGCCAGGGGGTCCACTTCATATATTTTCTGAATCAATCTCGCCCATTTTTGATTGGGTTTTTTGTTTTCATCCGGTTCCAGGATACAGGGGATGAGGGCGTCTTCATTTGCTTTTTGACGAATTCCTCGGGAAACATTGCTATAAAAACCATAATAGCGGACCATTTGCTCTCTCTGGTCGGGGATATGAGAGCACATGGCCGCCAGCCAATCTAAGGCGTCAAAAGCTTTTTCTTGCCGTTTATCCTTTGATCGGTAGATGATCCGGGACTCTTCCGGGAGATAGGTCATTCGTTCTTGAGAGAAAGAGGCCCGGATGATATAGCGGGCCAGGTTTTCCATAGCCTCTTTTTTCCTGGGATGGATGCGGGGACCGCAGAAAACCTGAAAACCGGAATGTTTCCAGGATTTCAGCAGATTAATATAGTCGGGAGTGATCTTACCTTTAGAAAGAAGCAAGGAAATAACCTTGGATCTGAATATTTTTTCCAGATATTTAAGCCTAACAGCCGGGGCAACCTTAAATAAGCCCTTTTCGGGGAAACTGCCGTCCGTAATTAGAACATGACCATGAGGATTAAATCCCAAAAAATCTCCAAAGGTTTGGATGGCTATGGTTGTTCCTGGAACGGAATTTTTTCCGGGCATGCAATATTGATAATAGATTTTCAGAGATTCCCAGATACAGCGACTGAGTTCTAAAAGTAGCCTTCGATCGTAGAGAAAATACCTCCTCAGGATTTTGGGGATACCAAACACGAAATGTCTATGTGGGACGGCTTTAATTACGTTTTGACAGAGCCATTCCCCGAATTCCACTACCCTCTTTTGATGACAGGATGGGCAAAAGTGACGGCGTTTACAAGAAAAGGCCAATAAGTATTCATGTCCGCAATCTTCGCACTTGATCCTGGCAAAACCGTTAAGGAGATTGCCGCAATCCAGATACCTTTCCATAACCTTTCTGACATGGGGGCGAAAGAAACCGTAAGTCCTTTCAAAACGATCTTCATAGACTTGCTCCAGGGTTTCAAGGTGGTCTTCGACGCAGCGATAATAAGGGGTCTGTATGGGATTTCGTGGTCGGTATACGGGTGCAGGCACAGGCATGGTCCTGGAGATTGCATATTCTTTGCCATTACACTTTAGCCTTTATTTTTAAATAAATAACGATGAAATGAGGTTTGATTTTGAAGATAAAAGTGAAGTAGCTTTACAGCCATTGGGACTTTTGGTATCAAACGAGCACAGCACCACGAAACTTGAAAATTCATCAAAGGGATTGAAAGAAAACCTTTGGGGATGTTTTATACTGATCACTCACTCAGAAAGGTTTTGCTTATTTTGATCGGAAGCGCTTCGGCTGTTAGGGTGAGGCGTTTTATCTGGGTTTTTAAAAAACCTCAATTCCGTTGATTGGTAAAAGTTGCCTAAAAATTGTAAAAACTTACTTTTTTTATCCTGCCTGGCCCAACGCCCTATAAAAGAATTCGGTAATCGATATCCATAAACTTTGCCAGCAACCTGGCATTCTTTTTCCCGATGGGCTTCTACAAAAAGACTTTGTAACTGATATTCAACACCTTTCCCAGGCGTTTTGCCATTTCCTTACCAATGGGTCGTTTTCCGGTTTCCATCTCGCTAATATGCCGTTGGGGAATTCCGGCCATTTCCGAAAGTTTAATTTGAGTCAGTCCTTCCCGGTATCGTACCCCAGCAAGGGCTTTGCCGATAAGCTCCCTTTCCGAAAATTCGGGGTAGGTCTCGCGCCAGGGGACTGAATCCGATTTGTCTATAAATCCCAGAGACTTCAGACTATCAATGGCTTTTGACATGTTCACAATGGGACCCAAGAACCGTAATTCAACGGATTCAATAGGGTGCTTTTTCTTGCGTTCCTGCATAGATCACCTCAATCAATCTGATTTCTTTGTCCATAACCTCCCATATAGCCACAAAGGAAGGGTGGCCTTTCTTTAAATGACAATGGTATTGGTTATTTGATAAGGCGCTAAAATTTGGCCAATTACCACGAATAGGTCCATTTGCTTCTATATCCTTCTTCAGGGCAATGAGCAGGTTTTGAACATTTTCAGGCAACATCCGGACCTGTTTACTCAGGGATCACCTTTCTTTAACCGTCCATGCCATAAATTAACCTTAATTTAACCTTATACTAATTACAGGTATAAAGCAAGCCGTTTTTAATTTTAGAAGTTCGTCGCCGGAGGCCGCGGGTTCGAGTCCCGTCGACCCCGCCAGTACAGGGAAGCTCCCCGTCCGCGTAAGGACGAGAGCTTCCCTGTACTGGCCAACCCCATTTTTCTTCTTGACATCGCTGTTTTATTCCACTAAGCTCTTAAAAACTTTAGAAGATTAAGGATGAGATCAATCTCTTGGGTTCTATAACCAGCAGGCATTGACAATTTCCCTCTTCAGAAGGTCCTCGAATGATGCTTCTTTCTCAATCAGGTAAAGGCTGTTTATCGGTCATACTAATTATCCTGGTCCTGGGATTAGGGGTGGTATGGCTCTTTCCTTTTCTGTTAGGCATCCCCTTGGAAGGCCGGGGGACTGAAGATCTGCACATCGTTCTTGCCCAAGATGGAACCGGGGAACATACCCGAGGCCAAACGGGATACGGGGTAATCCTGGAGTGTGAAGGAGTCATCAACGCCCCGGCGGGATCCTATCGGCTTATCATAATGACTGATGATGAAGTGGCTTATGAAGGACCATTAAATGCCGGACAAAAGATTCACTACAAGCTGAAGAGCCGTTGGGGAAATACCATGACCGTAATTACCCATAAACTTAAAGGATTAAGTGGCCAAAAAGATATCAAGGTCACCTATGTCTTTACCTACACTTATTCCTATAAAAGCCTCCTGAATCGTTTAATTCCCGGAGGGGAATAAGACGATCCTTTATGATCTTCTCATCCTAATCTTCCACTTGAAAGTCTATTGATTTTTCAAGAAACCTATGTTTGAATACTATCCAAAGTTATTTGAAACTTTGAAACGGCCAAAGGGGGTCTTGTTTTTGGGGTTGCCCACTCTGGAGCTATAAGCTTCTTTGCCGGGCCAAATATCTTAACTAAATTCAGGGGCAGGCCTTCACCTATGCTCGAAACAGGCTATGGTGTAAGCCCTGCCTCGAATCAAACTTTACTGGTCGGGCCGGGATAGGGCAATGAGCGATCCTTTGGACAATCCCCAAAAACAAGACCCCCTTTGACCGTTGTATCGAAACTTAGATATAAATTCTCAGATTTCTATTCCAAGAAACTAAGTATATCGGATAAGGAGTTAAATTATGCACGAAACCGTACCCGCCAAATTTTCAGGGGCCAAGAAATACGTACTGGACGATGAATTAGCTAAGATCGTCAACATTACCATGGGGCTGGAAATGCCTTTACTGCTCAAAGGAGAACCCGGCACCGGCAAGACCATGCTGGCCCATGCCATTGCCGAGGCTTTCAGCAAGCGATTGATTGTCCTTAATGTAAAATCAAGCATGAAATTGATCGATGCCTTGTATCAATACGATACGTTGACCCGGTTGAATGACAGCCGTTTCGGGGATTCCAAACGGGATGTCAGTAATATAGAAGATTATATCAAGATGGGCAAAATCGGCCAGGCCTTTGTGGCCGATGAAAAGGTGGTGCTGCTGATTGATGAAATCGATAAGGCCGACACCGATTTCCAGGACGACATGCTGGATGTCCTGGATCAGATGGAGTTTGATATCATCGAGATCGACAAAACCATCTCTGCGAAGAACCGGCCGATTATTATTATCACCTCCAATGCCAAAAAAGACCTGTCCGATCCTTTTTTAGGGCGCTGCAATTTTCACCATATCGCCTTCCCTGAGCCACCCATGATGAGGAGTATTCTTCACGTCCATTTTCCCAATATCGATCAGGACCTGCTGGATAGTGCGGTCCAGACTTTTTATCGTCTTCGGGATATCCGGGGCATAGAAAAAAAGCCGGCCACCCGGGAATTGATCAACTGGATCCGGGCCTTGCGATCCGATCCGGACTTTACAGTCAAGGATTTGATCAAGGGAGAGGTCCCTTTTTTAGGGGTGTTGTTTAAAAAGAGCCCGGATTATGCGGTGGTCCAGACCAGCGTAGGCCGCACAAAGAGATAAGGATATGTTTGTAGATTTTTTTTATTTTTTGAAAAAGGTGGGGATTCCGGTCTCACCGACCTCTTTTTTAAGGCTGCAAAAGGCCCTTGGTATGGGACTGGTCAATTCTTTAGGAGACCTCTACATCGCTGCCCGGACCATCCTGGTCAAGAGTGAACGCTATTTTGATTTATACGATCAAGCCTTTGCCCACCAGTTCCGCGGAGTGGAATTTAAAGAAGCGGACGAATTTGAATTGGACGATATGGCTCGGGCCTTATTGGAAGAATGGCTGAAAAAACCGGAGGATGTGGCCCAGGCCCTGGGGGTGGATGAAGAGGAACTGAAAAAATTAACCCCGGAGGAATTGCTCCAATATTTCCTGGACCGGTTAAAAGAACAAACCGAGGAACATCACGGGGGCAATAAATGGATCGGAACCAGTGGGACTTCTCCGGTGGGCCATTCCGGTACGCACCCCGGAGGGATGCGGGTGGGCGGTTCCGGGGGCGGCAAATCGGCCGTCAAAGTGGCCCTGGACCGGAGATATAAGGACTATTCCCAGGATGGCCCCCTGACCCAGTCTCAGATCGGGGAGGCCTTGAAACGGCTCAGGCACATGGTCCCGGTAGGCCCCAGAGACACGGTCAATATCGACAAAACCATTTATGAGACCATGAAAAATGCCGGAGAAATCGAGATCATCTTTGACCAGAGTCTCAAAAACCGTCTCAAGGTGATTATTGCCATTGATAACGGCGGCTGGTCTATGGATCCTTATGTCGGTCTGGTTCAAACTCTTTTTAATTATGCCCGGGATCAGTTCAAGGACCTGAAAACTTTTTTCTTTCATAATACTATTTACGACTATCTGTGGGAAGATGCCCCGAGACGCTCCAAACCCTTTGCCACCGATCATCTGGTCCGATTGGATCCGGAAACCCGGTTCATTATCGTCGGAGATGCCAGCATGGCCCCCTATGAATTGCTGGGTAACGACGGCTATATTTATGTGGGCGAACGTTCCGGCAGACCCAGTTACGAAAGGCTGAAATTCATTGCCGATACCTTCACCCATGCCCTGTGGATCAACCCGGTCATGGCCAGTGACTGGGGTTACACTCGGACCATCACGCAGATCCGGGAAATCTTCCCGATGTTCGAACTCACTTTGGACGGCCTGGAAAAGGCGGTGACCCATATGATGGCCAAGCATTGATTTTTATTTTTTGATTTTCTCAAGGAACCTAATGAGGTGAACCGGGGTATCGTCAAAAATCCAGGTGTAAAACTCTCCTTTTTTAGAACCCATCCGGAACTTTTATAACCGCAGTCCCGCAGGGCGGGATTCCATGCAAGATCGTGGTTTATTGTTTGAAGTTTACTTGCTGTTCATATTCAAGGGAGGGGCCATCCGCCATGCAGGAAGAGATAAAAGAAGAAATGACGGAATTTTTCGAACGTCTGGGATTGAAAGAAGAGCCTTTGGGGATGTTTTATACCGATCATCCGCCTAAGGAAGGCTTTGCTCCTAAACCGGGAAATTTACCGACCAGGGAGATGGAAATAAAGGGGGAAATCAACTGGGGTTCGATTTTTGAGAATTTTTCCTGTGTTATGGGAAATATCTGGCGGGCCCGACGTAAAGGAACCGCTGCTTATTTTGATCGGGAACGGTTCGGGTGCCTGGGCGGGGCTTTTTATCTGGGTTTCTTAAAACCCCAGTTGGAATTCATCGCTTATTATATTTCCACCGGGATCCCCAATCAGATCCAGGGAGAGCATTATCTGGAATCTCCTGAGATCACACGTCATTTTTTCCAAATAGTCGATCCCAGGCCGGCGCCGGCCCGTTATTGTGTCTTCAAACCCATCAGCCATTTTACACGGAATGAACAGCCGGAGTTGGTCATATTTTTTGCCAGAAGCGAGATCCTCTGCGGTCTGAATCAACTGGCTACATATGTCACCAACGACTTTGAAGCGGTTTTTTCCCCTTTCGGGGCCGGCTGCACCGGTCTGGTAACCTGGCCGCTTAAATTCCTGGCCGAAGGGAAACTGAAAGCGGTCTTGGGGGGATGGGACCCTTCGGATCGTAAGTTTTTAAAACCCGATGAACTTGCCTTTACCGTTCCTTGGGAAATGTTTGAACGGATGATACGGCGTTGGCCCGATTCTTTTCTAAAAACGCCTACCTGGGAAATTGTCAGAAAGAAGATCCGTCGCAGCCGGCGAATCTGGGGTGAAGAATAAATAGATGATAATTTTTTTATTGATGTTTTTTAAAAAAACTTATATAATTAACATTTTATGTAAAGATAAAAGATGGGCAAAAAGCCGATAACCAGTTGAATTTATTTAATGAATGTATTTTTTATTCTTGTTTTATTCTGCTTTGTATTTTTACTTCAAAAAAGCCATTTAAACGGGAAAAGCCATTAAAAAAATCATTGAATATTTTTTCCAATGATATATAATAGATGGGTTATTATTAGAATATTCGGCCAGCGTAGCTCAGTTCGGTAGAGCGACTGATTTGTAATCAGTTGGTCGGGGGTTCGAATCCCTTCGCTGGCTCCAGGAAGGGTATTACCGGAACAAACCATACAGGAATGAGGAATTTCCTGTAATCTTCAGCAAAAGAATCCACATTGGGAGGGGTTCCCGAGCGGTCAAAGGGAACAGACTGTAAATCTGTCGGCCATGCCTTCGGAGGTTCGAATCCTCCCCCCTCCACCAGCCATGTAAGGTATGGTATCCATTGACGGTAAATACGGCAATGCGAATGGGATGTAGGAGATAGGGTAAGTAGAGCCATATTGTTAAAACTACAGCCATAGGTTCTTTTTTCCTCAACCAAAGAAAAGCGGGAGTAGCTCAGTTGGCTAGAGCGTCAGCCTTCCAAGCTGAGGGTCGCGGGTTCGAATCCCGTTTCCCGCTCCAACAAAAAAAGAACTATTTATTGACTCAAATTTCAAAGGACCAATAGGCGAATATAAAGGGCCCACGTAGCTCAGTTGGTAGAGCACTTCCTTGGTAAGGAAGAGGTTCACCGGTTCAATCCCGGTCGTGGGCTCCAGAATAACGGTCAGGAGAATCAGCGGGTTTTTTCAACCGAGGGGAATAAATTTATAACCAAAGGGAGGCGGGGAGATGTCGAAGAAGAAATTTGAGCGGACGAAGCCGCATGTGAATGTAGGGACGATAGGGCATATAGATCATGGGA
>MGQB01000023.1 GCA_001797675.1 Deltaproteobacteria bacterium RBG_13_43_22 | reverse complement strand
CTTCATGAAAAGTCAATCAAATTACATGAAAATATGTTAGAATATTCAGAAAACCTATGACCTAAAAAATTGAACCTTATGCCTTCAATATCTCCTTATGCCGGAGGGCACGCTCCAGGGACGGCTGCATTTTCATGTCCCGGAATTCGGGGATCACGCAGTCTAAGTGGGCGATGGCTTCGGACTTTTCCTGAGGGTAGTGTTCCAGAAGCAGCTCGGCCAACTGTAAACGGCTGAGGGCCAGCTCCGGACGGAACCGCATCTCGGTGCAGATTCTGATAGCTTCCTGATAATGCTGTCGGGCTTCATCATATCTTTCCAAGAGTGAGCATGCCCCACCCAGGTGGCGGCTTGTACATGTCGTGAGCCAAAGGCCGCTTGTAAGGCTCCTACCTCCGGTCAGCCGTTGGAGGAGCAACTCGGCTGCAGGTCGATTACCCACTATCACTGCCGCCTCGAGGAAAATTAAATCAAACCAGGTATGAGTCTTATCTTCCTCCGAGTTTATATTAGGTCGATTCACGACCAAACGTTCCAACCTCTCCCCAACCTCGGAGTATCGCCCCAGGTGCGTTAGGGAAAATGGAATTAATATCTCCCTTGATATATTTGGCGGTTGATTCCTGATGACATTAAGATTATTCTCAAGAGCCCGGACAGCGTTCCCAAGATACACCCTGGCGCGGATTATCCAAATTGAAAAAATCGCTGCGAATTCCAAGAGGCCCAACTCTTCACCAAGGGCCAACATGCGGCGGCGGATCACCAAGGCCTCTTCCAGGCGCCCGTCCCAGATTGAAAGGATAGCTTTACTTAGCATGGAAAAGATAACCAGGTTGGGTTGCCCGCAGCGTTCTGCTAAGGTGTGCATTTCACGTAAGATGTCTTCGGCATGTCGCCGCTGGCCAAATTCTAAGAACGTGTTCCCCAACCATAAAAGTGCCGACCCGAGTGTGTCCATAGCTACACCAGTCCTGGACTTTCCAACCAGTTTTTCCGCCATCCTTAACCGCTCATCAGCATCTTGCGGCGCTCCCAAAGAAAAAAGCGTATTAGAGGCCGCTTGCCAGAATGTGTCGGGGTCTTCCAAATGACGGGCCAACTCAAAGGCTCGTCTGCCGAGGGCAACACTTTCTAAATAGTCACCCTCAGACCTTTTCACCCAGGTTTGCATAATATCTGCCACGACTCGCTCCACTGAATCGGGTTCAGCGTAATGATCGGCTCGCTCGACCCACTTAGCTGCCTCGTGAGTAGTCATTAATACTGTTCCAAACCTTAGTAGTCCCTTCCCTGCCAGCAGTGAGGCCTGCGAGGCTTTCTTGTCATCAGGAATAGCCTCAGCCAGGGAAAATGCTTGAGGTGCCACCTGTTCGGCAACGCGTTGATGATTGCCAGCAAGTAGTAATGCATCACCCAACGTCAAGAGCAGGTTACATCTTTTCGCTTGGTCTTCCAGGTTTAAAACATCCTGGACCTTGATCGCCTGTTCCAGAAAACGGACTGCTTCTCCATAGGCATAAACTGAAGTTGCTCTTTGCGCGGCCATTTCACCATAGCCGACCGCTTTTGAAAGGTCCGCTGAATCAGAGGAATGGGAGAAATGCTCGGCCAATTCTGCAGCGTGTTCTTCGATGCGGTTTTTGTAAACTTCTTCCAGGGCCCTGGCCATCTGCTGGTGCAGTCGAATACGCCGGGGAGCGATAATTTCTTCATAAAGGGTCTGGCGGAAGAAGGCATGGGCAAAACGGTAGTTGACTACGGCTCCGGTACCGGTGCGCTCTTCGATCACGGCGGCTTTCCTGGCCTCTTCCAGGGCCTTGAACAATTCTTCTTCGGACAGGCCGGCGACCTTTTGCAGGACTTCCAGCCGGAAATCCCTACCTATGACTGCCGCAACGGTTAACACCTTATTGCACGATTCGCTTAAACCGGAAAGACGCTTGCCGATGACGTCCCTTAAACCATCGGGGATGCGCATTTCCACCGGCGTGTCTCCCTTGGCCTCCCATCGTCCCTTGTCCCGGACAAAGACCCCTTCTTCGGCTAAATAACGAATCACCTCCTGCACAAACAGGGGATTGCCCTCAGTTTGTCGGTGCACCACTTCGGCCAGACCCCAGGGCACCTCCTGCCCGGCAATACTGGCCAGCATGCGGCGGACTTCATCGGCATTGAGGCCTCGAAGGAGTACACGGTTGAAAGTGGGGAGACGCCTAAGGTCTGCCAGAGAAGAAGATAAGGGGTGGGTCCGGTCCACCTCGATATCACGGTAGGTGCCGAGCAAGAGCAGTCTTCTGTTACCCAGATTCCGGGCCACATGTCCCAGCATCTCCAGAGTACCTCGGTCGGCATCGTGCAGGTCCTCCAGGACGATCACCAGGGGTTTGTTGGCTGCGGCATTTCCCAGGAACTCGGTCACCGCCTGCATCAGCCGGTACTTCTCTTCTTCGGGGTTTTCTTTGGGGGCGGGCTGAATGCTCAGTCTCTCGCGAACCTCTGAAACAATCCGGGCCACATCCCCTGCTCCGGTTCCCAGTTCTTTCTTGAGTTCTGAGACATCACGGCTGGAAGCATAAGAGCGCATGGCCTCTATAAAGGCCAGATAGGGTAGGGATAGCGATCCTTCTTCATAGCAGTGGCCCACTAACGCCTGTCCCCCTCGCAGTGTTGCATAGGTGGCTAATTGCTCGCTTAGAGCAGTCTTGCCGATACCCGGTTCACCCACCAACATGGTGAGTGATCCCTGGCCGGAGGCGGCGGCATCAAAGGCGGATTGTAGTTGACGAAGTTCCGGTTCCCGGCCGACGAATACCCGCCGATAAAGTGGGTTCTCGGCCAGAGTCTCTGCCTCCTGGGAAGAGACTTTTTCCGCCTTTCCGGCCTCTATGGCCTCCAGGGCTTTAATGACTTCCGTAGCTGAAGAAGGACGTTTATTGGGGTCTTTCTCCAAAAGCCGCATGATCAAAGCAGCCAGAGGGGGCGGCAGATCTGGGCGGTGCCAGGAAGGAGAAACCGGTGGGGTATTGATATGCTGGCCGATGATGGCAACGGTATCGTCACCGGTGAAAGGCGGTCTGCCGGTGACCATCTCGTAGAGCATAGCCCCCAGGGAGTAAAGATCGGCCTTTGGCCCAACCTCACCGCCCATGGCCTGTTCCGGGGGCATATAATAATAAGTCCCCACCATCATCCCTTCATTGGTCAGGCGTGAAAGATCCATAGCCAAAGCCAGTCCGAAGTCCCCGATCTGGGCCTGCCCATCGGCCGTGAGCCAGACATTGCCCGGTTTGATGTCCCTATGAATTACCCCTTTGCCGTGGGCATACTCCAGGCCGAGGCAGACGGATTTGGTAATTGTGATGGCCTGCTCGATAGGTAGTCTTCGCTCCGGGGCCTTCTCGATCAGACCCTCCACATCTCCGCCGGGCATGAGGGGCAGAACCACATAGGACTGGCCCTGTTCTTCTCCCATATCGTGAATACCCACAATGTTGGGATGATCCCCCAGTCTCCCCATCGCCTGGGCCTCTCTCCTGATGCGTTGCCTACTAGCCTTATCCAGCTTCTCAGTCTTGATCAGGGCAAAGGCCACATCCCGATCCAGGAGGCTGTCATGAGTCAGATAGACCTTTTTCTTCCCCCCTTCACCGAGGAATTTCTTAACCTGATAGCGGCCATTGGCAAAAGAAGAGGGGGTGGGAGTGGAGGGTGGTGCGGACGTAGGTTGAAATGGTTCAGCAAATAAACTGCAGGCACAGTGCTCACAGAACTTACTGCCTATTGGATTGGTATGCCCGCATTCAGGGCACTTAGGCTCTTCTGCAAGGGACTGGGCACAAATAACACAAAACCTGGCTCCACCCCGGTTCTCATGACTACACTTTGGGCACTTCATTGTAATGCCCTCCCAGTCAATGTCGGTTTTACTTCTTATTAAAAATCTCTTGGACCTTGTCCCAGCTTATAACTCGACCGAGACTTCTTCCTTCATTTTTTAAACCAGCATAGATCAAAAAGCCCTGACGTGGATCGACCCCGGCCAGGTGGTTCCAATAATTCAGTCCATCAAAAAAACCCGAGGTGATGGTTTCCCCGGATTTGATTTCTATCGGGATTTGTCGATCCCCGAAATCGAGGAGGCAGTCAATTTCATGGCCGACTTTATCTCTCCAATAATAACAATTGGCCTCCAAGCCGCGGTGATTCCTATATTTGATCAATTCCGAAATAATCAACGATTCAAACAGGGATCCTTTTATAAAATGGGTTTGGATCTGTTCGGGGGTTTCAATTCCAAGGAGGTAACAGGCCAGCCCGGAATCATAGAAATAGAGTTTCGGCATTTTAATAAGACGCTTGTTGAAATTACGGAAGTGCGGTTGAAGCAGAAACACCAGGAAACTGCTTTCCAATAATGATATCCAGGACCTTGCGGTATTGGGACTGATGCCGGTATCCTGGGCCAGGGAACTCAGGTTCAATATCTGTCCAATCCTTCCGGCACAGAGGCGCACAAATTTTTGAAACAAACCCAGGTCAGGGATGTTCTTTATCAGTCGAAGATCCCTTTCCAGATAGGTTTGAACATAACTTCTATACCAGTCCGTTGGAGAAACTTGTTTTGTATGAAGCCGAGGATAAAAGCCTCGAAAAAGCAAGGGGTAGAAATTCCGACGAGAAAAATTCTTTTGGGGCAGTTCTTCCATACTCAGCGGAAGCAGTTTCAAGACGGCTGTCCGTCCGGCTAACGATTGGGAAATCCTTTCGTGGAGAAGAAAATTCTGGGAGCCGGTTAAAATATACTGGCCTGTTCGTTTATTCCGGTCCACCACTCCTTGGAGGTAGGAAAAAAGGGATGGGACCCGCTGGGCTTCGTCAATCACTACTTTTTGAGAATAGGTGGAAAGAAATCCCCGGGGATCATGATCGGCAAACTCCCGGTTATCCAGTTCCTCTAAGGAAATATAGGTCCAATCCGGAAACGCCTCCTTCACCAACGTCGTCTTACCCGATTGTCGGGGGCCGGTCAGGGTGACCACGGGGAACTGCCTGGAAAGGGCTACTAACTTGTTTTTTAAAATTCTCTTGATCATGATGGGAGGTTATATCAAAATGTCCATTTTGTCAATCCGATTGCAAATTTGTCCACCAAAATCCTATCAACTAAATCCTTAAATAAAAAATCCTCCCTACGCTTTCAGTATCTCCTTGTGCCGGAGGGCGCGCTCTAGAGAGGGCTGCATCTTCATGTCCCGGAACTCGGGGATGACGAAGTCGAGGTGGGCGATTGCTTCGGATTTTTCTTGGGGGTATTGTTCAAGAAGCAGTTCGGCCAGTTGCAGCTGGGTAAGGGCCAGCTCCGGACGGAATCTCATCTCGGTGCAGACCCTGATGGCTTCCTGGTAATGGTTGCGGGCTTCATCATACCTTTCCAGCAGAGCCGCCGCTCCGCCCAGGTGGCGGGGGATGCAGGTGATATGCCAAAGACCTGAGGTATAAATACCGGTGCCGGAGAAGCGATTCAGCAGCAGCTCGGCCGCCCGACGATGGCCGGTTATTACTGCTGCTTCGAGATAAGGAGTATCAATCCAAATATGAATTTCATCTTCCGTTGTGCCAATACCGGGCCGCCTCACTACTGTTTTTTCTAAAATTTCAACCGCTTCATCCTTCAGCCCAAGATGGGCCAGAATCAGGCAGGTTATTGGATCGCCCATTGGTCTATCACCAGTACGAAGCTCCCGTTCAATATCAGTAAGAGATTTGCCCAAATATATCTGGGCTCTATAGCTAAATGATCCCTCATTAACCTTAGCACCCAAGGATACTCCAGATTCCTCACCCCATGTAAGTATTAATCGCCCTGCATCTAATGCCTTCTCCAAATGGCCGTCAATAATCATCAGAATCGCATCCATTGTTGTTGATCCTAAGAAACATAGCCCGGTTCGTTCTTTTATGGATCTTAACTCTCCAATGGCGTCCTCGGCAGGTTTTCGCTTTCCAACAGAGAGAAAAGTATGACCTATAAATGTTAACCCCAGGCCAACAGAAGGTGCGTTCACTCCGACACGGGAATTTCTCATAATCTCTTCTGCGAGTTGCATATTCTCTTGTGCGTGTTGTGGCGCTGTTCGAAAGAAAAGCAAGCCACTGCTAACACTCCATAAGGTAGTAGTGTCCCCCAATTTCTGGGCCAGGTTAAAGGCATGGGTGATGAGTTTGAGCCCTGACCTTAAATGGCCAGAGGAGTTTCTTATTGCTCCTAGAACAAAGTCAACGAGTACCCGTTCTATGGAATTCGGTTTGGCGTAGCGATTTGCACGCTCGGCCCATTCCGCTGCCTTAGGGTTAGCAAAACCTGGTCCGGCTTGTTCAGCTAAAATAGCAAATATCGCAACCTGACAGGCTCGACAGGCTCTGGAGTGGTCCCCAAGGGCTTCAGCCAAGGTAAAAGCTGCCGGAGCCTCGGTCTCTACAATACGCTTTGTGTGCACTGCCAGTAGCAGGGTATCACAAAGATCCAGAAGCAAATTACAACGAACACCCTTATCCTCCGGGTCCAGGATTTCCTGCACCTTGATTGCCTGATCCAGTAACATTACCGCCTCACTGTAGGCATAAACAGACATGGCCCTTTGTGCGGCCATCTCACCATAGCTCACTGCCTTCGTCAGGTCGTTAGCATCAGAGGTATAGGAGAAATGTTCGGCAAGCTCCGCGGCATGCTCTTCCAGCCGTGTTTTATATACCTCCTCCAGCGCCCTGGCCACCTGCTGGTGCAGTCGGATTCTTCTCGGGGCAATAATTTCTTCATAAAGCGTCTGGCGGAAGAAGGCATGGGCAAAGCGGTAGTTGACTACAGCTCCTGCGCTGGTACGTTCCTCTATCACCGCCGCTTTCCTCGCTTCCTCCAGGGCCTTGAAGATTTCTTCATCGGACATCCCGGCGACCTTCTGCAGGACTTCCAGCCGGAAGTCTCTACCTATGACCGCGGCCACAGCCAGCACCTTATTGCACGATTCGCTTAAGCTGGAAAGACGTTTGCCGATGACATCCCTCAAGCCGTCGGGGATGCGCATCTCCACCGGCGTATCTCCTTTGGCCTGCCAGCGCCCTTGCTCCCGGATAAAGACCCCTTCTTCGGCCAGGTAACGTACTACCTCTTGCACAAAGAGGGGATTGCCTTCGGTTTGGCGATGTACTACTTCGGCCAGCCCCCAGGGTACCTCCTGCCCGGCGATGCTGGAGAGCATGCGCCTGACTTCATCGGCATTGAGACCCCGCAGGAGAACCCGCCCGAAGCTGGGCAAACGTCTCAGTTCGGCCAGGGAGGCGGAGAGGGGATGGGCCCGGTCCACTTCAATGTCACGATAGGTGCCGATTAATAAAAGCCGCTTTCCCTCTAAGAAGCGGCAGACATGCCCGAGCATCTCCAGGGTGCCCCGGTCGGCGCTGTGCAGGTCCTCCAGAACGATGAGCAGCGGTTGGGCCTTGGCGGCATTGCCCAGGAAGTCGGTCACCGCCTGCAATAAACGGTATCTTTCTTCTTCAGGATTGACCTTGGGATCAGGCTCGATCTTAAGTCGCTCCCGTACCTCGGAGCAAATACGGGCCACATCGGGTGCACCGGTGCCCAGTTCCTTCTTGAGCTCGGTGAGATCACGGTCTGTGGCGTAGGTCCTTAAGGCCTCCACAAAGGCCAGATAGGGCAAGGATAAAGAGCCTTCTTCATAGCAATGACCGACGAGGGATTTCCCACCCCGCAGGCTGACATAAGTAGCCAGTTGCTCGGTAAGGGCGGTCTTGCCGATGCCCGGCTCACCGACGATCATCCGTAAGGAACCCTGTCCGGACAGGGCATTATCAAAGGCCGATTGCAATTGCCTTAGCTCCGGTTCCCGGCCGACGAAGACCCTGCGGTAGAGGGGGTTCTCCGTTAAGGCCAGCGCCTCTTCTGAGGATGCCTTATGGGCCTTTCCCGCCTCGATGGTTTCCAGGGCTTTGAGCACCTCGGCGGCTGAGGCCGGGCGTTTCCGTGGGTCTTTCTCTAAGAGCTTTAAAATTAGAGAGCTCAGGGGAGCAGGCAGGTCCGGTCTGTGCCAGGTAAGGGCCACAGGCGGGGTGTTGATATGCTGTCCGATTATGGCTACGGCATCATCACCGCTGAAGGGAGGCCGGCCGGTGAGCATCTCGTAAATCATCGCTCCTAAGGAATACAGATCGGCTTTGGCTGTCACCTCACCCCCCATGGCCTGCTCCGGCGGCATGTAGTAATAGGTGCCCACCATCATCCCGGATTGGGTCAGTCGGGAAAGCTCCATAGCGATGGCCAGTCCGAAGTCGCCGATTTTGGCCGTGCCGTCCGTGCCCATCCAGATATTGCCGGGCTTGATGTCCCGGTGGATGATCCCTTTCTTGTGGGCATATTCCAGGCCCTTACAGACAGCTTTGGCGATGCTGATTGTTTTTTCGATGGGAAGGCGGTGCTCCGGGGCTTTCTCAATCAGACCCTCTACATCGCCTCCGGGCATGAGCGGCAGGACCACGTAGGGCTGGCCGTTCTCTTCTCCCATATCGAAGATACCGACGATATTGGGATGGTCGCCGAGTTTGCCCATGGCCTTCGCTTCCCGGCTGACCCGCAGGCGGGAGGCCTTATCCAGCTTCTCGGTCTTGATCAGGGCAAAGGCCACGTCCCGGTCCAGCACGGTATCATGGGCCAGATAGACTTTCTTCTTACCCCCTTCACCGAGGAATTTCTGGACCTGGTAGCGGTCGCCTGCGAAGGAGGTGGGTTGGGGAACCGTGGGTGGAGATGGAGAAGGAGTTGGTTGGTCAACAGATTGGTCTAAGGCTCGGCCGCATTTATCGCAAAATTTGGAGTCCTCAAGATTAGGATGACCACATTGTGGGCAGGTACGTTCGATCTTAAGGGGCTGACCACAGACCCGGCAGAATTGCGCACCGTCACGGTTCCCTGTCTGACACTTAGGGCATTTCATGGTTATTCCTCCAGGGGAATGATCTTTTCAAAATCGGCTGCCTCCTTTTATACTCAACATGTCCAATGGACTGTGAATTTTACCAGGATCCTTAGTATGGATTTAGCAAAAGTTATCGGTAGAAGATCGTGGTCAAAGGCAAGGCCAAATTGGCCGGATGGATCTTTTGAGATTTGGAGCCTGTCCATAAATCTCCTCAAGATTCTAAAGGGGAAGAGTTAATAAGGCATGACTGCTAAGGATTTGTTAGCATAACCGTCTAATTTGTCAAGAAAATTATTGACACAATTTATATTTAATATTATAGTAGCTGTACTATGGAAATTAAACTGAATTTCGAAAAAGGAAACGGCCTTCTTCCGGCTATTGCCCAGGACTGGAAGACCGGCCAGGTCCTGATGATGGCCTTTATGAACCGGGAATCCTGGGAAAAGACCCTGATCACCCGGAAGGTCCATTACTGGAGCCGTACCCGAAATGAACTGTGGTTTAAAGGCGGCACTTCCGGACATGTTCAGGTGGTAAAGGATATTTTTGTCGATTGTGACGGGGATGCCATCCTGTTGAAAGTGGAACAACAGGGCGGGGGGGCCTGTCATACGGGTTATAAAAGCTGTTTTTTTCAAAAAGTCAAAGAAGAAGGGACCGTAGAAATTTGCGGTGAAATAGTTTTTGATCCCAAGGAGGTTTATAAAAAGTGAACCGGTTGAAGCTGGGCATCCCCAAGGGGAGCCTTCAGGAAGCGACCATCAGTCTGTTTAAAAGATCGGGCTGGAAAATAGATCTCAACGGCCGGAACTATTTTCCGGAGATCGATGATCCGGAAATCCAATGCTCCATCTGCCGGGCCCAGGAGATGTCCCGTTATGTGGAAAACGGGACCATTGATGTGGGTTTGACCGGCAAAGACTGGACCCTGGAAAATAATTCCAAGGTAAAAGTGGTGGCCGATCTTTTATATTCCAAGGTTAGCCATCGTCCGGCCCGTTGGGTCTTGGCGGTGGCCAATGATTCCAAGATAAAAAAAATAGAAGACCTGAGCGGGAAAAAAATCGCCACGGAACTGGTCAATTTCACCCGCCGGTATTTTGCCGAAAAAGGCATCCCGGTGCAGGTGGAATTTTCCTGGGGAGCCACCGAGGGGAAAATCATCTCCGGTCTGGCCGATGCCATTGTCGAAGTGACCGAAACCGGCAGCACCATCCGGGCTCACGGCTTGAAAATTATCCACGAATTGATGCAATCCAATACCCAGATCATCGTTAACCGGGAATCCTGGAAGGACCCCTGGAAAAAGGAAAAGATCAAGCAGATTGTCTTGTTATTGCAGGGGGCCTTACGGGCGGAGAAGATGGTCGGCCTGAAAATGAATGTTCCGGGAGACAAGCTCAAGGACGTGGTGGCCATCCTTCCCAGTCTGAACGCCCCGACTATCGCGAATCTTTATAACAGCGACTGGTTGTCGGTAGAGACCGTGGTCGAGGAATTCCAGGTCCGGGAACTGATTCCCCGATTGATTTACCGGGGGGCCGAGGGGATTATTGAGTATCAGTTGAATAAACTGATTTGAGGCGTTAATAAACGTTCGGCGTTTCCCGCCAAGGGCGGGATTCGTCGAAAAAAGGTTTGTTAAAACCCAGCCGATTCAATTAAAAGAAAGGGAAATGCCTAATGATACTGGTCAATGACTTTAGTTTAAAAAGGCATGATCTTCAAGGGGTTAGCGCCGAACGCCGAATCCCGCCCTTGGCGGGAAACACCGAACGGAAGGCCGGATGGTTAGTCCTCGTGTTCCTACTGGCTTTCCTGACCGCCTGTTCCGCTTCGTTGCAGCGAAAAGAGGAAGCCCTGTCTCATTTGCGCGTAGGGGATTCGATGCTCCGGGAAGGGCGTCCTACTCAGGCCTTGGCCGAATTGATAAAAGCCAATGACCTGGACCCGAGCAACCCGGTGATACGCAATGTCCTGGGAATAGTCTATCTGGAAAAAGGGATGATTCGTCAGGCTATTAACCAGTTTGAAAAGGCTCTCTATCTTGATCCCGACAATCCGGAGATCCATAATAATTTGGGTACGGCCTTGCTCCGGGACAAGAGAGTGAAAGAGGCCATTGAAGAGTTTAATAAGGCCCTGGAAAATCCCACGTATTCCACGCCCCATTATGTTCAATACAATTTGGGTCAGGCCTATTTTGCTTTGAAGGATTTTGACAAGGCCCGCGAACACTATCAAGAGGCGGTTAAACTTTCACCAACCTACAGCTTGGCCTATCATGGACTGGGCCTGTCCTGGAAAGCTTCGGGAAACATGGAAGAGGCGGCCGAGGCTTTGAAGAAAGCCATCGAAAATGCCCCCAAGTTTGCCCAGGCTCATTACGATCTGGGAGAAGTACTGATCGAGTTAAAACAGTCATCCCTGGCCGTTCTGGCCTTTCGTGAAGTGATCAGCCTCGTTCCTGAAAGCGATTTGGGGAAGAAGGCCCAGCAAAGGTTAAAAGAATTGAAATGAAAGTCAATGGATCCGACTCCAACCTGGTCTCCAAACGAGCCCGGGAAATAACCCCTTTTATTGCCATGGATGTTCTGGAAACAGCCCAGTTTATGGAACGATCGGGGGAAACGATTATCCATCTAGAAGTGGGGGAGCCGGATTTTGATACCCCGGAGTGCATTAAAGAGGCGGCCATCCGGGCTCTCCGGGACGGGAAAACCCATTATACCGACAGCCGGGGAATCATAGAACTCCGAGAGGCGATCAGTGCTCACTATTTCCGGCAATACCGGGTCCGTGTCTCTCCGGACCAAATCCTGGTTACTTCCGGGACCTCGCCGGCTATGTTTATGGTCTTTTCCGCATTGCTGGAACCAGGACAGGAAGTCATTATTTCCGATCCCCATTATGCCTGTTATCCCAATTTTATCCAGTTCGCTCAGGGGAAACCGGTCAAGGTTCAAGTCCATGAAGAAGACGGTTTTCAATATTATCCGGAAGAGATTGGTAAATGCATTGGACCGAGCACCAAAGGGATTTTTATCAATTCCCCTTCCAATCCCACCGGAACCCTTTTATCCGAAGACCGGATGAAAGAGGTGGCCCGATACGAACCTTATATTATTTCCGATGAAGTTTATCACGGTCTGGTATATGAGGGGCGGGAACATTCCATCCTGGAATTTACCGATCGGGCTTTTGTTTTAAACGGCTTTTCCAAATTGTATGCCATGACCGGCTGGCGACTGGGTTATTTAATAGCCCCCAAGGAATTTATCCGCCCCTTACAGAAGATTCACCAGAATTTTTTTATTTCGGCCAACTCGGTGGCTCAATGGGCCGGGATTACCGCCTTGACCCAGGCCCAGGACGATGTGACTGGGATGAAAGATTTATATAACCAACGCCGGAAGGTGATGATTAAAAGGCTTAAAGAGCTTGGCTTCGGATTGAAGGTTGAACCGACCGGGGCCTTTTATGTTTTAGCCAATGCCAAAGCCTTTTACCCCGATTCCTATAAACTGGCCTTTGATATTTTAAAAAAAGCCAAAGTAGGGGTAACTCCGGGGATTGATTTCGGTTCCGGTGCCGAAGGATACCTCCGGTTTACCTATGCCAATTCCGTTGAACGGATTGAAGAAGGGATGGAACGTCTCCGGGTTTATTTAAACCGGGAAGAATATAAAACAATTCGATGATCATTCGTTCAGCAGAATTCGTAAAAAGCGGATTGAAGGCCGCCCATTTCCCTAAAACTTCTTTCCCGGAGATCGCTTTTGCCGGTCGTTCCAATGTGGGAAAATCCTCTCTGATCAATACGTTATTACGGAGAAAATCCCTGGTTCGCACCAGCCGCAGACCCGGCCAAACCCGAACTTTAAATTTTTTTTTGATCAATGATAATGTTATGCTGGTTGACTTGCCGGGTTATGGTTTTTCCCGGGCGCCTAAAGAGGTGATTGATACCTATCAGGAAGCAACCTCAACTTATCTGAAAAAAAGAACCAATTTGGTCTTAGTGGTCTTGTTGCTGGATATCCGTCGTGTCCCCAGTAACGAAGACAAGGCCTTTTTCCACTTGATCCAATCCTGCGGCCGAAACACCTTGATTGTCCTGACCAAATCAGACACGGTAGGTCGCGGGTCCTGGGGTAAAAGCTGGTCGGAAATCGCCAAAGACCTGGATGGCCCACAGCCTAATCCCATATTCTTTTCCGCCAAAACCGGACAGGGCCGTGATGAAATTTGGGCTGAAATTGAAGGCCGACTTAAATATTAACTTCATAATTTTATTAATAAGAAACAAGAGAGGAACCCCCATGAAACAACCAAAGAAACCGATCATGCTTATTGGATTACTGACCTTGACTTTTGTTCTATTTTCTACCATGCTCCTGGCCGCTCCGCCCGATAACTTTACCTGCAAAATGACCTTTATGGGCATATCCATGCCTATGGCCAAACTGGGAAATAAGTCCCGTGTGGAAAATGTCATGTTGGGCGGACTGATAACCATAAGCCTGATGGATCAAAAAAAGACCGTCACCATGAATACAAAAAACAAGACCTATTTTGAACAGACCACCCAGGAAAGGGTTCCTTCGATGTATGACCCCAATGTGGTCATTGAGAAAAAAAAGATCGGAACGGAAACCATAGACGGACATCCTTGTATCAAGTACAGCGCGGTCTTTTATAATAAGGAAAAACCGCAGGAAAAATATTCCTCCATTCTTTGGGAGGCCCAGGATTTAGGGGGATTACCCATTAAAAATGAAGTGGTCATTCCCCCGGATAAAAGAAGAGAAGGGGCCCCGGACAAATTCACCACTGAAATGAAAGAGATCAAAGTTGGTGCCGCCACGGCCGCTATGTTTGAAGTGCCGAAAGACTATAAAAAGGTCAGCAGCATGAATGAAGTCATTGGGATGGGTACCGGGCAACCGGGAGATATGAGAGAACTGCTGAAACAGATGCAAAAATCAAGAAACCAGAAATCCCCCAAGGGGGAGTAAAATAACAAACGGATGTAAAAGACACAGGATGCACAGTGGTGGATGCTTAAGGGATTAGATCTCCTTCATTAAGCGGTTCTCTATGATTTGCGGAGGCGTTGGAAATCCGAAGCACAAATTTCGAAATCCGAAACAATATCGAATGACTAAAATTAAAATATTCTAAAGGGATTTTATTGTAAGCTCATGAGAAAGTTTTTGTTTTTATCTTTTACTATTTGAATTTGCTTCAAATATTGGTATTCGAATTTGGTTGCGGTTACAGGCCTCCATTAGGATACAAAATGAATGATAAAAAGATAATTCGTCCTCTAAAAGTATTGGTTCTTCTATCAAGTTTGATTGTCTCTTTGGGGCTTTTTCCCGCCTGCAGTACTGAAAATGCTTATCAGGTGGGGCCGGTGAAGCATTCCATAGATCCTCTGGATCAAAAGGAAAGAACTTGGCGGGGCGGGGCTATCGGGGCTGCTTTAAGTAGCCCGATAAAGGGAAAGTTAATAGAAATTTCCCTCCGAGCTTCGATGGAATCGGCCCGGCAAGGAAGACCCATTGCCTATTTAAGCCTTGACGGATTTCAGCGGGTTGAGGCCTTTCCGGTAGAGAAAGGCGAAACTCCCAATTGTCCCCTGATCCGGGAGCAGGTCTTTCAGGGAGGCAAGTTGATTCAGGATGAAATAAAGGAAGTATGTCCGTAGTTGATAGAGGGTGACGATTGTGTCGTGTGACGGGTGACGGGGAATAATTGATTGATCCCTTAAAGGTAATTCCCGACACACGCCACTTCGACACTCATCCCTATTTTTATAATGATTCCTGCAACAATTCAGTCAGGTCCTTGACGACAATCTGATCTTCTTTTCCGGTCCCCTTACGGCTGTCTTCAAAGAGGCTGATGCAATAAGGACAGGCTGTTGCCAGGACCTGGGCCCCCTTATCGGCGGCTTCAACCATCTTCTTATCCGAAAAACGCTGGTCGGGATGGGTTTCCATCCACAAACGACCACCCCCTCCGCCACAGCAGAGACTGAAACCCTTGTTTTGAGGGAACTCCATCAACTCTACCTCCGGAATGGCCTGTAAAAGCTGGCGAGGATCGTCAAAGACCTCATTATGACGGCCAAGATAGCAGGGGTCGTGGTATATGACTTTTTTCCCGAGGGGCTTCTTGGGGGTTAATTTTCCATCACGAACCAATTGAGTTAAAAATTGAGAATAATGTTGAACTTCAAATTCTGCCCCTAATTCTTTGTAGTCTTTAGTGAAAGCTGTAAAACAATGCGGGGAGGTAGTAATGATTTTTTTGACTCCTTTTTCTTTATAGAGGGCGATGTTTTGTTCGGCGATTTTCGAAAAAAGGGCTTCATCCCCGATTTTGCGGATCGATTCTCCACAGCAGGCCTCTTCATTGCCGATAATTCCAAAACTGACCCCGGCCGTTTTCAGTAGTTCAACGATGGCTTTGGCGATTTTCTGGCTGCGCTGTTCGTAAGCCGATGTACAGCAGACAAAGAGAAAATATTCCGTATCGGGACCAAAGACGGGCACATCCAGCCCTTGGGCCCAATTGGTCCTTTTGGCCTTATCCTCAGCCCATGGGTTACCATTGCTGTGAACACTGCCCAAGATAGGACGAAGACCCTGAGGGATAGCCCCGGTCTCGGCGATCATGCTGCGCATTGAACGGATTACATCCACTATTTTGACCTGACGGGGACAATTGCGGACACAGAGGTTGCAGGTGGTACAGGCAAAAAGGATATCATCGGATTCATATCCCTCCATTCCCAACTGCCCCATCCGAATGAGTTTCCGGACCACAAAAGGGGAACCTTCCACAGCACGTCCCCAGGGGCATAAACCGGCGCAAAGACCGCATTGCATGCAGTGATTTAAGGTATCTCCGCCCATGGCCACAATGGCCTGGTTGACTTCGATAAAAGGGGTTACTGACATAAAAACAAACTCCTTTCGTTTTGATAAAACATCTTGCTCTTTAGCGGAGGGATCATAAAATGAGAAAGGAACAAAGGTCAAGAGAAAAAAAGATCAAAGGAAAAAACCGGCCGGATTTATTTTAAGAGAACTGCCCTTGTTTTGAGAGCCTTGAAAAACGCCCCCTTTTGCCCAAACTCTTGGTCAGACTCAAATTTTAATCCTCGAAATACAATAGGTATTCCTGCGGTTAAAATTTTCATCATCCTTGACCTTGAACAAAATTGAACCGTTTTCAAGGCTCTTATTTTGGCTCAAATCAGGACATCCCTCTAAAAAGTTTAATTATAATTAAGAGGGGAAAGGTTAGTCCAATTGAATAGATTTTTTGGTTTTTTCTCTTCTTTTTGAGTCCTTTTCGGCATAAGCCTGCATACAGGGATCGCTTTTCCCTTTGGTCATAGAACATTCCAGGTATTCGGAAGCCTCTATAATGCAGGCCCTGATGGCCTTGCCGACCGGGGTCTTTTCATATTGTCCAAGATTTCCTGAAACAATGCCGAGATGGGCTCCGAAACTAACCCCCGTTGATTCCGAAGTGGCTTCCACGGTTCGGTTATCGGTAATTTCCCCGGTTTCTGTATCGATAACCTTTAAATCGACCGCCATATAGGCCTTATCCTTTTTTCCTCCGATGGAAAAACCTCCAATGCTGATCCCGCCGCCGCCCCCGCTGGTATTATGTTCGAAAGCCGAAACCGTCCCGGCTACCAGATACTTGGCCCCTTTGATTTTTCCTATTTTTGCCCTGGTCTTGGAATCCACTCTTCCGGAGGCCCCTAAATCCTGTTCTCCAAGGACCGCATTAATTTCTTTTCGTTCTAAAACCTGGAAGGCCTTGGTGTTGGCCAACTCGGAGGCTAACATGTCCTGCAGTTCATAGCCCATGTTTCCCGACCACCACCCGGCACTGGTCTGATTGGTAAACCGAAGAACCCCTATTCTGGGTTTTTCTTGCGCCAAACCTAAAGAAAGGGGAAAAATGACCAACCCTATGATGATGAACAAACCAATATTTCTTTTCATGAGACCTCCTATAGCCTTAATAGTTTTTTATAAATTAGCATATCGGCAAAGGGAAGGCAATAAGTAGTTAAATTTTCCCTTTTCGCCATTTTTTTTGAGAGTCGAAATTTTTCTTTTCAATTTTTCTTTTTCGGTCTATAATACTACCTATTGTGGAATGGATCGACTGCTTCCCAACCCATTGTAGTTGAACCAACAGAGAGAAAGAATCCTCTATCCCTCTAAAAAAACTCAAGATCACCGGAATTACAAAAAGGAACCTAATCCATGACCGCTCAAGCTCCCCCCCTTTTTCTGACCCCCAATGCCCAACTGGTCCTGAATAAACGTTATCTAAAAAAAGACATTCAGGGACAAGTGATCGAAAAACCGGAGGATATGTTCCGCCGGGTAGCCTCGGTTGTGGCTTCAGCCGATGCTCTCTATGGAAAAGAGGTTCAAATCCAAACCACCGAAGAAATGTTTTTCCAGATTATGACTCGTTTGGAATTTCTGCCTAATTCTCCAACCTTAATGAACGCCGGTCGGTCATTAGGCCAGCTTTCGGCCTGTTTTGTCCTGCCGGTCGAGGATTCCATTGACAGTATCTTTGAGGCCATCAAACAAACCGCCATTATCCACAAAAGCGGCGGAGGGACCGGATTTTCCTTTTCCAGGATCCGGCCGGAGAAGGATATGGTTAAATCCACCCACGGCATTTCCAGCGGGCCCATATCCTTTATGACCGTGTTTGACGTGGCCACTGAAACCATCAAACAGGGAGGTACCCGCCGTGGAGCCAATATGGGTCTGCTCCGGGTGGACCACCCGGATATCGAAAAATTTATCGAAGCCAAATTGCAGACCGACCGGTTGAATAACTTCAATATTTCAGTATTAATTCCCGACTCATTCATGGAAGCCCTGGAAAACAAACGGGATTACGACCTGATCAATCCACACACCGGTTTTAAAACCGGATCGGTTTTCGCTCAGGCCATCTTTGACAAGATCGTCGATTCCGCCTGGAGAAGCGGGGAACCGGGGGTGGTCTTTATCGACCGGATCAATCGGGATAACCCTACACCTAACTTAGGACTTATAGAGGCCACCAATCCCTGCGGAGAACAGCCGCTTCTGCCTTATGAATCCTGCAATCTGGGTTCGATCAATCTGGCTCGGATGGTCAAGAAAGGGGAGATTGATTTTAAAAGACTGAAGACCCTGGTTCATACGGGCGTCCATTTTTTGGACAACGTCATTGAGGTCAATAAATATCCCTTACCCAAGATCGAAAAGATGAGCAAAGGGAATCGAAAAATCGGATTGGGGGTCATGGGTTTTGCCGATCTGTTGATCCAGTTGGGTATCCCTTACAATGCTCCCCAGGCGGTAGAGGTTGCTGAAAAGGTGATGGGTTTTATTGAGACCGAGTCCCGTCTGGCCTCTGAACAATTAGCCGGAGAGAGAGGAAATTTCCCCAATTTTGAAGGAAGCGTCTTTGATCGACCGGATAAAACCATTTCAGGGATGCGCAACGCCACTACCACAACCGTCGCCCCCACCGGGACGATCAGTATCATTGCCGGTACTTCCAGTGGAATCGAACCGTTGTTTGCCGTATCCTATTATCGGACGGTTCTGGACGGGACCCAGATGGTCGAAGTCAACCCCTTTTTTAAAAAAATGGCCAAGGAAAAAGGCTTTTATTCCCCTCAACTCATGGAACAGATCGCCCGGGAAGGCTCGATCCGGAACATCCCGGACATACCCGAGGAGATTAAGACCCTTTTTGTAACTTCCCACGATATCAGCCCGGAATGTCATATACAAATTCAAGCCGCCTTTCAAAAATACACCGACAATGCGGTATCCAAAACCATTAACTTTCCCAATGAGGCCACACCGGAGGATGTCCAGAATGCCTATCTAACCGCCTATCACCAGGGATGCAAGGGGGTGACCATTTACCGCTATGGCAGCCGGGAGACCCAGGTGTTGAATCTTAACAAAACCAGCGACAGCTCTAAAATCAATCCCCGTTCGCGTCCGACCCGGACCCTGGGGATTACGGAACGAATCTCCACCGGCTGCGGAAAACTTTATGTGACCATCAATTCCGATGAAAAAGGGATTTGCGAGGTCTTTGCCCAGATGGGCAAGACCGGAGGGTGTGCCTCGTCGCAGATCGAGGCCACCGGACGGTTGATCTCTCTGGCCTTGAGGTCCGGAATCAGCCTGACTTCTATTTTGAAGCAGATTTCCGGGATCCGCTGTCCGTCTCCTACTTGGGGTAATGGTCACCAAATCCTGTCCTGTTCGGATGCCATCAGCCGGGTAATCAGTAATTATACCCAAGTCACGGTCGAAGAGGATGAGAGAATCATGGGCTCCTGCCCGGATTGCGGCAGTCAGGTGGTCCACGAAAACGGATGCCTGACCTGCCATTCGTGCGGTTTCTCACGGTGCAGTTAATCCTAAAAAGTTACGAGTCACGGGTTGCGGGTTACGGGTTCATTATTTTATTCCGCAATCCGAAATCCGAAATTAATAATGAACCTCCCCCTCATTGACACCCACGTCCACTTGGATGAGATATCCGATCCGGAAGAGGCGATCCTTGCTGCCAAAAAGGCCGGGGTAGCCGGGATAGTGGCCGTGGGTATGGACATTACCTCCAATGAAAAAATCCTGACCTTCTCGGAGCAATATCCGGGAGTTGTTTTCCCGGCCCTCGGATATCATCCCTGGAAAATCACCATTTCCGGGATCAGAAATAATCTGGATTTCCTCCACCGACATCTGGACCAGGCCGTTGCTTTGGGTGAAGTCGGGTTGGATTTCAAAATTTCGATACCCCGGGAAATCCAGGAAGGGACCTTTGGAGATTTAATGGAATTGGCCTGGGAAAAGAATAAGCCGGTTATTGTGCATTCCCGCCTGTCCCATGAAGAGACCTTTGAAATGGTCCGAAAACACAATCTGAAAAAAGCGGTTTTCCACTGGTACAGCGGTCCGATGGCCATTTTGAAAGAGCTGCTGTTGATGGGCTATTATATTTCAGCCACCCCGGCCCTGATCTACAGCCCCAGGCACCGGGAGGCCGTAACCGCTGCCCCCTTGAAACAAATCCTAATCGAAACGGATGCTCCGACCGCCTATCAAGGGGTGATTTCAACACCTGCCCAGGTTCTTCAGACGCTTACGGAACTGTCCAGAATAAAAGGGATCGAAATCGAAGAAGCGGCTATGAAGACCACCCAGAATGCCCGGGATTTTTTCGGGATCGTTTGAACAGGAATAGCGAGCGCATTCCCCGCAGCTTGCTGCGTGGGTTAGCGAGCGAACTACAACCAATAAACCCTTTCCTTGCCTGGAAGATTCCCTGCACCTTGGTGCAGGGAGCTTCAATTTTTTTGGCACTTTAGGTGTTTTAAGAGAGTTTTTGTTCACCGCAGAGACGCAAAGGACGCAGAGAGAATCATTATTGTTCAATCCCTGAGAGGTGTGATTAAACAAAACAGTTCTGGCCTCCGGCCAATTAATTACCCGGAGGGTAGCGAAGGTTATCGATTGTCGGCCCCTCACCGGCAATTGATAAATTGTCTTCTTTGCGGCCTCTGCGTCTCTGCGGTGAAAACAGTTATTTAAAAAAGCTAAACTGATACGATTTTTCTGAATATGTCTGATCTTTATCCCACCAAACCCTACCTTGATTTAAAAGCCATCGCGATTCTTCTGTTCCTCTGTTTCTTATGGGGCGGAAATATGGCCGCCATCAAATTTACCATCCGGGGGGTAGAGCCGATCTTTGCCGCAGGACTTCGCTCCCTGATTGCCTCGGGATTAATGCTTTTATGGATGGGTTATCGAAAGGAATCCCTCTTCCCCAGGTCTTTCAAGAAGATCCATGCCCTGGTTATCGGTTTTCTTTTTGGGGTTGAATTCTGTTTTATCTTTCTGGCCATGCGTTTCACCTTGGCCGGCCGGGCCTATATCTTTTTATATACGGCCCCATTTTGGGTGGCCCTGGGAGCCCATTTTTTACTCACGGGGGACCGGCTCACCTGGCGCCGTCTGGGCGGTTTGTCCTTGGCTTTCCTGGGTCTAATACTTGTTTTTTCCGAGGGGCTTTTTCATTATTCATCCCAGGTACTTTTCGGGGATTTTCTGATGATCCTGGCCGCCCTGGGCTGGGCCGCTACCACGGTTTATATTAAACGTTTTTTCACCCAGGAATGTACTCCCTTTCAAACCCTTTTATATCAACTCCTGTTTTCGGTTCCCGTCTTGTTCCTGCTAAGTTTTATCCTGGAAAGCCATCCGGTCCGTACTATCGACCTGACGGTTTTTCTGGCCCTTTTTTATCAAACCATCATCGTGGCTTTTTTGAGTTACTGGGCCTGGTTTTATTTGATCCATATTTATCCGGTAACCTCTCTATCGGCCTTTTCTTTTTTCACCCCCATCTTCGGGGTATTTCTGAGCAGTTTATTATTGAGAGAGCCCTTGAGCCTGTGGTTGTTGATTGCCCTGGCTTTGGTCTCTATGGGTATTTATTGGGTGAATAAAAAACCCATTTAGATTCTTTCTTTACCCGATCTTAAAATTTGTTTCTAACATTTGAACTGGCGTAATCTTTAAATTCGAAATTCGAAGCACGAAATCCGAAACAAGCACCAAGGTCCAAAATCTAAATGACCAAAACAAAAACGTTTTGAATTTTAATATTTGATCATTTGAATTTGTTTCGGATTTCGGATTTTAACCAATAATGCAAGGAGGATTTCAGATGGAAACCAATTCCATCATCATGACCTGTCCCCAATGCGGGGCAAAGAACCGCATTCCGAGGAATCGCCTGGCTGAAAAGCCTGTTTGCGGCAAATGCCGCGCTTCCCTTTCCACCCGGACCACTTTGGATCATCCGGTGGAAGTCACCGATCAAACCTTTCAAGGGGAAGTCCTGTCCTTTCCGGGATCAGTGGTCCTGGATTGCTGGGCCCCCTGGTGCGGTCCCTGCCGGATGGTCGCCCCCATCCTGGATCAATTAGCCAAAGAATATGCCGGCCGAATCAAATTCGCTAAATTAAACACCGATGAAAACCAAAAAACCGCCGGACAATTTTCCATTCAAAGCATTCCCACCTTACTCTTTTTCAAGGGAGGAAATCTGGTCAACCGCCAGGTCGGCGCCTTGCCCAAGGGAGAGATTGAAAAACAGCTCAGATCTGTTCTTTAGTGAAACAGCTCAAGTAGGTTTATTTTTGTGCCCGCAAGTTCCGGTTTATATCTGGGGTCAAACCTTGAACAGTGAATTATGATTAAATCACAAATCAAGGTTTGACCTCTTTACAGTTTCTTAGGAAAACAAGGACAGCCGCCCCTGTTTTATTTCCTATATCGGCTTAACTATCTTAAGATCTTTGAAATAAGTTTTATATATCCCAAGGTCCCTGGTAAGCAAACAATCGGCGTTGGCCAGAGCATGGGCCCCTATGAGGAAGTCTGCCAATACATGCAATCGTCTGGTCACCGGCTTCCGGCATTGAGGACAGGTTATAGCAAATCTACTGCCGCATTGTTGGCATGAAAACTTGTCCTCCTTGCTTTTTCCGGCATATTTTACCCACCGTGTACCAGCGATATAAAGAGATTTTGGATTGGAGTATTCCAGCCTCATCCCGGTCTCGGCTAAGAATGTTCTAAGGTCCGGTTCGGAGGGAAATTGAGCCGCAAGTTCGGCAAAGACGACTTCGCAAAAAATTAACTTCCCCTTGGAAAAATGCCGGTCCAAAAGCGCCTTGGAGGATTCACTAAAAGGTTCACCCGGAATCAGAACATCGAGGATAATGTTGGTGTCAACGGCTGTTATCATGACCTCGAATCTCTCTGATCAGGTCATCGCTGCGGTGCCCCTTCAGATGTTTCAATTGGCCCACCCACTTGTCAAAGGGAGATTTTGTCAGGGCCTTCTTTATAAGAATATGTTCTCCTTTTTCTTCAAAACCCACCTCTTCGCCCGGATGAACTCCCAGTTTTTCCCTAACTTTTTTGGGAATGGTCACCTGCCCTTTAGAGGTCACTTTTGCAACGATCATCATACACCTCGAAGTAAGAATCAATATTCCTTACTTTTATTGTAAGGAATTGGCTTGTGACTGTCAAGGTTTTTTTGAATATTTTTTCGATAGCTAGAAATCGTCCTCCCTATGCCTTGAGGATTTCCTTATGCCTCAGGGCGCGTTCCAGGGAGGGCTGCATTTTCATATCCCGAAACTCGGGGATGACGAAGTCCAGGTGGGCGATGGCCTCTGACTTCTCGTGTGGATAGTGCTTCAGTAACAGTTCCGCAAGCTCAAGGCGGCTGAGTGCCAGCTCCGGCCGGAATTTCATCTCGGTGCAAATCCGGATGGCTTCCTGGTAATGGTTGCGGGCCTCATCATATCTTTCCAGCAGAACCGCCGCCCCGCCCAGGTGGCGGGGGATACAGGTTGGCCACCAAACACCCGAAGTACAGACACCTTTGCCGGAGAAGTGGTCCAACAGCAGTTCTGCCGCTGGGCGATGACCAGTCAACACCGCGGCCTCAAGAAAGGGGCAATCCACAAAATTAGGTGTTTCATCTTCCTCCGTACCAATAAAAGGGCGCCTCACCACCCCTTGTTTCAATAATTCTATTGACTCCTCTTTCCTTCCAAGATGAGCCAACACTAAGCAAAGTAGTTGAGTAGCCCGAATTCTTCTATTATCTTGCCAAGTACCAAAGCGGAGAGCGGACTCAAAATCCTCAAGCGATCTGCCCAGATATAACAGAGCTCTATTTCCAGTCAAGCCGGCTGTTATATTGGCACTTTGGAGTATACCGGCTTCTTTACCTTTGGCGCGTGCCTCTCGGGCTGTATTTAACGCCTCTTCTATCCGACCATCCATAAGCTGCAGTAGCGCATCCATTCCTAAGGACCCAACCAAAAGGCTAGTCAGCCGTGTGCGTTTGGCTATGTCTCGTAGCTCTGTCCAAACCTCCTCCGCTTTTTCCCGTTTTCCTAAAGCGAGAAAGGTACTACCCGCCAATGCTAAAAATCCACCCCTAAAATATGCTTTCACTGTTGGGTCTGAAACTTTTATTAACTCTTCAGCAAGTTTTGCGTTCTCTTGAGCGTGCTTGGGTGCTGTCCTATAGTTTAATAATATATATGCTCCTGACAATAAAATATTTGGGTCATTTTGATTTCGTGCCAAATCAAGTGCGTTAGTTAAGAGCTTGATCCCCAAAATCATATTCCCAGTAGAGCAGTTTATTGCCCCGAGAGTTATGTCCGCAAAAGTGCGTCCTATGGTGCCAGGACTGGTATGACGGTCGGCTCGTTCAGCCCACTCCGCTGCCTGAGGAGTGGCAATCCCCGGGCCGGCCTGTTCCATATTAATGGCCCATAGCGCTGATTCACATGCCCGAACAACTCGTGGACTATCTTTAAGTGCTTCGGCCAGAACAAAGGCTGCTGGGGCCACTTCGTCCTGAATACGTTTGAATTCCGTGGCTAAAAGTAAGGCATCGCATAAGTCCAGCAGCAGGTCACAACGGCGGCTCTTATCCTCCGGGTCCAGGATCTCCTGGACCTTGATGGCCTGATCAAGAAGCTTTACAGCCTCACCGTAGGCATAAACGGCCGTTGCCCTCTTCGCTGCCATCTCTCCATAACTCACCGCTTTTGTCAGGTCGGCGGCATCAGAGGAATAGGAGAAATGCTCGGCTAGTTCGGCGGCGTGTTCTTCCAATCTGGTTTTATAGACCTCCTCCAAGGCCCTGGCTACCTGCTGGTGAAGCCTGATTCTCCTTGGGGCAATAATCTCTTCATAAAGGGTCTGACGAAAGAAAGCATGGGCAAAACGGTAGTTGACCACGGCTCCCGTGCCGGAACGTTCCTCTATCACGGCCGCCTTCCTCGCTTCCTCCAGGGCCTTGAAAATTTCTTCATCGCTCATCCCCGCAACCTTCTGCAAGACCTCCAGCCGGAAGTCCCTGCCTATGACTGCGGCCACGGCCAGCACCTTGTTACACGATTCACTCAGACTGGAAAGACGCTTGCCGATGACATCCCTCAGTCCGTCCGGGATGCGCATCTCCACCGGAGTGTCTCCCTTCGCCTGCCAACGCCCTTGCTCCCGGGTGATGACCCCTTCTTCGGCCAGGTAACGGACCACCTCCTGGACGAAGAGGGGGTTGCCTTCGGTTTGGCGATGTACTACTTCGGCCAGCCCCCAGGGTACCTCCTGCCCGGCGATGCTGGAGAGCATGCGCCTGACTTCATCGGCATTGAGACCCCGCAGGAGTATACGCCCGAAGCTGGGCAAACGTCGCAGTTCCGCTAAAGAGGCAGAGAGGGGATGGGCCCGGTCCACTTCAATATCACGATAGGTGCCGATTATTAAGAGCCGCTTTCCCTCCAGGAAACGGCAGACATGCCCCAACATCTCCAGGGTTCCCCTGTCAGCGCTATGCAGGTCTTCAAGGACGATGAGTAAAGGCTGGGCCTTGGCGGCATTACCCAGGAAGTCGGTCACCGCCTGCAATAAACGATATCTTTCTTCTTCGGGGTTGACCTTGGGATCAGGTTCTATCTTGAGACGTTCTCTTACCTCGGAGCAAATACGGGCCACATCGGGTGCACCTGTGCCCAGTTCCTTCTTAAGCTCGGTAAGGTCACGGTCTATGGCATAGGTCCTTAAGGCCTCCACAAAGGCCAGATAGGGCAGGGATAACGAGCCTTCTTCATAACAGTGACCCACGATGGATTTTCCACCTCGCAGGCTGACATAGGTAGCCAACTGTTCGGTGAGGGCGGTCTTGCCGATGCCCGGCTCACCCACCACCATCCGTAAAGAACCCTGTCCGGATAGGGCATTGTCAAAGGCCGATTGCAATTGTCTTAGCTCAGGCTCCCGGCCGACGAACACCCTACGGTAGAGGGGATTTTCTGCCAGGGTCATGGCCTCTTCTGAGGATTTCCCCTTGGTCTTTCCTGCCTCGATGGTTTCCAATGTCTTTAAGACTTCAGCGGCCGAGGCCGGACGTTTCTGTGGGTCTTTCTCCAGGAGTTTTAAAATGAGAGCCTCAAGGGGAGAAGGCAGGTCGGGTCGGTGCCAGGTAAGGGCCACCGGCGGGGTGTTGATATGCTGTCCAATGATGGCCACGGCATCATCGCCGCTGAAGGGAGGCCGGCCGGTCAGCATCTCGTAGAGCATGGCTCCCAGAGAATATAAGTCTGCCTTAGCCGTAACCTCACCCCCCATGGCCTGCTCCGGCGGCATGTAGTAATAGGTGCCCACCATCATCCCCGATTGGGTCAGTCGGGAGAGTTCCATGGCAATGGCCAAGCCAAAGTCGCCGATCTTAGCCGTGCCGTCTGTCCCCATCCAGATATTGCCGGGCTTGATGTCCCGGTGGATAATCCCTTTCTTGTGGGCATATTCCAGGCCCTTACAGACGGCTTTGGCTATGCTGATGGTTTTTTCGACAGGCAGGCGATGCTCCGGGGCTTTCTCAATCAGACCCTCGACATCGCCGCCGGGCATGAGCGGCAGGACCACGTAGGGCTGGCCGTTCTCTTCTCCCATATCGAAGATACCGACGATATTGGGATGGTCGCCGAGTTTGCCCATGGCCTTCGCTTCCCGGCTGACCCGCTGGCGGCTGGCCTTATCCAGCTTTTCGGTCTTGATCAGGGCAAAGGCCACATCCCGGTCCAGCACCGTATCATGGGCCAGGTAAACCTTCTTCTTACCCCCTTCACCCAGGAATTTCCGGACCTGGTAGCGGCCGCCAGAGAAGGAGGTGGGCACAGGAGTGAGTGGGGGTGGTGATGCGGGCTCCGATTGAGCGCAACCGCACTGGAGACAGAACTTAAACTCTTGGGGGTTGATATGACCGCATTGTGGACACTTGCACTCGGTTTGCAACAACTGTCCACACACTCCGCAGAACTTGGCATTATCGGGGAGTTCAGTCCGGCATTTCGGACACTGCATCTTCCACCTCCTGTGGCGATTGCATCGAGCACAACCCGGCTTTTAATTCTTGATAGAATTCTTGATCTTAAGAGCCGGATCAAAGATAGCTGACTCTGGCTTCTGAAGTAAAGAGATTCTCTTGACGTTACAAAAGCCGAATATGCCGCAGATCCAAAGTGTCAATCCCGCCGATAGCGGGACTGAATTCGTTGCAGGAAGCTTCAAAAGAAATACACTATAAAAGTTGGGTATAATATAAATGTGTCAGTTTAAGCTGCTACCCCAAATACGATATTATATTGTTTTTCTTGAATTTTATTTTATCACTCCAGCATACGGGCAAGCGTTTTTCTAAGGTTGGGAATATCGTATTTGCAAATTTTATAGATTTCTTCAGCATCAAGATCGAAATAATCATGAGCCAACACATCCCGCACGCCGATAACTCCTTTCCAGTCAATATCAGGATATTTTCTTAAGAACTCGCCTTCTGTTTCCCTATCTATTTTCTTGAAACTCTCGCCAATGGCAATAAGCAACATGGCTATAGCATCCAATTTGTCTTGATTGAGCTCTGTTGTTGTAAAATCGGAAGGGGAACCAATACCGGAAAACCTTCTTTCAATCCGTGCCACCGCTTCATTGATTTGTTCCAATTTATCTCTTAGAAGGGTTTTATCATACATAGACGGCCTCTCGGTCAATCCTTGCCTTAAGGCGGCTATTCATCATAGTCCGATAACGAATTACGTCCACGGGCATTTTTAATCTTTCTTCTAGTGTTTCCTTTATGTGCACCATATAAAACAGATCCGGCTCACGCATTTCTAAGACCACATCAACATCACTATCCTCACGAATTTCATTACGGGCTAAAGAGCCAAAAATGCCTATTTTGGTAACTCCATAGCGCTGTTCAAAATCGGGCTTGATCCTTCTTAATTCTTGGAGAATTGTTTCGCGATTATTTTTTTTCATAGTCACCTCAATGACCTTCGTTGCAGCGTATTGTATCACATTGGGCAGTTTTTAACACATTTAAGATGCGAACCAAAGACGCCAACTGTTAACTAATACCTGATCCTATGCCTTCAGGATTTCCTTGTGCCGGAGGGCGCGTTCCAGATAGGTATTCATTTTCATGTCCCGGAACTCGGGGATGACGAAGTCGAGGTGGGTGATGGCCTCGAATTTTTCCGTAGGATAATGCTTAAGCAACAGATAAACCAGCCCCAGGCGGCTGAAATTTTCAAAAATAAACAATTGAAGCTCCCTGCACCAAGGTGCAGGGAATCTTCCAGGCAAGGAAAGGGTTTATTTGTTGTAGTTCGCTCGCTAACCCACGCAGCAAGCTGCGGGGAATGCGCTCGCTATTCCTGTTCAAGCAATTTTGCGAAGTAATTTATTGTCAAGTTCAAGCTCATAGGAAAGAATGGTTTTAATATTCATCTTTTTTGAAGCATTAAGTATTTCTATGCCAACAATCTTATCCTCACCTGTCGTATCTAAATTTACCCCTTCTGAAATCTCAATGACTCCTTCAGGCTTTTGGCTCCCTAATTTTATATATAAAGCATCAACCTCATTATCATAGTGTACTCTCATTTCTTTCTTCCTTTCTTCAAGGGATAGTTTGTTACAACGTTTATCAAGTCTTCTTCGACAGAAACGATTATCTTTAACGGGTATTTAAATCCAGTAACGTTCTTTATGATTTCATGTTCTCCGTGTTTTAAAGCCATATCTGAAATAATGCCTGAAATCATTGTTTCAGAAATTCCATAAAGTTTTGCCCGTCTTTTTGCATGACGTGAAAATATTATCTTCATAAAAGATCACTTATAAAGTGTATAACAGTTTCTCGCCTTAAAATAAATACTGAATTTATTATATTCTGCTTTGGTTGAAATTTTATCACGCCTTAGAAGGCTTTAGGCGGTTTTTCTTGGTTGCCTTAAGCTACGCCTTCAAAATCTCCTTGTGCCGGAGGGCCCGTTCCAGATAAGTGTTCATTTTCATGTCCCGGAATTCGGGGATGACGAAGTCTAAGTGGGTGATGGCCTCGGACTTTTCCTGGGGGTAGTGCTTCAGTAACAGCTCGGCAAGCTCAAGGCGGCTGAGGTCCAGCTCCGGCCTGAACTTCATCTCTGTGCAGACCTTGATGGCTTCCTGGTAATGTTGGCGGGCTTCATCATATCTTTCCAGAAGTGCCGCCGCTCCACCCAGATGGCGGGGGATGCAGGTGGTATAGAAAATACCCGGTGTACAGACAACTGTGCTGGTGAAGCGTTTCAACAGCAACTCAGCCGCCCGTTGGTGACCGGTTATAACCGCCGCCTCGAGATAGAAGGAATCTATCCAGGAATCGGTCTCATCTTCAATCGCACCAATATAGGAGCGCTTCACCACCCCTTGTTCCAATATTTCTGAGGCCTCGTCTTTCTGTCCCAGGTGAGCCAGTATCCAACAGAACAAGGGGTTTATCCCAATTGGATCGTTATTAATAGCAAGAGCACTACGAAGTCCACGCTCAATAACCTCAAGTGACCGACCCAGATAGCCCCGAGCTCTAAAGCCAAAAAAGGCTGCTCCGATATTTGTTGCTTGAGGTACCCCGACCTCCTCCCCTTTGGAACGTATGCGGCGGGCTGCATCTATTGACTCTTCAATGAAGCCATCCATAAACCTCATTAGCGCATCCATTGTTTCTGATATAACCAAAAGGCCAACGTTACCGGTGCGGTGGGCTATGGTTCGCAATTCGGTAAAAGCTTCCTCTGTAGATTGTCTCAATCCAACGCAGAGTAAAGCACTTCCTACAGCGATTAATCCTATGGCAGAATTTGGCAAGGTCACTCCGGAATGAAAGTAATCGAGAACTTCCTTGGCGATTCGAACATTCTCCTGGGCATGCTGTGGGGCTCTTCTGTAAGCAAGCAACATGCAAGAAGCCTGTAATAAGATACTCTGGTCCCCTAAGTTCCGGGCCAACTCATACGCTTGGGTCAGGAGCTTGACCCCTGTCTGGAAATCCCCTGCTGCCCGTCTTGTAACCCCAAGAAACATATCAGCTACAGCACGTTCAGGGGTATTGGGTCTGGCAGAGCGGTCAGCTCGCTCGGCCCACATCGCTGCCTCCGGGGTGGCATAGCCAGGATCCGCTTGTTCCCTATGAATAGCTACTAAAGCCGCCAGACAGGCTCGAGAAGCCCGAGAGTTATCTCCAATGGCTTCGGCCAAAGCCCAGGCTGCTGGGGTCTCTGTCTCATAGACTTGTTTGGGTTCTACGCTCAAGAGCAAGGCATCGCAAAGATCTAACAATAGATCACAGCGCATGGGTTCGTACTCGGGGTCCAGGATCTCCTGTATCTTAACTGCCTGATCAAGGAGTTTTACCGCCTCTCCGTAGGCATAAACGGAGGTCGCTCTCTTTGCGGCCATCTCTCCGTAACTCACCGCTTTGGTCAGGTCGGCCGAGTCGGATGAATAGGAAAAGTGCTCGGCTAATTCGGCGGCGTGGTCTTCCAGTCGGGTTTTGTAGACTTCCTCCAGTGCCCTTGCTACCTGCTGGTGAAGCCGAATGCGCCGGGGGGCGATGATCTCTTCATACAAGGTCTGACGGAAAAAGGCATGGGCAAAACGGTAGTTCACCACGGCTCCCGCGCCCGTGCGCTCCTCTATCACTGCGGCTTTCCTTGCTTCCTCCAGGGCCTTGAAGATTTCTTCATCGGTCATGCCGGCGACCTTCTGCAGGACTTCCAGCCGGAAGTCCCTACCTATGACTGCGGCCACGGCCAGGACTTTGTTACACGATTCGCTAAGACTGGAGAGACGCTTACCGATCACATCCCTCAGTCCATCGGGAATGCGCATCTCCACCGGCGTGTCGCCTTTGGCCTGCCAGCGCCCTTGCTCACGGGTGATAACCCCTTCCTCGGCCAGGTAACGCACCACCTCCTGGACAAAGAGGGGATTGCCTTCGGTCTGGCGGTGTACGACTTCGGCCAGTCCCCAGGGCACTTCCTGCCCGGCGATGCTGGAGAGCATCCTTCTGACTTCATCGGCATTGAGACCCCGCAGGAGTACTCTACCGAAGCTGGGCAGGCGTCTCAGTTCCGCCAAAGAGGCGGAGAGGGGATGGGCCCGGTCCACTTCGATGTCACGATAGGTCCCGACAATGAGGAGCCGCTTTCCCTCCAGGAAACGGCAGACATGCCCCAGCATCTCCAGGGTGCCCCGGTCGGCGCTGTGCAGGTCCTCCAGGACAATCAACAACGGCTGGGCCTTGGCCGCATTGCCTAAGAAATCGGTCACCGCCTGCAATAAACGGTATCTTTCTTCTTCGGGATTGACCTTGGGATCAGGCTCTATCTTGAGCCGTTCCCGAACCTCGGAGCAAATACGGGCCACATCCCCGGCACCTGTGCCCAGTTCCTTCCTGAGCTCGGTAATATCACGGTCTGTGGCGTAGGTCCTTAAGGCCTCCACAAAGGCCAGATAGGGCAGGGATAATGAGCCTTCTTCATAGCAATGACCCACAATGGATTTACCACCGCGCAGGCTGACATAGGTGGCTAATTGTTCGGTAAGGGCGGTCTTGCCGATGCCCGGCTCACCAACTACCATCCGTAAGGAACCCTGTCCGGATAGGGCATTATCAAAGGCCGATTGCAGTTGCCTTAGCTCCGGTTCCCGGCCAATGAACACCTTCCGGTAGAGGGGGTTATCCACCATTACTTCTTCTATGGATGCCTTCCGGTCTTTTCCCGCTTCGATGGTTTCCAGGGCTTTCAATACCTCGGTAGCGGAAGCCGGGCGTTTCTGCGGGTCTTTCTCTAAAAGTCGTAAAATGAGAGCAGACAGGGGAGCAGGAAGGTCCGGTCTGTGCCAGGTAAGGGCCACCGGCGGGGTGTTGATATGCTGTCCGATGATGGCCACGGCATCATCGCCGCTGAAGGGGGGCCGGCCGGTCAGCATCTCGTAGAGCATGGCTCCCAGAGAGTAAAGGTCTGCCTTAGCCGTCACCTCGCCACCCATGGCCTGCTCCGGGGGCATATAATAATAAGTCCCTACCATCATCCCCGATTGGGTCAGCCGGGAGAGCTCCATAGCGATGGCCAGTCCGAAGTCGCCGATCTTAGCCGTGCCGTCTGTCCCCATCCAGATATTGCCGGGCTTGATGTCCCGGTGGATAATCCCTTTCTTGTGGGCATACTCCAGACCCTTACAGACAGCTTTGGCGATGCTGAGGGTTTTTTCGATGGGCAGGCGGTGGTCCGGGGCTTTCTCAATCAGACCCTCGACATCACCGCCGGGCATGAGCGGCAGAACCACGTAGGGTTGGCCGTTCTCTTCGCCCATATCGAAGATACCGACGATATTGGGATGGTCGCCGAGTTTGCCCATGGCCTTGGCTTCCCGGCTGACCCGCAGGCGCGAGGCCTTATCCAGCTTTTCTGTCTTGATCAGGGCAAAGGCCACATCCCGGTCGAGCACCGTATCATGGGCCAGGTAAACCTTCTTCTTACCCCCTTCACCCAGGAATTTCTTGACTTGATAACGACCGTTGGCAAAGGAGGTGGGTTGGGATTCGGTATGAGGTGCCGGGGAGACGGGAGGTTGGCCAATTGATCGGATCATAGACTGCCCACATTCGATGCAGAATTCGCTATCTACAGGATTGGAATGTCGGCAATGATTACATATTATTTCAGTCAGGAGGGATTGCCCGCATTTTTTGCAGAATTTAGCTTTGTCAGGGTTTTCGGTCTGACATTTAAAACACTTCATGATTTTTCCTCCTTGATAGAGAGAAAATGGCTAGGAAAATCAGGAGGTAATCGCTTTAATGCAATCAAACATCCCTTGGATATTTGTATGTCCGGTTTTCGTTAGAATGGAGATGGTATCCGATTTTCAGCCTTCCTGGCTTAAACGATCTGCCCAATAGCGTGGGCGGCGATGTAAATGAGCAACTGCTACAATAATGATGGTTTCGCCTTCCAATCCATAGATCAGCCCATATGGAAAACGGGCCAATAGGCATCTTCGAAGTCCGGGCTCTATCTCCGGACAGGATAGGGGGAAAATAACCGATCTTCTAACTGCTCTATCCAATTCATCGAGAAATTCTTGGCCCAGACCATTAACCTGTTCGTTATACCAGTTGACGGTGTCATCAAGTTCTTGCTGAGCCAGTGTAAGAAAGCGTACCTTCATCAGCGGCGATACTTTTCCATAACTTCATGATAGGAAACCGAAGGAATACGGCCTGATTTGTAAGCATCCCAACGTTTGCGAGCTTCCTCCGCCCAAATCTGATCCAATTCCGGGTCCGGTTTATCCAGATCGGTAAGGATCGCATCCACCAATCGAAGTTTTTCTACGTCCGACAAAGAATTAATTTCCTTTGAAAGCCTTTCGGCTGTGGTGGTCATACTAACGCCTCCATTTATTAGGTTATGCAAGGTTCTTATTTTATTTTTTTTTGCAGGATAACATTTCTTTCCCAAATCAGCAATGTGCATTTCAAAGCCTGTTGAACTTTTATGATTTGAAATCATTTAAAATCCGCTCTTTAGGCCTTTAAAATCTCCTTGTGCCGGAGGGCCCGTTCCAGATAGGTGTTCATCTTCATGTCCCGGAATTCGGGGATGCAAAAGTCGAGGTGACCGATGGCCTCGGACTTTTCCTGGGGATAGTACTTCAGAAGCAGCTCGGCCAGCTCCAGGCGGCTGAGGGCCAGCTCCGGTCGGAATCTCATTTCCGTGCAGATCCTGACGGCCTCCTGGTAATGCTGACGGGCCTCATCATATCTTTCCAGGAGCGCGCAAGCCCCGCCCATATGACGTGGGATGCAGGTGGTATACCAAATACCCGATGTACAGACACCGGTGCCGGTGAAGCGGTTCAATAACAGCTCAGCCGCCGGTCGATGGCCGGTCACCACCGCTGCTTCGAGATAGGAGGAATCATCCCATATCGCTGTTTCATCTTCTACAGTACCCATGTCGGGCCGCCTCAGTACCCATTGTTCTAACAATTCTGAGACCTCGTCATTCCGCCCAAGATGAGCTAGCACTAAACAGAGCAATGCATGTGCCCCGAGTCTATCATCAGGCCCAGCAGCTCCGCGCAGCCCACGCTCATTGGCCTCAAGAGACCTGCTGAGAAAGATCCGGGCCCTATAGCCGGCTAAGCTGGCGCCTATATTGGCGCTTAGAGGCACACCGGCTTCCTTCCCTCGGATACGTATGCTTCTGACAGTATCTAATACCTCTTCCAGGAGGCCATCCATGAGTTTCAGAAGTGCATCCAACGCTTCTGAAGTACGACTGAGGGAAAACTGTCCCGTCCGTTTGGCTATGGCCCGAATTTCACTCCAAACCTCTTCGGCACGGTCTCGCCTCCCCAAGGCAAGGAGGGAATGACCTGCCATTTGCAATCCAAAACTGATTAAACTCAAGTGTACTCCTGCTTTTGAACTTCCCAGAAGCTCTTCAGCGAGACGAATGTTCTCCTGGGCGTGCTGTGGTGCGGTTTGAGAGTAGAGCAGAAAGCCACCAGCGACCCAGAAGGTATTTGGGTCTCTTAGTTTACGAACCAGCTCAAAAGCCTTGACGACGAGTTTAAGCCCCAACCGAGTATTTCCTGTTGAGTATCTTATGAGCCCGAGAGTCATGTCAGCAAAAGCCCGCTCTATGGTATCGGGCCTGGCATAGCGGTTATACCGCTCAGCCCACTCCAATGCCTGAGGAGTGGCAAAACCCAGACCGGATTGTTCGAGAACAATGGCAAATATCGCCACCTGACAGGCCCGGCAAGCTCGTGAGCCGTCACTAATCGTTTTGGCCAGGGAAAATGCCTCTGGGGCCAATGTGTCAAGGATACGCTTGGTTTCTACCGTTAAAACCAGGGCATCTCCCAGGTCCAGAAACAGGTCGCACCTTTTGGCTTTATCCTCCGGGTCAAGGATTTCTTGCACCTTGATAGCCTGGTCAATGAGCCTGACCGCCTCACTGTAGGCATAAACGGCAGTTGCCCTTCCAGCCGCCATCTCCCCGTAACTGACTGCCTTGGCCAGATCAGAAGAGTCAGAGGAATAGGAGAAGTGCTCGGCCAGTTCGGCGGCGTGTTCTTCGAGACGGTTTTTATAGACCTCCTCTAAAGCCCTGGCTACCTGTTGGTGGAGCCGGATTCTTCTCGGAGCGATAATCTCTTCATACAGCGTCTGACGGAAAAAGGCATGGGCAAAACGGTAGTTGACAATAGCTCCTGCGCCGGTGCGCTCTTCTATAACTGCCGCCTTCCTTGCTTCCTCCAGGGCCTTGAAGATCTCTTCATCGGTCATACCGGCGACCTTCTGCAGCACCTCCAGGCGGAAGTCCCGGCCAATGACCGCGGCCACGGCCAGCACCTTGTTGCACGATTGGCTCAAACTGGAAAGCCTTTTGCCGATGACATCCCTCAGCCCATCCGGGATACGCATCTCCACCGGCGTGTCCCCTTTGGCCTGTCAGCGCCCCTGCTCTCGGGTGATGACCCCTTCTTCCGCCAGGTAGCGCACCACCTCCTGGACAAAGAGGGGATTGCCCTCGGTCTGACGATGCACGGCTTCGGCCAGTCCCCAGGGCACTTCCTGCCCGGCAATGCTGGAGAGCATCCTTCTGACCTCATCGGCATTGAGACCTCTGAGGAGAACACGCCCGAAGGTGGGTAACCGTCTCAGTTCCGCCAGGGAGGCTGAGAGGGGATGGGCCCGGTCCACTTCGATATCCCGGTAGGTGCCGATTAATAAAAGCCGCTTTCCTTCTAAGTATCGGCAGACATGCCCGAGCATCTCCAGGGTACCCCGGTCGGCGCTGTGCAGGTCCTCAAGCACAATCAACAATGGCTGTGCCTTGGAGGCATTACCCAGGAAATCGGTCACCGCTTGCAGGAGACGGTATCTTTCTTCTTCAGGATTGACCTTGGGATCAGGTTCTATCTTGAGCCGTTCCCTCACCTCGGAGCAAATACGGGCCACATCTGGTGCTCCGGTGCCCAGTTCCTTCCTGAGTTCGGTGGGATCACGGTCTGTGGTGTAAGTCCTTAAGGCCTCTACAAAGGCCAGATAGGGTAAGGATAGCGAGCCTTCTTCATAGCAGTGACCGACGATGGATTTCCCACCCCGCAGGCTGACATAGGTAGCCAGTTGCTCGGTAAGAGCAGTCTTGCCGATGCCCGGCTCACCCACGATCATCCGTAAGGAACCCTGTCCGGACAGGGCATTATCAAAGGCCGATTGAAGCTGCCTCAGCTCCGGCTCCCTACCGACAAAGACCCGGCGATAAAGGGGGTTCTCCGTTAAGGCCATGGCCTCTTCTGAGGATGCCTTGTGGTCTTTGCTTGCTTCAATAGTTTCCAGTGTCTTTAAGACTTCTGCGGCTGAGGCCGGACGTTTCTGCGGGTCTTTCTCTAAGAGTTTTAAAATCAGAGCCTCAAGGGGAGAAGGCAGGTCCGGCCGGTGCCAGGAGAGGGCAACCGGCGGGGTGTTGATATGCTGCCCGATGATGGCTACGGCATCATCGCCGCTGAAGGGAGGCCGGCCGATCAGCATCTCGTAGAGCATCGCTCCCAACGAATATAGGTCCGCTTTAGCAGTAACCTCACCACCCATGGCCTGTTCCGGCGGCATATAATAATAGGTGCCCACCATCATCCCGGATTGGGTCAGACGGGAAAGCTCCATGGCGATGGCCAGCCCGAAGTCGCCGATTTTGGCCGTGCCGTCCGTTCCCATCCAAATATTGCCGGGCTTGATGTCCCGGTGGATAATCCCTTTGCCGTGGGCGAACTCCAGACCGCGGCAGACACTTTTGCCGATGTCTATGGCCTTGTCGATGGGAAGGCGATGCTCCGGGGCCTTCTCAATCAGACCCTCGACATCGCCGCCGGGCATGAGGGGCAGGACCACATAGGGCTGGCCATTCTCCTCGCCCATATCGAAGATGCCGACGATATTGGGATGGTCACCGAGCTTGCCCATGGCCTTCGCTTCCCGGCTGACCCGCAGGCGGCTGGCCTTATCCAGCTTTTCGGTCTTGATCAGGGCAAAGGCCACGTCCCGGTCCAGCACCGTATCATGGGCCAGATAGACTTTCTTCTTCCCCCCTTCACCCAGGAATTTCTTGACTTGATAACGACCGTTGCCGAAGGAATTAGGAGTAGGGGAGGGCGGGGGCGTAATCGCAGGTGGAGGTTGAGTTAGAGATTGGCCGCATTGGAGGCAAAACTTGGCGGCTGGAGGATTGGCATGCCGGCACTGGGTACAAACAAATTCGGTCTGTAATGTCCTGCCGCAAGCCATGCAGAATCTGGCACTATCGGGAAGTTCAGTCTGACAACTCGGGCATTTCATGATGTATCTCTCCCTCGAAGTTGCATAAAAATTGATCAATGCTGAAGTTTTTATTAATAAAAACAAGCCATTCTAATTATTTCAGTGCAGATAATAAAAGTCACTTCAGATGAAGTTAAATTTTATTAAAAATTTTGATCAATTCTTACCCTTCGGGAAAGTTTGGGAGACTGTCCCGCCGATGGCGGGATTGTCCAGGCTCGCAGTATACGTATACGGCTTTGCCTTGGACGCCTCGGATCTGCAGCTTCCGAAACTTTTGCAACATCGGGGATCTTATCAGAATTGCACCGTGAGTATATGTTGGTTGTAGGCGATTGTCAAGAAGTGGGGGAATCTGTTTTCGGCGTCACAAAACAAATCCGGTATTTTTATGTAATGGAAGAAATAAGGTGGGGGGCCCTGGTTTACCCGAAGGCATTCCAAATGGGTCTTTCTTGATTTATTAAAAAGGACCCAAGGGTTTGTTTGTGAGTGATATGATCAAAGGGTTACGTTTAATGCTTCTTTAATCTTTTCATCCAGCTCCTGAATTTGGAAAGGTTTCTGGATGAAGGCCTGTGCGCCGCCCCGGTCCATGATGTCCTTGGCGTCCCCGTTCAGGCTGTAGCCACTGGAAAGAATCACCCTGGCCTCTGGATTGATACTCCTTAGCTTATCGATAACCTCACCGCCTCCCATCTCGGGCATGATCATGTCCACGATCGCTAAGTCGATCCGTTCGCGATTGGAGCGGTATAAGATCAAGGCCTCCTCACCGCTTTGAGCCGTAATAACCTGGTAGCCCAACCGGGTCAATAATGCAGTTGTCACATCGCGTATCATCTGGTCGTCGTCTACAAGAAGGATCGCACCGGATTTTTTTTGTATCTTGGATATGGGCGAATCCGGTTTTATTTCTTCCTGTTCAACCGCGGGCAGGTAGATGTTGAAGGTGGAGCCATGTCCTTTCTCACTATACACATTAATAGTCCCTTTGTGTCCTCTAATGATCCCGTAGACCGTCGCCAATCCGAGTCCGGCACCTCTCCCCATCTCCCTGGTGGTAAAAAAGGGCTCAAAAATCCGCTGCCTGGTTTTCTCGTCCATCCCTATGCCGGTGTCCGTTACCGATATTTTTACATAATTACCGGGAGTCATGTCATGGGATTTTACATAGTCTTCATCCAGTACGATGTTATTGGTCTCCAGATACAAGGCCCCTCCGCCGGGCATGGCCTGCCAGGCGTTAATATACAGATTCAAAAATACCTGTTCCATCTGACCACGATCCACCTTCACTTTCCAAAGGGACGGCTCATATTTCTGATGGACCCGAATTTCCTTTTTAAACCGGGCGAACATCGAGATGCTGTTGGCTACTAATTCATTTAGATCGGTGTTGGTGACCACATACCGACCACCCTGGGCATAACCCAACAGTTGTCTGGTCAAATCGGCGCCGCTCTTTACCTGCTCCTCAATGGCTTTCAACTTGTCATAGTTGGGATGGGTCGAATCGAGGTCCAGCAACATCAAAGAGGTATAACCTTGAATCCCCATAAGCAGGTTATTGAAATCGTGAGCGATCCCCCCTGCCAGGGTTCCAAGGGCCTCCAGTTTTTCAGACTGGATCAGCTGTTCTTTTAATCTCTCCTGTTCCTGTTCCAATTTTTTTCGTTCGGTAATGTCCCTGGAAATACAACGGAAACCTATAGGGTTGCCCGCGGCGTCGCGGACCAGCGATATGGAATTATCAAAATATATTTTTTTCCCACTTTTGGTAAGCACACTAATTTCATAAACTTTCTTTTTTTCGCCGGTGCGGTAAAGTTCGTTGAATATTTTAAAGACGCGCTCTTCGTCTTCTTTGGTTTCATACCACTTCCTCTGATCAAAATTTCTCAATTCATCCGGACTGTATTCGGTATTGCGGCAGGTGGCTTCATTGAAAAAGGTAAATCTTCCCTGAAGATCCATTTCAAAAATGGAATCCTCTATATTCTCAAAGAACTCCCGATAGCGTTCCAATTCCTCTTCTCTTTTTATCCTATCCGTTACGTCCCGTGAGACTCCTCGAAATCCGATCGGTTTTCCTTCAGCATCCCGGATCAGAGACCCCGAGTTTTCAACCTCCCTGACCTCTCCCTTACTATTTATATATCTATAGCTGAAAAGAGTAATAGGTTTCCCCGTACGAAAAAGTTCGTTATAGGCGCGTATAATTTTCTCCCTTTCCTCCGGATCCATCCTACCAAAAGCGACACGGCCCAGGATTTGTTCTTTGGAAAAACCAGTGCCCCGAACCATCGAATCGTTTATGAAGGTGAATTTACCTGCTAAATCAGTCTCGAAACAGGACTCTTGGACATTTTCGATGAAATTCCGATACCGTTCTTCGCTCTCTTGCAAGGTTTTATGAGCGGCCTCCAATTCGCCAAAACGGTCTTCCATATCGGCCAGCTCTTTAAGAAGCTCCTCGTTGGTCATTTTTCCCTTTTCCAAAACACACCTCTCGCTAAAACACCCCTTTAACCTGTTCTTAAAAATGATTCATGATTACAAATAATTATTGGCATTACCGATCAATCGCCGTTATTAACCTATTACAGTCTGGTTGTTAAAAATAAATCAGATGTTTGATTGTGTCAATAGAGGGTAAGAAATTTCAGGATAAAATCGAGTAAGGCCAGTTAAAAAATAGTTAGAGAAGTGGATGAAAATGTGGCAAATTTGATATTAATTGATTATCATGCCATGTTAATTATAAAAAATTCTTTAATTTTCTTCGGCCTGGGATGAGGTAAAAATAAAAACCCCTGTTTTTATGGTAAAAAAATCATCTTTATTAATGAAAGGAGTTAATTTTTATGAAAAGTTTAAAGCGGAATACGTCACCTTGGTGGACTTTGGTTGTCATGGCGTGTATCTTAATTTTAGCCGGTTGTGCGGGTGTCCAAACCCCGAGCCAGCCGGCTGCCGTTCCTGAGATTCGTCCGGGCCTCCTGGTAGGTTATCTGCCACCCAAAGCACTCCCCAACAGCCTGACCTTGATTCCCCAACCACCGGCAACAGGCTCCACTGCGTTGGTACTGGATGAGGAAACTTACCGTAAAACCCGCGCCTTTCGCGGCACGCCACGCTGGGAGCTGGCAACTCAAGATGCAGAGCTGAAGTTTCCGGAAGCTGCCGGAACTTTTTCCTGTGCCATCAAGGCCCCGATCACCGAGAAGGAAACGCCTCATCTCTATATGCTGTTACGTCGAACTCTCACCGACGCAGGACTTTCCACCTACACAGCCAAGAACCATTATAAACGAACTCGACCTTTTGTGGTGAACAAGGAGGCAAGCTGTACCCCTGATGAAGAAAAAAAATTGATGACGGACGGCTCCTATCCTTCCGGCCATTCTTCACTGGGCTGGGCCTGGGCCCTCATCCTAAGTGAGATCGACCCGGAAAATACCAATGCAATACTGGCCAGGGGCCGGGCTTTCAGTGAAAGCCGGGTGGTTTGCGGTGTCCATTGGCAGAGCGACGTAATAGAAGGGCGATTTATGGGAGCGAGTACAGTCGCCAGATTGCATGCCGATCCGGCCTTCCGCGCCGATCTCGAGGCCGCCAAGGCCGAACTGGCGGCCGTCCGCGCTAAAGGTCTCAAACCGATTCGGGATTGCGAGGCGGAAGCCACGGCGATGGCCCTTCAGCCTCCCATAGCCCCGTAGCCGGCCAACCAAAACTTTGCCGGCGATTATTAAAAACTTCTGGTGTTGTGTTTTTTTCTCTGAAAATTTTAAAGGGGTGGGAACAACTCATTGAGGCTTCCAGCCATTGATTGGCTGGAAGCCCCAAACAGGGGATTCACCAAATTGGTTGGTTAACAAAACCGGAAAAAATATTTGAGATAGGAGTTTTTATCTTCTTACTCGGAACGCTTGGTTGGAAGACTCTTTATGTGTCCAATAACCCGGTGATTTTTGTTTTGGTTTCCTCATTCAGAAAATTCCATAATCCGATCTTTTTTAAGGTGTCGATCGTTGGGATTCCCAAATCGTTCCAGCCCCGTTCCTGATAGTAGATCTGAATCAACTTGCGCAACTGCTCTTTTCGGAAGTTCATCAGGGTTCCCCGTTTTTCAGCAATATTCATGACCGAGATGTCCGGGATGGGCTTCCCCAAAATCCGGCTCACTTCCTGGTCATTATAATCCATTTCCGCTGAATAGATTTGATCATCGGTCGGTCCTATGGCCCGGTCGGGTATCCAATCGTGTTCCCCGGTGGTTTTTCCATAGACCAAGACGTTCATGGTCCGCTGGAGATTGATATCCCGATCCGTCTGCTCGAAGATCTTTTCCCAGGTCATTTCCGTACCCAGCATGCCGTTATAGAATTCAGCATAGATTTCCTGGGAGGCGGGATTGATGTATTTATCTCCATCCTTGGTCTTTTCGGATTCCGGATTGAAGACGTCCACCCAGGGGAGCTTGCACAGACCCAGGTTGTCGTTTCCCAGGCGGACCCGGGGATAGGTTATCAAGGCTTTGGCCTTGGCCTCAAAAGTGGGAAAGGCGCCAAGCAAGTCCGCCTTGATGAGCCAGGCGGCCGCATGATGGGCACCGATATCGCTGACCGCCGCGTAAGACCCCTGCATGGACAGAGACCGGTGGGTGCGGTAAAGCGAGAAGGGAAGCCCTTTGGTATGCATGGCAAATCGTTCCAGCTCTTTGATCGGTGCCGGTTTTCCGGTCCTTTGGGAATATTTATCGGCTATCCAGTTGATCAACTCCAGCATTCCCCGGCCGGCCGTTTCGGCCAATTCAGTTTCCCTGAGGGCAATTTGATGGATAAAAGCCAGCGCCGCCTTTTCATCACCCCAGTTCAGCTTGAATCCGTCCGTATCCTCTCCGGTCAGATATTCCCTCTGAAAACATTCCATGATCAAGGCCATAATAACGGCCACGGTGATGGTATCCATGCCGTAGTTGTCACAGTGCCAGTTGGCTTCCATGATGAACTCGGGATTCCACATGCCGAGATTGGAACCGAATCCGGCGGCGGTTTCATACTCCGGGCCGTCCACCCAGACCCGTTCTCTTCGAAGGCCCGTAGTCAGGGTCACACAGCCTCCCTTGGTGCATCTCAGATTACATCCCGGAAAACATCCATCCATACCGCGATGTTCGAACAATCGCTCCGCATAGGCTGTGCCGCATATCTGTCCGGCCCGAGGGTCGGAACCAAGCTGGTAATTTTTCACCGGCAGGGACTGATAGGCTTCCTGGTTCATAAACGAGATCAGGCCGGCAGAACCCTTGCGGGACATCTGCAGGGAATTCGGATCGACCTCCTTGACGACTTTATGGAGCCGGGCGCCGGCTTTTTTTACCCGGTCCCAGTCATGGGCGCCATAGGGGTTTTCACCGTGGGGATATTCAGCCAGGACCACGACAGCCCGGATATGCTTATCCATCATCACCGAACCCAGACCGGTCCGGCCGGCCTGCTTGGTTCGAAAGATGCCCCTGGTTCCATCCATCGGTTTGGTGGGATCATAATAATGACTGTTGATACATCCATAGGTCGTGTTAACGGCCCCGATGCCGGTGGAAATGAAGACGATATCTTTTTTGGCATAGCCCTGGCCGGTGAACTCGTCGACCAGGTTCTTTTCCAAATCAAAAACCTGATCAATGGCCGGTGCCTGGGACAGATAGATCTCACTTTTAAAACCGTCTATAATAATAATACGGTCTTCTGGAGCTTTTCCGATTAGTTCCAGGGCGTCGAATCCGGCGTATTTGAGGTAGGCTCCGAAATGACCTCCGAAATTGGAAACGCCGGGTATATGGGTGATAGGTGATAGGGATATGGCCATACACTTGCTGGTGCCGGGGAACTGAGGAATGCCTCCCAAGGGCCCGGGAGACAGGATCAAAGGGTTTTCCGGATCATAGGCTGAAGTTTTTGAGGTTATGCGTCGGTAAAGGAAATACAAACCCAGGCCTCGGCCTCCAATAAAAAAGTCCCTTATTTTCGGGTCGAGTTTATGAATCCGGATGTCGCCTGTACCTATATCAATGGCCAGTGTTTGATTGGCATAACCGTGATCAAGGTGAGATTTTGTATAATGCATCATTTTTGACAAGAAGCTCCTTTTTTGATAAAATTCTATAATTGGATGGGGCGAGTATAGATAGAGCGGGAAGGAGAGTCAAGGAGAAAATAGGGTAAAAAGGGGATAAAAACAGGAATATAATCATAGGAAGACAGAAGAAGTCCGTGAAACAAAGGAAAAGATTTAAGGAAAGGGAAGCGCCTTTTTGGCGGCTGATATGAAAACGGATAAAAAAAAATTAAAGGAACAATACAAACAGACCGTTACGCCTATGGGGGTTTACCAAATCAAGAACCGGGTTAATGGAAAGGTGTTTATCGGTAGCAGCAAGAACCTGCCCGGGAAATTCAACAGCCATCGATTTCAGCTTAAGCAAGGTTCTCACATGAATAGGGCGCTGCAGAAAGAGTACACCCGTTTTGGGGAGGAAAATTTTTCTTTCGATGTCCTGGATAATCTTGAACCCAAAGAAGATCCTCAATACGATTACACCATGGATTTAGCCGTTCTTGAAGCCATGTGGATAGAAAAATTTCAACCTTATGGTGAGCGGGGATATCATAAAAGAAAGAGAACGGGATAACGGTAAATCGGCTTTCTATTTCATGAACCCTAAACCTGAATAATAACGATTTATTCGAAGGGACAACGATATGGATTCCACGATTGAACTTGCTGCCGACCTGTATGTGTGGGGGCTCCCGCTTGTAGTGATGCATCGGACTCGTGCCCTGCACTGCAGCCGGGGCGGCCCGGGGATCCTGAGACACCGTTCGGAGCTGTCGACGGCTCGTGATCGTACCGTAGTCGCTCCGAATAACGACACCCTCTATTCGACGGGCTGGTTCGATCTACGTATCGGCGACCTGCAACTGGATATTCCGCCGATGGATCATCCCGAACGGTATTGGTCGGTGATGATGCTCGATGCCTTCACGCATGTGACCTACGTCAGCCGGCGTCAGTACGGCGTATATGGAACATCGGTTCGGCTCACCTACGATCCGAGTGTTGAACATGACCACACCAGCCAAGCCGATCGGATTGCTATAGGGACGCCCACAGTGTGGGTCCTGGTTAGAACGCTGGTGGACGGCTCTAACGACCTCGACCGTGCCCGAACTATACAGGAACGCATCATGGTGACCGCTCCGCCGAACCACCCTTTGGAGCCAACCCAAAGGCCGCCGGGGCGGCCTAATGAGGTGCACAAAGCAGGGGCGTTGTTCTTCGATGAACTTGGTCAGGCCCTCAAAACCGATCCGCCCGCAGCCTGGCATCCACCACTCACCCCGGAGCAGAAGGCCCTGCTTGAAGGCGGTGCGGATTCGGAAATCCTGTCCGCGGGGGTTACCCTCGGTTATGAACGTATCCGGGCCATCGGCTTCGGTGCCGACCGGTTTAAAAACGGTTGGGGAACCCGGTCGAAGGGGACCCAGTTCGGTAACGACGTTGCAGGGCGCGCCGCCTGCGCCCAGTTCACCCTGGCCGGCCACCATCGCGTCGAAAATTGTAGTTACTCGGCACTCCGCGACAATCAGGGGGAACCGCTGGACGGCAGTCGCCCGCTAACCCTGCGGTTCCCGCCGGGAGAGGAGCCGCCGGCAAGCGCCTTCTGGTCCTTCACCGTCTACGAACCCGACATGTTTTTCTATAACAACCCGCTTAACCGCTATAGTCTCGGAGATCGAACCCCGGGCCTGCGCCGTACGGATGATGGTCTTACGATCACCATCGGGGGCGGACCGCCCGCCGACCCCTCCAACTGGATACCCGCGCCCGCAGGTCCATACATGCTGGGTCTTCGCCTCTACGAAGGACGTAGCGACGTTGTCGACGCCAGTTGGTTTCCTCCGCCTTTGATGCGGCAATAGACTGTTGTCCAACATGAGGTTGTTCCCAAGCTTATGGGAGGGTGGATTGAGGCAATAGCAGGAGGCTCTCGATCGGCTATAGGCCAAACGGTTTGAAAAATTCCTGTTCAAAACAGCGGGAGAATTCTTCCGGTCGGGGAGGGATATAGGTTTCAGCCAATTCTCTGATCCTTAGGGTTTGAAGGATAAGCCTTTTCCGTCCTATTTTTCGAGCTTGTTCAATAACCGTCCAGTCTTTTTGAGATTTGAATTTTCTGATCGCCGGAATGATTTCCGGAAACAGGGAATGGCGAAGGCCCTTCAAATTGGAAAGATAGAAACCCAGGGATCCGGCTTTTTTCTCCCGAATGATATAATTCAAGGTTCCTCCGGGATGGGTATCGGCCAGAAGGTCCTTCAAGGTTCGTAAATATAGTTCAATGCGGCTGAAGGGAAAATGGACCAACAGGGATCGCCACAAGCCATGAGGAAAGGATCGGTCCTTGGCCTCTCCCAATTCATGGAATAAAATGGTTTCCAGTTCCGATTGGACTATCGGTTCCAATTGGTTATCCGGAGGCAGAGCCGGATCCCAGCCGTAATAATAAAGAGCCAGGTCCGTTCCTTCCCGCTCCAATTGATCCATTTCCTGAATTTTGGACCAAAGGAAAAAACGTAAAGGGTCCAGTCGAATGACGATGGTCCTTCCTTGCCTCTGGGCCGGGGCCGGGGATAGATCACAGGCCAAATCCTGTTCCAGAATAATAAGGGTAAAGCCTTCAACCAGGCGTTTTTCCTTAACCGTTCCCAAGAAAAAAGTGGGTTTCAAACCCCGGCCGTAACCCGAACCGTAATAGAGCCCGGCCGGAATTAGATATTGATTGACTGCCTGGTTGTTCAAAAAATCAAAGATATGGCCGTTTATCCTGATCGGTTCATAGCTGGAATCAAGGCAATGCAGCCACAAGGTTTCTTTGCCATCTATCCAGGTTAAAAGCTGCTCTTTATCGGTGGGATTCCAGGGAGGATTTTTATGTTCCCAATTGTAGTGGTCTTTCAATCGAAGGAAAAGCCCACATAAGGAGAAAAGCCCGCTGTGATGGGCGTTGGAAATGTCACAATTTTTGCGGATGACCGGCAGGATTTCTTTCAAAATCCTGTTCCGGTCAGCCGAAAAATCAATTTTAGTTCCTTGGACGGACATCATACCCTCAATAAAATCCTTGACGTTTTGTACCATATCTTAGTAATTTTATATCCGTCCTGCAAGTGAGAAATTAGCCGTTGAAAATGAACCTTATGCAAAAAATAGTTCCTTTTGTTGCCGGAGTTGTTTTTTTCTTTACCGGGATAACCGCCCCCCTTTCCCTTAATGCCAAAGATACGGGAAGGCCTTTACGGGTGGTCTGTACTATCCTGCCGGTATATATTCTGACCCTCAATGTGGTCGGTCGAATCCCGGGCATTGAGGTGAAACTGCTTTTACCTCCGCATCAGGGTTGTCCCCATAATTACGATCTAACCCCAAGCGATTTAATAAAATTATCACTGGCTGATCTTATTATAGCCAACGGGTTGGGGTTGGAAGAGTTTATCGATAAAACCTTAAGAAAGAACAAGTTTAAGGCCCGGGTTCTTCTGGCGGCCGGGCAAGTGGAACCTATCCTCAATCGTCCTGCCCAGACCCGGTCCTATGTAAAAAACCATAAGATCAAAGCAGATCAACCCCAGGATGGGGCAATCAATGGACACGCCTGGGTCAGTCCAAAAGCTGCGGCCGTCATGGTAAAGACCATTGCCGAGGCATTGGCCCTTCAAGACCCTGGTCATGCCCGGGAATATCGTTTTCAGGCCGGGGAGTATGGAAAAAAACTGGAAGATCTGGCTCGGGAAATGAAAGAATGGATTTCTCGAGCTAAGAATAAAAAATGCCTGGCCTTTCATGATATTCTCGCCTATCTGACCCGGGATATCGGACTCACGCTCATCGGGGTTGTGGAATCCCATCCGGGGACGGAACCATCTCCCAAGGAGATGGCTCGATTGATCAACCTACTTAAAGAGCAACGAGCGGCAGCCATATTTTCAGAACCCCAATATTCCAATAAGGTTGTAAAGGCCCTTTCCAGGGAATCGGGGGTGCCATTTTTTGAACTGGATCCGGTGGCTACCGGGATACCGGCAGCGGACACCTATGAAATGAGTATGAGGAAAAATCTGGAAGTCCTTAAAAAGGCATTAAAATGAGTATGCATTATGAAATAAATCTTTTCCGTCCAGCAATTAAAAGCCGGACTATTTTTACCTTTTTTTGTATTTTTTATCCTGACTCCTCGCTCCCGATTTCAAGATCTGAAAGGACTGAAAGCACAGAACGCTTATTATGAATCAAGATCGGTCCTTCCCTCTCAAAACCGCCGTTGAAATCATCAATCTGGGTGTTTGTCTTCGTAAGATCGATATCCTGATGGAGGTCTATTGCTCCATACCGGCCGGCCAGACGACGGCCATTATCGGACCAAACGGGGCCGGAAAGACGACGCTGCTCCTGGCCATCCTCGGATTGGTTCCTTATACCGGACGCATTGATTTTCCTTTTTTTGAACAGGGGCGCCCATCCATTGGTTATGTGCCCCAGCACTTGGATTTCGACCGGGGCCTGCCTTGTACCGTTGAAGATCTGATGACCACCTCGATCAGCAAAAAGGCCCTCTGGTTGGGAAAAAAACAAAAAATCAAAGATCATGTGCGTGTCGGACTGGAAAGGGTAGGGGCCGAGGGATTAAAAAACCGGTTTATCGGCAAACTCTCCGGAGGGGAATTGCAACGGGTCTTGTTAGCTATGGCTTTAGAGGGGAATCCTTCTATTCTGCTTTTAGATGAGCCTACGGCGGGAATTGACGCCCCGGGAGAACAACTGTTTTGTGACCTGCTTTCCGATATTCAAAATCAAGCCAACCTGACCGTTATCTTGATCTCTCATGACCTTTCTGTGGTTTCCAATCACGCCCAACATGTGATTTGTTTAAATAAGACGGTCCGATGTTCCGGAGGGTTGAACACCCTGACCGAGGAAAATTTGTTAAAGACCTTCGGATTGCATATTCAAATATATCCACACAATCATGGTCCTCATCAATCTCAACAGGACATGAAACCCTGAATGATGGAACCCTTTTTTCAATATCTCTATTCCTTTCTGCAGGCGACGATCCCTTTTGAATGGGCCCAATTTGATTTTGTCTGGCGGGCGATTGGGGCCATGTTGATCATTGCCCCTTTGTGCGCTGTTTTGGGGGTCCATGTCGTTAATTTCCGTATGGCCTTTTTTTCCGATGCCATCAGCCATTCCACTTTCGCCGGCGTGGCTTTGGGTGTCCTCTTGGGAGTGAATCCATCAATGACCTTGATCGGTTTTGGGATACTGGCCGGTTTGAGTATCACCCTGTTAAAAGGCCGATCGGATTTGTCCTCGGACACGGTGATCAGCGTTATTCTTTCGGCTACTGTGGCTCTAGGGATTACGATCCTTTATGCCCAAAAAGAAACCCGCAATCTGGAGGCCTATCTCTATGGGACCGTTTTGGCCATCAGCGATGTAGAATTATTCCTTTTGCTGATAATCGGGATCCTGGTTTTTATCATAATGGGTTTTTTGTTTAATCGATTGTTCTTACTTAGCCTAAATCATCACCTGGCGGCATCCCGAGGTATTCCTGTAACATTATTGGAATATGGTTTTTCCCTTATTCTGGCCGTGGTGGTTACCTTCAGTATTCGGGCCATCGGACTATTTCTGGTTACAGCCATGCTGGTGGTACCGGCCGCCACGGCCAGGAACCTGGCTGGGGGAATTTCCAGCTTATTCTGGATCGCCCTGATTTCCGCCCTGACCTCCGGAATTGCCGGTATCCTGTTCTCCTTCTATTGGGATACACCGGCCGGGGCCAGTGCCATTTTAATCGGTTGTATTTTGTTTCTTATTTCCTGGTTAAAGGTACGTTGGTTTGATTAAAAAAATATTTTTTTCCTTTGACAAAAACTCTCCTTTCGAGTATTTTTAAAGTTTGGGCGGGAATAACTCAGTGGTAGAGTGCAACCTTGCCAAGGTTGAAGTCGCGGGTTCAAATCCCGTTTCCCGCTCCAAAAAGAGGATACCCATCTGAAAGGCGGCATAGCCAAGTGGCTAAGGCAGCGGTCTGCAAAACCGTTATTCACCGGTTCGAGTCCGGTTGCCGCCTCCATTTTAAATTCATTGTTTACCTGCCTTGGCAACATGAAACTCAGTAGAGCCCTATTACTCGCTTCCCTTTTATTTTTTTTCCCTTCCGGCCTATGGGGGCAGGATAAACCCAATCCAGCACCGGTTTACTGGCAGACCCTTTCCCCCGGTCTTTCTTTTCTCCGCTGGGAGGTCCGTTCTCAACATGCCGCAGTGGATACCATTGCCATATTGCGCATAAACCCTGAGGTTTGGTCTTTCCGGGTTTTTTTTAACCGGGAACCCAAAACGATCCGAGAATGGCAACAAAGTACTGGGGCGACCGTCGTATGTAACGGCGGATTTTATCGGGAAAATTTTTTGCCGGCCGGGAGAATCCTGGTGAATGGGACCTCTTGGGGACCTTTCAAGAACCGACACATGAAAGGAATGTTTTTGGCCGAACCTAAGAAAGGTTATGAGTCCCATCTCAAAGCGACCTTGATTGATTTGAAAGACAGTACCAGCGAAGAGAAGATTTCCTTTTACGATCAAGGGATTCAGTCCTTTCCTATTCTATTGGATTCAAAGGGGCAGGTCCGGGTAAATCCAAGCAGTTTTCAGGCCAACAGAACGGCCCTAGCCCAAGATCGATCCGGAAATATTTATATTTTAATTACCGAGAAGCCCTTTTTTACGCTCTATAATTTGGGAAATTATTTAAAAGAATCACCCTTTGGGTTCGAGTTTATTTTGAATCTGGATGGAGGGTTTCGCACCCAAATGTTGATTCAGATCAAAGGGTTTAAATATCTTTTCACCGGTTATGTGGAGGGAAACGAACCCTCCCGTCTTTTTACCCCGGAACCGGTTCGGATTCCTTCGGTGATCGGTATTTTCCCGAGAGGCCGTCCTTGATGCAGGTTTTTATTGTCGGATTCGGAAAATTTGGAAAACTGGCCCTGGACCAGGTGGTTCAACGGTGGGGGAAAGCCCGGATCTGGATGATTGATTCCCGGTCGGAAGTTTTTATCAATCAGGAGACTTTACCGGAAGGGATTCGGGTTTTGGCCGACGGCCCTCAATTTTTATCGGAATATCAAACGTGGATTAGGGATGAAGATTGGGTCATTCCCACCCTGCCGATTCACCTGGCCTGGAGTTGGTTGAACTTAAATTTAAAGACCCCGCAAAGACCTAAATCCGTATGGCCGCCTCCAGATCTTGGTGTGGATTTGCCTTTTCGTCAAATTCACCGGAAAGGCCTCTTTTTAAGTTATGCCGACTTTGTCTGTCCTGAAAATTGTCCAGCCCCAATTCGTTTCTGTTTCAAAACCAAGGCCGAAAGGGCTGTTCCACTCTGGAAATTCATAGCGGATCAACCATTTTCGAAGGGGACCTTGGCGGTCATTGAAAGCCGGCAAATAGCACCCGGGATAGGAGGGTATGCTTTTAAGGAATTAAGAAAGATACAAAACCTGGCCCAGGAAGCTTCGCCCCCTTTTTTTGTGGCTACCGCCTGCCGTTGTCATGGGGTAATTCACGGATTGACCTGGTAGAAAATTGGAATCAAGAGTTCTACGAAGTTAAGGTGCACAATGATTATGACAGGGTTTTTCCTTGGACCTTTAACTTTATACCATGAACCCTCTATTATTCTGGTTTTTCTTGACTTAAATGGATAGGGATGATAATTCTTATTAAGCAGTCATTAAAAAAGGAAAGGAGCCGGGCTATGATTTTCAGAAAGAATTTCAAGATATTGGGGTGGGGGATCGTTTGTTTTGGCTTGATGGGGCTCATGCTGGGTTGTGGCAGTGTCCTGCAGGAACAAAAGAAGGAATCTTCCTCTTCGCTTGTGGCCCCACAGACCCAGGTCGGTAAAAAGTTGGATCGTCCGGATGCCAGATACTATGATTTTGAGGATATTCAAATCCCTAATGAACTTAAATTGGATGCTGCGAATACCAAGATTTTTCAAGCCCCCACCTATGTGGCCGGGGTCTTAGTGCTGAATGGTTATGTCGAGGTTAAATCCCTGGTTAATTTTTTTAAAGACAGCATGGTTAAGGACAATTGGATTAGTAAGGGAAATTTCAAGCTGTCTCCGAAAACGATCCTGCTTTTCGAAAAGAAGAATAAACGCAGTTTGATTATCATAGAAGAAACCATGTTCAATACCCATGTAGAGGTTTGGAATATTCCTTCCCAAGATGGACAGTAGAAATATTATTATGTGCTTCGTATATCGCCGTTCGTTTAAGTGTGGGAAAAACGATAGGCGAGGTCCGATGTTCGCGGTACGAGGCACCTAAGACGATGGGAAAAGATAAATCCTGATGAGTTCTATTCTTAAAGAAAAACATATCGTTTTAGGGATCAGCGGCGGGATAGCCGCTTATAAAGCCGTTGAACTGCTTCGCCGTCTTTCTGATGGAGAAGCCCAGGTGGCGGTGATCCTGACCCGGAATGCCCAGCGTTTTATCACGCCTTTGACTTTTCAGGCCTTGACCCCTTATGGGGTTTACACCGACCTTTTTGATTCTTATCGTCCTGGGGCCATGGATCATATCCAGTTGGCCGGGTGGGCGGATTTGATTGTCCTGGCACCGGCTACAGCCAATCTGATCGCCAAGGCCGCCCATGGCCTGGCGGATGATCTGATTTCCACTTTTCTTTTGGCTTGTCCGTCCCCCAAACTGTTTTGTCCGGCCATGAATGTCCGGATGTATGAAAATTCCATTGTCCAAGCCAATATTAACCGGTTAAAGGGATTCGGGTATCAGGTCTTGGAACCCTCTGCCGGGCCCCTGGCTTGCGGACAAACAGGACCGGGACGCTTGCCGGATCCAGAGATCATCATCGAAGAGGTCCTTGGCCTGCTTTCTCCTCAGGACCTGAAAGGGGAAAAAGTCCTTATTACGGCCGGCTGTACCTGGGAGGCCATAGACCCGGTACGATTCGTTACCAACCCTTCGACCGGTAAGATGGGCTTTTCCCTGGCTCGGGTGGCTAAGCGCAGGGGTGCCCAAGTCACCTTGATCTCCGGACCGACCCATCTGGAGTCGGTGCCCGGCATTTCAACCATTCGGGTAACCTCGGCCCTGGAAATGGAAAAAGAGGTTTTAAGGGCCTTTCCGGCATCCACCATTGTCATTAAGGCTGCAGCCGTTTCCGATTATCGCCCTCAAGAGGTGACTCCGCACAAGATCAAAAAGAATGGGCAGGCCACCCTCCATTTGAACCTGATCCAAAATCCGGATATCCTTCGGCGTCTGGGGCAAAAGAAAAAAAATCAATTCCTGGTGGGTTTCGCCGCTGAAACCGACGATCTTATCCAAAATGCCCTGCAAAAACTGAAAGAAAAAAATCTGGATCTGATTGTGGCCAATCCGATTGGAAAACCGGATGCCGGTTTCGGCTGGGACACGAATCAGGTCCTTTTCCTTTTTCCCGACGGAAAAACCAAATCTTTGCCGGTTATGCTCAAAGATGAAGTCGCCGGGCTTATTTTTGATAGTATTATCAACCAGAAAAAGAAGAAACCCAAAAAATAGTGATGGTCGCCGGTTCTGATCAAGCCAACATTGGCCAGTTCGTAGAACAACTCAAAGAATTTCTTGAATTTCAAAAGGACCGAGGGAGGCCGTTTTTACCCTGGTCAAAAAAAAATCGGGAGACATCGGAGTCCAGCAACCGCCATCCCGGCCCAATCGAGTCTTTACAGGCTTTATCCCGGGTGATCTTAGGCTGTCAAAAATGCCGTCTATTCCGGCATCGTCGCCAGGCCGTGCCGGGAGAGGGATCTTTGCCGGTCTGTCTGATGTTTATCGGGGAAGGTCCTGGGTTTGAAGAAGATCAACAGGGACGGCCTTTTGTCGGACCGGCCGGGCAACTGTTGACGAAAATGATTAAGGCTATTGATCTTAACCGTGAGGAAGTCTATATTACCAATGTGGTCAAGTGCCGGCCTCCGGAGAACCGACCCCCCCTGGAAGACGAGGTAGAGGCCTGTCGGCCATTTCTAGAGGAGGAGATTCGTCTGATCAATCCACAACTCTTGGTGACTCTGGGGAGTTGCGCAACCCAGACCATGACTCGAACTCAAAAAAAAATTTCAGATTTGCGAGGCCGGTTATTGAAGGTCAATGGCAGGCGGCTTATAGCCACTTATCATCCGGCCTATCTGCTCAGAAACCCTGGGGCCAAAAGAGAGGCCTGGGAAGACCTGAAGAGGGTCAGGCGGGAATATGATGAATTGGAAAAATAAATTGCGGATTGCGGATTGCGGATTGCGGAATTTTAACGATGGATGTAGGACGACCGCTTCGCTAGGGCGAGGGACGACCTATCGTCCACCCTTCCGCGTCCACCCTTCCGCGCCCTTCGTCCCTCGTCCTTCGTCCTTCGTTATAGGCCTTCTTTTTTTCGGACTTTTATTGTCTTTGGTTTTTTTCGCTCAGGCCGCCGAAAAACCGCCCATTTACGTCATTACCATTGCCGGTTCCATCAATCCTCCGGTGGCTGATTTTATCACACGGTCCATCAGCAAAGCTGAAAAAGATAAGGCTTCTGCTTTGGTGATCCAACTGGATACCCCGGGGGGACTGGATTCTTCCATGAGAACCATTGTCCAGGGACTTTTAAACACCCCGATTCCGGTTTTGGTCTTCGTTTCTCCCAGCGGGGCTAGGGCGGCTTCTGCCGGAGTCATGATTGTGCTGGCGGCTGATCTGGCGGTGATGGCGCCGGGAACCAATATCGGGGCTGCCCATCCGGTCAATGTTGGCGGCAAAGACCTGGATAAAACCATGGTCCAAAAGGTGGAAAAGGACATGGTAGCCTATGTACGCAGTATCGCCGATCAACGGAAACGAAATGCCGATTGGGTTGAAAGCGCGGTTTTAAAAAGCGAATCCATCACGGCGGAAAAGGCTTTAGAACTCAAAGTAGTCGATCTGATCGCTAAGGACCTGCCGGATCTGTTGGAAAAGGCCGATGGCCTTCAGGTGACCACCTCCAAACAGCCCAAGATAATCCGAACCAAGGGGTTACCGGTTGTTCACCTAAAAGAAAATTTTCGCGACCGTATCCTTCGGACCATCAGTGACCCTAATATCGCTTATGTCTTGATGATGCTGGGTATGATGGGGATTTTTTTTGAATTAGTCCATCCCGGCGGAATTTTTCCCGGCGTTGTCGGCGGGATCTGTCTGATCCTGGCCTTTTTCGCCCTTCAGACCTTGCCGGTCAATTACGCCGGAGTCCTTTTAATCCTTCTGGCCATTGTCTTTTTTATTGCCGAGGTCAAGGTAATCAGCCACGGTTTATTGACCGTAGCCGGCATCGTTTCCTTAACTCTCGGCTCTCTTATGTTGTTTAAAACAGGGGAGGAGCAAATGGGGGTTTCCCTTCAAGTCCTGGTTACAACGGTTTTGGTGATCTCCGGGTTCTTTATTCTTGTTATCGCCTTGGCGGTTAAGGCTTATCGAAGGAAACCCCAGACCGGGGACCAGGGCCTATTAAATGAAATCGGTCGGGTTCACCAAAGGATTACACCGGATTATCCGGGCAAGGTATTTGTCCATGGAGAAATCTGGAATGCGAGGTCCGATGAGATTTGCGAACCCGGTGAGATCGTAGAGGTGGTGGAGTTGGAGCACCTATTGTTGAAGGTGAAAAGAAAAAACTGATACCGGATGCCTGATAAAAACAAGGCCGACCTCCGACATCTGATAGCCGACCTCCGGCATCAGATATCGAGTTTTAGTATTCCACAACCCGAAATCTGCAATCAACCATCAAAAGAGAGGAGAGCATTATGTACACGCTGGCTGCCATTGTTGTTTTATTGATCTTTTTTTTAAGCAGTGCCATACGCATTTTAAACGAGTATGAACGAGGGGTAATTTTCCGTCTGGGGCGGGTGTTGGGGGCCAAAGGACCGGGTTTGATTATCCTGATTCCCATTATTGATAAAATGATTAAAGTGGATCTCCGAACCGTGACCATGGATGTTCCAGCTCAAGACGTCATTACGCGAGATAATGTTTCGGTGAAGGTCAATGCCGTGGTTTACTTTCGAGTCATGGATGCCGTAAAAGCCACCATTGAAGTTCAGCAATATCTTTATGCCACCTCTCAGTTGGCCCAGACCACCTTGCGCAGCGTCTGCGGGCAGGCGGAATTGGATAAAATCCTATCGGAACGGGAAAAGGTCAATACGGAAATACAGGAGATTCTGGATATGCATACCGATCCCTGGGGAATTAAAGTGTCTGTCGTAGAAGTTAAACAGATCGATTTGCCCCAGGAGATGCAGCGGGCCATGGCCAAACAGGCCGAAGCCGAGCGGGAACGAAGAGCCAAGGTCATCAATGCCGAGGGGGAATTCCAAGCCGCAGCCCGCATGGCTGATGCCGCCGCCATCATTGAAGCCCATCCTGTTGCCCTTCAACTCCGCTATCTCCAGACCTTAAGGGAAGTGGCTTCGGAGAATAATTCAACGACCCTTTTCCCGATTCCCATTGATCTATTTAAACCGTTTTTAAAAATGGCGGAATTAGCTGAAACAAAAAAAGGATAAAAACAAGGTTTAAGGTCCAAGGTGTAAGGCTGAAGGAAAACCCCAGGCCTTGCACCTTAAACCGGATATTGAAAATTTCTTTAATTCCTATCTTGGGAATAAATAATCCGGTAAGGTAAAGGAGATTACAGGTTATGGGTAAAAAAGAAAAGGTTGAAAAAAAAGAAAAACCTTTAAACAAGATGACAGCCAAGGAACTGCGTGATGTGGCTTTGAACATTCCTGAAATATCCGGCGTTCACGGGATGAATAAAGAGGAAGTCCTGGCGGCCATTAAAAAGGCTCGAGGGATAAAGGAGGATTCCGCTAAAAAGGGGGAACGATCCATGCGCCAATTAAAAGAGAAGATAAGTGAATTGCGGGAAAAGAAGTTGGAAGCCCGGGAGAAAAAGGATAAAAAAGGGATTGATCTATTAAGACGCCGGATCAGCCGACTGAAAAAGAAAACTCGAAAAGCAGCCTAATTCTTTTCCGCTCAAAGCTCAAAGTTCAAGGCTCAAAGGAAAATTTTTTTCTCGGTTTTGGGTTTTGGCTTTGAGCTTTCAGCTTTGACCCTTGAGCTTCTATGATAACCCTCTCCATCCCCTACGGCGATAATACCCTCCCACTTCAAGTGACTGAGGAAAATTGGGGAGAGCTTCTGGCTCCCACGGAAATCCTGCCGATTTCCTTTGAAACGGGACTGAAACAAGCCCTTGAACATCCCCTGGATTCTTCGCCCTTGGCCGATTTTTTAAAGGACTGCCGATCCTTATTGATTCTCGTAAACGATGAAACCCGGCCGACCCCGACCGGTCACGTTTTGGAATACCTTTGGCCTGACCTAGCCGCTTTTCCCAAGAAAATCATGGTGGCCACCGGAACGCACAAACCGAGTACCGAAAAGGGATGTCACCGTATATTCGATCCCTTATGGCCGGAGGTAAGGAGTCAGGTTCTTTTTCACGACTGCCGGGAAGAAAGGGGAATGGTTTTTCTTGGAGAAACATCCCGCGGGACCCGTGTCATGATCAATCAGGAGATTATGATGGCCGACCGGATCCTGGTTATCGGTTCAGTGGAACCCCATTATTTTGCCGGTTATACCGGTGGCCGAAAAGCCATTGTGCCCGGTGTGGCGGCCCATTCCACTATAGTAGCCAATCATTCCCTGGCCATGGATTTGAAGGCCCAACCTCTTAAGCTGGAGGGTAATCCTGTACATGAGGACCTGGAGGAGTCTCTGCGTTTACTGCCGGTTCCACCGATCTTTTCCCTGATGCTGGTCCTGACGCCTGAGCACCGCCTTTACGCCGCTTACAGCGGATCGATCCAGGAAACCTTGACGGCGGCCGCTCAAAAGGCCGATGAAGTTTTTTCCCTCCCTTTTCAAAACAAAGCGGATATTTTGATCAGTATTGTTTTTCCCCCCTTGGATATCGATCTTTATCAATCCCAGAAACCCATAGAACATGGCAAGATGGCCTTGAAAGAAGACGGCATTCTGATCCTGGTGATGCCTTGTCCGCAAGGGCCCGGATCACCGGAATTTCAAAAATTGATCTTGCAGAGCGGAGATCCGGAAAAGGCTAAATTTTTACTTTATCAACCCTACGGCTTAGGCCATCACCGCATTATTCGAAATTTGAAATTTCTGGAGGAAGGCGGACAGGTCTGGGGGATTACCGGTTTGGATCCTGCTTTTTTGTCTCAGACCTTTATCCAACCCAAGCCTTCACTACAAGAGGCCGTTGATATGGCTCTGGCCCAGAAGGGTAGGGCGGCCAAGATTCATGTCCTGCTCAACGCCGGCCTTTGCGTTCCGAAACAAAAATTAATGTAAAACGAAAATAGGATGCCGGGATTCCAGGGTTTAAGAGTTTTAATTTCGAACCCGTTCATTTGAATCCTTGATCCCTAGGCTCCTTGAATCCTTTTCCATACCTCGTGGTGTCCTGCAGGGGCATGAAGGTTTCCTAGGTTACCTTCACATAAGATCAGAAAGGATCAACAGAAATCAGGAGGCCGGTATTTACTTTTTTATCTCCCCTTAAAAACCGGTTTTCTCTTTTCCTTAAGGGCCGTATAACCTTCCTTAATATCTTCGCTGTCCAATTGAGGCTGAATAAAGGCGTCAAACTCCTCCTGGGCCAGCCGCATGGCCTTCCTCCCCGCAGTTTCCATGTTTTTGTAGTGCCCGTATTTAATCGTTCTTAAGGTTAACGGGGCATTGTCTCTCAAGATCTCCGCCATCTTGACGGCTTCGGTCATGAGTTCATCCTTGTCCTTGACGACATGGTTGACAAAACCGACTTCATAGGCTCGTCTTCCGCTCATGGGTAGACCCGACAGGTAAAACTCCATAGCCACCTTAAAGGGCATATAGGGGGCATATTCCATTACTGAACCGACGATTCCCACCCAGGCCTCGCCAAAAATAAATTGCGCGTCTTCTGTCGCATAGGTGATATCCGTTCCGTAGGTTGTCAGACCATAACCGCTGCCGGCAACGGTCCCATGGACAGCGCCGATAATCGGTTTCAGAATTTTAGTTCCGTTCTGGGGAAAGGCCTTTCGTAGATCTTTTAATAAACCGCTATGTCTCAGATCCGCGCCAAAACTAAAATCCGGTCCGGTGGCGCTGAGAAGGGCCACCCGGCTTTCGGGGTCATTGGCGAAGTGGGTCCAGGCTTCTCCCAAGGCAATGCATAACTCAGGGTTCAGCAGGTTCCGCGGCGGGTTATTTAAAGTAAGGAAGGCTATTTTGTCTTTGACTTCATAAAGCAACACATTATTTGACATCTTCTCCTCCTGGCCTTTCGGTTATTTTGATCGGACTCTATTAACTAATTCAGACAAATCCAACACCTCAAGCCAATCCTCCTGGCCTTCGGACTTGATCGCATCGTCCAACATTTTTGCGCACTGGGGACAAGCCACGGCCACGATTTCGGCTCCTGTGTCCAAGGCCTCTTTGATTCGAATCCTGGCCGGATTGTTTTCACCCGACCCGACCATATCCGTAAAAAAGTTTCCACCCCCTCCGCCGCAACAGAAGGCGCTTAGACCCTTCCGGCGCATCTCCACCAATTCAATACCCGGGAGCCCTTTTAATACCTCTCGTGGCGGTTCAAGAATGAGATTATGCCTACCCAGGTAGCAAGGATCATGATAAGTCACCTTGGCCTGGTAATTGGAAAGGGGGATCTGGTTATTCCTAATCAATTGAGACAGGATTTCGGTATAATGAAAAACTTCAAAGTTCCCCCTTAACTTTGGGTAATCTTTTCTGAAAACGTTCAGGGCATGGGGATCCAGGGTGATGATTTTTTCGATCCCCTTTTTCTTGAATTTCATAATATTTTCTTCGGCCAGGGCCGTAAAAAGACCAGTCTCGCCAAGAACCTTGACTTCATGTCCGTCACAGGTCTCTTCTTTCCCCAGGATGCCGATGGAGACGCCGGTTTCGGATAATAATTGTCCGACCGACCGGGCCATCCTTTGCCCCACCTCGTCGTAGGATCCGACACAGCCCACATAAAAAAGATATTCCTGGTCAGTGAACTCTTTCAATCCCAATCCATCAGCCCATTGGCCGCGCTCCTCCTGGGGTTGTTTATAGGGATTGCCGTTCACACTGACGGCTTTGAAATAATCCCTGACTTCCGGGGGAATTCGGCCCTCATTGACCAGTTCGGCCTTGGCCTCTTCAAAGACATTCAGCAGATAATCCTTAAATCTCGGATAAACGCATTGATCTTTGCAGTTACCACAGGCTACACAGGAGTAAAGGATCCGGGAAAAGTGCGGGCTGGTTTCCAGTTCCTTATTGAGCCAGGCCCTGATCAGCCACATACGGCCACCCGGTGAAAAGGTATCCCAGCCGAAGGCCTTATAGGAAGGGCAATTAAAATCGACGTAATCTTCCGGAAATTTACAATAACCGCAGCGAAAACAGCGATGGACAATGTCGGCATGTTCTATTTGACGTGCGTATTCCATTAGCTTACCTCCCAGTTTCTTCGTACCGCCAATGCGGTACTCAGTCCCACCCCTACGGGGCGGGTTCCCAGTTTCCGGGGTTCATGATGCCATGGGGGTCCAGGTTTTTCTTGATCATCCGGAGCAGCTTGAGGGTGTTGGGATCCATATGGTCCATGGTCATCTTCTGTTCCATATAATTAGGTTTCCAGGGAATGCCTCCCATTTTGAGGGCATATTCCGTGGCCTCATCCAGGGCCTTTTTTACCCGTTCCATCATGGCCGGGTCGGCCCGGTTAAAGGCAAAGGAGATGCTGAACATCATGGAATGGCCCCCGGATATAACCCTGGCCGCGCTGGAATAGATAACATCGTATTTTTCCGCCAGTTCTACGACCTTGGCTGCAAATTGGGGATAGAGTTCAATCAGAGTGATGGGACCGGAATATTCGAAGCCGCCGCCCCTGGGCACATCGGCAAAGGCGGCGATACCCCTCTGGGGATTTTCCATCAGGTTCGGTTTCATGGCCTGGACATTCATGAACCCCCCGTCTTTGTTATCAATAAATTCCTGGAGCGCATCCCAGATCATGGTTCTTTTAAATTCAATCTCTTTTTCCGAATCTCCGGTAAAATAGATAGTGAGGTGATAATTATCCTTGAACATCAGCGGCTTCGGCTGGAACCAGGCAATCAGATCCTCCAGCATCTCCAGATGGGTCAGCTTATAAATAATTTCGGGTACCAGTTCGGCTTTGTCGGTGACAAAGATTTCCATCTCCCGGATTTTTTTATTGGGGTAAAGCTTGAGTCCAACCTTGGTAAAGATGCCGGTGGTACCGAGCCACCCCAAAAAAAGGCCGGACAAATCGGGCAGGGATGGGCCTTTGGAAAACCAGTAGGGGCCTAAGGAGGGGGAGCCTATTTTACAGAGTTCACCCGTAGGCAGGACCACTTCCAAACCGCTAACCATATCTGAATTAAAACCGTACTGCTGGGTCAGGCAACCCTGTCCATGGAGGGACACATTGGCGGCGATAGTCGTGGTGGGCGGCGCATCCGGAAGGCTGTGTCTGAGACGGGGATAATGATCCCGAAGGTGCGCCTTGAGCATCCCCTGGGAGGTACCCCCTTCCACAACGACATAACGGGCCATTTCGTTGACTTCCAGAATCTTGTTCATCCTCTTCATGTCCATGACAATGCCCCCTTTTAAAGGGATCACCAGGCCGGTCAGAGCCATGCCGTTTCCCATGGGGACCACGGGAATCTTTTCCCTGTTGGCCAGCTGAACGACCTTTTGAACCTGTTCGGTCGTTTCAGGGGCCACCACATAGTCCGGGGGATGGGGAGGGAGTACACCGGGGTCCCGGCCATAAAACCAGATCTCCTCGGGCCTGTTGGAAACACCTCTTTCTCCCATAATTTCAACCAGAGCCTCATAGATATTCTTCATGGTCCTATCCCTCCCTTCCCTTTTCCCCAACGGCCATCTTGCACAAGTCGATGATATGAACCGGTTTCAAGCCTTTTTTAGAGACCTTTTCGGATAAAGAGGACTGGCAGGCAGGACAATTAAACACACAATATTCCGCTCCGGCCTCCAGCATATCATCAATATTTCTCCCCTGAATGTCGTCCGCCAATTTATACCCGGCAACCGAACGAATAATTTCGGCACAACAGAGGCTGTTCTCTCCCTGATATTTCCTCCCGGGCATATCCACCCCGATATAATCCATGATCTCTTGAACCAGACGATGTTTATGGGGAATCAGCCTGTTCGAACAGGGACGCTGGTAGGCGGCCTTGATATTCAGGGGAATGATTCTGTCCTTTAACTCCTTCAACCGGGTCAATAAAAAATCCATATAATAAACCGGCTTAAAGGGCACCTCCATCCCGTAAGCCTGGGCGATTGAAGTATAGGTGCCGTAACACTCATCATGGAGGCAGATAACCTCTTTAACGCCCAGCTTCTTAAAGTTTTCCATGACTTTGGGGAGCCTCTCTTTTACCACCGACATCTTGGCAAAATGGGTATGAACGGCCGGACACATGAACTCAGCACCAAAGGTAACCGCCGGGAACACCTCTTTAAAAAGTTCTCCGGATCCCAAAGCACCCAGATCCGGTATGAAACAGGACGAGAGGGCCTTGTCTTTGACCGTCCCCACCATGGGTTTGCCCTGCATCTGGGTCAAATTAATCCATTGATTGGTAATGGCCCTTGAGGCGGTGTAGATTCCTTTTTCTTCCCTCCGCTCGCCGATGAGATAAAAGGGATGGTTGCCCCTCCGGCAGTATTCCTCACAGGCATAACAGGTGACACAGTCGTGCAACACCCGGGAGTCCAGCCCTTTAACGATCTTCATCATTTCATTATGGGCCTCATCTTCTTCAAAATCCATATACTGGCACTTTATGAGGCAATCCGCGGACGGACACGTTGCGCACACATTTTCATCAAATTTTAGGCTGCCCATATTGTCCCCTTCCTTTTCTTGAGGGAAGACCCTGATTCACCCAGGCCGCCCGGCCTTCTATTGGGTGGTCTTCCTTTCTTTAAGGGTTCATTCATTCTTTCTTTCTTGAATAGTAGTTGGCCAGTAAGGGGTTAGGATCGAGATAGGCCCCGATGGATGAGATGGGATATTTGAAACCTATCTTCGCCAAGATTTCCAGGCCATTAATCGCTCGATCCATATCCGAGGGCGGCAAGGCTATAACAATTTCATCGTCTTTTACCTGGCCCATAGAACGTTCACCATAACAGGGAATAGCCAGGGCCGGTTTCCCGGTGTTGTAACACTGCCCCAGTGAATCAACGCAGGCTCCTTCACCGATGAAGTGAAACTGGAACCGCTCATATCGGACCTTTTGCAGTCCGCACATGAGCATCATGACCTGGGCCGGATTACCATAAATCAGGATGACCTCCGGGTCAAAGTTACCCTTAGAAAGGGGACCTACAACGATGGCTTCTCCGGGCGGAATTCTGGGGTAATCGTTCTGCTGTTTCAGGCCTTCCTCAACCGACGGCATCCAGGTGCGGGAAAGCATTTTGGCTTCCTGAAGCATGGCCTTCTCATCGGTGGCCAGCAAGCCGTGAATGCGTTTACATCGCTCCCCGACGTTGTCTTCACTGGTCAACCCGACGGTTAACCCCCCGACCCTGGCCATAAAGGGTACCTGACAGAACATGCTGGGTTGTTTCCAGTGCATCATTCCTTGAACGCTATCCAACTCGCCGGCCTTTTCAAATCGTTTATAGCCGATCGGTTCGCTTGATAAACAAAGTTTTTCCTTTAATGCTTTGCTTTTTTCAGCCCAATTTTCCATTTTTCATCTCCTTTATCCAATGGTAATTGTGTAGCCTGGACATTATTTACAGTCAAAACTTTCAAGAATAATCTTTTCGGGGATCATTGCCTCTAAACTCGGCCCGATTTCGTTGGCAAGTAAATTCCAATCGAGCGCGAATAAGGTTTCGAGCTGTGCTTTTAGCGAGGCAAGATCGGCATTATGGAAGCCCTGAATGCATTTATTGCCCTGTTAATCCCAAACCTTTCTCCTGTTCGAAGGTAAAAAGTTTTTCAATAACATACAGGACATACTTTTCGCAGGTATCCTTCGATCTCCCTGATTCCCGAAACCTTTGGTACTCGCCGGGGATGTTAAAATCTAAGCCCAGAAGACTTCGACAGGTGATATCACCGAATTGTTTGGTGAAATCTCCTACTAATTTTCCGGCCTGGAGGCGAATGGTATTTCTGGCCTGTTTGGCCTGCTCTTTGTCCGCCAGGGAACAACGGTGTCTCAACCCCAAGAATACTGCCGATGCGGAAACCGCTCCGCACGGGGCAAGTTGTTGCCCACTGATCCCTCCATTGAAGGGAATACCGGCCCAAAGAAAATCTTCATTACCCATATCGTATGTTTCCCACATAACTTGCAGGACTGCCGGACCTCAGTGATACCCTTTATGCAGAAATTGCATAGCCTTTTCTTTTGCTTCTTCCAGTGATAATTTATTCGTCATGTTTAAATCCCCTTTCTATCAGGTCTCTTGAATAATTCATAAATAAAACTATTATATAATCCTTTTTTTATTATTTAACCAATTTGATCTTTTCCCTCAATTTTTCAACGGTTTTATTAAATTTCGGTTCAAAGAAAAGGAATTGATTGATCGGATATTTGGTGCCTTTCTCGTGAGTTTCTTTTACACCCGTCAAGAAATTCTCTAATTTTCCTGCCGGCATGGTAAAAACCATTTCATCATCACCGGCCATTCCCAGTTGTCTGGCTCCTCGACCGGGAATGACATAACCGGCCTTGTTCTCAATCATCGGGGCGATCATTTCCCGGACACAGGAGGCCCCGATACTTGCCCAGGATTCTATGACGCCGCCTTCAGTATATATCATGGATTGGATCATCCTGGCCATTTGAGCCGGATTGCCGTAAATCAAAATAACATCGGGATCCTGAATGACACCGGAATCTAAAGGAGATACGATCAATCCCCGGGATGAGAATTTTTTTTCATCCATCAGGGATGAGGCCTTCTTTAAATTTTTTTTGGCTGCGTCACGATCTTTGATATATCCGGCGTTGATTCTGAAATTGATGAGTTCTTCTTCCTTGTTAAGATCGCCGGCGAGATCTCCCCAGCCGAAACTCATGAGGGCCGCCACACAATTGATGTCTTCCGGGGTGACCGCAAACGACCAGCCCCATTTCCGGGCAATGGTATTGATCTGGCAGAAGGCCATTTTCACCCCGAAAACATTCGGACGTCTGACGTCGGTCGGCAGGTCTTTACTATTAGAGTAATATTTTATGGACAGGGGAGAGGTGTGAACTTTTAAATATTTTGAAATCGTTTCAGCGGCATTTATTAGGTCGATCATTGTTTAATCTCCTTTTTCTAGAACAATTAGCCTTTTTCATTCCACCTATGGAAAAAACTACAGGGTCCAGGGAGCCCCGGAAGGTGCAAGATTCACGGAATGCCCGACAGCAAAAGATATTTATATTTTATAGAAGTTGTATTTCCCCGTTTTTAATAATATACTTTTGCTTCAATATGCCCGGATTTTCACTGACCTTTTTAATAATATTCTTCGTTAACTGGTTTTTCATCTCCTTTAACCGGTGTAATGGTTTTTCACCAATGGCCATTTGGGCCATCTCGGTAATATAATATACTTCAATATTTTGCTCCTCGGCTTTTTCCACCAGTCCATTAAAACATCCGGTACAGCTCACCACAATAGCTTCCGCGCCTATTTCCCGGGCTTCAGATACCCTTTTCTCGGCAATTTTAGAAGCCAATTGGGGATTCCTGCCCGATATTACCAGCGGGGTACCACAACATAATGATTTTTGCCGGCTGTGTTTCATTTCCGCGATTTCCGCTCCCATCAATTTAAGGAGTTCCCTTGGATTTTCACCTATTTCCGGTCCCAACATTCTCCAGGCGCAGGGATCATGAAAGGTCACTCTCTTATGAATGGGGTGGGTAAAGGCGATTTTACCCTTCTGATGCTCTTGGAGAAGGTATGTAGCTATATTTACCGTTTCAATATCAAATTCTGGAATGATCTTAGGATAAACATGGCCAATGATGTCGTCGCAACCGGTGCAAAAAGTTATTAATCTCCTGGTCCCGAGTTTTTCAAACTCTTTAAGCAATTGTTTACCCTTGATCTTGGCTTCTTCTTCTCCGAAAGCATGTGCATAAACACCGCAGCAATATTTCATTCCGCCCATCTTGGGCAACCGATCCATCAATTTTGTCTTGGCCAGATCCGTATAGATATGTGAAAGGGCGCATCCCAAATAAAAAACTTCTTCATTGGGATCGGGATTTAAATAGGCATCCATATCTTTCAATTGTTCTTCAGGCTTAAACTCCAATCCGATCGTCATCATGTTGAAGGGAACCTTGTCAGTGATCAACAACAAACAGGCGCGTCCTTTGTTGCTGTTTTTTCTTGTGGTGATATCTTTTCTTAGGTAGGAAGGATTTGATTGAGTCGGGCAAATGATGTTACAATAGGAACATCCGGCGCAATTTTTTGAAATGATTGGTGACTCCTTCATTTCAATCATTCGCTCTATTTCCGCCTTGGCCTCCTCCTTGGGCATTTCGAGAAAAGGACATGAAGTTAGGCAAAGTCCACAGCGTTTGCAAGTTTCCTGATTAAACAATTTTTTTTTCCTCCCGTCCCGGGTTTTATTTTGATTGTAGCCTATCCTATCACTTGACGAATAAAAATAAAAGTGGCATAAACGGCATTAAACATCTTAATTGCGTCATTATTAAAAAGAAAATCCAGGGAGCGACTATTATGAAAAAAATTACTATATTGGCTCTCCGTAATACCTTTGCCTCAACCGTGATGGGTCCCATGGACGTATTTTTCCTGGCCGGACAATTGTGGAATCATATTCATGGCCTGCCCTTGACCCCCTTTTTTGAGGTTGAGATCGCCTCCTTTGATGGGAAACCGGTAAAGTGTCTTAACAATGTCTTTATACAACCGCACCGGGCCATTGAGGATGTGAAAAAAACCGATTTAATCCTTATTCCAAGCATCACCGATATTGAGAAAACCATTAAATACGGCGCACAAGGTCTTCAGTGGCTTCAGCACCATTATCGGAAAGGAGCCAGTATCGCCAGTGTTTGCACCGGTGCTTTTTTTCTGGCCGAGACCGGATTGTTGAATGAGAAGACCGCTACCACCCATTGGGGTTATGTGGATTTGTTTAAACAGATGTATCCCCGGGTTAACTTGAAGCCCGAGCGGCTCATTACCGATGAGGGGGATCTATTTTGTGCCGGCGCCTTGGGCGCAGGGGTTGATCTTCCGGTGTATCTGGTTGAGAAGTATTGCGGTCATGAAGTGGCCATCCAGTGCTCAAAGTCATTGATCCATGATATGGGACGGAGTTCGCAGGCGCCCTATACGGTGTTTCAATTTCAAAAAAATCATACCGATGAAAGAATCAAGATCGTCCAACAATGGATCGAAGATCATTATGCCGAAGAAATCGATTTCGATAGGGTTTCCAAAAATTTCGGTATGAGTCGACGCACTTTTGAGCGTAGATTTAAAAAGGCCTCCGGTGACACACCCCTGGTTTATTTGCAGAGGACCAGAGTAGAGACCGCTAAAAAAATGTTGGAAGCCCAAAACGAGACCTTTGACGAAATCTCCTGCCATTCTGGTTACGAAAACAGCAGCCATTTCAGGGAAATTTTTAAAAAATATACCGGTCTTTTGCCGACGGAATATCAAAAAAAATTCCATCGTCTTTAATCTTCATATGGTATGAAACCGTTGAACCCCCAATAGATTAATGCTAAGATACCGGCAAAAGATATTATTTGCCTTGGCGGCTGATACCGGCACCGGCAAAATCTCGAAAGAGGTGAAACATGCGTACCTTTTCCCGGTCTCAAGCGCTCTTCGAAAGGGCGAAAAAAGTCCTCCCCGGCGGTATCCCCGGCCATCAGGACCCCAGGCTGCTTGTTCGGGGCCAAAGCCCCTGTTTCATAGATCGAGCCGAAGGCTGTCGCTTCTGGGACGTGGACGGCCACGAGTACATCGACTACATGTGCGCATATGGTCCCATGATACTCGGCTACAGCCATCCCCGGGTTGAGGAGGCCGCCCAGAGACAGAGACAAAAGGGGGACTGTTTCAACCTCCCCTCCCCACTATGGGTCGAACTGGCGGAATATCTGGTGAACCTGATTCCCTCCGCCGACTGGGCACTATTCGGCAAGAACGGCTCCGACGCGGTCAACTGCGCCGTTCTCATTGCCCGGGCATACACCGGCAAAAACAAGATCATCAAGGCCGAGGGAACTTATCACGGCATCGGTCCCTGGTGTACCCCAAATCCCACCGGGACCACCGAAGGGGAGAGGGCCAACGTCCTCACCTTTCCCTTTAACGATATCCGGACCCTCGTGAGACTGGTTGAGGAAAACCGAAGCGACGTCGCCGGCGTTATCATCACGCCCTTCAAACACGAATTCGCCCACGACCAGGAGATGCCCAGCGAGACCTTCCTGAACGGGCTCAGGCAACTCTGCAACGCCGATGGCCCGGTGCTGATCATGGACGACGTCCGGGCCGGGTTCAGGCTGCACATGGGCGGCTCGGCCGAATACTTCGGCTTGAAACCGCAGCTTTCCTGTTTTTCCAAAGCCATGGGAAACGGATATCCCATCTCCGCCTGCCTGGGCACCCGGGAATTGATGAAGGCAGGAAAAACGATTTTCTTCACCGGTTCCTTTTTTACCAGTGCCGTGCCCATGGCCGCGGCCCTGGCCACGCTCATGGAAATGAACCGTCCCGGGGTCCTGGATCACCTTTTTCAGATTGGTGAGATGCTTAAACAGGGGATGCTCAAACAGGCCGAATCATTCGGCCTGAAAATCAAATACACCGGTCCGGTCACCATGCCCTTCATGACCTTCAAGGATGACCACTCGTTTGAAAAGAATAAGACCTTCTGCGCTCGAGCTTATCAGGAAGGGGTTTTTTTTCACCCTTCGCACAACTGGTTCCTTTCCGCGGCCCACCGGAAGGAAGATATAGAGGAGACGCTTGAAGCGACCTACCAGGCCTTCAAGGCGGTAAAAGAGAGCTTTGGTTCATAAAGAGCAACAAGAGATCACACTCTCCAGGAAGCCGGGTCTATGAAGTTAAAGGCTGGAGGCCTTTAATAGAGCAAACACGAATATCGTTTTCGTCCTTTATTCCCAGAGTATACGAAATGGTCTAAATATGTACTTACTGGTTATTATTCAACATTTTCTTGTATGAAAAATTTTGAAGTATTATAGTGCCGTTAAAAAATTCTTCAAAACCAAAGTTCGTATATTAAACGTTTAGTATAAAAAGAAATAAATGGCATTAAATCCATTCTACGCGAACATTTTTATTGATTCCTGTGCCTTCGATCCGAAATACCAACCCGAATCAAGCTGTGCAGAAGAAATATTTCGTCGGCATGAAAATGATTAAATTAATATAATAATCTCTCATTCGACCATGAAGGAGGCTGAACACCCAAATACGCCAGCAAGAGTTAAAGAGGAAGCATTAACAAAAATATTCACCATAGAAACAAATTTAGTTCCAGAGGAAAGTCAATGGAAACAAAATATCTGGGATATTCTAACTGGGAATGGCAAACCAGAAAAAATGAAACAAGATGCTAACCATGTATTTGAAGCTCATAAGTATAGCGGCTATTTCGTTAATACTGATGCTCGAATAATAAATAAGCGGAGAGAACTTCATAGAATATGTAATGCCATAATTGTTAAACCATGTGAATTGCTCGCTTTTATTAAAGAGCATGAAAACTCCTAACATTCTGCTGCAAGGGACCCCCAGGGGGTGCGCCCCTTCCGTCCTTTGAGCAGCATGTTGGCCGAATGAGATGAACCAAAAAGAACATTGGGAAAAAGTCTACACGAGCAGACAACCGCACGAGGTGGGTTGGTATGAGCCACATTTGCGGACATCCTTGACCTGGATAGGTGATTTGTCTTTGCCCAAGGATGCACGGATTATCGATGTCGGCGGGGGTGCCTCCACACTGGTCGACGACTTGCTCAACGAAGGCTATCAACAGGTCGCTGTCCTCGACTTGTCACAAGCGGCTTTGTCGGTGGTCAGAACACGCCTTGGATGGGACGCTGCTCGGGTCATGTGGTTGGAAGGTGATATCACTTCGATCGAACTTCCTACAAATTTTTTCGATCTGTGGCATGATCGGGCAGTGCTTCATTTCCTCACCGAACCCGACGGCAGGAGGAAGTATTTGGATTGTCTCCGAAAGGCATTGAAACCCGGGGGCCGCGCGATTATAGGAACGTTTTCGCCGGAGGCACCGCCCCGCTGCAGTGGACTGCCAGTGGAGAGATACACCATCAAGGCTATGCAAGAACTGCTGGACAGGGAGTTCACGCTGGAACGACATCACAAGGAGCTACACATCACGCCCGGCGGCACCGAGCAGATGTATCTTTATTGTCAGTGGCAAAGAGCGGCCAACCACCAAATCCGGCAAACTTGCGACCCGCAGGGCGGCTCACCAGCCGATGATTTATGACGTTGGAATGAAGAATGGAACAAATACAGAAATATAAGGAATTAGATCTATATTTCCAGAATATCGACTATTCGGACATCAAAACCATTGATGGCAGTGCAAGTCTAAGACAATTTATCTCCGGGATGCTTTCTTATTATCCATGGTGGATATTGCTTCTCTTCCGAATCAGAGAAATTCTGGTATATATTCTCGGTTTAGAAAAACAAGAAAAACCGAAGGAACTTCCTTCCATAAAACCGGATGAGCTTTCGTTTAGGCCTGGGGAAAAAGCTTCTTTTTTTATTGTGCGTAATGCAAAAGAAGACACCTATTGGGTTTCGGAGACACCGGAAGACAAACATTTGAAAGCCTATTTTGGTGTAGTCCCGGAGGCGTTAGGAGACAACCTGACAAGATTTCATGTTTTCACATTAGTAAAGTTCAGGCATTGGACCGGACCGGTTTACTTTAACATCATTCGTCCTTTTCATCACCTGGTGGTTTCAAGAATGATGAGGGCCGGTATAAATAATTAAAACCAGTTATATATTAAGTGTCTCATTGTAGTATCGACCCGGTGGGGTTGCATTTTCTTCCGTCTGCGACTTTCGGCTGCTTTGGGAAATGTATATAATATAAGACAGATAATAACAGGGCTCTACGCCGGATTCAGGCCGAAAAGCGGCCCTTCCTAATCAGAGCCGGCGTTGCTACCTTGCCGGGCGGCTCCATAGGTCCGGACCGTTGCTTAGCTCTGCTGTTGGTCAACCCTGGGAGATATTGGCACTCAAAGGAGGTTGGTATTTAAATATGGCAAAATATACTCAGTTCAAACTTGCTGCAGTTCAGGCTGAACCCGTTTATTTCGATCGTGAGGCGTCGACCGAGAAGGCTTGTTCCCTTATCCGGGAAGCGGGGGCACAGGGCGCCACCCTGGCCGCCTTCGGCGAATCATGGCTGCCCGGTTATCCGTTTTTCGTTTGGGGTTCGGCCACGGGGTCGATGGCCGCCGAATATCTGGCTAATGCGGTTGAAATACCCAGCCCTACCACCGATCGATTGTCTGAGGCGGCTCGCCAGGCCCATATGGATGTCGTTATCGGTGTGGCCGAACGGGACCCCCAGACCCAGGGTACGGTTTACTGCACATTGCTTTTCATCGGCAGCGATGGAGTGATCCTGGGCCGTCACCGAAAACTCAAACCCACCCACCGGGAACGTACTGCCTGGGGCGAGGGGGACGGAAGCAGTCTTCTGGTTTACGACCGCCCCTATGCCAGAATCAGCGGGCTCAACTGTTGGGAACATAACATGGTCCTTCCCGGCTATGCCCTGATGGCCCAGGGCACCCAAATCCATGTGGCCGCCTGGCCTGGGATGAGCACCTCACGCCACCTGTTTTTGTCCAGGGCCTTTGCCTCCCAATCAGGGGCCTACGTTATCGATGTGGGTGCCTTACTATCGCCTGACCGCGTTCCCGATAAGTACAAGGATTTGGCCGGCAGTTATCCGGGAGAGAGTTGTGTTATCGATCCCAGGGGCGAGATCATGGCCGGGCCGGCCCAAGGCGAGACCATCCTCATGGCCGAATGTTCGATGGAGCGTATCTTTTCAGCCAAATCGCTTTGTGATGTGGCCGGGCACTATTCAAGACCGGATGTTTTTCAACTACATGTCAATCGATCCCCCCATCGCCGTGTTGTCACAATACAGAAGCCCGAACAAGAACCTGAAAAATTCGAAACCATACCCGATGAACCAACTTAGTTTCCGCCTAAAAAATGCCAGTAGCAATCTTTTACAAAACATAATATAAACAAATCACCAACGGCCCATAAGAGGAGGTCCTCTTAGGATGAAGGAACAAAACAGAAAATATTGGAATCCTTTGCTGGAGAAGTCGGCTCCGGAACAGTTATTGGCCATGGAGCTCAAGAACTTTCGGAAGCTGATTGGGTATGCCAAAGAGCATTCTGTTTTTTATCAGAAGCAGTTAAAGGATGTTTTCCCCGAAGACATTACCAGCCTCGAAACGGTCCGGCGGCTTCCCCTGATCGACAAGGAGGATCTCCGAAAGGCCCAGGAGGGTAAATCCCCATTCCCCTATGGAGAAATGTTGGGAGTGGAATTGAAGGAGGTTACCGATTTCCGACAGACTTCGGGGACCACGGGGAAACCGGTTTATGTCCCTGAATCCTATGAAAGCTGGCAGTGGAGGGTGGAAGTCTGGTGTCATATACTCTGGATGGCCGGATTCCGGGAAACCGACCGTGTTTTTGTTCCCTTTGGCTATAATGTCTACGTGGCCTTTTGGGAGGGTCATTATGCCGCGGAAAAACTGGGTTGTGAGGTGGTTCCCGGAGGAGCCCTGGATACCCGAGACCGAATCAGCAAGATATTGGAATTGAAGGCCACTGCCCTTCTGAGCACGCCCACCTACGGCCTTCATCTGGCTGAAGAGGCGTTCAAAATGGGAATTGATCCCAGAACCATAGGAATAAAAAGGATGCTTTGCGCCGGGGAACCTTTGCCTTTGGCTACCCGTGAGAGGTTGGAGCAATCGTGGGGGGCCGAGGTCTATGACCACATTGGGGGAACCGAACCCTGCGCCTGGGCCGCCATGTGCGAAGAACGAAATGGTCTGCACATTATAGAGCCTTTCTTCCTGGTGGAGATCCTGGATATGGAAACCTTGACCACAGAGGTTGGTCCAGGGGAACTGGGTGTGGCGGTGGTGACTCCTCTCGGCAGACGCTCTTTCCCTTTAATCCGGTTTAACACCAAGGATGTGGTGCGACAGGGGGGAAACGGATGTCCTTGCGGACGAACTTCCAAGAAAATTGCCGAAGTCGCCGGACGAGCCGATGACTTGAGAAAAATCCGCGGGGTCCTGTTTACCCCGGTCGCTGTAGAAGAAATCGTCAGACGGGAATTTCTTGAAATCGTGGAGTATGAAATTGTAGTCCAACGCGAAGGTCTCATGGATGAAATTACCCTCAGGGTAGAGCCTCAAGAGGAAATGGGGGTCGAACCAAGTAAGGTTTTTAACAGACGGATCTCGGAAAGACTCAAGACTAAAACCAATCTGAGGTTCCGGATCGAGTCTGTTTTACCCGGATCACTTCCTCGATACACTCTAAAATCAAAGAGGTTTAAAGATCTCAGGGAGGATAAGGCCGATGGGTAAGCCAAGAGAAAAAGAGGAACGGGTAAATCTGGACGGGATGAAGACCATCATTGATCAACTGGAACAGCTCTTGATCGAGTTGAAGGGGTTAGGCGGGGAGATGCCGGTCATAGAGAAAAATGTCAAGGCCATGATGAGTTTCATTCATGTCCTGAAGTTCGGGGTTTCGGATGTGGCCGAGGTTGCCAAGTCTGAGAATTTTTCTTAAAGTTTTAAGTGACTCGGGATTAATTGCTTCAAACAGGGCGATTCTGGATTCTGGATAAAACCAAAGACCGATACTGGATAAAAATCCAGCATCCAGTATCCAGTATCAAATACCCTGCATCGTTAATGTAAAGAAGGAGGCAAAAATGAAAGAAGGGCGGAAGATCAGAACGGCTTGCCGTAGCTGCCATGGCGGGTGCGGTGTCATCGCCACCGTTTCGGACGGCAAAGTGGTCAAGGTGGAAGGGGATCCGGAATCACCCATAAGCCACGGCACCTTATGCAGTAAAGGCTTGGCCATCACCCAACTGGCCTACCATCCCGATAGGGTGGTTTATCCGATGAAAAAAGTCGGCGGGAAACTCAGCGGAAAATGGGAGCGCATTTCCTGGGATGAGGCCCTGGATACGGTCGCCCAAAAATTCAAAACGGTCATGGCCGAATACGGTCCCGAATCCATTGTTGTCGGTCAGGGAACGGGAAGGGATTATGAAAGTCATTTATACCGGTTTGCCAACCTCCTGGGGACTCCCAATGTTTTGACCGCCGGGCATATGTGTTATGTTTCCAGGGTCGCTTCGACCCTGATTACGGCCGGTTCGCTGCCGATAGGGGACTATGAGGGAGGGCCGAAATTAATCGTTATGTGGGGCTGCAATCCTCAATGGACCAATCCGGACGAATACAAAGGCGAGGGTTTCTGGCGGGCTTATAAAAAAGGGGCCAAGCTGATCTGCATCGATCCTCGTAAGGGATTTGTAGCCAACAAAGCGGATTTTTGGCTGCAAATCCGTCCGGGGACGGATGCAGCCCTTGCTTTGGGTTTTAACCAGGTGATCATCGAAGAGGAACTTTATGATAAGGAGTTTGTCGAAAATTATGTCAACGGCTGGGAGGCCTGGAAGGAAAGGGTGATGGCCTATCCGCCGGAAAAAGTTCAGGAGATTACCTGGATTGATAAAGACCTGATCCGAAGAGCGGCCAGGATGTATGGGTCTATCAAACCGGCCTTAATCCATTGGGGAGTCCCCACGGAACAGAACAACAACTGCGCCAATTATACCCGGGCGACGACTGCCTTGATGGGGATTACCGGCAATCTGGATGTGCCCGGGGGAAATGTTTTGTTCGTCAATCCCCCCACTCGGACCGTAGCTGAATTCGCCAGACACCGGGATCTTTCCAGGGAGCAACGAGACAAGAGATTGGGTGGAAAGGATTTTCCACTCGGGGCCAGGGTGGCCTTTATCAATCCCAAAAAAGCCTGGGACGCCATCCTGACCGGCCAACCCTATCCCATTCAGGCCGGGATCCTCGGTGGCACCAATCCGGTGGTCACCAGGGCCAACGCCAGAGAGGCCTATGAGGCCCTCAAGCAAATCGAGTTCCTGGCCATGATCGATTTTTTCCAGACCCCGACGACGGAACTGGCCGACATTTTCCTGCCTGCCGGGACCTGGCTGGAACAGAATCATGTGGCCGACAACTGGAAAAGGCATGGTTTTGTTTTGGCCCGGCAGAAGTGCGTGGAAATAGGGGAGGCCTGGCAGGACCATAAAATTTGGATGGAATTAGGCAAGAGAATGGGACAGGAATGGTGGCCCACCGTCGAGGATGCCTTGGATTGGCTGCTTGAACCCTCCGGACTGAACTGGGAGCAGTTTAAAGAGAAAGGGTATCTCCAGGGTGAAATGGTCTATCGGAAATACCAACAGAGGGGTTTTTCAACCCCTACCAAAAAATTGGAAGTTTATTCGACCATTCTGGAGGGTTGGGGATATGATCCCCTGCCTAAATATGATGAAGTTGCCGAAAGCCCGGTTTCCAAGCCGGAGGTTGCCAAAGACTTCCCCTACATTTTCAACTCCGGTTTGCGGACCCCAACTTTCTTCCATGCGGCCAACCGGAACATCCCCTGGCTGAGGGAAATCCGGCCCGATCCCATCGTAGAGATTCATCCGGATACGGCCCGGAAGCATGACATTGAAGAGGGACAATGGGTTTATATTGCCTCGCCGAGAGGCCGTATAAAACAGCGGGCTAAATTGAATAAACATATCGATCCCAGGGTCATTGTGGCCGAACATGGGTGGTGGTTCCCGGAGATAAAGACGCCGGATCACGGATGGGATATCTCCAATGCTAATATCCTGACGGACAATGCCTACGAAACCCTTGACCCGGCCATCGGATCAACCAATCTGAGGGTCTGTTTATGCAACATATCACCCTGCCCGAGGAGGACCTAAGATGGATAAAGTTTCTCTTGTTTTTATAAAAAAAGATTGCATGGGCTGTCATGCCTGTGAGGTGGCCTGTAAGCAGGAGCATCGTCTGGGTGTGGGGCCTAGACTGGTAAGGGTGATCGAGGATTCCCCGGATTATATTCCCCAATACTGCCATCACTGTGCCAAGCCCCCCTGCCGGGAGGCTTGTCCTGAAAAGGCCATTAGCAGAAACGCCCAGGGTATTGTTCTGATCGATAACGATCTCTGTATCGGCTGTCAGGCCTGTTTGGAGGCCTGTCCGTTCGGCGCCATGCAATTTGACGATAAGCGGGAAATCGCTGTGAAATGCGATCTATGTATCGAGAGATTGGCGGAAAATAAACAGACGGCCTGCATGAGTGTCTGTCCGACCGGATGTATTCAGGTCGGCGGCCGGAAAAATATTGCGGCAGTATTTGAAGTTGATTAATTATTGAGGGTCTTAAAATAGTCTTGACATGAAATTGAAGGACTCCCCGGTCCCAGGCTGCAAAATTTAGTCAATACTTTTCCGAGCCTCTTAATAACAGGATTTTTTCCTATCGCTTTGAGAGAATGACCAATTTTTATTCCTTAGAGAAGAGATAAGATGAAGATCTCCAATAAAGAGGCAACGAGGTATTGGAATCCCGTTTTGGAACGGCTTCCTCAAGAAAAGTTGAGGGCCTTACAGGTTAAAAAGTTCAAAAAGATTCTGTCCTGGGCCTTTGAGCGATCAAAATTCCACAGAAGACTTTATCAAGAAGCGGGTCTTGAGCCGGGGGATATCAAGACTTACAAGGATGTGGCCAAAGTGCCGAAGGTGGAAAAGTCCATGATGAGAGATATCCAAAGGAAGGAGCCATTTCCCTATGGAGATGCCCTTTGTGTTCCTCTGGAAGAGGTGACCGAGTTTCATCAAACCAGCGGGACGACAGGGGTACCGGTCTACCAGGCCGATAGCTGGCAGGACTGGGAATGGTGGGCTGAAGCCTGGGCTACCATACTTTATGCCCAGGGATATAGAAGGAAGGACCGGGTCTTTATTCCCTTTGGGTATAATATTTTTGTGGCCTTCTGGGCGGGTCATTATGCCGCCGAGAAATTGGGATGTGAAGTTATTCCCGGTGGGGTTCTCGATACCGAAGCCCGGATATTGAAAATGAAAGAATTGAAAGCTTCGGCGATGATGGCCACCCCTACTTATGTCCTGGGGATGGCTGATACAGCACGTAAAAAGTTGGGGATCGAACCTGCCGGAGATCTGAATATCAAAAAAATTACTTGTGCCGGAGAACCCGGAGCAAGCATTCCTTCCACCAAGCGGCGCATGGAGGAGGCTTGGGGGGCCAAGGTTTATGATCACGTGGGGGCGACTGAAATCGGGGCCTGGGGCTTTGAATGTTTGGAACAGCCCGGAGGGCTGCATGTAAACGAGGCCCTCTTTATGGTCCAGTTGGAGGATTTGACGACCGGGGAGTTGATCGAGGATTCCGGGAGAAGAGGCAAGATCGTTATTACCGCCCTGGATCGAATGGCCCAACCCTGCATACGGTTTGATTCCAAGGATGTGGCCGAATGGGCTGATTTTTTCTGCGGGTGCGGGAGAACCTTCCGGATCATCAAAGGAGGGGTCATCGGCCGAACGGACGATATCACCAAAATAAAAGGGGTTTTAGTGGCTCCATCGGCCATAGAGGAGGTCGTTCGCTCTATCAATGGGCTGGGTAATGAATATGAGGTCGTAGTGTCCAAGAAGGGGGATTTAGATGATATAACTCTTAAAATCGAACTCTTGCCTGGACAGGAAGGGAATCGACAGCAAATTCTAAGGCAGCTTCAGGATCAACTGCGTCTTAAGACGAACCTGGGTTATCATATTGAAGTTCACACGATTAATTCACTTCCCCGTTATGATGTGAAAGCGAAACGTTTCAAAGATTTAAGAAAGGTAGGATAGAGCTCATCCGGAAATCGGAAGTCTCAGGATGGACACTGAGATAGCCGAAAATTAGATCATTCCCCGATAAATGGATTGGGAGGGTATCAGATGAATCGGGAAAAGATAGAAAAAATGGCGGTTAGAATTGAAGCCATCAAAAAGGAAGCCGAAGAATTGAAAGCTCTCTCCGGAGGGATGCCGGCTGTTGACCGCAATGTAGAGCGAATTTTGGCCTCGGTGAAAATGCTTGAAATCAACGTGACTGATCTTCTGTGACGGTTCGCGTCAGGCCCACTGATTATAAAAAGACTCCACCTGAGGCCGCCTTTTGAGGCCGGGAAAAATCCGGATCGTTTTGAAGAATGAAACCATTTTGCATTCAGACGATCGGAGGGCAATATTTGGCCTCATATTTACAATTTAAAAACCGGCTGAATCGGAATTAATGGATTCTTTAAAAGAGGAGGATCCCCCCTTCCCTTAATGAGCTATACCTCCAGTTTCTTCATAGCCTCCACCAGACCTTTGACCGCTTCGGCCGATTTTTTCAAGGCCGCATCTTCTTCAGGAGTCAGTTTAATCTGAATAATCTCTTCGATGCCTTCTTTCCCCAGTTTTACCGGCACTCCGATAAATAGATTATTAATTCCGTATTCGCCGGTCAGATAGGCGGCACAGGGCAGTATTTTTTTCTTATCTTTGATAATGGCTTCGGCCATTTCGCAGGCCGCCGAAGCCGGGGCATAGTAGGCGCTGCCGGTCTTAAGCAGGCTGACGATCTCGGCCCCGCCTTCCCGGGTCCGTTTGACCAAACGTTCGATGGTTGCTTGATCCATCAGTTCGGTAATGGGGATCCCGGAAACGGTTGAAAAGCGAGGGAGAGGGACCATAGTGTCTCCATGTCCGCCGAGAACAAAGGCGTGGGTGTTTTCCACGGAGACATTCAGTTCCTGGGCGATGAAAGTCCGAAAACGGGCTGAATCCAATACCCCGGCCATACCCAATACCCGGTTTTTGGGAAATTGACTGGTTTCGAAGGCCACGTGACACATGGCATCCAAAGGATTGCTGACGATGACCAAAACGGCTTGGGGGGAATACTGAACGGCCTGGTCGACTACAGACTTCATGATCGTGGCATTGGTGGCCAGCAGGTCGTCCCGGCTCATTCCCGGTTTTCTGGGGATGCCGGAAGTGATGATGATGACATCGGAGTCCTTGGTGGCCTCATAATCATTGGCACCGGTCAGATGGGCGTCATGTTTTTCAATCGGGGCGGCTTCCGATAAATCCAGGGCCTTGCCAAAAGGGACTCCCTCCAAAATATCCACCAGAACCACATCCGCCAGTTCTTTTTCAGCTATCCGCTGGGCCGCAGTGGCCCCCACATTGCCGGCACCGATTACGGAAATTTTGTGTTTCATCAGTTTTTCTCCTTATTGTGTGGATTGGGATATAAGCAAGATTCGTCGATTTAGATGATTTGAAAATAAGGGTATAATACTTCAAAAGGAATCCCAGTTCAAGAAAAAGGTATTTCTGAGGCAGGGTTTATTAAATCGGGGAATAAGGTCGGTTTGAAGACTTATAAAAAAAACAGGCTGATGACCGGCAGATAGGTGATCAAGGCCAAGGTCAGCAGCAGGATTAAAATAAAAGGGATGGAAGCCCGGTAGAGGTCCAGAACCGGCCGTTCAAAACGGATACTGGAGATAAAAAGATTGATTCCCAGAGGAGGCAGCGAGGCCCCGATTTCCAGGTTGGTTAGGAGGATGATCCCCAGATGTACCGGATGCAGATCATAAGCCTGGGCCACGGGAACGATTAAAGGGACGAGGATGATCAAGGCCGGAAACATCCCGAGGAGGCAGCCGGCCCCCAAAAGAAACAGGTTCAACCAGATCAGGAAGGTCACCGGGCTTTGGACATGAAGCTTTAAAAAATCCAGAATCTTCATGGGGATTTCTTCGTTGATCAGGGTGTTGGTCAGCCCGAATGAAACCCCCAGGATAATCAGGATCCCCCCAACCAGGATGGAACTTTTAGTGATAATGGGAAAAAGTTCACGTATTTTGATATCCCGATAGACCCCGACTTCGATAATCAAAACATAGAGTACGGTCAGAACCGCCGCTTCGCTGATGGCCACGATTCCGGTATAAATGCCGCCCAGCACAACAAAGGGCAGGGGGATCTCCCAGATCGATTCCCGAAGGGCCCTGCCCACCTCTTTAACGGTGAACCTCGGTCGGGCCACTTTGGCCTGGAATCCTTTCCAGCTGCTGTACAGGGAAAGAAGAAAGACCATTAACAATCCGGGTAATATCCCGGCCAGAAACAGTTGATCGATGCTGGTTTGGGCGACTACCCCATAAAGGATCAGGGGTAGGCTGGGGGGAAAGAGCAGACCCAGGGTTCCGGAAGTGGTCAAGAGCCCCAGGGAAAATTTTTCCGGATATTTTTGGGTTTTTAAGGCCGGAAACAGCAGTCCGCCCATGGCGATGATGGTCAAACCCGTAGCCCCGGTCATGGCGGTAAATATAGCGGAAACGCCCAAAGCGATGACCGCCAACCCCCCGGGCAGCCAGCCCAGTAGGGCATTGGAAAGGCGGACTAGGCGATCCGGGGCCTTGCTCCCGGCCAGGATATAGCCGGCCAGGGAAAAGAGGGGAAGGGCCACTAACATCGGGGTATGGGCCAGCTTGTAGAGTTCAATGACCATTGCGGTCAAATCAATTCCGTTGATAAATAAAAAGATAAGACCGCTAAAGGCGATAACGATGAACAGGGGTGTGCCGATAAGGGCCAGAAAAACGGTTAGAAGGGAGGAGATCAGGCCCATGTCTTTTCCTGAAGGCAAAAAACGTGTTCTGGGTTCGGAGTAAATTTTCTCATATTCGAGTAGTATTGGATTGCTCGGAGGACAAAAATTCTCTCCGGCGGGTAAAAGCGTTCCAGGTTTTGCTCAGGAACCGAAGACCCAGGACGGTTAGCATGAGCGGGATGACCGATTGAGAAGCCCAGATCGGGATGTTAAAGGCCAGGATTTTCCCCACTTCATATTCTTCTTGAACAAACCGGATTGCCGGCCAGACCAAAATCAGGCAGATCGCAGCGGCAAAAAAATTTATGCCGCCCTGAAGGTATGAGCGATTTTTATGTCCTAATTTCTCGGAAAGGAGATCGATCGAGATGTGCCGATTTTCCCGAGTGGCAACTGAGGCCCCGAGCAGGGCCAGCCAAAGGACCATATGACGCATAAGGGGATCAATCCAGTAAAGTCCAACAGAAATGACATTGCGGAAAAGAATCTGAAGAAATCCCAAGAGGACCATTAAGATCAGAAAGGAGCCCAACAGGATTTCTTCCAGCCGATTCAAAAATAAGGAGATCCTTTTCCAGGCTGATGGAGAAGAGGGCATCAATTTTCTTTGCGAAGGGTTTTCAGTAAGGCCTTGGCCTCAGCCAGGGTTTTTTTGGAAAAAACATCTTCCCCAAGGGTATCCACTCCTTTAAGGCTAAGAGCCTGCATTTCTTTCACATCTTTAGGGGATGGCGATACCAGTTTGATTCCTTGCTTGGTAAGAACGCTTATGGCTTTTTGATCTTCTTTGCGGACATTTTCTTTAAGCAGGACCAGATGACGCTGAAAGATCTCTTCCACCGTTGCCCGTAAGGGGGGAGGGATCTTTTCAAAGGCCGATTTTTGCAAAACTGCAGCTCCTACCGAATAGGAAAGGGGCACGTTGGTCATATAGGAAACCCGGGTAAACCATTGCATCGAGATGGCCGCCGCCGGTGAGGCGTAAACGGTATCGATCATCCCGGTCTGGAGGGAGACCAGGACATCGGGGATTCCCAGAGGAATAGCATTGATCCCCAATTCTTTAAAGACCGCCCGGCCGATAGCCGTATCTTCCCAGATCCAGACCTTTCCTTTACGAAGATCAGCGGCATTTTTAATGGGCAGTTTAGAAAACAGATAAATAAATCCCGATTCCCCCCAGCCCATGATTTTAAAGCCGTTATCCAGAATTCCTTTTTCAAAGTATCCGCTCATCTTGGCCATAAGGGCATCCACTTCTTGGTAATTTTCAAAAAGAGAGGGGATGACCAGGATTTTTATATCTTTAAAAATCAGTCCAAGGCCACCGCCGGTGAAGAATCCTCCCTGGATTTGGCCCACCTTAATTTTACGCAACATATCCTCTTCGTCGCCAAGGACTCCTCCGGGAAAAATCCGTATTGTCACTTGACCCCCGGTTTTTTGCCCGATCTCCCGATTGATATCCCGAAAGGCCTTGACCCAAGAACTCCCTTCCGGGGCCAAAGTGCCTATTTTCAGTATCACCTTTTCGGCTGAAGATGAATTAGGAAAAAGAGCTAATAAAAATAACAGAACCAATGAAAAAAGCAGGGGGAAACGTGCCCATGACAAGTGTCTGGTGGATGGTAAGAGAAAAAGGGAAGTCCAAAATTTTTTATTAACAATCCAATACCAGTTATTCCGAAATCGGCAATCCACAATCCGAATTCCCATAGTTCCCTCCCTAAAAATATTCGTCCACTTCGCTTAACAACTTTTTTGCCTTTTCATGGGCCAGGGTGTTGATCAAAGTCAGTTCCGGCTCTATCTCGGGTGGAGTGGAAAGTACCTGGTTCAACGTTTTGACGAAAAGATCCCGATCCAGGCGCTGTTTGGCATAATATTGGGCATAGAAAATGTAGGTCATCAGGAACTTGCCCTGAGAATAGTTCAGGGCTTGTTGAAAATGGGTTTCGGCCTTTTTCAGGTCTCCACCATATTGGACAGGCCGGGCGGAAAGCAATATCCCTTTAAAAAGATGGGGACCGCCGTAATAATAACCAGGGTCGAGTTGTAAAACCCGGTCCATCAAGACTTCCACTTTGGGGAGATCGGCCATCCCTTCCACCGAATCAGGGCCCTGGGCAATCCAGGTTCCCCAAATATTCCCCACCCCGAAGAGGAGAGGGACATGGCTTTTCTCGGATTTTTCCATTTGCTTCTTAAAGAGGTCGAGAGAATTTTCAGGGGCCCCTTTAAACAGGGGATTTTGTTCCAGGGCTTTTATGGCATAGATTTTGGCTTTTTGAATCAATTGAGCGGTTCGGGTTGTGTCTTCTTCCTCCAAGAGCGAAGCATAAGAGGCATATGCCTGGGCAGCGGCCAGGAGAAGGTCCGGATTCCCGGGATTGGCCTGAATTATCCCATCAATTAGGAGTAAATAGGACGGGATCCCTTGACGGACCAAGGCTACATCCGATTGCCGGTTGACGGACAGGGCTAATTCCTGAAAAAGGCCGACGGCACTATCGGTAATCATCTGCCGGCTGGAAAAACAACCGGCCAGAGATACACAAAGGAGGGCAAGGAGGGCTTGGATAAAAAGGATTTTTGATGGATGCAATAATTTCATTAACCCAAAATTAGCATTGTTCATGGTTTCGGTCAAGAAAAAGAATGATCCTTTCAGACCGAGAAAGAGTTCCTTCTTGACAGTTTTGTGCTCCGGGAATATTAAGTTTAAAAATACCGTTCGTCGTTAAGTGTTCGGTGTTCGGCGAAATTTATTTCAATGTTTCGCGGCGTTGGCTCCGAGCGAGCATAAGGGTTTTATACGAAGACGGGTTTCAAGGATTCAAGGGTTTTAGTTTCTTGGCCTTTTCCTGCCCCCTGGACCCCTTGAATCCTGTTATGCAATTAACTTTTTTCACTACAGGATGGTAGAACTTCCATGATCCAATCCATATCCGTCGCCGACAAAAAAGTTCAAGGACTCCTGGGTAAAGCCATCCGGGAGTTTGATATGATTGAAAACGGGGATCGGCTGGCCGTAGCCGTCTCCGGGGGGAAAGACAGCCTGGCCCTGCTCTATATGCTCAAAGAACGCCTTCACTGGATACCCATCCGCTATGATTTGCTGGCCGTTCATTTGGATATGGGCTTTGAAGGGACCCAACCTCATTTAATAGAACAGAGTTGTCAGGAAATGGGCGTTCCGTTTTATATGGAGAAAACCGATTATGGGATAAGGGCCCATGGCCCGGGAAATAAGGAAAATCCTTGTTTTTTATGTTCCTGGCTGCGGCGGAAACATCTTTTCGAGCTCTCTAAAACTTTGCAATTTACCAAGATTGCTTTCGGACACAATAAAGATGATATTATTGAAACCCTGTTTTTAAATATGTTTTTCAGCGGGGAACTCAGCACCATGCTTCCCAAGCAATCCTTGTTTAAAGGCCGTTTGACTATCATTCGCCCCCTGGCACTTTTGGAAGAAAACAGGATTAAACATTTTACCAGAAGGAGGGGTCTGCCAGAAATACCGAATCCCTGTCCCAGCGCCCGGAATTCTTCCCGCAAAGAAATCAAAGAATTCTTGTCCGCCTTCTATGCCCGCAATCCGAAAATCAGAGGCAATATCTTCCATGCCCTGAGCCATGTCCGACTCGAATATTTGCCTTCATCTTTTCGTAGATAAATAATTTACCTTCCCAGGACTCCATTTTGGGTGTATTATTGTTGTTACTAATTGGATCTGTCTGGGGGCTTCTTTGTGGATGCACATTTCATTACTCGAAGGAATTTTTTAAGATATCAAATAGCGGGTGCAATCGGGGCCGCAAGCGGTGTGGGATTGTTTCTTCCCCGCCGAATTTTTGCCGACCCGATTCCGGATATTTCCGTCGTTAAAGGGGCGCCGGGCCCGGCCACCAGGGCTGCGGTTGAGCTTTTGGGCGGTATGAAACATTTTGTAAAACCCGGCCAACGGGTGGTGATCAAGCCGAATATGAGCTTTTCCTCACCACCCGAAAGGGCCTCGAACACCCATCCAGAAGTGGTCAGAGAATTGGTCGTCCTGTGCAAGGAAGCAGGGGCCTCCAGTATCCTGGTTCTGGATAATACCCTGGATAATGCTGAAAGATGTCTTGAAAATTCAGGGATCAGAGCAATCTGTAATTCCGTAATCAAAAATATAGTTCAGACCATCGACGACGCCCCTCTTTTTAGTGAAGTCAAAATCCCGGGCGGAAAAAGAATGAGTTCAACCGATGTCATGAAGGCCGTCTTGAAAAGCGATGTCCTTATCGCCGCTCCGGTGGCCAAATCCCATTCCGCGACAGGGGTCAGTCTGGCCATGAAAGGCATGATGGGATTGGTCTATGACCGGAGGACCATGCATATCCGCGGTATTAGCACCTGCGTTGTTGATATCTGTTCAGTCCTGAAGGCCCATCTCACGGTGATCGACGCAACCAGGGTCCTTTCCACCAATGGCCCCCATGGACCGGGGAAGGTTTTAAAGGAAAATACCGTGATCGCCTCCAGGGACATGGTCGCTGCGGATGCCTTCACCGTTTCCAGCTTTGAATGGTATGACCAGCATTACAAACCTTCCCAGGTGGCTCACATTCGTGAGGCCCACGAACGGGGACTCGGGAGAATGGATATCCAAAACCTGAATATCAAAAAGACCATCCTGTAATGTCATTCCGACGAATCATCCAGCTTTTTTCGCTTTTTTTGTTTCTTTTTTTGCTGTTTGCAGCCCTCTCTTTTTCATCGTCTTCCTGGCCCGTGGATCTTTTCCTGCGAATGGATCCGGCCCTGACGGTCTTCACGGTTTTAAGCGCCAGGATTCTGCTCCTTGCTTTTCTGCCGGTATTGATTGTTTTGGGGGCAACCATAATGATGGGACGCGTATTTTGCAGTCATGTGTGTCCTATGGGAACCACTCTTGAATTATGGGAAAAATTCAACCGGAGCACCGCAGGAAAAAGAGTATCTTCCACAAATTTAAATTTTCTTAAATACCTCCTTCTTGCCTTTCTGTTCGGCAGCGCAATTTTAGGCGTTTCCTGGGTGTTTTGGGCCTCACCCCTTTCCCTGATAACCCGTTTTTACGGTCTTTTCATTTATCCGATCCTGGCCTTTTTGGCGGAACGGGGTCTTCTGATTCTCCGTCCTCTGGCCGAGCAGTTCAATATGAACTCGATCGCCTTTCTTCAGATTGCCTCACCGCGATTCTCCACCCAGTTCTTCATCCTTGCTTTTTTTCTTGCCCTTTTTTTGTTGGAACACTATTCGCCTCGTTTCTGGTGCCGAACCCTTTGCCCTTCCGGTGCCCTTCTGGCCCTTTGTTCAATACGACCTCTGATAGGACGCCAGGTCACTTCGGCCTGCACCCATTGCGGCAAATGTGCCAGGGTCTGTCCGATGGAGGCTATTGAATTGGAGTCTCCGATCACCACCAAGCATGGGGAGTGTATTGTCTGCCGGTCTTGTGAGGAAATATGTCCGGAAAGAGCGGTCTCTTTTCCTGTTCTTTGGTCTGGAAAAGCGAGCCAGCCGGATGGTTTTTTCCCCGACCGAAGGCGTTTTATTCTTGCCGGACTTGCAGGTGCCCTAACGGCGGTATCCGGTCTTACCGGTTTGGCGAGTCCCAGTGGAAAGGCCGGACCGGGTAAAGTCGCACCGCCGGGACTTCTCCGGCCGCCGGCTGCTCTGCCCGAAATGGAATTCCTTTCCCGGTGTGTCCGCTGCGGTGAATGTATGGTGGCCTGCCCCACCAATACGCTTCAGCCTATCTGGTTTGAGGCTGGATTAATGAGTCTTTTCAGCCCGGCCTTAACTCCAAGAAGAGGTTACTGCATCCCCGATTGCCGCCAGTGCAGCCTGGTCTGCCCAACCGGGGCCATTTCTTTTTTAACACCGAAGGAAAGATTCTGGGCCAAAACCGGCACAGCGGTTATCTATAAGGAGAAATGCCTGGCCTGGGAACATAAAAAAGGCTGTATGGTCTGTGACGAGGTTTGTCCCTTTAAGGCCGTGGAATTCCGTTTTGAGGCAGGAAATCCAGTACCGGTCCCCGAAGTGAAAGAGGAACGCTGCACCGGATGCGGCTACTGCGAGCACTATTGTCCGGTACAGAATCAATCCGCTATTGTCGTTTCCCCAATGGGAGCTATAAGGCTGGCCAAAGGTTCTTATTTGGAAACGGCCAAGAGACAGGGATTGAACTTTTCTCTTAGGAAGGCAACGACTTTTGAATTCCCTCCCGCTCCTAAAGGGGATATTCCGGGCCGTGCTCCCGGATTCGATTAGTCGATTAGATTCTTGTAAATTAAAACCGATGTTCCAATTTGGGCCCGGGAAAGAAGGTCATGGCCGATTGGTGGACAACTTCAAAAATACAAGACCCCTAACCATCTAAATTTCAAATATGTTTGGTTAGGATCTAATTCGATATTTTCCCTTCCAGATCTCTAAAGGCCGTCATCAGACCCAGGCTCGTTGCCTCGATAATTCCCCTGATAATGGCCCTGGTCAGGCAATCGGCTGCGGCCCGGCCGATTGCATTCAGGGCTTGGGCCTTTGGGGCGGCGAAGAAGCTTTCGATGTCCGGAAGCTGGCGCTTGTTGGTTGCCAGGCAAAAGATGGTATCTCCGTCAAACATGGTGTGGGCCGGCCGTATGGCCCTGGCCAATCCATCTTGAGCCATCTGAGCCACTTTTTGTGCCTGGGCTTTACTCAGAACCGCATCAGTGGCTACAACCCCGATAGTCGTATTGGACGGAGGTTGGGGTAGGGGAGTATCGGGCAGCTTCACCGATCTTTTCCCGGGTTCCCCGAATTCTCCTTCCCTCTCAAGTCTGATTTCCCAAGGACGGCCGGTCATTGGATCGATAACCGAACCCAGGGAGTTGACGGCCACCAGGGCGGCCACCCTTATATCTGTATCGAGAATCTCACTAGCCGTACCCAGGCCGCCTTTGATGCCCCCAGAGAGGGCACCGGTACCGGCACCGACCGAACCCAGGGGAAACGTTGTGTCTTCAGCGGTTTCACAGGCCTTCCTTCCCCAGTCCGGGTTGATGGGAGGAATAAAATCTTTCCCCCGGCCCAGATCAAACAAGGCCGCACCCGGTACAATCGGGGCCACATGTCCCTCCATTAAGGGAAATCCCCAGCCCTTTTTTTCCAGCCATCTGACCACCCCGTCACAGGTGGCCAGTCCATAAACAGAACCGCCGGTCAGAACAACGGCCTGAACCTTTTCCACCAAATTCAGAGGTTTTAAAAGATCGGTCTCACGAGTACCCGGAGCCGAACCCCGCACATCAACCCCGGCTGTTGCCCCCCCAGGACATAAAATCACTGTCACACCGCTGGCCGCCTCAGGATCGGTATAATGACCGACCAGTATCCCCTTTACATCCGTTATGGAATTGTTTCTGTCGATTCCCGTCATTAAGCGATCCCCTTTCAACCATATTAAAAAAAAATGACTTCTAACCTGATGTGGATAAAACGCTTTAAAATTAGTGCTTGATAATCCCGCTTGCCTTCCCTTTTACATTTACAAGGCCATCCGCCTGCTGGATGCAGAAAGCAAGGATCAGACTGGTGCCCTCTTTACTCTCGATTTTTTTTGAGACTGAAGCCCGGATGGTTATTGTTTGTTTCTGATGAACGGCCTTTATGAAGGCCAGCTCGATCTCTCCGCCGGTAAACCAGGCGGGACCGAAAAAATCTTCAAAATACTTGGAGAGATATCCGCACAGGACATAACCAGAGAGCAAGGCGGCTGGATATCCCTTGGTCCGGGCGTAAGCATCTTTATGACTGGAATCGTCCAGGAAGGGAAATTCATCCAGCGCCCGCTGGTAGGCGGTTCTGGTGAACGAAGGTATTTCATGGCCGGGTTTCAGATCTTCTAAGGGAGCGATATCAGACAAACCTTTCACCTCCTGAACATCCGACCTTTTTTCGAGGCTTAGCAGGAAGTGGTCAGTGGTCTGTCTGATCTCGTGTCCGTCTTCGTCGATCAAGAGGGTTTTAATGGCCGCATACTCAAGTCCGCGTTTGATGTATTTATCAACCAACAGACCGCTTAGGAACAACTTCTTGTCGAGCTTGGCCGGGTTGATGTTCTTCTGGGAAAGTCTTGCAGGTACGGTGGCATGGGAGTCGTATTGGGAACCGATCATCCGCAAACCGAGCAGAGTCCCCATGTACATAGCCGGATAAACCGGGCCTCCCCAGGGGGATTCTTTGGTATGGATCGGGCCTAATTCATCCATTTCGCAGGTGAAATATCGTTCGATATAAGGCAACTCCAGTGGTCCGTACTGGTTACCGATTTTCAGTTCTTCCCAGGGAATGTATTTTGACATCCTGTCCTCCTGATTTTGAGAAAAAGTCTGGAGAAAGTTATTTAAAATTTTTCTCCCGCACCAAGGCCTGTTTCGAACAATGGTGAAGGCCTGTCCGCCGAGGCGGATTCAAGTTTTTTGCCTGGTAATAGGATTCTGGCTCACGGTTGGACCACTCCAAAAACATAATCCCACTTTGACCCTTGAACAGGAATAGCGAGCGCATTCCCCGCAGCTTGCTACGTGGGTTAGCGAGCGAACTACAACAAATAAACCCTTTCCTTGCCTGGAAGCTCCCTGCACCAAGGTGCAGGGAGCTTCAATAGGAAGTTAGAGATAAATTTAAAAAATTAAGTGTATAAGAATATAATAAAAGAAAAAAACCGGGTCAATGAATTAAATGGATTTGCTCTACAATGCCCGTCGTTTTTTTACAAAAAAGAATAAGGAATCACCGATTTTTCTTTTGACGAAAGTTAAAGGAGCGGTTACTATGTCGTTCCGGAATTATGGTTTGAACGAAACATCTTAAAGGAACAAAATGAACCAGTTACAACCTAAAGACCTCGGTAGCGAGGTTTCCATTGTCAACACCGGCTGTTGCCACGACTGCGGTGGCCGATGTGTGCTCAGGGCCCATGTCAAGGAGGGCAAAATAATCCGCCTCGAATCCGATAACGGGCCGAAGCCCCAAATTCGTGCCTGTCTCCGCGGCCGGGCCTACCGCCAGCGTCTTTATTCTCCGGACCGCTTGAAATATCCTATGCGCCGCATCGGTGAACGCGGGCAGGGAAAATTTGAACGCATTACCTGGGACGAGGCCCTTGACGAGGTGTCGGAAAACCTGAAGAGAATCAGGGCCTCCTATGGGAATTCGGCCATTCTTTTTTTGCCGGGTGCCGGCAACCAAGGGATGCTCCATGGCCCTGTTGTGCCGGGTATGCTGCTGCAACAATTCGGCGGATTTACGCGGTTCTGGGGCATTCCTTCCTATGAAGGGGCCCTGTTTGCTTCCATGGCCACCTATGGCACCATCCGAACCGGCCATTCCCGGGACGACCTGCTCAACAGCCGGTTAATCCTCCTATGGGGTTGGAATCCGGCCAATACCATCTGGGATCCCGAGACCAGCCTTTCCCTGGCTAGGGCCAGGGAAAAAGGCGCACGTCTGGTAGCCGTTGATCCGCGCTATACCGATTCCGTGGCCACCTTCGCCGATCAATGGATTCCCATCCGACCCGGTACGGATGCCGCCATGCTGATTGCCATGGCCTATGTCATTATTACGGAAGGTCTTGTAGATCAGGCTTTCATCGAGAAATATACTCAGGGTTTCGATCATTACAGGGACTACGTCCTGGGAAAGGAGGATGAAGAGCCCAAGACCCCCCAGTGGGCTGAAACGATTACCAAAGTTCCTGCGAAGGTTATTATTGATCTGGCCCGGGCCTATGCCGGACAAAAACCGGCCGCCCTGATTGCCGGTTGGGGACCGGCACGCATGGCCCTGGGAGAGCAGTATTCGCGCAGCGCTGCCGTGCTCTGCGCCCTGACGGGAAACATCGGCCTACCGGGCGGCTATGCCGCCGGTTTCATGCGCGCCTATTCGAGCCGGGAAACCGGCCATCTCTTGAAAAAAGATCCCAACCTGCAGGTGGACAAGTCCCAAGGCATTCCTTCCGCCAATCCGGTTGAAGACGGGGCTAAGCCTCGGCCCGACAGCCTGTATAAATTGAGCGGCGGGACCAATGCCACCAGCGCCCGGATTCATCAAAGTCAAATCTGGGATGCCATCCTGCGCGGCAAAGCGGGCGGATATCCGGCTGACCTGAAGATGGCTTATATCGTGGCCAGCAATTGCCTAAATCAATATCCCAACGCCAATCGCGGCGCCCAGGCACTGAAATCGCTCGAATTTATCGTTGTCCACGAACAGTTCATGACCCCAACGGCCCGGTTTGCCGATGTGCTTCTGCCGGTCAATACCTTTATGGAACGCGAGGATATTGCGCCACCCTGGCTTGGTTCGCCGTATTATATTTATTTAAATAAAGCTGTTGATTCGATGTATGAATCCAAATCCGACCTGGAAATCTGCCGGGAACTGGCCCCACGCCTCGGAATACCTCAGGGTTTTTTTAATCTGCCTGATGGGGAGATTTTGCGAATGTTTACTTCTCGTCGCAGGGATATTACAGACTTCGATGCCATGAAAAGCGAGGGCGTATTGAAGATTCATCTGCCCGAGCCCATCGTGGCCTTCAAGGATCAGATCACGGACCCGCAGAAAAATCCCTTTCCGACCCTGTCCGGAAAGATTGAGATCGACTGCGATCATCTGAGGGAAATGAACCATCCGCGCATTCCTTCCATCCCCAAATACCTCGGCCACAGTGAGCACTATGATGTGCCTTTGGCGAAAAAATATCCCTTGCAGCTACTTACCACCCATTCCAAGATCCGCACCCACTCTACTCTGGAACGGGTGCCCTGGCTCAAGGAGCTGGAGGTCCAGGGGGTCTGGATCAACCCTGCGGATGCGGAACCCAGAAACATCCAAAAAGGGGACCGGATCGATGTCTTTAATGATCGCGGCAGGATTCGGATCCCCGCTTACGTGACCGAACGTATCATGCCGGGTGTGGTCAATGTCTGCCAGGGTGCCTGGTATACCCCGGACAATGAGGGCGTTGACATTGGCGGCTGTGCCAATACCCTTACTCGTGACGAACCGTCCCCTGGAGGGGCCTTTCCCATGAACAGCGCGCTGGTGCAAGTGGAACTATCTCCCCCCGGAAAAGAGGAGGAAAAGTGATGGCTCAGATGGGCATCTATTTCGACCAGACCCGCTGCACCGGATGTTTCACCTGCGTGGTGGCCTGCAAGGATTGGTACGACCTAGACGCCGGCCCGGTGAATTTCATGCGCGTCCGGTCCATTGAACGGGGAACCTTCCCCGATCTTTTTGCCGCTTATCTGGCCTCGCCCTGCTACCATTGTCTTCAACCTCCGTGTATTCAGGTCTGCCCCGGACAAGCTATTACCAAAAGAGCAATCGACGGCCTCGTCGTAGTGGATGCGGATCGGTGTCTGGGAAAAGACGAATGTCCTCAGAAATGCCTGAAGGCCTGCCCGTGGAAGGCACCCCAATTCGACCCCAGTCCGGATGCAAAAATGCAAAAATGCCAATTATGCCTTGAACGCCTGGAAGAGGGTAAACAACCCATCTGTGTGGAAGCCTGCCCAATGTTTGCCCTGGATGTCGGACCCATCGATGAACTGCAAAAAAAGTATGGTGAAGCCAGCGAAGCGGAGGGGTTCAGAACCTTCAAGCAATTCAAACCGGCGGTGATCTTTAAACCGAAAAGATTCTCAGCCCTGTAGCCTGAATGGCGGTCTTCGGCAACTCGATTAAGGCGGGGATGCTTTTAAAAAGCTTGATACCAACACCGCTGGTATCAGATTTTCTAAACTCGAAAAATGCCGAACCAATCTATTTTTTATATTCGAACACGGTTATCTGCCGGAAAATTTGTCTGAGGTTGCTCATTCTGCGGTTAAAAAAATCCGTCTCCTGTTTTAAAAATCGGGAAACCACTACAGGGGGGATTGGACGGCAAATTTCGATAATAGATATTTTCCCGGGATGGAATCCCACCAGGGCCGGCTTCCTAAGGTCCAACTGAGATCGCCGACGTCTCCGGGTCGTGTGCTTCAATTTCTGCAGAAAAAATCAACGGAGCATTTCAATAGAGCAACTCGGGCACAAGATCTGAACGCGGGTATAGGCATCGCCCTCTCTTAGTTTTTCTATGTCGCGACTTTCCTTTTTCATTTTATCCGAGCAGTGGAGGCAGTAGAACTTTCCGCAATCAGGGCATTCTACCCAACCTTGATCCTCAACATAATTTACTCCACAGGATTCGCATTTTTTTTCCATGTGGTTTTTCCTTCAAAGATGATGCTTAAGGTTTGCGCGCTGAGAGCACATCCCGTGCAGTCGTCCACCGAATACCGGGATAGCGATCGTTGTCGAGCGGCTCTAACTTTGCCCGGCCGTCCAACATGTTACGCATATATTGCATACCCTGCCATGGCGGATAGAGTGCCTTCCCTCCGGGAGCGACCGTGCGTGCGACCTTGATAAGTATGCCAAGCATTCCCAGACTTCCGGCGCGGAACAGGCGGAACTTCTGTCCTGTCACCTCACTTGCAACCGCCGTTAGCTCCCGGGCGCTGAGTTGATCGCCAGCGATTCGCAGAAAGCGAGGAGTAGTCGGATCAAGTGCCGCGCTCGCTGTGAATGCGGCCGTGTCGTCCATCGTCGTAAAGTCCATGCGCTGATCTGCGTTACCCCAATAGAGGACTCGCTTCAGTTTGAAGAGAATGAGCGGCATCTGCCCAGTCAGCATGTCGGCAAACGCACCATTGAAGATCGTGGTTGCCGAAATCGAAGTCTTATCAAGTTGCTTGTGGAAGTCTCGGCGGAGATCGAGATTGCGATTCTCTCCGGGTGGAAACTTAGTAAAATCGATCGAGTAGTCGGACGGAATGAAACGTGGCACGTCAGCCTTGATCACCGCCTGGAGCAGAACCGTTTGCGCTTCCACGATCACGTCCTGCAATCCCTGCAGTGCGGACACCACGCAGGATGCACCCGAGCAAGCCGGTGTCACTTCGGAAGGACTGCTCAAGTCGACATTGGAAATCGTTACCCCGAGCTCCTGCAGTCGCTCAAGCTTTTCTCCCGCAGTGCCGTGGCGAACAAGCGCTCTTACGCTGGCTCCCCGTTCGCGCAAAGCGCTCACGATGCGTCCGCCGAGATTACCGGTAGCTCCCGCCACAACGATGGTCGAATCATTCATGGTTTCAGGCCTCCTGACATAAGCACCAAGATCGTTCATGTCGCCGAACGGCGTCATGATTTTACTGCACTGAATACATGGGAAATTTCAACCACACAAAAAGGTTAATATAATATTTCAGAATTAAAAAATACTGTCAACAGAAAAGAAATTGACAAAACCGGTGGTGCTGTTCAAGTAATCAAATCTGAGTCCCACTCCCGGATTAAGATATTATCCTTTTGAGACCGATGGGACGGCGATTTTCCGGTAGTACGATTCGGAAAGATAAACAGCGGCCAGGGGGTTGTGACCGGTCACCCGGTCTTTGACCGCCAGGACCGTAATCGGGGCTTTCGCATATTTAAAAAAAAGGGAATCATGACCGACACAAAGACCCAGGAGGACATTAAATTCCGTTTTAGCCATATTCAAAATTTTGGCCTGGTAGATGGGATTGCACATGGCTTCTTCCGTGCCCTGAACTATTTTTTCTTTATCCTTGATCCCTATTTTTTCTTTGGGGATTCGGCCGGCTTTGCAAACCACGGAAATCACCTCGAACCCATGGGCCTTGAATATTCGCTCGACGGCTTTGGCCTCTTTGGTTAGGCCGATACAAAAGGCCAAACCCAGCCGCTGGTACCCCATTTTTTGAGCGAATTCGCAGATTTCTACGATGCGGGTCTTGGTGGGCTGCATGACATAGGGCCGCTGGTGTCGGTTGGCATAGCATTCGCCTTCCTGTATGGAAGCCTGGCGGGCAAATTCCTTGGTCTGCGGATTTTCATATTGCTTTACGGCTTCATTCAATGTTTTATTATTTAATAGGGTAGGGCAGCCCTTAGAGCCAGCTCCCTCGGAGGAGAAGCAAATTTTTTTTGGTCTGATGATTTCACAGGATGCACAGGAAGGAAAAGGCCCATTTTTTTTAGACATAAGGTTCTCCTTTTAACTTTTCCTAAACGTTGCATAAAAAACAGGGCAGAGATGAATATTAGTCAATAACCAAGCACGTATTGTTGAAAATTTGAGGTCACTCAGGAATTCACCAAAAGTGTAATCCTGATTTAGTAAAAAATTAACCCATTTATTACCCTTCGGGAAAGCCGTATGATACCGCATCTCCTTTGTTAACAAGGGTTCGCAGTACTTTAGTACAGCTTCACCCTTGCCGCCTTGGATCTGCGGCATCCTCGGCTTTTGCAACGTTTAGGTTTTCTGTAAAGCACTCAAAATTTCTTCCCGAACCAGGCCCTCACTTTTATAACGGATTTCTTTTAATGCCTTTTCAGCATCCGGACCGCCGATACGGCCCAGGGCCCAGGCAGCCATGCCCAGGACGCGTTCATCATTCTCGGTGTCGAATACCTTAGCTAACACCTCGATATATTGATCATCCAACGTATTTCCCATCACCCGGGCCACGTTCATTTTCCACCGCCAGAGTTCATTTTCAGACATATAAAACATGTGAGGCCAGATGCGGGTCTTAAAATAGTGGATATCCATAGACAATAATTTTTCGAGTCGGAAGTCCTCCGCCATGGCCGCCACTTTTTGATTGACGGGCAGTTCCCTGGCCAACCAGGGTTTATTCCGGGGGCAGACATTCTGGCAGTGATCGCACCCGTAAACCCATAACCCCATGGGCTCCCGCAGTTCCCGCGGAGTAAGGCCCTGTCCGTAATAGGTGAGATAAGAAATACATTTTTGGGGCTCGATATGACGGGGGCCCTTTAAGGCCCCGGTGGGGCAGGCGGTCAGGCAGGTATTTTTGCACCAGTCCGGACAGCCGATATCCAGGGTGGGATCATCCGGGGCAAACGCCTGGTCCACCACCAGGGCAATGGGCAGGACCCAGGAGCCTTTGGCGACCAGTTTGTTGGAGTAAAACAGGCAATTTTTCCCGAAGGTCCCCAGGCCGGCCCGGGCTGCAGCTATTCGGTGAGGCAGATGCGGTGGGACCTTGGTGATAATCCCATTGTCGGTGAGATAGGAACGAAAAGCCTTCGTCCGTTTGGCCAGATTATTTTTGATGATCCGATCGTCGTCCTGGTAACATCGGCCGAAATATCGTTCCATGGAGGCCGGAAAGGCCTGGTTGAAATAGGTCTCTATCAGAACGATGATGGTTTTGGCTAGGGGAAGGATGCTTCTGGGGTCGGTACCTGCCCACAGATCCAGTCCGGATTTCGCTACCCATTCATAAGACGGCCGCCTTTCCTGCAACAGTGTTTTTTGAGCGTCAAAAGGTTCTGCCGTGGTAAAACCGATATCCCCAAACCCGCACTCGTAAGCTTTTTCGATGATTTCTTTTTTTGTGATCATATTTTTTATCCCAGGGAATATATAATTATTTAAACTGCACTGATAACCTGATTTTTATCTCATTTAAGGAGGAAGTCAATAGGAAGGTGACTCAATAATAGAAAATAGCCGGATTATTTGTTTAGTCATTACTTCCGACAGGGTTGAGGGTAACGAAATTTATATTTTTCTTATCGGGTCTTCGTTTTACGCAAACGGATGGAAAGGGGGGTTACTTCCACCTGTTCATCGTCATTGATATACTCCATGGCCTGTTCCAGAGTGAAGCGCCTTGGGGGGACCAGACGCAAGGCCTCGTCGGCTCCGGCGGCCCGGATATTGGTCAACTTTTTTTCTTTGGTGATGTTGACCCAGAGGTCCTCGGGCCGCGAATTTTCTCCGATGATCATCCCGGCATAGACCGGATCCCCCGGACTGACAAAAATAATCCCTCTGGGCTGGAGGTGAAAGATGGCATAGGCTACCGCTTTTACCGCCCGGTCGGAAACCAAAACGCCGTTCGGCCTGGAGGGAATGTCCCCGGCATAAGGGGTGTGACCGATGACCAGGGTATTAAACAACCCGGTGCCCCGCGTATCGGTTAAAAACTGGCTTCGAAAACCGATCAATCCCCGGGAAGGGATTTCAAATTCCAGACGCACCCGGCCGGAGCCGTGGTTGATCATCTTGGTCATCCGGCCGCGCCGGGCATTTAGTTTCTCACTGACCACGCCGACGTAACCTTCAGGTATATCCACTACAGCCAATTCCAGGGGTTCCATAAGTTTCCCTTCGATCTGACGGGTGATAATCTTCGGTTTGGAAAGAGAAAGTTCGAAACCTTCCCGGCGCATCATTTCCACCAAGACGGCCAACTGCAGTTCCCCTCGGGCGCTGACTTTAAAGGAATCCCGGTTTTCCGCTTCTTCAACGCTTATACTGACATTATAAAGCAGTTCCTTGTCCAGCCGTTCTTTGATGTGTCGGGAGGTTAAGAGTCGTCCTTCTTTGCCGGCCAGGGGAGAGGTATTGACGGAAAAAACCATAGAGAGCGTCGGTTCTTCTACCGTGATACTCGGCAAAGGTCTGGGATCATCGGGATCGCCCAGGGTGTCACCGATAAAAACCTCAGCCACTCCGGCCACGGCAGCGATATCTCCTGCCTCAATAAGCTCTTGTTCCACCCGGTTGAGCCCTTCATAGGTATATACCTGGCTGAGGACCGCTTTGCCGGTCATCTCCCCCCCTTTGAGGACAGCCACCTCCTGACGCAGTTTTAAATGGCCACTGACTATTTTGCCGACCGCAATCCGTCCGACATAGTCGCTGTAATCCAGGTTGGTGACCAGGAACTGTAAAGGGGCCTCCGGGTCACAAGCAGGTGCGGGAATGGCTTCCAAAATGGATTCAAATAAAGGAACCAGGTCTTGCCCTTGATCTTCCGGATCGGTCAGGGCGATACCCGACCGAGCGTTGGTATAAAGAACTGGGAAATCAAGCTGCTCTTCGGCGGCCTCCAGATCGATGAAAAGATCGTAAATTTCATTCAGGACTTCCTTGATACGCCGATCGGGCCGGTCGATTTTATTAATGACCACAATAGGGGGAAGTCTCCGTTCCAGGGCCTTGCCCAGAACAAAGCGGGTTTGTGGCAGGGGACCTTCGGTGGCATCCACCAGGAGCATGACCCCATCCACCATATTCAAGGTTCTTTCCACCTCCCCGCCGAAGTCAGCGTGTCCGGGAGTATCAACGATGTTGATTTTGACTCCTTTAAAGACAATGGCCGTGTTTTTAGCCATAATGGTGATGCCTTTTTCTCTTTCAAGATCGAGGCTGTCCATAACCCGATCAACCACCTGCTGATTTTGCCGGAAGACACCGCTTTGCCAGAGCATGGCGTCCACCAAAGTGGTCTTGCCGTGATCTACATGGGCAATGATGGCCAAATTACGTAAATCCTGACGTGTAGGCATAATGAAATTATCCTAACCTAAAAGACTCAGAAAATAATATTTTTGCCTTGAACTGACACAATCAACTGCTCACTTTTTGTCCGGCCGAAAAATGCCGGACAAAAATAGTCGGGTTTATCGTAATAATTTTTACCCGACAGGCCTGGTCCCATGATTCTGTATGGGACTGTGGCCAACCAATGGGTTTAACTTTTTTGTGGTTCCTTTATTCAATGGTTACTTTTTCCATGATCACCGGAGAAAGAGGCCGATCCTGCTGGTCTGTTGGACAGCAAGCAATGACATTGATGATTTCCTGTCCCTCCGTGATCCGTCCGAAGATGGTATAGTTGGGGGGCAGCGGATAATCTATATGCATGATAAAGAATTGCGAACCGTTGGTGTTTGGACCGGCATTGGCCATGGCCACGGTCCCGGTCGGGTAGCCGTGCCGGTAAAGTTCCGAAGAGGGATTGATCTCATCATTAAAGCGGCCACCCCAGATGGACTGACCCCCCCGTCCGGTTCCGGTTGGGTCCCCGCCCTGGATCATAAACCCTTTGATGACCCGGTGGAAGATGACTCCATCATAGTAGCCCTTGTCGGCCAGGGAGATAAAATTTTCGGTCGTTTTAGGAGCATCGGCTTCCAACAATTCAAAGCGGATGGTCCCATTGTTGGTTTGAATGACAGCTTGGCGGGTGGCCATGATAAATCTCCTTTAAAAATAGAAATGGTGAGCAGTGCTTTAATTGAGACGGCGCTCCTGATGATCAGGATTCTCCTGACGCCCCGGGAAAAGGTCTCAACCCGGTATTTGGAACGAAAGTCACTGTTCACCGGCACAAATGATAACAGTTTGAGCGATAAAGGCAAGGAAAATGTTAAACCAGGACAATGGTCCATTTACTCTCAATTTCAGTTTTATCCGTTAGTTACCGATAAAAAAACTATCCAGCTTATTCATGCTCAGTTAATAAGCTGGAAAATATTTTATGCTTGATAGAAATTAATGGAATTTTCCAGATTTTCTTAATGAAAAGAAGAGTTATTTAAATGCTTTATATTCCAGAATCCCCGTTATCCGGGCAGATCATTACTCTTTTAAAACCGGTTGGAAAAGAGATCCCTCTTCGGCTGGGGGAAATAATTGAGGGACAAGTGGTTGATATTTTTCCATACGGGGGGCTGACCCTTAAAGTAAAGGGAGGATATTTACCGGCCAGAACTAATTTGAATTTTGAGAAACAAGAGACCTTATTCTTGAAGGTATTGGGCCAGAGCGGCGAGGGCGGGGAACTGGCCTTCCAATTTCTAAACAGCAAAACCGGGCCTGAAGGCAGGCAATCACAGGCCAAAACTTCTTTAGGTTTTGATTTAGAAAAGATTGAGGATCTCACCAAGAAGCTTTCAGATCTGATCTTAAAAAATAATGGACCGGGAATAGAAGAGGGTAAAGATCCCGGATCAATCCTGGTTCCACGATCCCTAGATGTTCAAAAAATTCGCGGTCTTTTAGAAGGTCTTTTGAAGGCTCTTCCTTCGAACATACAATCGCTGTCACGGGGATTGAGAAATCAAATTCAACAACTGCTGCAATTTTCCCTGAAAGGATCAGGCCAAGATATTCAGACGAAAATTGCTCAATTACCCACCCAGTTACCTGAAGGATTAAATATTCCCGATTTGGTTCAAGGCTTAAAGGGTGCGCAATTATTTTTTGGGGAAAGGTTCAACGCCGAACAACTTAAGACGGCACTGGAAAACTCCGGGGTTGTTTTAGAAAGCAAATTAAGGGCTTTTGTCAACTCGAACGATAATGACGTTCTGATTTTAAATAATGCTAAAATAAAAAATGATATCAAGTCTATTTTATTGCAACTTAAAGCAATGCTTGGACAAAAAGGTGAACCCCAGAATTCTCCCGGTTTAATTGGAAAAATCCTGGGGGGATTAGAAAAAACTTTAGGGAAAGAGGTGGGGCCTTTTCAGAAAACCCAGGGAAGGATTGAAACCCTCTTGAAAGATGTTGAGACGTATCAACTGCTGTCAAAAATTTCCGACTCTTTTTATTCCTTTTTACCAGTTTGTTGGGCTGAATTAAAACGGGGGGAGTTGGTATTCAAGAGGAGGCAACAATCGCGAGGGACATCCTATTCCTGCGCGATCCATCTGGATTTGGAAAAACTGGGGCCGATTTCGGTCTTTATTTTTATGCAGGACCGGGATTTTTTTATGACTTTTCAGGTCGACCAACTTGACCTGAAGGCCATGATCCAAACTCATCTGGAAGAACTAAGAAAAAATTTCAGCCGAGAGGGGTTAAACCTTAAAAATATCTCCTTGCTGGGGAGAAGCGAAAATCTTCCAGATCCTTTTGACTTTGTTGAGTCTGAAGAGACGATCATCAGTATCCGGGTTTGACCATATGAAAAATGATCTTAAGAGAGCCGCCGCCCTGAAATATCAACCCGAGAAGGACTCAGCCCCTCGCCTTGTCGCCAAGGGCAGCGGCTGGCTGGCTGAAAAGATCATCCAGACGGCCAGAGAGCACAATATTCCCTTGAGAGAGGACCAACATCTTATTGAAATTCTTTCTAATTTGGATTGTTATGAAGAAATCCCCCCATCCCTATACAAAGCAGTGGCCGAAATATTGGTCTTCATTTATAAAATGAACAATAAGGTATTAACGGCTTTGTAAAAAGTCCATCGGTCCCTCTGTCGGTGGGGGATATTTTTGTTCAACCGGTAATTTAAATCATCCATTCCCTTCTGAGACCGGTCACGACCCTCTAAAAATTTTCCTCTGCGGGAAAAATTTTCCCCCTTTTTCGCTTGGCTTTTCCATCAAAAATATTTTTAACTGCCCAGTTCTGATGCTTTTACCGGGATCCGTTAGATTCGGTTTCCCTGGCATGCGGATTGCTTCTTTAAAAGCGCAACCATTGCCGTCTTTTTCAAAATCAATATAAATTAGGAGGAACAACATGAACCCTCTAATAACCTTAATCGTCTCGGTCGGAATCTTCTTCTTTATACTGCCCATTATTCGAGATACCGGGGCGGAAATGTTTTTCAATCTTGATGCCCTTTTGATCATCGGCAGCGGGACACTGCTTGGTTTGTTTATCGGGTTTCCATCTCAAAGGATCAAGGCCGCCTTTATTCATGTTAAAGAGGCCTTTGGAGACAAAGAAGACCGTTCCACTGTGCTGAAGGATATCCTGATGGTGGCTGGGATTTACAAACGGGGGCATATTCGGGAGTTGGAACGACGTCAGCCCGAGATCAAGAACAATTTCTTCAGACTGGGAATCCATCTGTTGATCAATCAACATCCGATAGAGGAAATAAAAAATGTTTTAGAGCGTGAGATGGCCGACCAGATCGTCAACCACAATTTGAGTCAAAATATACTGAAGACCCTGGCCAGGTTGACCCCAGCCTTGGGTTTGGCCGGGACGATTATCAGCCTGATTAAGATGTTTGATCACTTTCAATCCGTAGAAACCATGACTCCGATGATGGCTGTGGCCCTGATGGCCACTTTTTATGGGGTTATTATTTCTAATCTGATTATGCTTCCCCTTTCTGCCAAATTAAAAGAAAAGGCCATCCTCAACGAATCGTTGATGACGATGACTATTGAAGGTCTTATATCCATTAGTGAAAGGGAACATCCTCTTAGAATCGAAGAAAAGCTGGCCGGGGCGTGCGGGCTAAAAGAAACGCAGGCTTCTTCAATCGGAAAGAATATAGCCTGGGGTGAAATAAAAATCGGCCTGTAGATTTTTCAACATGAGGCTGAACGGATTATTCGGGGGAATTAAAGCATGAACGGGATATCGGAGAAAAAAAATTTGTACAGAGAAGGCCGCTATCAGAAAATGGTTGAAGCTTCTGCCGACTCGGTGGATGCCGATCACAATTGGCTGATTACCTTAAGCGATCTGCTTTCATTGTTACTGGTTTTTTTTATCATTTTTTTTGCCATGTCCAGGGTGCCTGGAAAGAAAAAAGAGTCTCCGATTGCTATTAATTCAAGTTCCACCCTATCTGCCCTGGTCCCCAATCCCCAAACGAAAAACCCCATGAAAACAATCCAGAAAGAGATGGGGGCAACGTTGATGGGATTGGGTTTAGACGATCAGGTCACGATCCAAGCCGGGGAACAAGAACTTCTTATTATCATAAAAGAAAACGTTACCTTCCATACCGGGGAGGCGGCCATACTCGAAGGTTCACAACCGATCCTGGATACGGTTGCCGGAATCATTAAAAGGTACCCTTCCTTTCAAGTTGAGATAGACGGGCATACCGACGACCTGCCGATCAATACCGCCCAATATCCTTCCAATTGGGAACTGTCTGTTGCCAGGGCGACCAGTGTGTTAAAATACCTGATCAGCGGCCACGGATTGGATCCGGCCCGGTTTATCATTACAGGAAATGCAGAACAGCGGCCGCTATTCCCAAATATGACCCCTGAACAGAGGGCACACAACAGGAGAGTGGAAATAAGGCTTAGAGATCATCAGGCGACTTAAGCATCCAAGATCTCTCTTACCTTATTAGTCAGTACTTTCGGAGGGAACGGTTTCTGGAGTATGGGTATATCGGGGCTCATTTCCCCTTCTTGGATAAGCGTATCCATGGCATAACCGGACATATACAATACCTTCAAAGAAGGTCGACGGCTGGTCAATTTTTTATACAGCTCAAATCCATTTTCGCCAGGCATAACCACGTCGGTCAAAAGTAGGGCCACTTCCCACCCTTTTCTTTCGAAGATCTCTTTCGCCTCTTCAGGCGAGGGAGCTGTAAAGACCCGGTATCCTTGTCCTTCAAGAACCTGGTGGACAAAATTTCGGACTGCTTCCTCATCTTCTACCACCAGAATGGTTTCCGTCCCTTTGGGCATGATTTTGGTATCCCTTTTCCGGCCCAATTCTGCGGCTGGCCCGGCAGCACGGGGAAGGAAGATTTCAAAGGTTGTCCCCTGACGTATTTTACTTCGGACCCAGATATTGCCTTTATGCTGCTTGATAATACCATAGACCGTGGAAAGGCCAAGGCCGGTTCCTTTCCCCGGCTCTTTGGTGGTAAAAAAAGGTTCAAAGATCCTTTCCTGGGTCGCTTTATCCATTCCTTTGCCGGTATCCGAAAACATCAGTTCGATATAGAAACCCGATTTCACCCCAACGTGCATTTTGGCAAATTTTTGATCAAGGACAATATTAGAGGTTTTGATTATAATCTCTCCACCTTGCGGCATGGCATCTCGGGCATTGACGGCCAGGTTCATCAGGATTTGTTCCATTTGACCCGGGTCAACGGACACATTCCACAACTCAGGGGCCAACATAGATTTCAGGACAATGTCTTCCCCGATAATCCGGCGCAGCATACGGGATAGATTTTCAATCAGGGCATTCATATTGACCACCACAGACGACAGCGGTTGTTTGCGGCTGAAGGCCAAGAGTTGCCGTGTCAAGTCCGCGGCGCGATCGCTGAGATCGCTGATTTGTTTCAGGCCGCGTTGAATAACAGGATGATCCTCGGCTTTGGGCAACAAAAGTTGGGCGTAGCCCGAGATCCCGGTCAAAAGGTTATTGAAATCGTGGGCTACCCCACCTGCCAGGCGTCCGATAGCCTCTAATTTTTGAAATTGCCTCAATTCTTCTTCCAACCGCTCTTTTTCTTTTCCAAATGAACGCTGCTCGGTGATGTCCCGGGCGATCCCCTGAAAGCCCCATTTCTCTCCATCCGGGCCGATCAACAGAGAGGATGAAACCTCGACGATCCTTTTATCCCCCCCTTTTCGGATTAATTCCCCGACGTGTCCTTTTTCCGGCTGGCCGGTAACAAAGACCTGATTGAAGGCCTCAAAAAAACACTGGGCGTTTTCTTGGTCCATCAACTCCCTAAAGTTCATCTTCGATAATTTATTCGACGAATAGCCTGAAATTTCAAGGAGGGCTTGATTAAAAAAAAGGAAATTACCGTTAAGATCCACTTCGAAATAACCGTCGATCATGTTTTCCAACATGCTCTGGTATCGTTCTTCCGACTCTTTTAATTGTAACTGAGTTTGTTTAAGGTCGGTAATATCGTCAAAGATCATATATGCCCGGATAGGATGCTTTCCCCCGGGAGTGATAATTGGGACGGCACTAACGTTTAACCAGCGTTGGCGTCCTTCGCGGGGGTTGAAAATCCCCATGACCGTTCCTTTTACATTCTGTCCGGTTTTGAGGGCTATCCAACCCGGGTGCATATCCATCGGAAAATCGGAGCCGTCCTCATGAATGGTTTGCAGCCGAGGATCAAGAGAGGTTTTGTTTTTCATTTCCTGAAAAGGCATCCCGAGAATACGTTCGGCGGCCGGATTGACCAAGACGATCTTCCCGTCCTGATCCTGAGAGACAACCCCCTGCCTGATACTTTCAAACAAAACACGGTATCGTTCCATGGAGTTGGATGGATCTTTCGGCATTTCCTTTTTTTTCTGGTCTACCGGATTAGGCATATCCCTTTTAATCGTGGTTTTATTTGAGATGGTTTTTCTTTTGGTTTCACAAGAGTTTTTTGAAAATGGACCGCGAGAAACAACCCCGTAGTTTTTTTCGGGGTATGAGAGAGAAACTGCAATAAAAATGGTTTGTTACCTTTAAAATTTTCCTGTATCCCTGGGCAGACTTCAGGGAATAATCAACTCCAATTAAGGATATCTCCCCTTAAGGATTGAACTAAAAATAGGAGGGCCTTCCTGAATTGTCAAGAAAATTATTTTAGAAGAATTTCAATAAAAATTACCAGGATTCAGCCAGGCCGGCTCTTTTTTTCCTATTTAAGATAAATTCTTAACAACCCGATAACAGGTTAAGATTCAAGAAGGTTTCTTTAATTTATTAGAAAAACGAATTAAAAAAAGAGCGGCGGCGAAAGCTTGCCCCTAAGGTGTTTAATATTTTGAAATTGAAGAACGAGTGAGGAACAGGTCTGCTTTTATGTCAAGAAAATGACTTTTTGGGGCTCATATCAGGGTAAGTAATATCTATAACTAATTTAACATTTTGTTATCATTTAAGTATTTTTTTTCAGGTATAGTTATTGCAAAATATTCTTGGAGAGTTTCAGGGAATTTTTTTTTGATCCTTAAATCTAGGATTCAAAAAAATTCTCTCAAAATTTAAACAACCAGGGTTTTTCTGATCGGGTATTAAAAATCTTAATTTTTTGGAACTGGTTTGATCCCTATTAATTGTTTATGGATTAAGGAACCAAACAAAAGGAATTGATTATGATCCAAGATGCCGCTGAACTTAACCAGATTATTGACCAACTGGCCATGAATATCATCACGGTAGAGCTCGAAGACATTATGGCCCTTGGAAACATCCTGAAACAGATAGAAGAAATTTTAAAAATAACCGAAGCCCCCGCATTTAAACCCATCCATGTTTTCTGTTCCCCTTTAAAAAAATTGATAGAAAAACTTATTTTCAAGGAATCTCCATCACCCCAACAATTCCTGGACTTAATCAGCGGCGGGATTCGGATCATCCAGGCAAAAATATCCTATGGGGATATTAATCAAACCCTTTCAGAGGAAGGTTCCTTCTGGGAAAAAGTAGAGACCTTGATTGGCCCCCAAAAATCTCTTCCAGTAACCTCGAGCGAACAAGAATCGCCTCAAGAAAAATCTACGTCCGAAGGATCTCTGGAGCTGTCTCAAGACTTGGAACTGTTCAATGATTTTGTTGCTGAAGCCATGGAACACCTGGAAACAATAGAAATAAACTTGATTAACCTCGAACAGGCCCCGGATGACAAGGAATGCATTAACACCATTTTTAGACCTTTCCACACGATAAAAGGGGTTTCGGGATTTTTAAATTTACAAGAAATACATCAATTTTCCCATACCATCGAATCCCTTTTAGATGATGCCCGGAATGATAAGGTCATCGTCAATCAACCGATTATCGATGCCATCCTGGAAGCGGTTGATTTCCTAAAGGCCATGATTTTAAACCAGAAGTCTGTTATGGTTTCCGGAAAACCTCCACTAAACCGAGTGGATCTGGAGCCTTGGTTGGAACGAATCAGAATGCTTAGGGAAACCCCTTCTCCGGCAGCACCTGCCTTAGAAGAAATCCCGGAAATCAAGGTCCCCCCTCTGGGGGAAATCCTGACCCTTAAAGGGATCGTTTCCGACGAGGAAGTCGGGCAGGCCCTGAAAGCCCAGGTCGCCGAAAAGCACGATCAGAAAATAGGAGAAATATTAATCACAGAGCAAAAAGCCAAACCCAAGGAGGTCCTGGAAGGACTTAGGGATCAAAAGCGCCTTTCCGGTCAAGAGACCCAGGCTACGGTCAGGGTGGATACCAAAAAATTAGACAACTTGGTCGATATGGTGGGGGAATTGGTTATCGCGCAATCTTTGGTTCAACAAAATCCCAACCTGGCTTCCATCAGCGATCAAAAACTGATCCGGGATTTCTCCCAATTAAAAAGGATTACCACGGATTTGCAGAAGATAGCCATGTCCCTCCGAATGGTTCCAATTCGTCATACCTTTCAAAAAATGATCCGGTTGGTCAGGGATTTGTCTAAAAAATCAGGTAAGCAGGTGGATTTGAAATTATTCGGAGAAGAAACCGAAATCGATCGGAATATGGTCGATACCCTCTATGATCCTTTGGTGCATATGATTCGGAATTCAATAGACCATGGCATTGAACTTCCTAAAAAACGGAAGGAGACGGGGAAAAAAGAAATCGGGCAGATTTCCTTAAGAGCCTATCAAAAAGGGGGCAATATTGTCATTGAGATTGAAGACGACGGGCAGGGGTTGAACCGGGAGAAAATACTCGCTAAGGCCAAAGAGCGGAAAATTATTTCTGATGAAAATACCCTGACCGATTTTCAGATTGACAACCTCATTTTTGAACCAGGATTTTCTACGGCTGAAAAAATAACCGATGTCTCGGGACGTGGAGTGGGAATGGACGTGGTTAAAAAAGTCATAGAAAAAATGAGAGGAAAGGTTGAAATCTACTCCACCGAGGGGCAAGGTTGCCGCTTTGTTATTCGGGTCCCCCTGACTCTGGCCATCATGGACGGGATCCTGGTTAAAATAGGAGAAGAGCGATTTATCATCCCCACGGTAACGATAAAAGAAACCTTAAGGCCGACCCCTGATGAGGTCTTTACGGTTGGGAAGAAAGAGGAAATGGTCAAGGTGAGAAATTCTCTGCTGCCCTTGATTCGGCTGAATAATCTCCTGAATATCGTTTCCAGCGACAAAAAACCCTGGGAAGGGCTGGTGGTTGTGGTTGAAAACGATGGGCTTCAAAAAGGTCTCATGGTCGATGACCTGCTGGGGAAACAGGAGGTGGTCATCAAGAACCTGGGTGAAAAGTTCAAAACCGTCAAGGGCGTAGCCGGGGGGGCTATTTTGGGGGACGGGCAGATCAGTTTGATATTGGATGTAAACGGTATTTTTGAAATCTACCGCGGGAAAAAAGATTAAAAATGAATAATCAAAAAATTAAGGTCCTGGTGGTGGATGATTCGGCTATTGTCCGGAAGATTTTTAATGAGGAGTTGTCCAAAGAACCGGATATCGAAGTGGTGGGCACGGCACCGGATCCCTTTATCGCACGCGACAAGATTGTTCATTTGAAACCGGATGTGATCACCCTGGACATAGAGATGCCCAGAATGGACGGCCTGACTTTTTTGAAGAAATTGATGAAATACTATCCATTACCGGTCATCATTGTCAGTTCTCTGACCCCGAAGGGGAGCGCCATGGCTCTGGAAGCCATTGAAGTCGGGGCAATAGAAGTTCTGGCCAAACCGGGAGGGGCTTATTCCGTCGGAGATATGTGTATTCATCTCAAAGAGAAGATCCGGGCCGCATCCCGGGCCAATATAAAACGGAAACCGACCTCCGTGGTACCACCGAAGATCGGTCCGATTTCCCTTTCCCTATTGGAAACCACACAAAAAGTCATTGCCATAGGGGCTTCGACCGGTGGTACCGAGGCCCTGAAGGAAGTTCTGGCCCATTTGCCTCAGAATTCTCCAGGGATTGTCATTGTCCAGCATATGCCGGCCAATTTTACTACGGCTTTTGCCCAACGGTTGAATAATATCTGTCAAATAGAAGTCAAAGAAGCCAAGGAGGGGGATTCGGTGATAAACGGCCGGGCCTTGATTGCTCCCGGTAATTTTCATATGATCCTTCGTCGCAGTGGGGCGAAATATTTTGTCAATATCAAAGACGGACCCTTTGTGAATCACCAACGGCCAGCCGTGGATGTGCTTTTTAATTCCGTGGCTCAATATGTCGGCAAGAATGCCGTCGGGGTTATTCTGACCGGGATGGGGGCCGATGGGGCCAAGGGATTGCTGGCCATGAAAGGGGCCGGGGCCAGAACCCTAGTTCAGGACGAAGCCAGCTGTGTTGTTTACGGCATGCCCAAAGAAGCCGTAAAAATAGGAGCCGCGGATAAGATCGTGTCTTTGGACCGAATATCTCAGGAAATTGTAAACCAGGTTAACCGGTTATAGTTTATTGGGAAAAAAGGTTAACACCGCTGCAGCGGAAAAGGGATCAATCCTTTATCCCCAATCCCATGTGGAACATGGACAGCGAGCGTATTCCCCGTCACCTCAACGGGATGACTGCGCGGGCAGTATGTCCCGTCTTCAGCGGGAACTGTGCGCGAACTTCAAAAATAGACGTTTTCCTTGCCGGGAAGATACTCTGCACCTTGGTCGAGGGGCAGGGAGTTTCAATAATCAAACCAATTATTCCGGCCAAATAATTTTTCAATCGAATCGGTTGCTTCAGGATTAAAGATGAAAAAGATGAAGTTGAGTTTGAAATTGATTGGAGGTTTTGGGATAGTAGCGATAATGGCCATGCTTTTAGGGGTCACGGGTTGGATCGGGGTCTCCAGTTCCGTGGCAACCTCACGGAAGCTGAATAGTTCTCAAATGGTAATCCAAGAAATCTTTCGGCGGGAAGTAGACCATTTAAACTGGGTGAAAAAGTTGGAGGAATTTCAAAGCAATGAGAGGATTACAGGGATTGAGGTAGAACAAGATGAAAACCGATGCGGTTTCGGAAAATGGTATTACGGCGAAGGACGAAAAACGGCTGAGATCGTGCTGCCGGAAATTAAAGAACTGCTGGCCCGAGCCGAAGATCCCCATCGTCGGCTGCACCATTCCGTTCAGGAATTGGAAAGGTTATTGAAAAAAGGTAAAGGATTTCGAAAAGAGGCCTTGGCCTATTATCAAAAGGAGACGCAGGAACCGGTAACGAAGCTCCAAAAAATTTTTAGTGAGATCGGGCTTAAAATAGACCAACATATAGCGGATTCTTCCAAACAAACCGAAAGACAGGCTGGCCGAATAAACTTGGTTATTTTCTTGAGTATGCTTGTCGGTTCCATGGTCGTGATGACCCTGGGTATTTTTTTAAGCCGGTCTATCACCCACCCAATAAAACAAGTGGCTTTTGGTCTGAGCGAGGGTGCGGATCAGGTGGCTTCATCCTCGACTCAGGTATTTACAGCCAGCCAATCCCTGGCCCTGGGAACCTCAGAGCAGGCAGCCAGTTTAGAAGAGACCTCCTCTTCCATGGAAGAGATGGCTTCCATGACCAAACAAAATGCCGACAATGCCAATCAGGCCAATAACCTGATGAAGGAGACCAGCCGGATTGTTGAGGAAGCCAATCAGGCCATGAGAGAGTTGACCGAATCGATGAAAGGGATCTCCTCGGCCGGCGAAGAAACCGGAAAGATCATCAAGAACATTGATGAAATTGCTTTTCAGACCAATTTGCTGGCCTTAAATGCCGCTGTTGAGGCGGCTCGGGCCGGGGAGGCTGGAGCCGGATTTGCGGTTGTGGCCGATGAGGTCAGGACTTTAGCCATGCGGGCTGCCGAGGCGGCCAAAAATACGGCCACCTTAATAGAAGATACGGTTAAAAAAGTCAAACATGGTTCGGGTATTGTGGTCAAAACCAACGAGACCTTTGAAAAGGTCTCTGCCGGCGCCAGGAAAGCGGCCGATTTGGTTGGAGAAATTGCCGCTGTCTCTAATGAACAGGCCCAAGGGATTGAACAGATCAATCAAGCGGTAATGAAAATTGAACGCGTGATCCAGCAGAATTCGGCCAACGCCGAGGAATCCGCTTCCGCCTCGGAAGCCATGAATGCCCAGGCCGAACAAATGAAACAGTTTGTTTATGCGTTGACGGTTATCCTTGAAGGCGGTTTCAATGGAATAAACCAGCCTCATTCCCTATTGGTCGAAGGGAGCAACGGAAGAAGATCCGTAACTGTCGGATCGCAAGGCAGGATAGCCCATTCAAGAAGCCTTCCCGCCATGACTGCCTTAGGTAATGGAAAAAAACAACCGGTAGGAGAATTTAAAGGAGTGAGTCCGGAGCAGATGATACCCCTGAAAGAAGGGCGGCTTAAGAAGTTTTAATCAAAAAAAATGGATATCCCCTTGCCCCTTTATTGCGTTGAGGATTAAAAAATTCACCAATACGATCGGGAAAATTATTCATTCACCTATTTATATCCTTTTCTTTAACTATTTTCTTTTTATTCCGAACAGACTGATTATTCCCATTTAAGTTTTTTTGCCAAGGAGCCGATAAATAGACAAAATATCTGGTCTCCGCACCGATGGGAAAAGTTTATTAAAAAGGAGGTACCAATCCATGACAGAAAACTTTGAATTAGTGGATCAGAATCAAAAAAATTCCATCAATCGAGAAGGAAAATACCTGACTTTTTCTCTGGCTGGGGAGGAATATGGGATCGTCATTCTGAAGGTCAAGGAAATAATCGGGATGATGGCTGTTACGCCAGTTCCCAAGACCCCGTCCTATGTCAAGGGGGTGATCAACCTCCGTGGAAAAGTAATTCCTGTGGCCGATCTCAGATTAAAGTTCGATATGGAAGAGGCCGCCTACACGGAACGAACCTGTATTATTGTGGTTGAGATAAAAGACGGTCTTGGACATGTGCTGATGGGCATTGTCGTCGATTCCGTTTCCGAGGTCTTAAACATTAAAGGCGGTGAAATAGAGGATACCCCGGCCTTCGGGATTCAGATGGATACGGATTATATCCTGGGGATGGCCAAGACCGGAGGAGGCGTCAAGATCCTTTTGGATATTGATAAGGTCTTCGGCGGTGAAGAAATGCTTGAGTTGGACAAGGCGGCTTAGTTTCCCCGGCCGGAATACCGATTTAAATCAAAACTGAAGGATCTAAAAGAACCTTCAACCAATTTTAAAAAATATGGTCTTTGAACGGTGAATCCTTACAAAAAGAGGACCACTGGTTTATCATGAGGTTAATGATGGGTACGATTGTGACGGCCAAAGAAGTGGGTCAATATTTGAAATTGACCGGATCGACCATTTATAAGCTGGCATTAACCGGGGAAATTCCAGGATTTAAAATTGGAAAGTCCTGGAGATTTGACATGGATAAAATCATTCAACTTATTACAAATAGTGGAAAAACCGAAAAAGAGTCTATAGTCAAACCGGAGACGAAATGGGTTGATGGGCAATAGAGAAGAAGGATATCGAAGGGATCTACGTCGTTGAATCATTCCATTCATCAAGCCCCTGAGTTTACTGAGACGGATTTTATCCGGATCAGTCGACTGGTTTATGACCAATGCGGTATCCATCTTCACAACGGGAAGAAGGAACTGGTTAAGGCCAGACTGGGAAAAAGGATAAGAAAAGGCCGGTTCGGTTCTTTCCGGGAATATTACGATTATGTCGTCAACGAAAAGACCGGGGAGGAATTGATCCATTTATTGGATTCCATTTCCACGAATTTCACCCAATTTTTTCGTGAAAATCATCATTTTGATTATCTTAAAAATCATCTCCTTCCACAAATAAAGGATCGAGCGGGTTATAATCAAAAAAAGTTCCGTATTTGGAGCGCCGGCTGCTCCTCAGGGGAAGAGCCTTATACCATCGCTATTACCTTGTTGGAGTCCTTGACTCCTGCATCAGACTGGAATTTGAAGATCTTAGCCACGGACATTTCCACCAGGGTACTCAATGACGCTCAGTCGGGTATCTATCTCAAAGAAAAGATCCAGACCCTTCCACCAGGTTTAATGAAAAAATATTTCCTTCGAGGGGAGAATCAATGGCGAAATTATGTCAAAGTAAAACCCCCGGTAAAATCCATTGTCACCTTTCAACGGCTCAACTTGATGGAGCCTTTTTCGTTTAGTGAACCCTTTGATTGTATTTTTTGCCGCAATGTTATGATTTATTTTGATAAAAAAACCAGAGAGGCTCTGGTCAATCGGTTCTATGATAATTTAGAAAAAGAAGGTTTTCTCTTTATCGGGCATTCCGAAAGTCTTACGGGAATAGACAACCCTTTCCAATATGTGAAACCGGCAACGTATAAAAAATAATAGCCGTCAAACAAAAGGTCTCTTTTTATTCAAGGCAAGATCTCCCGGCAAGAATAGAAAAGAGACTTTTTGCGCAGCGGAATAGAAAAATATTCGATGAAAAAAATTGTGGGAATCGCCGATATGGAGGTTTGTAATGATTGGAAAACCGGTTTGATCACTTATTCTTTGGGATCCTGTATTGGGGTTGCCATTTACGATCCGGTGGCCCAGGTGGGGGGGCTTCTTCATTATATGCTGCCGGAATCGCAGATCGATCCACAGAAGGCCCAGAAAAATCCTTTTATGTTTGCGGATACCGGAATCCCCTTACTGTTTAAAGAGGCCTATCGATTTGGAGCGGCAAAAAATCGGATTATCGTCAAGGTGGCCGGCGGGTCTCAAATCCTGGATGATACTGGTTTTTTTAATATCGGAAAAAGAAATTATATGGCCCTGCGGAAAATATTATGGAAAAATAACATTCTGATTAAAGCCGAAGATATCGGTGGACAGGTTTCGCGTACCGTAAGATTGGATCTGGCCACCGGAAAGGTTTGGCTTAAATATTCAGGAGAGGTGGAAAAAGAATTATGAGTTTTGTTGAGACCATTATTGAGACTTGCAGCCAGCTTCCCCCTTTCCCGGCGGTTATCAACCGGGCTTTGAATTTAATGAATGATCCGAATTCTTCCGTGCAGGAAATCGTTGAAACCATTCAATACGATCAGGCTATAACGGCCAATGTTTTAAGAGTCTGCAATTCGGCCTACTTCGGACTGCGCCAATCCGTTGGTTCCTTGCAGGAGGCCGTCATATTTTTAGGATTTAGTCAACTGATAGAAATTCTTTTAAGCGGGGTCAGCGGTTCGATGATGGGAAAGGCAGTTTCCGGATATGACCTGGAAGCCGGTGAACTTTGGAAACATTCAGTCAGTTCGGCTCTTTTGTCCCAGATTATCTCCAGACGAATAAAAAGAGAACAGAATCCCATGTTGTTTACCGCCGCCTTGATCCATGATATCGGCAAGGTCCTCTTGAACGCCTATGTCAAGGAGCAGTCGGAAACCATCAAAGATTTAGTAAAAACAAAAGGGGTTTCTTTTCTGCAGGCAGAAAAAGATGTTTTGGGCATCGATCACGCCGAATTAAGTGCCCATATCATCGAACAATGGAATTTCCCCCAAAAAATCATTCAAGCGATTCGTTATCATCATACTCCGCTTTTGGCCACTTCCGATCAGGAAGCCGTTTACCAGATTTACCTTTCCGACTTGATCGCCATATTGACCGGTATCGGAGGAGGAGTGGATGGATTGTCCTATTCGGGGTTTGAACAAGTCATGCATCATTATAAATTGAATGAAAAGGACATTGAACGATTCATGGCCCAACTGGGGGATCAGATTCAAAAAGTCGAGGCAATGATCCAAGTGCAATGAGCTTGGGGGAAACGGATAATTGATGAAGGAATGAGCCATGGCCTATAATGTTTTGATTGTAGACGATTCCAATACCATGAGGAAGGTTATTCTAAAAGCATTAAATCTTTCAGGGTTTGCTTTCGGGGATTGTTTTGAAGCCGGTAACGGACAAGAAGCCTTGAATGTCCTAGAGTCCCACTGGATCGACTTGATCCTTACGGACCTGAATATGCCGGTCATGAACGGCTGGGAATTGATTCATCATTTAAAGGATAACCCCACCTATGGAGAGATTCCGGTGGTGCTAATTACCACCGAAGGTAGTGAGACACGACTCCGTGAATTGTTTCAATTAGGCGTCAAGGATTATATCCAAAAACCTTTTCATCCCGAAACGTTACGGGATGTTTTGAATGGTATTATGGAGAAGCCTTATGCTTGAATCCATTCGAAAAGCGGCTGTCTCTGCCACCCTCAATATCTTTGAAACGATGTATTTTACCTTTTTAGAGACGATGGATGGAAATGGGACATTGATGGAAGCGGTTGCGGAACAAGAAAAACAATCGGATCGGTTGCCGGAGGTTCAAAGCCCCTGGGTCGTTAAAAGTGAAATTCATTTTATCGGTCAGTATTCAGGACTCTTGCGACTCTGCCTGCCTTATGACCTCAGTCGAACGCTGACGTTAAATTTTATGGGATACGAAGACGAGGTTTCCGAATCCCAGATTTTGGACATGGCCGGTGAAATGACCAATATGATTTGCGGTAATTTGTTTTCCTCCCTGGATAAAACATCGGTCTATCTCTTAAGTTCACCAGTTTCCCAAAAAATCTCCCTTCCAGAGAGATCGAAACGGATTGATTCTTCTGAAATCAACCTGGGATTTTTAACCGAAGGACAATTGGTGACTATTGATATTCAATTGAACCTATAACAATATCGTAATCCCTGCAGCTCCGCATGGGCTACAGGGGTCCATAAAAGTGCAGTAACCCACCTCCATGAGCCGGAGCATTAAAGCCGATGCCGTTGGGCGACCAAAATCCTCACGAGATCGATTGTTATCAATATTTCCTGAAACCCGGTTATATTTATTTTAGTCAGGAACCCACCTTGATTCATACCGTTTTGGGTTCGGCCGTCACCGTTTGCCTCTGGGACCGAAAGAACCGATATGCAGGCGTGGCGCACTTCCTATATCCGGCGATTTCCCAACCGAACAAGGCTACGACCCAATATGGGAATGTGGCTGTTTTAACCCTGATCAAGCTCATGATAAGCGACGGCTCTGAAAAATCATTTTTGGAAGCCCAGTTGTTCGGAGGAGGGGATCCCTTTTCCAACCAATCGGAAACATTAGGAAATCAAAATATCCAAATGGCCAAAACAATTTTAGCCCAACAGTGTATACCCATCACTTCAGAAGATGTGGGAGGTTCCAAAGGTAGAAAGCTTGTTTTTAAATCCGATACCAACGAAGCGGTTGTCCTTAAAGTGGATCGATTGAGGCAAGCAGATTGGTTTCCCTATACGGCAGCTGAATAGCTCATCGCGGATAGCGGATCAGTGGTTGCTATGACCCGTGAGTGGTTGGTCCTCCCCTTCGCTCATCAAAAGTAATTCTTATGTTCTTCTTGACATAATAATTTGTTATGCGAAAATAGCCAATCAAACAATCCGTTCCCGATAGTTTTCTTCTGAACCAAGGGAAACCGTAACATAAATAAGAGTCCGGAAATGGAAAATTAAACTAATGCCCCATGTCTTAGTTATTGATGACGATTCGTCGGTCCGGAATATTCTGGATGATTTTTTGCAGTTAAAAGGCTTTGAGGTTACGGTAGTGGGTGACGGTGAGAGCGGTATCTCCTTAATTCAGGAAAGGCGTTTTGATCTTTATCTGGTCGATCTGGTTTTACCCGGGATGGGTGGGATGGAGGTCTTAAAAGAAGTTTCCTCCAATAATATCAATATCCCTGCCATTGTTATTACCGGTTTTGGGGCGATAGAAACCGCCGTAGAGGCCATCAAGTTGGGCGCCTTCGATTATATTACCAAACCCTTTATCTTGGAAGAACTGCTATTGGTAGTCCAAAGAGCCCTGGATTTCTCCAAACTCAAACAGGAAAACCTTTCCCTCAAGAGGCAGTTGAAGCAACGGTATGATTTTCATGGCTTGATCGGCAGTTCGCCGCAAATGCAGAAAGTCTATGGATTAATTAAAAAAATTTCCGATACGGATGCCACTATCTTAATCGAAGGTGAAAGCGGGACCGGGAAGGAACTCATTGCCAAAACGATTCACTTTAATAGTTCCAGGGCCCACCATCCCTTTATCCCTTTTAATTGCGCGGCCATACCCAGGGACCTGCTGGAATCGGAACTCTTCGGTCATGAGCGTGGGGCCTTTACCGGAGCTATTAACACCCGGATTGGAAGGTTTGAGAGGGCTAACGCGGGTACAGTCTTACTGGATGAGATCGGGGAATTGCACCCCTCTTTCCAGGTCAAACTTCTCCGGGTGCTTCAGGAAAGAGAATTTGAGAGAGTCGGCGGCACTAAAACGATTAAGGTGGATGTCCGAATTTTGGCCGCCACCAACAAAAACCTGGAAAAAGAAACCAAAGCCGGTAATTTCCGTGAAGATCTTTTTTACCGTTTGAACGTGATTCCCCTGCGCATTCCTCCGTTAAGGGAAAGGCAGGAAGACATCCCCCTGCTGACCGAATATTTTCTCGATTATTTTTCCAAGAAAAGAAGAAGAGAAAACATCAGGATGGCTGAGGAGGTCATTCAACTCCTTATGCAATATCCATGGCCCGGGAACGTTCGAGAGCTTGAAAATCTGATCGAGAGGGTAATCATCTTAAGTGAGGATGGGGTGATCACCCCCCGAGATTTGCCTCAAAGATTCCAGGATTTTCAAGGGATTCCACCGAAAGAAGAACCAGAGGGCCCGAGGGGATCGGCCGAACCTGACCGGGAGGTTTTGCTTCCCGAGGAAGGCGTCAATATGAACAATTTGGTCGAAGAGGTCGAAAGGAATTTGATCAGTCAGGCCTTACGAAAATCAAAAGGGGTTAAAAGCAAAGCGGCTGAACTCCTCGGTTTGAAAAGGACCACCTTGTTGGAAAAAATGAAAAAATTCGAGATCGACATCTCCTGAGAATATCGATGCGTTGTTGTTTTTTTGCCAGGTCTTACCTTTCTGTCATTTTTTTGACGACTATCTTTAGAAAATTCTTAAAAAAACTAATCTGATAACTTTTCCTTCCCCTGATATTTTCCGGGTTCACATCTGATTTTGTTGGGAAAACTCCTTAACCTATTAATAATTCAGTCAGTTGTAGATACCCGGCCCAAAAGGAAGGGCTCGCTCATTTTTCAATTTTTTTTATTGGTGCCTGTGGCATATTTGTTGCTTTCTTGATGAGGCATGAAATGGAACCTTGCATTTATAATCATCCATCTTGCCTTTTGGGTACCTGGATTTCTTCCAGCCCTGACCATTGAAGAGGGGATTACGGACCCCAGCTTAAAAAAAGCCTGGGAAATGGTAAAGAGCAACCATCCGAGTGATGCCCTTCAAATTCTCCCTGAATATAAATCCGATTCAAAAACCAGTATTTATTTTCATTTTATCTACGGGAGGGCTTTAGAAAGGCTGAATAGCCCTTTTGAGGCCCTGGAACACTATCGATCGGCTTTTTTCAACGCTCCTTCTGAGGAATTGAAGGCATTGTCGCTATTAGAAAGGGCCGAGGGGTATCTCCGGATTAAATATTATTATGAAGCCAAAACGGTCTTTAGTATCTTCCTCAAAAATTTTAATCAATTTAAATATTCAAGCAGGGCCAACCTGGGGATGGCTCAAAGTCTGGCCGGCATCGGTTTATTGCCGGAGGCCCTGTTCTATTCTGAAAAGGCGGGAGAGGAAGTGGAGGCTGTTTTTGGAAAGGCCAATATCCTTCATCGATTAGGACGGTTGAAGGAAGCCCATGAAACCTATTTGAAAGGTATTTCCGAGGACAAGCTCTATTTCTTGAATTCCGAGGAGCTTCTTTTCTATTACGGAAAAAATCTCCAACAGATGGGCAATGATCAGGAGTCCGTATCTTATCTGAATTCGAAGAAAATCGTGGATCCAATTCTGAAAAAAAAGGCCGATTTGGCTCTGGGCCTTATTGCCTTAAAAGCCCGGAAATACGCTGAGGCCCAGAATTTTTTTTATTCCGCCCTTTCTTCCCTTGATGCTTGCACGAAACAAGAGGCCATTTTTCGCTTGGCCGAAGCCCACTTGGGGGCGGGAAATAAAAAGGAAGCCAGACAGAAACTCCAAGAGTATCGATTGAAATACCCGGCAGGAAAGGAATATGAGGATTCCCTATTAAGACTGGGTAAGCTGGAATTGGAAGAGGATAGATCGGCACAGGCCGTCGGATGGCTTAAAGAACTGGACCTTCGTTCTTCCCTTAAAAGGGAAACCCTAACGGAACTGGAAAGGGTTTTTTTGCGACTCCGGGAGAAGGATCCTCTCCAAATGGTTTCCCTGTGGAATTTGATCGGCCACAGATTATTCGATATCTCCAGAGAACCCTTCTTGTTGGTGATGGCCGATTCCTTGAAAGGGAACGGAAAACCTTATGTTGAACTCCTTCAATGGCTGGTGAAAAATGGTTCAGAGAAAATTAAGGTTCGAGGCCTGATAGCCCTGACTGATTACCAGATTGAAACCGGCAACCTGAGAGCGGCCTTCGAAGGAATCCGTATCATGAAAAATCTAAAAGGGTGCGGGGATGAAATCCTGCGTCTGGAAGCAAGGATCCTTCACGCTAAAATGGATTACGGAGAGGCTTCCGAGAAGCTTTTATCTCTGAAAAGAATGGAAACCAGAGATCTTTCTTTGTTGGGGGAAACGCTGACTTCGGCTAGAGATGTTAATAAGGCTTTGGCTGTTTTTGAAAAAAACCTCCTCAAACTGGGTGGTAATTCCGATGCGTATCTAAAACTTGCGGATCGATACTATGAAAAAAGGAAGAAGAAAGAAGCCCTTCAATACTACCAAAAGGCCTTGGAAAACGACCCCTTGAATGAATGGGCCCTTTATAGAGCCAGCAACTTGATGGCCGGGGAAGAGGCCCGGAAGATGTTAGGGAGAATCAAAAACGAAAATTCCCTTTTGGGTAAATTCGCCCAGACAGGCTTGAAGGAAATGGAAATTCAAAGAAAGATGGAGGAGTATTTTTAATGCTCGAAGCCGGTCATCTCCATGAGGCTTTTTCGAATTTTACGGCGGCTTCCAAGAGTCTGGAATCGTACTACCAAAAACTTCAGGCGGAAGTCCATTATTTAACCGGGGTCCTGGAGGAAACCAATCAACAGCTTTCAGCGGCTCTAAATCAGGCTGAAGAATCCAAGGATTTTTTACAGGGGATCCTGCAAAGCCTTGAGGAGGCAATCATCGTTTTGGACCCGAATGAACGGGTGATCATGTTGAACAGGGCTGCGGAAGAGATGCTGGACAATCACGCCTCCCAAATAATCGGCCGGCCCTTTCAGTGTTTGGATTTTAACCTCTTAGAGGAGGGAACGGATACTTGTTTTGTGAATAAAAAGAAAAAATTTCAGGTTATCATTTCCCGTTCTCTTATCCAGGACTCGGAAGGGCTGGTCAGAGGATATGTCGTGCTGATTAAAGATATCTCCCTGATCAAAGAATTGGAAATGCAACAGGAGAGAAATAAACGGCTGATTGCCATGGGGGAAATGGCGGCCAAACTGGTTCATGAAATAAGAAATCCCCTTTGCAGTATTGAGCTCTATGCCAGCATGTTGGCCGGCGATCTTGAACATACGGTTCATGCCGACTTGTCCCAAGGCATATCCCAAGGCATTAAAAGTCTGAATCATGTCTTGACCAATATGCACCACTTTGCCGTACCTCAAAAACCCTTGTTCAGCTGGGTCGATATTGAAAAAATTTTAGAAGAGCTTTTTTTTATGCTCCGGCCCTTACTCGAAGCCAAGCGGATACAATTAGTTAAATCATTAAACGGCCAGGCCAGGCTGTGGGGGGATGGAGAACTCATCAAACAGGTTCTGTTGAATCTCCTTTTGAACGCCGTGGAGGCCACCCCCGAAGAAGGTGCCGTGGAACTTTCCCTGAGAAAGAAAGTGGGGTGGGGAATGGTCGTGGAGATCAAGGATCTGGGACCGGGCATCCCTAACGAGTATATGGAAAAAATTTTCGATCCCTTTTTCAGCTTAAAGGAAAAAGGCTCCGGTTTGGGTCTGTCTATTGCCGCCAACATCATGCAAGCCCACGGGGGAACCATCAAGGTTCATTGCCATGAGGCGCAGGGGGCTTGTTTCCAACTTATTTTTCCAACAGTAGAATCGATAGAAACAGGAGGACCTTTGAAAACAAAAGTCGAAAAAAGTTCCATTCTGATGAACCAAAAAAAAGAGTCGGCCAATGAAACCTATTCTCGTAGTTGACGACGACCATCAGATGAGGACGGCCCTAAAAGAAGCCATCTCGAGGGTCGGATTTGAAGCGGTCTTAGCCGGTGACGGACAAGATGCATTACAAAAATTGAATCATTCCTCTTTTTCCATGATCGTCACGGACATGAAAATGCCTAAAATGGACGGCCTGTCTTTGTTGAAGGAAATTCGGCGCAAGATAGGCCATATTCCCATCCTGGTTATAACGGGCTTTGGGACCATCCAGGATGCCGTGGAAGTGATGAAAGAAGGGGCGTCGGATTATCTTTTAAAGCCTTTTTCTTTTGAAACCCTAATGTCCAAAATTCGATTCCTTATGGACCGGCTTCATCAGGAGAGGGGACTGATTACTGGAAACCCAAAAATGCTGCGGGTTGTGAAATTCGCCGAAGAAGTGGCCCCCAGCGATACCTCGGTTTTAATTTATGGAGAGAGCGGGACAGGAAAGGAACTGCTGGCCGGAATAATTCATAAGAAAAGTCGGCGTAATAACAAGCCATTCATGGCTATCAATTGTGCAGCCATTCCCGACAGTCTTATGGAATCCGAACTGTTCGGTCATGAGAAGGGGGCCTTTACCGGAGCCACTGAGAAAAAAATCGGTAAATTCGAGTTCGCCAACCATGGAACCATCCTTCTTGACGAGATTGGAGAAATGTCCCTGAATCTTCAAGCCAAGTTGTTAAGAGTCCTGCAGGAAAGGGAAATAAACCGGGTGGGTGGTAATCAGGCCATTCCTATAGATATCCGGATTATTGCTACAACGAACCGTGACTTATATAAGGATTCTTTGGAAGGCAATTTCAGAGAAGATCTTTTTTACCGCCTCAACGTTTTTCCTATCCATATCCCCCCTCTTCGGGAAAGACCTGACGACATTTCCTTGTTATCCCATCATTTTTTGAAAGAATTTTCCAGGAGATTGGGCAAAAGCCTCCAAGGATTTACACCCCAAGCCATGGATTTATTGATGGGGAGAACTTGGAGGGGAAATATCCGGGAACTCGAAAATACCATTCACCGCTCGGTTCACCTCTGCAAAGGAGATTTGGTCGATATTACCGATTTTATGATCGAAGAAGCCCCTGTCTACGAAGCCTCTTCTCCTGGAAAGATCAAGGAGTTGGAGAAAGATATGATTTTAAAGACCTTGAAAGAGGTTAACGGCAATAAAACCAAAGCGGCCAGAATCCTGGGGGTCAGTGTACGGACTATTCGGAATAAACTTCATGAATATGGGAATTTTTTCCCGATTCCCCCTTCAGAAAAACCCGGAGGGGCTGTGGGAAACCCAAGTTTTCGGTAGGTTATGTTTGGCATGATTTTTGTAAAAAAATATCAAGAAGAGGGAGAATTATGGACAAAGGCCTTCAACTATTAGAACAGATCATCAAGACCAGTGCCTTCCGTCATAAGGTCCTGTCTTCCAATATCGCCAATGCCGATACGCCAGGTTACCGGGCCAAAGATGTCCCTTTTGGAGAGGAAATGACTAATCAGATTATTGAATTAGACAAAACCAACCCCAGCCATATCCAAGGGGGAAAAACCCTGAAAGAAACCATGGGGATGGTTCCAGTTGAACGATCGTCTTGGGAAGATGGAAATAATGTGGTCCTGGACATGGAATTGGCCAATATGACCGAAAATGCCCTTTTGTATGAGGCAGGGATCAAACTCTTGTCCAAGAAACTAATGATCTATAAGAACGCCATCAAAGGGAGATAGCTATGGATTCCTTTGCCATTTTTAAGGTAAGCGCCTCGGCTCTGGATGCCCAAAGGTCAAGAATGAATACGATTGCTTCCAATATGGCCAATATCCATTCCACCCAGACCGAGTCAGGAGGGCCTTATAAGAAAAAAGACGTAGTTTTTTCGACCTTTCCGATAGATCCGGGAAACCCTTCGGTTCTGGAAGGGGTCAAAATGGTTCAAATTGTCGATAGCCAGGACCCTTATAAGAAAATATATGATCCGGGTCATCCTGATGCGGATAAGGATGGTTTTGTAAGCATGCCGAACATTAATATCATGGAAGAAATGGTTAATATGATGATGGCGGTCAGGGCTTATGAGGCTAATGTAACCACTTTCAATATGTCTAAGCAAATGTTTCTTAAGACATTGGAAATAGGGAGGTTTTAATGACTGAAATCAAAAGTATCGGGTCGGTTGCTGGTCCAAACGCTATCCAGGGAAAAACCGTTCAAAAGGAATCGGGCGAAAACTTTGAAGCCCTCTTAAAAGATGCGGTGGGTAAAGTGAATACGGTACAAAATGAGGCGGAAAAAGCCATACAGGAACTTTCTGGCGGCGGGGACATTTCCAATGCCGTCATTGCCATGGAGAAAGCCGATCTGTCTTTCCAAGTCATGATTGAAGTCAGGAATAAACTAATTAGTGCCTATGAAGAGATCATGAGGTTACAGGTTTAAAAAAAGGAGGATCGAGGATGCTCTATCAAGTTTTGAGTTCGGAGTTCGGAGTCTGGAATAAAAGCGAGTCACTCCGAACTAATTACTCCAGCTAAAATACTCGGCCCAACCCGTGAATTCCCATCCAGGGGAACATGAACATTAATAAAGAAACCTGAGAAAAAGGACTCACCGTGGCGGATTTAATTGAAAACATAAAAAATTGGCCTATTAAAAAGAAAATATCCCTTCTTGCCCTGATCGGGGTCGTTGTGGCCAGTATGATTCTCATAATCACTTGGTCACAAAAATCCAATTACCAAATCCTTTATGCCAATGTCAACGGTGAGGATTCCGGGTTGATGATTCAAAAACTGAAGGAACTGAAAGTTCCCTATAAAGTGAATGGAGGAGGGATTCTTGTTCCTTCTGAAAAAGTCTATGAGCTGAGGCTTCAGTTGGCCGCCCAGGGCTTGCCCCAAGGGGGGGGGGTCGGATTTGAGATCTTCGATAAAACCAATTTCGGAACCTCGGACTTTGTCCAAAAATTGAATTATCGCAGGGCCTTGCAGGGGGAGCTCTCCCGGACCATCCAATCCCTTTCGGAAATCGAAAGTTGTCGGGTCCATCTGGCCGTACCTGAAAAGAACTTATTTGCCGAAAAGGAATCCAAACCTAGTGCTTCAATTATGGTCAAGTTGAAAGCGGGGAGAGCCTTAACTCAAAATCAGGTTCAGGGGATTGTCCATCTCGTCTCCAGCAGTGTAGAAGGGTTAAGCCTTCAAGATGTAACCATTATCGATAACCAGGGAGGCATGCTGACCCGTCCGGTTCAGAACGGGACTGCACTATTAAGCAATAACCAGCTGGAATTGCAGCGAAACTATGAAAAGGAGATCGAGGCCAGAGTCGTTAATATTCTGGAACCGGTTGTCGGCAAGGAAAAGGTCAAGGCCAAGGTTTTCGCCGAGCTCGATTTCACCCAAACGGAGAAAACCGAAGAAAAATATGACCCTAACGGTCAAGTAGTTCGGAGCGAACAAAAGAATCAGGAAAAATCTGTAGCCGGAGGAACAGGAGGAATTCCGGGAACTACCTCCAATCTTCCTAATAAAAAAGCCCCTCCAGTCCATTCATCTGGAGGGGTCACCCAGAAACTGAACGAAACGGTTAACTACGAGATCAGTAAAGTCGTCAGTCGAGTGATCAGCCCTTCCCAAGAACTGAAAAGGATTTCCGTGGCGGTGGTCGTGGACGGGACCTATGCAGTTCAGCAGGGGAGTAAAGCGAAAAAATATACGGCTCGACCCGAGGAAGAGATTAAACGGTATGAAGATCTGGTTAAAAAGGCGATAGGATTTTCTGTCGATAGGGGGGATCAGGTCCGTGTGGTCAACATGCCTTTTGAAGTGGTTTCACACGAAGATCTCCCCGAATCCGGAAAGGATTATTGGACCCTATTTCTTTCTGCGGCCAGATATGCCGCACCTCTGGTGGCTTTTATATTGATATTATTGTTTATTTTAAAACCGTTAACCAGGGAATTCTTATCGATACCGATTTCCGGTTCCAAAAACCCGGCATTGACCCTTCCACAAACCGTTTCCGAGATTGAAAGAAGAATTGAATCGCCGCAACGCAAGGCCCTAACCATGGAAGATGATGTCCGGGTTTGGGCCAAGAAAAATCCAGATCAAGCCGCCCATCTCATCAAGGGTTGGACAGAGGAATAAACCATGCCCTACAACGGGATTGAAAAGGCCGCGATTTTTTTAATATCCATCGGGGAAGACACCGCATCTGAAATTATGAAAAACATGGATATGGACCAGGTGGGGAAGATCACCTCGTGTATGAACCGCCTAAAGTCTGTGAAAAAGAAAGATTTGGAAGAGGTCCTTGGGGAAGTGAACGGAAAAATAAACAGCGGAGATCTTCATATTACCGGGGAGGATTATGTTAAAAAGATTCTGAAAAAAGGATTGGGTGAAGAGAGTGCCGATAAGATTTTGGAGCAGGCCGCCAAAGAGACTTCCCTGGACAGTTTAAAATGGATTGACCCCAGGACGCTTTCCAATTTTCTGATTACCGAACATCCTCAGACGGTGGCCTTGATTCTCTCTTTGTTGGAGGCCTCGAAGGCCGCTGAAGTCTTGGCCCTTCTCCCGGAGAAGATCAAAGACGATGTTGCTAAAAGAATCGCCTTTACGGAAAGGATACCCGAGAGTATTTTGAACGAACTGGAAGAAGTCTTAGCCGGTCAGCTGGATGTGAATATGGGCAAAGGGCGGAAAGTCGGCGGTATTAAGGCCGTGGCTGAAATTTTAAATCATAGCGACCGGTCAACCGAACAGGCGATCCTGGAAAAAATAGAAAAAGACAACCCTAACCTTGCCGACGCTATCAGGCGATTCATGTTAGTTTTTGATGATCTGGTTCAGGTTGAAGACAAAGGAATTCAGATGATCCTCAAAGAGATTCGAACCGAGGATCTGTGTCTGGCCTTGAAGACGGCTTCCAATAACCTGAAAGAAAAGATTTTTAAGAATATGTCACAACGGGCCTCCCATATTCTTAAAGAAGAAATGGAATTGAGGGGACCAGTCAAAGTATCGGAAGTGGAGAAAGCCCAGCAGAGTATAGTCAAAACCGCTCGAAAACTGGAAATGGAAGGAAAAATCGCTATCGCCGGTCGCGGGGGGGACGAACTGATTGTTTAAAAATAAAATCATTAAGAATTCCCGGGCGCTTTCCTATTCAATGCCTTTTTTGGAGCATCTTTCCCTGTGCGACCGGGAAGTAGCCCAGCCGTCCAAGAGCGATCCTGAAACGATTGAACGGGAAGCCTTTGAGAGAGGATTCGAATCCGGAGAAAAAGCCGGGTATGAAATGGGCGAACAAAAGGCCGTGCTTTTATTGGAACCCCTCAAGAAATTATTAAAAGAGATTTATTCTTTAAAGGAAAAGATGTTGGGTGAACTTGAACCACAAATGGTCCTTCTTTCCATTAACGTGGCTCGAAAAATCTTAAAAGAAGAGCTGCAATCCCGTCCTGAGATTGCAGAAGTTATGATCAAGGAGGCGGTAAAGAAGATCAGCCCAATCGGTCCGATAACGATCAAACTGAATCGCCCTCTTTATGATTTAATAACGAAGAAAAAAAAGGAATTTCAGGAGATCTTCCCGGATCTCATTTTAGAACTGGATACCAGAATCCCTGGAAGCGGGGCGGTGGTAGGTAATTTTTCGCAAGAAATACAGACCGATCTCGATTTTCAACTTTCCAATGTCATCGAAGATCTAAGAGGTTATATGGAAAATGCCTGACCTAATCCCCTACCTCGAGGCCGTTAATAAAACAGAGCCTTTTAGGGTCTTTGGCCGGGTGAAGGAAATAACCGGTATTCTGATCAAAGCCCAGGGTTTAAAGGTCAGTATCGGCGAGGCCTGTAAGATTTATAACGACCATGGGGCTCCCCTAGAAGCCGAAGTGGTCGGTTTTCAGGATGGAAGAACCTTACTTATGGCCTCCAGTGAGCTTTCGGGTTTAAGACCGGGGACTCGGATTCTTCCAGTTGGGAAAAAGGTTTCGGTCCGGGTCGGAACGGATCTGATCGGTAGGGTCCTTAACGAAAGCGGAGAACCCCTGGATGGAAAAGGACCGGTTCGGGGAATGAGCTTCCCTTTATTTTCATCCGCTCCCCATCCGCTTCAAAGACAGAGGATCTGCGAACCGATCGACTTGGGCATTCGAGCGATCAACGGCTTACTGACCTGTGGAAAGGGCCAGAGGATGGGGATTATGGCCGGAAGCGGGGTGGGGAAAAGTGTTTTACTGGGCATGATTGCCAAATACACTGAGGCTGACGTCAATGTCATTGCCCTGATAGGAGAAAGGGGGAGAGAGGTCAGGGAATTCATTGAAAAAGATCTTGGTGAAAAAGGACTGGCGCGATCGATTGTCGTGATTTCTACTGCGGAACAAGCGCCCCTGTCCAAAGTTCGAGCTGCTTTTACCGCCACGGCGATTGCCGAATTTTTTAGAGAGCAGGGCCAGGATGTACTACTGCTTATGGATTCACTAACCCGAATAGCCATGGCCCAACGGGAGATAGGCCTGGCCGTTGGGGAACCCCCCACAGCGAAAGGGTATACGCCTTCGGTTTTTGCCCTCCTTCCAAAATTATTGGAAAGGGTTGGCAATAACGAAGGAAAGGGGAGTATCACCGGTTTGTATACCGTCCTAGTGGAAGGGGACGATCTCACCGAGCCGGTTACGGATGCGGCCCGGGCCATACTGGATGGGCATATAGTTCTTTCCAGAGAACTGGCCATGGAGAATCATTATCCAGCTATTGATGTTTTAAACTCCATCAGCCGACTAATGCCCGATATTGTGGATACCCGGCAAAAAGAATATGCCGGGAAATTTGTAGAAACCCTGGCCCGCTATAAAAAATTGGAAGACATGATCAATCTGGGGATGTACAAAGAGGGTTCGAACCATCAGGTGGATTATGCGATCGCCATGATCGACCAGTTGAGGTCGTACCTGCGTCAAGACATGGATGAAAGGCGGGATTTTTCCGATTGTCTTCAAGGGCTTTATTGCCTGTTCGACAGAACGGAAGAAGGCGGGGCGGCTTGAAAATAATCCCGCGATTAAAAACAGTTTCCAAAATCGCCCGTTTGATTGACCACCAGAAGGAAGTCATTGAATTACAGGTTCAAGAAACGACCAACCGAATCGGTCTCGAAAAGGGGAAATTAACCGTCATGGAAAAGGCGCTTCAAGATACGATCGACGGCTTTGAACAAAGACATTTACAACAAGCCGTCCTGACCAGTGATGAAGTGGGCCATTTGTTTGAATCGGCTTCAAATTGTTTTTTTAACATGGAGCGGAAAAAGAAAAAAATAGTGGAGATTGAAAAGGAACTGGAGGTTCAATGGGCACTTTTCTTAGAAGCCTTTAAAAAAAAGAAGGCCATCACGATCGTTCAAAACAAGTTAGTCCTTCAGGAAAGAAGAGAAGAAGCCGTTTTGGAACAAAAAAATATGGATTTTTTGAACCTTTTGAGCAGGTCACGAAAATGAAAACGAGTTTCTTCGCCTGGATTATTATCCTTTCATGGGTTTTAATCTCAAACCCTTCCCCAGTCGGAAGCCAGGAAGATCCCGGCAGGTTTATCGAAAAAAAACATCATGAACTGGCCGAGAAAGAGAGGCATCTTAAAAACGAGGAAGAGCGAATACGAAATATCGAAAAAGAAGTAGAAATCAAGATTCAAAAGCTAAACCGATTGCTGAATCAGATCGAAGATGCCTTGAAAAAACAGGAGGAGATTCGATCGGAACGGATAGAACATTTAGTAAAAACTTTTGAAGCCATGCCGCCGGAAGAAGCTGCAGTCAGGTTGGCCGGCCTCGAAAAATCCCTGGCCGTTAAAATTGTTTTTAAAATGAACTATAAAAAGGCCGGCGCGATATTGGCATTGATGGAACCTAAAAAGGTAACCGAATTTACCGAAGGCATTTCCAGGACCGAGAAAAAAATTCCTACCAAATGAAAACTTTTCCTTTAAAGTAACCTTTCCTTAGAAAACGATCTTCAAGTTACCTTCCTGTTTTTTATCAAGACAATTATTAAATCTGATCCATTTGATAAAAATAATAATATTTTTAATTAGTTATTATTTTTCAATTTAATTTTAGTTGAACAAAGATTTTCCATTAGCCGATCGGGAAGACCACCCTTGGATTGGCATGGTAATTGATATGTACCTGGATAACCGATCCCAAGAAGATCCATAACGGCCTTGGGAGATATTTGACACGGTTGAACGGTATCCTTACGGAAGGCCGGGGAAAATGGTGAGTTTTAACATAATGGAATTGGGAAATCCGATAACCGCCCTAGGGAAATCCGGTTCTGGTAGCCTGTCTCAACCTGCCCGGCCTGAAGATCAGACTTCAGATTTTTCTCAGGAATTATCATTAAAATTTAATAATGGAAATCAAGTATCGGTTGAACAACAAGAAAATCTTTCCAGTTCGAAAGAGGTTAAGAAAGAATCGAGTCAAGAAAAAACTTTGATGAATACGGATCAGCCCAATAAGGAGGCCGTTGCCTGTACCGACCTATCGATAACAGTAACAGTCGCTCAGTTGGGAAAACCGGCTCAGCCTGTACAGGATGAAAAAAAAGAGGAATGGCTTCAAGTTCAAGAGAACCCCCCCGGATTATTCAGTGATCCTCCTCTATTAATAGATAGTTCAGAAGATAGTCAACTTGCCCTGAAAAGATCTCTTGAGGAAGAAACCGGACCTGATAACGGCTTAACGGTCAACAGGTTTTTTACATCAGGAGAGACAGTGATCTCAAATACGGTTCAGATTCCGTTGGAAGAACCAGTAGTTCTGGCGGAGAGAACCGGTGAAGGAAGACCTGATTTATTAGGATTTCATCCATCGGAATTCACTGGAGAACCTGTTCTTAAAGGGACCCTTGAGGAAGAAACCGGACCCGGTTGGGGATTGAAGGACGGCCAATTTTTACTGCAAAAGGAAAAGGTTGTCTCAAGTACGGTTCAGATTCCGCTGGAAGAACCAGTAGTTCTGGCGGAGAGAACCGGTGATGGAAGACCTGATTTATTAGGATTTCGTCCATCGGAATTCACTGGAGAACCTGTTCTTAAAGGGACCCCTGAGGAAGAAACCGGACCCGATAACGGCTTAATAGTTAACAGGTTTTTTCCGTCAGGGGAGACCGTGAACTCCAAGACGGTTCAGATTCCGATAGATAACTTTTTTGTTAAGAAAGTCGAACCGTTGGGGAAAAAATTACCAGGGGTTGAGTATAAAGAACAGGGTTCGAACCGAAATATGGAGAAAAATGGAAAAGGAGTTGATGCATTCTTTGAATTTCAGACTGAGCCGAATTCCCGATCATCATGGGTTAAGGCGGTTGAAACGGCAGATAGGGGGGGGGGCGAGAAAGGAAGTGATCAACCAAAGGGGACAGGGCCTCTTTACCAGAGTGACGGTTATCTTAACGATCTGAAGAATTCCATCCCGGTTAAGGGCAAGGAAGGGTTGATCTTGGGATTCAACCAGGAGGACGCTAAGAATAATCCGTCGATCCAAAACCGGGCTGAACTGGAAAACAAAGGGGCCGTTTATCCTCAAAACATTGAGATTGCCGGTGCCATTAAAGATTTTTTGAATACGGGAAACCTCTTTGCCGAAAAGCTCAACGTTTTGGGAACCCTTAATAAACCGTTAGGTATGACGTTGTCCCCCGGGCAGACCTTTATTATCAGGAAACATAGTCCATCCTCTATGGAAATCTCAATTGAACCGGACGGTCTGGGAAAATTGGATATCGAGTTGAATCTGATCCAGGATCGGATTCACGGCCAGATCACGGTGAGGGATTCCCAAGGAAGAGATTTGATTGAAAACAACCTTCCGCAACTTTTATCAGAAATGGTCAAAGAGGGTCTTCAGGTCGGGGAATTTTCGGTTTCCTTAAAAAACCAGGGAAGGGATCAAAATCCACTTCCAGACCCTTCCGAAGTCAGGAAACAGCCAAGGACAATCTTAAGTTCCGAAAATGTTTTTATTAGGAATGATCATCACCTGATCCATATTATTATTTAAAGGAGGCCTTTATGTCGATCTCAGGAGTAACCTACACTACTTCAAGCAGCGAAACCACTGCTTCAAGTAGTACCGACACCTTGGATAAAAATACCTTTTTAAAGCTATTTACCACCCAGTTAAAAAACCAAGACCCCTTAAACCCCATGGATAGTACGGCCTTTACCGCCCAGTTGGCCCAATTCAGTTCCTTGGAACAGCTTTATAACGTCAACACGAATCTTAACAATTTGATAACTTCTCAAAATACGCTCCTTCACGGCATGGCGGTAAACCTGATTGGGAAGACAGTAACCACGGAGGATGGATCTTCCGGAACGGTAACCGGGATCAGTTTTGATGGAGACGAAACCAGTGTAGTGCTCGACAGCAATAAAACGGTCTCATTGACCGATATAACCAAAATATCTTCCTAAAGGAGGGAAAAAAAATGTTAACATCTCTTTATACCGGGGTAAGCGGCCTGAACGCCAACAGCACATCCATGGACGTTATCGGGGATAATATTGCCAATCTGAATACCACGGGTTTTAAAAACTCTCGGGTCAACTTTGGGGACGTCTTGAGTGAAACCCTTACCGGAGCAACCGGTTCGTCCCAGATTGGACGCGGGGTGACTGTTAAGAGCGTTACAACTGAATTTAACCAAGGTTCCTTTGAAAGCACCGAGAATTCTCTTGACCTGGCCGTTGATGGTGACGGGCTTTTTATGGTCAGCGATGGATCAAACAAGTATTATACCCGTGACGGACACTTTTCTTTGGACAAGAACGAGAAGGTGGTCAATGCGGAAGGCTATGTCTTACAGGGCTATCTAGCCGACGCGGATGGCAAGATCACCGGGACCACCGGTGATATCTCTTTTTCCAATCAGCAAAGCCAGCCCGAAGCCACTTCTGAGGCCACGGTTTCCGTTAATCTCAAAGCCACGGAAACCGCACAAACCATCGCCTTTACCTTGGATGGAAACGGGGATGGAACCAATGACGACCCGGCCAATTATAATCATTCCACCAGCGTCAAGGTCTATGATTCTTTGGGAGGAGAACATGATGTAACCCTGTATTTTTCCAAGACCGGGGATGGGGCCTGGACAGTGCATTATGTCCACGAGGACCCGACCGATTCCAGTTTGCTGGTCGAGGCCGGGACTCAAGACCTCTCTTTTGCTAACGATGGAACGCTGACCGATGATAACAGCGGTGTGGCCATCAATTTTGATTTCGGTTCTACAGTTATCACTCCCCAGCCCATTAGTTTTAACTTCGGGACCGGGACCGGAGAAACGCCGGCCGGAAGCGGCTTGGATGGGACAACGCAATTTGCTACGTCCTTTAGTGTGAACCAACAGACCCAGAACGGCTATGGGGCCGGTACCGTATCCAGCATCTCCATTTCTGAAGAAGGACTTATTACCGCCAATTTTACCAATGGGAAAACACAGACTGTCGGACAGGTGGCCCTGGCCCGTTTCACGGATCCAACTAGCCTGAAGAAATTAGGATCAAATCTCTATGCCGAGACCTATGATTCCGGTCAAGCCTTGATCGGTATCCCGGAAACTTCGGGTCTGGGCCGGGTGTTATCCAATTCCCTGGAGTTAAGTAACGTGGATCTGGCCCAGGAGTTTGTCAAGTTGATTTCAGCCCAGAGGGCCTTTCAAGCCAACTCCAAGATTATTACCACGACGGATGAGCTGCTTCAAGATTTGGTTAATATTAAAAGATAAGGGCTTTACCAACATTAATCCCTAACCTGAAAGGGGAGAATGGGATTCGTCTCCTTCTCCCCTTTGCTTTTTAACTTCTTACGAAAATCTTTCCCTTATTGCCGACTATTTTAGGGTGATCCTGCCCTGCCTCCAGTTGGAAAACTATCACCGAGTCACTTCTTTGACGGTCACTGCCGGATGCTTATAGGTGACTTTTAATAATTCACTTGAATTACAATAAGTTAAATTTAGGCATGATATTTGAAAGAAGAAAAGAAAACCAGGGGAATTCCCTTTACAGTGATTTTAATCTCAATAGAAGGGTGGAAGAATGTATTCGGACAAAGAAGATATCATGATTGATGAAACGGAAGAATCATCCTCGGAATCCATGAAAGCCCCCTCAAAAGGGCTGGGGAAGAAGATGATGATCATTTTGGGAGGGATCATTGTGCTTCTTGTTGCCGGGGGATATGTGGGATATTCCAAGCTGTTTGTTGAGAAGGGCAAGACCCAACACGCCAATTCCAAAGAAGAAAAAGCCCGGGAAAAAATAATCCTTTATTCTATGGATCCTTTCATACTGAACCTTTCCGACCCGGGAAGACATTTAAAAGTGGCGGTCCAGTTTGAAATGAGGCGGGAAGAGGACGAACCGAAAGTTAAAGAAATTTCCCCCAAATTAAGAGACGTCATCATTATGCTGTTAAGCAGTAAAACGACGGATTCCGTTTCTTCCCCTGAGGGGAAATTTCAACTGAAAGATGAAATTTTACTCCGGGCGAATCAGGCTATGGAAAAGGATGTTTTTAAAAACGTTTATTTTACGGATTTTGTGATGCAATGAACAACCTTCTTTCGCAAGATGAAGTGGATGCCCTGTTAAAGGGTATGGATTCAGGGGAAATAGAAACAGAGTCCAATACCGAGCCCTCCTACGGGGTGAGGACTTTTGATTTTACCTGTCATGAGCGCGTCATTCGAGGCCGGATGCCGGGCCTGGAAATGGCCAACGAACGGTTTGGTCGGGTTTTTCGCAATTCCGTTTCCGGCATTCTTATGAAGTTTGTTGATGTTTCCATCCACGGCCTCGATTTGATCAAATTCGGGGAATTTATGAGGACGCTTCCCCTTCCCTCGAGTATCAATATTTTTAAAATGGAACCCTTGAAAGGATTTGCCCTGGTTGTGTTTGAAGCCCCGATGGTTTTTGCCTTTATCGATCAATTTTTCGGCGGGGGGAGTAAACCCTGGGTAAAAAGTGAAGGGCGGTATTTTACCGCTATTGAACAAAAAGTCATCAAGAAGATTGTGGATACCGCTTTGAACGATTTGGCCAAGGCCTGGGAAGGGATCTTGCCCCTGAAACCGGAACATGTCGGTTCGGAAATGAATCCGCAATTTGTCACCATTGTCACCCCTTCGGAGGCGGTCATCCGGATTGAAATCCAAATCGAGATAGAAGATTTTATCGGTAAGATGTTTTTCTGTATTCCCTACTCCATCATTGAACCGGTTAAAGATAAGTTGTTTTCCGGGATTCGAACCAACTTCATGTCCAACGATCAACGATGGATCGCCCGTTTAAAGGATGTGTTAAAAGATTCCTATGTTGATCTCCAGGTGGATATTGGAAAGGTGGAATTATCTCTCCGAGAATTGGTCCACATGGAAAAGGGGAATGTGATCCCGTTGCAGACCTCCGTTTCCGATGAATTGACTATTCGCGTGGAGGGGGTTCCCAAGATGAAAGGAACCGCCGGTTTCAGCCGAGGGAATCAAGGCATCAGGATAACAAAAATCTTTGAGAAAGTTTGAGGGCAGATATGGAACAAAAACCGGAACTGATGGAACAGGAAATCAATTTTGAAGAGCTTAACGACAACAAACCATCAGGACCCCCGCGCGATCTGGAGTTTCTCCTGGATATTCCCTTGTCGATTTCCGTAGAACTGGGGAGGACCAGAATGCTGATCAATGATCTTTTGCAATTAGGTCAGGGTTCAGTGGTCGAACTGGACAAACTGGCCGGAGAACCGATGGAAATCTATGTGAACAACCGGTTGATTGCCCGGGGTGAGGTGGTCGTGGTCAATGAAAAGTTTGGGGTCAGACTGACCGATATCATCAGCCCCTCTGAAAGGATCAGGCAACTGAAATGATTGAGGGTTCTTTGTCCTTTATCACGGCCCTGGTAGGATTGGTTCTGTCCGTGGTCATCCTTGGGTTTTTATACCGGAGGAAGCAAAAGCATTCCCATATCATCCAGTTGGTGGCTTATCAATCGCTGGGTTCCAAAAAAGGGGTGGCCGCCCTTCAGGTGGGAAGCGAGATCCTGGTGGTCGGCGTCATGCCCAACGGCTTTCGGGTTTTAAAAACCATGGAAGCCCAAGAGGTGATAGAGAACAGGGATGCCCCTTATTCCGAAAGACTGGAGAAGCTCAGAAAGCTCAAAGAGGAAATCGATGAATAACCTCCCGGATATCAGCAAGGGTCTTGATTTCAATAATCCTGTTTTATCCATCTTTTTTATTATCAGTCTCCTGTCTCTTCTCCCGGCTGTTCTGGTCATGCTCACCTCCTTTACCCGAATTGTGGTGGTTCTGGCTTTGTTACGACAAGGATTGGGTGGGCACCAAATTCCGCCCAATCCGGTCGTGATCGGCCTTTCTTTATTTTTGACCCTATTTATTATGTCTCCGACCATCAGCGCCATTAATACCGATGCCTTTCAACCGTATTCGGAGAAGAAAATTACCATGACCGAGGCCTTTCATCGGGCCGAGTTCCCCATTAAGAAGTTCATGCTCAAACAGACCCGGCAAAAAGATATCGCCCTTTTTATCAAGCTTTCCAGGGAAAAGGTGCCGGCACAGCCCGGGGATGTCCCTTTGAAGATATTGATCCCGGCTTTTGCCATCAGTGAGTTAAAGACGGCCTTTGAGATCGGTTTTTTGATCTTTCTCCCTTTTCTGGTCATTGATATGGTGGTGGCCAGTATTTTATTATCCATGGGTATGATGATGCTTCCCCCGGTCATGATATCGCTGCCTTTTAAATTGCTGTTATTTGTTTTGGTGGACGGCTGGAATTTATTAATCGGTTCCCTTGTCAGGACGTTTCTATGAGTGTTGAATCCTTAAAGGAGATATTCGGGAATTTGTTTATGACGATTCTCATCACCGCCGGGCCGGTCCTGCTGGTCAGCTTATTGGTAGGCTTGATCATCAGTTTTTTTCAAGCCGTGACCCAGATCCAGGAATTTACGTTAACCTTTGTCCCCAAAATCATCGCCGTCGGTGTTTGTTTTTATTTGATGCTACCCTGGATGGCCCGGATCGTTACGCAGTATACCACGAATATAATTGAAAATATCCCCATGTACATAAAATAGAAATCAAAACCGAACGGGTCACCCCACAGTGCCTCCGTCGTAAGGAATCTTGACCTTGGAAAGCACTTTTGTTTTAGCCAGATATTTTTCCAATTTTCTCATCCTCCTGATCCGTCTTGGGGTCATCTTATTTCTGCTGCCTTTCTGGAGCGGAAAACAATTTCCCAAGACCTTTAAGATCGGGATTGTCTTAGCCGTCGCCTATGTGCTGGCCCCGGTGGTTCCTATGGAAATACGAAACCAGGATATTTTGATGGTCCTCATTCAAGAATTGCTTTTAGGGGCGATCCTGGGCTTTTCCGCAAGAATCATTTTTGCAGCCGTAGAATTGGCCGGAACCTTGATCAGTGATTCCATGGGCGTTTCCATCGCCACCGTATTCAATCCGGAGATGGGACAGTCCACCGAAATTTCCACCATATTAGGACTCCTGGCCATGCTGCTTTTTTTGGCCTTGGATCTTCATCACGACCTGATTGCCATCATTGCCAAAAGCTACGAGGTGTTGCCGGTGGGGCGGATACGGATTGACAATCTCTTGGTTAAAGGCCTTTCCATCGGCGGGCAGGTATTGGTCTTGGCCGTTAAGATCGCCGCCCCGGTCCTGGTGGGAATGATTATCGTCAATGTCCTGATGGGGTTTATTTACAAGGCCGCCCCCCAGGTAAACATTTTTTTTGTCAGCCTTCCGGTCTATGTATTCATCGGACTGGTGATTTTATTTTTGTCTACCCCCTTATTGATTAATTTTCTTGGAGCCCAATTTTCAGGCTTAAAAGAAGAGATCAACCAAATTCTTATACTGGCGAAAGGGTGATCCGTTCAAAATGGCCGAGAACCAGGACAGAACCGAAAAAGCGACCCCGCGAAAGCGGCAAAAGGCCCGGGAAAAAGGGCAGGTTCCCAGAAGCCGCGACCTGGTTTCTATCGCTAATATCGGGGGGATCCTCTTGGTGTTCTACTTCGGGATTAAACCATTTTGGGAAAAGATGAGTCGAGTCACGGCCTCTTTGTTGAGCTTGCAGTACGGGAAAGACCCTTTTGCGGTTTTTCAAATGGTCACGGTCGAAACGGTCGGGGTTCTCCTTCCCTTTTTTCTGGTTATCCTGACCGCTTCAATCGGAATCAATGTCATTCAGGGGGGGGTGGTCTTAAAACCCATCAAGGTTGAAATCAAAAAAATAAATCCCCTGTCGGGTTTTAAAAACATCTATTCCATCAACGGGTTGACGGAAGCCTTCAAAAACATGATCAAGTTTATAGTGGGGATCTTCCTGATTTACCATTTCATCAAGAAGAGCCTGGAGCTCTTTCCCCTGTTGATGAACTTGGAATTGTTGGAATTGACCAAAGCAACAGGCGGACTGATCTTGAAGGCTTTTGTCTATGGATTCTTTTTTTATCTGGTTCTGGCGGTTCTGGATTATTTTATGCAAAAACAAAAGTTTGAACGATCTTTACGGATGAGCAAGCACGAGATCAAGGAAGAAACCAAAGAGGTGGAAGGCAACCCGTTGATTAAATCCCGCATCCGGAGTCTGCAGCGGGAAATGGCCCGGCGGCGCATGATGGAAGAGGTGCCCAAGGCCACCGTAGTTATTACCAACCCTCAACACCTGGCGGTGGCCCTTCGCTACCGGGAGAAGGAAATGGGGGCCCCGAAGGTGGTGGCCAAAGGGGCCGGGTTGGTGGCCCAAAAGATTAAGGAAACAGCCCGCAGATACGGAATTCCCATTGTGGAAGACAAGCCGTTGGCCCGGCTGTTGTTCACTTTGGATCTGAACACCTATATTCCCCCGGATTTCTATAAAGCCGTGGCCAAGATCATTGCCCACATTTATAAAATAAGGAAAACGGCCTGATGCGTTCCGTTTATAAGATCAAAAATTTTGGTTGGAATCGGAGGAATCCGGTATGAGTATTTTTACCCGGTTGCAGAACAAGGAAGGGATCTTCGTCGCTATTGCCCTGATCGGGGTGTTGGGGCTTATGCTCCTCCCGCTGCCTCCGCTCGCCTTGGATTTTTTTCTTTCCATGTCGATCGCTCTTTCGGTGGTCATCTTGATTACCTCCATTTTTGTAAATAAGCCTCTGGATTTCTCCATATTCCCATCCCTTTTGTTATTAACGACCTTGTTCCGTCTTTCTTTAAATATTGCCACGACTAAATTGGTTTTATTGAGGGGCAACGAAGGGATAGATGCCGCCGGGCAAGTCGTAAAATCCTTCGGCAATTTTGTCGTCAGTGGAAATTATACCGTCGGGATCATTATTTTCACCATCATCGTCGTGATCAATTTTGTGGTCATAACCAAGGGTGCCGGAAGAATTGCCGAAGTGGCCGCCAGGTTTACCCTGGATGCCATGCCGGGGAAGCAGATGGCCATTGATGCCGACCTCAACAGCGGTCTTATCGATGAAACCGAAGCCAGGCGACGGAGATCCATCATTTCACAGGAAGCGGATTTTTATGGGGCCATGGACGGGGCCAGCAAATTTGTTCGCGGCGATGCCATTGCCGGACTGGTGATCACCGGCATCAACATCCTTGGGGGGTTTATTATCGGAGTCCTGCAATTGGGTTTACCGTTCGGCGAGGCGGCGAAGACCTATACTCTTTTAACGGTGGGGGACGGATTGGTTTCTCAAATACCGGCACTCCTCGTTTCTTCCGCCGCCGGTATCGTGGTCAGTCGGGCCGGTTCGGAGTCCGATCTTGGGAAAGACCTGACCCGGCAATTATTGGTCAATCCCAAAACCTTGGCCACGACCTCCGCGGTATTATTTGTTTTCGGCCTAATTCCCGGTCTGCCTCATGTCCCATTTCTGATGATTTCGGCCATAATGGGCGGCATGGCTTTTTTCTTAAAAGAACAGGATTCAAAATCCCTTCAGGAGGAACAATCGGCAGGTCTGAAAGAGGAACCCCAGATCGAATCTTTCCTGGAAGTGGATCCGTTGACACTCGAAATCGGATACGGATTGATTCCCCTGGTCGAAGGTGAAGGAGAACTTCTGAATAAAATAAAAGGGATGCGGAGGCAGTTGGCCGGCGATCTTGGGTTTGTGGTTCCACCCATCCACATCAAAGACAATCTTCAGCTTCGACCTCATGAATATTTCCTGCTCGTTAAGGGGATAGAAATAGCCAGGGGAGAGATCCTGAGCGACCATTGGCTGGCGGTGGGCACCGGAGATGCAGAAAAGATAAACGGGGTGCCGACCAAAGAGCCGGCTTTTGGACTGCCAGCCTTATGGATTGAAGCCAAAGAGATTGAAAAGGCACAAATGGCCGGTTACATGGTGGTTGATCTGGCAACGGTTATTGCCACCCATATAACCGAACTCCTGAAAAAGCACGGGTGGGAACTGCTGACCCGGAGCGAAGTTCAAAGTCTATTGGACCGAACCGCCAAAACCTATCCCAAAATCGTCGATGAATTGATTCCCTCCCATATGACGCTTGGAGGCGTTCAAAGGGTATTGCAAAATCTCCTTAGGGAACAGGTGCCCATCAAAGACCTGGTCACTATTTTGGAAACCTTGTTGGATTTTTCTCCTTCTGTAAAAGAAATGGATCAGTTGACCGAGCATGTCCGGCAAAGCCTTTCCAGATACCTGACCAAACAGTATGAGGGTCAGGACGGCCATATTCCCGTTTTGGTCTTGGATCCGAGGTTTGAAAAACCCATCTATGAAAGCATCCAGAGCGGAGGAAGTATCAGTCCCGACCTGATCAGCAAGCTGTTGAGGGCCATGGAGAAAATTTTGGGGAAAGGGGTCAAGTCCGAGGCTCAGCCCGTTTTGGTGTGTTCGGCACACATTCGAAGGTTCATAAGGAGATTCGCCGACAAGTTTTTACCGTCGGTGGCCGTGTTATCCAATGCCGAGATCTCGCCGTCGGCGAAATTATATACTTTAGGGATGGTACGTTATGAAGATTAAAAAATTTCAAGCAGCCAGTTTCCGAGAAGCCCTGAGCCGGGTAAAAAAAGAATTGGGTCAAGAGGCGGTAATTTTATCCTCGGAAGAAATTAAAGGGTCAAGATCAAAAGTGGAAGTGGTGGCCGCCATCGAACAGGACCTTGAGCGGGAAGAACTCTTCAACGATTCCCTGCTGAAAACAGGGTCGGGAACTGAAAAAGAAGGGGAGGTACGGTCCGACAAAGTATCCCTGTCGGCCGGCCGTCCTGTTTTCAAAAAGGAACCGGCTCCTGTCTATCACGAACAGGTCCTTCAGGAACTTCATCAATTACGGAAAAGCCTGGAGGCCTTGAAGGACAAAGGGTATGAAGTCTCTTTACCCAAAGAAAAGAGACGGATGTTCCATTATCTGAAGGATCGGTTTATCCGGGAAGACCTGTCTTTGCAATTGACCGAAAAGGCCGCGGATTTGAACGACCTAGCCGGGTTAATCCAAAATGATCTGGAAATGGGTTGGGATTGGTCGGAAAGGAAAGTGATCGTGTTAATCGGTTCCACCGGGGTGGGTAAAACGACTACTGCGGCCAAGCTATGCGGTCAGGCCATTAAGCAGAACAAGAAGGTCGGCTTGATCAGTCTGGATACTTTTCGAATCGGGGCCGTTGAACAAATCCGGATTTACTCCAGGATTTTGGGCGTTCCCTTAATCATTGCTTCCTCACCGGAAGAGGTAGAAAACGGGCTGAAAAAACTGGAAGACCGTGATCTGATCCTCATTGATACCACCGGAAGGAATCCCAAAGACCGAACGGGTCTGAACGAATTACAAAAAATCTATGCCTTGGGAATTCCCATGGAAACCCATCTCCTGATCAGCGGAAGCAGCAGTGAACCCTTTATGAACGAATCCTTTTCCCATTACCGGAACCTCCCCGTCAATTGGATCGCTTTTACCAAGATGGACGAGGCGGTCGGATATGGATCCGTTTATAACCTGTCGGTCTTGGCCAGGAAACCGATAGCCTATCTGACTTGCGGTCAAAAAGTTCCTAATGATATTGAATTTTGCAATCCCGTTCAACTGACTGATTTAATTTTAGATCATCAGAAACTTAATCAGTTTAGAGAAATCAATCCAACTCATTAAGGAAGTGTTCATGAAACCTATTCGAACCATCACCATAACCAGCGGAAAGGGAGGGGTGGGAAAAACCAATGTGGCCGCCAGTCTGGCCATTGCCCTGGCCCAATTAGGGGAAAGGGTCTTGATCTTTGATGCCGATCTTGGATTAAGTAATGTGGATGTATTACTGGGCCTAGTAGCCCCATATAATATTCAACACGTCCTTAACGGTCAGAAACAATTAAAAGACGTCATTGTAGAAGGACCTCAGGGTATCAAGATATTGCCGGCCAGTTCCGGAGTCCAGGAAATAACCCAGCTGGATGAATTTCAACGGCTTAAATTATTGGAAGAATTTGACTCCTACCAAGGAGAGATCGATACCCTGATCATTGATACCGGGGCCGGTATTTCTTCCAATGTCGCTTTCTTCTGCATTTCAGCTCAAATTATCATCGTGGTTATTTCACCTGAGCCCACCGCTTTAACGGACGGTTATGCTCTGATTAAATTATTATATACCTCATACCAGGAGAAAAAATTCAAAATCCTGGTTAACGAGGCGCAAGACGCCTCCGAGGCCTTTATGGTTTTCAAACGGCTTTCCGTGGCGGCCGAAAAATTTTTACAGGTTTCGCTGGATTATCTGGGATTCATTTCCAAGGATGATTCCATTCAAAAAGCGGTCAGGGCTCAGAAATCGTTTCTGGATGTGTATCCCGAGTCCCAGGCCTCCAAAAACATCCAATTGATTGCCAGCATATTAAAGGAAAGTCCGACGGATCCCATCAAAGGCAGTTTGCAGTTTTTTTTAAGCGATCTGGTTGGGGAAGCGAGAGATGTACGGTTATAATATCAAAATGTCTTCCCAGGAAAAAGAAAAAATCATCAGAGATTTTTTGCCGGTGGTCCGCTATACGGCCTACCGTTTGTCCTGGCGACTGCCACCGCAACTCTCGGTGGACGATCTGATCAGTGTCGGATTGAACGGGCTGTTCGATGCCCTGGAAAGATTTGAACAAGGAAAGGTTAAATTAAAAACCTACGCCCAGTATCGGATCAAGGGGGCCATGTTGGATGAATTGCGGGCCGTAGAATGGATTCCCCGCTCCAGGAAGAAAAAAATCAATATCCTCAAAGAAACTCACAAAAAATTAGAGAAAGAACTGAAACGGTTTCCGGAGGATGAGGAGGTGGCCGCCGCCCTTGAAATTTCTCTTGATGAATATTATCACATCCTCGAAGAATCCAAAGGCGGGATCACCCTCAAGTTTGAGGATTATGAGACGTTATCAGACGGGCATCCTATCAATTTGATGGATAATATTGAAGATCCCAATGAAAAAAATCCTTATAATCTCCTGGCGGAGATGGATCAGAAAAAAGAAATGGCCCGTCTGATCGATGAATTGCCGGAAAAGGAGAAAATGGTTCTTTCTTTATATTATTGGGAAGAATTGACCATGAAAGAAGTCGGGGCGGTTTTGGGTTTAACCGAATCACGGGTCTGCCAATTGCACAACCAGGCCTTAATCCGATTAAAAAATAAAATAGGCAAAGAGATCTAATCGCTTCCGGCTGCGGACCGGGGCTTTAGGCCTCAACCCTAAAAAGACCAAAGGAGGCAAATAGACCGCATGGATCGTAAAATGAAAATATTGATCGTGGATGATTTTTCCACCATGAGAAGAATCATTAAGAATTTATTAAAACAAATTGGTTTTGAAAATATTGAAGAGGCGGAAGACGGACAGCATGCCTTTTCTAAACTTAAAAATGAAAAATATCATTTTATAGTTTCCGATTGGAATATGCCTAACATGACCGGGATTGAGTTGCTGCAACAGGTACGCAAGGACCCTGAATTAAAGGGATTGCCTTTTTTGATGGTCACGGCCGAATCGGAGAAGGATAAGGTTGTTGAGGCCATCAAGGCCGGGGTTAACAACTATATTGTTAAACCCTTTACGACTGAAATCTTGAAGGAAAAAATGGAAAAAATATTGGAAAAAATGGCCGGCAATTCCTAACAGCAGAATAAAATAAAGGATACGGTGGAAAGGATAAGATATGATGATGCAAGGAAAAACCGACAGCAGGGCTTTGATCTCGGGAGGTGCCAAGGATGAAAAATTGTTCGAAATGGAAAAAGCGGTTGCCTTGATTTTCAACAAAGCTTTTGAAGAAGGGAGCAAGGCCAAAGGATTTATTGAAGTCTTAGGAGACGTCCAGGCCTTGTTGGAGTCGCTTATTCTGGGAGATATCAAGACAGCGGAAAAATATTTGGTGAAATTTTCAGCACTGCGTGGGCAAGCACTTTTTGTCGAAGTAGGTAAAATAACAAGAAAACTCCATAATTCTATTCGGGAGTTTCAAGAGAGTATCAGTCCCCGCCTGAAAAATCTCCCGGTGAATGAACTTCCCGAGGCAAACGATAAACTGCAATGGGTGATTAACCGGACCGAAGAGGCTGCCAGCCGAACCATCAGCCTGGTGGAAAAACATCTGGGAAATCAGGAAAATTCAACCCAACGGATACACCAGTTGGAGGGTGTTTTAAAGAAAAGCGGCCTAATCGACGATTCGAGTTTTAAGGTTTTGGATTCTCTTAAAGCCATGAATCTCGAGTTGCCCAAGGATTTGATGGAAATATTGATCGCCCAAGATTTTCAGGATCTTACCGGTCAAATTATCAAAAAGGTGATTCATTTGATCGCTGATATTGAAAGCCAGTTGGTCCAGATTCTCAAGATATTCGGGGTAAAATTGGAATCCGATTCTTCTCCCGGCATCTTACATGGACCTCAAATCAAGAAAAACGAACAGGCGGCTTCGGATCAATTGGAAGTCGATGCCATTTTAAACCAGTTTGGTTTTTAAGGGCGAAAGGGATTGGTTTCCCTGAAGTATGGACTTAATATCTTTAAAAAAAATCGATGTTGAGCTGAGGGTTAAAAAGATAAAACCCGATCAGTTCTTTTCCAACAAAAAGAAGAAACCAAAACCTCAGGAAAAGGAAGAAAAAAATAAAAATAGAATAGACGTGAGGATCTGAAAATGAATTCTTCAAAAGGCATCCTGGAAAAATGGTTGGAAAATCCCTGGAAGGTCCAGAAAAAATTTACCTTGGAGGTACTTGAAATAAATAGTATCGCCGAAAAACTTTTTTTGCGGATAGACCATAAAATAAAGGCCCTTAAAACCATTGAAGCCCAGGCTGATCAGAAAATTGCCATTTTGGACGGTTTGATAACCAAGTTTAAAAAAATAAATTGTTCTTCCGAACCTATAGGGGCCGGTGAGGATGGGCGGCAGAAGGAAGTTCAATCCCTGGCAGGCAAGGGATTCAATTCCGAACAGATCGCCAGAATTTTGAATCTGCCTTCCGGTGAGGTGGAATTAATGTTGAACCTGGTCCATTAAGGGAATATAAAAATTTTCCCGGATAGGAAATCTTTTCCGTATTTTTTGAGGTTTTTCCTGACCGGGATTCAATGGGGCAGAAAAAAGGTCCTGTTTTATTTGCTTTTACCCTTACAGCGGAACAGGTTCAAAGGACAGTCTTTCGGGGTTTTTATTTTTTCACCGGTATCCTTTGATTCCTTGACCCCCTGAATCCTTTTTTTGGTATCGATGTTGCATGGGAGTTAAATATGTCTAAAGCCATCTTCATAGCCCTTTCCGGTGCAGTGCTGAAAGAAAACCAGTTAGAGATTATTTCTCAAAACCTGGCCAATAGTAATTCGTTGGCTTATAAAAAATTGAACCTTTCTTTTAAGGACTATATGATCAGCCCGGAAAGTGAACAAGAGGGCAAAACCATGAGCGAACTGGGGGCGACCGTAACCGATTTTTCAGGCGGCGCCATGACTCCAACCGGAAATCCTTTTGATATCGCCTTGGAGGGAAGCGGGTTTATCGCTCTCGAGAATAATCAAGTTACCCGGAGAGGAGACTTGAAAAGGAACGAAGAAGGCTATCTCACGACCCAAAAGGGAATTAAGGTGCTGGGACTCGGCGGTCCCATCCAGATCCCCGAAGGGAAACTGGAGATCGGCCCGAAAGGGGAAGTAACCGTTAATCAAAACCAGACTGATACGATAAAGATAGTCGATTTTTCCGACAAGCAAACCTTAACCCGCTTGGGAGAAGACCTTTTTCAAACCTCTCAAAAAGGGATTACGGCCAAGGCCTTTATTAAACAAGGGCATTTGGAAGGCTCGAACGTAGAGGTCGTCAAAGAAATGACTCGGATCATTACCACCTTAAGAGAATTTCAAGCTTTTCAAAAAATTATACAGGGTCTTGACGAAGCGAGTTCGAAAATGAGCGAAGTGGCACGAATTTAATCCAGGAAAGGGAAAAGAACCATGATTCGATCTTTATTCATAGCCGCCACGGGCATGGAAGCCCAGAAAATAAACATTGATGTCATCGCCAATAACCTGGCGAATGTCAACACGGTCGGATATAAAAGAAGCCGGGCCGATTTCCAGGAATTGATCTATCAGGACATGAAGACTCCGGGCACCCTGTCGGCTGAAGGGAGCCAGGTACCGACGGGAATTCAATTGGGGCTGGGGGTCAAACCGGTGGCGGTACAAAAGATTTTTTTACAGGGGGATTTTATAGAAACCGGAAACAATCTGGATATGGTGATTGAAGGGGATGGGTTTTTTCAAATCTCCAAACCCGACGGAGAGATCGCCTATACCCGGTCCGGCGCCTTTAAAATGGACAGTGGGGGACGGATTGTAAACTCCGACGGTTATGCTCTGGAACCGGCTATCACCATTCCGTCCAATACCCAAAGCATTACCATCGCCTCCGACGGGAAGATCTCTGGGGTTCAATCCGGTAGCACGGCCTCCTCGCAGATCGGACAGATAGAGTTGGCCCGGTTTATGAATCCGGGAGGACTTAAATCCACCGGGAAAAGTCTTTTTTCGCCTACCGATTCTTCCGGAGATCCGACTACAGGAAATCCGGGATCCGATGGTCTGGGAACGATCAACCAGGGATATATTGAAATGAGCAATGTCAATATTGTTGAGGAAATGGTCAATATGATCATCAGCCAAAGGGCTTATGAGGTCAACTCCAAGGCCGTCCAGGCCTCGGACGAGATGCTTCAAACCGCCAATAATCTGAAGAGGTCGTGAGGGAGGGGCTAAGCGTGAGACGGTTTAAAAGGCCATTTGCCCGGATTTGTTTATTAACCCTGATGGGTTTCTTGACCCTCGACTGCCTCGCCATATCGGCCCGGACATTATCCTGGGAACCCAGAGAGGTGGTAAAAAAATATTTATTGACGCATTATCCCTGGGCGGAAATAGAGATTATGGACCTCTCCACAGGAGATACCCTTCCTAATGACCCCCCGAAAAGGATTCACTTAATCAGCGGCCCTTTGGGAAGGGCTGTTTTTTCCCTAGTGTTCAAGTCAGGAGAAAAAGCGATTGTTCATGCTCACATCAGGGCTTTGGATTGGGTGGTCACTTCCCGAAGACCGTTAAAACATCACCAAGTCATTCAAAAAGAGGATATCTACCTGGCCTTGACGGATGTCAGACGGATGCCCAAAGGTTCCCTTGCCCATCTGGAAGATGTCTGGGGGAAAACGATGAACCGGTCCTTGGGGGTGAATATGCCTTTCTCGGAAAGCCTCATAGGTGACATCCCCCTGATCAAAAAAGGACAGCGGGTCACCTTGGTTGCATCTGCCGTGGGTTTAAAAATCACCACCCTGGGGGTTGCTCGAGAAGACGGTTTTCCCGGGCAGCAAATCAGAGTCGTCACCTTGAGTTCCAAGAGAAACATATGGGGCATCCCGTTAGATGAAAACTGTGTTCGGGTCGACTATTAGAACTGGAACGGTCTGTTTTTGATATTTTTTCCCAGAAAGGATGAAATCATTACTCCATGGATAAAACCGGTTATCTAAAAGGGATCATTGGTTGGATGGGGGTTCTTTTGTTGGTTGCCGCCTGCGCCACGACTAACCCCGAAGTTTCCAAGGAGATGCCCCCTAATTATATTCAGAAAGAAAATAAAACCGAGCTCTCCTCCCCAGGGTCTTTATGGAGAGAGTCGAACGGATTGTTTGAGGATCGGAAAGCAAGAACCATCAACGACCTGGTCACCATAAAAATTGAGGAAAGCACCTCGGCCTCAAACGAGGCGGAAACAGGAACCAGCCGTGACTCAGCCATGGACAACAGTGTTACGAACTTTTTTGGAATTCCTTTGAGTTACAATTTAGGCAATGCCTTCGGTAAGGGAATGTCGGGAGTTACTTTAACCCCTACGATCGCCGGATCCTCGTCCAATGATTTTACGGGAAAAGGCAGTACCTCCCGGACAGGAAATTTTACGGCCACCATAACGGCCAGGGTTGTTGAGGTACTGCCGAACGGGAATTTGGTTATAGAGTCCAGAAAAGATATTAATATCAACCGGGAGAAAGAGGTTCTGATTTTGAGAGGGGTTATCCGGCCGGACGATATCGCCAGTGATAATACCATCTACAGCGGTTATATTGCCAATGCCCAAATGATTTATACGGGAGACGGTGTGCTTTCCGATAAACAGGGACAAGGCTGGCTCGTCAAACTTATGGATTGGGCATGGCCTTTTTAAAGGAAAAAATGATGGTCCGATTCCGGTTGACGATGAACTATCGTTATCTGATTATTCTTTTTGTGCTTTTGGGGATGGGGGGTTTTAAGCCTTCTTGCGTCCTGGCCGAACGCATAAAAGACATCGCCAGTCTGGAGGGGGCCCGTGAGAATCAATTGCTGGGATACGGGTTGGTGGTCGGATTAAATGGTACCGGAGATAAAGGGTTGGCCACCATGCAAAGTATTACCAATATGTTGGGCAGGATGGGTATATCCGTCAAAGCGAAAGACATCCAGGCTAAAAATGCCGCGGCGGTGATTGTAACAGCCGTTTTGCCCCCCTTTCCCAAACCGGGAATCAAGATTGATGCGGTTGTCTCGGCCATGGGAGATGCCAAAAACCTGCAGGGGGGTACCCTTCTCCTGACCCCGCTTAAGGGACCCGATCAGAAGGTCTATGGTTTAGCCCAGGGGCCGGTCTCCCTGGGGGGATTCGGGGCCGCCACCGGAGGATCATCGGTGCAAAAAAATCATCCCACTGCCGGAAGGATCCCAAATGGGGCCATTATTGAAAAGGGATTGGATATCCCTCTAACTAGGGGGAACGACATCCATATCGTCCTCCACAGCCCCGACTTTACCACGGCCTTCCAGATCTCCAGGACGATTAACCGGAAATTAGGCGGAGACTTCGCTGAGGCCATGGACCCCTCTCTGGTAAAAATCAGGCTCCCCGAAGATTTTTTAGGAGGAGCTATGGGATTTATTACCCAGATTGAATCCCTGGATGTTTCCATGGACACCTTGGCCAAGGTCATCATCAACGAAAGGACCGGTACCGTAGTCATGGGAGAGAGGGTTCGAATATCCCCGGTGGCCATCTCCCATGGAAACCTGACCATTGAAGTGTCCACCGATTATAAGGTTTCTCAGCCGGCCCCTTTTGCTCCCAATAATGCCCAGACTGTTGTAGTCCCTCAGACCAAAATGGATGTGAAAGAGCAGAAGACTGCCTTGGTCGAAGTATCCGGTATAACCCTTGGGGAAGTGGTCAGGGCCCTTAATTCCCTGGGTGTAACCCCCAGAGATCTTATTGCCATCGTTCAGGCCCTTAAAAGCGCCGGGGCCCTCAAGGTCGAATTGGAGATCATATGATTAATGATGCTCTTACCATCCCCGTTACCTTGAATCGCTGGGTAGGCCGACCGATCGGAGTAACAGGGGCAGTGGACCCAGTCGACTCAGGGAATTCAGACCAAAACAAGACCCGTTTGAAGGGAGTGGTTAAAGAGGTTGAAGCCCTTTTTATTTATGAATTATTAAAAGAGATGAGGCAGACAACTCAAGACGGTTTTTTGGGAAAGGGCATGGGAAACGATATTTACGGCAGCCTTTTTGATATGGAACTGGCCAGACAGTTTGCTGAACGGGGACTGGGCCTTGGAGAATTAATTCTGAAGCAAATGGAGGACCGGGTTGGGAAGGGGATGACCTACTCCATACCATCACCAAAGGATCAAAAACTAAGTTCCCTGAATGAGGAAAAGCCTCCGGTTTCTTCATCGGTTCGATCCCAGGAAAGCAGGGATTTGGAGGGGGTCGATCCTATCTCTCAGCATAACTCCCCGGTCGACGGGCAAATAAGCTCAGCCTTTGGATGGAGAGAGGATCCATTTTCCGGGCAAAAAGAATTTCATGCCGGAATTGATATTACCGCCCGGTCAGGACAGGCCATATTCCCAATCAACAAAGGGCGAGTGATTTTCAGCGGGTTGACACAAGGTTATGGAAATACAGTGGTTATAGACCATGAAGATGGTTTGGTCAGCAAATATGGTCATAATTTGACCAACCTGGTTTCTTTGGGAGAAGAAGTCAACCCCGGTCAGGTTATTGCCCTGGTAGGGAGCACCGGGAGATCCACCGGACCGCACCTCCATCTGGAGGTTCAATATGAGGGGAAGAGGGTAAATCCATTAAAATGGGTCAAAAATGAACAGGATCCCGTCGGATGACAAGAAAATTGTTTTATCGAACCGATTATCTTTATTTTATGGTATACTCATGACCGCATTAATAGATTTTATTAAAGAAATGGTCCGAAAATGTCGATACAGTATCAAGAATAAACATTATTTTAATGGAGGACGGTCATGAAAATTGAAGGGAGTAGACCACCCGAGAACCAGGAGGTCCTTCTGCGGGCTCAGAAATTGGGCAAACAGGAAACGCAATCGGGCTCCAACGAAAGCCCACAACGGGCCAGACAAAACGATCAGGTCCATCTTTCGGCAAAAGCCAAAGAGATGGAAGAATTAAAGCAGGTTATCCAACAAATGCCGGAGATACGTACGGATAAAGTTGAGACCTTAAAAAAGGCCATTCAAGAAGGGCAATATAAAGTTGATTCCCTACAGATCGCCGGAAAAATATTAGAAGAAATTTAAATGCGACTGCTTGAGGCTATTCAAAAAATCCTGGTGGAGCAAGTTCAGGGATGCCGACTGTTGTTGGAGCTTTTACAAAGGGAAAAGGTTTGTCTTTTGGACCTCCAGATGGATAGAATCGAGGCCCTTACTAAAGAAAAAGACATCCTGATTCTGAAACTGAGGCTTCTGGAAGAAGAAAGAAAAAGGCTTCTGGATCAATTTATCCGTGAAAATCCTCAATACTATTCTACTGAAGAACCGAATTTTCAGAAAATAAGTCTCCGGAAACTGGCCGAAGTAACCGGAGAACCTTTATTTCTGGACTTGCGTTCCAAACTGATTTCCTTGTCCCAGAGTATTAAAGAGTTGAATGACTTAAATAAGGTTATGATAGATCGAACCTTGGGTTTTCTAAAAAAGAACAACCAGTTTTTAGGACTGTTCTATCCAGGGAGCTCCAGGGGTGAAAAAGGCCGACTCCTTTCCAGGGAAATGTAAATGAGTTTAATGGGCATCTTTGATATCGGGCAAAAGGCCTTAATGGTCAGTCAGACCCAGCTCAATGTCACCAGTCATAATATCGCCAATGCCGCTACTCCCGGCTATAACCGGCAGGAAGTGATCTTGGAAGTATCCACCCCGGCAACCCTTGGTCAAGGAGGGGTTTCGATCGCCCAAATCAGAAGATATTACGACAAGTTGATTCAAAACCAGATTGTCGGCAGCCAGCAGGATTACGGGAAATCCTATACCCTAAGCCAAACCCTGACCGCAATCGAACAACTTTTTAATGAAGCCCAGGATTTGGGATTGGCCGATCCTTTAAATGAATTTTTTGCGGCCTGGCAAGAAGTGGCTTCCAATCCGGAGGGTCTGACGGAAAGGAATTCGCTTTTGCAAAAGGCCGACACCTTGGTCCTTTCCGCCCAAAGCATGGAACAGGGAATCACCGATATCTTAAGAAGTACCGAGGAGGGGATTTCCGATCTAACCAGTCAGATCAATGCTATGGGTTTCAAGATCAGTCAATTAAACAATCAGATAGCCCAGGTTGAGGCCGGTTCGACCACGAATACGGCCAATGATTTGAGGGATCAGCGAGATGAACTCTTGAAGGATTTGAGCAAGCTGGTCGAGGTGTCTTACTGGGAGGATAAAAGCAATGGATCCCTGACGGTGAACATCGGAATGAAAACGCTGGTCAGCGGCAATAGCGTCAATACCCTTTCGGCGGTCTATAATACCGAGGGCAATTATCTCCTTAAACTGGATGGACAAGACATCACTTCCAGGATAACCAAGGGAGAAATGGGGGGACTCTTAGCCGTTAGGGACGAAATGAGAAACGGCTATTTGCCTGATCTTAGGAAACTGGTGGCCACGATAACCAATACCGTTAATCTTCAGCACGGCCAGGGATATGGTCTGGACGGTTCGACGGGGACCAACTTCTTTAATCCTTTGGAACTCACGGTTGAAGATCATTCGGCCGGGGCCGTTTTGACGGCCGCCGTTACCGATTATTCACAATTGACCCTGGACGAATATACGATCCTTTTTAACGGCGGTAACTATGAGATATATAATAAAGAGACCGGCCAATTAAAAACTTCCGGAGCTTATAATCCCGGTGGGACGACAATCAACTTAGAAGGGATTCAATTTATTATCAGTGGTGCGGTTACCGATCAAGATCAGTTTACCGTCAGTCCTTTAACCACAGCGATCCGTAATTTTGAAACCGCGGTTACCGATGGGCAAAAAATTGCCGCTTCGGGGACCGCCGCCGGCCTTCCCGGGGATAACACCAATGCATTGACCTTGGCCGAATTAATGGATACCAAGCTTGTGGCCCTGAAATCGGATACCTTTGCCAATTATTACAAAAGCCTTGTTGCAGAAATCGGGACCCGGAGCGAAGCGGCTTCAGATGAACTGACCTTTATAAATAATTTTTTAGCCGGGCTTAACGACCGAAGGGATTCCATCTCCGGCGTCTCTCTCGATGAAGAAGCGGCCGATTTGATCCGCTTTCAGCGCGCCTATCAGGCCGCAGCCCGATTGATTCAGACAGCCGACGAAATGTTTCAGACGTTGCTTAACTTATGAGTAAAAGGCTTGGTTTAAAATGAGGATTAGTTCTGACATGCTCTACAATCAATTGGTCCGGGGATTAAAAGATAATCTTACCGAACTGAATGATTTAAGCACTCGATTGGCGACAGGAAAAAAGATAAACAAGACTTCCGATGATGTCCTGGGGACCGTAAAGGCCATGGAGTATAAACTCTCCATCAGTCAAAACGACCAGTATGGGCAGAACATAACCGAGGCGAACCAGTATCTAGAATTTAACGATACGGTGTTGAGTCAGGTCTCGGACACCCTGACCGAATTAAAAAAAATGGTCTATAACGGAGGAGATACCCTTGGAACGGTGGAAGATCGGGCCTATTATGCCGAGAAAGCGGCTAATCTGAGGGATTATCTCCTGGACCTTTCCAATAGTAAGTTCAGAGACCGCTATATTTACTCCGGATTTCAATCCGATCAAAAGGCTTATGAATATGATATGGCCAATCACCGTTATGTCTATCAAGGAGACAGCGGTCAACTCCGACTGCCGATTTCCAAAGAAATGAACCAGACGATCAACGTCGTCGGGAGCAGTGCCGATTCGTCCATATCAACCGCCTTCAGTTATACCCTGCAGGCCGTGGAGACCACGACCTTATCCGACGGGAGCCAAGTGTCCTATACCGCCGTACCGGACCCGGCTATGGGGATAACGACCATTGCGGTGACCATCACCCATCCCGATTATCCGGGGGATCCCGATTATGAAGATTCCTTCAGTTTCTCGAATTTAATGGATATGGCGAATATCTTAAGTAGTGCCTGGCAATATCAAGAAGTGGACGGGACCTCTTTGAGCGAATCCAAGTCCATGAGGCGTATTCAAGCCCTTTCCATCCCCGTGGATAAAGCCGGGAAACAGGTTTTAACGATCCAGGCCGACCTGAGTATCCGACAGGTTCACCTAACGGAACAAAAGTCCAGGCTGGAAGCAGGCACTTTAAATCTGAAAAACAACCTGACCGAAACCGAAGATGCGGATATGACTGAGACCATTGTCGACCTCCAGAAACTGACCAGCTACTTAGAGGCGTTGCGAATGTCATCATCCAAAATTCTTTCACAATCCTTGTTTGATTTTTTGAGCTAAAGGACTGGTTGTGCCCTTAAAAATTGTCTTAAAGCCCGGTGAACGGGTGATCATTGGGGGTGCCGTTATCTCCAATGGTAAATTTAAGAGTGAACTTTTTGTTGAAAACAAGGTCCCGATTTTACGCCAGAAGGATATTTTGAGTTTTAAAGAGGCCGATACCCCCTGTCGGCGGCTTTATTTTTCCATTCAGTTGATGTATATGGACGAAGGCCGGCTGGCAGAACACCATAAAGTATACTGGCAGTTGGTCAAAGACCTTTTATCGGCCACCCCGAGCGTGTTGGGATTGATTGACCAAATCAGTGAACAAATTTTAAACAATCATTATTACCAGGCTCTAAAACTGGGGAAAAAACTAATCGACTATGAACAGGAGGTACTGGAATATGTATCAAAACCAATATAAAGCCTATGACACCATTCGCCAGGAAACGCGTTCCGGAAGGACCTTGGAGGCCTCGGTTCTGACCCGGGCGGCCCAAAAGCTCAAGGATTGTCAGGACCGTTGGCATTCAGAAGATCGAGAATCCCAGTTCCAAGAAGCTATTCGGTTTAATCAAATGATCTGGAGCATCTTCCAGGGTGAATTAGCTCGGGAGGATAATCCGTTGCCTATAGAGATAAAGCAACAGATCCTGTCTTTGAGTACCTTTGTCGATAAAACGATTTTTGAAACTATGGCCTATCCGGCCCCGGAGAAGCTGACGGTGCTTATTAATATCAATCAAAATCTAGCCGCCGGGCTGATGTCTTCAGCCGACAGGAGTCAATAATAAGGACCTGCTCTATTTTCCGTTTTACGACAAAGCGGATTATGGGCAGGTTCCCTTTCATTGTTCCATCCATTTCATTTTTCCCAAAAAACTTCTAAAGTTTTATTGTTTTTGACCGATATGAGGTATAAGGTGAAAAATACCCAGACCGGGGGGAAAATGCCATGTCAACCTTACCAGTGAACTTCCATGAAGTGATCCGTTTTTATGATAGAGTCAACCGGCTTAAGCCAGCTTCTTTCACGGATCGAGGCCAGGTCAATGGGAGCGATTTTTTAAATATTTCAGCCGAGGCCAAGAAAAAGTTTGTTCTTGAACAGGCCCGGAGTGAAGTGTTGGAAAAGATAAAAAAATAATCGGGCCTTAAAAGGCAATCCTTTAATTGGGGACTAATTAATAATGAAGAAAAATGGAATCCAAATATTGGTTGTTGATGATGATGAGATTGTCCGAGAGGTGGTTATCTCCCTCTTAAGCAACGAAGGGTATTCCGTTCGGGCCGCCAAAGACGGATTGGATGCGATCAAAATCCTAAGAATGGAAGATATTCATATGGTCATAACCGACCTGAGGATGCCCGGAGCTGATGGGATTGAGGTTCTCAAGGAAGCCATCAAGATGGAACCCGATCGCGCGGTGATTATCCTGACGGCCTTCGGAACCCTGGATACGGCCCTAAAAGCCATCCGGGAAGGGGCCTACGATTACATGACCAAACCTTTCAAAATGGAAGAAATGGTTATCCGGGTTAATAATGCCTATGAGCGGACCCTTCTGGTTATCAAGATCAGAGCCCTGGTCAAGTCCTTGCGTGAAATTTTATCCAATTTGATGCTGTTTAAGGGCGGGGACAACAATCATCATCGGGTTATTATGGACCTGGTCGATCATGTTGAAAAACTAAATAAATTGGATATATTAGATAAAGATGAAGCCTCTTTGATCAAAGAAAGACTGATCGGTGAATGGTAAAAAATTCCTAGTGATTGATGATGATCCTTTAACCAGGCATTTATTGTCCGATATCTTGTGCAGCATCGGCGAATATCAGACCGATGTGGCCACCAACGGGACGTTTGGGATACAGGAAGTCAAAGCCAATAATTACGAGATCGTTTTTACTGATTTGACCATGCCTGAATTAAACGGGCTGGAGGTTTTAAAAGAGGTTCAGAAAATTAATCCCCGACTTCCGGTCGTGGTAGTTACCGGGATGTCCACGATCGACGTGGCCATCAAGGTCATGAAGGAAGGGGCTAATGACTTCATCACCAAGCCTTTTAAGATAAAAACCATCACCTCGACGGTCGAGAGGATATTAGGGGAAAAGTTGCTCCTGGACCGGATCGGGTTCAATGGGAATTATCAAGAGTCTATTGAAAGACTCAATGCCGAATTGTTTAAAAAACTGCAGAAAATTAACCTCCTTCAGGCCATCAATGCCGAACTCGATTCCATGGTGGATAACAATAAGATCTATCAAGCCATTGTGGCCATGGCCTCCAAACTCCTCATAGTCCAGGAGGCCTCCTTCGGGATTATTGAGGACGGGTACCTGAGGATAAAAAAGGCGATCGGAGCTCCTGAAAAGGATATTGCCATTACCACACCCATCTTTGAAACGATTTTAAAAACCAGAAGCCATTATCTGGCGAACCCGGGAGAAATCAATCCCCACACCGGCCGGGCCTTGTCCTATTCGTTTATCTCAATTCCCTTTTTGATTAAAGATGTGGTTTTCGGCTTATTGAACCTGGCCAACAAAGTAGACGGTTCGTCTTTTACCGATGATGATATTTCTCTGGCCCTGACCCTCGTCAACAAGACAGCCATGCGAATCGAAAACAATGTGCTTTATGAGATTATCTATAACAATTTAGTCAACAGCTTGAAAGCTCTGGTGATCAGCATCGAAGCCCGGGATCCTTATACCCGTTTTCATTCCGAACGGGTGACCACCTATGCCTTACAAATAGCCGATGTGTTAAATCTGGCCGATGAGGACAAGGATGCCATCAAGTTCGGCGGTTACCTTCATGATATCGGCAAAATCGGCATCAAAGACGGTATTTTATTAAAACCCGGGCCTTTAAACGAAGAAGAACTGGCCGATGTACGCCTCCATCCGATCATCGGGGATAATATTTTGAAACCCTTAAAGTTTTTTCCCAAGGAGCGGCAAATCATCCGCTACCATCACGAATCTTACGATGGATCCGGCTATCCGGAAGGGTTGGCCGGAGAACAAATCCCTATGGTCGCCCGTGTTCTGGCCTTGGCCGATGCCTATGATGCCATGACCTCTTCGCGGCCTTATCGGGATGCAATGAGTCACGAGCAATCCGTGGAAGAAATCAAACGCTGTACTTTTTCACAGTTTGATGGGAAGATCGTTGAGGCCTTTTTACAAACTCCGACAGGAAGGGGAGAATTATTAAAAGTGCTCCCTTCGAGTGCTTTGGGATTAAGAGATGAAAGAGTCATTGAATATGTCCATTAAAACCGACTCCATAAAAACGACCAGGCAAGAAAAAAGAGAAGCCTTTCGGGTTGATGATGCCCTGCCGGTCGTTATTCAGAAAGTCGAGGATCAAGAGGCCCCTCTTTCTTCCGAACCGGTTATGGATTTGGAGGAATTTTCCCGGACGTTCCTTGAAAAGGAAAACATCAATCCTTATCTCTGGGAGGTATTGATCAACCTCCATAAGAAACTGGACCGTATCTTGGAACGTCTTCCGGTCGATTTAATGAGAATTAAGGACCAGCCGGTCAATCTCAGCTCAACAGGGATGAAGATCAAAGTTAAAAAAGATTTTAATCTGGATGAAAAAGTTAGAATCAAAATGCTTTTATCCTCCCTGCCGGTTAAAGAAATCACCATTGCCGGTAAAATCGTTCGGGTAACGGCCTTGGCCGAGGGGGAATATGAAGTGGCCCTGCATTTCCAGGATTTGGATGAAGAGGTGAGAAACGAGATCATCCAGTACACCTTAAACCAGCAACGGAAAGCCATTCTGGCTCAAAGGCAACAAAAAGGAACTGATGAATCCAGCAACCAAAAAGACCTTGGACCGCGGGAAGACCGATTATAAGGGTGAAACCGATTTCGGTTATTGGGATCGCGCCCAATTTCAAAAATATTATCACCAGTTAAGCGTCCTGACGATGATCGGAAAGATCACCCCGGAGGTCATTCACGATATCAATAATTATTTAACCGGGATACTCGGGTATGCCGAATTGCTCTCCATGAAAAAAATTGAAGATGAGACCATAAAAAACGGGTTAAAAAATATTTCTTTTTCAGCCGAAAAATGCAAAGTTTTACTGGCCAATTTGTTGTCCTTGTCCCGTCCGGAAACCTCCGCGGTTCACTTGGGGGATGTCAACGAGATTATTGAAAAAACCATAGACCTTCGAAGGTGTGCTTTGCGTCACCAACAAATAGAAATTGTCAAGGACTTGAAACCAAAAATCCCCGCCGTCTCGATCAATGTTGTTGAGTTGCAAAAGGTGGTTATGCATTTGATTTTCATAGCCGAGGAGGCCCTCGAACATCGAAACGAAGGCAAGAAGATTTTTTTTAAAACCCATTTTGATTCCCAGAACCATAATATTATCATGACCATTTCGGCCAATGGGTGGGGGATGTCCCCAGAGCGCCTGTCGCATATTTATCATTTGTTTTCAACGGCGGAATCAATGGAGCCGGGAACCGGGATCTGGCTAAAAGAAGCACAGCAGTGGATAAACGACCTGGGGGGAACGGTCACGGTTGAACCGGTTAAGGGGGAAGGTCCCCGTTTTATAATCCGATTACCGGTCAAAGGGAAATCATAGATCATGTATGCAATAGTCGGTATCTTGGTTGTGATAGGGGCTGTGATTGGCGGTTATCTTTATGAACACGGCAATCTGGCACTTATTTTTCAGCCGGCTGAAATTATAATTATTTTTGGGGCCGCCCTCGGGTCGTTTTTAGTGGCTTCCCCTTCTAAGGTGGTCAGACTGGTCGTCAAGCATATCTCCGTCATTTTTGGAGGCAAAGGGCGCAGCAAGGAAAGCTACCTGGAATTGTTGTCTTTGATGAATGTGCTGTTTATGAAAATCAGAAAAGACGGCCTCATCTCCATTGAAGCCGACATTGAGACCCCTTCACAAAGCCCCTTGTTTCAAAAATTCAAGGATATACTTTTCAATCAAAAGGTCGTTGATTTTATCTGCGACAATCTCAAGGTGATCATTTCCACTAATATGCCGGCTCATGAAATGGAAAATTTGATGGATGTCGATATTGAAGCTTACCAACATGAATCCATGATTCCCTCTTTAAGCGTAGCCAAGGTGGCCGATTCCCTTCCCGGGTTTGGAATCGTGGCCGCTGTTTTGGGGGTGGTTTTAACCATGGGCAAGATTGACCAGCCGCCGGCGGTGTTGGGGCATAGTATTGGGGCGGCCCTGGTGGGAACCTTTCTGGGGGTCTTGATGTGTTATGGTTTTGTCGGGCCCATGGCCACCAACCTGGAACATCAGGCCAAAGAGGATGAGGCTTTTTATTCGGCAATTAAAGTGGCCATGGTCGCTTTTGTCGGGGGTGCGGCTCCCCAGCTGTCCGTTGAGTTCGGAAGAAGGGCCATTCCGGGCAAAGAAAGGCCTACGTTCAATGAGTTGGAAGCTTACTTACGGAAATGAAAGAACAAAAAATCATTATAAAAAAAGTTAAAGGCAAAGGCCATAGAAAAGGACACCATGGTGGAGAATGGAAGGTGGCCTACGCCGATTTTATAACGGCCATGATGGCCTTTTTTTTACTGATGTGGTTAATCGCCGTCCTTGCGCCGGAAAAGAAGAAAACCATGGCCCAGTATTTTAAGGATGTCAGCATCTTTGAAAACACCGGGTCTGGTTTTTTTGAAAAGAAAATCGGAATCATGGGGGATGCCGGCACGCTCAAAACGATTTCCAGACAAGGGGATTTTATTCAACCCGGCCAGGAAGAATTCCTGGATAAATTAAAAAAAGATATTGAAACCAAGCTGGCCGAAGTCAAAGATCAGATCTTAATCGAAGTCTTTGAGGGGGGGGTTCGAATTCAGATGATCGATAAAGAGGGCAATCCCATGTTTACCCTCGGGAGTCCTACGCTTACGGACTCCGCTAAAAAAATCATTAAGGTCATCGCCTCTAATATAAGAGAAATGGGCAACGATGTGGCCATTGAAGGCCACACGGACGCCCTCAATTACGCTTCAAATCGTTATACCAATTGGGAACTGTCCACTGAGCGGGCTTCAGCGGCCAGAAAAGAGCTAGAGTCCGAAGGCCTTAATCCCAACCGGCTGACCCGTGTAGCCGGGTTTGCCGCCAAAGAGCCCTTGATTAAAAGTAATCCTTCTGACCCCAGAAATCGAAGGATCTCCGTTGTCCTTTTATTTAATTCTTCCAAAGAGACCCGGGTATCACAAACCGCAAGCAGTAACCCTTCTCAAGTAATCGGAGAATTTAAAAAAACCAAACCCATCAATCCGTTGGGAACCTCCTCCTGAGACAAACAGCTCATAGTTCAGAGTAATTTTAGTTCGGAGCAAAAACTACCCCGTCTGAATTCGTTTTCATCCAGGAAAAATGTTTTCGAATAAGGGCTACCCGCGATCTGCTTTCAGCACTCAGCAAAAATACTCAATAATCTTCGCCTATGCCGACGCTGATTAATAACCGCTTTCCGCTCCATCTGGAAACCGGAAGTTTCCCGATGGAAATGAAATAACCCTTAAAACCCCATCAAATCCCAAAGTCCTCAAATCCTATCTTGGCATTAAAGTCGGGCCCTATCTATTTTAATCCTTATTCTAAGTAGTTGGTTAAACCTAACTGCCTTTCTTTCTTCTCATTTTTCCCGTTTTACCCCATTTAATAAAATATCCCCGTTTAAAATTAAATTCCGGTTTAAAAAAAAATTAAAGTTTTAGCATGATTTTCCGATAAATAATCAAAAGGAAAAAAAATAGGAAAGGAGGTCTCAGGGTAACGCCTCATGGTTTATCGACAAAACAAACAACCAGCAATCACTTTGGCAGAAAGGCCAAAGAAAGACTCTTTGAAGAAGGAGAAAGAAAATGGGATATGATATTTCATTAACTCAGGGCATGAGAAAAAATTTAATCAGTTTGCAGTACACCTCTACACTTTTGAACATGACCCAAGCACGTTTGTCCACGGGAAAAAAGGTGAATACGGCCATGGATGATCCGGTCAACTACTTTGCCGCACAATCCCACATGACCCGGGCAGCCGACCTGGCGGCCCGCAAAGACGGTATGGGTGAGGCCATCAACATCGTCTCCTCCGCCGACAAGGGGATTAGCGGTATAATCACCCTGATTGAGCAGGCCAAAGGTATCGCCACTTCGGCCCTGGCCACTACGGATAGCTCCTCCATTGCCTCCTATGCCACCCAATTCGACACCGTGATGAGTCAAATACTTACCTTGGCCAAAGATGCCGGGTATAAGGGGACCAATCTCCTGGATAATGGTTCCATTGATGTCAAATTTAATGAAAACGGCTCCTCCAAACTGACGGTGATCGGTTTTGGAGGAACTACCTTGTCTACGGTCAGTTTAGCCTTTAGCACGACTTGGGGTGTCAGCACCGCTTTTATCAACACTTCCTTATCGTTGATCGGAACGGCCAGTGAGATTTTACGAACCAAGGTGAAGACCCTGGCGGCCAACATGAACGTCATCACCACCCGTCAGGATTTTACCAAAAACATGATCGATACCCTGAAAACCGGGGCCGATGATTTGACGCTGGCCGACATGAATGAAGAATCGGCCAATATGCTGATGCTGCAAACCCGGCAGTCTCTAGGTACGACTTCACTTTCTATCGCTTCTCAGGCGGCCCAGTCCGTTTTGAGGCTGTTCCAGTAGGGATGGAAACCATTAGAGGGATATCATTTGCCAAACCGGTTGAGGGCAATAGGGTTATGAAATCCTTCTGCCCTCATACTGAAATCTTTGTGTTTGAAGTAAAAAAACAAGGTCCCAAGTTTCGAGGCAATAAGGATTCGATCTCGCGAATAGGGATTGAATCCTTAACCCCGAAATCTAAAAACTTATTGAATTATTTGATTAATTTTCACAGTTGATCATTCCTTTCGCCCGCTGGCATGGGGTTTTTAACCAAAAACGACCATGCTTGCGCTAAGACGAAGACCCTCATCCTTGTCAAAAGTACTCAAGTTCTACCACTATTTTCCCGATAAACAATCAAAACAAAAAAAAATGGGGGCCCCCAGTTTTTTCAAGGCGTCAGGCTTATTAGGTCAAACAGTCAACCTCTCAACTTGGCCAGAAGGCCGAAAAGAACCCTCTAGAAAAGGAGAAAAACAATGGCAAATGATATTTCCTTAACCCAGGGGATGCGTGCCAATTTAATCAGTCTGCAGTTAACCACTAAACTTTTGGGCGCCACTCAGGCCCGTTTGTCCACCGGGAAAAGGGTGAATACGGCTATGGATGACCCGGTCAATTACTTTGCCGCTCAATCGCACATGACCCGGGCCTCCGACCTGGCGGCCCGGAAGGACGGTATGGGTGAAGCCATCAATATCGTCACGGCGGCCGACAAGGGGATAACCGCCATCACCACCCTGATCGAGCAGGCCAAAGGTATCGCCACTTCGGCCCTGGCCACCACGGATGTCGCCTCCAGGGCCTCCTATGCCACCCAGTTCGACACGGTCATGAGTCAAATTCTCACCATGGCCAAAGATGCCGGTTATAAGGGGACTAATCTCCTGGATAATGGTGCCGTGGATGTCAAATTCAACGAAGACGGCTCCTCCAAACTGACGGTAAGCGGTTTTGGAGGGACCACCTTGGGCCAGATAAGTTTAGCCTTTACCACGACCTGGGGTGTCGGCGACGCCTTTATTAACACCTCCTTGTCGTTGATCGGGACGGCCAGCGAGATTTTGAGGACCAAGGCCAAGACCCTGGCGGCCAATATGAACGTCATCACCACCCGTCAGGATTTTACCAAGAATATGATCGATACCCTTAAAACCGGTGCCGATGATTTGACACTGGCCGACATGAATGAAGAATCGGCCAACATGCTGATGCTCCAAACCCGTCAGTCTCTGGGTACGACTTCCCTTTCTATCGCTTCTCAGGCGGCCCAGGCCGTTTTGAAGCTGTTCGGGTAACGAGCTTAAATTTTAAGGTTTATTATTTTAATTCGTTAAAATAGTAAAGAAAATTAAGGAAAGGAGGGGACCCTATATTTTTGGCATTCCTAATTTTTTTTAAATAAACCACTAACCTCTTTACTTGGCCAGAAGGTCAAAAAAACCACCTAGAAAAGGAGAAAAACAATGGCAAATGATATTTCTTTAACCCAGGGCATGCGTGCCAACTTAATCAGTCTGCAGTTAACCACTAAACTTTTGGGCGCTACTCAGGCCCGGTTGTCCACCGGTAAAAGGGTGAATACGGCTATGGATGATCCGGTCAACTACTTTGCCGCTCAATCGCATATGACCCGGGCATCCGACCTGGCGGCCCGGAAGGACGGTATGGGTGAGGCCATCAATATCGTTACGGCGGCCGACAAGGGGATAACCGCCATCAACACCCTGATCGAGCAGGCCAAAGGTATTGCTACTTCGGCCCTTTCCACCTCGGATGCCGCTTCCAGGGCCTCCTATGCCACCCAATTCAACACGGTTATGAGTCAAATCATCACCATGGCCAAAGATTCGGGATATAAGGGGACCAATCTTCTGGATGCAGGTTCTGTGGACGTCAAATTCAACGAAGACGGCTCTTCCAAACTGACGGTAAACGGCTTTGGAGCGACCACTTTGGCCCAAATGAGTTTGGCCTTTACCGCATCTTGGAGTACCCTTGATATAACGGTCAATTCCTCCTTGTCGCAGATCGGGACGGCCAGTGAGATCTTAAGAACCAAGGCCAAGACCCTGGCGGCCAACATGAACGTTATCACCACCCGTCAGGATTTTACCAAAAACATGATCGATACCCTGAAAACCGGTGCCGATGATTTGACACTGGCGGACATGAATGAAGAATCGGCCAATATGCTGATGCTCCAAACCCGTCAGTCCCTGGGTACGACTTCACTTTCTATCGCTTCTCAGGCGGCCCAGGCTGTTTTGAGGCTGTTCGGGTAACGAGAGGATTGGAATCGGGTTGGTTTTGAGAAACCAGTAAACGGCAGAAGGGTGGCAACATCCTTTTGCCGTTTCCCCTTGGGAGATAACTCATGGAGATTCAAAGGATAGATAATATATCATTATTCGTGGATAATACCCTTTCCCGGCCGGTTCAGGATTTTCCGAAACCGCGGACCGTATCCTCAAAAACCCCTTGGATCAAGGCGCCCGAAAGCGCAAAAGAAAAAGCCCCCCATTTCAGCGAAGCGGCAATGCGTCTCCAGGAAATGGATCAGCAGATGGATCAAATTGAAAAAACCGCTTCATCAGTGAAAGAGGAACTGAATACCATGCGGCGCACCCTCCCTCCCTTTCCTCCAGGAAGTGAAGAGAGAGTGCGGATTTTAAAGGGTTATATCGGGCTAAGAAAATTGATCGAACAATTGACCGTACCGCCCGAGGTGCCTTTTATACGGTTTAAAGAGGAGATTTCTATTCCTGAAATGAGTGATCAGGCCTCGGATCAGGAATGGGAAAAGGCGATCCAGGCCTTGGATAAGACCAAGGAGGCCATCCAACAAAAAAGGGCCTCATTGGAGTCGGGGATAGAAGTTTGATTTAATTTGGCCTAATATTTGCATAAATAAATTCAAAGATTTTCAAACGTTGAATTGAACTGCATTAGGCCCAAATTGATTGATTTAGAAAAACCCCCTTCATTACCCCTTCTTCAGATGTCATTGACGGAACTCTTTCCGGAAGACGCAGATTCTTTATCCAATTCCCCTAAGATGTCAGGCAATCCACCGGACACCCTTTCGGCTGAAACCTATTATCGGCTGGGACGCTATTTCGATGACCGTGGGGAATCGGAAGAGGCTTTTCGATTTTTCCAAAAGGCGATCGAAGCGGATCCAACCCTGGCCGGGGCCTACAACGATTTGGGGGGGATTTTTCACAGACGCGGACAGATTGAAAAAGCGATCCCTTATTATCAAAAAGCCTTATCCTTACATTCCAACTTCGCCGAAGCCCACTATAATCTTGGTAATGCTTTTAAAGAAACCGGCCTTTGGCCGGAGGCTGTTAACCATACCCAAAAGGCCATCGAGCTGGATCCGAATCTTCATGAAGCCCACTATATCCTGGGAATCGCTTTTTACGAGCAGGGGCAACTGGATGAAGCCATTGGCAGCTGGCAGAAGGCCCTCCAACTCAAACCGGGTTTTACCGAAGTCTACTTTAATTTAGGGATTGCCTATTACAATAAAGGCTGTCTGGAAGAGGCCCTTACTTTGTGTCAAAAGGCCGTAGAATTGGATCCAAGCCTGGCCGAGGCCCATTATAATTTAGGCCTGGTTTATTATGGGAAAGACCTTACTGAAGAAGCGATTCGCTGCTGGCAAAAGGCCCTCCAAATAAACCCCGGACATCAGGACGCCTATAATAATATGGGAGCCGCCTTTCAGGATAAACACGAACTGGGAAAGGCCCAAAAATGTTTCCAAAGAGCGATCGATAACAACCCTGATTTTTCCGAGGCCCACTGGAACAAATCCTTGTGCCATCTTTTGGCCGGTTCTTTTCCGGAAGGTTGGAGCGAATATCAATGGCGGTTTCGAATCAATACTATTTTTTTTAACCGGCATTTTCCTCAGCCTTTGTGGGACGGTGGTGACCTGAAGGGGAAGACGATATTGCTGTATGCCGAGCAGGGGTTTGGAGACACTATTCAATTTATACGTTATGTCCCTTTAGTGAAAAAACGGGGCGGTCGGGTGCTGGTGGAGTGTCAGGAAGACCTGGCCTCTTTATTGGAGCCTATGGAAGGGATTGACCAACTCATCAAACATGGGCAGCCTCTACCCGATTTTGATGTCCAATGCCCTTTGCTGAGCCTGCCCTTGGCCTTCCGGACCAACCTGTTAGACATTCCGGCTTCCATCCCTTATCTTACGTTGAATCCAGCCTTGGTTAAAAAATGGCACGAATTCATGGCAGCCGATCAGGACGACCTGAGGATCGGTCTGGTCTGGGCCGGAAGACCGACCCATAAAAAAGACCGGAAGAGGTCTCTTAGCTTTGAAGCCTTTGAACCTTTAGCCGAGATTCCCGGGGTAACCTTTTATTGCTTACAAAAAGGCGAAGCCGCCCAGCAGGCCCATAACCGGCCCAAAGGGATGAAACTTATCAATGTCGCCGAGGATTTGGTTGATTTTACCGAAACCGGGGCCTTAATCGAGAATTTGAATTTGGTGATATCGGTGGATACCGCTGTGGCCCATCTGACAGGGGCTTTGGGAAAGCCGATTTGGACTTTATTGCCCTTTTTACCGGACTGGCGGTGGTTGTTGGAACGGGAGGACAGCCCTTGGTATCCTTCTATGCGGCTTTTTCGACAACCTTCACCCGGAGATTGGTTCTCCGTGATTCATTCTGTAAGGGATTGTTTACTAAAAACAACAAAATAACCAACCTTCCCCTATAATAACCCTTCTTTTGCATGGAATTTGCACTACAAGTAGATAAAATCAAAAAATTGACGCAATTATTATGACCCAAGCCCGATCACTGCCTCTTCCGGATAAAGACTCGGCCGAAGTTTTTTATCAACTGGGTCGTTCTTCTCAAGACCGGAATGAATGGAAAGAAGCGGTCCGTTTTTATCATCAGGCCATTGCCTTGGATCCCACGCTATCGGCCGCCTGTAATGACTTAGGTACGGTTTATCAGGGTCAAGGGCAAACACAGGAAGCCGTCCATTGGTATCAAAAGGCCCTGTCCATTAATCCGTCTTTTGCCGAAGCTTTATATAATCTTGGGAATGTGTATAAAGATCGGAAGGAATGGGAGGAAACCTTCTTTTATAGCCGAAAAGCCTTGGAATTGGATCCTTTTTTAGCCGAGGCTTATAATAATTTAGGGATTGCCCATTACCAAAAAGACCAGTTGGAGGAAGCGATTGCCTCCTGGCAAAAAGCAATTGAACTAAAGTCGGATTATGTTTCCGCCTATGTGAATTTAGGAACGGCCCTCGGCCGGGAAAAACGCCTGGACGAAGCAATTCACTCCTTTCGAACAGCCCTGGAATTGAATCCTGATCAAGCCCTTCCCTGGGTGAATCTTGGGAATATCTATAAAGAGAAAAATGAGGTTAAGGAGGCGGTATTCTGTTTTCGAAAGGCTTTATTAATTGACCCGAATATTGCCGAGTCCTATATGAATCTGGGTTCTCTGGCAATGGAACAGGGACACCTGGATGGGGCCGTTGTCTGCTACCTGAAAGCCATTGAGTTGAATCCCGATTCCGCTGAGACCTGTTATAATCTGGGAAACGTCTATAAAGATAAACAGGAGTCAGCGACAGCGATCGTTTATTATCAAAAGGCCATCGAACTTCGTCCTGACTATCACCAGGCCTTCAATAATCTGGCTCTCATTCTGCAAGGGCAAGGGCGCTATGAAGAATCCATCGATTTATTAAATCAAGCCTTAGCCCTGAACCCGGATATTCCGGAGGTTCTTAATAATTTGGGGAATGCCTGTAAAGATCTCAAAAAGACCGATGAGGCTATTGGACTATTTCGAAAGGCCATTACAATAAATTCCGATTACCCGGAAGGACATTGGAATTTATCGCTGGCCCTGTTGATGACCGGTTGTTTTGAAGAAGGATGGCCGGAATATGAGTGGCGGTGGAAATTAAAAGGCGTGATCAGTCGGACAGATATTCGCCGTCCGTTATGGGATGGGAATAATCTCCAGGGAAAACGGATATTGTTATTTGCCGAGCAGGGGTTTGGAGATTCGATCCAGTTTATCCGGTATGTGCCCCTGGTGGCCGGAAGGGGAGGCCGGGTTGTGGTGGAATGCCAAACGGAACTGGCCTCCTTGCTGGCCTCCGTGGAAGGGATTGACAAAATTGTTAAACACGGAGAACCACTGCCTGAATTCGAATTTCAGTGTCCCATATTGAGCCTGCCCATGATTTTCCGAACCAATCTTTCGACCATTCCGGCCCCGATCCCCTATATTTTTTCGGACCCTGAAAAGGTCCAAAAATGGCGTGATCGTCTCTCTTTGGACACGGCTAAATACAAAATCGGTCTGGTTTGGGCCGGAAAACCGGACCACAGCAATGACCAAAACCGGTCTCTGGCTTTTGAGGAACTTTGGCCTCTGACCCAAATCCCGGGAATTTCCTTTTATAGTTTACAAAAGGGCGAGGCGGCCGGGCAGGCCAAGAACCTGCCCCAGGGAATGAACTGGCTGGATGTTTCAGGAGAACTCCATGATTTTACAGAGACCGGGGCCTTGATACAAAATCTGGATTTAACCATTTCCGTGGATACTGCCGTGGCCCATTTGGCCGGGGCCCTGGGCAGACCGGTCTGGACCTTGCTGCCTTTTTCACCGGACTGGCGTTGGCTGTTGGACCGGGAAGACACCCCCTGGTACCCTACAATGAGACTCTTTCGACAAACGGCTTATAAAAATTGGGCCGGTGTCATCCAAAAGATGGCGGCCCGATTGGAAGCCGGGTTTTCAAGTGAATAGAATACGGAGATTCTGATGAACAACATACAACCTGCTGGCAGAAGTTTTGTTATACCGGTTTTGGATTTTTCTCCCAACAGTCCCTATAACATTAAAACCCTCCTTGAAGATTTGGAGAATATCCCAGGAGAAGTCATCTGTATCTTCAACAGCCGGGAAGTCTACGAAGCCTTATCGACCAATCCACGCATTGATAAATATTGTTATAACCATCTCAATGCCGGGGTGAGCCGTTCCTGGAATATAGGCCTCAATCTGGCTGAAGGGAAAGCTGTTTTTATCCTGAATGCCGACATGCAAATCGGACTTTCAGCCGTGGAACAGATGGAAAACTATCTGTCCACCCTCGATCAGGCGGTGATGGTCGGGCCCCAGGGTGCCTTGGTTGATTTTCAACAGTTGCGTGATTTGAATTATTTTGAAAAGGGGAAAGTCGCACAACCGGTCCGATGCCACGCCATCTCGGGTTTCTTTTTTGCCGTCCATTTAGAACGATTTCTGGCCCATAAAATGAGCTTTGATGTGCAATTCAGCCCTTGTTTTTTTGAAGAATGGGATATGGGGCTGCAAATTTTGCAGGCTGGATTGGCCTGTTATGTCGTTCCAGTCAGGGATTATGAACATCATTGGGGTATTTCAAGTTCCAACGGAAATCAAAAGATCAACTATTTCGGCCGGGAAATGCTTCGGGATCAAATCCTTATTAAAAATCGGGAATATTTTAAAAAGAAATGGCATCCCATTCTCTCTTCCATCCAGAAAACCACCCCCTTGCCTTTCAGGCCCAAAATTAACAACACCTTTCGGGACATACCGGTTGAGGGATTAAGACGATTTGTGGAATTCGTTAATAAAGTGCAGAATCAATCTTATGCCGAAGCGTTGAGTCTAACCCATAATCAGGTTACCGAGACCGTGTTGCCTCAAGTTTTAAGCAGGTGTGACATCCCCTCCGATGGGATGATCCTCGATGTCGGCTGCGGCCAGGGACCGGCCTTGGGTTGGCTGAGGGAAAATGGGTATAGGGCAATCGGGGTCACGATCAATGAGGAAGATTTGGAAGTGTGTAGAAGCAAGGGCTTTGAGGTCTACAGCATGGATCAATCGTTTTTGGAATTTCCCGACGAAGCCTTTGACCTGCTTTGGGTCCGCCATTGTATAGAACACAGTATTTTTCCTTTTTATACCTTGTCCGAGTTCTATCGTGTTTTAAAGGCGGGGGCCTATCTTTATTTAGAGATGCCTATACCCGATACCCGGTGTCAACATGAAGGGAACGGGAATCATTATAGCGTCTTGACTAATGGGATGTGGATGTCTCTGATCCAGCGAACCGGATTTATCAACATAACCCGGGCGGATATCACCGTTCCCTTACCCTTGGGGACGGATACCTACTGGGCCTTCATCAGTCAAAAGCCCCCCTTGGGCGCAGATATTCAACGGTTATCCAAAAGTTTACAGGAAGGGATCCCCGGTAACGCATGAAAATATTATTTTTAACCTCTCCCTTCCCCAATTTTGTAACCGATCTGTTGCTTCATGGGTTAAGAAAGCTTCTGGAAAACGAAGTGATCGATTTCCCACGGAAAGACAGTCTATACAGCGGGGAGTTGGTCGGTTTCTCCCCTGAGGGCCAAATCAACCGCCCCTGGTTTCCCCCGGATGCAGATCGGATAGACCGGAGCGATATTCCCGGAAAGATATCAAAAGGATATTTTCAATATATTATCTGCGATTTAAGGATATTTCCCCAAATATTGAAAACCTTATCCGAAATACCAAAGGGTTTTGTGGTGGTGGACGGAGAAGATCAACCCCAATCCATTCCTCCGGGACCCTATGTGGTTTGCCAGAGGGAGACCGACGGATCCAACTACAGTATTCCCCTGCCCATTTCATTGCCGGAAGAAGTGATTGAATGGATCCGATCGTATGATTCAAATCCCAAGGAGTACTCGGTCGGATTTTTAGGCAGTTTCGATGACCGCTACAAGGAAAGAAAGGAAATCGCCGAAGCCGTTTCCCAATGGTATGGGGACTGTCTGTTTAATGTCTGTCCGGTTCCGCTGGTCGGGGGGAATACTCCCCCAGGCTGGCTGCCCAGGGATTTATATTATTCCCAGCTTCAGAAATGCCGTGTTTTGTTGACGGTGCGGGGGGCCGGGTACGATACCTTTCGTTTCTGGGAAAATGCGGCCTGCAAGGCGATTCATATCAGCCAAAAGATGCCCTTGTATATCCCCAACGACTTCGAGCACGGGGTTCACCTATTCCGGTTCACCCATTTGATGGAATTACGAAAATATATTGATCAGGTTTTAGAAAATAGAATCGACTCCAACTCCATCGTCCAGGGAAGCAGGGCCCATCTGTTAAGATACCATACCACACAGGCCCGGGCTTTATATTTACTGGATAAATTGAAGGGAATCCCATGAACACGTATTATTCTCCTTTGCATTACGACCACCAGGACAAATATGACGATCAGCCCAGAATGGACATCGTCAACCTGATCCCCGAGTCCTGTGAAAGTGTTTTGGAAATCGGGTGCGGAACCGGGGCAACCGGGGCCTTTTTAAAAGAAAAAAATCCTAATCTGTATTACGTGGGCATGGAGATCGACGGACAGGCCGCCCGGATAGCCAAAACAAGATTGAATGAAGTCCTCACCATTGACATTGAAAAGATCAATGCCGATCAATTTAATTTAAAAAAGAATTTTTTTGATTTGATTATTGCCGCCGACGTGTTGGAACATCTTTACGATCCATGGCGGATTATGGATTTTCTTCGATGTTTCATCGAAAAGAACGGAAAGGTGATCCTGAGCTTCCCCAATACTCAAAACATCAATCTAATTGCCAATCTGGTGCAGGGGAACTGGACCTATGAGAAATACGGCTTATTGGATGCCACCCATATCCGGTTTTTTACCTGGAATGAGATTGAAAAACTTCTTATGGGAACGGGATATCGGATTCTCCGCTCGGTCAGTAATTTACAAACCAGCCTCGACGGCCATACCTTTCCATTGGAAATTTCCATTTCAAACCTGGTTTTTAAAAATGTCAGCCGGGAAGAGGCTCAAAAATTATTTACTTTTCAATATCTGGTATTGGCGGAAAAGGTGACTTCTTAAAAAATAGAAGATCTGAGGATTACAGGAAGTTAAAGGTATAAAGTGCACGGTATACGGTTTTTTCTTGTGCCTTATACCTTGAACCTCGATCCGGGGAATCCTTTGATTATTTTTCATCCTTCATGGGGCCCGCTGCAAGCGGACACGAGGATTTAATATGATTTACACGGTATTACCCTTAGGCAGTTTTCACGGATGGGGCATTTGCGGGAAATATATTGTTAAGGAATTATCCCGATGGGACATAATCCGTCTGGTAAACGGGGAAATAAAACCGGAATCCTTTGAAAATGAATTGGATTATCGATTTTTCAAAAAACTCATCATTTCGGAAGAAGAACTGGAAAGTCAGATGAAGCCGAATAATAACCCCTTTCCGGATCCGGTCCTTCAAGCTATGAACAATCAGGATTATCTGCCTAACCTGCCCCAATTAAGGGGAAGTAAAAATATCGGATACACTTTTTTTGAAGACAATATCATCCCCAAGAAAAACATTGAGAATGCGGACGGATTTTTTGATCTGGTCGTAGCCGGATCTTCCTGGTGTGAAGAAATGCTGCGTTTTCACGGCCTCCGCAGGGCAACGACCATCATCCAGGGCATAGACCCCATGGTCTTCAATCCGGACCATAAGGAGAAGGAATATTTTACCGACCGATTTGTGATTTTTTCCGGCGGGAAATTCGAACTCCGGAAAGGCCATGATATTGTTATCAAAGCCTATAAGGCATTGCAGGATCGATATCCCGATGTTTTGCTCATCACCAGTTGGTTTAATCAATGGCCGCAAAGCATCAACACCATGGCCGGTTCTCCTTATCTGAACTTCCAAGTGACCACGGACAACTTTTTTGATTTAATCAACCAAGTGCTCCTGGACACTGGGATTGATTTGAGCCGGGTAATCCATTTGCCCCCCTATCCGAACCTGATGATGCCTAGAATTTATAAAAACACCGACTTGGGGTTTTTCCCCAACCGCTGTGAAGGGGGGACCAATTTAGTCTTGATGGAATACATGGCCTGCGGAAAACCCGTTCTCGGATCGTTTAATAGCGGGCATAAAGACATTTTATCAGACCATAACTCAATCAAGATCAATCAAATGGGGGTATTAAACGTGTCGGTCAATGGAACCAAAACGGCAGTATGGGATGAGCCTTTTCTGGATGAAACCATTGAAAAGCTGGATTGGGCTTATCAACACCGGGATGAAATAGGGGCTTTGGGCCGGCAGGCGGGAAAGGATCTGGCGAACCTGACCTGGGAACGGACCGGAAGACAATTTTTTGAACTGATTAAAAATTGATGATTTTGGTTGGTTTCAATAAAAGTTTTTTCTAAACGAGACTGTGACAAACGCTCTCCCCACTCTTACCCCCTCTCACCCCTCTGTGAGGGAGGGGGTAAAAGTGGGGAGAAAAAATATTTAAGAAAGAATAAGATGACGATGGATAACGAGATACGGACTCGAGGCCATTCGGAGCGCGATTTAACGGTCGATTCCTCTACTTTTTATGAGAATTATTGGCAGGATGCCAGGAATATTTCGGCAACCACCCATTCGAGAAACAAGGCGATTTTGGATCGATTTTTCCCCGTTCGACCTCGCAACCAACAAATCCTCGAGATCGGGGTTGGAGGGGAAGGCGGCATTATCTTTTTATTAAAAAACGAAAATAAGGTCTGCGGTATCGATGTTTCCTCTTCGGCCCAAAGAAACTGCGAACGTCTTGGCCTGAAAATTGATGTGATCAATTTGGATACCCGGGGGGTTCCTTTTGAGGATGAAACCTTCGATATCGTTTTCGCTTTTGAAGTGTTTGAACATTTTGCCAATCCTCAATCGGTGATCGAAGAGATTCGACGGGTTTTGAAACCGAAAGGCCTTTTCCTGGTAAGCATCCCGAACCCTTTAATACACCACTGGCCCAGGCTGTTTTATCCGGGTTTGTTTGAAGAAAAGGCGTTTAGAGAATTTCTCATGATCAACGAATTTAAGATAATTTCCAAAAATAATTTGGGCTTTAATATGTACCATCAGATTTATAAAGACAGCAGTTCCGGGGCTTTTATGTGGTGTTGGAACTGTGAAAAAATCGATCGCGACCCCAAAACGTTTTTTGATTATGGGCTGTATTTTTGGGAGCAAAGCAATAAGGAAGGTATTAAAACCAGACCCATCGAAGCCATCGATATGTTCCGAAAGAGCTTGGAATGCGAAGATCGGGATAATATCCAGTCCAGATTTTTTCATACCTTGTCATTACTTTACCGTTATATTTACCGGGAAACGGAAGAATTCATGAAGCACGCTGAGTGGTTTATGAATGGGGCGCAGGGTGATCAATATCCGTTGAATATGAAATCCATCTTTGCATTGCTGCTGCTTAATTTTGAAATGAAAAAATTTGGTCATGAAATTATCGACCGTGAATCTCATGAGACGATCGTCAAAGGTCTGCAAAACTTTCCCGGCTCAGAACCCTACCTGGAAATAATCGGCAAGCTAAAGGACGGATATTTGGATTATAGGCTTATTCTTGAGTTTCTAAATAATGATTGATGATAATCTTTTTCAAACGGCCTTATCCCATTACCGATCCGGTTGTTTTCTTGAGGCTGTTGCGCTCTGTCAAGAAATTCTTAATGAAAACCCCGGAGACATTGAGGCCCTCCATCTTCTGGGTCTATCCCGACAAGATCGGCGGGAATACGATCTGGCCATCCCTTGTTATAAAGAAATGATTCGGCTCCATCCGGACAGGGCTTTGGGTTTTTTTAAACTGGCCAATGTCTATTACGCTCTTCAGAAGTATGACCAGGCGGTTTTATGTTATCAACAGGCCGCCGGCCGAGATTCAACCGATGACCACATCTATAATAATTGGGGAATCGTCTTAAGGGATCAAAGGTTTCCGGAAGAGGCGGTAACCTTTTTTCAGAAGGCCATACAACTGAATCCCTGCAATGCCAATGCCTATCATAATCTTGGGAATGTCATGGTTGACCTGGGACGGCTCGAGGGGGCCATCCGCTGTTATCAAAAAGCCTTTCAAATCAATCCGTCCAATGTCACCCATTATAAAACTTTAGGAAATGCCTTAAGGGAAACAGGGAAATTAGAGGAAAGTCTTGAAATATTATCTCTGGCGCTCGATAGATTCCCCGATGATCCGGAGGTCTATTATAGCCTGGGGGCGGCCTTAAAAGACAAAGGCCGATTCGATAAGGCCGTGGAGTGCTATCAAAAAGCGATTCAAATTAATCCCCGACTTCCACAGGCTTATTATAACTTGGGGAATGTGTTCAAAGAAAAAGGTCAACTTCAAGAGGCCAAAAAACAGTTTCAAAAGGCCCTGGAACTCGATCCGAAGTTTGCTGAAACCTATAATAATCTGGGGATGATCTATAAAGAAGCCGGTGATATGAGCGAGGCCCTTTTGATGTTTCAAAAGGCGTGGGAAGTGAAACCCGGCTTTGCCGAGGCCAAATGGAATATGGGTTTGACCAACCTGCTGGCCGGAAATTTCCTGGATGGCTGGGAGGGATACGAATGGCGCTGGGAGAAACCGGATTATAAAAAACATAAAAGAGATTTTCCAAAACCCATCTGGCAGGGGGAAGAACTTAAAGGACAAAAAATACTCCTGCACGCCGAGCAGGGATACGGTGATACCCTTCAGTTTATTCGTTATTTTCCCATGGTGGCGGCTCTAGATGCCCAGGTTTACGTTGAATGTCCGCTTGAATTAAGACCATTAATCAAGGATATGACCGGGGTCAATCGGGTGATCGTTCGCGGTGATCCGCTTCCCGAATTTGATTTTCATTGTCCCTTGATGACCTTGCCGAAGGTTTTTGGCACCACCCTGGACAGCATTCCCCAAACCATTCCCTATCTTAAGGTTGATCCGGACTTAGTCAAGACCTGGCAGGGGCGGACAAATTCCGCAGGATCGAAATTCAAAGTGGGTTTGGTCTGGTCCGGCAATCCGGAACATCTCAATGATCAGAACCGTTCCTGTAACCCCGAGACTCTCACCCCTTTGACTCGGATCAAGAAGGTGCAGCTTTTCAGCCTGCAAAAAAATTTGGGGCCTGACTCGACAAAATCCGTTTGCCGGGCTCTGACCCTGATTGATTTAACCGATCAGATCCGGGATTTTTCAGACACCGCCGCTTTGATCGCCAACTTGGATTTAGTGATATCCGTGGATACGGCGGTGGCCCACCTGGCTGGTGGATTGGGCAAACGGGTTTGGACCTTGCTCCCGCACAGTCCCGATTGGCGGTGGTTGTTAGGGCGGGAGGACAGCCCTTGGTATCCGACTATGCGTTTGTATCGGCAGACGAAACCCAAGGATTGGACGAAGGTTATTGAAAGGGTGACAGAGGATCTATCTGTCTTATCCGATTATTCCGACGATAATAAGGCTTGCCTTTCACGCCTGGATTGATCCGATCGGAGTAAATTTGAAAATTCGAATAACAAAAAATCAAAAGACCTAATAATCTCTGCTAATATTTTTCGATCATTTAATTTTTGATATTATTTCGGGTTTCATGCTTCGGATTCTAACGTTTCCGAAGGCAGAGCCAAGGTAACCTGACCCGGCCCTGAGGACCAGGTTTTCAACACCACAATAAAAGGGATCCCTAATCCTCGTCAACACGAAGTTAGTAATCGTGGTTAAGAAGCTTCTACGGAGGGTAAAGATTCCAAAATCTCCTGGGCGGTTAAATTCCAGGGTTCAATAGAAAGGATTCGGTTATAGAAAATCCGAGCATCCTCAAATTTTTCCAGTTGAATGCAGATATGACCCAAGGCAAATAAGGTTTCCAGGTCTGACGGATTTTTTCTGAGAACCTGAAGATAAATATTTAAGGCCTTTTCGATTTCATCCAATTCGACCAGATATAAGTCCGCCAAGTTTTTTTGGAAGGCGGGGTTGTCCGGTTCCAATTGGACCGCTTTTTGATAGTAATACAGGCTTTTTATTGTATTGCCCTGACGGAAATGTAATACCCCCAGATCATTATAGGCCAAGGCATGGTCAGGGAATAGTGAAACCATCTGGTTCAACAGGGCCATGGCCTCTTCCTGATTTCCGGATGTCAGGCAGGCCTGCACCTTTTGGTATGAGGACTCGGCGGAATTCGAAATATCGGATAATGGTTCCGGATTTAATCGGGAGATTGATTTCAGGGCCTTCCAGGCCGTGTCATTCCAAGGCTCTAGGTCAAGAACCTTATTTAAAAAAATGGCGGCATCCTCAAATTTATTGAGGGAGATGCATACTTGACCGACGGCCAATAAGGTTTCGACATCCGACGGATTATCCTCCAATATTCGGGTATAGATCGATAAGGATTTTTCGATATCTCCGGTTTCCACCAGATAATAATCGGCGATATTTTTTTGGAAGATTACATTATCCGGATTGAGTGCATTGGCTTTTTCATAATGGAGAAAGGCCTTTTCCTTGTCCCCCATTTCGTAATAGAGGACCCCTAAATCGTTATGGGCCTGGGCAAAATCAGGGTATTTTTCCGTCAACTCCGATATGGCTGTAATGGCCAAGTTGGGCTGTCCTTCATGGATCAACGGCTGGATATTCCGGTAAGCTTCTTGTCTTTCATCCTGTTCGGAATTTACCGAAAGACAATTGTCAATAAATAGAGCCATATTGCCTCCGATTGATTTAAATTGGTCTATTTTATTCCTTGCATATTTTATGCCGTTTTTGGAATTAAGCGGGTATAAAAAGGGATATAAGAATAGAATCCCTGGGAGTCGAGCGGGAGGAATAGATGTTAACTAATTAATATTGTGTAAAATTTGTTGGTTAAAACGGGGAAAGGGCAAATCCATCATATTCATCTCCGTCTGAATCCATGATGTTACCACTGATATCCGTTCCTTTAAATTTAAATACCCAATGTGACGGATCGATGACGCCGTCTCCGGCGGCATTTTGAGTAATCGTGAAATAGATGGTAGCTGTATAATTTTTCTGATCGTAGGAGACACTATTAGGAACAGGGGACAACTGAATTTCCTTTTCCGGCTGTATAGTAATCCCGTTATTATAGAATCCGGCCTGGCCGCCGGAGGCTTTAAAGATAAACCAGTTAAGTGAATTTTGAACGGAACTGGCGTCCATGGCCTGGTTAAATTGAAAGGTTAAGCTAAATGTTTTTGACTGATTCGGCGTTAAGAGGGATGCATCCAGTACCGAGACCGGGGTGCGGGGACCCAGAACCGACGGGAAGGTGCTGTCCAGGGGTTTGGTACTGGTTATCTTGGGGGTAAAAAGGGCCAGTTCAAGCTCCACGGCCAGATCCGAGGCCAGATCCGTATGTAAGTCACTGAGGATCTCCAGTTGTTCCTCGGCTTTGGCCTTTTGGCCCAACCCGATATAGGCATACCCGAGATCCGAGTGTGCATATTCGAATCCTTTTTTCATGGAAATCGCTGTTTCAAATTGTTCCACCGCTTCTTTATACTTTTTTTGCTTGTTCAAGGCGAGACCCAATCCATAATAGCCATTGGCGTCTCTGGAGGAATATTTGATGACTTTTTTGAATTGTTCTTCAGCTTCCTCATAGCGGTCTGTCGATAAATAGATATGACCGAGTGAATTGTATGGATAGGCCGAAGTAGGGGCTACCTGGGCTAATCGTTTGAATTGTTTTTCGGCTACGTCGTATTGTTTCGTTTCAATGTAGGCATTTCCTAAACTGGTGATGGCCTTTTCGGAAGTGGGATTGTATTGCACCCAGGTTTTGTAAACTTCAATTGCTTTATTTGTTTTTTCAGTCGTTTGATAAACTTTACCGAGGTATTCGTAGGCTTCCTCTAATTCAGGATTAAAAGCCGTGGCCCGCTTAAATTCACTGATGGCCCGATCGTACTTTTTTTCCTGCAAAAAAGAAAGACCCCGAACCAAGGCATATTGGGCCACCTGCTCCCGCTGGGCTTTCTGGCTGGAAAGTATGGACGCCAGGGTATCGGCATTAGCGTTTAGTTGTGAAATATCCATAAGTTAATTACAATTTCGTTAGATTATGGGTAACACTAAGAAAATCCCTTTTTTATTTACCTATATCGGTATGTTTTTAAAAAAAGTTTAATGCGGAATAAAGGTCCAAGGATGATTTTTTTAAATTTCCTATCCTTTTTTTTGATGAATTCGTAAAAAGTCAAAAACCATCCTTCCGTTCTTGATTCGATACCTCACCTCGAACGTAAAATCAGTTAGTTGCGACATGTCCTGTTCGTTCGTCCTGAGGTATCGAAGGGCAAATAGGAATTTTAAAAATCCATCATCAATAATCATTAGAAAAAAGAAAAAATTTTGGGTAATATCGAAAAAAAGTGGATGTGGGTTAAAACAAAGGATGCTTTTTGTTGAAGATTATCCGACACTGAAATAAATAGTATTTGGAAGGACATATCGTGTTCAGAAAAATTTCCTTAATCATTTTAATTGGGTTTATAAGTTATATCAGTTTTTATTTCTTAGTCCCTAATGTCTCCAAACTCAAAAAGGAATCCCCCCAGAAAACTACTTTTATGGAATACCGGGAAAGGGAATGGCGGGAAAAGGGCCGGCCAATTCGCATCAGGAAGACTTGGATCCCTTTATCCCGGATTTCACCCTATTTGATCAAGGCGGTGATCATTGCCGAAGACGACAAATTCTGGTCCCATGAAGGCTTTGATTTCGAAGCCATTCAAAAGGCCCTAGAAAAAGATCTCAAGGCCCGGAAATTCAAAGTCGGAGGGAGTACCATCAGCCAGCAATTGGCTAAAAACCTTTTTTTGACTCCGACCAAGAATCCGTGGCGAAAGTTGAAGGAAGCGGTATTGACCTGGAGGATCGAGCGGACTTTGACCAAAAGAAGGATTATCGAGCTATACCTGAACGTGGTGGAATGGGGGGAGGGGATATTCGGCATTGAGGCTGCCGCCCGTCATTATTTTGGAAAATCGGCCGCCGCCCTTGGACCGGAAGAGGCGGCTCGACTGGCCGTAGTCCTCCCCAATCCGAGAAAATTCAATCCCCTTGGAAATTCCCGCTATGTGGCCAAACGGGCCGCAGTGATTCATAATATCATGGTAAAGAGGGGGATAGTCATTCCAGCCTTTGAGGAAGTTATGAACCCGGAACCAGGGTATGAAAAAGGTAATTCCAGAGAAACCCACCCAGTAGAGAAAGGGGATCAGGGTTCGGCTCCTCCTTTTTATGAACCTTCCAGAAGAGTGGGGGAGGAAAATGGGTTAGATTCCAAAATTTAACATTGGAACAGACCAGTTGATCCCCAAATTTTAAATTTTGGAAAAAAAGGAAGTTATTGGAAGACAGATAATTATTAACTTATTGAAATAGTTTCGAAAAGATTATTGGCACGAGAAATGCTTGTATGTATATGTAAAGCAAAAATACTCGATAGAAAAGCTCTTTGGCTTTTTTATAAAAATAATAGGGGAGGAGGTGAAATCACATGAAAAAATTAATCGTTTGGACCTTGGCCTTGGTATTTGCTATGACCGTTTCTTTGGCCATCGCCGCCGAGCCGGTGAAGAAGGAAGCTAAGAAACCTGAAGCCAAACCGGCTGTTACTGCTCCGGCAGAACCGGCAAAGGCTGAAGAAAAAGCACCGGCTGAAAAGACCGAAAAGAAGGTTAAAAAGACCAAGAAGGTAAAGAAGGTCAAGAAAGAAAAAAAGGAAGAAGAGAAGAAAGAAGAAAAGAAAGAAGAAAAGAAATAATTTCTCTCCTGTTCAAAACAAAAAGGCGGAATTGGGAACTCCAGTTCCGCCTTTTTGTTTTCTGACGATTACTTCCCGACTTTCCCGCATAATAATCCCTTGAAAACCAAAATGAACCTGTGTTAAGAGAGGAGACATTTAGGGGTAAAGTTCGAAATTCGAAAGACGAAGCACAAAACAAACTCAAATGAGCAAAATTAAAAAACTACCCCTCCACTGATATTTGTGACGATCCTAGACGATTTGAGGGGTGGGAGAGCGGACGTTTTGAACTTTTGATATTTGAATTTTGGGTTTGTTTCGATATTCGATATTCGGATTTTGGATTTAAATTTGAATAGTCAGTTGTTATGACTTTTTCTGATTATTGACGATTCATCTAATTGAATACTTGCGCTGGGAGGTAGGGAATGGAAACACGCTTTAGGGAGTTGACTCCGGAAGAACTTCGAAGGTCCTGTGATCCGGAAAGTTTGGGATTTGAGACCACGGCCGAATTAATGGTCGGTCCAAACAAGGTCATTTCTCAGGAACGGGCTGTTCGGGCCATCCTGTTTGGAGTAGGGATGGACGGACTGGAGTACAATATCTATGTAGCCGGGCCTCCTAAAGCCGGGATGACCTATATCACCCGAACCTTGATTGAAGAAATAGCCCGGGACAAAACACCTCCCCCCGACTGGTGTTATGTCCATAATTTTAAAGAACCGGATTGTCCGAAGGCTTTGTCTTTACCCAGCGGCAAGGGAAAAGAATTAAAAAAAGATGTCGAAGAAATGATCGGTGATCTACAGGAGGATATCCCGGAGTTATTTGAAAGTGAAGATTACGCCCAAAGAAAGGAAGAACTTTTAAAAAAGTTCAATTCCGAACGGACCGAAATTCTTGCGGTCTTAGAAGAGAAAACCCTGAAAGAAGGATTTATTCTAAACGTCAGTCAGGTGGGCATAGTGATTATGCCGGCCAAGGACGGACAGCCTATGGATGAAGAAACCCTGAAATCCTTAAATGAGGAGGACAAAAAACAACTTCGGGAAAAAAGCGAACTTTTTCAGGTAGAAATGAACCAGGTGGTTCGAACGATCAAGACCAAAGAGAAAGATCTGCGAAAAAAAATAAAGGATCTGGATAGGAGGATTGCCCTTTTTGCCGTCGGACATTTGATTGATGAACTGCAGGAAAAATACCAGGAATTCCCCCAGGTCTTAAAACATTTTAAAAACATCAAAGATGATATTATCCGGAACATTGATGATTTTAAAGCCAAGCCGGCGGTCGCCGGAACGTTTCCCATCTCTCCTGTGGAACCATCCCTGACCCGATATGCAATCAATGTCCTGGTCGATAATAGTGAAACCAGAGGGGCCCCAGTGGTTTTTGAAAACAACCCAACCTACCCCAACCTGTTTGGAATGATCGAAAAAAAGGCCCAATTCGGGGCGTTATTTACCGACTTCACCATGATCCGCCCAGGATCAATCCATCGGGCCAACGGGGGATTTCTGATTATCAAGGTTCTGGACCTGTTACGCTGGTATTTTTCCTGGGAAGGCCTGAAACGATCTTTAAAAACCAAACAGGTCCTGATTGAAGATTTGGGGGAACAACTCGGCTTGATCAGCACCAAGACCCTTAAACCGGAACCGATTCCCCTGCAAATCAAGGTTCTGTTAATCGGGGAACCCTATATTTATCACCTTCTTTTTATGCTGGATCAGGATTTTCCAAAGATGTTCAAGGTCAAGGCCCAATTAGACGATCAGATGGATCGGCAGGAGGCTCCCTTAAAGGAATATATCCATTACATCGCCCGCTATTGCAGCGAAAGAGGGCTGTTCCCCTTGCATAAAAGCGGAGTGGCCCGACTGATTGAATACAGCTCAGAACTGACCGGACGTAATTTTAAACTCTCTTTGCAATTGGCCGAGATCAACGACCTGATCCAGGAAGCCCATTACTGGTCGACCCAGGACAGGAGTCGTTTGATCATGGCCGAGCACATCGAAAAGGCCGTGGAAGAGAAAATTTTCCGTTCAAATTTATACGAAGAAAAGTTGCAGGAAATGATCGCCTTGGGGGATCTTAGGATAGAAACCGATGGATCCGTCATTGGTCAGGTCAATGGCCTTTCCGTGTATTCTATAGGGGATTATCAATTCGGCCGGCCTTCTCGAATAACCGCTAATTGTTCTCTGGGCAAAGACGGGGTGGTGGATATCGATCGGGAATCGAAGTTGAGCGGAAATATCCATACCAAGGGCGTAATGATTTTAAGCGGCTACTTAAAAGGGAAATACGGCCTCGATAAACCGCTAAGCCTGTCGGCCAGCATCACTTTCGAACAAAGCTATGGGATGGTGGATGGGGACAGCGCCTCGGGGGCCGAATTAATGGCCTTGCTTTCCTCTTTAGTCCAACTTCCTGTTTTTCAAGGGATTGCCGTCACCGGTTCAGTCAGCCAGAAAGGGGAGATTCAGCCCATTGGAGGGGTCAATGAAAAGATTGAAGGGTTCTTTGAGGTCTGCCGGGAAAAAGGGCTCACCGGGAAACAAGGGGTCATGATCCCAGAAGCCAATGTGAAGGATTTGATGCTGAAATCGAAAGTGGTGGAAGCGGTCCGAAAAGGACAGTTTCATGTCTTTCCCATCAGCCACATTGAACAGGGTCTGGAAATATTAACCGGGAAAAAGGCCGGGAAAAAGAAAAAAGACGGCTTTTACCCTAAAAATAGTATCAATTTCCAGATCGAGTCCCGTTTGAGAAAGCTTAATGAAATTGTCCAAGAAGCTATGGTTAAAGAGGTAGATAAAAAGCAACCTAATGAATTTAAATAAGTAAGATAAGTAAGAGTTGATGGACTCATAAAAAATCGGCGAAAACCGATTTTCATCATTCCGGTCCCGCATCAAGTGCGGGATAGACTCCAGCCGGAATCCAGTAGATTAAACTAGGTAGGAAACCATTGGAGCCCGGTTTTTACCGGGGTGAAGACTTTTATGAATCCATCAGAGTCAACGATTTAACTGTTTCCATGACGTTCGGGCAAAAGGTAGTAACTGGAGGGCACTACTTTCTGTGGAAAAAACATAATCAATATCTGAGGTCCCCCCTCCGCTGGTATTCCAGGTAGGTATCCCCCAGGTATTATCTGCGGTAGTATTAATGTTCCCATCCGGACCGGCTATATTGGCCACATAGATCCCCCCGCTTATTAGACCTGTTCCACCGCCGTCCCTGATAATTTTCCCTTTTCCAATTAACAATAAAATACCATCATAGCTAATGTTCCCGCTAAGGGTTAAGTCTCCCGTGACCAGAAGTATTCCGGCTCCGCTTGCTCCACCGGTCATGGAATAATTAGAATCAATAACAACCACCTTTGGGTCGGCGGTTGTTCCTAAAGTAAACCCGGGATCTGTCGGCGAAGTAAAGTCGGCCAGACTGCTAAGGTTGTTGTAAAGGGTCTGAAGTTGCGGAAGGTTTCCCCAGGGATCGGAAAAACCCGTATTTTGAACCGAAGGAGTGGATAGCCCACCACCCGTGTAATTGTCTCGCCGGTTGGAAGGGATTCCATTGATAACCGATGTTTGACCGGCCGAGGAATTGACGGCAATGGCCGGGTGTGTGGCCCCCCCGTTGTAAGTGGAGGAATTGCTGTCTCCTCCAGCAAAAGAGACATCAGGACCCGGCATGGTAATTGCGCCGGGGAGAGTGGGAATGGGTACCCTCTGGATGGCTGTTTGGATAATCGCTTCAGAATTATCCGGGCCGTATCCAAAAGAGGTCAAGGTAACAATAGAATTGGTGTCGGTTGTCGAAGTGACTCCATCTACGGCATCGTTGGTTAAATATACTTTGAAGCTCTCAGTTCCCATGGAGGTGGTATTAATATAGGGAAGGTCATCGGTCGCTGAAAAAGCAGCTGCATTATCACTGTTTACGAGTACTCCATCAGGACCTTTGACCGAATTCAGTTCGCTGTTCAGAGTGCTTCCGCCTGCCATCCGGGTCCGGAGAAGTTCTCGAGCCCTTTCAACACCTGCTTCGGCCACGTAAAAGGCCTCTTTGGTTGTTTTGGTATTGCTGGTTATTTTTCTTCCGACATTAGTGAGATTAACGGCAATAATCCCAATAACGGAAAGGGCCAGGAGCATAAGGATCACGGTGACCAGGGCGATCCCGTTTTCTTCTTTAATCTTTTCTGCCATTATCGGTCTCCTTCTGTTTCATCCCAACCGAATGCTCCCGTTCACAGAACCCTTTGATCTTAGAATTGCTTCCAGGAGATTCTTGTGAAAGGGAAAGAATTGGTTAGGTTTGCAGCGGAAGTTTGCGCAGTTGCATCGTAGGTGATAGTCGAATTTCCTCCCCCCGTTGTGTCAAAGGTCGGATTGCCGAAGACATCGTCGCCGGTATTGATCTGGCCGTCAGATCCTTTGATATTGGCCACATAAATACCCCCGCTGATAGTCCCATCCCCTCCTCCATGTCTTAGGATATTGCCGGACCCGACAACCAGAATAATACCGTCGTAACTGAAATTACCATTAAGGGTCAGTTGACCGGTGACCAAAAGTATGCCGGCACCGGTGGTGGGATTCAACGTAAAATCTCCATCGATAACCACTACCTTTTTGTTGGCAGCGTCCCCTAAAGTAAAACCGGGGTCACTGGAAGAAGTAAAATCGGCATTATTTTTTAATCCGGTATAGAGCTTTTGAAGATCGGCTATAGTATCCCAAGGGGAACCAAAGGTCAGATTCTGGACCGAAGGGGTCCCTCCGGCTCCGGTGTAGTTGTCGGCCCGTTTTTGAACGGCGCTGTTATTGGTAATGGTGGTAAGCGATTGGGCTGAATTAACGGCAATTGCCGGATGCGTGCCCCCATCAATAGTAAAGGCATTACTATTGGGCGCATCAAAAACAACATTCGGACCGGCCAAGGAAATAGCTCCCGGGAGATTCGGCAGATTAATACCCCCGTTTTTCATGACCCTTACCTGTACAACGGCCTTCGAGTTATTCGGACCATATCCAAAAGAGGTCAAGGTGACAATACCATTGGTGTCTGAAGCCGAAGTGACTCCATCCACGGTATCGTTGGTTAAATATACTTTAAAGCTCCCGTTTCCCAAGGAGGTCGTATTGATATAAGGGATATCATCGGTGCTTGAAAAATTGGAGACATCCCCACTATTCACCAGCACCCCATCAATACCGATGATCGAATTCAGTTCATTGGACAGGGTATTCCCTCCTGCTGCTCGGGTTCTGAGAAATTCACGGGCCCGTTCAGCACCGGCTTCGGCCAGGTAGAAAGCCTGTTTGGAGGTTTTGGTATTGCTGGTGATCAGGGTTCCCACATTGGTCAGGTTTATTGCGGCTACCCCCAAGGCTGACAAGGCCAGCAGCATCAGGATAACAACAACAAGGGCGATTCCTTTTTGATCTTTAATTTTCTTTTTCATTCAAACCCACCTCCTAATTTCTCTTCATCACCGATGTTCTTATACTATAGGAGCGGTAACCTTTGGTGTTCGGATCCGTCCGGGCGGTCCTGGCGGTGATGGTTATGTCTATCCTGGTGACGCTGGATAAATTGGTGGTGCTGTTATTATTTTGATCAAATGGAGCAAAGGTAAAGGCAGTAGTATTATCAGCCAAAGGTTGCCTGTCAGGGGAACCCGAAGGGGCCTTACTGAACCGCAGGATATTATCGGTTGAGCTCCAGGAAAATATCCGGGTGTCACTATCGGCTGTCGAAGTGAACATGATTTTATCTCCGCTCGTAGCACAAGTGGTGGTGGTATTTTCAAGACAACTTAGAGCGCTTATATTTCTTAGCTCTCTGACAACAAAATCGGCAGCTGATCGGGCGTTTTGTTGCATGTCCACTTCCAGATCTTGGGCTACCTGGGATTTGTTGGCGCTGATAAATAGGTTATAAATCGCAGTAAGAATTATTCCCAGAATAACGATTCCGATCAGAAGTTCAACTAAACTCAAACCCCTATTATTTTTGAATTCCCTTACCATGTCATCTTGAGATTACCGTGTTGTAAAAAATTGAACGATTTCTTCCTGCCTCCATCCAAGAGATGGTTACCGTGATCTGTCTCATATAGGTGGAACCTGAATAATTTTGTATGGCCCATGTTCGACTAAATATCCCTCCCGTTTGCCCGGAGCTGTTTAGGGGATTATTGGGATCAGAAAAAGTACCTATGGTCAAGGAATTAAAGGGGGTGTTTTTAAATTCCTCCATCCTTTTTTCAGCCAACAAAACCGCCGTTGTTAGACATTTGGAACCAAAATTGCCCCGGATGGCTGTCGTTTGCAGGCCCACCAGGGCAAGTAATCCTATTCCCAATATGGCAATGGCTATCAGATATTCAACCAGGGTAAATCCCTTGATATTTTTGATGATACCAAACATTAGGTGAGGCTGATCCTTCCTGTCCATTGAATGGAGATGGATTTGGAGCCTTGGGAATTTTGAACCGTGATCGTGGCATTTGTGGCATTTTGGGTCATTCCAGTGGAGCTAAAGGTTATACTGCCCCCGCCGCTCTTGGATGCCGTTACATTGGGATATTCGCTGGCCAGATTTCTGGTAAAGGTGGTGCCGTCCCCCCAAGGGAAGCTATAACTGGTGGTTGATCCGAAAGTAACAGTTATGGATTGATTGGTTTTAATGGCGATCATTTTGGCATTATACAGATCTCCCCAGACCAATCGAGATGCTCCCCTTAATCGCGCATTGTTTGTCAAATTGGTTAGTTGGGGGACCGCTATAAAGGATAAAATCGTAATTAAAGTTACAACAATCAGGAGTTCAACGAGGGAAAATCCTTTTTGATGCATTTTTAATGCTCTCTTGACGGGAAAAAAGAAAGAAAACCACGTAGAACTTAATAAAGAAGAGGATATGGCTCTTAGAAACTTGCGGTTTTTGTTTATAAATGCTTTTTCCATAACTGGCGGATCAGCCACCCTTCCAAAGAAGTTAGTATCGGGTCTGGATCTTTGCGTCCCAGCCTTATCGGTCTGGTTTGCCTTTTTCAGTTTTATTCGTGTATATAATATAACACCGTTATAAGTTCATGTCAAGAAAAAAATACACCTCACGAATAAGAAACAAAGGCAGTGGAGGCAATCCCTTGAAAGAAACCTCTATGACTGTTTTTTGTCGACCCAATAAGCCATTTTCTTTAATTATATCAAACTGTATTCGAAAAATAAAGGAAAAATAGATGGTTTATCAGGAAACCTTTAAAGGACGGTTTGCCTTGTTCTGGACACTGCGGATTTTGCTTTCTATCCGTGATTCCGACCCTTTTCGATGATCAAATTTGACCTGGAGGCTGATACGGCTGGAATCCTGTTCCAAGGCTCGAAAACAGCGGGTCAGCAGGGCCAGGAGATCATCCCACTGACCTTCAACCACGGTGCCCATAGGATTCAATCGATAGTCCAGCCCGCTTTGATCAACCAGGGTCAGGATTCGGGCTACGTATTCGCTGAAACTTGACCCTTTATCCAGAGGGATCATGGAAAATTCCATCAGGGTCATGAAGATAGCCTTTTCTTTTTATTAAATAAATCGGCCATAGTGCCCAATTTGCCGGTTTCTTTGACTCGATTTCGATATTCATTCAATGAGATCCGGTCCTGATGATCCAAGACCGACTTCTGGGAAAGAGAAATCCTTCCCAGTTCATCAATCTTGATGAGTTCGACTTCTATCTCGTCCCCTTCTTTAAGGGACTTTTTCGATTGATTCATTTCCGGAACCAATACCTGGCTGTTATGCAGGAGACCTCGCTGATGTGGGCCCAAGTCGGGGAGATCCACAAATAGTCCATACGGTTTTATGGAACGGACAATCCCTTTAACCAACAAACCCACTTGCGGAGGCTGGGGACCTGGGATTTTCTGTCGGTTAGGACCTTCACTATTATCTATAAAATTATCTTCGCCCGATCCCAAAAAGACCTCGGCCGAATCGGTTTTAACCCGTTTTCGAATCACATTTCCGGTCCGAAATATTTCCCGCTCAAGGGAATCCTTTACTGAATCCGACAACGGAGTGACCTCCTTAATGGAAAGAGAAATCCTTCGTTGTTCTCTATTAATTTCCAGGACCTTAACTTCCACTTCCTGACCTATTTTGAGTTTTTCCTTGGGATGGTGAATGCGTTTTGTGGTAATTTCCGAAAGATGAACCAGCCCTTCTAAGCCGGAGGCGACTTCCACAAAAGCCCCATATTGGGCAAGATTGCGAACCTTACCTAAAAGAATATCTCCTTCATCAAAACCCAGCCCTGTTTCCCAGGGGTCCGGTTCCAAGGCTTTAAGGGACAGGCTGATGCGTTCAATATCTTTTTCATCGGTTTTTATTTGTAGGACCTTAACGGACACATCCTGACCCACGGCCAGGTGATCTGCCGGATCCGAAACTTGACTGCGGGAGATTTCCGATATATGGACCAGGCCCTCTATCCCGCCCAGATCAACAAAAGCCCCAAAGGGGGTCAATCGGGTCACCCGGCCTTGGAACACCTCTCCAACAACAAGGCGTTTCCTTGTACCTTCGGCCAAGGCTTCTTTTTCAGCCTGCAATACCGCCCGTCGGGAGAGAACGATGTTTTTTCCCTCTTCTTCAAACTGGGTGACTTTGAATTTTTGGGTGGTTCCAATAAAAGCTTCGGGCCGGTCCAGAAAAGTCAAATCCATTTGTGAAAAAGGGCAAAAGGCCTTTGTTCCGGAGACGGTAATTTCCAGGCCGCCCTTGTTGGTCCCGGTAACCGTTCCCTCGAGGGAGATTCCGGATTCAAAGGCCTTTCTGAAAAGCTCTTTGCCGGTACTTCCGGAAACTTGGCGCAAACAATTACCCAACTGGGCTCCCGACGGTCCGTATCCGATAAAGGCCAGTTCCACCTCCATACCGGGCTTTACGGTCAGATCACCATTTTCATCCAGGAATTCCTGTAAGTCGGCCCAGCCCTCGGATTTGGCGCCATAATCGATGAAAACCGTATCGGGTGTGACGAGAACCACTTTTCCCTGTACCGGTTCCCCGGGTTCAAGGGGCCCTTCACCGGCCGACCGGGCACTGGCCTCAAAAAGTTCGGCAAAATTCATATCCATATCATCTTGAACCATTATCTTTTTTCCTTCTCGTTGACGGCTTCTGTGCCGGCCTCAACGTAAATCGGCTTCCATTTTCGATGGCCCCATCGAGCCCGACTTCGTTCTCCCATTCATCATAAACCATCCACCCTTTTTCAATCTCCCGAAGACAATCAGACTGGATCAGGATCTGGCGGATGGTCATGCCGGGGATGAGGGTGATCGGTTTATCATTGAGCCATATACGCATAATGGATCATTCTTTTCGGATTCGGCCATCCACCGAGGCAGAAATCTGTTTTTTAACCTTGATGTAATCGGTTACCAGATCACGGATCTCTCTGCCGGAATCCAAGAGAATAACGCGTTCGACGGATGGAGTTCCTACTTTTTTTTCTATAATGTTTTTTAAAACCGCATACCCATCGCCCCCAGCGGCTAGGAAATCATTGGTGGCCAGGGAATACCAGGTTTCCGGATTCAAGGGTTTTGCTCCGACTCTGATATTGGTCAGCCTTTGGCCGATGGGGGCCGTGGGTGAATAGGTCAGGTGAATTCCGGACACCTGAGGGAATCGGCCGCCTGTTCCGCTCAAGTCGGATAGCCCATATTCGAAAATGTCCTTGAGTTCCTGCCCACTGACTCTGAGGACGACCGGATGATTGGAGAACGGCAGGACGGTGAATAGATCTTTTATTCGGATAGGGCCCTTTAAAATGTCGGCGCGGATACCTCCCCCATTGGTCATAGCCACATCGGCCTGGGTTTCCTCTCTTAAAATATCGGTAATCAGGTTTCCCAGGTTGGTTTCTGCGGACCGTGAACCTTGGCCCTGTAAATCCATTAGAGCCTCGCCAATCACTTCCTCAAGAATGGCAACGGCCTGATTCTTATAGCGGTCTACTATTTCTAAGGCAACCGGATCAGGCGGTTGTAAGTCCGGCCGGATAGCTTCCAGTTTTCCTTCATACCGGATCACTTTTCGATTCTGAATCGTAAGATCCAGAACTCCCAACACCTTGGCGTGTTCCCAGGCTTGAACGATCAAAGTTTCATTGACCTTCATGGGGGATTCGATCCGTGTGTGGGTGTGTCCGCCGACGATCAGTGTTACACCCTTTACAGTATCAGCCAGACGGCGGTCAGCCGGAAGACCAAGATGGGAAAGGACAATTACCAGATCGGGCCTGTCGCCTAATTCCTGGATGGCCTTTTGGACCGAATCGATCATGGAAGAAAAAACAAGGCCCTTGACATTTTTTGGGTGGGTAGTTGTTGGAGTTTCCTCGGTGATAAGTCCGATAATCGCGATATTAAGACCGGAGATTTCTTTGAGCACATAGGGCTTGATACCCGGCATTCCCTGGACATTAGCAGCCAGGATAGGGAAACGGGCCTCCTGAATCCGTTTTTTAAGAACCTCCTGTCCGAAGTCAAACTCGTGATTCCCGAGGACCATGGCTGAAAACTCCATAACATTCATGACCTCCAGAGTCGATTGGCCCTCAAAAAGATTGGCCCAGGGATTGCCTTGGATCATGTCCCCGGCGGCCAAAAGCAGAGCAGGACGTTCCTTCCGAAGACGATTCACTTCTCCGGCCAGGAAAGCGATTCCCCCCATCTTTTCCGGACTCCCGGCCGGTTGATAGGGTTCGGCAAAACCATGGAAGTCATTGAGGTAAAGGATTCGGAGTTGAACCGGTTCTCCGGCCCAGACAAAATTAATGGATATTAATAAGAACCAAAAACTTATCATCATTGCAAATCTATTACGGTTCATAGACAATATTCCTCTTCGATTCTTCGGGTTAACCCTTCATCGTTTTTATGTTTATAGCCTAGGGATTAAGGGATTTAAAATTACAAAAACCTTCGAAAATAATTTTCTATCGTCCCCTGTGATCCGCCACTGGTCACTTCCCGTTGGTTATTTGTCATTTGATTTGGTCACAAATAAGGCATCCAAGGCCTTGACCCCTTGTCCTTCAGGAAGGACCATCAAAGGGTTGATATCAATTCCTTCGAAATCTTGGCCCAAGTCTTCGATTAAATATGAAAATCCAACTGTGGCTTGGACCAGGGCGGTCAAGTCTGCCGGTGGTTTTCCTCGTACCCCTTCCAGTATAACCGATCCTCGTAAGGAACGCCAGAGTTGTTCGGCCTGAAGGGCCGTTATCGGAGGCTTGGCAAAGGCCACGTCCTTCAGGACTTCCACTAAGATTCCTCCTAAACCAAGGACCAGCAACGGCCCGAAATGAGGATCATTGTTCATTCCCAGGAGGACTTCCACTCCTTTAACGACCATTTCCTGGATGATAAGGCAGTCTTGATGGTCCGGATCCTTCAGGGGCGGAAACCGTTTCTCCAGTTGCTCAATAGCTCGGCCCAACTCTTCTTCATTGTGAATCGAAAGGATCACCCCTCCTTGATCGGTCTTGTGGATAATATCGGGAGAAAGAATTTTGATCGCCACCGGATACCCGATCTTCTCGGCTAAAGAAACGGCCTCCTCCTTCGTTTTTGCCATGCCTTCCCGGGTGATTGGGATTTGATAATCGGCCAGGATTCGTTTGCCTTGATATTCATTCAAGGCCTCATTTACGCGAACAGACAATATCCTTTTTGCACCGGTTGCTTTCCGGAGTGTGAAATTTCCTTTTTGGGTCTCTCTTACAAAACGCCCATAATCAATCAGCCCAGCCATAGAACCTACCGCCCGCTCCGGATTACCGAAGACAGGCAGGCCAAAGCGCCGGGTCATCTGGACGGCCGTCACTGGAAGAAAGGTAACCAACAGAATCGGTTTTTTATAGACCGCCATGATGCCTTGGATTTCTTTGACAAATCCGCTGTCTTTCCAAAGATAAAGGTCTTTTTTTTGGAATCCTTTTATATCCCTGTCTTCCTTTGATATCTCCTTCACTGAAAGGATAAGGGATTTTTTAAAAATTTTAGTTGGGAAGGAGAAAAAGGACCTGATTTTTTGTTTCAGGATCAATCTCTTCCATTTGGAGAGTTGACTCAGATATTTTTTAAATCCGGCCAGCATACCAAGGGCGACAACGGCATCGATTTCTTCACTGGCCGCGAGGGCCCGAAGGACTTCAATATGGGATCGCCGGTTTGGTGTACCAACCAGGTCCAGGGGATTTTGACGGCTCCAAAAGGGAGGAAGCCAATGGTTCAGCCGTTCCACCAATGAAGGGGACAAGACCGGAAGGGACAGACCTTTGAGGGCAGCGGCGTCGGTTGTGGCTACTCCCCAGCCGCCCCCCAGGGAGACGACGCCCAGCCGATCCCCGGCCGGTGGCTTAAGCAGACTGAAGGTCTTAATTAAATCGATCAACTCTTCAGTGGATTGGGCTTCAATGATGCCCACCTGTTTAAACAGGTCGGAAATCATTTTGGGGGACTGGGCCACGGCTCCGGAATGGGAACGAGCGGCCTGTGATCCGTGAATCGTTTTTCCGGCTTTCAAGGCCAAAATTGGCTTGTGTGGGGTTATTTTTTCGGCCGTTTTAAGGAACTGCTCACCGTTTCTAATTCCTTCTAAATACAGGACAATCAATCGGGAGAGATCATCCTGACCGAAATAGGCCAGATAATCTTCCACACCTAAAACGGCTTCGTTGCCTGATCCAACAAACCTGAAAACACCCACTCCTTCTTTCATCCCTAATTCCATAATCTGGGAACCGATATTCCCTGATTGAGAGATTATATCCACCGGACCGGCTTTGACCCCGAGGGGCATAAAGAGAATTTCCAAGCTGGCGCTGGTATTGACAATTCCCATGGTGTTGGGACCGACAATCCGAACTCCTCCGGCCTTTGCCGTCTGGGTTAGTTTTTCTTCCAACCGAGCGCCTTTTTCTCCTACCTCTTTAAAATTTGAGGCCACCACCAGGGCATTGGGAATCCCAAGTCGTCCGCACTCTTCGATAAGAGGGATGGTCTGGACGGCCGGAACGGCTAAAACAGCCAGATCCACCTTGCCGGGCAGCGATCCCAGGTCCGGGAAGGTCCGCTGTCCCAGGATAAACGGTTCGTTGGGATTGACTAGGTAAACCGGGCCTGAAAACGGTGAAACCAGAAGGGTAGCCGACAGATTAAATCCCCACTTGCCGAAACGGTTGGAAGCCCCCACCATGGCCACCGATTGGGGAAAAAATAGATTTTGAAGATTGGTGTTATCGTTTTCCATAGGATTTCATTTTTTCTTGAAATTGTTTTACGGCTTCGGGAATGGTTCTCCTTATGAAAGCCATCTTCTCCATTTCCTTTAATAGACAATACTCAGGGTAGGCGGGATGTTTCGGGGTAGGCATGGGGGTGTCCGTCAGGGTTGAAGGAAGGCCTGGTTTAGAATCCCTGATCAATCCGATAATGGGTTTGTCGCCTAAAGGGATCTCGTTTACCCATCCCAACCGACGCATACATTCGAATCGTACTTGATCGATAATAATAAAGTAGATATCCAAAAGAGGCAGTAATTGCTCCGGCGGCAGGGATTCAAAATCATAACCGCTTCCCAAGCCAAGGCTACCCATCAGGAGATCATGAATGATCGGCCGGCTGTCTTCATCATCTTCGGCCAAAAACAGGATCAATTCGTCCGGGAGATCGGACCATTTGGTTTGTTCATCCAATATCGGCATTGTCTTGAATCGGCGTTGCCATTCTCGGAAACCCCTTTTGGCAGCCTTTTGATTTTTTAAAGATTCAAGGGAAACGACTTTGGCCATCGATTGGATAACTCCTACAACTTAAATTTCTTTGTTAATAAATTCTCACGCAATCCCACGCCCCCCTTTGGAAAAGGGGGATTGAGGGGGATTTAAAACTATTTTCTTTCTAAACTGTCCTGCTCCTTCGGGATACCAAGAAGTATAAAAAGGGTTTCGATGAACGCCGAACGGTCAACACCAAACGTTCTTTCTTGGTTTAACTATAACCTAATCAATGAAAATTTCAATTCAGAAAAAAATTGACACATGCTAAGAAATCTGTTATGAAATTCTATACCTTATGAGTACATACCCCGACGACCGCCCTTCAAGATTGATTGATCAGGTTCGTTCTTTTTTTAGGAAGAAACCGGAAACTCCACCGGAATCCGTTTTAGAAAGAGACTTCCAAGAGCTGATCGACCAGGGGGAAGAACAGGGACTCCTTACCCCGGAACAAGGGGATATGATTCAGAGTATCTTTGAATTCAAAGATACCGTGGTCCGGGAGGTCATGGTCCCAAGGACTGAAATGCTGGCGATCAGCTCGGATGTGAGTATTCAGACCATTATTGATCTGACGCTCGAACACGGCCATTCCCGCCTCCCGATTTACCAGGAAAATCCGGACAATATCATCGGGATGCTTCATGTAAAGGACCTGTTGCCTTATTGGCATCTTCCGCCGGATCAACCCATCCCGCCAGGGATTTTTCGCCAACCTACCTTTGTACCGGAAACTAAAAAGATCGTCCATCTTTTTCGAGAATTAAAATTGGAAAAAGTCCATATGGCCATTGTCCTGGATGAATACGGCGGAATTTCCGGGTTGGTAACTATGGAAGATATCATTGAAGAGATTATCGGTGACATTGAAGATGAATACGACCGCCAGGAATCACGGTTGAAACCCCTGGACAGTGGTCGTGTGGAAGTGGATGCCCGTTTGGAAATTGAAGAATTTGAACATTATTTTGAATTGGAAATCGAGGAAAAAAATTTTGAAACCGTTGGAGGTCTGATCATTAATCTTTTAGAGAGAGTCCCAGAAGTGGGTGAAAAAGTCTATTTTCAGGACTTGAAAATGACCATTCTGGAAGCAGACAAACGCCGGATCCGCCGTCTTCTAGTGGAAAGGAAAGACCCCCCTTTTTTTGAAGCCTCTGTCGACCAACCCATTCAAAATTAGTTTGGTCGGTGTGCCATTCCCGTGGGGCTCTTTTCCGTGTCTGATTCTAATGCTTCCAAATCTCCCTCCTTGTCGGATCCCCAACCTTTTCCAAAGGAGAAAACATTGGATACGCCCTTTAGCCATCGGAGGGCGGAAGGAAATTTTTACAAAACAATAGCGCTCCGAGCGGGGCAGAGGATCAATTAAGTTCATGAATCCTATTTTGATTAAGTCTGAGACCAAAGACCTTACTTTCTCACGGATCGATTGGGATGATGCAACCTATCGAACCACCTATGATCGCCCTATTGAGTCTTTGATCCTTTCGATTAAGACTATTGGCCTGCAACAATTGCCTGTTCTTCAGAAAAAAGCACAAGGCCGTTTTTGCATTGTAACAGGGAACAGACGGCTTCGATCCCTTCAGAAAATCGGCCGGAACCCGGTTTCTTGTAAAATCGTTACAAACGGAATTAAAGAGAACGATTTGTTTTTATTTAATTTCCATGATAATTGCGTTCGAGGCTTCAATTCGGTTGAAAAGTCTTTTATCGTAAAAAAAATGGCGTTTTTCATAGAAGAAAGGGAACTGATCCAAAGGTATCTCCCCCTTTTAGATCTGCCGCCGAAAAAAGAAATTTTTGATCGTTTTTTAAGAATCTCAGAAATGAGCCCTATTTATTGGCCAGCCCTGATTCAGGGGCGATTGTTTCCTGAGACTATTGAATCGGTGATCCGGGAATTTCTTCCCCTTGCCCATCTTATTTTTGCACTGTTTATTTTCTTCCGTTGGGGATTTCAGAAACAAAAAGAATTTTTAACCGAACTGAAAGAAATCTGCATTCGACGCTCTGAAAAACCGAAAAAAATTCTTTCAACTTCAACGATCATGATTCTGCTGCAGCAGCCGACCTGGACGCCACAGCAGAAAGGGCAGGCTTTTCGAAAATTTTTTCGAAATTGTCGGTATCCTGCTTTGACCGATACTGAAAAAACCTTTGAAGCAATGATCTCTCCTTTGAATTTGGATCAGCGAACCCGCATCAATCCCCCTCCTTTTTTTGAAGGAGGACATTATGACCTGGCGGTCCATTTCTCGAGTTCCAAGGAACTGAAAGAATCTCTGGAAAAAATCATCAAGGTCCTGGAAGAAGGGAAACTGAATGGGCTCCCTTAGGGTTAACACAAAAACAGGATTCAGAATCCAGGATTCGAGGATTTTTTCCGTTTCATTGCTTATCACTTGAATCCTTTGAGTATTTTTCATATTACCTGGAACCCGCTGTAAGCGGGTATAAAGATTTATTTCAATGCTGTTTAAGAAGATTCTGATCGAAAAAGGGGCGGAAACAGCCCCATTAACCCAGCGTGTTTTGAAGGCTCTTCCCGACCTTCCTCTGGAATGGGTGGATCGAGACCCCGTTTTTTCACAAACAGAAACCATAGCCGAATCGAAGAAGACCCTTTATTTGACTCGTTTTAAAGGAGAGTTGATAAAACCGTGTCCGGGGACTAAGGATTATATTTGCTGCGGGTATCATATTCTCCATATCGGATCCAATTGCCCTATGGACTGCAGCTACTGTATCCTCCAGGCTTATTTCAACCAGCCCTTTATCCGTCTTTTTGTCAATATTGAAGAAATTTTTCTTAAGTTGAGGACATTCGTTTACAGACATCACGAGGAAATCATTCGGCTGGGCACCGGTGAATTTACCGACAGCCTGGCCTTAGACCACTTGACCGGTTTCAGCGCTCTTCTGGCGCAGGAGTTGTCGTCCCATCCTAATGTGCTGGTTGAATTAAAAACCAAGACCGCCGCCATTCAAAATCTTATCCCGGCCGCTCCGTCGAAAAATATCATCATTTCCTGGTCTCTTAATCCGTCGGAGGTTATTAAAAAAGAAGAGCGAGGGGCTGCCTCATTGAGCGAAAGATTGAAAGCTGCTGCCGTTTGTCAGAAAAAAGGGTATCGTCTGGGCTTCCACTTTGATCCCATTTTTTATTTTCCCGGATGGGAAGAGTCCTATCATCAAACGGTTCAGACCCTTTTTTCCGAAATCCGGCCCGAGAGTATCCTTTGGATCAGTCTGGGTTGTTTTCGATTTATGCCGCCCTTGAAATCGATTATTCAACATCGTCATCCGAAGGCCCGATACATTTATCAGGAATTTATTCCCGCTCTGGATAAAAAAATGCGCTATCCTCAATCACAAAGGGTGGAAATTTACCGTAAACTGTTTAATTGGATCAGAACCTGGGGGGAAGAGATCCCGGTTTATCTTTGTATGGAGAATGCATCGGTCTGGGGAAAGGTGTTCGGTTATGTCCCGGGAATGGGGATGCCGACCCTCAAGGAAATGTTGGATCAACGCGTCAGAGGGTGGTGGGAAAAGGATGCTGAAATCCAGTAAAAGAAACAGGGCAACCGGCCATAAAGGATGAAAAATCTAAACTTCTGCAGACTGCCGCCTATTGCCTGATGCCCTGTTGAATCCATTTTTATTTTTTAGACTTGTCGATTCTTTCGGGGAAAACCTCCACTCGGGCGTCTTTTACTGCTTTTTCGAGAAATTCTGTAACAGCGGACTTCCGTATTTCTTGAAGGGCCTGGTCTTTCACTTTGTCTTTAATGTTTTCATAAGGCTCAAGCAGGGCCTCTTTTTTTTCTTCCATCTTGATAATATGATAACCATATTCGGTTTCTATTATGCCGCTGATCTCTCCCGGTTTCAGGGAAAAAGCGGCCTCTTCAAAGGCAGGGACCATGGTCCCTTTGGAGAAAAAATCCAAATCCCCCCCTTTTTCCTTCGTACCAGGGTCGTCGGAAATTTCTGAGGCTAATTTCGAAAAGTCTTCGCCCCCCTTTATTTTTATTAATACTTCTTCGGCTTTCTGGCTGGCTTTTTTCTTTTCTTCGTCAGAGGCCGAGGCGGCTACTTTTATTAAAATATGTTTTACCCGTATTTTTTCAGGGGTTTTAAATATCTCGGGATGATCTTTATAATAGGCGTGAGCTTTATCGTCATTAATGGTTATTTTCTCAACAATTTCTTTTTGCAGATATACGGCAGTCAAGAAGTTATTGATCATCAATTCTATTTGATTTTTAATTTCAGGCTTTTTATTAAAACCTTTTTTCTTGGCGATATCGGAGACAACCGTTCCTTGGACAATATTCCAGAGAATGGATTGCTTGATCTGAGGGTTATTCTCAATAATTTTTTGTTGTTCGGGATCTTGAGAACCGATGATTCGATTGAGATCGGTCATGGTAATTTTCTTGTTGCCGATTTTAGCCAAGATTTCCTTGTCTTGGGCCGAGAGGCTATACGGAATCATAATAACCACCAGGGCAATGACCGCCAACATTTTAACAAACTTTAACATGATCTTTTTCTCCTTCTTAGGTTATTTGGCTTTTTACGGTTTTTATCAGAATCGTCAGACCTTCGACCATTGTGTCTTTTCTGATTATCAATTTTTCAGAAAGGTATCAAAAATAATTGGCGCGCCTGGCAGGATTCGAACCTGCGACCTACGGATTAGAAGTCCGTTGCTCTATCCTCTGAGCTACAGGCGCGCAATATTTTCCCAATCGGTTAATCGTTCTTTGTTTCTAAGTTTTATTAATACTAAAAGAGAACGAAGTCAAAGAAAAAGAAAATTTATTTCTAATTTCTATTGACTTTTTATGGCCGGGCGATTATAAATTTTTATCAAGGTTTTTTAGGAATGAAATTCGGGAAATTTTTATTTTAAAGTTTTTCAGTTTTATATTTCCATCGGCGGACTTCGTCTTTCGTCTCGAAATCCGCCCTCGCTTTACATTGTTCTTTTATTTTTCTGTTGCTTCCCAAAAAGAAAGAAATCGGTTTGTATGACGGGCCCCAATGATCTCGTCTTGATCTATTTAGAAAATCAACCCGTTTTTTTTGCCCGAATTGAAAACATAACCCCGGATATAAAACCCGGCTGGCTACGAATGAAATTTTTAATCCTTCAGGTACCGGTCTCTTTGGGTGAATGGATACTTTTGCCGGAATATATTCAGGGTGAGGAATTTACAATGAGGGGGAAAAAAATTATTATCCAAAAGGTTGAGGTTCCCCGGGAAGAAAGTTTACCAAAGCCACCAAAACCGGAGGGTAAGATAGTTTCTATCTTGAATCGAAAAAGTAAAAAATAGCCTATTTTAAGGAATCTTATTTATGGAAAATGTGCAGGAATTGGCTAAGACCTATCGTCGCATTCTTCAACTAAAAAACGGTCCCGTAGCCGTCCGGATTATCAAAATCCATGAAGAAACCCCGATCTTATTAAAAAAACCGGAGAATCCGATTCCCAGTTTCTGCTTTGGCCTGATGGAAGCGTTTAAAGGGAAAAGTATTTTTTTAACCCGGACCGATGTCCGATGTGCCATGGGTCTGACCGCTTTGGGATTTAGAAAAGAATCTTTAAAATCGAGAAAGCACAAACATGGAGTTCAAATCGGTGTATTTGGAAATGAAGAGGCTTCACGGAATTATTTTTCCAAGGGAACCTGCTTGCCGGCCGGTCAAACCAAAGGAGTGGCCATGAGCCCATTAGAGAAGGCGGTTATGGGAGTCGATGTCGTCCTGTTTAAGGTCAATTCGGAACAGGCCATGTGGTTATTGACGGCGAACCAGTACCTTACCGGTGAACGAAACGATTTTCACATTGGAACGGGTTTCCATGGAGTTTGTGAAGATGTAATTGTTTATCCGTATCACCATAAAAAAGTGAATATGACCGTGAATGGAGTCGGGGATCGCCTATCGTCTGCCATGAGTAAAAACGAACTATTTTTGGGGGTTCCGGCTCCGTTAGTTAAGAAAATTGCTTTAAATTTATCAGAAATTTATCGAAAGCCTATTTTTAAGGTACTTCATTCTCCCAAGAGTGTCCAAAAAACTTATTCTTCGCACACCGGCCCTTGGCATTAGATTTTTAGGTCACTTCGTCTTAGAATTGATCTCTAACCTTTTGATAACTCGATATCGATCTCCTCTTCGGAGTGATTCTGGAAACTGGATAAAAACAAAAGGCAAAACCGGATGTCTGTTATCCAGCATCCCGTATCCAGAATCTGTTTATACGGTTATTTTCGGGTTATCTCTTCGGCTATCCCATTTCTTTCCCTAAGAACCTGGGTAACTCTGGGCCAATCGATTTGATCAGAGAAGCCGCTTTGGTCGGCTAACTTATTAATATGATTCCAATAAGAGAATTGTTTTTGATAGGTATTGGTATGAACTTCCAGGAATATTTTCCTTTCTGATGTTACCGCCAATTTAACGGGTTCATAAACGATTGTTATGGGGATCCCGGGTTTTATCTGGCCAAAAAGATTTTCAATGTCTTCGGTGGCCATTCGAATACAACCATGGGAGGTTGAGTGCCCGATACTTTCCGGCCAAATCGTGGCATGAATCCCATACCCTGGAACCGATAACGGCAGCCAATATTTTCCCAAGGGGTTATCCGGGCCGGGTGGGACCTTTTCCAAAACCACCTTACCTTCTCTTTTCATTTCTTCCTGAATCGACTTTGGGACCGTCCAGGTCCGATTCTTGAATTTTCCGGTGATCACAAAAGATCCCACCGGTGTAGGCCAATCAAAACGACCAACCCCGACAGGAAAACGTCTAATCAGATTACCCTGTTCAAATAAATATAACCTATGTTCGGGAATGTTCAGCAACAGTCCATCAGTCACTTGATTTTGGGGAATAATATGACGATTGTTGACTACCAGACGCTGGTCTATGGATAAGTTGTGAAACGGATTGAGGTTATTCCTTCGGGCCAGATATTGCCAGGTAGAGCCATCCCGGCCTGATATGGAATAAAGGGAATCATTTTTCTTGACAACATACCAGGATTCCCCACCCAGGATCTCTGAATATATCGGCCAGGACGATTGATAGGGCGCTGCGAAAGTAAAACGGACAGAGGCTATTCCAAAGAACAGGGAAAAAGTAAAACATAGGGGCAGTAAGCGTATCTTCATGCGGGAGTTTGTGCTGGAAAGAGGATTAGACATGGGAATTTATCGATAACCTCATATCGGGATTAGATAATTATATTTATCCGGGATGTCAAGAAATTGTTTTAAAAAATTCTATAAATTAAGGACTGTCGATGTTGGAATGTATTTGACCCCTTAGAGGATTTAAATTAAAATAGAAAGAATTCGTAGTGGAGGAAAATAAAGTTGCCAGGAATCATTTCGGTAATTTAACGAGGACCCTTTGAACTCAAAAACCCGGATAACTTTGGAAGGCTCAATTGAACGGATCTCTTTTCATAATGAAGAGGACCATTTTACCATTGCCAAGATGAAGGTCAAGGGTCAAAGGGGATTGATCCCGGTTATCGGTTATTTGTTTGCCATCACTCCCGGAGAGGTCCTAAAAATCGACGGCTATTATGAACAGCATCCCAAATACGGCCTTCAGGTCCGCATCGAAAGTTATGAATCCTTAATTCCAGCCACGGTAGTAGGTATAGAAAAGTATTTGGGGTCCGGTTTGGTCAAAGGTATCGGGCCGGAAATGGCCAAAAGGATCGTGAAACAATTCGGCCTAACAACCCTGGGTGTTATTGAGAAGGACATCCAACAACTCTCCAAGGTGGAAGGGGTGGGTCCTAAAAGGATTGCCCAGATTAAGGAGGCCTGGAAAGAACAAAATGAAATCCGGCGCATTATGATTTTTTTACAGGGTTATGGGGTCAGCACCGGATTGGCAACGAAGATATTCAAGACCTACGGCCAACAGGCCGTAAACCGCATCCAAGAGAATCCCTATGCCTTAGCGGCCGACATCTTTGGGGTCGGCTTTCTCACCGCCGATCGTATTGCTCAAAAAATGGGGATGGCAAAAGAAGCCCCTCAGAGACTTCAGGCCGGTCTGACCTATATTCTCCAGCAAAAAAGTGAAGAGGGTCAGGTGTGCCTCCCCGAAGAAACATTGATTAAAGCCGCCTCCAGTCAGTTGGAGGTGAATTCCATTCAACTCGGCACGGCCTTGAAAGAATTGATTCAGAAAAAACAACTTCACACCCAGCGCGCGGAGACCGGGGAACTCTTCATCTTTTTGCCCTATCTTGATATCTCCGAAAAAGGAATTTTTCAAAGGATAGGAACCCTATTAAAAGAAAAAACCAAAAACGACAGCCGAACAGAAGCGATCATTGGGCGGGTAGAAAAATCCTTGCGCTTGACCTTATCCGAACAACAAAAAGAGGCGGTTCATAGGGCCTTGTCCCAAAAAATTATGATTATTACCGGCGGGCCGGGTACCGGAAAAACCACCATTATTCGTTCTATTTTGGAGGTCTTTCAACAATTGGGCCGGCGATGCATCTTGATGGCCCCAACCGGTCGGGCCGCCAAACGTCTTTCTGAGGTGACCCATTATTCGGCATCCACTATTCACAGGGGTTTGGGATACAACCCCAAAATGGGTGGATTCCAAAAGGATGAAGAACATCCCCTTCCTGCCGACTTGGTAGTCATCGATGAAGCTTCGATGGTCGACACCTATCTGATGTTCCATCTTCTGAAAGCCGTTCCCGATCATGCGGTCCTGATTCTGGTCGGCGATGTTTTTCAGCTGCCGTCGGTCGGACCGGGGAACGTTCTTTCCGATTTCATTCAATCCCAAAAGATACCGGTGATTCAACTCAACCGGATTTTCAGGCAAGGGGAGGGGAGTTTGATCGTTCGCAATGCCCACCGGATTCATCAAGGGGATATGCCGATCCTTATCCGGGAAGAGGGGAATAAGAACCAGGAATTCTATTTTCTGGAACAGGAAGAACCGGAGAAGGCCGCCCGTTGGATACTGGAACTGGTTCAGGAAAGGCTGCCTAAACGATACGGGATTGATCCTTTGCAGGACATTCAAGTCCTGACCCCCATGTACAAGGGTTTAGTTGGAGCGGAAAATCTTAATCTCTTTCTTCAGCAGCAATTAAACAAAGACCAAAGGTCTGTTCAAAGAGGTCCCCGGATCTTCAAAGTGGGGGATAAGGTTATGCAAATTAGAAACAATTACGACAAGGAGGTTTTTAACGGCGACATCGGTCGTCTGTCCAAGATTGATCGGGAAAATCAGGAAGTCTGGGTCAATTTTGACGGTCGATTTGTCGTTTATGATTTTAGTGAAATGGAAGAGCTGGTTCTGGCTTACGCCATTTCCGTGCATAAGTCCCAAGGCAATGAATATCCGGCCGTGGTCATGCCGGTCATGATCCAACACTTTATTTTATTGCAAAGAAATCTGATCTATACGGCCGTGACCAGGGCCAAAAGGGTCGTGGTCTTGGTAGGGACCAAAAAAGCCCTGGCCATCGGTATCAAAAATAATAAACCCCAATTGCGATACAGTTATTTAAAAGAAAGACTGATCCGCCTGCCTTAAATTCTAACCCTCTCCCCTCACGGTTGAACAAAAGCCAAGCCTTTATAACCGTAACACCTGTAGAGGCGAAAGGTCCTTAATGGACGTTTTCCTCGAAAGACTGTAAATGGTTCCAGGGCTTCAATCCGCTCAAAATATTTTTCCAAGAGACCTGATTTTTCATCCGGAAACCGTTCAAAATCGGACCAAATAAAAAGGGCCTCTTTCCCTTGTAAGGGTTTGGGGTCAAACCAATAATCATAGGCCAGAGCCTTTTTCCCTAAAACCGTCTGGGCGAAGGTTACGGGTTGTCCTTTTAAATAAAATTGCAATTCCGAGGCGGTCTTATGTCCCCAGGCAAAAATAAAAGGGGGTGCTTTATGGTCCTTGGTTGACCGGACTTTTTCTAAGTGAGCGGCCAGTTCCTGCCAGCCGGTCATGGTATCCGCAGAACCGGAAACCGGGATCTGAGGAATTAAAGGCCAGATGTGAAATAGTATAAAAAATAAAACGGCGCTCACCCAAGTCCATTTTACATAGCCGGCATAGATCCATTTCCAGGAGAAGGCCCTTTTTTGATAATAGGCGACCATCAACAGCAGCAAGGACGGATAGGCCGGGATCAACCAGTTCATCTTGACCCATTCCCGGGTGGCCACCAGGGTAAACAGACCCACCATTGGCAAGGCCAAACTGAGCAGAAACGTTTCCTTCCAGGAGCGGACCTTCCAAATGCGTTTGACGCCCAATCCGATAGTCCAGCAAAAACCGGCAAAAACGAGCGGACTGATGATTCCGGCTTGTGAAGCCAAAAATTTGCCCAATTCTTCCCATTCAAAGGCCGACATTTCACCTGCCCTTTGGGTAGATTGAAAGGCAAAAGAAGCCCACTGGTGTTGAAAATTCCAGATTAAAACCGGGCTGAATACCAAAAGGGCCAGTATCAAACCTCCATAAGGCTCCATCCTTTTTAAATGGTGCCGGTGTTCAGAGGAGACCGCCAGGAAAAGCAATATGGAAACGATGAGGAAAACCGCTGTGTATTTAGACATAAAGGCCAGACCCAGGCTGATGCCTGCCCAAAGATAAAAGGAATATCGGGTTTCCTGGACGGCCTTGAAGACACAAAACCAGCAAAGGCACCAGAAAAAAACCAGGGAACAATCCGGGGTCATAATCAAAGAGGTGATGGCAAAGGTAGGCAGAAGGTTCATCAGCAAGGCGGCCCGGAAGCCCGTTTGTTCGTCAAATATCTTTTTCCCGATCAGAAATAAAAGCCAACTGAATCCGAAAGAATAAAGCAGGGGCCCCAAACGGATGGCCAAAACAGTGGGGCCGAAAAGTTTACTGAAAAGAAAAATCGTATAGGCGACCAAAGGCGGATGATCGAAATAACTTAATGCCGGATGGAGCGAATAGACCCAGTAATAGGCTTCCTGAGGGGAGAGGGGCAAAAACAGCGCATAGATTAGGCGAAAACAAAACAGACCCAAAAGAAAACCTAATAATTGGTTGGAATAAGACAGGTTTTTGAAAAATGGGATCATGAGATTGGTATGGTACCCAAAGGATGGAAAAGCGTCAATAGAATAAAAAGGCCGACCAATCCGTTTTTCAGGAATGGCGACCCCGGAACAACGGCCCATTTGGACCGGGAGGGGTGTCGATCTCAGGAAAGATGGTTAAGAAGTGGGAGAATTATCCAAATTATTTACTAAAAAATGAATCCGTTGCAGGGCGCTAAGGTGGGTTCCCAGAGTGAGCAAAAAGAGAAGGGCGACAAAAAAGAGGTGATCAACCAACCAGACTTGGGAGGGAAAGATAAAAATCAATAAATCGTTCAAAACCGATCCTATCCCTAAAGTTATCACCCGTTCTCCGCGGCCAAAATATCCAACCGAAACCGACAATCCCAGTCCTTCCCCTCGGGCACGGGAATAGCTGACCATAAAGGAACCGGATAATAAAAGAAAGAGGAGGGCCGTCATTAAGATTTGTTGGGGAATGGGGTGAAATAAAAAAAATAGCCATATCCCAAAAAGGGCAAGAAAATCGCTGTACCGATCCAAAACAGAATCCAACAAGGCCCCTGACCGGGTTTTTTGATCGGCCTTTCTGGCCAGTCCTCCGTCCATGGTATCAACGATCCCGGAAACAAGGACCCCAATTCCCCCCAGCCATAAGGAGTAACTATAAGCGGCGACGGTGGCCAAGCTTAAAAAAAGGGTTGAAAAGGTCAGATGATTGGGTTTTATCGCTAAACGGTAAAGGAAGGGAATTGGGACTTCTTCGACCCATTTCAGATAGTGCTTCCCTAACCTGGATTCACGGAGCAAAGGGGTTGTCCTTCTATCTATAGTTCAAGGTTCATTGTTCAAAGAAAAAGGGGTTGTTGTCAACTTTGAGCTTTGAGCCTTGAGCTTCCCACTTTCCTTGTCAGATACGCCTCCATTTCCCGCCGGGCTTCCCCTTCTTCCATCTGAACGGGAGGATGTTTCATCAAATAGGCAGAAACAGGAAGCATTACCCCAGCCTCTCCTCGGTCGCGGGCCACCCGGCAGTATCGTATGGCATCGATAGCCACCCCGGCGCTGTTAGGGGAATCCTGAACCGACAACCGGGCCTCCAACTCAAGGGGGACACCACAAAAATTGGTGGCCTCAATCCGCAAAAAGCAGACTTTGTTATCTCCCTGCCAGGGAACATAATCGGAGGGTCCAATATGGATATTTTCTTCCGACAATGGTTGACTGAGTTGTGACTGCACTGCCTCGGTCTTGGAGATCTTTTTGTTTATCAATCGGCTTCTTTCCAACATATTCAGAAAATCGGTATTCCCCCCGGTATTGAGTTGATAAGTCCTTTTGATTCTAACGCCCCGTTCTTCAAAAAGGTGAGCCAAAACCCGGTGGATGATGGTGGCTCCAACCTGGGATTTAATATCATCGCCAATCAAAGGAATTCCCTGCTGTCTAAATTTTTCAGCCCACTCGGCATTGGAGGCGATGAATTCAGGCATGCAGTTTATTAGGCTTATCCCGCTGTTAAGACAACACTGGGCGTAATAACGAACTGCATCAGCTGAACCTACCGGCAGGTAGTTGATGAGTATTTCGGCCTCGGATTCTTTCATAACCTTTTCAACATCCACGGGTTTCTTGTCGGACGGTAAAAAAGTTCGATCAGGGGGAAAATCCTTCATATGAGGGGCACACCCGTCCAAAACAGGCCCCATCTGGACCTCAACCCCATAATTGGGCAAGGATGTCCAAATGGGGTAGATGCTGTTAGGAGGGGCAAAGACGGCCTCTTCAAGGGGGCGGCCTACCTTGCGATTGTCGATATCAAAGGCGGCCACGATTTGAATATCTTTGGGTAAATAACCCCCGAGATTGTTATGCATCAAACCTTCTTGAATGGACGGATTATGTCGATAATATTCGATGCCTTGTATCAACGCGCTGGCACAATTTCCCACTCCACAGATAGCTACCCTAATGTTCCCTTTGGACATGGAATAACCTCCATTCGACATCAAAGACAGAAAGAAGGAAGACTTTAGTTATAAAAAAGGGCCCTGATTAAGTCTTCGTAATCCCTAAAATCCCCCTCAATCCCCTTTTTCCAAAGGGGGAAGTTTTTCGCCTCCCCTTGAAAAAAAAGGGGGTGGGAGGGTTTTATGAATATTTTTAACAAAGCTAATTTAATACCAAAACACCGCAAAACAGCAATGTGTAATAAACCGTAAAAAAGGTATAATAAATCCATTCAAAAATCAATCAAAAATGAGAAAAGAGTCAGTCAATAACTGTTTAAAAGATAAAGAAAAAGTCCTTTCTGCTTTTCCTTGGTCATAAATTGTGATAATTATAATCTGTAGTTGAAATAGAGGAAGGCATGGGTGGAGCCCTCTTATTTGAAAGAATTTGAATCCGGTTCTTTGGAAGAAAAGGCTGAGGCGGCCTGGGAGATTCTCAGAAAATGCCGGTTTTGCCCCCGGGAATGTGGTGTCAATCGGTTGGAAGGAGAGTTGGGGTTCTGCAAAACCGGTCAGACAGCCCTTGTTTCCAGTTTCGGTCCCCACTTCGGAGAAGAAGACCCCTTGGTGGGTCAACATGGGTCCGGGACCATTTTTTTTTCTTTTTGCAACCTAGGCTGTATTTTCTGTCAAAACTATGAACTGAGCCATTATGGGGAAGGACAGAAAACTTCCCCCGAGATCTTGGCCAGACAAATGCTCCATTTGCAGGCCATAGGGTGCCATAACATCAATTGGGTTACTCCAACCCATGTGGTTCCGTTCCTTTTAAAAGCCTTACTGATTGCCATTCCCCAGGGACTGTGCCTTCCGGTGGTCTATAACTGTGGAGGTTACGAAACCCTGGAATCCCTGCTCTTTTTGGAAAATATTGTGGATATTTTTATGCCGGATTTTAAATTCTGGGATCAACAGGTTAGCCAGGACTTAACCCAGGCCCCTGATTATCCCCAGGTTGCCCGAAAAGCCGTTAAAGAAATGTACCGGCAGGTCAAGGATCTTATTTTGGACAACAGAGGGATTGCCCAAAAAGGGTTACTGGTTCGACATCTGGTCATGCCGAATAATTTGGCCGGGACTGAAGAAATAATGAAATTTCTTGCCCGGAATATTTCTCCCAACACTTATGTGAATATCATGGATCAGTATCGACCATGCGGCCAGGCTATGGAGCATCAGCAAATCAACCGCCAGGTCCTTTCCGAAGAATGGGAACAGGCATTAAAATGGGCTGTTGAAGCTGGCCTTTCTCGATTAGATCAACGTCGAAGACGTAGAAGGGGTTAGTACATGAAGGAGAGAATTTTAGCCGTCGGCGACATTCACGGTTGTTACACCAAACTCATCAGCCTCATGAAACGAGTAAAAATTAATCCTGAAAAAGACAAGCTGGTCTTTTTAGGTGATTATATCGACCGGGGCGATCAATCCAAAGAGGTGGTTGAGTATCTGATCCACCTTAAAAAAGAAATGCCGTCGGCCGTCTTCCTTCTGGGAAACCACGAACAGATGTTACTGGAGTATCTCAGCAGAGAAAATATAAACCCTTTCCTGATTAATGGGGGGAAGAAGACCTTGGACAGCTATTTCGGAGATGGCGGGCTTTCTTCTTATCAGGATCCGAAAATAATTTTTCCTCCTGAACATTTGGAATTTTTTAATTCTTTGTTCCCTTATTATGAATGGAAAGATTATATCTTTGTACATGCCGGTCTCCGGGACGGGATTCCCCTGGAACATCAGGACTCCTTTGATCTCCTTTGGATCCGGGAAGATTTTTATTTTTCTAATTTCACCTTCGGGAAAACGGTTGTTTTTGGTCACACCCCTTTCCAACAACCTTTTATTTATAAACAAAAAATAGGCATTGATACCGGGGCGGCCTATGGCAATAAACTGACCTGCGTCGAATTGACGGCCATGAAGTTTTATAACGCCTGACCCTCTTTTGGATCCTTCTCCATAAGAGCCTGAGAAGAGAGGGTGAAAAGAATTCAATTTTTATTATTGACCGGAGAAAAGAATTCTGATAATGAAAAATAGACGAAAAGACAGGTTGTTAACAACCGCCTGATAATCAAGGCCCTGCGAGGACCGATTTGACAAGGAGGTGTATATGAAGATTAAGTACTGGATGACAAAGGATCCGATTACGGTGACTCCGGACATTTTAGCGGTCGAAGCCCAGAAGATTATGAAAGAAAACAAGATTCGACGCCTGCCGGTGGTGGAAAAAGGAAAACTGGTGGGAATTGTCACTTTCCGCAACCTGATGGAGGCCGCTCCTTCTTCCGCCACTTCCTTGAGTATCTATGAGTTAAATTACCTGATTATGAAAATGAAGGTAAAAGACCTGATGAAAAAAAATGTCATCACCGTTTCTCCGGAAGACACGGTAATCGATGCCATTTCTTTGGGAATGAAACACGATATTGGTGGATTTCCGGTATTGGATGAGCAAGGCAAATTAGTGGGGATTGTAACTGAAACCCAAATTTCCAGGGCCATGATGCAGCTATTCGGAACCAATGTCAAAGAAGAAATCATTCACATAGAGAATGTGGATCTTCAAACCGGTACTTTTGGAAGCATCGTAGCTGTAGCCGAAAAATTGGGAGTGAAAATTATCAGCATGTTTTCTGTCCCCAAAAGAACCACTGACCTGATGCGGGTCTATCTCCGAATCCAGCCGGTCAACAACGATAAAGAAAAGGTAGTAGCCCAACTTAAAAAGACCGGTTATGAAATTGAAGAATAATCTTGGCATGGTATTGAGATCAATGCCTTTGAATGCCCTGAATCCCAGGGCATTCTTTTTTAACGGCCGGATATGAAATATAAGATCAGTCGATTTTTAATGATGATAATGATGATTGCCGCCGGCGGATCGGTCCAGGCCGAGGCGACCAACCGGATCGTTGCTATTGTAAATAATGAAATCATTACCTTTCACGAACTGGAAAAGGCCGGAAGGATTTTTAAACTTTCGGAGATGGAAAAAGGGAAGCAGGAGGAAACCCAAAAACAGATCCTGTTTCAATTAATCGATCAAAAGCTGGTGGATAATCAAATAAAACGATTAGGGGTCCAGATTTCTTCTGAAGAGGTGGACAAGGCCGTTGCCAGAATCAAAGAAGATCAAAAGTTGAACAGTTCGGAGGATTTTTCCGCGGTTTTAAACAGAGAAGGGTTGTCCGAAGCCGAATTTAGAAACAAGATCAAGGAACAAATTCTGCGGTTTAGACTTATCAGCCGGGAAATCGGGAGCAAAATTATCATTCCGGAGGACCGGATAAGGGAATATTATCAAAATCACCAAATACAATTTCGAAAGATAGAAGGGGTTCATCTGGCCCATATCTTCCTGCCCCTTTCTAATGACACCCCCTCTGAGGAGATTGAAAAACAAAAGAAAAAAGCCGAGGAAGTCTGGGAACGCCTTAGAAAAGGGGAGGATTTCGCAGAATTAGCTCGTAAGTTTTCCAAAGACCCTTCGGCTGCTCAGGGCGGTGACATGGGGATGTTTGTTTTTGAAGAAATTGACCCTCTTCTCAGAGGGGAGATATCCAAATTAAAACCGGGGGAATTCAGTTCGGTCCTTCAGACCCCGACAGGGTGGCAAATTGTTAAATTGGTTAAATTTCAGGGGTCCAAAGAACTTTCTTTTGATGAAGTCAAGGGGCAGATACAAGAACAACTCTTTCAAGAAGAAGTGGACCAGCGCTTTGTCCAATGGCTCCAAAAATTAAAAGAACGGTCTTATATTCAGATTCTTCTCTAACCCACTCCCAAATCATCATGATTATCTCTAGTTATCAGTGCCGGCAATATGTTGAACAAGAAGTAACCATCCAGGGCTGGCTGGTTCATAAACATTCCAGCGGGCAGGTGCGTTTTTTCATTCTCAGAAACGAGACGGGAAACTTGCAGGCGATTATGTTTAAGAACAAGGTTTCCCCAAAGGTTTTTCTGGCCTTTGATCAATTGACGCAGGAGTCTTCTCTATCCTTGACCGGAATTTTGCATGACCATTCCAGGGCACCGGGTGGAGTGGAATTGGGAATAAGAAGTCTTAATATCTTTCAGGTGACCCAGGAATATCCGATTTCACCCGAAGAACACGGTATTGCCTTTTTGAGGTCTCCATGAAGCCTGAAAAGGCTTCATGGATTTTAGGGGTTAATGATTCAAGTAACAGACCTATAATATTCAAAGAATGACCATTCGAACCTTTGATCTCCTTTATGCTCCAATGATATCTCCAAGGGTATGAACGGTTTTTCCCGGATCTTCATCATAATATGCCAAATAAGTCCGTTGAAGCTATTATCCTTCAAGTCCAACTCTATGGGGAGGCCGACTTGATTATCGATTTTTTTTCTTCCCAGTCGGGAAGGATGCGAGGGATGGCCAAGGGAGCCAAAAAGAGCAAAAAAAGGTTTGTGCATTGCCTTGAACCTTTGAACTGGGTTCGCTTGCATCTTTTTGAAAAGCAAAATGTTTCCCTAGTACGCATCGATCAGGGGGAGTTGATCGACCCCTTCCCAGGTATCCGGAAAGATTTTAAAAAATGGGGCCAGGCCGGTTTTTTCTGTGAAATGATCAAAGAGCTGTTTGGTGTTGGGGATCCGAATCCAGCGGTCTTTGAATTAATTCGGGAATCTTTAAAGGTCCTTGAACAGGAAAAAAGGGATCAAGAAGTGTTTTCCATTTATCAGATCCGGTTGTTTAAATTAGCCGGGTATGCCTTTCATTTGACTTCTTGCCTGAGTTGCGGGAAAAAAGCGGAGGAAATTCAGAATCCTATTTTTTCTCCAGTCAGGGGAGGAGTCATATGCCCGAGTTGTCATAAAGGAGAAAATGGTATCCGTCTGTCCCCTGGGGCGGTTCGGAGTATTCACCAATCCATGCACATGTCCCTGCCTCAGGTTTTTCGGATTCGTTTTACCCGGGAAATTCGAGGGGAAATTGAAGGGCTTTTGAAATCTTTTTCCAGTTACATTATAGGTAAGGAATTGGGATCGGCCCGGTATCTCAAGCAGCTACAGGAAGCTTATGGATGATATAAAAACGGTTTAAGGTTAAGGTGTAAGGTCATTTGATCTGAGACTTTTATCCTTAAACCTTTAACCAATAGGTTATGGGGGTTTTGTGCTAACCTTTCAAGAACTCATTGAAGCCCTGAACGGCTATTGGTCCAAACAGGGGTGTCTGCTATTACAACCCTATGATATGGAAGTCGGGGCCGGAACCTTTCACCCGGCAACTTTTCTTAGGGTCTTGGGCCCGGAACCCTGGAAAGCCGCTTATGTGGAACCTTCGCGGCGCCCGACCGACGGCCGATATGGAGAAAATCCGAACCGTTTACAACGTTTTTATCAATATCAGGTTATCCTGAAACCTTCTCCCTTGGATGTCCAGGACCTTTATCTAAAAAGTTTGGAAAGTTTTGGCATCTATCCCCTGGAACACGACTTGCGATTTGTGGAAGACGATTGGGAATCTCCTACCCTGGGGGCTTGGGGCCTGGGTTGGGAGGTCTGGCTGGATGGGATGGAGATTACACAATTCACCTACTTTCAACAATGTGGGGGGATCGATCTCTCACCGATATCGGTGGAATTGACTTACGGTTTGGAAAGGATTGCCATGTATCTTCAGGAACAGGACAATGTCTTTGATCTGAAATGGAATGACCGGATATCTTACGGGGAAATCCATCATCAGGACGAATTCGAATTTTCGACCTATAATTTCGATCAAGCCGATGTGGAACAGCTAAGAACCCTTTTTCAATCCTGTGAACAAGAAAGCAAGAGGCTGATTGCTTTAAAACTTCCACGACCGGCCTACGATTTTTGCCTGAAGTGCTCTCATGTTTTTAATATTCTGGATGCCCGGGGTGCCATCAGCGTTACGGAGAGGACCGGATATATAGGAAGGATTCGAGATCTGGCACGGGCAGTGGCTCAGGAATATCTTTCCCAAAGAGAGGTCCTGGGATTTCCGTTGCTTAATCAGGAAGCCTGATACAAGATACAGGATGCAAGAAATGGAACAGGATTTATTACTTGAGATAGGAACCGAAGAAATTCCCGCCCGTTTTATTCCCGGGGCGTTGAATGCTTTGAAAGAATTGGCCCAGGAGCGATTCCAGCAATCCTTTCTTCAATACCGGGAAATAAAAACCGTGGGCACACCTCGAAGGTTGGCCCTTTTGATTTTCGGCATTTCCCCTTTTCAATCGGAAAAGACGGAAAACATCATAGGCCCTCCGAAACAGGCGGCTTTTTCCGAAGACGGTCGTCCCACCAAAGTCGCCCTCGGTTTTGCCAAGGCCAAAGGAGTGGGTGTTGAAGAATTGGAATTTATTGAGACCCCCAAAGGGGTTTATCTGGGCATAACAAAGATCATCAAAGGACTTCCGGCGGATGTGGTGTTATCGGAACTCTTGCCTCAATTGATTTCAGATTTGCCTTTTCCTAAATTTATGCGGTGGGGAAGTTCCTCTTTCCGTTTTGCCCGCCCTATTCATTGGATCGTTGCCCTTTTGGGGGACCGGGTAATCCCTTTTTCTTTGGAGGGGATTTCCGCCGGCAACCGGACCTATGGCCATCGATTTATGGCCCCTGAAGCCATACCGCTTAAAAGAGCGGGAGACTATGGTCCGCAACTTAGAAAAGCCCAAGTCATTGTGGATCCCAAAGAGCGGGAAGTCCTGTTGCAAAAGGCTGTTGAAACTTTAGCCGGTCAGGCCAAGGGTCGGGTTTTGGCCGATCCCGAATTACTTCAGGAAGTCAATTTTCTAGTTGAATTTCCCGAGCCGGTTTCCGGTCGTTTTGATCCTGATTTTTTAAAATTACCCCCCCAAGTCCTGATTACTTCCATGAAAGAGCATCAGCGCTATTTCCCCATGATTGATGGTCAGGGCGACCTGCTCCCTTGTTTCATTGCCGTAAACAATACCCGGGTGAAGGATACCCGCCGGGTGGTCCATGGGCACGAAAAGGTCCTCCGGGCCCGCCTTTCTGATGCCCAATTCTTTTTCAATGAAGATTTAAAAAAACCTTTGCATGAAAAAGTTGCCGCCTTGAAAACCGTGGTATTTCATTCGCGGTTAGGGACTTCCTTTGAAAAAGTCGAGCGAATCATAGAACTGGCCGCTTATCTTTCCAAGAAGCTGGCCCCGGAAAAAGAAGCGTTGGTCAGGCGCTGCTCCTTATTGTGCAAGGCTGACCTGACTTCCCTGATGGTAGGGGAATTCCCGACTCTTCAGGGGATTATGGGACGGGAATATGCTTTGCGATCCGGAGAGATAGAAGAAACAGCCCAGGGAATATTGGAGCACTATCTGCCGGCATCGATGGGAAGCCGATTGCCCCAGACAACAACCGGGGCCTTGGTCGGCCTGGCCGATCGGTTGGATACCCTGACCGGTTTTTTTGGCCTGGGTCAAATCCCCACAGGCTCGGCCGATCCATATGCCTTGCGCCGCCAGGCCCAGGCCGTTATCCTGATTATTTGGGATAAAGGTTATTCATTATCTTTAAATGAAGTCTTGGAAAAAACCTTACTGCCATATATTGGAAGGTTTAAGGAAGACACTGTAGCCATAAAACATAAACTTTTGAGTTTTTTTTCCTTGCGCCTGCAGCATTTATTGGAAGGTGAGGGTATCAGCCGGGAAATCATTGAGGCCGTTTTAGCCACCGATTGGGATAACTTCTGTGAAATGAGGCTCCGGGTCCTGGCCCTTCATGAATTTCAAAAGCACCCGGATTTTCCGTCACTGACCATCGGCTGCAAACGGGCCTTGAACATTTTAAAAGGGGTGTCTCCCTCTGAGGCCGGCAAGATAACCCCTGAATTATTAATAGAATTTGAGGAAAAGGACCTCTTTCAAAAAGTTCAGGAAAAACAGGCGGATCTGGAGCAATTTTTCCGGCAAAAAAGGTATTCCGAATACCTCCTTCAGTTGGCCCAGCTTCGTCCGGTTATTGACGCCTTTTTTGATAAAGTCCTGGTCATGGCCCAGGATGAAAAGATCAAAAACAACCGGTTGGCTTTATTGTTCCAATTAACCGCCTTCTTTAATCGTTTTGCCCTGTTTTCAAAACTTGACTCTACTTTTTTTAGTTGACATTAACCCTCATGAATCACTCCTTATTAAACTGATTTTCCCTTTCACCCTTTTCCCCATTATCCTTTTTTCTCGTTTTTACCCTCAATAGCAAAATCCACCGGTTTCTTTTGTATTAAAGTTCTTTAATAAAAATACCGAAAAACCTAATAAGAAGAAAAAGGACTGCTGGAATTAAAATTATTAGCTGCAATCCACTTCGAATATCAGGAGGTAACAAACAAATGATAAGGAATAACCAAAGGTTATCCAATTATTTTTTCTTATTGTTGATGGCCATCCTATTCTATTTTCTTGTTCTCACACCGGCCCAGGCTGCCGAAGGTCAGCCGGCTCCGACGGATAAAAAACCGCAGACAACGGTAGTTGGAAGTCAACCGGCCTCGCCAATTAACAATACGCCGGTTCAAAAAGTTGAGGAGACGGTAGTCATCGGTTTGAGTTCACCCGAATTGGGACCTTACGGCAAGGTGGGGATGGAGCAACGCCGGGCAGCGGAAATGGCTGTGGAAGAGATCAATGCCGCCGGCGGGATCATGGGAAAAAAAGTAAAGTTGGTTTTTAGGGACAGCAAGAGCAACCCAAGAATTGCCAAAGAAAATGCCATTGAGCTTTTTGATAAAGAAAATGCCCAGATGATCTTTGGGGGAGTATCGAGTGCTGTTGCCCTGTTAACGGGAAAAGTAGCCAAGATAAAAGAGAAAATATTTTTGGGAACATCCTCATTTTCCTCAGACCTCACCGGAGAGGAAGGGCATAAATATATATTCCGGGAATGTTTAGATTCAAGGATGGCCGCCAAGGTGCTGTCCGGTTATTTGAAAGAAAATTTTTATAATAAATATTATTTTTATATCACCGTTGATGATAACTGGGGTGTGGTCACCGAAGAATTATTCCGGCAATACACCGATACCTTGGATAAATATCAGCACAGGAGTTTTCTTACCAAATTGGGGACCGATGATTTTAAGAGTATCCTAGGTTTGGTCCAGGAGCAGGACACGGAAGTTTTGGTTCTGGTTTTATTTGGACGGGATTTGGAGTTCGCCTTAAAGCAAGCCTACGAAATGGGACTGAAAAAGAGGATACAGATCGTGGTTCCCAATATTACGATTGATATAGCCGAAGGTGCCGGACCTGAAGCGATGGAAGGGGTCCTCAGCACAACCTCCTGGTACTGGAAACTGCCCTTCGAGGAAAATTATGCCAAAGGGGTGACCTTTGTGAAAAAATATGAAGAAAAATTCAACCGTTATCCTTCGTCGGCTGGCGCCTCGGCCTATATGATCCCCTTTCAGTATAAGGAAGCCGTAGAACGGGCCAAATCCTTCGACACCCTGCCGGTGATCAAGGCTTTGGAAGACCACAAATATATAGGATTGAAGGATGAACAACAATGGAGAGGGTTTGACCATCAGTCGATTCAGACTGTTTTTGCCGTCAAGGGTAAAAAGGCAGATGAAGTCAAGAAGGATAAATACCAGCTGGATTATTACGAGATTCTTAAAAAGATGAAGGGCGAGGAAGCCGCTATCTCCAAGGAAGAATGGGATGCAGTACGATCGGCGGTTAGTGCGGCCCCGGCCCTGGAATAATGAGGGGAAAAAGGAGTTTTGAGAAATGACCGTAAAACAAAAACTTTCTGTTAATGCAGTTGTGGTATTAACAGCCATATCCATCATCATTCTTTCGGCCCTGATCAGTGCCCGGAACGTTGACCGGAATGTCGGCATACTGACCCAAAAAACAAGTCCTTATCAGTTAAAAGCCCTGAACCAACAAAGAGAACTTCAAGCCCATTCCGCAAATCTGGTGAACCTTTCCTCTTCCATCACCATGGATGACTACAAAAAAACGGCCCCAATTGTTTCAACTTCGCTATCCTCCGTCTCTAAGGCCTCGGAGGAAATGGCCAGTTTGAAAGGGGAACGTTCTTTGAATGATAAAATCATTTCAGAAATAACCCGAGGTATTCTGGACATCACCGAGCGCAAAATCAAGGCCCAGGAGGAGGTGCTCCTCGCTTCAAAATCCATCCAAGAAAGGCTGTCGGAGGTATCTAAAAAACTGGATGTTTTTGTTCACAGCCTACAGCAAAAGAACTCCGGCACCATGATAACGGGTGTGGATAATCTTATGGAGGCCAATCAACAATTGAATAATCTGAGTCTGATCAGGAATGGACTAAAAGATTTGATTTTTTCTTTATCCAAAATTCCTCAGAGCGATGATCGCCGGTCGATAATCCACCTGAGAGACAATATGTTAAACGCGATAAAAAACATTAACCTGGTCCTTAAAAATGTTAAAGGGATGAGTAAGGTTGTCAATGAGATGACTAAGAAACTGGCAGTATTGAATGAAAAATTAAGTAAGAACACTGGTGTCGTTTTTTTACAGCTCAGATACATTTCGGATGAAGATGAAAGTATGGGGGATAAAATCGAAACCATGGTCAAGGAGGCCGGATACGATCTTTCCTATTTACTCCCGACGATCGAAAAAGCCCTCTTGGCGGCAACCAATACGGTCAGAAACAATACCATCGATATGTCTAAAAACATGGAATCCTTCAGCAATACCAATAATATTTTGTCCTTGGCCTCTGGATTATCGCTGCTGAACGCCTCCCTGGTGACGGGAATCAATAATTGTATTTATTCAAAAAACATGATCGAATTTAATCGATATGTCCTCATTGTTGATAATCTCTTTAAAGAGGCCGGCGGCAGGGGTCAAAAATTACAGGCGGTTGTATTCAAAGGGAAGAATGCCGAAGAGGCGAAAATGGTCAGTGCCTATATGAGTGCACTTTCGGCTGTGAAAAATGCCTTTTCCGGCAGCGGAGGTGTTTCAGAAAAGGTAAAGTCCTCCATAAAAAATCTGGAGGAGCTGGATGCCCTGAATGGGAAAATACGTATGATTACCTCAACCCATTTAAAAAAAAGTCAGAAAGAAGTATCTCAGGCTGGGGCTAATCAGGAAAACGTTGTGGCCTCTTTGAACCGGTCTTCGAAAGTGACCATGCAGATAGTTACCGGGGTTGGAGGAATGATCATGGTGATCACCTTTTTTATGGCTGTTATGATAACCCGTTCGATCACCAAACCTATCAATCAGGTTGTTGAGGGTCTTTCGGACAGTGCCGAGCAGGTGGCCTCTGCTTCGGGGCAAGTGGCTTCTTCGAGCCAATCGTTGGCCGAGGGGGCTTCAGAGCAAGCCGCCGGGATTGAGGAAACCACGGCCTCAATTGAAGAAATGTCCTCCATGACCAAACATAATGCCGATAACGCCGATCTAGCCAACACCATGATGATCGAAACATCCCGGGTAGTGGACCAGGCTAATCGTTCGATGAGTGAATTAACCCGATCGATGATGGAAATTTCGACGGCCAGCGAAGAGACGGCAAAAATCATCAAGACCATTGATGAGATAGCCTTTCAAACCAATCTCTTAGCCCTTAATGCGGCCGTGGAAGCCGCCAGGGCGGGAGAGGCCGGAGCCGGATTTGCCACCGTAGCGGACGAGGTGAGAAATTTAGCCTTGCGGGCGGCGGACGCAGCCAAGAATACCTCCGACTTGATTGAAGGAACGGTCAATAAAATCAAAAACGGATCAGAAATTGTCGGGAAGACCAATGAAGCCTTCGCTAAAGTGGCGGCGGGCGCTAAAAAAATGGGGGATATCTTAGGAGAAATTAATTCCGCCTCTTATGAACAGGCCCAAGGGATCGAGCAGGTCAACAAAGCGATCACCGAGATGGAAAAGGTGGTCCAGAAGAACGCCGCCAATGCCGAAGAATCGGCCTCCGCCTCCGAGGAGATGAATGCTCAAGCCGAGACCTTGAAAGGTTTTGTGGGTCAGTTGGCCTCATTGGTAGGAGGTAAAAGACGGGTTGATTACATCAAGGAAGAAGAAAAAATTGTCAAAAAGGATACACAATTTCTTAAAATAAAAAGGGGGCTGACTTTGGATTATCCAGGATCGCCCACTCCTCAAATTGAAGATCTGGGCCTCCTGAAAAATGAAAATTAATCAAAGGATGGAAACGTCCCGCCCGGTCCCTTGGTGCAGAGAGCTTCCATCCTCAAACCTTACTTTCACAGTCAATGTACTTGACTTCATTTATTCACTGTGAACAGCTTTTCGAGATAGCCGAGCGCTGGATCTGCGGTCGTCCGTTTCCGGACGATATAAAAAAACTAACTGAAATATTGATCTGTGACGGATTCGTTTTAGGTCAGATCCTGGAAGGTTTTACCGGGATTTTTCTAAAAACCGTTTATCCAGGCGACTATAAAGAAAAACGGATTCACCTGAAGGGGGAACTGCGCGATATTTTGACCCGAAGTCCCAACGGGACGACTCCGAGAATGGCCGCCCTTTTTGAGCTTTATCGACAAAACCCCGACTATTATTATCGGGAAGCCCCCATTAACGCCGTATTATGTCTGGATGAACAAGATCGATTATTAGGTTTATACCGCATCAAACGTCCCAAGAGGATTGCAGAAAAAGCCAACCGCAAGATCACCGACTGGATATTCCAAAAGGTTCAGTCCCTGGCTCGGGAAATGGCTGTAGAAAGGGCCCGGCGATCCCACATTCCCATGGAATGGTTATTGACCCCCCCGGGAGAAATGGCCCGGGAATTTATCAAAGCGGAAGAGAAGATTGCCGAAAGGATCAAAGAAGGTCACCTCTGTTTTGAACGATCGGGCATGACGATTCATGACGTCGGGGCTGTTAAAGTAGTCGCCGATGCCGATAAGTTGAAGGATCTGGAGCAGGTATTGGCCGGCAACTCACGGATTCAGATTATCGATAAAGAGGTTTTTCAGGGAAATTATCGGGCAACCAACATCATTCTTCAAATCCGGTGGGATCCCGAAGAGGTTTGCCGCAGATACCGGGACACCCGGGGGTGGGAGAATTTTTTGGGTCGGGGAATACCGGAAGAACGCTTAACCCAAGGGTTGGAGCCTTTTTTGGAAGGGGCCCGCTCGAACCTGATGGTTGAGTTGATCCTTTCAACCTTCCCCGACATGGTAGAATCGGAACTGGGGAAAAGCATTCATGAAGAAAGGATGATAGCGCAAAGAAACAATAGGGTTTATAAGGGTTATATCCCGACCAACATCGAATTCCTGGTGGAATACCTTTTGGCCGCGGGATTGAGTCCAAAGATAAAGATCGAGCACATCCCCATGAAATTATGGGGAAGATATCTTCCGGAAACCCTGGGTTCTTGTGTCCGGCATCTGTACGATCTGCCGGAGCATGATCTTTTTTAAATAGCCCGTCTATTATCAGTCTATAGAAGCCAAGGCCTCCCGGGCCTGTTTAAGATAAGTTTCCGCTTTGCCTTGTTCAAAAAATTGAATGGCTTCGGATAAGCATTCCCTGGCCTGGTCGGTTCTGCCTTTTGCCTTATGCAGAAGACCCAAATCGAGATAGGCCGTGCCCAGCGTGCCATTAGCCCCTATTTCTTTGGAAACCTCAATCGCTTTATTTAAAATGAAAAGGGAAAAAGGTTGAAAAAATAGACAGGTGAAAGACAAAGGGCCAAGGGAATAAAAATTTCCTTGGCCCTGTTTTTTATAGGCTGGGGTGCGGCAGTTTTAGTTTAGAACTCTTTAAAGTCGTCATCCATCGGAATAACCTGGTCCGGCCGGATTTCCTTTTGTTTTATACGGGGGCCGACTTTTATTTTTCTGTCCTGGGGGGGTAGGGACGCAGGGATTATCTGGTCTCCCCTCCTGGAAGATATTTTCGAAAGGGCGGAAAGGGCGTTGTCCTTTCCGGCCTGCAGGAGACGCCTATGGGATGCGGCGCCGTTTCCATTATGTTTTCCGTTAAGCACGGCCGCTAATTCCTTGACAAACTCCTTCAGGTGTTCTGCCTGGGTATTCATTTCCACGGCTGCCGATGCGGACTCCTGTGCATTGGTTGTGTTCTGTTGCGTTACCTTATCCATTTCAGCCACGGCTTTGCTGACCTGAGATATCCCCTGGGCCTGTTCTTGACTGGCCGCAGCGATCTCATCAATCAGCCGGCTGATTTTTTCGGAAATTTCCACATTTTTTTTGAACGCTTCCTGGGTGGCCAGGGTCAAATCATTCCCGCTTTTGACTGACTTGATCGTATTTTCAATTAAATTGCTGGTATTCTTGGCCGCATCGGCCGCCCGCATCGCTAAATTCCTTACCTCATCAGCCACTACGGCGAACCCGGCCCCGGCTTCACCCGCCCGGGCAGCTTCCACGGCCGCATTCAAGGCCAATAGATTGGTCTGAAAGGCAATCTCATCAATGGTCTTAATGATTTTGCTCGTTTCTTCGCTGGATTTGGTAATCTCTCCGATGGATTCGGCCATCTGGCCCATGTGATGACTCACGTTTCCTACGATCTGACTGGCCTCGCCCATCATAGCGCGGGCCTGCTGGGCGTTATCGGCATTCTGCTTGGTCATGGCCGACATCTCTTCCAGGGAAGAAGAGGTTTCTTCCAGTCCGGCAGCCTGTTGAGAGGAACCCTCTGCCAAAGACTGACTGGCAGAAGAGACCTGACCTGAAGCCCCGGTCACATGGTCAGACCCTTCTTTGATTCCTCTAACCACCCGTTGGATAGGCTTGGCGATAGATATAGACAGGATAATTCCCAGGGCCACCGCCAATAAAGTCCCCAATCCCCCAATAATCCAGGAAAACCAGACAGCCCGGTTGGCTGTTTTTGAATTCTGCTCCATTTTTTTCTTGATGGACCCCATCTGAAGATTAGAAAGATTCTCCAACAAAGAGGTAATACCTGCCGCCTTCGCCTCAAGATCCCCCTGTAATAAATTTCGAGATTCTTCGAGTTTGCCCTCGTTAACCAGAGAGATCAACCGGTCCCTCAGGGGAAAATATTGGGACATTTCCGATTGAAGTTCTTCAACCGCCTTGCGATCCCCCACGGTATTAACGGTATTAAAGGACTTAACGGTCTTATCCAAACTCTCAATCATTTTTTGATCCAATTCTTTAATTCTGGAGATATTTGAGGAAATATCCTTGTTATTTAAAAATTTATCCAGCATAATCTCAATGATAAAACCCCCGGTTTTTTGAAACCCAACCGCCGTCTCGGAAAGATATCCATGTGGCTTGATGTTTCTCTCCTGGATCTCCGTCCCGGTCTTAACCAGAGAGCTTATTTTGCTAATCCCATTGTAACCCACGATCATGGTAACGCAAGCAACGATTACAAAACTTCCGATCAACTTAACACTCAATTTCAGGTTCTTCATTGATTAGACCTCCTAAAACAGCCCGTTGGCCTTGTTGTTATATCATCGGTACATTATTTTTTTAAATCCCCCATATAAATATATAAAATAAACCTGTTGCAAAAAACCAAGATTGCTTTGTCCGTTGAGGCGAACAAAGCAATCTGGATTGCGGGGAATTTATGTGTGATCATTTTTGGACAAAAATCCAACAGGCCCTTATTTTCAAATGATTGACTTTTTCAGGCCAAGTTTATCTTTTGCTCCCCGAATGGTCTGCAGGATTTCCTCCATATCAAAACGCCAGGAATCCCCCAATCTAAAGCTTGGAATCTCTCCGTTGGTGGCCAGTTTGTAGATGGTTGACTCAGAAAGCTTCAAGTATTGCCCCAATTCTTTAGCAGTAACGATTTTCACTGGGAATATCCTCCTTTGCCTGTTATGAAATTTATCGGCATTTTCAGGGAAGAACTTTAATCGGGTTGGCTGTCAGGGTTTAGGGCAATAAAGGTATATGCGACAGGCACTTATATTGAGGATTTTTTTGCTATCTGGTCAAAAAGGGGAAATCAGAAAAAATCTTAACGAGTTGACCTTTTTACTTGAAATTTATTCCTATCTACACAGAATATCTTAAAAAAGAGATAAAAGGCCTCATTGATCAGGAAGGTCAATTTTGTATTTTTCTTTCCTAGTCGGTTCGATTTATAATGATTATTGACCCCGAGGTTAATTGCCAAACTTCTTGATAACATTGGGTATGGGGAAGACCCATGGCCATGTCCCATGACACAAAACGCTTCATCTATAGGCTTTTAACCACTATATATTGTATGCCTTTTTTAAATCTGCCCTTCCTGTAGTATTTTTTTCTTTACAAAATGATTTTTTCCATTACAATTAACTCAAGGTTATTAGTGGATGGTGGGTCATCGGAAAACCACCAGAGGAAACAGAATTTCTTATCCTACTAGAAGGGAACCTATCAAGTGAAACTTAAAAGATTGGAACTTAACGGGTTTAAATCGTTTTCAGAAAAGACGGTGGTTTCTTTTCCCAAAGGGATCAGCGGCGTAGTGGGCCCCAACGGATGTGGAAAAAGTAATATCATGGATGCCATCAAATGGGTCATGGGCGAGCAAAGTCCCAAGCAGCTCCGCGGCAAGGGCATGGAAGACGTGATCTTTGCCGGATCCAACGGTAAATCGTCCGTGGGCATGGCCGAAGTATCCTTGGTCTTGGACAATGACAATGGTTCTATCCCCCAGGAATATGCCGATTACAGCGAGGTGGTGATCACCCGCCGTTTATTTCGGGATGGAGAAAGCGAATACGCCATTAATCATAAACCTTGCCGGTTGAAAGATATCAGCCACTTATTTATGGATACCGGAGTGGGTAGCAGGGCCTATTCGGTTATCGAACAAGGCAGGGTAGGGGCCATTATCGATTCCAAGCCCGAAGATCGCCGACACTGGATTGAAGAAGCCGCCGGTATTTCCAAGTATAAGAGCAAAAAAAATGAGACCCTGCGGAAACTGGAATTGACCCAGCAGAATCTCTTACGGGTCGGGGATGTTATCGCCGAGATTAAGAGGCAAGTGAATTCCCTGTACCGTCAGGCTAAAAAGGCCGAACGATTTAAAGAGATCCGGAAACAATCCAAAGAGGTCGAATTGATCCTTTTAGCCAAGGAATATCAATGGCTGTTGGAAGGGAAGGGGTTGAAGGAAGAAGAACTATCTCGGCAGCAGGATCGGACCGGTGAGCTTAGAGATGAATGCCAGGCTCACGAAACCTCTCTGGAACAACTCCAAACCGAGCTTTTGGGGCTTGAAAAACAGTTAAAAGAAAAACAGGAGCAATTTTATCGGCAAAAAGCCGATCTGGAAAGACAGGAGAACTTGGGACAGCAATACCAAAAGGAACTGGAAAGCCTTGAATTGGAGGCCCTTGAAATTCAAAGGGAAGTGAAAGAGATAGAAGATTGGCTCATTGAAAATGAAACCCGTGAAAAGTCCCTGTCAGAAGAGGTCAATTCCTTTACCCGGACATTAACCAAGGAAGAAGAGCGGGTACTTGAAAAAGAACAAGCACAGGCCGAAGCCAAAAAAGAATTGATCCGAGGTCAAGAACAAGGAGAACAAACCAAAGATTTCCTGGTTACCAAATTGACCGAACTGAGCCGGGTAAGGAATATGCAGGCCGGTTTGATAAAACTGCAGGAAGATCGGCAGCGGCGAATTATACGTCAAGGCGAGGAGAAGGCTCAATTAACGGCCCGTTTGGATTTTTTAAATTGCTCGGTTCAAGAGATAGAAACCCGGCTATCCATAGAAAGGGATGCCTTAAGACAGGCCAAAGAAAAAATATCACAGACCCAACAACAAAAGGTCGAGGGTGAAAAGACCCAAAAAAAACTGGAGGGTGAACTGCGCGATTTGGAACAGGCCTGGAAACAGGACCAAGCCCAGATCAAAAACCTGCACGGGATCCGGGAAAATTTTCAAAGTTATCAAAACGGCGTTCGGGTTCTGCTCCAGACCGATTGGTCTACAGAGGTTAGGGAGTCTCCGATTTTCCGCCAGGTATTGGTTGAAGGGCTGGAAACCGAACCTGGGTATGAAACAGCGGTAGAAACCGCCCTGGGGGAGACCTTGCAGGCCCTGATGATCCAAGACCCGATTTGGGCTGTTAAAGGGATCAACTATTTGAAAGAGCAAGGACAAGGTAAAGCAACGTTTCTACCAGTAAACTCTCCTTTACCATTGGAAGGATTAAATTCCAAACAGTTGGAAGAAGAAGGATTGGTTCCTTTATTATCCAAAATGACCGTGCAAGAGGAATTCCGGCCTTGGTTGGAGGCCTTGTTGGGGAATTTTGTCCTGGTTCCGGACTTGGCCCAGGGATTAGAAGTCTGGAAAAACAACCCCGGTCGAGTCTGTGTGGTTACCCTGGAAGGAGACCTGATCGATTCGAGGGGAATCATCGCCGGGGGAAGTCCCAGAGGCCCTGAAAGCGGTGTCCTTTTCCAGAAAAACCTTATTCACAAGCTGGAGCTTAACGTACGGGAATGGCAGGAAAAGATCGACCGGAAAAAAGATAGCATCGGGGAGTTAGAAAAAGATCTTGATAATCAAATTATTCAACTCAAGACCCTTGAGGAAGGGAGGCGGGAAGAAGAAGCAAATATCCTAGAACTCGAGAAATGCCTTATCGGTTATCAAGAAGAAACCAAACCCATCCAGCGCAGGCTGCAGCTGCTCACCATGGAAGAGGAAGAATATCGAACCCAGGAGGAAGATCGGGCCTCTGAGGAACAGGCCCTTTCCGTACAAGAAAAAACCTTAAACCGGGAAATAGAAGGGCTAAGAAAAGACATCCACGACCAGGAAGGGGAAATAAAAATCCTGGAAGCCAACCTGGACCAGGAAAGACAGGCCCTGACTATGGTCTATACCCAGTTATCCGTCTTAAAGGAAAAGGGAGAACATATCGGCAAGGAGTGGGCCCGATTGAAAGAAGCCCTGGAGGAAAAACAAACCAGAAAAAGAAAGCTCCTGGATAAGATCGATACCGGAAGTCAGATTCAAGCCGGATTGATTGCAAAAACCGCTTCGGGAGAGGCGACGATTAAGGAATTACAGATCGCGGTCGATAACCTGGAAAAGCGGATACTGGCCACCAATCAAACCTGGGAAAAGATGATCAAACAGAAGGAAGACTGGGAAGCGATTTTAAAGGAAACCCGAGCGATCTTGAACGATGCCGAGCGGAAGGAAAACGATCTTCGAATTGAATTGGCCCAGATGGTCATGAAAATTGATCATTTAAAAGAACAAACCTTGGATCAATCAGGTCTTCCCATGGAGGAAGTGGTTTCAACTTATTTAAAGGGTGATGAAGACCTGGAGGCCCTTAAGGAGAAACGCAGAGAATTCAGGGAAAAATTGGAACAAATAGGGGAAGTCAATCTAACCGCCCTGGAGGAATACAATGCCTTTAAGGACCGGTATGACTTTTACCATACCCAGGAAGAAGATCTGCTCAAATCCATGGATTCCCTAAAAAGGGCTATCCAAAAAATAAATCTCACCTCCAAGGAACTTTTTTTATCCACCTTTAAGGTTATCCAAGAGAAGATGAACGAAGTCTTCCCGGTTTTGTTCGGAGGCGGTACAGCCAAATTGTCCCTGACCGATGAAGATGATCCCCTGGAATCCGGGGTGGATATCATGGTTCATCCTCCGGGTAAACGGCTAACCAACATGACTCTCCTTTCCGGGGGGGAAAAGGCCCTTACGGCTTTGGCTCTTTTATTTTCGACCTACTTGGTTAAGCCCAGTCCTTTCTGCCTCTTAGACGAAATCGACGCCTTTTTGGATGAGGCCAACGTGGAACGGTTCAAAAGTCTGGTTCAGAGTATCGTTCGGGATTCTCAGATCATCCTGATCACCCACAACCGACGGATTATGGAAATGGCCGACACCCTCTACGGGGTGACTATGGAACAACCGGGGATATCCAAACTGGTATCAGTCAGACTGGACACCATTCAGTAAGGGGATTAATAAAAAACGTTCGTTAATAAGTGTTCTCTGGGGAAAAAAAGGGAATGAAATTCGTAAGCCGGCCGTATCGCCTCCTTTTTGATAACCGATCCCGGGAATTTTTTTAAAATTTACTTGTCGGGGTTAAGAGATTTATTAAGGAAACAGGAGGGTCAAGTGGAAAAATATCTTGGCCGAGAAAAAAGAAGGTACCCGAGACTTCAGGCTAATTTTGTAATCAGTTATCGCATTAAACATATCCCCAAAGATTATGATCTCAGCCAAACCAAAAATGTCAGCCAGGGGGGATTGCTTCTAACGACCAATAAGAAATTTGCTCCCGGTACCCAACTGGCCCTCACCATAAAATTTCCTTTTGTCCCCCAGCAGATAGATGTTCTGGGGACGGTTGTAGATTCCAAGGAGATAGTAAAGAATATCATTTACGAAACCAGACTTTTTTTTGCCGATTTAAATACCCGTTTTTTTGAAGAACTTGGCGTTTTTATTGGAAAACAACTGAATAAATAATATTTTTTTCTTCTCAGTCAGAAAAGAATCTATTATACTCTTGCCCAAGTTTTCTTTCCTGAAATAAAATAATTAAAAAGGAATAAAGGCGCCCATGAAGTTGAAATGGTTTAGTCCAAAAGGATCAGAAGATGATGATCATCAGTCTGAAACGGTTATTGAAGAAAAGGAAGTACTTTTGGATTCAGAAGAGTTGAATGGGAATAAAAAGGGGTTTTTCTTCCGTCTCAAGGAACGATTGGCCAAGACCCGGGAAACCCTGATCACCCGGTTGGATCGTCTGGTCCTGGGCAAAAAGGAGATCGATGAAGACCTGTTGGAAGAATTGGAAGAAATATTGATCACCTCGGACCTGGGCGTTATGACCACCCAGGCGCTGATCGATTCGGTCCAGCAGAAGGTTAAAAGAAAAGAACTGGATAATCCGGAACGGCTTAAAGAGTTCCTGCAGCAGGAGATTCACCGCTTTCTGGACGTGCCCGGAAAACTCATCGACTTTTCTCAAAAACCTTTTATTATTCTGGTCATCGGAGTCAACGGGGTAGGAAAAACCACGACCATTGGAAAGCTGGCCGGGCGATTTCAAAGGGAAGGGAAAAAGGTCTTGATGGTGGCTGGAGATACCTTCCGGGCAGCGGCCGGCGAACAATTGGAAATATGGGCCGAGCGCTCCGGAGCCGAGATCATAAGGCAAAAAGAAGTTTCCGATCCATCGGCCGTGGTCTTTGACGCCGTCAAGGCTGCCAAGGCCAGGGAGATGGATATCGTTCTGATTGATACGGCCGGAAGGCTTCATACCCGGGTTAACCTGATGGAGGAGCTGAAAAAAATCCGCCGGGTCATCCAGAAAGAGATCCCCGATGGTCCTCATAAAACCTTATTGATTCTGGATGCCACCATGGGTCAGAATGCCATCTCCCAAGCCCGCATCTTTCATGAGGCCATGGAGATCAACGGGATCATATTAACCAAACTGGACGGGACAGCCAAGGGCGGGATCATCGTCGGCATCTGCAATGAACTGAAGATCCCGATTGAATATATCGGCATCGGTGAAAAGGCGGATGATTTGCAGCCCTTTAATCCCGACGAATTCGTTCGGGCCTTGTTTTGACGGGCTGCTATTAGAGGGCCATCCGGGGGCAGTTAGCCTTCAGGCCGGTTTACTACCACTTTTCTCTTAACTGAATCTCTTTTTGATTTCCTACCACCACCAGGAGGAAATTTTCAGGGTTAAGATAGGTTCGAGCCACCCGCAGAATATCTTTAGCGGTCAACTGCTTAATGAGCTTTGGGTATCTTTCCGGGAAATCCAAACCCAGCCCGTACAATTCTATGGCGGCCAGTAACCGCACCATCTTGCCATTGGTATCCATACGAAGGGGGAAACTTCCGGTCAGATAGGCCTTGGCCTCGGATAGTTCTGTCGGAGCGACCCCCTTCTCGAGCATTTGTTTTAATTCTTTTTTCAACTCGGCAACCGTTCGGTTGGCATTCTGATTCTTGGTTTCCACCGCAATTCGAAAGGAGCCGGGGTATTCCCGGGCATCAAAAAAGCTGTTGATCCCATAAGTCAAGCCCAAATTGTCCCGAATATTATCCACCAGACGGGAAACAAAACCTCCTCCCCCCAGAATATAATTCATGACCTCCAGGGCATAAAAGTCCGGATTGGATCGGGCAATCCCCAGGTGTCCCCAAATAATGTTGGCCTGGGTGATAGGCCGATCGATCTTTTCGATGACCTGACCGGTTAATAGGGGTGGTTGGGACAAGGCCGGGCGGTCGATAGGGGCCGATTGCCATTCCTTGAAAAGTGGTTCAAGCTGTTGGACCGCTTCTTCCAGGAATATTTGGCCTACCATGATGATACTGGCATTATTGGGCCGATAATAGGCCTGGTAAAAATGGGTAATGTCTTCCCGGGTTATGGAAGAAAGGGCGGCCGGGGAACCCTCTGATGGATAAGCATAAGGATGAGTTCCAAATAAATTTTGGGAAAAACTTTTTTGAGCTACCTGCCTGGGCTCTTCGTCCATCCGCTTTAAACGGGCTTTCAACTCGGAAACTTTACGTTCTACCTCCTGGGGTGTAAAAAGGGGATTAAGAAGGATGTCCGATAGGATGGAAAGCCCAAGAGACAGGTCTTTTTTTAGAATGGATAAAGTTAAGTAGGCATAATCCGGTTCACCGGAAGCGGATAGGGAGCCGCCGACCGATTCGATCTCCCGGCTTATTTCTGTGGCATTCTTTTTTGGGGTGCCCTGGGGCAGTAATTCAGCAGTCAGGTTGGCCAGTCCCAGGTGTTGTGGGGGATCTAAGGAAGACCCGGCCCGGATCAAAACTTGAAGATGAATGGTCGGGAGCTGGTTCCGTTCTGAAACAATGAGGGTCAATCCATTGGGAAGGGTGGTTTTTCTAGCCAAAGAGCCGGCTCAAGTCGAGGATACAGGAGCAATGGCCCCGGCACCGGTTATCAGGGTTAGCATTATAAATAAGACCTTTTGTAACATCGTTAAATCTTTCTTATTAAATCAGGCTATGACGAGAGGCCATAGGCAATAGGTTATAATCAAGCGCCGATGGGCACGAGGTATCAGGCTATTCCGTTCAAAGTTGGCCTTATCGATTATCCCTTTGCCTATTGCCTATTCCCTTTTTTTTCCGTAGGTATTAATACCCCTATTGTTTTATTCCTGCCCTTGAAATAGGTGTGGTAGACCCGCATGAGATCCGATGGTTGAACAGCCCGAATCCCCGGCAGAAATTTATTCAGGTCTTTCCAGTTTCCGAGAGTTTGATACCGACCCAGGAGGTTGGCTTGATAAAAGATAGAATCCTGGGCAAAGATAAAGGCTGCTTCAATCTGATTTTTTGCCCTTTGAATTTCTTCTTGGGTCGGGGGAAGTCTTTCCCAGGCCTCTATTTCTTGAAAGAGCCTTTCTTCTATCAGTTCCGGGGTGTGGCCGGGCAAGGCCTGGGCATAAAAGAAAAAGAGAAAAGGGTCCTTGGAAGAAAACGAATAGTCCGCACCAGCCTCCAAAGCCATCTGTTCCCGATAGACCATCTTTTGATGCATCCGGGAACTTTTCCCTCCAGACAGTATTTGTGACATGACCTCTAATGGGAAAGAATCGGGATGAGGGAACGATGGGACATGATAAGCGAAAAGCACATAAGGCAACTGGGCTTCCCGCCGAAGGACCACTCGTTTATCAACCTCCTGCGGCGGCTCTTTAATCCTTCTCGACCGAGGAACGGGATTTTTGGGAACCCGGCCAAAAGTTTTTTCAATCATGGTGTGAAGGATATCTTTATCGAAATCACCGGCCACAACCAGGGTAGCATTGGTCGGCTGATAATAAGTCCGGTAGAAAGAAAGGAAATCCGAATGGGTGAGGCTTTCCAGATCTTCCATCCAGCCGGTGATGGGTCTTTTGTAGGGATGAGACTTAAATGCCGTATCAATAACTTCTTCAAATAAGGAGGCCGAGGGATCATCTTTGATTCTTAACCGGCGTTCCTCCTGAACAACCATTCTTTCGGTTAAAAATTTTTCTCCATCTACTGTTAAACCGGTCATACGGTCGGATTCCATACCCAGGGCGATAGCCAGGCGGTCTGAAGCCAGATTTTCAAAATAGGCCGTATAATCCCGGCCGGTAAAAGCATTATCCTGCCCGCCATTTTTTTGAATAATACGTGAGAATTGCTTGGGACCGTATTTTTTCGTACCGCGGAACATCAGATGCTCGGTAAGGTGAGCCAGTCCCGATTGACCATAAGATTCATTAACCGACCCCACTTTATACCAGACCTGGACGGTAACCACAGGGGCTTTGGGGTTGGGTATTAAAAGAACCTGTAATCCGTTGGATAATTGGATTTCGGACACTGGTTCGAGTGCTTCGGCCTGAAGTCGAGGCAGAAATCCCCAAAATAAAAAAACCAGGGAGACGGTTAAGGTTATAAAAATAATTTTATTCATTCCATACCCTTGCTTGACAACTTATTTTTTTTAAATTATACCATAGATAACCCTTAACTTGACAAGGACTTTTTATGGGTATAAGAGAATATAAGAGCCCGAAAGTTTGAAAGAACTTTAACTTTAGTCGATTTACTTATTTTGCCTTTAACCAGGTTCTGGGGTTCCCTCTGTTGCCGGAACCCGTTCGACCCTTTTGAGAGGTACCTGATATGCCGCTGGTCAAAAGAATTTGGGATTTAATGGATCCGAATGTGGAAACCATAACCCCGGAAACCCCATTAAAAGAGGCCTGCGCCATCCTGACCGGCCAAACCCGGGAAAAAAAGGGAAACCTTGGGTTGGTTGTCAAGAGGTCTTCAGGGGAATATCTGGGTCTGTTGACGACCAAAGATATTTTGAAATATGCAATCTATCTTTACAACAAAGCTATGCGGGAAGGAAAGAAAGAGGATTGGGCTACTCAAATTAGAGATTATTGTAAGGATGAATCCCTGATAACGGTCAACGATATCATCGTCCACAACGAAGTTTTCGTCCGTCCAAATCAGAATTTGTTTGAAGTGATCCAGATCATGGATAACCATGATTTGGAAGTGATGCCGGTTGTTGATACCGGAAAAATTATCGGGATGATCCGAAGTGCGGATATCTTGGGGGAGATAGCTCGAAGCATCCTGTAAAGATTTATATCAGAAGAACGAAAAACAGCCCTCTTCCGGTTTAAGAAACGGGGCGAAGTTGATATTTTTTTTCAGAAAGGATCCCAGACACGGTTTATGCAACGTTCACACATCAACACCAAATATGATGAAGAACTTATTCTGCTAAAACAAAAGATCCTGCGTATGGGGGAGATGGTGGAGAATAACGTGGTCTCGGCCATTACTTCGGTCATGTATCGGGATCCCAATCTGGCCCAGACTATTATTGATTCAGACCATCAGATCAATGAACTGGAAGTGGACACGGAAGAAATGTGTCTGCGGGTTATCGCCCTGCGTCAGCCGGCCGGGAGGGACTTAAGATTTATTTCTACGGCCATGAAAATCATCACCACCCTGGAACGAATGGGTGATTTGGCGACAAATATCGCCAGCAGGGCCCTTGAAATGATTGAAGAACCCCGCAGCGGCGTCTGCTTTCACCTGCCTATCATGGCCGAAGCCACCGAAGATTTGGTCCACCGCTCATTGGAAGCCTTTGTCAATGAAGACATTGACTTGGCCTTAGGAGTCTGCCGCGATGACACCTATGTCAATGAAACGTATAAAAAGGTGATCGAGGAACTTCTCAAGTTGATGGGAGAAAAATCCATTCTCATCCCCCGGGCCATGAAGATTATGTTCGTTGCCAAATACCTGGAGCGGATTGCCGATCATGCGGTTCATATGTCCGAAATGGTGGTTTTTATGGTGGCGGGAAAAATCATTCGCCATCAGGAAAAGACCCTGGATTACCTGGATAAAGAATTTCACAAGGATCCTCACGCAACATCCGCCGCCTCTCCTCTTAAAGAGAAGCGTGTTTAAATGAAAAAATAAAAGCATCAATGGCTGTTTTTCCCTCACCTATCTCCGAACCGTATAGAAGGTCCTTGCCGATCACCCCTAATACCATCAAAGGAATTTGACTATGCTGGAAGAAGTTTATATCGTCAGCGGTGTAAGAACTCCTGTTGGGGCATTTAATGGGAATTTAAGTGCCCTAAAGGCCACCGAATTGGGGGCCATGGTCATCAATGAGGCCCTTAACAGGGCCAACTTGGTCAAAGAGCAGGTCGATGAAGTCATTATGGGGAATGTTCTGCCCACCGGTCTGGGTCAGAATCCAGCTCGTCAGGCCATGCTCAAAGCCGGTTTCCCTTATGAAACGGGAGCCCTTACCGTGAATAAGGTCTGCGGATCTGGATTGAAGGCCGTCATGTTAGCGGCCCAGGCGATAGCTCTGAAAGATGCTGATGTGGTGGTAGCCGGCGGGATGGAAAATATGACTCAAGCCCCTTTCTATTTGGAACAGGTTCGTACCGGATATCGCATGGGAAACGGAGTCCTTATCGATTCCATGGATCACGACGGCTTGCGGGATATTAATAATGATTTTTTGATGGGTGTCAGTGCGGAATTCTGCGCAGAGAAATATGGGGTAAACAGAGAAGCGCAGGATTTGTTTGCCTATAACTCCTATCAAAAGGCCTTGAGGGCCAGGGATGAAGGAAAATTTAAAGAAGAGATATTCCCGATTTCCATTTCGCGAAAGGGAAAAGAGTCCCTAGTTTTTGACCAGGACGAAATAATAAGGGAAACCAGCCTGGAGGCCCTCTCTGAATTAAAACCGGCCTTTAAAAAAGACGGCACGGTTACAGCCGGGAATGCCTCCAAGCTCAGTGACGGTTCCGCCGCCGTGGTATTAATGTCCGGGAGCAAGGTCAGGGAATATCGCCTTTCCCCTATAGCCCGGGTAGTGGCTCAGGGTTCTTCGGGCTTGGACCCCAAGTATGTTTTGGTGGCCCCTCTACTTTCCATTCCCAAGGTCCTTAAAAAAGCCGGTTTGTCCATTCACGACATTGACCTCCAAGAGGTCAATGAGGCCTTTTCTGCTTCGACTGTGGCAGTCATCAATGAACTACGGCTCGATCCCGAGAAAGTCAATATCCATGGGGGTGCAGTGGCCCTGGGGCATCCGATCGGGGCCAGCGGGGCCAGGGTCATGGTCACTCTTCTCTATGCCATGAAAAACCGGGGGGCCAAAAGAGGGATGGCTTCGTTGTGCCTGGGGGGGGGAGAAGCAGTCAGTCTGATAGTGGAAAAAGTGTAAAACAGAATACAGAATTCAGGAGTCAGAAATCAGAAGAAGAGATTATTTTAAAAACCCGTATTGGACCAGGATCTGTTGCCGGTGAAAATGGTTCACTCGGGATTTTGAAAATAAGAGACTTTGACCTGCTCCTGACTTCTGGCTTCTGAATTCTTTTTTAAAGGAGGTTTTTACTACATGAAAGAGGTAGTCATCGTTGGTGCGGCCCGTACTCCGGTAGGACGGTTCGGAGGGGGTCTGAAAGATATTTCCGCAGTGCAATTAGGAGTTATTGCCGTTAAGGAGGCCTTAAAACGAGCGTCGCTTCCTCCGGAAATGGTTGAAGAGGTTATTTTAGGCAATGTTCTCCAAGCCGGACAGGGACAGAATCCGGCCCGGCAGGTGGTGATTCATTCCGGAATTCCCAGGGAAGTTCCGGCAACGACCATCAACATGGTCTGTGCTTCCGGTTTGAAATCAGTTATGATGGCGGCTCAGGCGATTCTATCCGGTGATACCGATATGGTGGTCGCCGGGGGAATAGAAAGCATGAGTCAGGCCCCTTATGCTTTAAGGCAAGCACGGTGGGGATCCCGAATGGGCAACAGTGAATTGGTGGACCTGATGATCTATGATGGGCTCCAGGATGTTTTCGGACAGGTCCATATGGGCATTACTGCTGAAAAGGTAGCCGAACAATTTGGAATCTCACGGGAAGATCAAGACCGGTTGGCCTTGCGAAGCCAGGAAAATGCCTTGAAAGCCCAGGCCGAAGGCAGGTTTAGGGACGAAATTGTTCCCGTCCCGATTCCTCAAAAAAAAGGGGATTCCATCTCCTTTGATACCGACGAACATCCACGAGCCACGACTTTGGCAGATCTGTCCAGGCTTAAACCGGCTTTTAAAAATAATGGAACTGTGACTGCCGGCAATGCCTCGGGTATAAATGACGGGGGAGGGGCTTTAGTAGTCACGTCTCTGGATAAGGCCAAAGCAATGGGGCTTCCGCCTTTGGCAACCATTCGTTCGTATGCTACGGCCGGTGTGGACCCTTCAATTATGGGCACCGGACCGATCCCGGCCTCCAGAAAGGCTTTGAAGAAAGCCGGACTTTTGGTGAAGGATCTGGACCTGATTGAAGCCAATGAGGCCTTTGCCGCCCAGGCAGTGGCGGTCAATCGGGAGATGGGCTGGGCGTTGGACAAGGTCAATATCAGCGGCGGGGCCATTGCCCTGGGGCATCCGATCGGGGCCAGCGGGGCCAGGATATTGATTACCTTGCTTTATGGAATGATGAAAAGAAATGTTACCCTCGGTTTGGCCACACTTTGTGTCGGTGGGGGTATGGGCGCGGCGATGATATTGGAAAGAAAATAAAAAGAGGTACGAGTTACGGGTTAGGGGTTCTCGTAAAAAATCATTTGCTTTTGAGGCACAGGTAAGCGTTTTGAGTTTGGATTTTGTAGCATGAGAAACCGCGAAAATCAATTCACGCTGCACCAATTAAACCACCCAGAACCTATAACCCGCATCCCGTATCTCGTAACCCGCAACGCGCATTAAGGAGATAAAGATATGGATTTTAATTTAACCGAAGAACAGCAGATGGTGCGGGAGATGGCCCGGAAATTTGCCGAGACCGAGATCAAACCCGTCGCTGCCCGCTTGGATGCCACGCATGAACATCCGGCCGAGATCTGTAAAAAGCTGGCCGAACTCAAATTCCTGGGCATTGCCGTTCCCGAGGAATATGGAGGCGGCGGTATGGATTGTGTCAGCTATGTAGTGGCCTTGATCGAGATTTCCAAGGCCTGTGCTTCCACCGGGGCGATTATGTCGGTGAACAACTCTCTTTATTGCTTCCCGGTCATGGCTTTTGGAACACATGAACAAAAGAAGAAGTACCTTACTCCTGTGGCCGCGGGAGAAAAACTGGGTTGTTTCGGGTTGACCGAAGCCGGGGCTGGATCGGACCCGGCCCGCATGCGGACCACGGCGGTTCTGGATGGCAATGAATGGATTATCAACGGCGAAAAAAAATTCATCACTAGCGGAAACGTGGCCGGGTTTTGTGTTTTGGCCGCAGTCACCGACAAGGGAAAAGGCTCAAAAGGGATTAGTTCCTTTATCGTGGATCTGGAAAACACCCCGGGCTATTCTTTGGGCAGGGTGGAGGAAAAGATGGGTATCAATGCCTCGGGAACAGCGGAAATGATTTTTGACAATGCTCGATTACCTGGGGATGCCCTGCTGGGAAAACCCGGAGAAGGGTTCAAACAGATGCTGACCACCTTGGATGGGGGAAGAATTGGTATTGCCTCCCAGGCCATTGGAATCGGCCGGGCCGTCCTGGAGGAAGGTCTTGAATATGCCAAGACCCGGGAGCAATTCGGTCAACCGATCGCCAGCTTCCAGGCCATTCAATGGAAATTGGCTGATATGGCCACCCGGTTGGATGCAGCGGAACTATTGACTCTGCGCGCCGCCTGGATGGAAGACCATCACCAGCATTATGAAAAGGCAGCGGCCATGGCCAAGATGTATGCCTCGGACACGGCTATGCAGGCGGCCATTGAAGGGGTTCAGATCCTGGGCGGATACGGGTATTGCAAGGAATACCCCATGGAACGTCATATGAGAGATGCAAAAATCACCCAGATCTACGAAGGCACTAACGAAATCATGAGAGTCGTCATTGCCAATAATATCCTTAAAGGAAAATAAATTCGGGTTCACGTTAGAAGGGATAAGATTCAAGGATAGATTCAGAGAAGAAATGGGGAAATGGGTGATCGATATATTGCTTCATTGACTAAAAAAGTTCAAGAGAAAGCCTATTTCCGGCTTTTTGTTGTTCACCTTACACCGTAAACCTTGAACCTTACACCCCCCAAAAAAGGTTTTTAGAATGAACTTCGCCCTGACCGAAGAACAAAAGATGATCCAGGAGATGTGCCGGGATTTTTCACGAACCGAACTAGCCCCTCAGGCCGCCCGTTTGGATGAGACTAAAGATAGGACCATTTTAAAAGGCAGTTTAAGAAAAATGGCTGATCTGGGTCTAATGGGTGTGAATATTCCCGAGACTTATGGGGGATCACAAATCGGAGTAGTGGCCTACAGTCTGGCACTGACCGAGATCGGGGCCGGGTGTGCCGCCACCGCGGTAACCATGTCGGTGACCAATATGGTGGCTGAAGTATTACTGGAATTCGGGACCGGGGAGGTCAAAAAAAAGTATATTCCCCCTTTGTGTTCCGGCGAGTACCCGGCTGGAGCCTTCGGTCTGACCGAACCCGGTGCCGGATCGGACCCGGCGGGGATAAAAACCACTGCTGTCTTGGATGGGAATGAATGGATCCTGGACGGACAGAAGATTTTTATCTCCAGCGCTGAGTATGCCGGGGTGGTTGTAGTCTGGGCGGTGACGAATAAGAACGCGCCGAAAGGCCGGGGGATCAGCGCCTTCGTGGTCGAAAAAGACACCCCCGGTTATATCGTTGGAACCGATGAAAAAAAGATGGGTCAGAAGGGGTCCAGCACCAATCAACTCATCTTCGACCGTTGTCGGATCCCCAAAGAGAATCTCCTCGGTTCGATAGATGATGGTTTTCGAATTTCCTTGATGGAACTGGCCGGAGGAAGGATCGGGATCGGTTCCATGTCTATCGGCATCGGCCGTGCAGCCATGGACTTTGCGGTGGACTATGCAAAAAGTCGGGAACAATTCGGCCAGCCCATTTCCAACTTCCAGGCCATTCAGTGGATGATAGCCGATTCCTATACCGAACTTTCGGCTGCCCAATTGCTTGTTCTCAGGGCCGCCTTTCTAAAAGAATCAGGCAGACCCTTTACCCGGGAGGCTTCCATGGGCAAACTTTTGGCTTCCGAGGCGGCCAACCGGGCCTGCTATAACGCAGTTCAGATTTTGGGGGGATATGGGTATACCGCCGATTTCCCGGTGGAGCGGATGGCCCGGGATGCGCGGGTGACGACCCTTTATGAAGGGACCTCGGAGATTCAACGTCTGGTGATTGCCAGGAACTTGTTAGGGGGCAATTAACTTGGCTGAAGATCAACAAAAAGGCATGATCCAGGTTTATACCGGAGACGGCAAAGGAAAGACTACGGCAGCCCTGGGATTGGCTTTCAGAGCTGTAGGACATGGCCATAAAGTAGTTATGATTCAATTCATGAAAGGTCCAGAACAAACCGGGGAATTGGTGGCCGCCGAAAAGCTGGCCCCTTTGCTGATGATTAAACCCATGGGCCGTTCAGGATTTATCGAGAAAGACCGCCCCGATCCCGAGGATCGAGCTTTGGCCCTCAAGGCCTTGGATTATGCCAAGGAAATCATGTTAGACCATCCAATTGATATTTTAATTCTGGATGAAATCAATGTGGCGGTGTCCTTTGGACTCCTGCCGGTTGAGGCGGTTTTGGAACTGATCAACCTGAAACCCGATTCGATGGAACTGGTTTTAACCGGCCGCTATGCAGACCCTATGGTTTTGGAGAAGGCCGATTTGGTCACGGAAATGAAAAACCAAAAACATTATTTTGCCCAAGGGGTTCCGGACCGGGTGGGTATTGAGAGGTAAAAATGTTTAAAGAAGACCAGCTAGATAAGGTCAAAAAAGGTAAAGGGGCCTGGCAACGGGAATTATCTTCACAGCTTTCCCTTATGCCGGAACGGAAAAAACGTTTTTCCACGGTTTCGGATTTGGAGATAAAAGACCTTTATACCCCTGAAGACCTATCGGAAATGGATTTCGAGAAGGATATTTCCTTTCCTTGTTCCTATCCTTTCACCCGCGGGGTACAGCCTTCCATGTACCGGGGCCGTCTCTGGACCATGCGTATGTTTGCCGGATTGGGCTCGGCCGAGGATACCAATAAACGATTTCACTTTCTGGTGCAGCAGGGTCAAACCGGACTTTCCACGGCCTTTGATATGCCCACCCTCATGGGATACGATACCGATTCCCCCATGGCCAGAGGGGAATGCGGAAAATGCGGGGTAGCCATCGATACCCTGGAAGATATGGAGATCCTCTTTAAGGGTCTGCCTATCGACCGGATTACCACCTCCATGACCATCAATCCTCCGGCCTCGGTGATCTGGGCCATGTATATTGCCATGGCCGAAAAAAGGGGGATTCCCAGAAAAAAGCTGGGTGGGACTATTCAGAATGATATGTTGAAAGAATTCGCTGCCCAGAAGACTTTTATGTGTCCTCCCCGGCCTTCAGTAAGGCTGGTGATTGACACCGTCGAATTCGGAACCAAAGAGGTCCCCCGTTGGAACACCATCAGTATCAGCGGTTATCACATCCGGGAGGCCGGCTCCACTGCCGTTCAGGAACTGGCCTTTACCCTGGCCGACGGTTTGGCCTATACTCAGGCGGCGATTGGTCGGGGTTTGAATGTGGATGATTTCGCCCCCCGCCTTTCTTTTTTCTTTAACGCCCACAGTGATTTTTTTGAAGAGATCGCCAAATACCGGGCCGCACGTAGGATGTGGGCGCGGTTTATGAAAGAACGGTTTAAGGCCGATAATCCCCGGTCCTGGTGGCTGCGGTTTCATACCCAGACGGCCGGATGTTCCCTGACCGCCCAGCAGCCGTATAATAATGTGATCCGGACGACCCTTCAGGCCCTGTCGGCCGTATTAGGCGGGACCCAATCCTTGCATACCAATTCTTTGGATGAGGTGCTGGCCATACCCACCGAAGAAGCGGCAACGATCGCCTTACGAACCCAGCAGATCATTGCTGAAGAATCAGGGGTGACCCATTCCATTGACCCCTTGGGAGGCTCCTATTTTGTCGAAGCCTTGACCAATGAAATGGAAACCCAAGCGATGGAATACATCCGGAGAATCGATGAGATGGGAGGCATGATCGAGGCCCTGGAACGGCATTATCCACAGATGGAGATTGCCGATGCCGCCTATAAATTTCAACAGCAGATCGACCGGCGGGAAAAAATTATGGTCGGAGTCAATAAATATGAGACGGAAGAGGCCCCTCCGGTTGAAATTTTGAAAATTGATCCGGAGTTGGAATCCCGGCAGATTGCCCGTACCCAGGAGATCAAGAATAATCGGAACAATAAAAAAGTTCGGGAATGCCTGGATCGTCTGGGTGATGCCTGCGCCGGGCAGGAAAATGTCATGCCTTTTCTGATCGAGGCCGTAAAAGAACAGGCCACCTTGCAGGAATGTTGCGATGTTTACCGGAAAGTGTTCGGTATCTATCGCGATCCAGGAATCTACTGATTTTTGATTTCGGATTGCGGAATTAAAAGGATGGATGATTTATGAACCAGGAACGAAAGATCCGTATTTTGGTTGGAAAACCCGGATTGGACGGACACGATCGCGGGGCGCGTATTATTGCCCGGGCCTTCAGGGATGCAGGGTTTGAAGTGGTCTATACCGGACTACATCAGACACCGGAACAGATCGTTCAAGCTGCCATCCAGGAGGATGTGGACCTGATTGGCTTGTCCAGTCTGGCCGGTGCCCATAATTATTTATTCTCTCAGGTCCTGGAACTGCTCAAGGACCAGGGGGCTGAAGATATTGCCTTGATTGGAGGCGGGATCTTCCCCGAGGAAGATATTCATTCCTTAAAACAAATGGGGGTCAAAGAAATCTTTACTCCCGGGGCCTCTCTCGACAGCATTGCCGATTGGGTTCGAGAAAATATCAAACCTCGATAGTCTACCTTTTCCCCCCCTTCATTTGTATCAATACCTGTTCCAGATCCTTCAGGGCCTGTCCATAGGCCGTCCAGTTTTCCTCCTTCAGGGCATTGCGGGCCTTTTGATAATATTGCCAGGCCTGATTGCCCAAGGATTGGACCGGTTGGGTTTTATCCGTCGGTAAGGGTGGAGCGCTTGTTTCTTCGCGAGGCCTTCTTGTCTCCCGTCCAAAAATTTGCCCCAGTGATTTTTCCAGAGTTTCTTCCATGGCAATCTGGTTTTCATAAGCCACAACGACCCGTTTGAGCTCCGGGATCTGACCGGTTTCAGCCTTGATATATAGAGGCTGTACGTAAATCAGGGATTCCTCGATGGGGATGACCAGGAGGGTCCCCAGGGTGACATTGGAACCACGCTGGTCCCACAAGGAGAGCTGTCGGGAAATTTCCGGATCTTGATTAATGCGTGATTCGATCTGTTTCGGACCATAGACCAGTCGCTGCTTGGGAAAACGATAGACCACAAATTTCCCGAAATCCGGAAAATCGCATTTGACGGACATCCAGGCGGCCAAGTTGTCTTTTTTCTGGGGGGTAAAAGGGATCATTAAAATAAATTCTTCCTTTTTTTCACCGGGAAGACGCATGATGGTGTAATAAGACTCCATGTCTTTCTTAATGGATTGCAGATTGGCCGGAATTTCCCAGACGTCCTCCCGATTGTAAAAAGTTTGGGGGTTGGTCATATGATAGGTGGCGTAGATCCGCGATTGGATGTCAAACAAGAAATGAGGATACCGTAAATGACTTTTCAGGTCCGGATCCATCGCCTCCAAAGGTTTGAAGATATCCGGAAATATTCGGGCGTAGGCTTTGGTCAATGGATCTTTCTCGTCTTTGATGAACAATTGGACTGATCCTTCATAGGCATCGACCACAGCAACTACCGAGTTTCGGATATAATTTCCTATTTTTTTGACCGGCCGGGAATAGGGGTAATTGGAGGACAACGCATAGGCATCCAGTATCCAGAAGAGTCTTTCCCCCGAAACTACCATATAAGGATCCTGGTCCACCTGAAGGAAAGGGACTAATTTTTGAACCCGGGTTCGAATGGAGCGGTCAAACAGGATGCGGCTTTGGGGGGATATATCCGAAGAAAGTAAAATCTTAAAGGCGCCGAACCGCAGAGACCAGAGGGCTTTTTTTAAGAAACCACCGATGGGAATGCCCCCTTTCCCCTGATAACTGGCAAAGACATTTTGATCCCCGGAAGGATAGTTGAACTCTTTTTGCCGGCTATTGACGATGATATAATCATTTTCAATCTCGCTGAAATAGATTTCCGGCTGAGCCACCTTCAGGTCGGTTTTGGAAACCGGCGGTATATCCTGGATTAGCAGGGCCGGAAGCCCTTCCTGGGTGACCTGATTAACCACCCCGAGGGTCAAACCATAACCGTGGGTATAAATAAGGTGTTCATTGATCCAGTTTTTACTGGGTAGATCGGCATAGGAGAGTTCCCGCGGGGAAAGCAAAACCTGACGATATTCCTTATTGATATAATAGCGATCATTGTCCACGGATAGAAATTTATAATAGGTTCTGATCTCCTGAATCTGGCTAAAGGTTTCCAATAACGGACGGTGATCCCAGAGGCGAATGTTTTTGACCGTCAGGCTGTTGGCATCCAACAAGGCCGGTGTCAAAGTCGTTTCTGCGGACAACTGACGTTCTTCCACCTGACCGAGACCGTATCCCTGAAGAGTTCCTTGTATGTACCGGGAAAGGTAAGGAGATTCCCTTTGAATTTCATTGGGGGTGACAATAAAACGCTGAACAAATCCAGGCAGGAGATAGATTCCGATGATATAGGCCCCAACAAAAAAAGCCAGAACCCCATAAATCCAGCGCCCTTCCGGCTTGAAAGCTTGAAACAAAAAAAGCAGCCCAGTCAAAAGGGAAATAAAGATCATGATGCCCAGAACCGGTAGGAGATAATTTTGATCCACAAAGCCGGGACCAAACACCACCCCTCGGCCGGTAAAGAGAAGGTCGAATCGGGAAAGATAGAAATAGTAGGTCAAAAAGAGAAAAAGGACCCCAACGACAGCAAAAAGGTAACTTTTTACCCAGGGCTTAAGGATCACCCCTTTGGGGCTGACCTGGAATTGGAACCTGAAAACTATAATAAATAAGGCCGATAAGAGCGATACAAACCACAGACCTCCAAACCAACTGCTCATATAGTGTAAAAAGGGCAGACGGAACAGATAAAAGGAAATATCCAGTTTGAAAACAGGGTCGGATTGTCCAATAGGCAAGGTATTGAGGAAAAGCTGGAAAGATTCCCATTGGCCGGCAGCGCCCAGACCCATGAAAATTCCAACCAGGATAGCCGCCGGTAATAAGAAAGATTGGAGACGCCCTTCCAGCCAAGCCGGGATATTAATGGGGACGGTTTCCGTATTAAAAGGGTAGGGGGTATGAGCCAGACGGAACACCAGGCGGCCGTGTAAATAAAACAGGAGGGCGGAAAATATTCCGAAGAGGCCCCCCAAAAGCAATTTATAATTGATAAGACGCAGGAAGACCGAAGTGTATCCCAGGGATTTAAACCAGAGCCATTCGGTGTAGAATCCCAAGAGGCTGGAACCGATAATGAAAAGAACCAATAGGATCAACACCAAAGTCAAGATGGGTCGTTTTATCATAGCTATGTCCTCCTCCGTACTTGTTTGCCGTCTGCCTAAGGCATTTTTCTCGGCGGCGGATTCGGCAAGGTGCCGCAAACGACAAAGACCGAATGTTTAAAGCATTGTATTCTTTTTAATTTTATAATAATAAAGAAAAACATTATTGTCAATACAATAGCGGGAGGTTTGACTATGTATCTATTCAAACAAGTTAAAGTCGAAAATGATATGATCCTCATTGGAAAACCCAAGCCGGAAGGTTTAGCCAATCTCCGACAGCAGGGTTATCAAAAAGTTTTGGATATTATGCCCGCGGCCCTCAAAGATAAAGGATTGGCACGCCGGGTTCGTTCGGCAGGGTTGAGTTATCTACATATCCCGGTGGAGTCCTGTGATCTGGAGAGTTGTCACCTTGAAGATGATTGGGTGGTCCGTTTTTTCAAATACCTTGTCCGGCATGGCCAAGAACCCATGATCATCAATACGGATGACGAGACTCTGGGGATCAGCCTGGTCCTGTTGTCCGGTTTATTTTTGGAAGGGAAACCTTATCAAGAAGTTTTCCGATCCGTAAAGACCTTGGGTATTTCTTTAAGAGGGCGTAAAGACATTAAGCGGTTTATTCGGGATTTTTATACTCATTACAAAAGGAAACGGATCGTTTAATGTTCAAGAGGGTTAAAGGGTTTTTGAAAATCCCCCCTTTTCAGGACGCCCATGTACACTTTATGATCGAAGGGCAGCGATCGACTCTTGTTGACTGCCAAGCCATTTCAGATCAATTTCTTTCCGGGGGAATTGCTGCAGTGGCGGATATGGGGCACAAAAGCGGTTGTGGGTTGAAATTCAGGGAGGTAGTAGATAGAAAAAGCTCAGATCCTTTAAAGATCCACTCGGCCGGTTTTGCTCTTTATAAAAAAGGGACCTATGGTGGATTCCTTGGGAAAGGGGTTTCCGGGAAGAAAGAAATAAAATCAACCATTCACACCTTGGTAAAGGCCAATGTGGATTTTCTCAAGGTGATCAATTCAGGAATCGTTTCTCTTCGGGAAGAAAAACCAGTTACGGAAGGCGGCTTTTCTTTGGATGAATGGAAGGTTATTCAGGAAGAAGCAGGTGTTCACGGCCTGCCGATATGCTGTCATGCCAATACGTACCGGGCGATCAGGCAGGCCGTTGATTTCGGCGTGTCATCCGTTGAGCATGGTTTTTTTATCAGCGAGGAGACCCTCCATTCGATGGTTGAAAAAAATGTGGCCTGGACGCCCACGGCCTTTGCCCTGTTGAGTATTGAATCTTCTCTGGCCGAAAAGGGGAAAAAACATCTTGAAAATATTATGGATCATCACCTGGAGACCATTCATTATGCCGCCTCTATTGGGGTGAAATTGCAGGTCGGGACCGACAGCGGATCCAAGGGGGTAAGATCGGGGGAATCTTTTTTTAAGGAATTGCAGCTTTTCAAGAAGTCAGGATTAACATTAGAGCAAATCTTGTCCGCCGCCTGTCTGGATCGTGAAGAAATTTTAAAAGGGAACTACCTGCTGGTGAAAAAAGATTTTATTGAGCAGGGGAAGATAGAAGCACTTTTCATCGAAGGTAAAAAAATTGAAGCTCCCCGCACTAAGGTGCGGGGAATCTTCCATGCAAGGTAAAGGTTTATTTTTGGTAGTTCGCTCGCTATCCATGTTCAATAGGAATTCTTTCAATTAAGCTGATATCTTTTTTCCCTGAAAACCCTCAGGCAGGCCGTCACCACTTCGGGATCATAAAGGATGCCTTTATTTTGAGTAATTTCATTGAGGGCCACGTCAATCGTGTGTGCCGGGCGGTAAGGACGGTGAGAGGCAATGGCCTCCACTACATCGGCCACAGCCAGGATTTTGGCCTCCAGGAGTATCTCTTTTCCGGAAATGCCTTTTGGATATCCGGAGCCGTTAATTCTTTCATGATGTTGCAAGGTAATCTCGGCAATCGGCCAAGCGAAATCTATATCTTTTAAGATATTATACCCCACACTCGGATGGTTTTTAATCAGGCTGAATTCCAAATCGGATAATTTGCTGGGTTTACTGAGGATTTCGGACGGCACAGAAATTTTTCCTATATCGTGAATTGCTCCGGACATGCGAATACTGTCCACCTGATCTATTGAGAGCCCCATCTCCTGGGCAATAGTACGGGCCAGGTTGGCTACACGGCGCTGATGACCGGAAGTGTACGGGTCTTTGGCTTCGACGGTCAAGGACATGGCTTGAATAATTCCACCCATAGCCTTCCTGAGTTTATCCAGGTTTGTTTCAACCTGTTCTTCTGACATTTTTTTTAGGGTAATATCCTGAATGTGGGAAATGAAATACAGGGGGGTCCCTTGGCTATCCCTTACCAGGGAACTGGATACCCGTCCCCAGATGAGATCCCCTTTTTTATGAATAAGACGTTTTTCGAACACGGCCCTTCCGTTTTCTCCTAATAAGCTTCGCTTAATAAACTCCTGACTGATATACCGGTCTTCCGGATGGGTAATATCGTTTACCGTCATCTTTTTAAGTTCTTCCTTAGTGTAGCCGAACAGCTCGCACATACGGTTATTGACTTCAATATGTTTGCCCCGTGAGTCCACCAGACATACGCCGTCATTGGCATTTTCAAAGGCAAGGCGAAGCCGTTCTTCACTTTCAATTAATTTTTGGTCGGAAATTTTTTGGTGGGTGATATCCAATATCATGGGAAGAAAGTGGATCTGGAGGCCTTCGCTGTTTTTTATCAGGTGGACTGTCAGGTGTGTCCAGATAAAACCGCCATCTTTTCGAATAAAACGTTTTTGTATATCGATATATTCTATTTCCCCTGATTTCAGCCTCCTGACCCAATCGAGGTCCTTTTCCAATTCATCCGGATGGGTGATGTCCGGAAATTTCATCGAGGTTAATTCCTTTTCCGTGTAACCGAGCATATGACAAAATTTTTTATTCACCCGTTTAAACTGTAAATCCAGGCACACAACGGCCGCGCCAATCGGGGCTTGCTCAAAAATTAATTTAAATGAACTTTCGTCATTTTTCAGGTCGATTTCCGTTACAGCCAAGTCCTTTTTTTTGAGATGAAGTTCCTCCTTGGCAGCTTTCAGTTCCTTTTGGGTGGAGGATAGTTTTTCCATGATCTTGTACACGAAGGGATCTACCGAGGATTTCCCTTGTTCCTTTAATAAATCAGAAGTTTTTTTTAATAAAATATGACCTTTTTTCAAAATGTTATTATCCATCTCCACTCCATATCAGAGTTCTAAATACTTAGTTGCCGGACCCGAACATGTAAAGATTTAGCATTCGTCGTCCCCCCTGGGAGGGGTATTGCTTTATCGGCTGGAGTTGCCGACGAAATTTAATAATATCTATATCCTTAGACTTGAACCCCAACCTGATGGGTCTTTTTCCTATTTCAACTAAGATAACAGCGTGTTGTATGAAAACAATAAAATGCAGTAAACATGCCATCATTAACTTATTGATTTTACGTAAATATTTAAAATATGATTAAATTTTTTTATTATTTTTTATTATGAATGCACATTTTTTTGTGCATTGCTTGAAAACTTCAAAAAAAAGAGGGGTAAACGGGGAAAAAAAGAAAATACCGTTGCAGGAAAGCCGTCCGGTGAAACTTTCTAATAATTCTCGACTATCAGGTTTGGATTTTTTATTAACCTAAAACTTGATTCCTAATTCATTTAATTTATTAATCAGGGTATTGCGATGAATTCCTAACATCTTAGCCGCTTCACCCTTATTAAAACTTACTTTTTCAAGGACTTCGGTGATATATTTTTTTTCAAATAGATTAACGGCCTCCTTTAATCTCGTCCCTTGAATATCGCCCTTTTTACGATTAGTTAATAGTGAAACATCGGCAAGGTTAATCACCGAACCTTTGACAATGGTCGTTAATCGTTCAACCAGATTTTTAAGTTCTCTGACATTGCCCGGCCAATCGTATTTTATCAGCACTTCCATAGCTTCCCGGGAAATTTCTTTAACCGGATTTCCCGTATTCCTCGAGTATAATTCCAAAAAGTGCTTAACCAATATTATGATATCTTTTTTCTTCTTTCTTAAAGGGGGCAGGTCTATGGGTAAAACATTTAACCGATAAAAAAGATCCTCCCTGAATTCCCCCTTGGCAGTCATTTGAAGAAGGTCTTTATTTGAAGCCGCAACAAACCGAACGTCCAGTTTAACAATCTTCCGGCTTCCAATCTTTTCAAATTCTTTTTCTTGAATAATTCTAAGTAGTTTGCTTTGCATAGCGATGGTAAGAGAATCAATATCATCCAGAAAGACCGTGCCCTTATTGGCGATTTCCAGCTTTCCGATCACCGTAGTTGAAGCCCCCGTAAAAGCCCCTTTTTGGTATCCAAAAATTTCACTTTCCATTAAAGTCGGTGGTATTGCCGCACAGTTAATGACCACAAAGGGTTGGTCTTTCCGATTACTCCGGTTATGGATGGCCCTGGCTACCAATTCCTTTCCCGTTCCGCTTTCTCCTTGAATGAGTACCGTGCCGTCCGTTTGCGAAAACATCGATATCAGTTCAAAAACCCTGATCATTTTTTCATCCTGACCGACCATCTCCTCGAAATAATTAAATCGAACCAGCTCGTTTTTTAGATAAATGACCTTTCTGATGAGGTCGCGTTTTTCAAGTGCCCGTTTAATGACTTTGAGGACTTCAATCACATCAAAGGGTTTAACGATATAATCATAAGCCCCCATTCGAATGGACTTTACCGCTGTCTGAATATCCTTAACCGCCGTGATCATAATAATCTCTATGCTCGAATCTAAATCTTTTAATTTTTCTAATAAATCAAGGCCGTTAATATCAGGCAAGAGGATGTCGAGCAGAACAAGATCAACGGCGTTTTTATTAAAGAGATCTATGGCATCGGCCCCTGTTGCGGCGAGCAGAACGTTAAATTCATCTTTTAAAACCATTTTAAAGGATTGAAGGACTCCGAATTCATCATCAACCACTAAAACAGTTGGTTTGTTTTCCATCCGATCCTCCTTAAGAAAGAAAAAGGTTTGGTCCGATAGGTTTCCCAGTTTAAAAAATTTTCTTTATCTGGTAACCTCCCTCAGAGAAAGTTTTAAATTTCAATAAACCAAACAGTTACCGGTTTTATCTCCTCCTCTTTCAGATACTTGGAAATTATTTAACAAGTCAAGAGAAAAAGACTGCCCAAAAATTTTACCGAGATGCACAAAATTCTGTGCAACTTTCTAAATAACTAAGGATTCTGGAAATATAACTGCCTATAATTTCAATTTATTTTATTTTATCTTAGGCGGAAAAGCTTTGTATGTTTTTTGCAATACCCTAAATTGTATTTTGTACAAGGAGGATATTTTTATGCAACTAAGCCTGAGCAGCTTTCTCCAATGGAAAATTAACATTCTATTATGTCAAAAACTGGGCTGGAATTTTGCCTTTTTTTATATCATGGTTCTGGGAAATTTATTCTTCCTCGTTAAACGAAAAGAGAAAAAAAAGATTAAAGAGGCCGTTAAAATGGTTTTTGATAAGCAAAAAGGGCGATTTGAAAAAAAGACTATTATCCGAGGGGTTTTTCAGGGTATATTATGGCATTATTATGAAAAAATTTTCAATGTTTATACCTCAGTCGAGAAGTTGAAAAACTTTTTTAATCGTTATATCAAGCCTGATGGTATTGCAGCTATTGAGCAAGGGATTGCTAAGGGTAAAGGGGTGCTCCTGGTAACCGGCCATTTTGGAGGAATCGAATTCATTCCCACATATTTAGCCGCCCAGGACTATCCTGTTACAATTATAGCCAAATTTTCTTCTGAACATCTTAGAAAAATCTCCAGTGAATTGGCCGGCAAGATGTCATTCAAAATTATTGATGCTAATCATTGTTCTAATATCGTGAAAGCTATTTTGGAAAATCTGAGAGAAAACAGGATCGTAATCACCCAGTGTGACGAGATAGAGGCATGGAGGCCGTCGTTAAATCAGGAAGTATCTTTTTTGGGAAAACGCATTCATTTGGATAAAACTATTAACACCTTAATAAAAAGAGGAAAAGCCTCTCTTGTTTTTGCTGTTATGAGGAGGATAAATAACCAAGGATATAAGTTTATTGCCCATTCATGGGATGAAATCGTTAACGCGTTAGGGCAGACAGGAAATAGTTCAGGCGGAGAATTGGTGCTAAGATATCTCGAACAATATATTTACCATCACCCGGAAGAATGGTATCAATGGAAAAAAGTTTCTGAGATCGAGAAAGTGGAAGGTCGGGCTGTTCCTGTGAGCGAATTAAGGTCTCCTGCTTGGATGAAGCCGGTTTTTGAAGGGATTTCATAAAAAATTATTAAGGAAAGAGGTATTGTTGATCCTATTAATTGAACCTATTTCCAAAAATATTGATATGTACGTTCCTGCCTATCCCTTACCCCTCATGGAAGTGGGGAGTTTTGTTAAAGCCAACCTACCTGAAATAGATATTGAGATTATTTCTATACCTGTAGACCTGGGGTTGCCACTCAACCAAGAAGGAAAAGAAGAAATCTATCGAAAACTCTTACAAGATATTTCCAATCTTAAACCCAAAGGAATAGGTATTTCCTGTACGGCGATAGCTCAGGCTGAAGAAGTTATCAATTTGTGCGAGCTTATCAAAGCCAGTGATCCTGAAATATTTATCTTCTTGGGGGGATATTTCCCAACTATCTATTATGAAGAAATCTTTGCTAGAACATCGGCAGTTGATCTGATTGTTATCGGGGAGGGGGAGATACCCACTCTTAAGATTGTCCAGCTATTAGAAAAGGGTAAAAATCCGTTGAATGAGGATGTCCCAAATTCAGCTTGGGGAAAAAAAGGGAAGATTTATCTAACCAACAAAAGGGAACGATTTAATCTTAAACAAAAAGCCTATATCAAGTTAGAACTATTAAGATACCCTAAAGCCTATGATATTTTACCCTACGCTTTCAGCCGAGGGTGTCCCTATCAATGCAATTTTTGTATGGAAGAATTTATTCGACCCCAAAGAAAAGAAGTCCCTCCGGAAATAATATTGCGAGATTTATCGAATTTATCTCAAGAAAGCAATACCCATACCTTACTGGTCAGTGATGCCCTTTTTCAATCCTTTAAGATATTGCCATTAATTAGATCATTGGGATTGAAAATTAATTTTGAAACCCGGTGTGATGTTTTAGATCCCTCAATAATCTCTAAATACTCAGAAATTCTTGGAATTATAGCTCTTGGACTTGAATCCGCGAGTTATGAAACTTTAAGACGGATGAATAAGGTCAGAGATCGAGTTCATTATCAAAAATATATTGATAATGCTGTAGCTATATTCAAAGAGGCCGTATCGAATGAAATACCAATAATGGTTTTCATGATCGCTGGGTATCCTGGCGATACGGAAAAAAATCTAGAGGAAAGTTTAAATTTTGCGAAACGTCTTTCTGAATATAAAGGTCCGGGAGGTTTCATTTTTAAAATTGGAGAGTGCAGGGTATATCCAAAGACGAAACTTTATAAGGATATCATCTCCATACCAAACTTAATTTTTGACAATGATGGAGTTTTTGGCCAAAATATTGTGAGGCAGCCCTCCAAAGATCTTTCTTTTGAAACTATCCTTGCTTATATTCAGAAAATCTTTAACCTTTCTTACTCTACCCCAAAATTCCAGGCAACGATTGTGAATATGATGCCTTTTTTTCGACTTCCAAGTGAAGCATTACTGGATCCATTTATTCCAACTATTTGCTACCAAGACCCAAAAAGGAGCATATTCAATGTTCGTGGACCGAGTTTAGAGAAATTCCGGGAATTACTACCAAATTTGACAAAGAAATACAGGGAAGGGATGTCAGATCAAAGAAGCAGACGTAATTTAACATGGTAACTGTAGGTAATTTAAGAGGAACGCCTCAATGAAAAAAGAGGTAGGTTGTATAAATTCAAGAGCAATTATTGATTATATTAAGGAGCATAACCATGGAGATTGTTCCGAGCTTCTGAAAAATTTGGATCCGGAAATCGATACATGTAACGACCCCGAAGATTATTTAAGAGACCCAAATAATTGGATCTCCTGCACCATAGCAACTGAATTATACAGAAGAGCCAGAATAATTCTTAATGATGAACTGGCTGCTTTTAAAATTGCCAGGTATTCAGTTGAGAAAACCACTCTCGGATACGTTCAGGGGATTATTATAAAGTCATTTTGGTCCACCCCAAAAGCAATCAAGCAGGCTCAAAAAATCAATGATAAGTGGAATCGAAATAAAAAAGTGGAACTTGTGGAAATCAAAAGAGATGAGGCCACTGTTCGTTTATATTGGAATCCCCAAATGGAAACAACAAAAGATTTATGCTTAATGAATCAGGGAGTATATACTTTTTTCCCACTCATATGGAAGGGGAATCCTCTCACCCTTCGAGAAATATGTTGTTATTTCGACGGAGCCCCATATTGTGAATATCATTTAAAATGGCCTCTTAGGAATAAATTCCATGAGTTTTATTCTCGAGTCTTTTCTCCCAAATCAGTCCTTATGGAAACCATCATGGAAATGGAGGAAGATAAGAAAATAATCGAAGAAAAATATGATGAGGTGAATCGCTTAAATCTGGAATTGAATTATAAAATCAAACAGCTTATAGCCATACAGGAGACTGGAAAGGCCATCCTGTCTGTTTTGGATATAAATCAATTACTTACTGTTATCATGAATATTCTTTCCAGTGTCTGTCAAATTCATCGTGCCTTGATTATGCTGGTTAATGAGGAAAAAGGGTATCTGGAATATTTATTTGCAGTGGGTTTCCCGGGTGAAGTCCCAACCGAAATTAAAAATTATACGGTCCCCTTAACCCGTGTCAGCAACATCATAGCCAGGGTGGCCAATACCGGAAAGTCGGAGTATGTTCCCGAAGTGGATAATTCTTTATTGAACAGAGAGAATATCGTTTTAATTATAGGGAAACCCACCTCCGTATATGTAGTTCCCCTGATAACCCGATCCAGGGTTATCGGAGTAATCGCCACCGACTCTAATGACACTCAGGGCATCCCTAAGGAAATTCGGGAGACCCTGGAAGTTTTTGCTCCCCAGATTGCCATAGCCATAGAAAATGCCAAACTCTATTATCAACTTCAGAAACAGATGGAAGAATTAAAGACATCGCAGGACCTGCTCGGCCGTGCCGAGAAACTCTCCTTCTTCGGTAATTTGGCGGCCAGGCTGGCCCATGAAATCAAAAACCCAATGGTGGCCATCAGGACCTTTATTCAGATGCTGCCCCAAAAGTATGATGACGAAGAGTTTAAAAAAGATTTTTATAATATTGCCCTAGAAGAGACCAATCGGGTAAACAACCTGCTTACCGAGCTTCTTGATCTGGTTAAAACCAAGGAATCCTGCTGTGAGATGGCGGATCTTCACGGCTTGATAGAAAAAATGATCCTATTGATCTCCCCCCAAACCAAATCAAAACACATCGAGATTGTCAAAAATTTTAATCCCCGGATTGGCCTGATATGGATGGACCCCGAAAAAATGAAGCAGGTTATTTTAAACCTTCTATCCAATGCCGTTGAATTCACTCCCAATGGAGGAAGGATAGAAATCAGTACAACAGAAATGATGGAAAAAGGAAAAATTCAAAAAATTTATATTGATATTAAAGATAACGGACCGGGAATCCCCCAGCCCATCATTCATAAAATATTTGATCCTTATTTTACTACCAAGCATAAAAGTAGTCTTCATAATGGAACCGGACTTGGGTTATTTATTGCCTATCAAAACATGTTGGATCATCAAGGGACCATTGAAGTGGAAAGCAAGGTCAATGAAGGAACCAAATTCACCCTGTGTCTGCCCTCCACACTGCCAATGGGAAATATTCCCGCTCTTTTATCTTAAATTCTGGCTCCCAACCTCTTCGTTCTACCAAGGAGAAAAAGGAATCCATTCATGAAAATCAATCAAGTCAAGGTCTATAAAGTCTCTCTGCCTTTTTTAATGGATATTTCTCATGCTTTAACCAAAGGCGCTTCTGCGGATAATATTATTGTGGAAATCATCACAGAAGGAGGAAAAATAAAAGGGTACGGGGAGGGGACGCCGAGAAAATACGTCACTGGGGAATCTCAAGATGAGGCCGTTGAAAATATTGATCTTCTAATCCGGGGAAATGCATTTCCCTGGGAATTGAAGGATGTTTCCGACATTTGGAATTTCACAGATCACCTTCCCGATGAAAGAAGATATAACCCAGCTATCTGCGCACTTGAAACTGCCCTCCTGGATGCCTTAGGAAAGGAACAGCACCGGAATGCCATCGATTTTTTCCCTCACGATTTTCTTACGACCAAGATTTTTTATGGGGTTGCCTTTCCATTAGGTGGACCTCAGAAGCTCAAAGAGCGTTGTCTGCTTTTTAAAAAAATGAAGATAAATAAAATAAAGCTTAAAATGGCAAAAGATATTAGTACCAATCAAAAGGCCCTTGGGATAATTTATCAGGTTTTCGGTGATGATTATGATTTAAAAATTGATGTCAACGGGGTCTGGGATATTGACCTGGCACTAAGGCATGTCCCCCTTTTAATAAAATATCGGGTAAAAATTGTTGAACAGCCTATGATGCCGGATGATCCAACCCTTGCCGAATTCGCTGAAGCCCTGAAAGATTCCGGGATTATTTTAATGGCCGATGAATCGGCCTGTTCCCTTGGGGATGTGGAAAAAATTATTGAAGAGGGATACTATAACATGATAAATATCCGATTATCTAAAATGGGTGGTTTTCGAAAATCGCTTAAGATAATTGATTACCTGCGGAAGGAGAAACTTTTTTTCCAAATCGGCTGTCATTTGGGCGAATCGGGAATTCTTTCTGCCGCCGGGAGGATATTAAGCCTCCTCTGCCGGGATTCACTCTATTACGATGGTTCTTATGACCACCTGCTGTTAAAACAAAATATTACCCAGGATAATGTTTCCTTCGGATTGCAAGGAGAAGCAGGGCCGTTGAAAGGTCCCGGCCTGGGCGTAACGATCAATGAAAAGAGTTTAAATCAACTAATGGTGGACCCTCTTCAGGTGATTGAAAGATAAAGACCGAAGATGAACATAGACTATTCAAAACTTTTTAATCGGGAAGCCCTGAAGGGAATTCTCACCAAATATCAGAAAAAAATCTTGAAGGAGATTGATTCCGTAAAAGACCTCATGGCCCTGCTTATGAAAGGAACCCAGGGAGGGTGGACAACGGGGGAGCTTCTGAAGATTAAAACCCATTTTATCATTCTGGGTAAAAAGATGCCTATACTTATGGTATTCCTGCTTCCGGGGGGACTTATCCTTTTGCCCATTTTGATTGAGGTGTTGGACCGTAGGAAGAAAAAGGTCTCCGTCCCCGAGGATCGCAGGGAATCCTCTAAAAAATCGCGAGGTAAAACATTTAATAAAGTCAAATAGCTAGAAAGCCTTTCGTAACAGGTCTCGTTTGGTCTTCATCAATTGTCTGCTCAGGCTGACATGATAGATATGAGGATTTTTAAAACGTTTAAATTCTAAACCTAATTGTTCCAGATTCCCTTGGCTGTTTTCCTGTATTTTTTTCAACGACGGGTTGCTGTAAACCAACCGGCCTTCTCGAAAAATCGGAATCAATAACTCCTGTCTTGAGAATTGGGGAGGATAAACCTTACTGACGTGTGGGATCGTCGGGTGATAAACCCGCACCGGCTTGGACTCCAAATTTTCTTCTTCCAGGAACATGACATCCCCCCCCATCAGGCCCGAATCATCAAAAAACCGGACCACTTTTTTCAGTCCGGGATTGGTCACCTTTTCCGGATTATCCGACCGTTTGATTTTGGGTTGCATGCGACCGTTTTCTTCAATGGCCGTAAGTTTATAGACGCCCCCCAGGGCTGGGTTGGAGTAGGCGGTTACCAGTTTGGTCCCAACCCCCCAGGAATCAGTTCGGCCTCCTTGTTGCTTGATACTTTCGATAATCCATTCATCCAGGTCACTGGAAGCAAATATCTTGACCCCTTCAAACCCTTCCGCATCCAACATCTTTCTGGCTTCTTTGCTTAAGTAAGCCAGGTCTCCGCTGTCGAGCCGAATCCCTTTCAATTCCCCTTTTCCCAGGACACTTAATTCCTTTCCGATCTTAATGGCGTTGGGTATCCCACTTTTTAATGTATCATACGTGTCTACCAATAGCAGGCAATCATTGGGATAAACCCGGCAATAGGCCCTGAAGGCGTCTATTTCCGAAGAAAAAGATTCCACCCAGCTATGGGCTACGGTCCCGCGGACCGGTATGTCGAACAATTTCCCGGCCAGCATATTGGATGTACCCTGGGCCCCGCCGATAAAAGCCGCCCTGGCCGCCCCGATGGCGGCATCCGGCCCATGAGCACGTCTCAGGCCGAATTCAATGACCGGATCACCATCAGCGGCCGTACAGACCCTGGCGGCCTTGGTGGCGATCAGGGTTTGGAAATTCATAATATTGAGCAAGGCCGATTCAATAAACTGGGCTTCCGGTAAAGGGGCTGTAACCCGGATGATCGGTTCATAGGGGAAAATAACCGTACCTTCCGGCACGGCGAAAAGATCACCGCTGAAGCGAAATTTCTCCAGATACCGGAGGACTTTTTCAGGAAAGATCCCCAAGCCTTCCAGGTAGGCCAAGTCCTCAGGAGTAAAACTTATATTCCTAATGTAATCAATTAGTTGTTCAAGACCGGCGGCTAAACAATATCCTCCCTCATCCGGAATCCTGCGGAAGAAGTAGTCAAAGTTTGCCCTTTGATTTTCCTTTCCGTTGGCCAGATATCCGCCAACCATGGTCAATTCATACATATCGGTCAATAAGGTGAGGTTGCGCATTGGTTTCTTTCTGCAAGGAAGATAGAGGGTTTTTTGTCTTAAACTGTTATTCCGGGCCATTAATCAAAAGCCCGGAATAGTACTGATTTTTTTATTACATAGTTAAGCTTTTTTGTTCAAGCGTTAATTTTCTGTTCTTTTCCCCATTCTGTTGGCAACCATTCGGATACATTAACTATATTACATGCTGTCAAGTTTTTATAATTTTAAACAGTCCACTTACCCCCTGAATCCTGCCTTTGCCAATTTTATCGGAGATAATTTTAATTTTTGATTGACATCCATACAAATGTATGGTATTTGGTTCGGTACCATGCAGACACTGACGATTCGGCAAAAAGAGATATTGGAATATCTCAGGGATTACCAGGCGGAACACGGCTACCCCCCTTCTTTCCGGGAAACGGCCGGTTATTTCAAGATCAACCTGGGTACCGTCCAGGACCATCTGAAGGCTCTGGCTCGAAAAGGACACCTGCGCCGGGAAGTCAACCGCTCACGCGGACTTCGTCTGATCCCTTCTCCCGGGCCTTTGCGTACCGTTCCCCTCTATGGGGCCATTCCTGCCGGAGATCCCCGGCAGATAGAGGAAGCCGCCGAAGGATATGTTTCCCTTCCGGAAACCTGGGCCAGGGGAGCAGAAGTCTTTCTTCTCCGGGTACGGGGAGAAAGCATGAGCCCTTATATCTTAACCGGGGATCAGGTTATTGTCCGCCGTCAGGATCATCTCCCCCAGGGGGCCGTAGGGGTTTTCCGTGTCGGAGAGGAAATCACCTTGAAACGGTTCTATCAAGAGAAAGATGAAATCATCTTAAAGGGGGAACACCCGGGATTTCCTCCTCTGATCCTGAAAGGCAGGGATTTATCAACCATAAGTATCCTGGGCAAAGTTATCGGGATTTATCGTCCGATGGAGATAGGGTAGGGGGGTAAAATGGATGTTCTCCCCTGGCACAAGATGCGGTCTCTGGCCCTTTCGGGAGGCGGCATCCTCTTTTTCGGAGAAGCCATGGCCCGTCTTTCAGCTTACCTGATGGGCCAGTTGTCGCTGCAGGGGAAATCCATTACCCTGGTGGACGCCACGCAATCCTTTGATCCCTATTTGGTGGCCAGGGTGGGCCGTTTGTCGGGAACTTCCCCACGTATCCTTCTAGAACGGATCCGTCTCAGTAGGGCCTTTACCTGTCACCAACTGGTAACCCTGCTCTGTGAGACCCTTCCGGGCCAAAGGGCTGAAGGCCCCCTTTTTATCCTAGGACCAGGGATTCTTTTCTATGACGAACAAGTCTCCTTAAAAGAAAGGCAGGCCCTTTTTCATCAGGTAGTCCGCTCGTTGATCGCTTTAAAAGAAAAAGGGCAGGGGTATTATCTTTTTCAAGGTCCCATTTCTCGACAGGTAAAAAACCGGCATTTCGGACGGGAACTCTCCAACTCCGTTCAATGGGTTGTCCGGGTCGCTTTGGGGAAAGATGGGTTGGAAGGAAAACTCCTGAAAGCAGGATTCGATGGGGAAAGGATTCAAGGGAACAGGGTTTAAGACGAAAACAGGGGTCGTAGTTTATGGTTTTTGGGTTGGCAGCCCTGAAAAAAAATCCCTCATCCCGAATTTTCAAAAGAGTGTCATACTAAGTTGCTGAAAAGTGAAAGGGGGCAAGGGGAAAAGTCTTGTTTGGGTCATTTGGACATTAGGATTTGGGATTTGTTTCGGCTTTCGTGCTTTGGACTTCGAATTTTAAGGTAAAGGATACTATGGGACGCACGGTCCTGCCCTATAGTCAGGTTTTGGAACGGGAATACGCCGACTGGAAGAAATTCCGCCGGGGTCTGCGCCGGGAAGATCAGGCGGTTCTGGATCGGCTGTTCGACCTGGCTCGCCTTCATGTCCAGGCCGGGGTCTATGCCTCCCGTCCCTGGCCCCTGGAAACCATCCTGATCTCAATCCTGATCGAAGAGGAAAAGGCCCTGGCCGCTTTGCGGGAGAAACTGAAGGAGTTGGAAGAGGATAAAAGGTATATCCACTCACCTCGGAACGACTGAAGCAATCTTTAAAAACAGACTATTCTTGTGAGAAATTTTTATTCAGGATGTATCATCATTGTAGATACTATCGCTATAGGAGCAAATATGAAAACGAGAATACAGAAATGGGGAAACAGTCTGGCTATACGCATACCGAATAATAATCCCATGATTGAAAAAAACTTCAACATGTCATTTATTGCCGATCTGCCCCTGCGGGAAAAGCAGATTCATCAGAATTACCGACCCATCATTACCATCCATAAATGGTTAGCCCGAAGGCCGAGGACGCTGTTCCGGGGATTGCTGCTGGCTGAATTTTCGAACAGCCCGCTCAGCGAGAGGTTTTACAAAACACACGCATTTCCAGGTCTGATAGATTTTCACAACATCCCTTTGACACCTTGTATAACGGAAGTGTAGCATCCATTTTTTAAACAAACAAAACATGCTAACGGAGCAATCTGTTTAATGATCTCCCGCGGCTGGCTGTTGGATCTATATGTTCATGGGGACGTCATGGTCCTCTGGTTCCGGTTTGATTCGGGAGAGCTTCTTCGGCTGACCGATTCCTTCAGCTACCGTTTTTATGCCCAGGGTCCCAAGCCGGTCCTACAGGCCCTGGTAAAAAAGCTGGCCCCTTATATCCGCCATGCGGACTGGACCAGACGGACGGAGTTCTGGAGCGGGGAGGTAATTCCCGTACTGAAAATAACCCTCCGTTCTTTGGAAAAACAGCCCGAGGTCCTTCGGCTGATCAGCACCGGCTGGGAGGACCTCACCTTTTACAACTGCGATCTGGGTATTCCCCAGTATTATGCCTGGGAGAAAGACCTGTTCCCTTTATGTTCCTGTGAAATCGAATGGGAAAGGACGGCCTTGAAAGGGATCACGGTCCTGGATTCCCCCTGGGATCCGGATGCCAGTCTCCCGGACTTTAAAATTTTGGAAATAGAATTGACGGGTCATCCCCAGATCCCCCTGGACCGGGGGAATTCCCTTCGGATTATTAGCGAGGGGGCCTCTTTCGATCTGGAAGCCTCTGACATAACTGAATTTTTAAAAGCTTTGAACCGCTTCCTGGTCGATTATGATCCGGATCTTATTCTATCTCGACATGGAGATGCTCGAATCTTTCCCTTCCTTTGGCATTCGGTTAAAAAGACAAAGGTCTCCTTGGCTCTGGATCGGGATCCCCATCCTCCCGGCCGGGTGCGGGTAGGGCAGGGGCGCTCTTATTTTTCCTATGGCCAGGTCCTGTATCAAAGCACCGCCTTCCCCTTCTATGGGCGGCTGCATGTGGATCAGGAAAACTCCTTTTTCTTCCGGGAATCCGGTTTGGATGGAATCCTTTTTCTCTCCCGGCTGACCGGACTGCCGGTTCAGACCCTGGCCCGGGCCACACCGGGCACGGCCATCACTTCCATGCAACTGGATCGAGCCGTTCAAAAGGGAATCCTCATTCCCTGGAAAAAGGGTCGCCCTGAAACCTTTAAGACCGCCTGGGACCTCCTGGTGGCGGATAAGGGGGGGCTGGTTCTTCAGCCCCCTATCGGGCTATGGGAGCAGGTGGCCGAGATCGACTTTGTTTCCATGTATCCCAATATCATGGTTCAACATAACATCTCTCCTGAGACTATGCTGTGCCGTTGCTGTCCAGAACCCGTTGTTCCCGAGGCAGGCTACAACATCTGCCGCAAACGGAAGGGCTTGGTGCCGGAAACTCTGGAGCCGATCCTTAAACTTCGGGCCGAGCTCAAGGCCCGGAGCAGGGCAGGGCACCCGGAAAAACCCCGCTATGGTTGCATGCAAAAGGCCCTTAAATGGATGCTGGTGACCTGCTTCGGGTACATGGGATACAAAAACGCCCGTTTCGGCTGTATCGAAGCCCATGAGGCCATCACCGCTTTCGGCCGGGACAAGCTTCTTTCGGCCAAAGAATGTGCGGAGGAACACGGGTTCCAGGTTCTTCACGGCCTTACGGATGCCCTTTGGATCAGCGGACCGGAAGTGACATCGGAGAATATGAAGATTCTCCTGGACAAGATCCACTGCCGGACCGGGGTGCCCATCAGCTTGGAAGGGATCTATCATTGGATCGTTTTTCTTCCTTCAAAGGTCCGTTCCGATCGACCGGTAGCCAACCGATATTTCGGACTTTTTAATGACGGGACCGTCAAAATACGAGGAATCGATTGCTGTCGCCGGGACACCCCCTTGTTCATCAAAGAAGCCCAAAAAGACCTTTTGCTGATCTTGGCCATAGGCAAGGACCGCTTGGGCATTGAAAAACAGATACCGGAGATTTTCGACCGTCTTGAGGAATATGTAATGTATTTAAAACAAGGTCAGGTTAATCCTCTTGATCTGGTTATCAAGCGTCGTGTAGGTAAGTCTGTGGAAGAATACAGGGTGAACACGCCCACATCCCTTGTTCTACAACAACTCGAATCGGTCGGAATAACCCTTTATCCGGGTCAGAAGGTCGGTTATCTTTTAGCTGAGAAATCGTCCCCTTATTGCCCTGAGCAAAGGGTACTTCCTGCTCCTTTTTTACACGGAGATGAGGAGTATGATTCAAAAAAATACATTAATCTGCTTTTTAAGGCTGTACATGAGCTTCTTGCTGTATTTAATTATAATATTAAAGATATTAACATTTTATATAGTTTTATTAATTAGTTTAATTATTATATATTTTGTTATTATTTCAAGTAGTTTTAAAGATAAGTTAATATAATTTATAATTATATATTAAATAGTCTTTATGTTTTAAATAGTTATATTGTTAATATATTATAATGCTTTAGCTTTTATGTTTTTAATCGCCCGGTTATTTCGAGTTCAAAGACGTCATAACGTAAATGATCACTTCAAAAAAAGACAATCCAGAGCCCTGAAATTATAAGATCCAGGGTAGAATTAGTTCTTTTGCCCGTTGCGTGAGCTCCGGGATTAGGAGTAAAGTATAATTTCATAAGTATAGTTGAATTAGAATTCGAATTGAAATTCATTACGTTACGCCACAACTTTACTTATAATAAGTTTATTATATTAAGATTTATTCAAAATCTCTTTTTTAAAAGAAAGAGAAGAGACGGAACCGTTCTTTATTGTATTTAATATATTTTTAATTTAGTTTACATAATATATCTTATCAGACATTAGAATGTAATCAATAAAATAAGATTAAGAGTAGAATTAGCCGAAAATTTTAATAAAATATCTTAAGGGAGGACCTTTTTAAAGAACTCGCTTAAAGCCCTAAGATTTGGAAAAATCTGTTGAGCTCCGTATAGTTTTTCGTTGGGAAGTGTGGAAGAAATAGCAAAGCAGATTATCCCGGCAGAATTGGCGGCCTGGATACCGGCAGGGGCGTTTTCGATAACCAGACAGTTACTGACATTTTGTTGTATTTCGGTTGCGGCTTTAAGATAAGGGTCTGGATAAGGTTTAAAACGTTCAGTGTCATCAGCCGAAATAATGGTGGAAAAGTAAGCCAACTCCTCTTCTTTCCATATTTTTTCAATTAGATTTCTTCTGGAACTGGTTACCATCCCCGTTAAAATTCCAATTGATTTCAACTGGTTCAATAATGGAAGGGATTCCGGGTACAGGCTCACTCGAGGTAAATACTGATTAATGAACATGGAATTTTGAGCTGAATAAATATCGGCAATTTTAATTTCATCAATAGGATAACCGTATTTTTTAAACAGGTCTATGATTACTCCAGGGGCCATAGCCCCTTCATTTTCAAAAATAAATTGGTCGGAGACAGAAATATTGAAAGATCCAAGCAAGTTCTGCCAAGATTTAAGGTGATACTCCATACTATCGACTAAAACACCATCCATATCAAAAAAAATTGCTTTAATTGTTCTGTTTTTCATTAAATTATCAAGGTTCATGGTCAAGAGGTTATATAGGAAACAGAATTGCAATTCAAGCTAAAATAAAGCAAATTTATTGACACCCTACCCTCTTTTAGTTACAAATAAAATAAACATTTTTCTGAACGTTCATCGATTATGAAAAGAACGTGAAAAGCAGACTGAATCAAATTTTCATCATTCCAGCAAAAGCTAGAATCCTGAATTTTAAAGCAGTGATAACTCTCCTGAACCCCGGCGGATGCCCGGACTTGATCCGGAGTTCATCACGGTAACGACTTTTTACGAATTCATCAGTCATAGGGCACTTTTTTTGACTGCCCTTTTTTAACCAGGAAGGATTGTTATGGAACTATCCGAATTTCCAAAAAATATCAGACCTTATTTGATCCCCAAAATTGAAGGGCATTTAGAATATCGCTGTTTGGGATGCAGTAAAACACATTCCATCGACAACCTGCTTTATACCTGCCCGGATTGCGGTGGGGTCCTCCTTATTCACGACCTTGACGAAAAAAAGAAAACGCGCTGTCCGGGAAGGCAATGGCGCCGTATCTTTGATTATCGACGGATGACCACCATACCGGCCTTGAAAGGGATTTTTTCTTTTCATGAACTCATAGCCCCGGTCATTCCACTGGATCACATCCTTTATCTGGGGGAAGGACATACCCCTCTGGTTGAAGCAAATCAAGGACTTCAAAACAGGATCGGCGTCCCTTTTGCTTTTAAAAATGAAGGGCAAAACCCGAGCGCTTCCTTCAAAGATCGAGGGATGGCCTGTGCTTTAAGTTACTTGAACCATTTGATCTCTAAAAAGAAATTAAAAAACGTATTAGCCGTTTGTGCCTCTACTGGAGACACCTCAGCTTCGGCGGCCCTTTATGCCGCTTATCTTGGAGAGACAATCCGATCGGCGGTTTTGCTTCCCAAGGGGAAAGTCACTCCCCAACAACTTTCCCAACCCTTAGGCAGCGGTGCCATGGTCCTGGAAATCCCAGGGGTCTTTGATGATTGTATGAAGGTCGTGGAATACCTGGCTGACCATTTTCCGGTGGCCCTTCTTAATTCCAAAAATGCCTGGCGGATTTTAGGGCAGGAATCCTATGCCTTCGAAGTGGCCCAGGCACTGGACTATGAAATGGAAGGGGTCGTACTGATCGTGCCAATCGGGAATGCCGGGAATATCACAGCGATTATTTCTGGTTTTTTAAAATTGTTCCGTTATGGGATGATCGCCACTCTGCCCAAGATTATCGGGGTTCAGTCCCATCATGCCAATCCCGTATATCGATATTATCTGGAGCCCCAAGCTTCCAAACGAATTTTTAAACCGGTAAAAGTGAGGCCCAGCGTGGCCCAGGCGGCCATGATCGGAAACCCGGTATCCATGCCCAGGGTTATTGAAATGGTCGAGCAATATAATCAGCTTAGCGAGAAACAAAAGATCTTTGTGGTTGAAGTAACGGAACAGGCGATTATGGATCATATGCTCCTGGCTAACCGTAACGGACACATTGCCTGCACCCAGGGCGGTGAAAGCCTGGCTGGATTGGTTAAGGCCCTGTCCCAGAAAAAGGTTTCCCGCAAAGAGAGGGCCGTCCTTAACGCCACAGCCCATTCTCTGAAATTTGCCGGTTTTCAGGAAATGTATTTCCAGGGCACTTTCCCGCCGGATTTTGGAGTTCGACCCAAAAAAGGGTTACAAAACGACCCCGTCTCTGCCGGATTGAATAAACGAGACCCGTTTTCCGACCCCAGGAAACTGATCACTCAAAAAGAATATAATGTTTTTATTGAAAAAACAGCATTAAAAATAATGGATTTATTGGGAATGTCTACCTAGGTATTAAGTTATTGTTGAGCGTTTGTCACCCTTGGAACTATCTCGGGCCAGGGGAACCTTCCCGACAGCCCAAATAAACCCAATAATAAAACCTTATTTATAAAATTAAATGAAATTTAAAATTGTTACCATTGGAAAGATTAAGGAAAGCTTTATTTCAGAAGGGATCCAGGAATATCACAGTCGGATAAACCGTTACACCCGATTGGATCTATTCCTGATCAAGGAAGAAAGGATGGCCAAGGGAGTCTCAGAAGCGCTGATATTACAAAAGGAAGGGAAAAGGATTTTAGAAAAGGTCCCTCACGATGGGTTGTGGGTGGCCCTGGAGCGCCAGGGGCAGGAAATGAGTTCCCGGGAACATTTTGATTTCCTGAATAACCAGGTCGAACTTGGTTGGAAAAAAATATATTATTTGATCGGTGGTCCTTTGGGGCTTTCGCCAGAAGTTTTAAATCATTCCGACAGGCAACTTTCCCTTTCCCGAATGACCCTGACCCATGAAATGAGCGCCCTTTTTCTTATGGAACAACTCTACCGATATCTGAACTATACAGCCGGAGAAAAATACCATAAATGAACGGTGCGCTGCATCCGGTATAAGGTACAAGGGGCAAGGACGGTAATGAATATCTTTTTACCCTTAGACCTTTAACCTTGTACCGTGTGCCGGACCTTACTTAGGCCGATTCCACACTGGCCACTTCCGGAATCTGTTGTTTAAGGAATTTTTCAATCCCCATTTTAAGGGTCATCTGAGACATCGGACAACCCCCACAGGCCCCGGTCAGACGAACCTTGACCTGTCCCGTGTCACTAACATCCACCAGTTCCACATCTCCCCCATCGGCTTGGAGTTGGGGTCTGATCTTGTTTAAAGCTTCTTGAATTTTTTCCTTGGTCATTGATTTTCTCCTAAATTTATATTTAACGAATTAATTCTCAATATAACCATTTTACCTTATTTTGTCAAAATCCACAATTAAAACCCTCAATCATAATTTTATTACCCCCTCCCCTGCTTTATTTTTAAAGTTCCCTGCACCAGGACTTTGGTGAGTCTTTCAACGAGGCTTGCATCGAGCTCAGTTAAGTCGTTTAAATCGAGTCGCTCAATCGGTTCGGTGCAGTCCGGCAGGACGGGATTCTATGGAAGGAAAATGTCTATGGTTGATGTTCTCTCTTTAATCCCGCTGAAGACGGAATATACTACCCACCCTGTCACGCTGTCGGCGTGACGGGCAATGCGCTCGCTGTTCATGTTCAAGGTATAACGGGGCCAAGCCGGTTTTTTGACTCTTCGTCATCTTTAACAACCAAATGAAATAATACTGAAATGGCTTCCCTTAATAAACGATTAATCAGCATAATTCCTGCACCATTTATCCTGATACCTTTAATGATTTTTTTTGTCTGTTGGCTTCCCTGTTTTTACGCTTGCCTTTATTTTCCTGCTATTTTATAATTTTTTTATTGGAAAAATCAGACAAACTGGAACAAAGGGGATAATCATAAACCAATCTTTTTCCCGATGTCATTAAATTAAATCACAGGTAAGCATTTGGAGTTTTTGATTCCGGGAAATGCAAGAGGAACTTGAAAAGATGAAACAGTTTCCTGGCTATACGGTTCTCGAACAAATCGATGAAACTTTGGAATCCAGCGTCTACAGGGCACGAAAAGAGAGAGAACCGGGGACGGTTATTATCAAGGCTCTGAAAACCAGGTTTCCCTCCCTTTCTGATGTGGCCCGGATCAAACACGAATACGAGCTTATCCGCAATCTCCCCATTGAGGGCATTGTCAGGACCCTTGATATCATCGACACCAAGGACAGTATTGCTCTTGTTCTGGAAGATTTCGGCGGAGTTTCTTTAAAAGAGTTTCTTAAGAAGTGCAGCCTGCCTATCGAACGGTTCCTTGATTTAGCCGTTCGGCTCTCGGAGATCCTGGGGAACATCCACCAGCATAACATCACCCACCGGGACATCAAACCCCGCAATATTCTCATCAACCCCGATGAAGATCTGGTTAAAATAACCGACTTCGGCATTGCAACGGAGATTAAGGAGATTTACGACCCCGGAATCATAGAAGGAACCTTGGCCTATATCTCGCCGGAGCAAACCGGGCGAATAAACTGTGCTGTTGATTACCGAACCGACCTCTACTCGCTAGGAGTCACCTTCTACGAGTTGATCACCGGAAAGGTACCTTTTATGTCCACAGACCCCATGGAACTCATCCATTGCCACATCGCCAAGTCACCTATTCCTCCGGAACAAGTCAATGCTCAAGTCCCCATCCAGATTTCCCGGGTAGTGATGAAACTTTTGTCCAAAGCACCGGAAGATCGCTATCAGAACAGTTTTGGTCTGATGACCGATTTGCGGTTTTGTCTCGAACAACTCCAAAATTCAGGACGTATTGAATCCTTTGATCTGGGTCTCTATGACCATTCCCAGCGTTTTATCATTCCCCAAATCCTGGTAGGCCGGGATAAGGAATTGAAGGTTTTGTACGATGCTTTTGACCGGGTGAGCCAGGGTGCCGTGGAGGTCACACTTGTGGCCGGGGAACCCGGGATCGGAAAATCAACCCTGGTGAACGAAATTCACAAGCCGATTGTGGAAAAGCGGGGGTATTATATTTCTGGAAAGTATGACCAGTTTAAGAAACATGTTCCTTACAGTGCCATCATCCAGGCCTTTCAGGGCCTGGTTCAGCAGCTTCTGGCTGAAAACGAAGAAAAGGTCCGGGATTGGAAGGAGAAGCTCCTGGTCGCTTTGGGGCCTAATGGAAAGATCATTACCGATGTCATTCCAGAGGTGAAACTCATCATAGGTAAGCAGACCGACATCCAGGAATTGGGCCCTGAGGAAACCCAGAATCGGTTTAATTTCGTTTTTAAAAACTTTATCCGGGTTTTCACCGAACGGGAACATCCCCTTGTTTTATTCCTGGATGATCTTCAGTGGGCCGATTCCGCCAGCCTCAACCTTATTCAAAACATCGTCACCGACCGGGATCTTCAATTCCTTTTCCTTATCGGAGCCTATCGGGCAAATGAGGTGGCAGCACATCATCCACTGATGCTGGTCATCGATATGATCCATAAGACGGATTTAACCATCACGACTATCAACCTGGGAGCCATCGGCATAGAAGATCTCAACCGGTTCGTTTCCCATTTACTCCGATGTGCGCCAAACACGTCCCTTCCCCTCGCCAAAACCGTTCATGGCAAAACCAATGGGAATCCTTTTTTCTTCACCCAGTTTCTGAAAACGCTTTATGGAGAAGGCTATATTTCCCACGATCCCGCCAAGGGGTGGATCTGGGATTTACCAAGGACTCAAGAACTCCAGGTGACCGAAAATGTCGTTCAGTTTCTGGCCGAAAGAATCAGTCATCTTTCTTCAGAGGCCTTAACCCTCATTGAGATCTGTGCCGCTATTGGAAACCGGTTCAACGCCGAAATTCTGTCGATCCTGACCTCCCGGCCCATCGACGGGGTCCTGACCCTATTGGACAGCCTCTTAAAGGAAGGTCTGATCGATCTCAGAGAGGATTGCTATCGTTTCCACCATGATCGAATACAGGAAGCGGCCTATTCGCTGCTTTCCCGGGAACAACGGGAAGAGATTCATTTTCAGATCGGAAATCTGGAACTGACTCGATCCACCCCGGCAGAACTCTTACTCCGGATTTTTTATATCGTTGACCAGTTGAATCAGGGACGTCGTCTCATTCCTACGCAGACCGAACGGAACCGGCTGGCGGATCTCAATCTGAAGGCAGGCATCAAGGCCAAGGAATCCAACGCCTACGAAGCGGGGGTGAATTATCTGTCCTCCGGTCTGGAGTTACTGGACGAAAGAGTCTGGGAAACAGATTATAACCTGACCTACAACCTCCACACCGAACTGATGGAATGCCAGTACCTCAACCGGAATTTCAATGAATCCGAAAGCCTTTTTAAGATCATTATCGCCAAGGCGACTACCCTTACGGATAAAGCCAGGGCTTACAATGCGATGATCATCCAGTATACCAATATGGGTTCTTCCCGGGAGGCCATCGATCTCGGGCTCAAGGCTTTGAAGGAATTCGGGACTTATCTATCCCCCAAGGTCGGCCGAGTCAGGGTTTTTCTGGAACTGATCAGGGTCAAACGCCTTTTAAAAAAAATCACGCTTGAAAAAATTATCGATCTGCCCCGCATGGAGGATCCGAACTTTCTCGCCATCCATCAGCTTATGTTGAATATTAGAACTCCGGCCTATTACCTCAACCCGAACCTCTACTCCCTTTTGGCACTCAAGGGGTTGCAAGAATGTATCCGATACGGCCATCCGCCCCACTCAGCCTTGTATTTCATTTCCTTGGCCACCATCATTGAAACCGTTTTAGGGGATTATGAACTGGCCTTTCGCCTCGGGGAGATGGCCCTCCAGCTCAATGAGAAGCTTGATAACCGAAAAATAGCGGGCAGGGTCCACCACATCTTTGCCTTTTTCATCCTACACTGGAAAAAACATGTCAAACATGAGCTCGAACTTTTTTCCAAGGTTTATGAGCTGTCTTTAAATAGCGGGGATTTTATCTATGCCGGACATAGTGTCACTGCCGCAGCAGAAGTCCGACTCCGGATCAGTCCAAGACTGGATGATGTTCTGGAAGAACTCGAAAAATATCAGAACTTCATGCATCTTTTGAAAGATCCCTTGATTACCGCTCGGTACCGGCAAATACTCCAGGATATTTATATCTTGAAAGGGTATCCTTTGGAAAAGTCTGTTCTTGCCGGGGAGGGAACCGATCTTTTCGCCTCTATTGATCGAATGAAAAAGCAAGGCAACCTTTTCGGATTGTGTTTAGCCCTGTCCGCTCAAGCCTACATGCTCCTGGGGACCGGGAAATACGAGGAAGCCCTCCAGATAGCCGCCGAGCTGGATAACTATATTCATGCGCCCATGGGGAGCCTTCTGACCGCCGATTTCTATTTCAATTATTCCTTAATCTTAACGGCCTTATTGAAACAAGGGGAAACCAGGCGAAAAAGAAAATTCAAGGCCCTCATCAGCCGCAACCAGCACAAGATGGCCAAATGGGCCGCCCTGTGTCCCGAAAATTTCAAACATAAGTATGAGTTGATCGAGGCTGAGGTGGCCGGTATCGAGGGCCGCTTCCAGGAAGCCATAACTCTTTATCATAGGGCTATTGAAGGGGCCAGGCAGAACGAATATCTTCAGGAAGAGGCCGTTGCCTGGGAACAGGCAGGAATCTTTTATCGTGACGCCGGCTTAGAGGAAGAAGCCCGGGTCTTCATAACCAAGGCCTATCAATGCTATATCCGTTGGGGGGCAAAAACCAAAATCAAAGTCCTGGAAGATAGATATCCGTCTTTTTTTATCAAAGAGCCGGGGTCCCCTTTGCCTGACTTTTTCGAAGCAACCACTACGACGGGAACGACCTCGACCCTTCTGGATCTTTCCACGGTCATGCAGACCTCCCAGGCCATCTCCAGCGAGATCGTGCTGGACCGGCTCCTGCAGAAAATCATGAAAATGGCAGTGGTCAATGCTGGGGCTCAACGGGGTTTTCTCATCCTCGAGACGGATGGTAAGCTGACCATCGAAGCCGCCGAGGATGTGGAAGACCAAGACATCCGGGTCAGGCAATCGATTCCTCTGGAAACGTCCGACGACCTTTCAAAGTCCATCGTCAATTATGTCATGCGAAGCGGTGAAAACGTCATCCTTGGGAATGCCGCCCAGAAAGGGGCCTTCTTGAACGACCCCTACATCAGACGGAACCGTTGCAAATCCATTCTTTGCGCCCCCATCATGCATCAGGGCCGGATCACCGGGATCCTATACATGGAAAACAACCTGACGGCCGATGCCTTTACAGCGGAACGTCTGGAACTCCTAAGCATCATTTCCGCCCAGGCTGCTATTTCCCTTGAAAACGCCAAGCTCTTTGAACTGGCCACGACCGACGGCCTGACCAAGCTCTATGTTCACCGTTATTTTCAACTCCTCCTTGACCAGGAGATTCACCGGTCCCGGCGGCACAACCAGCCCTTTTCCCTGGTCATGATGGATATCGACAACTTCAAGGCCTTTAATGACACCTACGGCCATCCACTTGGTAACGAAATCCTTAGGAATGTGGCCAGGACCATCAAAAAAATCTCCCGGACCGTGGACATTGCCGCCCGTTATGGAGGTGAAGAATTCGTCCTTATTCTGCCTGAAACGGATCAATTGGGTGCCTTGGTAGCGGCGGAAAAAATTCGGAGATCGGTGGCGGAAATGACGATTCCCCATGAAAGGGAAAAGCTACAGGTGACCATCAGCCTGGGCGTTGCCACCTTTCTCACCCATGCCGCCGACAAAGATACCCTCATTAAATCGGCCGACGAGGCCCTTTACGTGGCCAAACGAAAAGGGAAAAATTGTGTCTCTTTGGGAGAAAAGCAGGATATTGCCTGATCGGCATCAATAACTGAACAAACCGCCTCTTTTATCGTTTATTGAAATCCACAAAATAGGTTGTCTATAAGGATTTAAGCCATACTTATTAGGCATCAAGTTATTGTAATCATACGCCCTAATCAATAACGCTTTTAAATTTCAATAAATTGAGGCGCAAAAAAACCTCTATATTCCAAAAAATGAAAGATAAGCAGAAAACCCAAAACCAGTATGAATAAAAGGAATAGAACAAAAATGAACCCGACGAACCAGACCCAGCGATTCACCCCGCCGAGCTCAGTCAGGAAAAGGATAATGGGGGTGGCCCCCTGACGGGATTTGTATTCCAGGATTTTTTTCCTGGCATGTAAATAATAAAGGTAGTTGCCGACGATTCCCCAACCGATCATGGTCAGTGGGAAGGCCACCGGGGTAAAGGCGATGAAAAAGGCCAGTAAGGCCCAGAGATACATTTTTCGGTAGAGCATCCATATAAATCCCAGAAAGAAAGCCGACCAGCTCCAGCTAATCGCAAAATTGTACGTGTCCCTGCCTGAAAAATTCCGGAATTTGCGCAGATAGTGATCGGCATTCTTTCCGATAAAGGTCCTGAATTCCACCTCGGAAACCGGATCAACATTGGAAATAAAACCGGAAGGGCCGGTTTTGCCTCCGCAAAGGGGACAAAACACGTTAACCTGATCTATTGCCTTGCCGCAGTGGGGACACAAGGGCATAATTTTTCCTTTTGCGGGAATGATAAAAAACCCAAATTAATTTCTCATGAAAGAGGATTATACTTTTTAAGGTTTCGCTTTTCAATCTTTTATATTTTCCATTTGGTTGAAAACGACGACCTCCCCAATTCTTTTTAAAAAAGAGGGTTGATTTCTTTCCGGTATTTGTGCTTAATATGAGAAAAAAATCAAATCGTTCGCCGGAGGAAACCATGATCATCAAACAGCTTTACGTGGGGTCTTGGGATGTATTTTGTTATCTGATCGGATGTGAAAAAACAAGGGAGGCCATGGTCATCGATCCGGGTGGGGATGTGGATCTTATTGTTGCCAAAGCAAAAGAAGAAAATCTTAATATAACATACATATTCAATACCCATCACCACGGGGATCATACCTACGGGAACGCCGCCTTGAAAAAATTGACCGGAGCCAAAATCGTCATACATGCCCTGGAAGAGGGTTTTCTTAAAGGAGATTTAAAAGCGGACATTCGGTTAAAAGATGAAAAAACGTTCCAGGTGGGTGAGATTATCTTTCAGATTTTCCATACGCCCGGTCACTCCCCGGGCGGGCTTTGCCTCTACGCCGAAGGCCAGTTGTTTACAGGGGATACGCTCTTTGTAGGCGACAGCGGCCGAACGGACTTGGCCGGCGGACATCGCCCCACTCTGGGCGCCTCTATAAGAAAATTGATGGAGCTTCCGGACGACACCGTGGTCTGGCCCGGTCATGATTACGGTCCGACCCCCAGTTCAACCATCGGCCATGAAAAAAGGACCAATGTTAATGCCAAAGAATACGGGTATTATGTGAAGGACTGAGCATTTCCCCGCATTATTCTACTTTATGGAAACAACCTTTTCCTCAAAGTTCCGATAGACCCTTGAAACTTGCGAGGCACTAAAACGCATTAACAATCAGTAAAATACCTGAGGAGTAAAATTTTCCTCCTTTTCCCCTGACCTGCCCTAAAGGCCAAGGGCTGATGCGGATTATCAGTATTATTGAAGACCAGGAACCTCTCGTGAGCCTCAAGGTCGAACGAGTGATTAACAAGATTTTAGGGCACCTGGGCTTATGGCAAACTGCCCAGAGACCCCCACCCAAACCTAAATCCCTCGAAATTCAGATAGACTACTCGGATTCCCAGCTTCCTTTCTATGAGGAAGCCTTTATGCAGGATTTAAGGGTTTCTGCCGATAAATCGACTCCTTGAGAGAAGGAAGATCGGGAGTTAAAGGGAGTATTGCTTTCTATTTTTTAAACCCGGCCTTCCAAAGTCCCTTTTTCACCAGAAGACCCCCTCGGCCTCCTTGTCTTTGTTGGCCCTTTTTTTCTCCTTGCCTTGCTCTTTTTCTTATTTTATACTCTTCCCATCAAAAGAAAAGTCTTATCAAAGATTTTATTTCTAACGGTTACCTGTGCTTCCTTAACTCGTTGTATGACCAGTCGCATTCTTGAATTCCAATGGTTTTCTATAGATGATCTTTTTTAGCATAATGCGTTACATTGGAAAAGAAAATATTTTCTTCTAAAGTTCAAAAATAAGGTTGGACTGCTTCGTCTATGCAGTGGAAGGGGAATTCAGGCAGGCTTGATAAGCCTCCTCCACCCGGACAATATAATCCCGGGTCTCGTTAGGCAAGGAGAGAACTTTGAAAAACATCCTCTTTTGTCCAATTCCCGCGTCAGGCTCGAATTTTAATCCTCGAAATACGTTATGTATTCCTGTGTTTAAAATTCTCGCCTTCCTTGACCTTGAACAAAATTGAAAATTTTTCAAAGCTCTCGAGGAGGCAGGGTTTTTCCCTGAGTATTCCTATGCCCCGGTTGTAGTCCGCCAAGGCCGGCTCCTGATGGCCCTGGTACCGATCCAGAAGCCTCTTAAATATCAGATGCCGGCCATGATATTTTGGGCCGGGTCAAGGGGAAGTTAGACCGGTATTTGAAAGAAAGAATGGAGGAACACTTATCTCAGGATGAAGTAGATTTCTAAGTAATGCGCCCTCTGTCACGGGTCATTTATAATCGGACAGAGGGCGTTTCTCTCCGGAATAATTGGTTGTGCTCTTATCTTTCACTGGACCTGGAAATCAAAACAATACCGATCCAGAAGATTAAAAGTGGGGCCAATTGCCTTTGAACATAATTTGTGCGTGCCTGTCGGTGCAGTAGACGGGACTTCAAGATATACCCCATTATTATTATTTGCATATTGGGTTTCGCCTACGGCAAGGGTGACCAGAATGTTAAACAGCTGGTACCAGTTTCCATCCGGAGTTTTTATTTCCGAAAACATATAAAATGAATAGCTCGAACTCGTATTGTTGGTTATCGCGGCGTAAAAAGGGCCGAGGCTGCCACCCCGTGAAACATTGGTGACCGAAGGGGGGGTGAAGGAGTGGGTGACAGAGCTATTAATCAGCCAGTTAAGCATGTATTTGGTAAGGGGCCAGTCGGAGCCCTTATCATCCATGACATCTTCCCTTGAAATAGTTACTCCGTCCCTGTCGGAATCCTCTTCAATTTCAGGATGAGGTCCGGAAAGAACTACCCTGCCATAACCATAGTTGAGGGCAATAATGGCAGGTTGTCCATTATAACTATAGGTCGCCAATACCTCAATGTTTGAACCCGTATCCGCCGTGAAATACGGACCGCCATAATAAAGGATGTCTTCCGTATAAGGTGTTTGTTTATAACCGGTCAGGACGGTATTGTCGGTGGCAAAATTCAAGGTGGTCATATTATACCCCTCACCATTCCAGTCAGCGATGGCATTCATCGGCCCTGTCCCTGTCCCGGCGAAAAGGTCAAGGTCGTATCCGGTCAACTCCCCATAGTAATTATAGTCTACATTATCATCGTAGCTGACCCCTTCCCAGATTGTTTTATCCGAGGCAAAAAATGCACCGGCACAAATCCCGAAATACCCCCCGCCTTTATTGACGAAACTGCGTATCCTCTCTTTCCCTGACTTGTTTATCCAGTAATTATACCATTTGGCAAATCCACCGGGCATTAAGATAACCTTATATAAACCGGAAAAGTCCTGTGTTGATTGATTTAAATCATAGTAGGTTATCTCTTCATAGGTAAAACCCATATAGGTCAGCATGTTTTTGATTGCAGTTACGCCGTCCTGCCAGGCGCCGGAAGTCTTCGTTAATACCCCATTCAAAACCAGATAGGGTGCTATCGAATCATTATAAATCGCAATATCTGCTCCGTTAAGTGCGCAGGCTGCTTTGGGAAAAGAATTGAAACAGAAGAAAAAAGTTATGGTTATGATAAAGACCGTTATTACGGTATACGATGCTTCTTTTTGGTTTTTCTTTTTCATGGGGTCACCTCATACGGTCCCGTTAACATTAAAATAAATCCAACTTGTTTTGGTGGTCGTTAAGGTTCTTCTTCCACACCTTCAGCCCTTTGTAATTTCTGAGCATTTTCTTTAGTAGTCGGTAAGATTATAAGTTGGAAAAAAGCCAGGGTCAAGGGAATAAACAGGGAATAAACATTCAACTCCGGTAACAGTTCTCTTCTCTAAAGGGAAATTGGGGGACGAGTTGGGGGACGTCCATGAAATAACGACTTGACCAGGATGTCTTTCAAGTGATGACTTTGCCTTGTGCCTCGTTAAGCCCGAGCATGAATAAAGGAAAATCAGGATCACCTCATCCCCTGTGTCATACAACCGGATGAAAATGCCAAATCCAACCGGAATTGGGCGAGATTGATTCAGAAAATATATGAAGTGGACCCCCTGACCTGCCCCAAATGCCAAAGGCTGATGTGTATTATCAGTATTATAGAAGACCAGGAAGTGATTGACAAGATCTTAGGTCACTTGGGTTTATGGAAAAACAATCAGAGACCCCCACCCAAACCCAAATCTCTCAAACTTTAGATAGACTTCTTCGGACTCCCAGCTTCCTTTCAATAAGGAAGCCTTTATACAGGATTTAAGGATTTCTGCCGATAAATCGAATCCTTGAGAGGAAGGAAGATCGGGAGTTAAAGGGAGTATTGCTTTTTATTTTTTAACCCGGCCTTCCAAATTCCCTTTTTCACCAGAAGATCCCCTTTGTCCCATTGCCTTTGGCCCTATTTTTCTCCTTGCCTTGCTCTTTTTCTTATTTTAACCTCTTCCCATCAAAAAAAAGTCTTATCAAGTTTTCTCTCCCCTTCCCCTTACCTAAAATTCAAAGGCGGGGAATTTCGAAACCCTTCTTGACTTTAAAATTGAATCCGCCCATAATAAGGGTAACCCATAATATGGTGGGATGAGAATAGGCGACGAAAGGGAATTTTTTATGCCAAATATTACATTCAGTCTCGATGAAGAGACCATCAGGAAAGTCCGGAAAATTGCTTTGGAAAAAGATACTACCTTAACCGCCTTGGTAAGGGATTTTTTATCTTCGGTGGCAAAACGGGATGAACAGAAAAAGAAAACGGCCCTAAAGAAATTCAAGGCATCATTTAAAACTTTAAGCAGAGACATGGGGTCCCGAAAATGGACACGGGAATCTTTATATGAAAGATAGGGTTTTTCTGGATACTAATATTTTAGTCTATGCTTATGATCGTCATGATCCACGGAAGCAAGGGGTAGCCCAATCTCTCCTTATTGACGTGGTGGAAAATGAATCAGCGGCTTTATCGGTTCAAGTTTTAGGTGAGTTTTTCAGCGTTGTTACCCGCCAAATTAAACATCCTATGACTCCTGATGAGGCCAAAGAAGCAATCGAATTATTCAGTAACCTCCTCATTCAGGAGATTGATCTGGCCATGGTTGAACGTGCCATTGATACCCATAAATTGTACCGGATATCATATTGGGATGCATTAATCGTTTCCGCTGCAGAAAGAGCGAGGTGCAAACGAATCCTTTCAGAAGACTTGAACGATGGTCAATTCTATCATAGTATTGCTATTTCCAACCCTTTTAAATAACTGACCTTTTGCACTTTTCAACCACATAAAAGTTTAAGATAAGTAAAGATCTCCGTATGGCTTATTTCACCCCCCCCTCACATAAACCATATGCATCTGTTTGTTGATCCAGTGAATACTAAACAGTAAACCTCCAACCCGGTTTCGACTGTCAGGCCTTAACCGATCTTCCCCAGCAGTGCAGGGCAAGGTGTCGAATTTCTGTTAACATTCCCGGATCTTCCCAGATGCATGCCCGATGGCGAAACAACGGATGAGGCGATTGCCGAGGCAAAAGATGCTTTTAAATGTTAGATGGAGGCGCAGAAGGAATGGGGGCGGGAATATACCCAGCCGAAGGCATCGGGGACATTAGGTAAATTTGCTCAACGACTTCCTAAATCGCTCCACGCCAAGCTGGTGAGGAGGGCAAAGCAGGAGGGAGTCAGCCTCAATACCCTTGTGCTTACTTCATTAGCGGAGGGTATTGAAAAGCGGGAAGGTGCTCAGGGAGGAAAGGGATACACCCGCTTGAGTTATAAGTCGACCTCCCGGCCTGCCTGTTTATTGACAGCACAAATAGGGTCTCCGGGTTTCCAGGTGCCGCTTCGCATTGGGATAAAACAGGCATTACACGATTTGCAGGGGACGATTTCATCGGCCCTTCCCTCTCGAACCTTTTTCGGCCAATACGGATCGGCAACCAACTGCCGGGCGATGCCGATAAGGTCGGCCCTCCCTTCGTTCAAAATCGATTCGGCCACTTCAGGTAGATTAATGCGTCCCACAGCCATGACGGGGACAGAGACACGTTTCTTTATCGCCTCAGCCAAATTGACAAAGGTACCCATTTTGGCCCGCTTGGTTGGTGAAGCATTCCGGCCCATCGGAAGGCCAATAGAAACGTCGAAAACATTCCCCCCGGCCTTTTCCAGTTCGAAAGCAAAGATTTGACTCTCTTTGATAGTAATACCGCCGGATCTTTTCTCTTCCGCACCGATTCGATAGAATATTGGGAAATCTTTTCCAACATGCTTTCTTATGGATTCGACTATCTCGAGGCTGAAACGCATTCGTCCGTAAAGGTCCCCGCCATATTCATCCGTTCGCTGGTTATCCGCCCCTGAAAAAAATTGGCAGGGCAGATATCCATGGGCACCATGGACTTCGACAAAATCAAACCCCGCATCTTTGGCTTTCGCCGAAGCCGTCCCAAACTTATTAATAATGGACTGGATTTCATCTTGCGTCAGTTCCCGCCTGTCATCCACCGCCGAAGGGGCCACCAGTTCTGCGCCGGGAACGATTTGTGCACCGTTTCCCGCGGGTAAATGGTTCCCGTGCCAGAGTTGGATACCTACCTTCGCTCCGGAATCCCGGATTTCTTCGGTAATGGACTGCATACTGACTACAAATTGGCGCACCCCATCCGGACGGCCCCAAGCCTGGTCGTCGTTTAATAGATCCACCGAAGTCGCACACATGATGATTGCCCCGACGCCCCCCTTAGCCCGTTCCAGATAAAAGGCTCGGGCTCGGCGGTTTTTTAACCCCAACATCAACTGCATGGGTGGCATAATAATTCGGTTGTTTAAGGTCATTCCATTGATGGTTATGGGCTCAAATAACTTCACAGACAGTCTCCTTTTTATTCCTTGGTTTCTTTTTCACCGATCCGCAGAAGGAACCCTTTCTGACGATTTCGATCCCACTGGGAACAAAAAACCGGTTTTCCCCCTGCAATCCGTTTCATACATAAGGAACACGTGGGTTCACAGGGAGTCGTCGGTTCCGTAAGGATTTGCTGTGCCTTTTTTGGCCAGAGCGGATCCGCCAGCAGCACTCTGGCCAAGCCGATCAAGTCGGCCTGTTTTTCTTCGATAATACGGTTGGCCAATTCGGGAGTATTAATCCTCCCGGCGGTAATGATGGGGATATGAGAAACCGCCTCTTTAATCCCCTTGGCAAAACGGACCATATAGCCTTCTTTCTTTTCCTCCTCTATATATTCCGGCAGGAAAAACGAGTCATAAGTGCCGGCCATGACCGAGAGATAAGCCAGACCCCTTTGTTCCAATTCTCTGGCAAACAGGGTCGTCTCTTCCAAATGCAAGCCATCCGGCTGCCACTCGTCGGCCAGAAAACGGTAGCCAACCGGGAAATCCGGCCCGACGGCTTTTAAAACCTCCGCGACTACCCTCAGGGGAAAACGCATCCGGTTTTCCAGAGAACCGCCATAAGTATCGGTCCTTTTATTGGTCCGGGGAGAAAGGAACTGGACTAACAGATAACCAGTTCCGCCGTGAAGCTCCACCCCGTCAAACCCGGCCTCCTTCACCCGGCTGGCCGATATTGCAAAGTCCCTGATGACCCGTTCGATATCCTCTTCGGTCATCTCCCGGGAAACGGCGCCATACGTTTCGAAGGAGGAAGGAGCTATTTTTTCGGGACGATAAGCATAGCGTCCGGCATGGTTGATCTGGAGAATAGCCAAGGCCCCTTGCTGATGAATGGTTTTCGCCAGTCCGGACAGGCCGAAGAGAAACCGTTCCTCATCGATGCGCAAGGTAAAGGGGGACCCCGTGCCGAACGGATCAATGCCCACATTTTCCACAACGACCATAGAGACTCCGGAAGCGGCCATTTCCCGATAATGATCGAGAATTAAAGAACTGACCGACCCGTCCGGATTGGCATAACCCAGGAACAGGGGAGCCATGGTAATCCGGTTTTTTAAAGCCAGTTTTTTTATTTGGATCGGGGAAAACAGGGAGGGGAAATTATTACTCATTGGATTCTTCTTTCTGGCCACTTAATAAAAATTACTAAAACCCGTTCTTCTTTGTTCTTACGGCGTTCGGCAAAAACAATTTTTCTATTTTGGGGCTCCTCCCATAAACAGGCATTAAAGTTCAGTAAAGGAATGAAGGTCAAAAATTAGAACAAGCCTTATTAAAACATTGAGTATTTATTTTGAGCGGTTCGGTGATTAAAGGGCGTCACCGGTCCTAAGATAATGGGCCAGGATCCGCTCGCTTTGGGTGTAAGGGTCCGTTTTTTTCTGAACCAATTCACGGATGAATTCATCCCATTGTCCCGTCCGGGTCAAATGTTCCATAACCGATTGAACGACGTCTTGTTTAACCAGGTCAAAGAGTTCCATGCGGGCACGATCTTGTTGAAACCGATCAAAACAAGCAGTATCTTTTTGTAAAAGAAAAGTCCGATGTTCTTCGATCCCGGTCATTAATTCATCAATCCCTTCGTTTTTAACTGCTTCGGTCGCGAAGATGGTCGGTTTCCAACCTCCTTTGAATTTGCGGTCCTTATCCATCTCGATCATCATCTGAAGTTCCTGCCGGGTCTTCTGCGTCCCTTCCCGTTCACATTTATTGATGACAAAAACATCCCCTGCCTCCAGGATGCCGGCCTTAATGGCCTGAATATCATCCCCCATACCCGGAATAAGGACAATCAGAGTGGTATGGGCGGCCCGGACGATCTCGATCTCGTCCTGTCCGACCCCGACCGTTTCAACTAAAATATAATCTTTCCCCATGGCATCGAGGACCGCGATGGCCCCGCGGGTCGAAGGCGTGAGCCCGCCGAAATGCCCCCGGGTTGCCAGACTGCGGATAAAGACCCCCTCATCGGTGCTGTGCCTTTGCATGCGAATGCGATCTCCCAGGATCGCTCCGCCGCTGAATGGGCTGGTAGGATCCACGGCCAGAACCCCGACTGTTTTCCCCTGCGTGCGTAAATATTGAATCATTCGGTCCACCAGGGTGCTTTTGCCAACTCCCGGGGATCCGGTAATCCCGACGATATAGGCTCGGCCTGTCTGCGGATAGAGTTCTTTCAGGATTTCCCTGGCCTCCGGTAAGCCATCGTCGATATCTCGTATTATTCGGGCCACGGCCCGAAGATCTCCGGCAATAATTTTTTGAGTCCTATCCATCGCAGATAAAGAATATCCTTTCCATAGAACCAGTTGTTTTTTTTAGGCTTCTTCTGAAAGATGAAAATATCTACCGTTTAATCCAGTTTATTCAGACCAATCAATTACAGTCCTAAAGCCAATCCTTCAAATCTTTGAGTCCTTGGTCCCTTGGAATCTGGTTTTCCATGCTACCCCATTCTTCATTTTTTTCAACAGGTATTTTTTTGCATCTTTTTTTTAAATTTGATATTAAAAATTTATATATTTAAACAAGCGGGAATAGGAGAGAAAGATATGGGAAATTCAAATGATGATTCTGAAAAAGGATGGTTGTCTGATGTCAAGGAACTTCAGCTTCGCAAATCCCTGGCTACTCAGATGGGAGGGCCGGAAAATCTGGCCCGGCATCACACCGCCGGTCGATTGAGTGTTCGGGAACGAATCGACAAACTGTTGGACCAAGACAGTTTCCATGAAACCGGGGCCATCACCGGGGTTCCAACATACGAAGGTGATCGTCTTGTCAAACTATTTCCTTCAAATTTCGTCATGGGCACTGGTAGGATTGACCATCGCCGGGTAGTTGTGGGTGGCGATGATTTCACTATCCGCGGAGGGGCTGCCGATGCGGCTATTGGACGAAAGGCCCCTTATGCGGAACGGATGGCCCTTGAACTTCGTATGCCTATGATTCGTCTGGTGGATGGAACCGGCGGTGGTGGAAGTGTTAAATCTCTTGAAACGATGGATAGAACCTATGTGCCGGCTAATCCGGCCATGGAAATAATGCAGGAACTCCTGTCCACCGTCCCTGTGGTTAGTGCGGCCCTGGGATCGGTAGCCGGGCTGGGCGCTGCCCGGGTGGTTTTTTCTCATTTCTCGGTCATGCCTAAAAAAACAGCCCAGCTTTTTGTAGCCGGTCCCCCGGTTGTTGAGCCGGCTCTGGGCCGTAAGGTGAGCAAGGAAGAACTCGGCGGCTCCGATGTCCATACCGGTGGATTCGGCGCAGTGGATAACGACGCCGCCTCCGAAGAAGAGGCCTTTGAACAGATTCGCCGTTTTCTCTCCTTTATGCCCAATTCGGTCTACGAGCTTCCCCCGTTCAAGGAAGCCGTCGATCCGGGTAACCGGCGCGAGGAAGAGCTGTTATGTATTATTCCCAAGAATAAACGTCTCCCCTACCCTGTCCGCCGTATCCTGGATCTGGTCCTGGATAAAAATTCTTTTTTTGAGATCGGGAAAAAACACGGCCGTTCGGTGGTGACCGGCCTGGCCCGTCTTTCCGGGCGACCGGTCGGAGTCATGGCCAGCGACCCGAAATTTTTCGCCGGGGCCATCACCGCCCAGGCAGCCGACAAGATGGTTCGCTTCATCGATATGTGCGACACCTTTCACCTGCCAATGGTCAGTTTTGTGGACATTCCAGGCTTTATGATCGGCATCGAAGCTGAAAAACAAGGCACCATCCGCTTCGGTGCCCGTTTTATATTTGCCGTCTATCAGGCCACGATCCCCTGGTGTTCCATCATCTTGAGAAAAGTCTTCGGTGTGGCCGGAGCGGCCCATGGCAACCACTCCCGACTCAATTTACGTTATGCCTGGCCTTCTGGAGAATGGGGTTCGCTTCCGATCGAAGGGGGGGTTCAAGCGGCCTATCGACGCCAGATTGAAGCGGCCGAAGACCCTCAAGCTTTAAGAAAAGAAATAGAAGGCCGTTTATCCAAAGTGATTTCCCCGTTTCGTACGGCCGAGATTTTTGGAGTTGAGGAAATCATCGATCCCCGAGATACCAGACCGTTACTCTGTGAATGGGTTGAGACCGCCTATCGATTGCTCCCCAGCGAACTGGGTCCAAAAAAACGAGGCATGCGGCCTTAGAAAACACCCGTTTTGAAGCTATGACGAAAAGTTGATCCTGTTCAATCGAACCGGATCAACTTTTTTGTGTTATGCTCCTGGTTATCAATGTAATTGTATTTGTGACGGAATTCTTCGGTGAATTGGGGATTCGCCTTGCGCGCGGGGGCCTGCTCGTCGAACGGATAGCCGTCCAGCTTGGGTTCGATCTTGGACAAATCCAGACCGAATTTTTTCAGAATGGTCGGAGCGATATCCTCGCGGGTACCCTCGCTCCGGGCGGTACTCGGGTCGTTAGTGCCGGTGAAAACAAAAGGCGCGTATAGGTGGGTCTTTTTGCCTTTGACAAAACCGTGATCGACGATGATATAAACCAGGGTTTTTTCGTAGAGCCCCAGTGCCTTCAGTTTATTGATCACCATGCCCGAAAATTTATCATCCGATTTCAATCCGTCTATATATTCCTGTGAGTCTTCACCAAACAGGTGTCCGTAGTGATCGGGTTGGGCGAGGTGGATGAAAAAAAAGAATCGGTGCTCCTTCCGCTTTTCCAGTTCGGCAATAGCTCGCGCGGTCACGTTTTCATTTTCTCCCAACCCGTTGACCCACACATCGAAATGCTTGCTGGCCTGATACCACGGCTTGCCGGGGATCTCCACAATCCGCCGGCCGTCTTTTTCAACGATCCGGCCTCCTTCCCGGTAAAGCGCCGTTTCAGGATTGATCTTGGCATAGGGGTTCTTCTTCTTCGCTTCTTCCAGCCATTTCAAAACAAGCTTCGTCCACTCCTCGAAAGTCCCCTAATAGGGAGCGTTGTTATCGACATGACCCTTTTTGCCGATGACCGCAATCGTGTCGATATGATCCGGGCCGAAGAATTTTTCCAACCGCTCGAACACCGTATATCCTTCCAGGATCGGCTCGTAACGGCCGTTGTTATAAACCCCCGTCTTTTCCGGAACGTAACCGGTCAGCAGTTGCGTCCAACCGGCCTTGGTGTCTGTAGCGCCGGTGACGACATCGATATCCAATAGTTTTCCTTCCTTAATCAAGGCTGACAGGTTGGGTAGTTCCCCTTTTTTCAAGAGTTCCTTGGTTCGGTTGCGTTCAGCCCCGTCCCAGCCGATAACGACGATGTTCTTGACTTCTTTTTGTACGGTCCGGGCCTGGGCGGGAAAAATAAGCAGCAGGGCCAACAGACTCGGCAATATTGACTTGACGATATTTTTACCCAATGAAGGGGTCCCTTTTTCGAAATATCCTTGGGGAGGTTCTTATTTTTCCTTCCAGACCGGTTTTCTTTTGTCCAAAAAGGCCTTCAGCCCTTCTTCGGCATCCTGGGTCTGCATCAAATCCTGCAGATAAATCTTTTCGATCGCTTTCAAGCCCTGGTCCTGGTTGTCCATCAATCCGGCCTGGAAGGCTTTTTTGGTTAAAGCCAATACCAGGCCGCTCATGGGAAGAAACTTCCCGCAGAACTTCTCAAATTCCTCTTCCAGGGTCTCATTCGGGACCACCTTATTGACCAGCCCTAAAGATAAGGCCTCCTGGGCACTGATGATTTCTCCGGACAAAATCAATTCCAAGGCCTTTTTCCGGCTTGTGATCCGGGGAAAAATCAAAGCGGCTATGGGGGGAAAAACCCCTACCTGGATCTCCGGCTGTCCGAATTTGGCCTTTTCCGAAGCCAGAACCAGATCGCAGTACAGGGCCAGCTCACAACCGCCTCCCAATGCCGCACCCTGCACCGAGGCGACGGATACGGCCGGCAGGGCATCCATACGCCTAAAGATCCCGTGAAAGACCTCAATCATCTCTTCCACCTGATCCCCGAGATGTTCCCCGACATCCACTCCGGCGGAAAAAGCCTTACCTTTGGCCTTGAAAAGAAGAAGTTTGACCTTTTCTTCCTTCAAGGAATCCAGGGCCAGATTGATCTCCTTCATCATGGCGATATTGAGCACATTGAGGGGTTCCCGGTTCAGGATAATCGTGGCTATTCCGTCATTCAATTCTGTCTGTATGTGTTGGAAACTCATTGTTTTCCCTCCTGACGTGTTGCGAGCTACGAGTTAAAAGTTATGGGTTTCTGGTTGGCCCTTAACTTCTTCGAAGGGGAACCCGCAACTCGCAACTCGCAACCTTTATTTATTCTTCAACCATAAAAAGGCCTCTATAAAAGGATCAATCCCTCCGTCCAGCACATCATCCACGTTCCCGATATCCAATTGGCTTCGATGATCTTTCACCAACCGGTACGGGGCCAGGGTATAGGAACGGATCTGGCTTCCCCAGGCGATATCGGCCTGGCCCTCGTGGATCTCCTTTTTCTTTTCTTCTTTCTTTTCCAGTTCCAATTCATAGAGCCTTGATTTCAAGACCTTGAAGGCCATGTCTTTGTTTCGGTGTTGTGATTTTTCATTTTGACATTGCACGACTATGCCGGTCGGCAGATGGGTTAAACGGATAGCCGAACTGGTCTTATTGACGTGTTGACCGCCGGCCCCGCTGGCCCGGAAGGTGTCTACACGGACATCCGCTTCATTGATTTCAATCTGGATGTCGTCTTCCACTTCAGGATAGACAAAAACAGAAGCAAAAGAGGTATGACGCCGCCCCCCGGCATCAAAGGGAGAAATGCGGACCAATCGATGAATCCCGGTTTCCGAACGCAAATAGCCGTAAGCAAATTTCCCCTCAATGGTAAAGGTAACACTTTTGATCCCGGCTTCGTCGCCGGGCAACTGATCGATAATTTCAGTTTTAAATCCCCTTCGTTCACTCCAGCGAAGATACATGCGCAGCAGCATCTCTGCCCAGTCTTGGGCTTCAGTGCCCCCGGCACCGGCATGGATGGCCATAATGGCATGACAGGCATCCTCTTCTCCGGAAAGAAGCTTATTGAACTCCATTTGGGCCAAGAGTTTTTCCAGATCTTTGAGACGGTTTTGAACCTCAGACAGGGTTTCCTGGTCCACTTCAGCCAAAGCTAGATCAAGAAGGATCTCGGTTTCTTCGAGCCGGGTTTGCGTCTGTTCCCATTCGGAAATGATCTGAATCAGTTTCCCCCTTTCTTTAAAAATAGTTTTTGCTTGGTCCGGATTGTCCCAAAGGTTATTTTTGGAAATCATCTTTTCCAGGACGGCCAAGCGTTCTTTCTTAGGGTCCAAGTCAAAGATAGTCTCCTAATTTAACCATTTTATCTTTAAGACGAATAATTTCTTCTTTCATGACCTTTGCCCCCTTTCCTTTTACTAACCCAAAAAATAATTCCGACCAGGAAAATAATCCCGCAAAAAACGACTGATATGTCCCCATAACGGGTATAAAAGGTCTTTTCACCTCGAAGAGGAATATTAGCATAAATTGCTCCGCGTTGAAACAAAGGAACCTCCTTCACGATCCGACCGGAAGAATCAATAAAGGCGCTGAACCCCGTATTGGCCGCACGGGCGATCCAGACCCTGTTTTCGACAGCGCGAAAAGTAAGCATGGACAGGTGTTGGTATGGCGCCGAGGTCCTGCCGTACCAGGCATCATTGGTCATATTCACCAGAATCCGGCAGCCTTCTTGTTTGAAGGCACGGCTTAATTCCGGGAAGATAGTCTCAAAACAAATTAACACTCCTATTTTTCCCTTGGGATGTGATAACCCGTAACTGCCCGGCCCCGGACTGAAATCTCCTATGGCTTGGACCATTTTCCCCACAAAGGGTAAAAGTCGTCTTAATGGAACATACTCCCCAAAAGGAACCAGATGAACCTTGTCGTAATAGCTTAAACGGCCTTTCGAACTTAACAGATAGGCACGATTATAAAATTGGATTTTCCCTTGCCGGTAGGCAACGGCCGGACTACCGAACAAGAGGTGGGCCCGAGTCTCCTGGGCCAATTGAAACAAAAGAGGGGTTAAGTGGTTTTCATTCAAGAAATAAAAAGGGGCTGCCGTTTCTGGCCAAACGACTAATTCGGGGGCCTTGGTAAGAATTTTCAGGGTAAGGTCCTGATAGATCCTTATGGTTTCTTCCTGAAATACCGGATTCCATTTTAAGGATTGATCAATGTTTCCCTGAATAACCGCTACGTTTAAGGTCGGAGCCTGTTGATCTTTTTGCTTTTGGTTCGATAAAGACCAGAAACCGAAGATAAGGGCGAAGGTTAATAAGGATAAAGTCAAAGCCGTTTCTTTCCATTTTCTCGACCAACCCTGAAAAGCCCTGTCGCATCCAAAAACCCGGAAAAGGGATTGATTAACCAGAATGATTAAGAACGAGATACCGTATACCCCTGTGAATTCAGATAATTGAATTACCGGTAAAAAGTTGTACTGGGAATGCCCCAACAATTCCCAGGGAAACCCGGTCAATAAATGAGAACGCAAAAATTCTAATCCTACCCAGATGGATGGGACCCAAATTAAAGAAAAGAGGCCTTGGGGAGGAAATAAACCCCACAGCCAGGCAAACACCCCGAAATAAATGGCCAAATAAAGAACCATTAAAAAGAGAATCGAAAAACTGGTTATCGAATCCAGTCCGCCATAATAATGCATGGCATGGGTAACCCAATAGAAAATCCCCAAGGATGAAAGAATACCGGCGAGATATCCCAACCGGAATCTTTTTCGGGCCGGTTTATTATCCAAGGCTTTAAATAATGGAAAAAACGCCACCCAGGCCAAAAAGGACCAGGAAACCTTGGGAAAGGAAAGGACATAAAGAATCGTGCTAAAGAAGATTAATAGATAATTTCCCAAGGAGTCTTTTGTTAAGATAATTTTCATTATATTGCGCCGCTGAACTTGACGGGTTTTTATTTGGCTATAAAATTTAATGTTTTTGCAAAAGGCTAAATCTTCCTCTGGCAGTCATTCCGGCGAAAGCCGGAATCTTGGGAAATTGGACCGGTTCATAACTTTTATCGGGACGATGTCCGGCCCCGGCATTTGCCGGGGTAACGGCTAAGGGGACTTTTTACAAAGCCGTTTAGTCTGTTCATTAACACAACTTACTGGTCAGGGAAAGAAAAAGTTGTTCTTTTAGTTCAGGCAGGTAGGAATGCGGAAAAGCTGTTTAGCTGGTCCGGGTTTTTTGATAATAGGTGACATATCGAAAAACTTGTTTAATATATTTTTTAGTATTTTTGAACGGGGGAACCCCATTGTGTTGGTAGACCCGGGTAGGACCGGCATTATAGGCAGCCAGGGCCAGTCTCTGATCACCTTCAAAGGCATCTAACATTTCCTTCAGATAACGTGCTCCGCCATCTATATTATGTTTCGGGTTGAATGGATCCTTGATCCCTAATTCCCTGGCCGTATCAGGGTCTATTTGCATCAACCCGACCGCTCCCTTTGGGGAAACGGCCCTGGGATCAAATCGTGATTCGGCATGAATTACGGCCTTAACCAAGGCTGGATCCAAAGAATATTTTAGACTGGCAGCCCTGATCCAATGATCGTATGTGGTAACGGAAACTTCTAATTCTTCGGGGGTCAGTATCAAACGGGCGGCGTTTTTTTCGGAAAGGTTAAGAGGCAGGTCAATTCGGTTCAAATACTGGTTTTGTCCGGACTGCGCCTGGACCATTATTATAAAATAAAAGCCATTTACGCTTAACAAAGATATAAGAACCAACCCAATCGATATTTTTTTTATATATTGATTTTGCATAATTACCACCTATTTGTTTTAAACTTCGTCCAATCCCCCTCGGATATGAACCAGAGGCCCAGATAGACTGAATGAATAGGCACATGATCCCGCGCAAACATATAAAGTTCTTCGAAGAGATTCCCCAGGCTGTCTTCATAAATTCAGTCCCTATTTTTTTTATACTGTTTTTTACCAGAAAAGATTTCTTTTGTCAACTGTTATAAATATTTAAACAAAATGATATTTTAAATAATACCTTTTATTTCAATTAGTTAAAAAGAAAATAGTCATTTTAAAGGAAAAACAATTAGGCTCTGGCTTTAAGGACGAAAAAATGATAAAAGAAGAACAGTTACATAAGTATCAAATAAATAAAAACCTCTAACAGGCCGGCTCCACCGGGTTGAGGCTGACCAGCTAAATATTTCTACTTTAACCTAACGATATTAAAAGAGAAAGTTATACAATGTCTTCAAAACCGGGAAATGTTATCGGGATTGACCTGGGGGGGACCCGGATTAAAGCCGGTCTCGTTGGTGCCCAGGGAGAAATACACCTAATGGAAAATTATCTAACCTGCCTTGAATTGGGAGAGAAAAAAGTATTAAAGCGGATAGCAAAAATAATCAAGCAACTCATTATAATTTCAAATAAAAACTGGATAGAACCCAAAATGGTCGGTTTAGGGGCTCCGGGTGTTATTGACCGGGAGAAAGGTATAGTTCACCATTCCCCAAATTTTCCCGGTTGGAAAGAAGTCCCTTTAGCCCGATTTATTACAGAAGAGGTAGGACTTCCGGTCTATGTAGATAAAGACGCTAATGTAGTTACCTATGGGGAAAAATGGGTAGGGGCAGGACAAGACCTGAGAAATTTTATCAGCTTGACCCTGGGGACCGGCGTGGGAAGCGGCCTTATTTTAAATGGACGGCCCTGGTACGGTAGTCAAGGGAGTGGTCCTGAATTCGGTCACATCACCCTCGAACCCCGGGGTGAACGCTGCGGTTGCGGTAACCGGGGTTGCCTGGAAACTCTGGCTTCAGCCACCTATTTAATTAAAAAAGCCCAAAGGGGTCTGGCCAAAAAGATCCCAACCCAACTTTCAAAAGGGGTCAGCAATAGTTCGAATCCCTTGTCAGCCAAGATCCTTTTTGAGACGGCTCAAAAAGGGGACCCTTTCTGCATCTCGCTTTTTGCCGACTTAGGGCGATATCTTGGAATTGCTCTGGCCAATATTGTCCATACCCTCAACATTGAAGGGGTGGTTCTTGGGGGTGGCGTCAGCAATGCCTACACTATTTTCTTGCCATATTTGGAAAAAGAATTTAAAAAACGATTGACCATGAGTTCTGCGGAATCGGTTTCCATCCGTATTTCGTTTTTGGGTGAAAAGAGCGGCGTCCTGGGAGCCGCCAAAATGGCGATGGATCGAAACAAGCGATAGCTCAAAGTTCAACGGTTAAGGTTCAAGGTTACAAAAACAGCTGTTTTTAATTTAAAAAAACAATATTACCAGATTAGATTAGGTCAGGCATCTTGCCTGACGATTTAGGAAAGGGTGTTATGGCCGGAAAGAAAAAAATCAGCAGGAAAGAACTTCTTAAGAAACCGGACGAGTTTATCACTTTTACAACCCGGTCCTTGAATTGGGTGAAGGAAAATTCCTCAATAGTCATCTGGGTCGGTTCTGGTATAATCTTACTCTTGATTCTTTACTTTGGTTATTCGACTTACCGGAACCGTCAGGAAAAACTGGGCCATGAAAAGTACTTTTCCAGCCTGGAGATCACGGATTCGGATCAAAAGTTGAAGAAGTTGGAGGAAATTATTAAAGATTACCCCAGGACCAAGGCCGCCTATGCCTCCCGGGTAACTTCCGGACATCTTTATTACCAGAAAAAAGATTTTTCCAAGGCGGTTATCGCCTACCAATCGGCTCTTCATAAAGGGAAATTTCCGACTGCCTTTAAAAACCTGATCCTGGGGAATCTGGCTTACGCCTACGAGCAGAAAGGTGATTTCCCGCAGGCGGCGAAAACCTTTTCAGAGATCACCCAAGGTCAAGATGATTTATTAAAAGAGGATTCACTTTTAAATCTGGCCAGGGTATATCAAAAAATGGGTAAGAAAGCCGAGGCCAAAACAACCTATCAGAACTTTCTTAAATTGTTCCCCAAATCGGTCTATGCCAACATGGTTAAGGATCGTTTGGCTGGTCTTTAAGTGAGATAAACTTTCTTAACCCGTTTGTGTCGGGGCTCAATAAGGGATGAAAAAGGATTCAAGGGGCCCAGAGGGCAAGGACCGCGGGGCGGAGTGAAAAGCCTGGAAGCTAAACCGCTTGAACCCCAGAATCCTTGAATCCTCGAACCCTATTTTTGTATTAAAGGAGTCGAACCATGCATGAATTATTATCAGGAAAACCTGGAGATAAGAGGTTGTTATTGGGTAATGAGGCCATTGCCCGAGGGGCAATTGAAGGGGGACTCGCTTTTGCCACAGCCTATCCGGGAACCCCCTCTTCAGAAGTGGCCTTAAATTTTTTTCAGATCAAACAGGAAACCGATTTATATTTTGAGTACTCCACCAACGAGAAGGTCGCCCTGGAAGTGGCGGCCGGGGCGGCAGTCTCCGGTTTAAGGACCATGGTTACCATGAAGCATGTGGGGATGAATGTGGCGGCCGACCCGTTGATGACCTTGGCCTATACCGGGGTAAACGGCGGTATGGTCATCCTGACGGCCGACGACCCCTCGCTATTCTCCAGTCAAAACGAACAAGACAACCGCTATTATGCCAGGCTCTCCGGGTTGCCCATGTTGGAACCCACAACACCCCAGGAGGCCAAGGAAATGACTCTGGCGGCCTTTGACCTTTCCGAGAAATTGAAGGTGCCTGTATTACTCAGAACTACCACGCGCATCAATCATTCCCGTGGTGTCGTCACCCTGGGAAAAATAAGACCCCGGAAGACCCAGGGAAATTTTAAAAAAGATCCGTTCAGTTATGTGACGGTGCCGGCTGTTTCCAGAAATCTGCACGTCAAACTTCTGCAGGTATATGATCAGGCAATGGCCTTGGCCAACCAGTCCTCTTTTAATGAAATTATCGGGCAGGGGAAGTGGGGGATCGTCACTCAGGGGGTTGGTTTCTGTTATGTCCAGGACGCCCTGGATGACCTGAAGACCAAAGAGTCCTTTTCGGTATTGAAGCTGGGTTTTTCTTATCCTTTCCCGGCCGAGACCGTTAAAAAATTCCTATCCCAAGTGGATAAGGTCCTTGTGGTGGAGGAATTGGAGCCGGTCATGGAGCAGGAACTGCGGGCCGTTGCTCAGACCATGGGACGAACCATACCCATTCAGGGCAAAGGAGTGGACCGGTTAAGTCGTCTCTTTGAATATGACCCGTCCCAGGTGCGAAGCGCTATTGCCCGGTATTTTGGAATCCCCGTTCAAGACCGGCAGGCGGTTGATCTTTCCGATATACCCCCGCTTCCGGGCCGTCCACCCAACCTGTGTCCGGGGTGCCCGCATCGTTCCACCTTCTATGCCGTCAAGAAAGTGGCTGGCGAAGAGGCCATTTATCCTACCGATATTGGCTGTTACACCCTGGGAATGCTCCCGCCTTTAAGTGCGGCCGATTTTCTGATCTGTATGGGTTCCAGTGTCAGCACAGCTTCCGGTTTTTCCCGGGCCTTAGACAAACACGTTATTGCCTTTATCGGGGATTCGACTTTTTTTCATTCCGGGATCACCGGGTTGGTCAATGCCGTTCATAACAATCACAAGTTTACTTTGATCATCCTGGATAATGAAACTACGGCCATGACCGGGCACCAGCCTCATCCGGGTGTCAACATGGCCTTGCTGGGACTGCCCAATACCCAAATTTCCATAGAAGCGGTGGTCCGAGGAATCGGGGTCAAACATCTCTCTGTGGTCCAACCCAGAAAAGTCAGGCAGACCATGGAAGCCGTCCAAAAAGCCCTGGACTTTGATGGAGTTTCCGTAATTATTTCTAAAGAAATCTGTCCGCTCTATGCCAAAAGGGTGGCCCCTCCGGCCAAAATCCGCGCTTTCATGATCAACGAAAACCGATGTAAAAACCATCGGGATTGTGTAAACTTGTTTGCCTGTCCGGCCTTTTATGTGGAAGAAAATCAGGTTAAAATCAACGAAAATTTATGCATTGGCTGTGCGGTCTGTTCCCAGGTCTGCCCGGAAAATGCGATTATCCCTAGGAAATAGAGGAGCACTTTATGGATATCAAACGGATTGTCTTTGTCGGGGTGGGCGGTCAGGGAAACCTGCTTTCCTCCCGGGTATTGGGAGAAGCGGCCTTGTTGGCCGGGATTCCGGTCAATGTCAGCGAAGTCCATGGTATGGCCCAGCGGGGAGGAGTGGTCGAATCGGCCGTAGTCCTTGGCGGTGCCTTGAGTTCTATCGTTTCCAAAGGAGAGGCTGATGTTCTGATCGGCTTTGAACCTTCGGAGACCTTACGGGCCATGGAGAAATGTTCCCGGGAAACCACGGTAATTACCAATGTAACCCCACTGATACCCTTTACCGTGGCGGTCGGCAAGGGAGTCTATCCCAATATCAAAGAGGTCCTCAATTTGATCCGGAAAAAAGTGAAACGGCTGATCGCCCTAAATGCCGATGCCCTGGCCGAAAAGGCCGGTTCGGCCATGGCCGTCAATATTGTTATGCTGGGGGCCCTGGCCCAAAGCAACACCATTCCCATTACAGCCGATCAATTGAAAGAGGCCCTCAAAGAAAATCTCAGTCAAAAGTTATGGGACATCAATCTTAAGGCCTTTGATTTAGGGTATGAGGCAGCCAAAAAATAAAAGGTATATGTATATGGTTCACGGTACAAGGTTTACGGTTGATTGTTTTATTCTTATATTTTTAGACTTTGAATGAACCTTATACCGGGTACCTTACCCCTTGAACCTTTATTTTATTTAAATCGTTCTTCAATGGTTCGAGCGTGAAGCGGCAGCCCTTCCTTTTCGGCCAGCAGGGTGATCGTCTTTCTTAAACCCTGCAATCCCTTTTTGCTCAGGTATTGAAAAGTCGGCTTCTTAATAAAATCATCCACCGAGAGACCGGAAAACATCCGGGCACATCCCCCGGTCGGTAAAACGTGATTGGTCCCGGAGGCATAATCGCCTGCGGGAACCGGTGCAAAGGGTCCCATAAAAATTGACCCGGCATGGTTGATCATGGGCAGGATGATCCAAGGATCTTGCGTAACAATCTGTAAATGTTCAGCCGCATAGGCATTGGCAAAGTCTATCGATTCTTTAAGTGAGGCGGTTACCAAAATCGCCGAATGGCGGGTCAAAGCTTCCTGAATGATCTCCTTCCGTTCCAATCCGGGTAACTGCTGATTGATGATTTCACAGACCCTTGTAGCCAGGGACAAAGAAGGGGTAATGAGAACGGCCCCGGCATCCGGGTCGTGCTCAATCTGAGAAAGAAAATCCCAGGTCATCCAATCCGGTCGCGCCGTCTCATCGGCTATGATGAGGGCTTCACTCGGTCCTGCCGGAGAATCGATATCCACTGTTCCAAATACAGCCATCTTGGCAGCGGTCACATATTTATTACCCGGCCCAACGATCTTATCCACTTTGGGCATAGTTTCGGTACCGTAGGCCATTCCGGCAACGGCCCAGGGTCCCCCCACTTTGAAAAGAAAATCGGCTCCGGCAATATCAGCGGCCACAATGGTCACCGGATCGGTCTTCATTCCTTTTTGCGGCGGCGTACAGGCCACAACCGTCGATACCCCGGCTACTCGAGCCGGGATGATGTTCATGAGAACACTGGAAGGGTAATTGGCTTTGCCTCCGGGCACATAAGCCCCTATGGTTTCCATGGCTCTTCTAACCCTCCCGGCCAAAATTCCCGGTTTGACTTCAATGGCCCACATCTCCCTTTCCAATTGGGCGCGATGAAATTTCTCGATATTTTTAGCGGCCTGCTTTATGGCCTGTTGGACGGGTTTTTCCACCTGTTTGTAGGCCGTCTTGATTTCTTCCGGTTGGACCAGAAGGTCTTTCAGCCGAATATCCGATTTATATTTTTGATAATGTTTCAGGATGACTTGATCTCCCCCTTTTTGAACCTCATGGACAATGGCCCTGGTTTCTTCATAAACATCCGATATGTCTTCCATAGACCTCTTCAGCAAGGCCTCTTTCCTCTCCGGGGATAAATCGGCCAGTCTTTCGGGTTTGATGAATTCCACGTTACTTACACTCCTTTAGTGTGAAAATGGGGTTCAAGGGTTCCAGCATTCAAGGATTCAAGGGTTCTAACTTCCAGGCCTTTTACTCCGCCCCGCGGTCCTTGGCCCCTTGAATCCTTAGAATAATTTTCTTTCCCGGCTGTGCCCATCCAAGTGGGTATGAAAACTTATTTTAAAGTAAAACTTAAAATCAATGGCGATGTATCTAACCTTTATTGATTAATTTGACAAGCAAAAACTTTTATTATATGATAAAATCAAAGAGTTGAACCAAGATAACGTTTTCCATATTCCTTCAACGCATCCCGGGTACTAAAAAAGGCCAGTTCGGGCCAGGGGATTTCTTTATAGGGGAATAGGCCCACCTCCAATGTTTCATCACAAGCGGCTGGGACACCGGCCAAAACTTCGGCCAAATAAGCGGCAATAATTACGGTATGCCCCGGATAGGAATAGACATTCAGCAGAGAATTGATTCGGACGTGGAGGTTGGTCTCTTCCAGGGTTTCCCGAACAGCCGCCTCTTCAAGGGTTTCACCCCGGTCAACAAACCCTCCCGGGATAACCCATTTCCCATAACCAGGTGAAATTCCTCTTTTTACCAAGACGATCCGGTCCTCAAAAAGGGTCACGGTTCCGGCCGCCACCTTGGGATCGAGGTAATAGACAAAAGAACACTGACTGCAAACCAAACGTTCCGGTTCCTGAGCCTTTATCTGTTTTTTATCCAACCTTCCGCTACACAGGGGGCAAAAGCGGAAAGGGGGCTGGACTTGATGGGTGGAGTGAATGTCGGGCATAAAAGGTTGTTTCATAATTATCATTATTATTTTGAATGATAAAAAAAAGAAAGACTTTTTTCTTGATTCCTGTCGATAATCCCGTTATGAAAGAGGCGACAAGAGTTTAGTAAACCTTTGAAGCCGCTTTAACTCATGGAAGAATTCGGTTTACTTTTCAGGATCATCTCCCAATTAGTTGGCGAAAGCCTGAAAGATTTTCAAAGAAAAGTAACGCAGATCATGAAAACCAT
>MGQB01000022.1 GCA_001797675.1 Deltaproteobacteria bacterium RBG_13_43_22 | reverse complement strand
AGACCCCTCATGCGGTCTTCTGTCAGGCTCTTAGTGGTGCACTTTGAAGTAGAATCTGCCTATATAGTTGAGGGAGGAATACAGGTAACTGTCCCATTTCCGAAATATTATGCTTGCGCAAGTTATCGAGAAAAAACTGAGGCACAATTTCTGGCAGAACGAATGTGGAGCGCATTCGTGTTCCGTAAGAAGTTCCTTCGTATTCATGAACCACGCAGCCCATCGGTATGTCTTCATGTCCGGGGCCAAGCGGACTGCCCACATTGACATGGCTGTAAATAGTACGGATGGGCGCTGCTTCCGGCTCCTCCCAGCGTATCCTTAAAATATGGGCTGGCATCTCGCTGATCTTCTCGCAGGCCATATGGATGGCGCCTGCATGTCCAACCTTGATTGGCGGGATTTGCCACTCCAGCGCAATATGATCCTTCGGATCCCATAACTTGTAACTTTCGTTATCCATATTATCCCACCACCAGTCGATCATCTCCGGTGTGCAACCGTGTAATTCATGTTCCATTACAAGATTCACAGTCTTGCCCTTTAATAACTCTCTATAAACTTTTTCCGGTGACGATTTGCTTTTTCCCCCTGATTTTTTCTCTCCAGAAATTTTCTCTTTCATAGATAATAAAACTCCTCTAAATTATTATTAGGCTACCGCCGAACTGTGCCGCTTGCTTTTCAGGTCGGCACCAGTGACAGGTTATGTAATCTGTAATCTAATTGGCAAAATCATTCACTGCATAAGCAGCTTTTTATTTGATCTATTTCATTTGAGGAAAATTCTATTTCTGGATTTGTTCCTTTATAAAATTGGGCGTCAAAAAATTTCCAGGAATCCGAAACAATAACCCCTGATAATTTTTGGAATTTAGAATTATCAAAACAGTTCTTTATAACTAAGTCGGAGATTGTTTGGTCAGCACCTCTTGGGTTTCTTCCAATAACTAGTAAAGAAGGTGAGGATTTAACCAATGCTATTTGTCTAGAGTCAGCTACCTTTTTTTCAATTTTATATAAAACTTGGTTGTATAGAACGTCTGGAGAAGCTGAATGAATACCCGGAAATGGAGATAGGATATCTTGGGTAGTAAGGGTAACTTCAGTATAAATAGACCGGCAGTCTATTTCAATTAAGCCATCAAATGTGCTTCCTTGAGTTCCTACCGGTATTTCAATTCCTTTTAATAGACCACAACTGGAAAAGGAACCTAAAGCCAGTATTTCAAAAAGATAGTTAAAAAAAGCTTTCGAAAAACGGTTTTTTATCAATAAATTAAATTTGTCCTTAAGGAGCTGGGAATTTAAGCCGCTAGTAAAATAAGAATTTAATCTTTTTTCTAAAACAGGTAACAAGACTTTGAGTGGATCTGGCCCTAAAAACGCTAATGCCATTTTTTGACCATTGCTTAACTCTGATTCTTTTCTTTCAAAAAGTAATTTTTGTCCTTCTTCGAACCAGCCAGCACCTCTTAACCAATGAATTAACTCAAAAAACATCCATGCCTTATCACTTTTAAATACAGGTTCCAAGTCGGCTTGGATTATCTCTTCCTGAATAGTATCGCGCCAGACTTTATCTAAAATTATTGAGAGATTCTTCATCTTTGATACTTCTGAAAATATTGTATCAAGCTGTTCCAATAAACCGTTTCTGTATTCATCTTTTTTCATTAGTCTCTATGCCCTATAGTGCATAACGGCGAGTTGAGCGGTTCGTAATCGGGCTGGCGAGCTTGCTCGCCAAGTCCGAGGACGAATGCGCTCGAACGATTTTGTTCCGGTGCGCGAATCAGCGCACATCGGAACAAATCGGGCGAGGCGCAAAGCGCAACTCGCCGTTCCGGCGTGCGTAGCGCGCCGGAACAAGTTATTAAGTAGTTTTCACGAAATATACCATAAAATCGAGTTAAATGTAATATAATATTGACAAATTGTTGAAGTTTGGATAGAATTTTAGGTGGTTACTACTAGCAATCGGAGAAATACACCCTTTCCGGTCAACATCCCATGTTGAATATACCTTCTGAGTTATTGACGAGGTTTGTTGCCTTTCCTGAGAAACGGACAGGTTCTTTCTTTCTGCATCATGGCTGCAAAAACAGGAAATCATTTCAAAGCAAGACTTCATGAAAATACTGGACATCGGTTGCGGGAATCGGAAAATCAGCGGGGCCGTCGGTCTGGACAGGAATCCGAAATCCCAGGCCGATGTTGTCCATGACCTGGATGTCTTACCCTATCCCTTTGAAGCGGATCAGTTTGATCAGATTTACGGGATCGATGTGCTGGAACATGTGGCCGATATAATCCGGACCATGGAAGAGATCCACCGGATCGGACGAAACGGCGCCCGGGTATTTCTCCGGGTCCCCCATTTTTCCAGCACCCATGCCTTTGGGGACCCCACCCACAAACACTTCTTCAATAGCCAATCCCTGGATTATTTCTGCGGCGGGTTTTCCGAATATGCTTACGAAACTTCGGCCCTTTTTAAAAAAATTAACGTGAAGATCAACTTCTGGAAGATTCACCGGATAGACGGTGTGTCCTTCCTGGCCAATCGGTTTCCCGGATATTACGAGAAACTCTTTGCCTTTATCTTTCCGGCCATGAATATCGAATTTCAGTTGGAAATTAGCAAGCCATAGACCGATTATTCCCTTTTGATCCCATGAAAAAGCTCGCTGCCGGCCCCGGGATAAACTTTGCGTTGGTCCTTCGGCGTAGGTGCTTGAACCGACGGCCAGACCTTGGGATTGGGTACCGGGCCTTCCAGCGTAATCTTTGACGGGATCGAATCGGCCATGCTCGGGGCCCGGCGGACATCGACGGACTCCACATTGTGGCTGAATTCGATGGGAATCCCATTGGGGTCAAAAGCATAGATGGAATGGATAAAACCGTGATCGATCACCCCGGATACCTCAAATCCGGCGGCCGTCAATTTATCCTTGATTTCCCACAGGTCGTCTTCCGTCTCCACCCCGAAAGAGACATGATCGAAGATAAAAGGACCTTTAACCGGATAACCGTGGTCCTTGGGCTCCACCGGTTCCACTCCCGGCCATTCAAAAAAGGCAATCAGGTCGGTTTGGGAAATCTCAAAAAAATAATGACGATAGCCGGGTTTTCCCAATCCGGCCACCAGCCGCATGCCTAAAAGGTCCCGCCAGAAACGGACGGTCCGGTCCATATCCCCGGTGGCCATGGCCAGATGATTGATGCCGTTAAATCGGATCATGATTTCCTCCTCTAAAAAATATTTCCATTGGGTGATTGATCTAATTCCTCAGCAATCTTTTAAATAGTTGAAATAATCCTCTCTCGACATCCCGGCGGTGCGCAAATTTGAAAGGATAATATCGACATCAATTTCATGATAGGTTGGAATTACAATCGGTCTTGGGGAGCCTTTTCGAACATAAGTCCGATGATCCCCTGTTTGACGGTCAAAAACAAATCCAGCTCTTTGAAAAATACATTCCAGGACCTTCCAATGGATGGGAGTTAGGCGTGGCAATTCTCTGGATTCCTGGATTTAACCAGAAATGGAATTGGAATATTAATATAGTCCCCTTGGGAGATAAAACTTTCTTTTTTGGCTGGTTTTATTATGGGTTGAAATCCACATTCTTTCAATACCGTGTCTAAGGTACTACGTTCAAGGCAAGAGAGCAAAAAAGCGGTTAAGGCTTCCCTCAGGTTTTTTTTGGCTTGATCTTCTGTGGGTCCCTGAGAAAAGACATCCAGGATTGGGCAGGAGGCAACATACCACTTTTGTTTTTTAACTATTTTAACGGGAAGATTAAAACCCAATTCAACTCTTTTGTTTTTCATGTTTCCCATTTCCCGGTTAAAAACATTTGGTGCCGAAGGCGGGACTCGAACCCGCACGGAGTTACCCGCCACCCCCTCAAGATGGTGTGTCTACCAGATTCCACCACTTCGGCACATAAAATATCCCTATTTGCTGACAGGCTTAGCCGGACTCGCAGGGGCAGTTGGGGCCGGAGTTTGAGTAACAGGAGAACCGGCAGGGGTCTGTGTCGGGGTTGATTGCTTTTGGGTAGCCGCGGAAGGGGTTCCAACCACCGAAGAGGAACTCGACCCGGGTCCGTACATAAAAGCCAGGAGCAAAGAGGTAACCATAAAAATTGCAGCGGCCACGGTCGTTAGTTTGGTCAAAAACGTCGCCGCCCCGCTGCTGCCGAAAATGGTCTGGCTCGATCCGCCAAAGGCCGCCCCCATACTGGCCCCTTTCCCGGTCTGAAGTAAAACAATCAAGATCAGGGCCATACATACCAATATATGAATAAGTGTTGTCAGAGTTGCCATAAAGATTTATCAGTTAACCTCCTTGATAAGGGCCAAAAATTTTTCCGGTTTTAGACTGGCCCCGCCTACCAGTGCCCCGTCGATATCCGGTTCGGCATAAAGGTCCCGAATATTTTCCGGAGTGACACTGCCACCATACACAATCCTTTTCTCCATTGCAAGGGTTTTATTAAAACGGTCCTCCAGCAATCTTCGAATAAAAGCATGGACTTCCTGGGCCGCCGCCGGGGTGGCCGATCTTCCGGTCCCGATGGCCCAGACCGGTTCATAAGCAATCACACCCTGAGCCATATCTTCCAAAGACAACCCCTGGACCGCCTCCTGGACCTGACGCGTGATGACGTCCTGAATCTTGTCTCCTTCCCGTTCTTCCAAGGTCTCTCCCACACACAGGACCGGTTTCAAGCCCGCTTTCAAACAGGCCAGAAGCTTTTGGCGGACCTGGGCATCGGTTTCTCCGAACAAATGCCTTCGTTCGGAATGACCGATAATACAATAGGCACAGCCTGCATCCCGAAGCATCCGGGTGGAAATTTCCCCGGTAAAGGCCCCTTCATCGGCCCAGTGGACATTTTGGGCCGCCATTTGAACGGGGCCGCCCTGGATTTCCCGCCCCAGGGCATGCTGGGCAGTGAAAGGGGGTGCGATGACCACCTCGGTCCGGATGGGATTCGGCATCCCCGCCAACAATTCCCGGATAAAATCCAGGGTCTCCGGGATCGTTTTAAACATCTTCCAGTTTCCCCCTATCCAAGGGCGCCTGCTTTTATTTTTCATAGGTGTTTTCCTCGACGGTCTTCGATTAATAGATGGCCAAAGATATTTGAAATCTTTGTTCAAATTCGAAACTCGAAATCCGAAACAAATTCAAATAACCCAATTTCAAAATTCAAAAAGTTTTTATCTGAGTCATTTGGATTTTGGGTATTCGTGCTTGTTTCGGATTTAGTGCTTCGAATTTCGGAATAAAAGATCTGTACCCTGCGCTCCAGCAGAAGTCGGGGGCCTAAAAATTAAGACGGGTCGAACAAGCAACGACGAACGTTTTTTTGACTCTATTTATTTTCCAAGGCCAAAACCCCCGGCAACTGCTTGCCTTCCAAAAGTTCCAGAAAGGCCCCGCCTCCAGTCGAAATATAGGAAATCTTAGAAGATTCACCAGCCTTATGGACAGCCACATCTGTATCGCCGCCGCCGACAATCGTCAGAGCCTCGGAATTGGCCACGGTATGAACCATGTTCATGGTTCCCTGCGAAAAGGCCTCCATCTCAAAAGCCCCCATGGGACCGTTCCAGATAATCGTCTTGGCATCCTGCAAGGCCTCGGAATAAAGGAGCGAAGTGGCCGGTCCGATATCCAGGATCATCCAGTCCCTGGGGACCTCCTGGACCGTAGTGATTTTGGTTTCGGCCTGGGCATCAAGGCTTTTGCCTGCCACACAATCGATGGGAATAAAAAACTTAACCCCCAGGTCTTTAGCCTTTCCCATCAAGGTTGACGCCATATCGGTCAGGTCTCCTTCCACCAGAGACTTGCCGACCTCATAATGGATGCTTTTCAGAAAGGTATTGGCCATGGCCCCACCGATAATCATCTTATCCACATGGGTTAACAGGTTTTCAAGGGCCCCCAGCTTACTGCTCACCTTTGCGCCTCCGATAATGGCCACAAAAGGCCGGGCCGGATTTTCCATAGACTGATGAAAGAATTTCAATTCGTTTTTCATCAGGAATCCGGCTGCGGAGGCCTTGGCATACTTGGCCACAGCCACCACCGAGGCATGGGCCCGATGGGACACTGCAAAGGCATCGTTGATGTAGATATCACATAGCTCAGCCAATTCCCGGCCGAAGGTCTCGTCGTTTTTTTCCTCTTCAGGATGGAAACGCAGGTTTTCCAGGAGCAGAATATCCCCGGGCTTCATGCCTTCGACCATTTTTTTAACTTCAGGCCCCAGACAATCCGGTGCCAACTTTACTTCCTTTTGGATCAATTGGCTCAAACGGCGGGCCACCGGGACCATACTCATCTCCGGGACCACTTTCCCCTTAGGGCGGCCCAGATGGGAACATAGGATCACCTTGGCCTTTTCATCCAGGGCATAATTAAGGGTCGGCAAGACCCCCCGGATACGGGTATCATCGGTAATATTCAGATTTTTATCCAGGGGTACATTGAAGTCGACCCTGATCAGGAGCCTTTTGTTTTTGAGGTCGAGCTCATCAAGGTATTTCACTGGTCCCTCCAAAGAAGGATATGAGGTTGATATAATAAATAATATAATATCAACCCGACCTGTTTAAGTCAAATCCAATAGAAAAAAGGGAACGGAGCATGACCTCGTTCCCTTTTTTCATGGAGAAGGTTTCTTCTTGTCCTAAAAATCTAACCCCACAGGGAAATGATGATTGGAACGATTAACAAGGCCACGATGTTGATAACCTTGATCATCGGGTTGATGGCCGGGCCGGCGGTGTCTTTATAAGGATCGCCGACGGTGTCGCCGGTTACGGCTGCCTTATGAGCATCGGAGCCTTTTCCGCCGTAAAGACCGTCTTCAATGGCCTTTTTGGCATTGTCCCAGGCCCCGCCGCCGGAAGTCATGGAAATGGCCAGGAACAGCCCGGTGATGATTGAGCCGATAAGCACTCCGCCGAGGGCAATAGGCCCCAAGATAAGCCCAACCAATACCGGGGTGACCACCGGGATCAGGGCCGGAACCATCATCTGGCGGATGGCGCTTTTAGTGACAATGTCCACGCATTTCCCGTATTCGGGTTTGGCCGTGCCTTCCATAATCCCCTTGATTTCCCGGAACTGCCGTCGCACTTCTTCGACCACGCCGCCGGCGGCAAAACCAACGGCTTCCATCAACAGAGAACCGAAGTAATAGGGAAGCAGACCGCCGATAAACAGGCCGATAATCACATAAGGATCGGAAAGTAAAAAGGTCACTTTCATGGTTTCGGGGAATGACCTGGAGTATTCGGCGAACAGCACCAGGGCGGCCAGACCGGCGGAACCGATGGCATAGCCTTTGGTCACCGCCTTGGTGGTGTTTCCAACCGCATCCAGGGGGTCGGTGATATTACGGATCTTTTCATCCAGGTCAGCCATTTCGGCAATCCCGCCGGCATTGTCGGTGATGGGGCCGTAGGAGTCGATGGCCACCACGATACCGGTCATCGAGAGCATGGAAACCGCCGCCAGGGCGATGGCAAAAAGGCCGCTGCCCGGATTGTTAAACCCGTCTCCCAGGGCATAGGAAGCCAGAATGGCCCCACAGATCACCAGGACCGGCCAGGCCGAGGACTTCATGGAAACCGCCAGACCGGCGATGATGTTGGTGGCATGACCGGTCTGAGAAGCCGAAGCAATATGCTTGACCGGTTTAAAGGATTTGGAGGTGAAATATTCGGTAATTACCACCAACAAACCGGTTACTAAAAGGCCTATCACGGCAATCAGGAACACATTCAAGGTACTGAATTGATTGGCCACTTCGGGATGCTTGATGGCGAATTGACCGGCGGCAAAATAAAAGACGATGGCCGCCAGGATACCGGCAACCGCCAATCCCTTATACAAGGCGCCCATGATGTACTGGCTTTTACCCAAGCGGACGAAATAAGTTCCGATGATGGAGGCGATGATGGAAATACCACCGATCAGTAGGGGAAATTTTATCCAGGGAGTTCCGTCTCCAAAAACCGTTTTGGCCAAGAGCATGGCCGCCACCAGGGTAACGGTGTAGGTTTCATAAAGGTCGGCGGCCATACCGGCGCAATCCCCCACGTTGTCACCCACGTTATCGGCAATAACCGCCGGGTTCCGGGGATCATCTTCCGGGATTCCGGCTTCCACTTTACCGACCAGGTCGGCCCCAACATCGGCGGCCTTGGTATAAATACCGCCGGCAATACGGGCAAAGACGCTCATCAGGGAGCAGCCGAACCCCAACCCGATCAGGGCATGGGTTTCTTTGGTGATGGCATAAAATATGGTAATGCCCAAAAGTCCCAAGCCAACGACCATGATCCCGGTCACCGACCCGCCCTTAAAGGCCACGCCGAGGGCCTTATTCAAACCGCCGTAGGCAGCCTGGGCGGTCCGCACATTGGCGCGCACGGTGACCATCATGCCGATATACCCGGCCAAAGCCGAACCGATGGTCCCGATCAGGAAGCCGATAGCCGTAGTCCAGCCCAGGGCCGGGATAAAGCCGATGATCAGAAACAGGACAACGGCCACGTAAGCGACGGTTCTATATTCCCGGTTTAAGAAGGCCGTTGCCCCTTCCTGAACCGCCGCAGAAATCTCCTGCATCCGGGAACTGCCGGCATCCTGTTTAAAAATCCAGATGGCCGTGATGATGGAATACAGTACCCCGATAGCGCCACAAATAATGGCAAAGGTAAAAATACTCATGGTTTTTCTCTCCTCCCTCTTTAGGTTGATATTTTAAGTAATATTACTAAAAAAACTATTGTGAATAAGGATCGTAATCCCACCTCCTTTTTAAAAATCATTTCTTGTTTGTAATTAAGCTGAGGATATTACTTGTGAATTTTATTACAGAATTCTCCCGCTTCTATCATACCCCCTTGGCGATGTCAAGAATTTTTCCGGGGTGTTTACTCCTTGCTTGACCTTCGCCTTTTTTCTTGACAGAATGGGGATCTTGGAAATAAGAGAAATTATGTTTATGAAAAAAGGGGGCAAGGATTCGAGGGTTCAAAAAAAATTCTGGCAATAGACACGAGGCAATAAGCAATGGGGAAAGGAAATATTTCAACCTATAGCCCATCGCCCATTTAAAAAATCCTTTGAATCCTTTAAATCATTTTCTGTTCCCTTGGAGTTTTTAAGCGGCACGGATTTATAATTAAGGCTCAGGAGGATGTTATGGACAAAGAAGAAGGGGAAATTGGTCGAATGCAAATCAATCCCACGGACTATCTCCTTTTTTCAATCAAGGAATACAAAGGAAAACAGTATATTGACTTAAGGAAATACGTGGTTTCCGACAGTTACACCGGGTTTACTAAACAGGGAGTCCGGTTTGCCTCCGAACTTTTCAATGAGTTTGAAGAAAAAATAGAACTATTGAAAGAAGCCCTGCCGAAAAACGAATCAAAATCATAAAGGAGAGGATACTATGTACTGGGACGAAAAATTTGAGACCATGTCGTTAGATGCCATGCAGGATTTTCAGTTAAAAAAACTCCGGCAAACCGTCGCCTGGGTGTATGAAAAAGTCCCTTTTTATAAAATCAAATTGGACGAGTTGGGGATTAAACCCGCGGACATAAAGGGTCTGATGGATCTGGCCAGGCTCCCTTTTACCGTCAAAACCGACCTTCGGGATAATTATCCCTTTGGTTTGTGTGCCGTGCCTATGCCGGACGTAGTCCGGATCCATGCCTCTTCCGGAACCACGGGCAAACCGATCACCGGCCCGTACACGGCTGATGACCTGGATCAATGGGCCGACTGTATGGCCCGGACCTTATTCGCCGCCGGTGTCCGGGACAACGATATCCTCCAAAATTCCTATGGCATGGGGCTGTTTACCGGTGGGCTGGGATTTCACCAGGGGGCGGGTAAAGTCGGAGCCACCGTCATTCCCACTTCTTCCGGCCAGACCGAGCGGCAGATCACCATCATGCAGGACTTTGGGACCACCGTTCTTTGCTGTACCCCCTCTTATGCCCTGACCATGGCTGAAAAAGGTCTTCAAATGGGGGTCAATTTTAAAAACCTTCGTTTACGAATCGGGATTTTCGGGGCCGAGCCCTGGACCAGGGAAATGCGCAAGGAAATCGAAGACCGCCTGTCAATCAAAGCCCATGAAGCCTATGGATTGACCGAGTTGATGGGTCCGGGGGTGGCCTTTGATTGCCGGGCCCAGGACGGCTTTTTACACATCAATGAAGATCACATCCTGGCTGAAATCATCGATCCCGTAACCGGCGATGTCCTGCCCCAGGGGACCAAGGGAGAGCTGGTTTTTACGGCGATCCAACGGCGGGCCATGCCCTTGCTCCGTTATCGCACCCGGGATATTACTTTGCTTAAAAGGGAAAAATGCGAGTGCGGCCGGACTTTGATCAAGATGGAAAAGGTCTATGGACGAAGCGATGACATGTTGATTATCAGCGGAGTCAATGTCTTTCCTTCCCAGATAGAAAGCCTCCTTTTGGATCAAAAAGGAATAGAACCCCAGTATGTCATTATTGTCCGCAAAAAAGGGTATCTGGACACCCTGGAAGTGAATGTGGAGGCCAAGGCCGATATCTATCAAGCCGGGGCGGAAAAAATTAAAGAGGTCGAACAAAATATCGAGTCCCACATGAGAGGACTGATCGGTATCGGCATCAAGATCCGTCTGGTTCCCCCCGGAACCATCACCCGGAGCGAAGGCAAGGCCAAACGGGTGATCGATGAAAGAAAGTAGTAAAGGGGGGAAAGAAGGGTTCAAAGATTCGAGGATTCCGGGATTCAAAAATAGGTTCGTTGAACAAACGCTTCTGGTTCAAAAAAAGACGCGGCGGTTGTCTCTCTCAAAAGCAAGCTCATCTATAGGGAGTTTTAAGTTATGAAGATCCATGAATACCAGGCCAAAACCCTTTTAACTAAATATGGAATCCCCGTCCCTAAAGGGAATGTAGCCTTCTCGGTGGAAGGGGCGGCTCAGGTTTCCCGGGAGATCGGTCCTCCGCCGTACATCATCAAGGCCCAGATCCATGCCGGCGGCCGGGGGAAAGGGGGCGGGGTTAAAAAAGCCCAGGGTATCAATGAGGTGGAAAAGGTCTCTAAAGCAATCCTGGGGATGACCCTGCTAACCCACCAGACCGGTCCGGAAGGAAAAAAAGTCAGAAAGGTATTGGTTGAAGAAGGGCTGGAAATCGATAAAGAATTTTATATCAGTATTATCATAGACCGGGCCAAGGCCTGTCCGGTGATTATGGTCAGCCCGGCCGGAGGCATGGATATTGAGGAAGTGGCTGAAAAAACACCTCATTTGATCAAAAGAGAATGGATTGATCCGGAGGTCGGATTTCAACCCTTTCAAGGCCGCAATCTCATCTACAGCCTACCCCTCTCCGCCCCCATGATAAAACCCGGATTGACGATACTGAACCAATCCTACAAACTTTTTGAAAATTATGATTGTTCACTCCTGGAAATCAATCCGTTGGTGGCCACCAAGGACGGACGTCTCGTCGCCCTGGATGCCAAAATTACCTTTGATGATAATGCGCTTTTCCGGCACAAGGAGCTTCATGAGCTCCTTGATCCCGACGAACAGGACCCCTTGGAACTGGAGGCCAACCGTCACAATTTAAATTATATCCGCTTAAACGGCAATATCGGGGTCATGGTCAACGGAGCCGGCCTGGCCATGGCGACCATGGACATCATTAAATTATATGGAGGAGAACCGGCCAATTTCCTGGATGTCGGGGGTGGGGCCAATGCCGAAACGATCGCCAGGGGATTTCAGATCATCCTCTCCGACGACCGTGTTCAGGCCATACTGATCAATACCTTCGGAGGCATTTTACGCTGTGATGTCCTGGCCGAGGGGCTTATTGAAGCGGCCCATAAGGTGAATATCAAGGTCCCTTTAATTATTCGACTGGAAGGCACTAATGTTGAAAAAGGAAGAGAGATGCTGTCTCAATCCGGACTCGATTTTTTAGTAGCCCAGACCATGGGTGAGGCCGCCCAGAAGATCAGTCAGTTGGTCATGAAAACTTAGCTTCTAAGTTCTGCTTTCCATCAAAGGGGTTACAGGGATTATTTGAACATAAAAATCAAAATGGATGGATCAAATTCGAAGTACGAAGCACGAATTTCGAAACAAACCCAAAATTCAAAAAATCAATTTTCAAAACGTCTATATTTCTGATTTCGGTCAATTCAAGTTGTTTCGGATTTCTAATTTCGATATTCGGATTTTAGATTTACTTTTGAGAATTATTAAAAAGGAAATTCTATGAGTATATTGGTTGGAAAAGACAGCCGGATTCTGGTTCACGGGATCACCGGCAGGGAGGGCAGTTTTCATACCCAGCAGATGCTCAGTTACGGGACCAATGTGGTGGCCGGCATGACCCCCGGGAAAGCCGGACAAACGGTGGAAGGGGTGCCGGTTTATCATACGGTCCAGGATGCCGTGCGGGAACAACAGGCCAATTGTTCGATTATCTTTGTCCCTCCGGCCTCTGCCGCCGATTCCATCATGGAGGCGGCCGCCGCCGGGATTGAGGTCATTGTCTGCATCACCGAAGGGATCCCCACCTTGGATATGGTCCGTGTCAAACACTATTTAAAAGACAAATCATCGGTTTTGATCGGTCCCAATTGTCCGGGGATTATCAGTCCCGGCACTTGCAAGGTAGGAATCATGCCGGGATATATTTTCCAACCCGGCTCCGTGGGTGTTATTTCCCGCAGCGGCACCTTGACCTATGAGGTGGTTGATCAGATCAGCAAATTAGGGCTGGGCCAGTCCACCTGTATCGGCATCGGCGGAGATCCGATTATCGGACTTTCCTTTATCGATCTTTTATCCTATTTCGCCCAAGACGAACAAACCCAGGGTGTGGTCCTGATCGGTGAGATCGGTGGAACCGCTGAAGAGGAAGCCGCCCGTTTTATTCAGGGCCATTTTTCAAAACCAGTGGTCACTTTTATTGCCGGCCAAACCGCCCCGCCGGGACGGCGGATGGGTCATGCCGGGGCCATTATTTCCGGAAAATCAGGAACAGCCCAGGAAAAAATGGCCTCTCTTCAAGCCGCCGGCATCCGTGTGGTTATGGATTTAACCAAGGTGGGTGAAGCGGTTGCGGAAGTGATGAAAAACTGACAAAGGGAGATACCGGATAAAAACCGCCGATACTGGATATTGGATAAACAACCATCCAGCATCCAGTATCAGTTTTTGCCTTTATCCAGCATCCAGCTTCTATGAAGCTTTTATTACATATCTGCTGTGCCCCTTGCACTATCTATCCTTTGCAAACCCTGCGAGACCAGGGTTTTCAGATCACCGGCTATTTCTATAATCCCAACATCCATCCCTTTAGGGAATTTGAAAAACGCAAAAACACCCTGAAGGAATATGCCGGGATTTCGAATCTGGAAATTTTTTTTGACGATCAATATGATCTGGAACTTTTTTTGAATCAAACCCGGCCATGGGGCTCGGAGCGTTGTCGAACCTGTTACGAAATCCGCCTTGAGGCAACGGCCCGGCAGGCCAAGTCCCAAGGTTTCGATGCCTTCAGCACTACCCTCCTTTACAGCCGTTACCAAAAACATGACTGGATCAAAGCGGTGGGCGCAAAGACCGGAGAGCGCTTTGAAATCCCTTTTCACTATCAGGATTTCCGGCCGGGCTGGGACAAAGGGATTCAAATCGCCAAAGAACTCGGTCTGTACCGGCAGCCCTATTGCGGCTGTATCTTTAGCGAGAAAGAACGTTTCGCAGCGAAGTCGGGCTGACCGGGGGGAAAATTTTTAATTTCAGCCTCTCTAACCTCCTTAATGGTCATATTCTCTCTTGTTAACGGGTGCGGCGACCGGTGTTGAATGATGCCCCGTTTCAGCCTCCAGGTCCCCCGCCTAACCGGTTTTGTCATTAAGCAGGCCAGCCTCTTTCATGATCCGTTTGGCACACTCCGGGCAATAGCCATGCGAGAACTGGGTATCGGAGTGCTGTCCGATATAGACCTCCAACTGCTGCCAAACACCCTGCTTATCCCGAATCTTCTTGCACTGAGAACAAATGGGAAGGAAGGTCTCCAGGACCTTGATCTCAGACAGGGACCTGCCCAAGGCCTCGGAGGTCTCCTGTTCACGGTCGAGCAAGTATCTCATCCTATAAACAGACCACCCAATGGCCAGGAAGGATACCAGCCGAATCATGGTGTTCCAAACAGCATAGAAGCTGGATGAGTATTGATGATCACCAAGAAAATCAGCCGCGAACCAGACCATGGCGCTGAAAACGGCGAAAAACACCGAGGCCACCAGGCCCAGAAACCATGCGGCAAATGCCACGGGAAAGAAGTAGAACACAAAAAAGTTGAATTCATAACCCGTCAGCCAATCGACCAGCCCCAGGACGACCACCCCAGCGACTGACAGTATGGTCCATATCCATTTTGGCGATTTTTTTCTCATCATTTCTTTCCTCCTAATCAAAAGGAAAAATTTAGCCGCCATGAGGTCGGGAAGTATTAAGGGTCTCATAATAGTCTTGACATGAAAATGAAGAGGTCTCATTCAATGGGACCGGGGGGTCCTCTTTTTGGGGGTTGTCCACCTTCAAGCCCAAAGTTCCTTTGCCGGGCCAAAATTGGAACATTGGTCCGAAAGCAGGCCTTCACCATGGCCTGAAACGGACTTGGGTGACCGGGGGGCATCCCGGCCTGCTCCTAATGAACTTAGCTTTTGGGCCGGGATGGGGCGATGAGTTACCCTTTGGACACCCCCCAAAAAGAGGACCCCCCGGTCCCTGGCAGCAAAAATCAGTCCAAATTACTTTGAGACCCTTAATAATTGCTCGAATGTCTGGTTCCCGCTGTCATCGGCGGCAGAATCATTTTTTTCCATTATACCTCTATTTAAAAAAATTACTATCCTGTATTAGGATATTATGTCAAATGATACGGAAAAGGCCAATTGACTGGACAGGAATTTGTTGTTATAAACTGATAAGAAATTGAGTATGTTATTAGACCGTATTGATGAGAAGGATCGAATAAACACCTTATGCACGAAATGGCGCTGGCTCAGAGCATCATGGATATTGTGGAACAGGAGATGACCCGCCACGGGGCAACCCGGGTGAGCCTCATCCGTCTGCAAGTCGGGGAATTCACGGCCGTGGTCCCGGAAAGTTTGGCCTTTTGTTTTGAGGTGATGACCAAAGGCACCCCTTTCGAAGGGGTCAAGCTGGAGTTGAACCCGGTTCCCCTGACCGGACGATGCCAGGGGTGCGGAAAAGAATTTAAGATCCGGGATTATCACTTTATCTGTCCCCAATGTGAATCCAAAGACATAGAAACCATTGCCGGCAAAGAGCTGCTGGTCAAAGAAATTGAGGCAGAATGATTGACAGGTTGCTGAAAAAGGCTCATTTGCGGCGTTACCCTTATCCCTCGTCATTGCAACGTACGTTTATGTACGTCTCATTCCTCGGAATTTCAGGTGCCTTGCATCTGAACCTTTTTGAGCAACCTGTAAAAAGGAGTTTTCCCGAATACTGGTAATGGGGATGGGGTAATGAAAATTTTTTATCAGAATTATCCACTTTAGGACAGTTTTGACCATGAAAGTCAGATACCGGGTTTCCATCCAGGGGATCGTGCAGGGGGTCGGATTCCGTCCTTTTGTTTATCAGCAGGCCGAGGCCGGAAATTTGACCGGCTATGTGACCAATACCTCCCAGGGGGTGGAACTGGAAATCGAAGGGGAGGCTGAAGCCGTTGAAAATTTTTTACAGACCGTTCAGAACGCCCCCCCACCCCTGGCCCGCATCACCGGTCTTCAATCTGCACCCCTGCCCTTAGTCCATGATCCTCGATTCAGCATTATCCAAAGCATAGTCCGGGAAGAACGGTCGGCCCTGATTTCACCGGATATGGCCACCTGCCCCGATTGTTTAAGAGAACTGAGAGACCCCAAGGATCGGCGTTATCAGTATCCCTTTATCAATTGCACCAATTGCGGCCCCCGTTATACCATTATCCAGAACATCCCCTATGACCGACCCAAAACCACCATGGCCGCTTTTACCATGTGTGCCGAGTGTTCGGAAGAGTATCATTCCCCCTTAAGCAGGCGGTTCCATGCCCAGCCCAATGCCTGCCCGAAATGCGGCCCCCAAATATTTCTGGGCAATGCGGAAGGGATTATTGTGGACACCCAGGATCCTATACGGGAAACGGCCCGGCTGCTCAAACAAGGCCACATTGGGGCCATCAAAGGCCTGGGAGGCTTTCATTTGGCCGTGGATGCCACGCAGGAAGAAGCGGTTCAGCGTTTGAGGAGACGAAAACACCGTGAGGAAAAACCACTGGCCTTGATGTCCGGGGATCTGGAAAGCCTATCCCGTTATGCCCATGTGGGCGGCGAAGAAAAGGAAATCCTCGAGTCCAAAGAGCGCCCTATTGTCCTGCTCCCGAAGAAATTTCCCAATGGGATCGCCCCTTCGGTGGCCCCGGCCAACCGGTATTTCGGGGTCATGCTGCCCTATACTCCGATGCACTATCTGCTGATGGATCATGGGTTTTTGGCCCTGGTCATGACCAGCGGCAATCTTTCGGAAGAACCAATATGCCTTGATAATAAAGAGGCCTTTCGGCGTTTAAAGGGGATTGCCGATTTCTTCCTGGTTCACAATCGAGAGATCTATTTACGCAGTGACGATTCCATGGTCCAAAAGGTTTCCGGACGTCTTCGGCAGATGCGAAGATCCCGGGGATTTGTGCCGATACCGATTTTTTTAAAAGAACCGGTTTCTCCGGTATTGGCCTGTGGTGCGGAACTCAAAAATACCGTCTGCCTGACCAAGGACAACCGGGCCTTTTTGAGTCAGCATATTGGGGATCTGGAAAATCTGGAGACCTTAAATTTTTTTAAACTGACCGTAAACCATTTAAAGCAAATCCTTCAGATTGAGCCGGAGATCATTGCCTATGACCTGCATCCCGATTATCTGTCCACCCGTTATGCCCTGGAACAACCAGGGATACGCTCGATAGGCATCCAGCATCACTTTGCCCACATGGTAGGCTGTATGGCCGAACACGGACTCCAGGAAAAAGTGATCGGTCTTTCTCTGGACGGCACCGGATACGGTCTGGACGGCCGGATCTGGGGCGGAGAGATTCTGGTAGGGGACTTGTCATCTTTTGAACGGAGAGGCCATTTTGCTTATCTGCCCATGCCCGGGGGGGCCAGGGCCATCAAAGAACCCTGGCGCATGGCCGTCAGCTATTTATACCAGGCCTATGGGGAAGGTCTTTTGGAACAATCTTTACCCCTTTTAAAACGGTTGGAGCGACCCAAAGTGGAAACCCTCTTGCAGATGATCCGGCAAGGAATCAACAGCCCCCTGACCTCCAGTTGCGGCAGGCTCTTTGACGGTGTAGCCGCTCTGGTCGGCTTAAGGGAAACCGTGGCCTTTGAAGGCCAGGCGGCCATGGAACTGGAGATGGTTCAAGGAATGGAAACGGCTTCTTCTTATCCTTGGGAAATCCTCAAAGAGAATGAAATCCATTTAATTCAGCCCCAGCCCATTATCCGGGGGGTAGTCGAAGATGTACAAAAGGGATCTTCGACCGGGCAGATCAGCAGGCGTTTTCATCTGACCCTGATCGAAGTCTTATCCCGGGTTACCCGGGAAATTAGAAACGAAACCGGTATAGAAAAGGTGGTTTTAGGCGGCGGGGTCTTCCAGAACCGGACTCTCTTGGCCGGAATGGAAGAAAGGCTTCAAAAGGAAGGCTTTCGGGTTTATAGTAAGGCCTTGGTTCCCTCCAATGATGGCGGGATTGCCCTGGGCCAGGCGGTGGCAGCCCATTATATGAGTAAAAAACCCGGGAATCCAGAATCCAGAAGTCAGAATTCAAAATGAGAGGAAACTGTTAATAAGTTTTATCGGTTTTATTCTGGATTCTGGATTCTGACTCCTGTATTCTGTTTTTTACCATGATCGCTTCACTACATCCCTGCATTACCAAGGACATCAATATCCTTTGTGCCGGTCGTTCCCTCACGGGGCGGGAAAAAACCCGGCTGAAAAAAGCCCGGGCGGTTATCCTTCCCCAGGGAGTGACGGCTGATGTTTACCGGGAATGCCGCCGATTGGTCCCTCATGTCTTTCCTAATTACGACCTCAGATTTCCCTGGGAAGGAAAGGTTGGGGACAATCTGCTTTTCGAATATTTTCAGGTTCCTCATCCCAAAACAATCATTTTTCAAGACCGGAAATTCTTAAGGGAAAATTATCCGGATCTGGAAATTCTGCCAACCCTTTTATCCGGCTACCCGCTGATTTTGAAGGCTAACCGCGGGGGGGAGGGGTCCTTCGTTTTCTTAATCCGTTCCCAACGGGAATTGATTGAAAAACTGGATTTATTGCCCAAAGGACCCATGCCTCCCCAAGGATTTATCCTGCAGGAATGGATCGATCATGGAGGGAAGGATTTAAGGGTGGTCGTTCTTTTTGATACCTTTTATGCCTACTGGCGCACACAGCCGGATCCGGACAATTTTTTAACCAATCAGAGTCAAGGAGGACTGATCGACTTGGCCGGAAATCCCCTCCTGAAAGAACGGGCCGTCCAGGCGGTCAGGGATTTCTGTGAAAGAACCGGTATCAATCTGGCCGGACTTGACCTGATTTTTGATCGAAAAGACAAATCTTCTATTCCATTATTTTTGGAAATCAACTATTATTTCGGACGAAGGGGACTCGGGGGCTCCATGAGATTTTATGAAATGTTTGAGCAGGCGGCCGCCCGCTGGCTGGCCACCCTATGAAAAAAATCAAATGTCCATTCAGGATCCAGGGTGCCGGGGTCTTGATTTTAACGATTTTCCACCCCTGACGGATAATAAAACCGGAGGCAAAGATTCGATTTGGCCTTGACGGCAGGCCGACACCAAAGTTGATAAGGGGCTGTGATGAATATTCCGGCATTGAATCAGAGCAGAAATCAGGGCCGAATGGGAAGTTTGGGCTACCCTTTGGAAAATCATTAAAATCAAGACCCCGGCATCCGTTCGTAGAGGAAGTGACCTTTTGCGTTTCTTGAAAAAAAATTAAAAGGAAAAACAATGTGTCTGGCTGTTCCCATGGAAGTTAAAAAAATAACCGACAACTGGGCCGTGGTGGAATACGAAGGAACCCGGCGGGAGGTCCGTCTGGATCTGGTCGATCCAAAGCCTGAGGTCGGAGATTATGTCATTATCCACGCCGGCTTCGCCCTCCACCGGATTGATGAAGAAGAAGCCAAAGAAAACCTGAAATACTGGAAGGAAATCCTAAATAAAGATATTTGAAATTCTTGAATCCAGAATCCAGGATCCAGAATTCAGAATGCGAGCCATCGGGTAATTTATTTTTAGATTTCCTTCAGGATCCCAAACATTGCAGTAGTAAGTTCGATTATGAATATTAGGTTGGGATAAACCTAAAATAACACTAGGTAAGAATCTGGCAGACGGCCATGAAGCATTTGAGTGAATACCGAGACAAAGAACTGGCCCAAAAACTGATTGCCGCTATCCGGGACCAGTCCAAAAGGCCGATTCGTTTGATGGAGGTCTGTGGGACACACACGGTTTCTATTTTCCGTCATGGCATTCGACAGGTCCTGCCGCCCACCATTCAACTGATCTCCGGTCCCGGTTGCCCGGTATGCGTGACGGCGACGGAAGAAATTGACCGGGCTGTCAAGCTGGCCAGGAATCCCGGGGTCATGATTACCACCTTCGGAGACCTGGTCCGGGTCCCCGGTTCCCAATCTTCCCTGCAGATGGAAAGGGCCTCCGGTGCCGATGTACGCATGGTTTATTCCACCTTCGACGCTTTGAAACTGGCCCGGGAAAATCAAAATAAAAAAGTGATCTTTCTGGCCATCGGCTTTGAGACCACGGCCCCGACTATCGCGGCCGCCGTATTGGAGGCGAAGCTATTGGGTCTGGAGAATTATTTTATTTTATCGGCCCACAAACTTCTTCCACCGGCCCTGGAGGTCTTGCTGAACTCCGGAGATTTGAACCTCCAGGGGTTTATTTATCCCGGCCATGTAACTACCATTATCGGAACCGGGGCTTACGAACAAGTCGCTGAAAAGTATCATTTGCCGGGTGTGGTCTGCGGGTTCGAGCCGGTGGACATCCTGGAAACCATTCTTATGCTGGTTCGGCAAATCGAACAGGGGCAGGCCAAGGTTGAAATCCAGTATAAACGAGGGTCCAGCGCAATCGGAAACCCCAAGGCCCTCAATGTGCTGAACCGGGTCTTTGTCCCCTGTGATGCCCCATGGCGTGGTTTGGGGACTATTCCGGACAGCGGGCTGGCCTTACGACCGGAATTCAGGGCCTTTGCCGCCGAAGATCATTTCGATCTTCAAGTCCCTCCGGCCCAGGACCATCCGGGTTGTGCCTGCGGTGAAGTCCTGCGCGGGATTAAGACCCCTTTGCAATGCCTGCTCTTTCGAACGGCTTGCCGACCGGACAGTCCCATCGGCCCCTGCATGGTTTCCACCGAAGGAACCTGTGCGGCTTATTTTAAATACAATGAATAGCCTGACAGGATAATGAAAAACGCCCATCTACTGCGTTACCCTCATTCCTCGTCATTTCGACGTACTTCTGTGTACGACTCCTTCCTCGAAATATCGGGTGCCTTGTATCTGGACATTTCTTATCATCCTGAAATTATTGGGTGCTTTTTCAAATAGCTAATTACCCGTAAAGGAATCTTTTATGACTTTCGATAAGGTTTTACTGGATCACGGCGGCGGAGGACGGGCCTCCCATGAATTGATTGAACGGGTTTTTGTGCCCCGGTTTCAAAATCCGTTTTTAAAAGAAATGAACGATAGTGCCGTCTTTGATCTAAACGGGGCGAACCTGGCCTTTACCACCGACAGCTATGTGGTGGACCCGATTTTTTTCCCGGGCGGGGACATCGGCTCCCTGGCTGTCTGCGGCACCGTAAATGATCTGGCCATGAGGGGAGCAAAACCCTATTATCTGAGCGTCGGCTTTATCATGGAAGAAGGATTTCCCCTGAAAGATCTGGAGCAGATCCTTCTTTCCATGGAAAGGGCCGCCCAGGAGGCCGGGGTTCAGATCGTCACCGGCGACACCAAGGTTGTGCCCAAAGGGGCGGTCGACAAGATATTTATCAATACCTCCGGGATCGGTCTGATTCCCAAGGGCTTCAATATCGCCGGGCAAAACGCCCAACCCGGAGATGCGGTTTTGCTCAGCGGAACGTTGGGAGATCACGGCCTGACCATTCTTTCCAAAAGAGAAGGCCTGGCCTTTGAATCTTCCTTGAAAAGCGATGCGGCCCCTTTAAATCACCTGGTCCAGGAGATCCTTTCAACCGGACCGGAAATCCATGTGCTTCGGGATCCCACCCGGGGAGGATTGGCCACCACCTTGAATGAAATCGCCGGTCAATCCCAGGTAGGCATAGAAATTTGGGAAGAGACAATCCCCATCCGGGACAGTGTATCGGCCGCTTCTGAGATCCTGGGACTGGACCCCCTTTACGTGGCCAATGAAGGAAAGCTGGTGGCAATCCTCCCCCAATCGCAAGCCGAGGCCGTTCTGGCCGTGATGAAAAAAAATCCTTACGGACAGGACGCTGCCCTGATTGGAGAGGTGAAGGCGGAAAATCCCGGAAAGGTGGTTTTGAAAACGATCATCGGCGGAAAACGCCTGCTGGATATGCTGACCGGGGAACAACTTCCGAGAATCTGCTGAAGGGTGCCATTTTCTCCTTCTCATTTTTCAGCCCCCCTGGTTAAGGCGGCCCTTTCTTCTTCATGGTCGGCGAACTCAATAGCGATCTGGCGAAATTCTTCATGGACTTTCATAAAAGCGTCAACCACATACGGATCAAAAAAGGCTCCTTTTTGTTTGAAAATCAGGTCCACAGCCTCTTCATGGGTAAACGTTGGTTTATAGATCCTTTTACAGATTAAGGCGTCATAGACATCAGCAATAGCCATGATCCGCCCGAACAAGGGGATATTTTCTCCTTGAAGTCCTTCCGGGTACCCGGTGCCATCCCACTTTTCATGGTGAGTATAAGCCATTTCTTTTCCGTATTGCAGAAAAGAACTGTTGACCCCGGTTCCGAATTTTTCTTCAGCCAATTGTAAGGTCTGTCGTCCATAAAGGGTGTGCCGCTTCATCACATTAAATTCTTCATCGGTTAATCGGCCGGGCTTCAGGAGAATACTGTCTGGAACTCCAACTTTACCGATATCATGCAGGGGAGATGATTTATATAACAGATCAATGGTTTCCGGATTCAAGATCCCGGCAAATTTGGGGTAGGTGGCTAATTGCCGGGCCAGGACCTTGATATAACGCTGACAGCGTAAAATATGACCTCCGGTTTCGCTGTCCCGAGTCTCGGTCAAGGCGGCCAGACAAAGGATGGTAAAATCCTGGGTCAGGGCCAGTTCCTTGGTTCTCTCTCGAACCTTTCGTTCCTCCCGCCAGTATTTAAGCAGCGTCAAAAAGGTAAAATTAAGTCCCAGGGCAGTCAGAGGAATCAGCGAAGAGATAAAAATCCCTTGATTTTGGAACAGCCGGATAGATACCTGCCACAAAGCGACCGCCCAGAGTCCCAGGATTAAAAAACTCAAAACCGCCCCGGTCCAGGTCAATAATAAGGTTGAAAAAACCAGGGAGGATATGACCAAAAGCAGTTCCAGACCTGGAGCCCAATTGGGTCTGGATAAAAAATGCTTATTCAAAATGTTTTCCACCACGGCAGCGTGAACCTCCACCCCCGGATAGACCTCATCCACGGGCGTGGTCCGAAGTTCTCCCAAACCCGCAGCCGTTGTTCCTATAAAAACGATTTTCCCTTGGACCCGTTCCCGGGAAACGGCCCCGGAAAGGAAATCCCCGGCAGATAGATAAGTGAAGGTTCGACCTTTACCCGGAAAATGAATCAGCAGGTTCCCGTTGGCGTCCACCGGGATGGTGGTATCCCCAAGGCGTATGGACTCTACCCCCTGGGGGGTTGTTTTTATATTCAGTTGTTTGAGGCCCTTGGTCTGCATGACGGTGGCCAGGGCCAGACTGGGATAGATTTTCCGGTCAAATTCAATCAATAAGGGAATCCGTCTTAATACCCCATCCTTATCCGGCAAAATATTGAAGAAACCCGAATGGGAAACCGCTTCGGAAAAACTTTTCAGATTGCAGACCACCTGATCGGACCGGTAAAGAAAATTGGCCCCCTCTATCGTTCCAGGTGTCCTTATTACGGTTAGGGGAACCGCATGGAGCCGGCAGTCCCTTTTGAGAATTCTTGGAGAGGAAAAGACAAATTTATACCCTAATACAAAAGGACCTTCAGAAAAAACTTTGGTCAAGATCCGATCATTATCCATGATCTGCAGTGGAAGGCTTTTAAAGTCCAGATCGATTTTTAATTCCTCCTTGATATCTCTCTTTAATACCGTCAAAGAAGTCCGATCCGCCTCAGGAAAAACCATATCTAAAGCAATACAAGCCGCACCGGATTCCTTGATTTTTTCCAATAACAAAGCCAAACGATATCTCGGCCAGGGCCATTGTCCGAAACGGGTCAGACTTAATTCGTCTATATCCACGATGACCGGGTTGCTGGATGTACGGCTGGGAAAGGCGGAGGGCAATAAAGCATCATACCATTTTTGGTCCAGGAAGCGAAAGAAGACCGGTTCATAGACATACGACAAGGCAATAATGAGGGAAAGCACCATTCCGACGATTAAAATCCAGGTATTCCCTTTCTTCGGGTTGGCCAGAAAGGCTTTATGGGCCGCCTCAAGACTCAAATTGTTTTTTCCTTCCTTCAGCTCAAGCGGGGATAAGGTTCGGACTATCTAAGAATGATTTCCACCCTTCTGTTCCGGGGTTCGGCAACCTCGTCGGGCGTATGGATCAAGGGATTATCCTCCCCGTGGGAAACAACTTCAAGAATCTGCTCATTCACCCCTCGCCCGATCAATAAATCCTTAACCGTCCTGGCCCGATTAAAACCCAATTTGAAATTTTCCTCCTGGGATCCGATCCGGTCGGTGTGGCCGACAATAGCAACCTCCGTGATTCTTCTTGCGGACACCTCGGCAAGGATTTCCGGAATCAATTTCTGGGAATCCTCTGTCAGCAAAGTCGCCCCCTCTTGGAAATACAACAGATAATGCAAAGGAGGTTCAGGCTGGGCGGCCAGTGCGACCCCGAACAGAAATTCGATCTCGGCTTCATCCATGACCATCGGTGGCGAAGGGATAGTCAAGGTATCCTTAACCTCGGTCGCCTGCCTTGGTTCGGTTAAAAGCCGATCTCCCCCCTGGTTGAATACCCTGATTTTCCCCGTCCGGCCATCCGGATCCGGCAAAAGGACAAACAGGTTTTTCCCGATAACACAGCAGGCATTCAAGGAAAATAGAAACAGCAGAACGGCCATCAAAAGCCTATTGGTTTTCATGTCCGCCCTCCTTATCCTCCTGTACCTGTGCGGCAAACCGGGTACCACGAATTCCCACATGGGCCACCGGTGTTTCAAAACGAACCGATTGCGGAGAAAGTTTGGCAATGATCCCGGTCAAACAGGCGGCGGTTCCCTTAACCAGCCTGGCGACCCAAGACAGCTTTCCTTCGCCCGGGGAAAACAGGAATTCCTTGACAATGATTTCACTGTTCGGGCCGAGTGATAAAAGGGTGTCATCCTTGAAAACCATCCCCAAAGAACTTTCCCGACCGGTCCTTAATCCGTCATCCTTGAAAATCTTATCTCCCTCATGAATGGGTAAAATCTGGTTGTTTCTGAAGAGGGAGACCGTCCCCTTCACCGTTTTAACCGTTCCTACCGATAATTCCGCAGCCCTTACGGTTGGAACAGTGAGCAGAAAAACAATCACCAGCCAGCCGACTATTTTTTTCACAAATCCTCCTTAGGCTTACCCTGCTCAGCCGATTACCTTAGACGCAGAGGACCTTCCTTTCGGTTCCGAGGCAGGCGGAAAGCAAAAATAATCTTCTTCTCCGATTGCCCTCTCGGAGTCAACAGGCAGGTCTTTTGGGGGTTATTTTATGGTTCTTCTTCCATTATTATAATATCACCGATATATCCAGGTTTCCCAATTTTTTATCTTCGTTAAACATTTTTAGAATCGGTCTTCCCAATGCAGTCTGAAAAACGAGCAAAGGGATCCTGGGGGCAGGCCATGAAATATCCCTTTTTCTTTACCCTTACCTGTGCTATCTCTATTTTACCTGTAATATAAAGAATCCCCCAATAAACCACAACCCTTAAAAGAAGATATTTAGCTGGGAATATCCTAACCATAAAACCTTTATTTCAAGACCTGACCCTAAGTTACTCTCTGAAAGGGGGCTTATAATGGACCGGACTAAATATAAAAAGGAGGTTTTCTTAACGTTCTTTTTATTATGGGTCCTATTGAACGGCCAGGAAAAGGTCAAGGCCGAAGAATGGAAACCTTTCTCCGGCAAACAATCAGACGGCAGTTATTTTGCCTATGACCAAGACAGTGTCATCCGGGTATCTTCAACAACCGTTCTGGTTTGGGAAAAAAGGGTGGGCTCTAACCGGCAGAAATCCAAGGCAAGGGGGAAAAAGGGTGGGGCGATCACAATGCGATTGTGGGAAATTAATTGCAAAAAGCGAACCGGAAAACTCTTGTCGATTAAAGAATTTGACCAAGACGAAAACCTCTTGTCTTCCTTGAATACCAATGAATCGACTCAAGCTGAGTCGATATCCCCCCGTTCAATGGGAGAAGCCTTATATAGCGCCCTTTGTCCCAAAAGAAAAAGGTAATCCCCAATCCCATAGGGGATTAAGGGAAAAGAAGGTGGGTGGGAGTGTTCTTGCCGATGGGGGTTAAGGAGACTTTTGCCGCTGACGTTCACCCTGAGTAGTTTTTTCCCCCCGTCGGCAAACGACCAGGGAAAAGCCGGCCAGGATCATCAGGACACTGAGCAGCTGACCCATGGTTAAAAACCCCCACAGATAACCGATCTGCACATCGGGTTCACGAAAAAATTCGACCAGGATTCGAAATAGACCATACCAAATTAAAAAGTATGATACCAAGATACCGGAAAAAGCTTTTCTGCTTTTATGGATCCAAAGGAGAAAGAAAAGCACCCCCCCTTCCAGAAACGCCTCGTAAAGCTGAGAGGGATGTCGGGGCCAGGGCCCCCCTTGAGGGAAAATCATTCCCCAAGGAACCGAGGTCACCCGCCCAAAAAGCTCCCCGTTGATAAAATTGGCCAGCCTCCCCAAGCCTAAGCCTATCGGGGCGGTAACAATTATCAGATCTCCCAAGGCCAAAAGAGAAATTCTGTTTTTCCGGCAGTACCACCAAACGGCCAAAAGCACACCTAACAACCCGCCGTGAAAGGACATCCCGCCATGCCAGACGGCCACCAACTCCAAGGGGTGCTGCCAATACTCTTTCAAGTTATAGAAGAGGACATAGCCCAGCCGCGCCCCGAGGATCAACCCCAGGACCAGGTAGAAATAAAGATCCAATAATTGATCTTTTGACAATAACGGGGATTTCTGCCTGGCCAGTTGATAACGAACGACCAGATAGGAAAACAAAAACCCCAGCAGATACATCAAACCATACCAGCGAATCTGGAGGGGACCGAAACCAATCAAGACCGGATCGATATTTGGATAAGGCAACATAATATTATTCCTTGTCCTGAAGAGTCTGAATTTTTTTCTCCCGGATTTTTTCAGCCAGCCTCATCTTCCTTCGGGCCTTGGCTTCTTGGTTGCGGCGTATCTCCTCTTTCGATTCGAGGATCAGGGGAGGGACCTGAGTAGGCCGCCCCTGGTCTCCCAGGGCGACAAAGGTGAGATAAGCCGATGCCGTATGCCGGACCTCGCCGGTCAGGAAATTTTCGGCTTCCACTCGGACTCCGACCTCGATAGAGGTTTTGCCCACCAAATTCACACAGGCTTTGAGCGTCAAAAGGTCCCCAATATAAACCGGGTTGTAAAAATCCAGCCGATCAATAGAGGCGGTGACCACGTTACAACTTGCATGACGGGCGGCCACTATCCCGGCGGTGGAATCGATCTGTTTCATGACCACGCCGCCGTGAACATTCCCGGCGAGATTGGCGTCTTGGGCGGTCATCTGTAGAACAATAGTGATTTGGCTGTTTTCTATCTTTTTCCCTTGCACAATTTCTCCTTCCATCCGACCAACCGTTCAATTAAGAATCCGGTATTGACCGTCACTTACGATTACGAAAATACAAGCTGAATTCCCCTGGATCTCCCTTGTCAATCCCCATAGCGGCCGGTTTTAAACCGGCATCGATAAATTTGGGAAATTTCCCCGCATGATGATCCCCTATTAGATACATACTTTTAAATCTGAGAATTTATCTCTAACATTTTATACAAGGATCATAGGGGGTCTTGTTTTTGGGGTTGTCCACCCCCGAGTCATAAGCTTCTTTGCCGGGCCAAATATTGAACCTGATTCAGAGACAGGCCTACACCATTGCCCGAAAAAGGCTTGGGTGTATGCCCTGCATTGAACCAAACTTAGCCGTCCTGGCCGAATTGGAAACTCATAATTACCCTTTGGACAATCCCCAAAAACAAGACCCCCTATGACCCGCTTATAATTTCAAATATCTTTAGTCAGGATTTTATTATTTTTTAGCATATTATTGAGCCTTTTGTAAAAATATAAATTGGACCATAACCGGTGTTTTCTTTTCCGGTTCCGATTCCTTCGGACTAAGATAACACTTGAACATCGAGACGTTTTGACTATAATAAAACTATCATAATCGATTTCATGTGAAATGGGATAAAAAAAACCTTTAGAAGGGATGGTAAGGAGAAAAAGATGGATTTGATTCAAGAAAAGTACCATGAAAAGGTCGCCAGGCATATCATCGCCGAACTGGGGAAAAAACGGATGGCCGGAAGTTTCGCCCCGACCATCCATCAGGCCAAAGAAGAAGTGATCAAAATGATTCCCGAAGGGACAACCGTATATCGCTGCGGCTCGACGTCGCTGGTGGAGATCGGCCTTTGGGAGTCGGTCAAGGCCCTCCCCGGTGTTACGGTCATCGACCCTTACCTGCCCGAATTGTCCCCGGAAGAAGGACTGGAGCAGCGCCGCCGGGGCCTTTCGGCCGACCTCATGATTTCCAGCACTAACGCCATTACCTTAAACGGGATACTGGTTAATCTTGACGGGATGGGAAACCGGGTGGCGGCCATGGCCTTCGGCCCTAAAAAGGTCATCCTGGTGGTGGGAATGAATAAAGTGGTCCCGGATCTGGAAACGGCCTTAAAACGGGTCAAACATCACGCCGCCCCCTTGAACAACATCCGCTACGGACTGCCCAACCCATGTGTAGAAACCGGTATCTGCAACGACTGCCGGACTCCCACCCGTATCTGTAATATGTGGTCCATCATTGAAGGCCATATGGTCAAGGACCGGATCCATATCAAACTGGTCGGCGAGTCCATGGGGTATTGAGAGAACGGGTATAAAATGATCGGGCATTCCATCGACAAACTGATCAAGGTCATGCGAAATGAACCCTGGGCCTTACCGGTTCAGGATGAAGCCTTTTGGGATGATCTGGCGGCGAGACTGATGAAGTCTTTCCTCCCTGATTTTCTGAACGAAATATCGCATAAGGTTGATGAAATCATCGAAATCAGCCCGGACCTGGCCGAACCGGAGATCCTGACCAAGGTCACCGGATACATGGTGGAATTCCTGGGGGCCTTGTCGGCGTCAGTCAGAATTTACGATCCCAATACCGGCCAGATGCTTTCTTACGGATCGCATCCCTATCAGGAGGCTGCCCGGGAAACCTACATCCCGCTGGAAAACACCGTTGCCGGAGAAGTGGTCAAGACCCAAAAGACTTATCTGGTTCCCAGCATCCTTCATGAAGACCTTTATGGAGATAAAGACGTTATCACCCGCCGGGGGGCCCATTCCCTGATGGCCGTCCCTTTCGCCATACCCCGTTTCTTTCCCCATGAAAGAGAGACGGTGGGCGTTATACAAATCTATTACCCCGAAGAAGACCGCAACTTTCCTCCGCTGGATATCCAAATGGCCGAACTCATGGCTCGGAGACTCAGCTTTGTCATTGCCCGGAAAAAGATCCTCTCGCTTTACAAGATCAACGAAAAGAAGGAAGCCATTGTTCAGAAGGTATTCCAGAAAATCGGTTCCCGGGAAGGGGTGAAGATGAAGGATGTCTTCAACCGGGTGATTCCCGAAATTGCCGACATTATCAATGTTCAAAGTTGTGCCCTCTTTTCGGTTTCGGGGAACATGGAACAAGTGGTCCTTGAAGCCGGCTACCCTGAAACACCCGGGTATCACGGTATTGGAAAAAGTTTTCCGGTTAAAAGCGAGCCGGCCATTGAACTCGTTCTTAAGCGGGCGAGCTACACAGAGGAATCTCCCTATGAAATGGTGACCCCCTCCTATGTCCTGGTCATCGACCCTCAGAGAAGTAAAAAAATCTCCCACAATCTAAAAAAGTTTGCGGCCAGCTACAACATTAACTCCATCCTTTATATCCCGCTGAAAGTCGGTGAAGAGGTTACCCATTTCATGACCTTTGATGCCTTGGACCTAAGAAAAGGGTACAGCGAGTGGGAGATCGAAATCTTCCTTTTTTTAGGCCGGGAGCTTATGCAGGCCCAGAGGATGGAGCAGTTGGATGACACCCTCCATGATTTCAAAAACCCGGCCATCGCCATCGCCGGGTTCGCCCGGAGGCTGAAAACCATTCTGGCCCTGGAAACCCCCGAGGAAGAAAATGCGGCTGTCAGGAAATACCTGGATATTTTGGTGGACGAGACCAATCGGATGCAGGAGATGGCTTTAAGCATTCATCAGGCCGGTAATGAACAACTCGTCAACCTGACGGAGATCCTTAAAAAACGGTTTGAGATAAACCAGGAAGCCATCAAAGAGATGCTAAAGGCCAATGTAGCCCTTCAGGAAGGACCTTTCCACGACCCTCTGCCGGTACGTTGTTACGTCATCCACCTGGAACGCATTTTGGATAACCTGCTCAACAACGCCACCAAGGCCATCCCTATGCAAGGAGGGACTCTTTCTGTACGGACCTATGTTGAAAGTCATTGGGCCTGCGCCGAAATCGCCAATACGGGGCAGATTTCCGAAGAGGATCGACTCAAACTCCTGGAAGGAGAGAGCCGGGGGCGGGGGATCTATATCACCCATCGCCTTGTCCGATTGCTCAAAGGGCAAATCGAAGTGAAGATAGGCAAAAATTCCACGACGATGATCGTACGCTTCCCCTTGGTTTCTGATTGAGGGGTTCTTTAAATCTTTTTTATCATTGACTCTGAGACCCACCGGCTGTAAACTTAAATCCTCATGCATACCCTATGTTGATCCGAATTGTTTGGGGATTTGGCCCGATTGAGTCACCGTAATCCCGCGAAGTAACGATGACCAATTTGCAGCCGGGGATGACCCTATGAGCCCAAAACCAAAGACCAATAGAACACCTGCCCAGGAATTGGCCAAAGCCCATCAGGCCTTGCGGGAATACGAAAGCATTCTCAACCTCCCGCCCGATATCATTAATAATAAGTTATTCTTCGATTAATTTTTTTGCAACTTCGAGGATAACAGAAGAAAGGAAACATCGATGTCCTTTGATGAACGTGTGACTCATGGTTATGTCGAAAATGGAGGAGTGAAGATCCACTATGCCAGCCTGGGAACAGGCCCTGTGCTGGTCATGATCCACGGATTTCCCGATTACTGGTACACCTGGCGTCATCAGATGGAGGTGTTGTCTGAAAATTATCAGTGCGTGGCTATCGATAACCGGGGCTACAATCTGAGTGACAAGCCCAAAGGTGTGGACCACTATGCCATGTCTTTACTCATCGGCGACGTCGCGGCCGTAATCAAGCATTTCGGCCGGGAAAAGGCCGTTATCGTCGGTCACGATTGGGGCGGGGCCATCTCCTGGGCCCTGGCTATTATGAGGCCCGATTTGGTCGAAAGGCTCATTATCCTGAATGTGGCCCATCCCTCGGCTCTTCGCCGGGAGATGATCAACAATCCGGGACAGAGGCAAAGCAGTCAGTATGCTCTGGATTTTCAGGAGACCGACGCCCACCAAAAACTGGCCAAAATCTTTCAGGACAACAACCTGTTGGCGGAATATCAAGACCGCGGAGGATCCCTTGCCGGGATGAAGGATGCCGAACTCCTTTCTTTATGGGTCAAGGACCCGGAGGCCAGAAAAAGATACATCGAGGCCTTTGAACAATCGGATGTCGAGGCCATGCTCAATTACTATAAACGGAACTATCCGAAAAAGGACTCCTTGGCCGGGAGGGAGGTCCGGCCGCTGCCGAAAATCAAGGTGCCGGTCCTGATCATTTTCGGGCTCAAGGATAGGGCCATCCTGCCCTCCACCCTGAACCACACCTGGGAATATTGTGAGCAGGACATGACCCTGGTGACGATTCCCGATTCAGGCCACTTCGTCCAGCAGGACGCCGCCGATCTGGTGACGCGAACCATAAAAATGTGGCTGGGGCGATAGAGGTTCGGCAGATACTGTGGAGAGGGGCCCCTACGAAGGCAAGAAAGCCGATTATCACTTTCAGGTGATTTAACGATTTCTTTCTCCTACTTTTAATCATGATATTAGGAGAACAGATCAATCCGTCGAACGACCGGATTGTCGCATTGAAACGACAGACCTGAGAAGAAACAGCTTGGAGTTTTGCGAACGGCTATGGTCTATTCTGATATAGGAGGCACCATGAAAAAATTCGTGATATTAACACTGGTACTGGCCCTGTCCAGCAGCACCCTTTCGGCCCTTGCTTGTACCACCATCATCGTTGGCAAGCAGGCCACCACCGATGGTTCCATCATTATTGCCAGGAATGAAGACAGCGATGGGGCCACCGATCCCCAGAACATGACCCGCCGTCCGGCCCGCAAAGAGGGCGGCAGCTTCCGATCAAATTCAATCAGCAACTCGGACAACAACAGCTTTTCCTGGACACTGCCTCCCAATTCGCTAGGGTATGTCGCATTCCCGCATTGGTTATCCAGGCAGAAGCAGAATCTGTCATTTGAAGAAACCGGTATCAACGACTACGGAGTGGCACTCTCCGCCACAGAAACGATCTTCAACAGCGAGCAGGCATTGAAGGTCGACCCCTATCTGCTGACCACTGGCATAACCGAAGATGCGATTACCTCGGTTGTGCTACCCTATGCAACCTCTGCCAAGGAAGGGGTACGGATCCTGGGGGGTCTTGTTGAAATAGCCGGTGCAGGAGAAGGGTTTGGGGTTGCCTTTAGTGACCGGAACGAGGCTTGGTACCTGGAAACGGCTTCAGGGCATCACTGGCTGGCCATGCGAATACCCGATGAGGCCTATTTTGTTTCAGCCAATCAGGGCAGATTCCAGGAGGCCGACCTCAGCGACAGCATGAATGTCCTTTCTTCAGCGGAATTGAAGGAATTTGTGACCAAAAACAAACTCCAGGACCCTCAAAAAGAGCCGTTCAACTTCTTCAAATGCTGCATCAGCAACACACCCCATGATCAGACCTACAACTATCCCAGAGTAAAAAGGCTGCTGGAGATTTATTCTAACTACCGCTATGAACGGAACGACGGCTTGTATCCGGTATTCATGAAGCCAGTGCGTAAACTGTCGGTATGGGATGTTGCTAAAGGGTTGCGCGACAGGTATAACAACACCTCCCACGATCCCTATCAGCAGAAAAACCCGGGGGAACCGTACCGCCCCATCACTGTCATGCGTGCATCACTGTCCCACATCACCCAGACCAGAGCGGATCTCCCGGATGATATCGCCCAGGTACAATACATCGCTCTGGGCATGACCGACCTGTCGGCCTATCTGCCGTTTTATAAAGGATTGACCGATATTCCCGAAGAGTATCAGGGCGCCGGAGATACGGCAGATGATCATTCCATGTTCTGGAAATATCGCAAGCTGCAGGTGCTGGTTCTGCAGGATTATCCCCGCTTTGCACCTCAGGCGCATGCGGCTATTGCAAAGTTTGAAAAAGAGGTCGCTGTCAGCCAGTCGGCAATGGAGAAACGCTATCTGAAACTTTATCAAAAAAACCCCAAGGCCGCTAAACAGTTGATTCAGATTTTTACCAATAAGGTTGTTGCAAAGGAAAACAGGATGCTGGCCGATCTTACGGCCGGAATAGCGAAGTCCTTGGGAATGCAGAATTGGACCAATCAGCAATACACCGATCTGATCCGTAAAACAGAAAAAATTTATCACTTCCACGGAGCCTAACGGATAATCCCATGTTGAACAGAAACTTTCATGTGGAAAAATTAACAGGTTGCTGAAAAAGACCCATCTACTGTGTTGCCCTAATCCTTCGTCTTTGCGGCGTATTTCTATATACGCCTCATTCCTCAGAATTTCGGGCGCCTTGTATCTGGACCTTTTTCAGCAACCTGTAAAAAGAGAGTTTTTCCGCAAACTGTTAATTAGGTAATTTTCTTGTTTGGAATTATCTCCTACCCAACCCTGATTCCCGCCAAATCTGCTGCTAAAATTCTTCTTTGATGGAAACGGAATTGATTTTTTTCAGGATTTCCCAAACCCCAGTTGGTGGGCTCATTAAAATATTAATTATAGGCATATCCATATTTTTCTATAAATCGGAATATAAAATCGAGGATGGGTTCATTTTTTCCCCTTGGTTAATCTGAACCCGACACCAATTTCAAACTCGGCTAGTAGAGAGCTTCTCAGTTGTGGATAATGTCTTGTGACTATTTAAACCCGGCCAGCTCAACAGCCAGGATTTTTCTCTGGTGGCATCGGAAGCGCCCCGCCTGGACATTCCCTAATCCCCATGTGGTCGGTTCGTTGCGGTGATAGTTGAAGGCCCGACCGTGATGCTCAAAAAATTTAAAGAGCCCATCATCTTCGGTGAAAACCGAGTATTCCAAAATCCTTCCGTCGTGTGATCCCCGCCCCATCATATCCGCTATCAGGACAGCAGTATGATGATCCCCTTTGACGATATTCAGCAAAGGGAACATGATTTCTTCCCCGAGGTAACCGGCCTCTCCACTTGTCCCCAACCGATCCAGATTCAATTCCACTATCTTGGGGGAGAAGGGATCGTATTCCCCATAGAGGATCCTTCCCAACCCCTTGGACTTTTCTAAATACGGTTTAATGAATCGATCCCAATAGCGTTGGGAACATTGAACGATATCGGCATCCGGGTTGGATGGTTCACCCACGACCAGTTTTTCCAGCCGGGTTTGTAATTCGGCTACGAATCGATCGTAAAGATCAGGATGGATAACGGCTGTTACAAGCCTTTTACAGGACCGATAGTGACTGGTAAAACTGTAAAGAATCGATTCGATGGTGGGGCTTAAATCCGTCTCCCGATCTACATAGGCCCCTCCCAGATGAGCTGTATAAGAAATCACTTTGGCCGGTATGAGCAGTTTTTGCTGCAATTCCCGAATCTGCTCCGAGGGAAGTCCTCCGGTGGTCTGTATTTGTTTCAAGGCCTCTCCATAGGCGATCTCAATAATTTTTATGGGATTGCCCATGAAGACGACCTTATCCAGCTTATCAATCAGTTTCCGGCCTACATGTGGACGGTTTCTGGTATCCACGGAAATAATTTGAACCGGAGCCCCGGCCTGGGCCAGGGTTTTGGCTACCAGATATTCCGAATAGGGATCACGGCTGTCTAATTTCACCAGGATACTGTTCCCTGCCCGTAAGGCATCAATAATGGCGTAGGCTCCTGTTTGAAACATACTGGACTGGACAATAACCCCGACTGTTCCAATCCCTTCTATCAGGTTGTTTTTTACCCTACCGTCTCCACAGGCCCAGTTCATATATTCTGCGGATTTTATCATCCATTCGGCGGTCATCAAACGGTCTGGAACTACCGCTGTTTTCCTGGAAAACCAACCGGTCCTAGGTATGACTTCATCAAAACTTCCATCCTGGGCTAACCGGTTCCCGGCTTCGGATATGACTTTAAGCCGATCCAAGACGCCGAGTTGCCGCCATTTTTCCAACCTGGCCCGGCAGATCTCCAAGGCCTCGTCAATGACTTCATCGTCGGCATCCGGCATTCTGCCCACCAGGGTTTGGCGGTTGAAGGTTCGGATTTCCAACATGGGAACGTTATTGATGGTTACTTGTTTTCCGTTTATCCAAATAGGCAGGTCCCATACCGGCCCAGAGGGGGAGGATAAATCCTCAACTGAAAGGTCTATGTTTTGAAGCCTATGCTCCAAGGCGGAAATCCGGTCCTTTTGGGTTTTATTTTTCCGATAATGGGATACGGCTTCCTGGACGGTCTCGTTTAGGTTATAACTCCCCCCTTTGTCCAGGTAGGCGAAGGGCTTGTAGATATTAATAATGGCCTTTAGATCGTGTTCGGATTGGAAGGCGGTATGAAATATAATTGGGATTTCGGCATCCAGTTTGTTTATGGCCAAACACACCTCAAAACCGGACATCCTGGGCATTTTGATGTCCAGGATGATGGCGTCAACAGAATGCTCTTGAAAAACCCGGATGCCTTCTTGGCCGTCGGGTGCCGAAAGGATTTGGTAGGCCGGAGGAAGTATTCGGGTCAGTCCGCGACGGATCGGTTCATCATCATCAATAATCAGTAGGGTGGGTTTTTCTTCCGACTCGAACAAGGCGGGGTGGGGCTGGTCAAATTCGTTCAGCAGTCCGGTCAGATCCTCGGTCATTGGAGAATTCCTCCCAAAAATGTTTGATCACCAGGCAAACAAAAGTTCAAATTAATATGAATTAGTTGCAACGTGAAGGATTTCCACTTCAAATGTTTTTGGAGTGGAAATCAAAGTCGGTCCTGTTGACTTGGTCCTTGTTTATAGAGTTTTTAAATAGTTTTCCAGGTTTCCTTGGAACCGGTGAAAAACTTTTTCTGCTTTTTCGATACCTTCAGCCATCCGATCCCAGTCCAACTCAAAACCATAGCCATGGTGGACAACGTGTCTGAATTTCCGATAGGGTGCTAAATCGGAAGATAAGGTCGATTCAAATAATGCCGGCAAGGATTGATAAGAGGGTTCACAAAATCTTTTGAATAACTCGACATGCCACATGTCGCCGTGGGGGAGGGGTACCGCATAGAAACGGCTGATGCGCTTAAGAATATTTTCAATCCCATTATAAAACTGGGCTAAAAATGCCGCTGCTGCTGTTTTTTCTCGGATTGTCGGATTTCTTTCTTTTACTTCGAGTTGAAGAGCGGCCAATTCCTCCAAAATCTTTCCGATATTCTCCAATTCAATATTAATTTCTTCCCGGAGGTCGTCGATGGTCATAGAAGGACTTGCCCTTTTTTCTCGATACTACGAGTAAAACGGGAAGGGGGGGTTAAAGGAACGATGTCCAAAGGAATCTCCAACTCCTCTTCAATCCTTGCGGCAAATTCAAACAGCTTCCAGCCCGGAATTCCATCACAGGCGAGATCAACATCCCGCGCTTCCTGTGGTATTTCAGTTTGACTGCCAAAAAGGATTAGTCGAGTAGCACCAAAATTCTTTGCCAGTTCAACCATTCTATTGATGCGTGTCTGGTCAAGGATCATTTTTGTTGCCCCCTTTCCTGACCCGTTTGTTATTCCTTAAAAAAGGCTTTTTGTTAAGTTACCTAAGATTCTATTTTATTTTTCAATGAAATGTCAATAGGTTTAAGGAGATACCTTTAAATTTCCCAAGGAATCATCAATTTTTATTTCCGGCAAGGTCATGATAAAGCAGGTGCCCTGGCCTATTTGGGTCTCAACCTCTATCCGGCCGCCGTAGAGTTGGACCAGGCGCTTGACGATTCCTCTTTACCCGCCTTTTAAAATATCCGGAATAACAGCCAGAAATTCTGACGGACTTGCAATTTTAAAAGGAAAGATCTTTGCCTCTTTGAGATGGGAAAAGTCCTTTTTGTCCCCCGTCACCAGAAAATCGGCATTCCCTTTTAGGGCTGAAACAAGCACCGGGATATCTTTATCGGCGGTTGTCCCGGCATATTTTTTTATCTCGTCTCCGGACGGCAGAGCAATGATTTCAAGGTTCAGTTTGGGGAGATAGCGCTTATAAATGGGAATACAGCCGGGCATTTTTTTGGTTAGATTCCGTTCGATTTCCATGATATTATAACGCCCGGTTAAACTCTTTAGAAACGGAAGATCGAGGCTCAATAAATCCAGAAGAATCCGGGGTGCTCCCCGATCGGAAATAAAACCGGAAAGGATGACGTTGGAGTCGAGAAAGATCCTAACGGCTTTTGGGGCCATAGGTCTCCTCGAATAATTCCTTTCTTTCCTCTTTGATTCCGGCTAAAAGCTCTTCGGCGGAGATACCCGAAGCCTTGAGTATCTTTCGGATTTCCCGCCTGGCCTCTTCCAAAGGAAGCCTTTTGGGGGTAATAATGACCGAGTCCCCCACCGGGATCAGGGAAACGACTTGCCCTTCTCCCAAGGTACAGCTTTCCCTTATTTTTTTGGGAATGGTTAACTGGCCCCGGGATTTTATTTCCGATGTATAGATTTTTGCGACCTGCATTTTTGAACCTCTCATTATTTTTTATGATTTCAGAATATCAGAAATCAGAAAAAAAACAATTACTATTTTAAACCCGCCTGAATAAGTTTTAAATTTGTCCCAGGCTGGTTAAAGGCAAGGTCACGGTAAACCCAGTACCCTGTCCTACTTGGGATTCAACCTCGATCCGCCCCCCATAAAGCTGGACCAACCTCCGGACAATCCCCAATCCTAATCCTGTGCCGCTGCTGGGTTTGGTGGAGAAGAAGGGCTCGAAGATCTCGGAAAGGTATTTTTCCGGGATGCCGGGACCATTATCCTGGACTTTGATTTGGACATGGGGGCTTTGGTTTTTATCCAGGGTTTCGATGGAGATGTGGATTTCTTTGTCCTCTTTACCCGTCTCCATCAGGGCATCACGGGCATTAAGGATCAGGTTGGAAAAGATGCTGTTGAAATGAATCTCGTCTCCCTGAAGGATCAGGCTGTCCGGGCCGGTTACGGAATAATGAATCTTTGAATCGCCAAAATCTTTGGCATACTTGGTCTTGTAACTCTGGAGTAAGGCAGCCAAGTCCACAGGATCATTCCCCGGCCTAAGCTCGGCCAGCTTGGCATAGTCCCGGATCTGGCTGGTGATGGACAGGCCCCGTTCCAGGTCGTGATATACATCCAGATGAGTCTCGGAGAGAAATTCGATTACCTGGGCGATCTCTTTTAAAGGCGGAATCAGGGTTTGGGCAATCTGGTCTTTGGGTATTTGATATTCGGTCTGGAGGTCTTTAATCTTTATTAATAGGTTGGCTGCTGCCTCCTTGATAATCTCCGTGGCCCCCTTACCCTGCTCCTGATAATCCAACACCGCTTTCAACTCCAACTGAGCCCCAGTCAGGGCATTGCGCATTTCATGGGCAAACCCGCCGGTGATCCGGTGTTCCAAGACCCGTTTTTCCGATTCCATCAGTTTGGCCTGGGTGTCACGTAGTTCCTGGGTCCGTTCCGTAACCATCTCTTCAAGATGATTTTTATATTTTATTAATGGCAGATTCTACTTCAAAGTGCACCACTAAGAGCCTGACAGAAGACCGCATGAGGGGTCTGGTAGTTGAGACATTTTCTGGG
>MGQB01000021.1 GCA_001797675.1 Deltaproteobacteria bacterium RBG_13_43_22 | reverse complement strand
TGCTCTTTGAGATCGGCCTGCTCGGCATGCGTATCTGGGGGAAAAAAGAGGATTAGCTTTTTCTTTTCGCCTCTTCTTCGTCCCTTAAGATTTTAGGCAGGACCTTGCCCACCGCTGATTTGGGCAGGGTTTCTCTGAATTCAACGATCTTGGGGACCTTATAGGCGACCAGCTTTCCCCGGCAGAAAGTGAAGGTTTCCTCATCGGTGGCGCTTTCTCCCGGTTTCAGGACCACAGAGGCATTGACAGTCTCACCACGGTGCTTATCGGCGATTTCCACAGCTACAGCATCCTGTGAAAAAGCTTACCAAAGATATTCGAACAATATCTCCTAATTTTGCTCTTGACCCCTTTCGTCTGATATTTTATAGTCTATACTGGCAGGAAACAGTTCAAAAAATTGTTAGAAAATAGTGTAGGAATGGAAATGAGGTCAGCCTGATGAACGGTCTATCCATAGTGCTGTTGTTTGGAGGGGGAATCGTTGCCGGACTTTTTTTCTCCGTCCTATTGAAACTCCTTAATTTTCAATTCATCACCGATCTTACGACGGCAGTAACCAATACGTTGGGACGCTTTCTTAGAATCCAGGCCAAGGTTCTCGGGAAGAAAATGTCTGAGGCCGACCTGCAAGTGGATCCCCGGGAGCAGCAAATCAACGATTCGGTTCAGGTGATCCGGGCTATCCTGCTCAGTTTGGCGGACGTTATCCAGCGAACCGACCATGCAGCCAGCAATTCCTCATCAACCTTAGGGGATGTCCGCACCATCATTGACGATATGCAGCTTCCCCAGGACTTGAGTAAAGTCCAGAACCTCCTCATCCAGGAGATTGATCGGGTTATATCCAGCAACACAACCCTCAAAAAAGAATTGGACAGTTCCAAAGACATCCTGGAAGAACAACGTCAACAGATCGAGAGTCTTAAGACCGCCGTCCGTATTGACGGTTTGACTCAGCTTAGTAACCGGGTTTATTTCGAAGAGAAGCTGACCGAAATGATCCGGCTTCTGGAGCGTTACAACGATCCGTTTTCCCTGTTGATGATCGATGTTGACAATTTCAAACCGATCAACGACACCTTCGGTCACCAGGCCGGCGACCGTATCCTCAAAGGGATCGCCTTAAAGCTGAAGGCCAGCGTCCGGGAAAGTGATTTTATCGCCCGCTTCGGCGGTGATGAGTTCGCCGTCATTCTCTCCAAAACACAATCCGCGGCGGCAAGCGAAGTGGGTTGGAAGATCTGCGTCTTTTTGCGGGAGAGCCGTTTCCTCCTGGATGAAAAGGAGGTTGCCGTGACCGTTTCGATCGGGGTTACCGAGATGGCGCCGGGGGACACACCGGATACCTTGATCAAGAGGGCTGACGAAGCCCTTTACCAAGCCAAACAGGAGGGCCGCAATAGAGCAGTACTGGCTGCGCCGCCGGAGAAAACCGGCGACCCCGGAGAATCTCCGCCAGGATAGTTTTACCCGGGTTTAAATTTATTGGTCCTCTTCCGGAAAAGAGGTTTTCCGATGAGCGCGCTCAGCGATCAGTTGTCAGCTATCAGCAAAGACCTTTAACAACAAAGGGTTGGCTAAATGCTGATCGCTGACTGCTGAAAGCATTATCCGGAAATCTTTGGTTTCCGGATGGACAGCAATTGAGAAAAACTTCTAGTCGTAAAAGGAAAAAGTCTATGAAATCAGCTATTTATCACGGCATCCGTGATTTACGGATTGAAGAAGTCCCCGAACCGATGCCCAAACCGGGTCAGATAAAAGTAAAGGTCAAATACTGCGGGATTTGCGGTTCAGATTTGCATGAATATCTGCATGGTCTATTCCCCCAGAGTCCCTTTGGTCATGAGGCTTGCGGTCAGATCGTTGAAATAGGACAAGGGGTGAGCGGGTTTCAGAAAGGCGATCAGGTTTTGGCCTTTCAAAAAGGGGCCTATGCCGAATACCTCGTATTACCGCAGGAAAGGGTGATTAAAAAACCCGAGAACATGAGCTGGGAACGGGCGGCAGTCGTAGAGCCGTTGTGCGGGGCCGCTTATGCTATTGAAAGAGGGGGCATCCAGTCAGGTGACACTATTCTTATTACCGGGGCCGGGCCGGTGGGCCTTATGGCTTTGCTGGGACTCAAAGCGATTGGAGTGAAAAAAATCTATATAACGGATATTTCGGAAACCAGAAGAAAAAAGGCCGAAGAAATGGGGGCCACCCTGGTCTTGAATCCCCTGACAGAAAAAATTCCAGCCAAAATTAAAGAACTTTCGGCCGGCAAGGGTGTGGATGTAGCCATCGAGGCAGTGGGTATCGAGGCCACTCTAAAGGATTGTTTGGCTTCCGTCCGTTATCAGGGTAAAGTGATTGTTCAGGGGATTTTTACCGACCGGGTCCCTGTGCATATGCTGGGTTTTGTGACCCGGGAAACGACCATGATCGGCACAAACTCCATCAATCCTTCTTTGGCCATGTCCTGGATCGAGACTCAGGAGATCCGGCCGGAGTTGATCATAACAAAAATCTTGCCCTTAGATCAGATCTCCGAGGGTTTTGAACTGCTGTCCCAAAAAACCAAGGAGCAGATCAAGATTTTGATTGCCCCTTAAATTGATAAAAAGCAGAGGGATCAAGTCATTTTGCCCGTATACCGGTTGGTGATCGGCAGGCGCCAGTCCTTGCCGAAGGCCCGGGAGGTGATTTTGATGCCTGGAGGGCTTTGACGGCGCTTGTATTCGTTTCGATCCACCATCCGGATCACTCTTTGGACCATTTCCCGGCCGAATCCCCTCTGAACGATTTCATCCACCGAACAGCTTTCCTCCACATAGGCCGTCAGGATAGGGTCCAATTGTTCATAAAGGGGCAGGGAATCCGAGTCTTTTTGATCGGGCCGGAGTTCGGCCGAGGGTGGTTTTTTCAAAACCCTTTGGGGAATAACTTCCCGGCCTTGAAGCTGATTAAGGAAACGACTTAAATCGTAGACCATAGTTTTGGGGACGTCCTTCAGTACAGCAAAGCCCCCGGCTGTATCCCCGTAAAGAGTCGAATACCCCACCCCGACCTCGCTTTTGTTGCCCGTGGTCAGGACCAACCAGCCGAATTTATTGGATAGGGCCATAAGCAGGGTCCCCCTAATACGAGGTTGAAGGTTTTCTTCGGTCAAGTCTTCGGGCATTTTTTTAAAATGGGGTTTTAATATTTCCAGATAAGATTGAAAAACCTTTTCGATAGGAATGTTAAGAAAATGGATCCTTAGGTTTTTGGATAACCGCGCCGCATCCTCCCGGCTGTGGTCGGAAGAATAACGGGTGGGCATGGCAATCCCGTAAACCTGGTCCGGTCCCAGGGCATCGGCGGCAATCACGGCGGTCAGGGAACTGTCAATGCCTCCGGAAAGGCCAACCACCACTTTTTGGAATCCGTTTTTCCGGCAATAATCTCCGGTGCCCAGCACCAGGGCCTGATAGACTTCGGCTTCACGGGAAAGGAGGGGCCTCTTTTGAGGAGGGACCGGTTTTGTTTTTTTTGGCCCTGGGATTTTAGGAATTTTAATTTCTTGAATACCCGACACATTTTCCTCGATTTGCTTTCGCCTACGGGGATCAAAGAGACGCCAGCGTAAAACCTCTTTCAGATCCAAGTCCGCAACCAGAAAATCTTCCACGAATTGACCGGCCCGGGCGATCAGTTCCCCCTGGGGATCAAAGATCATGCTCTGGCCGTCGAAGATCAATTCATCCTGCCCCCCCACCAGATTGCAGTAGGCGAGATAGGCGCGGTTATCCGCCGCCCGGGTGGAGAGCATCCGTTCCCGGTCCAATCCCTTGCCCAGAAAATAAGGGGAGGAGGAGATGTTGATCAGAATTTGAGCCCCACCCTGGGCGGTCTGAACCTGGGGAGGACCGTTAGGGTACCAGATGTCTTCACAAATGCTGATCCCGAAAACTGTTTTATCCAAACGGAAAACCAGATTTTTTTTACCGGCCTGAAAATATCGGTTTTCGTCAAAGACGCCATAATTGGGCAGAAAGTGCTTGGCATAAATCCCTATGAGCTGGCCGTCGGCCAGCACCGCCGCCCCGTTATAAAGATCGTCCTCCACCCACAGGCCGCCGACAACAGCCACCAGCCCTTTGGTTTCCTTGGCCAACTCAGCCAGGGTTCCCTGAGCCGACTCCACAAAGTCCGGTTTTAGAAGAAGGTCTTCCGGGGGGTAGCCGGTAACAGCCAGTTCCGGAAAAGCCACTACCTGGGCCCCGGCCTGGCGGGCCTTTTCCAGACCTTCTATGATCTTGTTGCGGTTTCCGGACAAATCCCCAACGGTGGCATTAATCTGAGCCAAAGCAAGGCGAATAGTCATTGGTTTTTCTTCCTTATAGATAGTGACATCTTCGATTGTTGAAAGCTAATTTCTCAACCCTTGGTCTTTAAGTTTTTTTCTTTTTACCATAAGGGCATACTCTAATGCAAACTCCGCAGATCCGTGTGCCGATACCGGGAAGATTTTTAAATTCGATCAATTTTTGGTGACATTTTTCTAAATCCAAAGCCACATCCCTGGTTTCATAAAAACTGTTGGTTGAAGAGTTCTTTATGGCCGAGGCCGGACAGGCCTGGACACATTCCAGACATTTACCGCAGTGATTTTTTATCGGCCGGTCCGGGGTCAGAGACATATCGGTTAAAACGGTAACCAGCCTGACCCTCGGGCCGTATTCAGGGGTGATCAGCAGAAGGCTTTTCCCTTGCCAGCCCAATCCGGCCATCCTGGCCACGGCTTTATGAGAGATACTCCCCAACAGGTTGGTTTCATCCATTATCTGAGAAGCCGGGACGGCCATTCCCTGGAACCCTTTTTCCCATATCCATCGGACAATTTGTGCAGAAATCGTGTCCAGCGTTGCATTGATTTTCCTGTAGTGCCGGGCATATTCGGGTATCGGGCGGTCCTCAATAGTCTCGATGACATCCTCCTGTAAGTGAATTCCAATAGATAATCCATAGAAATAAGATTCTATCAGGTTTCCGGGGAGAAGAGGCAGTCCCTTTCGGAGTGGTTCCAGATCGGCCACGCCGATCAAATCGGCTCCAAGATTTGCGCCGATGATCTTGAGATCCGAAGTAATGTCCATACACATCCTTTTAAGCCAGAATTTCCTTTAACACTGCTCCCAGTCTTTTAATACCCACCCTGATGGTTTCAGGATCAACGCTCGAATAATTCAACCTCAGTGTATTGACCCCTTTGGGGTTCACATAGAACGGATCGCCTGGGACAAAGGCCACTTTCCGTTGGATCGCCTTATTAAAGACCTCCATGGCTGACAACCTTTCCGGCAGGGTGATCCAGAGGAACATTCCTCCTTCCGGTTGAGTATATTGGGTTTCCTCGGGAAAAAATTCTTTAATGGCGGCCACCATAGCCTCTCTTTGACCTCCATAGGCCTGCCTGATTTTCTGAATATGTTCATTGATATCGTTATCCTTCAGGTACTGCATAATGATCCTCTGGCCGAAATAGTTGGTGTGGAGATCGGAGGCCTGTTTGGCGACAATCAGTTTCTCCATGATTTCATCCCTGGCCACAATCCATCCGATTCGGAAGGACGGGACGACAATCTTGGAAAAAGATCCCAATAAAACGGTGTTTTCCGGAATGAGTTGGTGAAAAGACGGTTTGTTTTCTCCTAAAAACCGCAATTCTCCATAAGGATCATCTTCAATAAGGATCGTCTTTTTATCTTTCAGAATTCGGGCGATCTCTTTCCGGTTCTCTTCCGAATAACTGATTCCGGAAGGATTCTGGAAATTCGGCACGCAATAAATCAACTTGATCAGGTGATTGGATATTGCCTGTTCAAGTAGGTCAATGACCATCCCATCCGGGGTCACCGGTACCGGGAAAAAGGTGGAGCGGTAAATGGAAAAGGCCTGAATGGCCCCGAGGTAGCCCGGTTCTTCAATAACCACGTTATCCCCTTCGTTGAGAAAAGTCTTCCCCAGAAGATCAAGCCCCTGTTGAGAGCCGGTGGTAATCAGGACATTATCGGACTGGACCGAAATATTTTTTAACTTGTATCGGTTGACGATCCATTCCCGCAACTCTTCATGGCCTTCGGAGGTGCTGTACTGGAGCACATCCTTGCCGGCGGTTTCCAGTACCTTCTGGGTAGCCTTCTTAATTTCCTCCAAAGGAAACAGGTCCCGGTTCGGTAATCCCCCGGCAAAGGAAATAACGGATTCGTCTATGGTAAACTTAAGGATTTCTCTGATAAAAGATCTTGGTACATCGGAAATCCGGTCTGAAAAGATGTTGCCCATTTATTCAACTCCGCAGAAATCTATAATCGTATCGACCAGTATTTTTGTAAGAGTAACGACGGACTCGAAATCGACGTATTCAGTGGCTGCATGAAGCCCCTCGCCGCCAGGGCCGATAATAACCGAAGGGATGCCGGCCTCGGCCAGGATCGCCGAATCCATCCATCCGCCTACGCCGATAAATTCCGGGGCTTGCTTTACCGTGTTGGAATAAGCCCTGGTCAATGCACTGACGATTAAATGATCTTTGGGGACCTCAAGGGGCGGCCGGTAAAAAGATACCTCGAATTTCGCCTTAAATTGTTCATCTTCCGAACTGAGGTCATCGATCAGGGTTTGCATTTCTTCTTCAACCGTTTTAACGGATTCTCCCGGTATGGTTCTCCTTTCCAATTCGATCAGGCAATAATCGGGGTAGGTACTAAGTTCGGTACCTCCTTTGATCAGCGAGGCATGGATGGACGGCGATCCCAGCAACGGGTGTTTTTTTCGTAAAAGAGCGTCTTTCCCCAGGTTCTCTATTCGGGTCAAAAACCTTCCCGCCTTGACAATGGCATCTATGCCTTTATCCGGCCGGCTTCCATGGGCGGCTTTGCCGAAAACCTCAACCTTGGTCCAGGCGAAACCCTTGTGGGCGATACAAATCTTAAGATGGGTCGGTTCACAAATGATCGCAGCATCGGCGGAGAAGTCCTTAATCAACACTTCCGTCCCCAGACTCCGGTATTCCTCATCGGCCACAAAGGCCAGAATCACATTGCCTTTGGGTTTCAAACCTGCATTGATGATGGATTTTACGGCGATCAGCATGGCCCCCAAGCCGCTTTTCATGTCAAAACTGCCTCTTCCATAAACACGGCCGTCTTTAACCACCGGGTTTAAAGGCTCAACTTCCATCCCCGTTATGCCGACGGTATCCGTATGACCGTTGAGCATGAGGGTTCTGCCTTCCCCGCTGCCTTTCAGCACACCGACCACATTCACCCGGCTTGGTTTTATTTCCTGATAATAGACCTCCAGACCCATCTCCGTCAGGTATTTTCCTATATGCCCGGCAATGAGGGATTCCCCGCTTCCCTTCCAGGCCAGTTCAGGATTCACCGATTCGATCCGGATCAAATCCTGGACAACCTTTAACAGCTCTTTTTCATCAATACGGATATTGCTCAAATCTTTATCCTCGCCTCTTTCTTTTTTAAATCCCTGGACAGCTGACTGATCGTTTTCCAACGTGCTTTTTCAATGGCGTTCGCCTTCATAGTCTGTCGGTCGGCCAGGTAAGTGAACTCTTTTTTTAATTTCAGAAAACTTTCTAAACGTTTTGGGTTAAGGGATTTATTCTTTATTGCTTCCTGCACAGCACAGCCCGGTTCGTTCTCATGACGGCAATCCCCAAAACGGCATTTTGAAGCCAATGCTTCAATATCGTCAAAGACCCGTTTTATCCCTTCTTCATCGCCCCAGACCTGCAATTCCCGCATTCCCGGGGTATCAATAACCATGCCTCCACTCGGAAGGAAAATTAATTCCCGAAAGGTGGTGGTGTGCCGGCCACGGCTCCCCAATTCACTCACGGTGTTTACCTTTAGACGATCAGCACCTAAGAGGGCATTGATGATGGTCGACTTCCCCACACCCGAGGAACCCAGGAAGGCCACTGTCTTTCCCACATGGATATGGGGGGTCAGAGCTTCCAGACCTTTTTTTTCAGAGGCACTCAAGGTATGGACACCGGCACCTAAGGCAATCGATTCTACCTCTTCTTTCCGCAAATCAGCCTCAGGACAGAGGTCGGCTTTGTTCAAAAGGATGACCGGCCAAGCCCCGCTCTCCCAGGCGACCGTTAAATATCGTTCAATGCGCCTTAAATTAAAATTCAAATCCAACCCGCAGACAATAAATACAACGTCAATGTTGGCGGCAACGACATGTTCCTCGGTTGTCTGACCGGCCACTTTACGGCTAAAGGCGCTCTTTCTTGGAAGAAGTGCATGAATAATTGCTTTTCCCTCATCGGGAAGAGAGGAGACGGCCACCCAATCCCCAACCGTGGGGAATTTCCCTTTGTTGTCAGTCTCGAATCGAAACCGGCCGGAGATTTCGCATTTAAATTCCCCCCCCTCCCCACAGGCCAAATATTTTCCCCGATTCTCCCGGATGATCCGCATCGCAGAAAAACTCTGATTTCGATAGGGGACAAAATGATCTTCGAAAAATGGTCCCCATCCCAACTCAATTAATTGCATCACTAAATTCCTAATAAGTTAAACTAAGCATTCATGCCTCGTGGGGTGCCACGAATAATGAAAACAAAGGTTAGAATCAAGAGGGTTAAAGCCTTTATTCTGAATTCTGACTCCTGAATTCTGGATTCTGATATTTTTTTGAACAAAATATTATTCTTCTATTTTTTTCATTTCCCAAACCGTTCCCTTCGGATCGGGGCAGTGAAGCTTGAACACCTTTCTGTTTTCACTGTTCCAGGAAGGAAAACCCAGGGCGGCCCGCCAGACATATAAATCCAAAACATGAAGCAGCGCTTCACAAACATCCTTGGGCCTCTTATATGGATTCTCATAAAGGAAGGTGTCTCCAACATTGTGTTTGCACTCTTCATGCTTTTCCACCATTTTAATCTCAATCTTCCCCAAGCGCTGCCATATCTTCCTGTATTCTTCATGATTCTTTATTTCGGACACGTCTAAGCTAAGGTCAAGGAAATCTTTCTTTTTCATTTCTTCCACCTCACAAATTATTAAAAATTAAGCCTGATTTCTTTGCATTTTCTTAAACAAATGCCGGTTGGTCGTCGGTGAAAATCCGTTCCGGGAATAGTAGATAAAAGCCCTTTCGTTGGAGGGTGTCACCTCCACTAGAAGTCCCTTCAAATTTCCTGTGTTATCGGTGGCAAGATGCTCAAGGAAATTTATTCCTATTCCCTTTCCCCGCCAAGCAGATTTGATATAGAACTCATCGATTAAAGCAATGTTTCCACCATATTCATTACTCCAATAGTAAATGACGATCGCATATCCGACAACAGTATTATTGCCACAGAACATGGTAATGCCCCCCTTCTCCGGGTGCGACAAAAGTTCCTGTACCGTAAGCAGGATTTTTTGCGAGGATATTTCCTCTCCCGGAGGATCCTCTTGATATAATGCTAGGATCATCTTTTCGAGCTCCGGTAAATCATCCTTGTGGAACATTCTGAATTGTGGAATAGCGGTCATAGGATTGTCTTGTTGGGGCTATGTTAAACTTCAACTTACATAGAACCCTGCCGTCGATATTTTAAGGAAAAAATGAATTTATCGGGTGACAGGTTTAAGATATCAAGACTATTTAATATTTCAAGTCATTTTTGTCGGATAGTCTAATTATTCAGAATATCGGCTTTTAAAAAGGGCATACAATAACGGTAAGGCGGGGGCGATTTTTTCCTTGGGATCGGTCAGCAATCGGGTCAGTTGATCGGGGGAAAAATAATCCCCATCGGTGGCCTCTTCCAGGTTGAGCCGGACAGGGGCATCGGTTCGGGCCATAAAAAGGGTGACGAATTCCCAACCGGTTTCCAGGCAGGCCGGGTATTCCAGCACCTCCGTCAATTCCACCTCAAGCCCCAGTTCTTCCCACAACTCCCTTTGGGCCGCCACCAGAGGCGATTCTCCCGGATCGGTGTGTCCGGCCGCCGAGGTGTCCCAGTGTTCCGGGTATTGATCTTTGATGGTGGACCGCTTCTGAAGATACAAATCTCCTTTGCTATTAAAGATTAAGATGTGCACGGATCGGTGACGCCATCCTTTTTCATGGATTTCCCGTCGGGTGGCAATCCCCTTCACCTGGTTGTTTTCATCCACCACTTCTAATAATTCTTCTTTGGTGCTTTTCTTCATAACATTTAAATCGTTTCCCTCCCCCCCTTCACCTTACTTCAATTATCCCTCGTAGTGCCTTTTTAATCAGGGGGAAGGGGATTTTTTAAGCTTGCCAACTCAATTCCTCCGGGTATGGACAATCTGACAATCTATCGAATCAGGATAAAAAGCAGGCCAAGGGGAAAAACCCCCGACTCCTCTGAATGTGAATTCAATCTTTGAGGCCATGTAGAAATCAGGGCCGGAAGAAGGGCGCTGGAGTACCTTTTGGACAAGCCTAATAAAAATCCCCTCCCCCCTGATTATCACTTTAAGCCCCTGAACCTGCCAAAGTGAATGGGGGCAGGGGAGGCTTTCCTATTGCCTTTCCAAAGGATTTATTTCATGCTATCTTTATAGACTTAGAACACTGTTGGCAAGATATTATTTCCCGGAAGGATCTCATGATTCCTGAAAATTCCCTGGAACTTTTGGAATATCCCAAGCTAATGAACATTCTGGCCGAACAGGCCCACTGCCCGGCCACCCGGCAGACGGTTTTGGCAATCCGCCCTTATGGAAACCTGCCCGATATTCTCCAACGTCAGCGCCTGGTGGAGGAACTGAGAAGACTTTCAGCAGAAGGGTCCCCTTTGCTGATCTTCACCTTTGCCGATCTGAAACCATTTCTGGAAAAGGCCCGGCCTGTTGGGGCGGTCCTGGACCCTTTGGAACTTGCCTCTTTTATGCCCCTGTTGCAATTATCCTCGGCCATAGCCGGTCAAATCAGAGAGGCCGAAAACGTTCCCCGGCTAAAACACCTGACCCTGAATTTAAAAGGTTTCCCTGAACTGCTGGCCTTTCTGGAAAAGGCCCTGGATCATGAAGGAAATGTCCTGGACCAGGCTTCTCCGTTGCTGGCTGAGTTACGAAGGGAGATCCGGCAACTGGAGGCCCAGATTCGCAGGAAATTGGAAGAGGTCGTCCGGGAGCCTCGGGTGGCCTCATTTTTACAGGATGATTTTATAACCCAACGGTCCGGCCGCTGGGTCATCCCGGTTCGTATGGATTCCAAAACCCAGATCCCCGGGGTGGTACACGATGTCTCCAGAACCGGCGAGACGGCCTTTGTCGAACCCTTGAATATCATCAGCCTAGCCAACCAATTGGAAAATTTGACGGCCGAGGAAAAGGCCGAGGTGATCCGCATCCTTCGGGAACTATCCACCCTGGTTCGCCAAAAGGCCGATGAAATAGAAACCGAGCAAGCCATTCTGGTCCATCTGGATCTCCTTTCCTGTCTGGCTCGTCTGGCCGACCGGCTGCGTATGGAAACACCGGAGGTCCGTGAGGGAACTGAAATACGTCTGATCAAGGCCCGTCACCCTTTACTGGCCCTTTCCTTTGAAAAAAAAGGGCCGCAGAAACAGGTCGTTCCCCTGACTCTTGAACTGGGCAGCGAGTCCACAGTGATGGTCATTACCGGAGTCAATGCCGGTGGAAAGACCATCGCCCTTAAAACCACCGGACTGCTCCTGCTTATGGCCCTGTCCGGCATGCCGATTCCGGCTGATTCGTCCTCAATTTTTCCTTTGCATGATGGTTTGCTGGTTGATATCGGGGACGAACAATCCATTGAAAGCAGTCTGTCCACCTTTTCGGCCCATATCTCCAGGATTACCGGGATATTGAACCAAGCTAATGAAAAGACCCTGGTCCTGATGGATGAACTGGGGACCAGCACGGACCCGGTGGAAGGGGCGGCTATTGCCTGTGCGGTATTAAAAGACCTGCAAGGCAAAGGGGCCCTGGTGATGTCCACTACCCATTTGACTGAAATCAAAGGGTTTGTTCATCGAACCGTGGGAATGGTCAATGCCTCCATGGAGTTTGATCAGAAGACGCTTACCCCATTGTATCAACTGCGGATGGGAGAACCGGGCCAATCCCATGCCCTTGAAATTGCCAGGCAGTACGGTCTTCCGGAGCCGATTCTGGAATCGGCCCAAAGGCTGTTGACCGGTCGGGAAGAGGGGTTCGAACAATTAGTAGCCGATTTGAACCGGAAAAGAAGGGAATACGAAACAGGTCTCGAGGAATTGAAAAGGCTCCAGAATCACCTGGCCGACGAAAGCCTAAAAATCGAAGGAATGCTCTCTGAAACAGAAAAGCGGCAAAAAGAGATCCTGGCCAAGGCCTATCAGGAAGCCGTGGAGATAGCGGCCCAGACCAAACGGCAAATGAATCTGTTCCTGGAAGATATTAAAAGAACGGAAAAGGCGACCCGGCGTTTGGCCCTTCAAAAATTAAGGAAAGAAGAGGAGGCCCTGGCCAGGAAACTGCGGGAAGCCAAGGGGTTAAAAGAAGACGGACCGGCCATAGAGTCTCTCCATGAAGGGAATCTCATCTATATCCGGTCCCTCGGCTGTGATGCTGAGGTGCTGGCCGTATTGTTAAAACATAACCGCATTAAGGTGAGGGCGGAAGGCAGGGAAATCGAGGTCCCTATATCGGATGTTGGATACAAAGAAGGGAAATCGGGACTGCATAAAAAAGCATCCTCATCGGCTCTGAGTTTTCAGGAAACGACCCCTTCCCGAATAAACCTGATCGGCCAGAGGGTGGATGATGCCTTTTCCCTGATCGAGCCCTTTTTGAATCATGCCTCTTTAGACTGTCTTCAGGAGGTCACTATCGTCCATGGAATCGGCACCGGGATTTTGGCCAGGGCAGTGCGGGATTTTTTGAAGACCCACCCTCTGGTGAAGGCATTCCGAAAAGGGGACCGCTCCGAGGGAGGGGAAGGGGTCACCATAGCCCGATTGGAATAAATATCGTTGAACTTGAAAGAAATTTGTAATAAAAGTTAAAATATATGATAAAATAAATGCGTTTAGGTTTCAGGGAAATTTGGAAAAAAATGGGATCGCCGGGGTGTCTGTTTTGACCCGAGACATTTGAAAAATGTTCAATTTTGTCCAAGGTCAAGGAAGACGAAAATTTTAACCACAGGAATACATGCAGTATTTCGAGGATTAAAATTTGAGTCTGACGCAGAGATTGGGCAAAGGGGGGCGTTTTTCAAAGGTCTCGACCCAAGGCAAGAAAAAATCAAAGGATCGGAAAGGAGGAAAAATGGCAGGTATTGTATCATTCGGCGCATACATTCCATATTATAGATTGCCTCGAGGTGTCATCGGGCAGATGTGGGGTCAGCCCGGGGGACGCGGCGAGAAGGCAGTCGCAGGATCCGACGAGGACCCGGTGACCATGTCGGTCGCCGCCGGATTGGACTGTCTGAAAGGCATTCAAACGAAAACCATCAACGCCCTGTTTATGGCCACCACCTGTTCTCCTTATCGAGAACGGCAGTGCGCGAACATCGTGGCTAATGCTCTGGATATTCCGAGAGCGTCCCGCAATGCGGACTTCACCAATTGTCTCCGAGCCGGGACCAGTGCCATGCTTTGCGCCCTGGATGCCGTTAAAGCAGGGTCTTTAAATAAGGTATTGGTCACGGCCGCGGATATGCGATTAGGCGGTGCGGCCGGTGGGGATGAACAGGCCTTTGGCGATGGGAGTGCCGCCCTGCTTTTCGGCAATGAAAAGGTGGCAGTTGAAGTGGAAGGTTCCCATACCTTCTCCGATGATTTGTGCGATTTCTGGCGGGACGGCGATGATAAATTCATCCGTCATTGGGAGGACCGATTCGGACGTGAAGAGGGTTATCTGAAAATCCCGGCCGAAGCCGTTGAAGCCCTATTGAAAAAATGTAACACAGCCAAAGGAGACATCGCCAAGGTTTGTCTTTACGGGGCCAATGCACGGGTTCAGGCCACCTTGGGCAAAAAGATGGGCTTTAAACCTGAACAGCTCCAGAACCCCCTTCTAGACACGGTCGGGGATACCGGCGCGGCGCTTCCCTTGATGATTCTGGTGGCGGCCCTGGAGGAGGCCAAGCCCGGGGACCGAATTCTTTTGGTCAGTTATGGCAACGGGAGTGATGCGATTATGCTCCGGGTGACCGAAGAGATCAAGAATCTCGAAAACCGGAGAGGCATCAAGCAACACCTGAACATCAAAAAAACCCTGAACAGCTACGGCCGATACCTGAGGTGGCGGGACATGATCTCCCTGGCGCCTGCGGCCAGGCCCCCGGCCGGTGCGGCCTCCATGTCGGCCCAATGGAGGGAACACGAAACGGCCATACCGCTCTATGGGGTAAAGTGCAAACAATGCGGGACTCCACAATTGTATCTCAGTCAGAGTTCCACCCGGGCCCATATCTGCCTGCAATGCCAGGCCAGAGATGATTTTGAACCCTATCGATTTGCCGACAAACCGGGAACGGTCAGAAGCTTCAGCCACGACTTTTTGGCCGGTGGCATCGATCCTCCGGCAACGGCCGCGGTCGTTGACTTTGACGGAGGAGGCCGGGGTCAATTTCTGATGGTTGACCGTGAACCGGATGAATGCCAGGTGGGTATGCGGGTCGAGATGACCTTCAGACAGCTGCGGCATACCATGGGGGCTCACACCTATTTTTGGAAATGTAAACCAGTTAGGGATTAAGTTGCTTAAAAAAGGAGGTCTAAAATGCCAGGAAGTATCAGAAACAGGGTAGCCATCCTGGGAATGGGATGTACCAGGTTTGGCGAACGTTGGGACGCCAGTGACGCAGACCTGATCGTTGATGCCGCTTATCAGGCCTTTAAAGATGCCGGGATAGGGCCTGAAGAGGTTCAAGCCGCCTGGGTCGGGACGTCCACCGGCAGAACGGGAATGACTATCTCAGAACCATTGAGGCTTCAGTATATTCCGGTGACACGGGTTGAAAACGCCTGTGCCACCGCCTCGGACGCCTTTCGAAATGCCTGCTATTCCGTAGCGGCCGGGATTTACGATATGGTATTAGCCATCGGCATCGATAAGTTCAAGGACAGCGGGATCAGCGGTCTGGGGGATGGAGGAACCCCCGGCCCCAGCCATTCCATGATCGCCGAATCCACACCACCGAGGTCTTTCGCCATGCTGGCTACCACCTATTTCGCCAAGTATGGTCTGAGCTATGAAGAGGGAAAACATATGATCGGGAGGGTTTCCTGGAAGAGTCATCAGAACGGCATGCGTAATAAAAATGCCCACTTCCAGGGAAATGTGACTATGGACCAGATTATCAATGCCCCCATGGTTTCATGGCCCCTGGGTCTGTTTGACTGTTGCGGAGTCAGTGACGGCTGTGCCGCGGCCATTATAACGACACCGGAAATCGCCAAAGCCAGGAAGAAAGATCCGGTATTCGTCAAGGCCCTTCAGATTGCTATGGCCCCCCGGGACGGGAATTTTACTCAGAACTTCGACTTTCTCCACGTTGAAGCAACCGTCCGGGCGGCGGAAAGGGCCTATGAAGAGGCCGGGATCAAAAATCCGCGGGAGGAGATCAGTATGGCCGAGGTTCATGACTGTTTTTCCATCACCGAAGCCGTAACCATGGAAGATCTGAGATTCAGTCCCCGCGGGAAGGTCAGGGATGACATTGAAAACGGTTTTTTCGACCTGGACGGTAAACTCCCAGTTCAGCTTGACGGCGGACTGAAATGCTTCGGCCATCCCATCGGGGCCAGCGGACTGCGGATGCTCTACGAGATGTATCTGCATCTTCAGGGCCGGGCCGATGAACTGTTGAATCCGGGATTCCCTTCAAGGCAACTGCCGAACCCGAAACTGGGTTTGACCCATAATCTTGGCGGGGCCCCTGACGGATGTGCTATTTTTGTAGGTATTGTCGGTTTAGAAGGGGCCTAGGGTTATTCCCTTAACAAACAACTGGCTATAGGCAATAGGCAAAGAAGGACCAGGAAGACCTTTCTACCCCCTTGCCCATAGCCTATAGCCCTTTGGGATTATCTTGGTGCTCCCGAGGGACATGAGTGCTAAATACTAAATTAGAAAGAGTGTTTTGAAAATGACCAGGCAATTTGTTCATGCCCTCAATGAAGAGTATAGAAGCATCTCGGGCTGGTACCAACTTTATAAGGAAGAGATCGTCGAGCACGACGGGAAACGGATTCTCTTTCTCCTGGGGGAAGGAGCGGCGGACTCCGCCTGCTGTGGTAGTGGCGGGTGCCGGTACGCCTTGGTCCCCGGATCGGTCGTAGACTGGAAAAGTTCTAAAGATGAGGAAGGAAGACCCATATCCCTGGTTGAGCCAGTTAGGGATCCGATGATCAAAGAAGAGGTGCGACGGTACATCAGGGAAAAAGAAGGGATACCACAGGTACAGTTCTGGTAACTTTGAGAGGATTTTTTAACTTATTTTCTGAAAAGGGGACGTCCCTAAGATTATAAATTTACTTTAATGTGAATGCCTGTTACGCAACCGTTGAAAAGGAGAACCGGATAATATTATTGATTAAAATATAGATCTTATAATCTTGGGTACGTCCCCTTTTTTGCCTCCACCCATGTTGTCGTGCTTTGCCGGGTAGTTTTTTTCGGCCGTTTAGTGAATAATTCAGGTAGTCCGATTTAAAAATTCTCCTTAAAAAGAGGCGCTGAAGAAAATAATCCAAAGAGAATTTTGTACGTCAACAGGGTTACTGGTAAACCGGTTCTCCCCAAAACCGAACTCTCCCAACCGGGCCTTGCCGGTTCCAGTGCTGTAAGAAGTGCCCAAGGTAAAGGAGATATTTTTTTGTTTAAAGCTGGCGCTCAAATTGACTCCAACCATATCGACCGACTCCCCCCTTTGGTTGACTGTTAGATCATCGGTGCTGTTATTGGCCAGGTTGGTGAAAAATCCTGCCCTGAATATCCACTTTTCCGAGTGACGAAATTCCCCCCCGATGGCCGTATTAAAAAAACTCCTGGTTGAAAAGGTACTGGGGAGCTCATTGCGGTCTTGCCGGGCTGTTTTGGTATAGTAGGAAAGATCCCAGGACAAAAGCCATCTTGGGGAAAAAGAATAGGCTATACCCAGGGTGGCGATAAAGGGATATTCCCGAAAATCACTGGACTTTTCTAATACCCCAAGGGCCCCGCTCTGGGTGCTTGATGGAGTTACCGATTGATAGGCCCCCAGATACTGGGCGGAATAATCACGGGAAAACACAAAGGTTCGGGAAACCGACAGGCCGGCAGAAAACTTTTGGTCCTTGGGCTTCCATAATAACCCGAGAATCGGTCTGATGCCCCATTCGGTTTCTTCGATCCTCATGTTTTCCCAAAGAAGTTCATAGGTTGACCCGCCGCCGGAAGAAAAGAACTGATTTTGAACCTCCTTTTGATTTTTGTAGTGTAAATACAAGGTAGTGCCCAGAGAGAACCCCTCGGAAATCGGCATGGCAAAGGAAGGTCCAAAATTATAGACCTTGTTTTCATAATTATAGTTGATTCTCCCGTAATCCCATCTTTTTTGCCCATTGGTGATAATGTTAAAAACGTCTTGATTTTGGTCTGAACGGCCGGAATCGACCACGGCGACAGAAAAGCCTAAGGTCCCCTTAGAAAGGGTATGGGTGAATCCGAAAAAACCCGGAACAAATTCACCGGTATCTTTGGTCCAATTGGTGTTGCCGAAAACATTCTTATATTCCGTGGTTGATTTGGTATAGGCGTAGATACTGGCTGTCACCTGATTCACTCCCCTAACAATACCTGCTGGATTATAAAACAATCCGGTTGCGTCATTGGAAAGTGCGGTATAGGCTCCGGCTAGCCCTGAAGGCCGTTCTCCAACCGGAAAGTTGTTAAAGTGAAATTCATCGGCTCCCGAAGATAATGGAAAAACCAGCAATAGAAATAGCCAAAAAAAGTTCAAGTATCTGTGTTTGTTTCTAATAGTTTTCATCGTTGTTATTGCTCCTTTCAAGGTGACTTCTATAAAAAATCCACATCTCTCCGTACTGAAGGAAACAAGTTCGGGTCGGTGTGGGGGATAAAACGGGCGGCGCTGAAGCGGTTCATAAAATCCTGGTTGACGTTCATTTCCAGGTAAGTGATTTTGTCGGCTATTTTTTTTACCCCTTCCAAGGATCGATAATCCAGCAGCACATCGGCCGCCCCTTTGAGAGAGGTGTTTCCCAAAGGAATGTAGCGTTCCAAAGGCAGATCCGGGAGCAAGCCCAGGATGACGGCCCTTCGGGGATCGATGTGGTTTCCAAAGGCGCCGGCCACAAAAAAATGCTCGATGTCTTTTAAGGAATATCCAACCGACTGAACCAGGGTAGTCAGGATGGTGTACATGGCCGCCTTGGACCGGAGCAGAATATCCAGATCCACCTGGGTGAGAACTATGGGGGAATGATTCGCCGTTTCCTCGGCCCGGACCAATACATAAGCCGGTTGGCCGTCGAGTTTTATCCAGCGATCCGTGGGTTTCTTAACAGTAAATTTTCCCCTGATATCCAGCAGGCCGGCCATAAACAATTCAGCGGTCAGATCGATCAGGCCGGATCCGCAAATCCCTCTCGGGGGACCCTGGCCGATCAGGGAATAACTTAATTCTTCGGTTTCCGGATCGATCCGGATTTTCTCTATGGCCCCATCACCGGCCACCATGCCCATTTGAGCCACCCCGCCTTCCAGGGCCGGGCCGGCGGCCCCGGCGCAACCGATCAGCCACTCGGAGTTGCCGAAGACCACTTCGGCATTGGTCCCCACATCCACCAGCATAGAAAGGGCCTCTTGTTGATAAAGCCGGGAATGGAGGATCCCGGCCAGCACATCCCCTCCCAGATAGCTGCCCACGTTGGGAAAAATAGAAACGACGGCCCGGGGGTGGATGTTCAATCCCAGGTCCTGAGCCGTCAGAGGTTCAATCGTATTCAGGACAGGGATATAAGGCTCCCGGCAAATAGAGGCCGGACTGAGCCCCAGAAAAAGGTGCGTCATGGTGGTGTTTCCGGCCAGGGTCATGGTAAAAATTTCCCGGGGGGAGAGGTGATATTCCCGGCCCAGGTTTAAAAGGGTGTCATTGATTTCGGAAACCACACAGGCCTGTAAGTCTTTCAGCCGATCAGGATGGTCGGCATAATGAATCCGGGTCAGTATGTCGGCCCCGAAACGGGTCTGGGGATTTTCACTCGAGGTTTCTACTAACAATTTCCCCTGGGCCAGGTCCCAGAGCTGGTAGGCCATACGGGTGGTTCCCAGGTCCACGGCCAAGCCGAAATTTCTCCGGGTTGTGTCACCCGCTTCCAGTTCGATAACGGCAGGCAGGGGCATGGTCATGGCCACGGTGGTCGTAACCTCATACCCCGCGGCCCTGAGAGTCGAAACCCAACCTGAAATCTGAGCAAATGGAACGGCGAGAGATTCAATCCCTAATTCAACCTTGATTTGTTTCTTGAGGCGGTCGATCTCCGCCGTGTTATCCCTGAGGCTCGGAGGAGACAGTTTGAGAAAGATTTTTTTAACTAACGAGGTTTTAGTTTCCATTCGGTAAACGATCAATACCGTTTTGCGGACAACACTTGAACAAAAGCCCCCCTGACCCCATCTCCTGCGTCCCCTTCTTATTAACATCAATCATTTGTATCTCTAAAGACTCACAGCTGTTTCTTGAATTTTTTGCCAGGCCTGGACCACGTGGCGTTCTTCCGTAAGGGTCTGACCCACGCAGAAACGGAGGGTGAAACCGCCTTTAAGGATCGTATGAGTCAAGTAAAGATCCCCGCTCTGGTTCAACCGTTCTAATAATTTTTGGTTCTGTTCATCGCTGCCCTTATATCGGAAACAAACCAGATTCAAAGGCGCGGGCGCGGCCAATTCAAACCGGGCGTCTTCTTGAATCCACCCGGCAAAGGTTTGGGCCAACTTGATGTGCTGTCTTACGTGATATTGCAAACCCTCGATTCCATAATAGCGAAGGACAAACCACAACTTTAAAGAACGGAATCGTCTTCCCAAGGGGATATGCCAGTCCCGATAATCAAGGACCGCTCCTGACTCGGAGGCTTTGTTGCGTAAATACTCCGGTAATATGCTTAACGTATGGATCAGGGTCTCCCGGTCGGCTACATAGAAGCAGTCGCAATCGAAATTGGTAAACATCCATTTGTGGGGGTTGAAACAGAAACTGTCGGCCAATTCCAGACCTTCCAGGATATACCGATATTCGGGACAGAGGGCGGCGGTCCCGGACATGGCCCCGTCCACATGAAACCACAGCTCCTCCTGCCGGCAGATCCGGCCGATCTCGGGCAGCGGATCCAGGGCATTCGAAGAGGTCGTTCCTGCCGTCGCGGAGACAAAACAGGGGATCAACCCGGTCTGACGGTCCAGCCGGATTTGCCGGGCCAGGGCTTCGGGTTGCATGGCAAACCTGTCATCCACTTCGATGAGTCGAAGATTTTTAACTCCCAAACCGGCAATTTTAACCGCTTTCTCAATGGAAGAATGGGCTTGCGTCGATGTGTAGGCTACCAGCCGGCCGTCGCTACCCTGTTGGTTGGTCTGAAAAGCCGTGGCCCTTTCACGGGCAGCCAACAGGGCGGTCAAAGAGGCGCTGGAAGCCGAGTCCTGGATCACCCCGCCTCCCCTGCTGTTCGATTTGAACTTATCGGGTAATACAAGCATACCGGCCAGCCAGTCCAATACATGGGTTTCCAACTCGGTACAGGCCGGACTGGTGGCCCACAACATGCCCTGGACCCCGAGTCCGGCCGAAAGCAGCTCTCCCAAAATGGACGGGCCGGAGGTGTTGGCCGGGAAGAAGGCAAAGAATTTCGGGGACTGCCAATGGGTGATCCCCGGAAGGATTAGTCGGTTGACATCCTGTAGGATGGCTTCAAAGCTTTCTCCCTTAAAGGGTGGTTCTGTAGGGAGGGAAGCGCGAATCTGCCCGGGTTGAACCTGTGACAGGACCGGGAACGATTCGATGTTTTGATAATAGTCAGCAATCCAATCCACAACCTTCCGACCTTGTTGACGGAATTCCTCGACTGTCATATGGAACCCTATTTTTTTATCCATTCAAGACTCCAATATTTTGGAACGTAATTTTCTTTGGATATCGAGTAGTTTCCCTTCCAGGACCCGATCCAGCTCCAGAGTCCTGTTACAAAATTGAAGGGCAATACATTCCAATTCACGACCCCACGCTTTATCTTCCTGAAACAATTTCCTTTTGATTTGTGCTTCCAAGTTAAAATTCCGGTCATCAATCATCAGGGTTACTTTTATGATCTTACCGGTTTCCAAATTAAATTCATGAGGTTGGCTAAGGGTAGTGTTGACAATGGCCCCTCCGAGCGAGATATCCATAATATTCACCGGCTGGTCAAAAAGAGATATCTGAAGACCGTATTGATTGGAGGGTTGAATACGATAAAACATCCGCAGATTGTAGAGTTCGGGAACGGTTTTTTGTGTTACAACGACAGCCGGCGACGTTTGGGACGAAGCCACCCGGTACTCCCTGATGAAATTGACAATTTTTACCTGAAACCCATAACGAACAGGATTTCCTTTTTCGTAGGTCAAAAAGGAGATAATGATATTTTGGTTTAATTGGGAAATTAAAAGGCCAGGATCGGTTTGGGCAATGATGAGTTTTTTTCCATGAATATCATAGATCGTTGAGGTCCTGATATCGTTGACCTCCCCAATGAGGTGGGTATTCACAACAAGGTCGATCGCTAAGCCGGGTTCTATAATGTCCATGGTTTTTGTGAACAGGCGTATTTGTGATAAAATTAGCTATTTTTATATATTAGGAGAGACGACAGATCAAGAAGAAAAACCAGACCTATTTGGTGAGTTCGTTAAAAAAAGGAGAGGTGGCAGGTTTTATATGGTTGACCTGAAGTCAGATATTTAATAAATTTAAACAATCCCATTTGATTTCATCATAGGGTGGTTGGAGGAGAGAACATGCCCCTGATTATTTCCATTGTTGGTTATTCCGACAGCGGTAAAACGCGTTTGTTAGAGAAAATAATTCCTTTACTTAAAGCCAAAGGTTATTCCGCAGGGGTGATTAAACATTCCGGACATGAGTTTCTGTTGGATCAACCGGGGAAAGATACTCATAAACTCAGACAGGCCGGGGCCGACGGGGTGGTCTTGTTGAGTTCCGGACAGATCAGCTTTCTTGGAAAAATAGATGAAGGAGGGGGATCCCTTTTGGACCGGATTGAACAGTCCTTTTTCTCCGACCGGGATATCATTCTGACCGAAGGGTTTAAAAAAGGAGACCAACCCAAGATTGCCGTACTGACCAAGGGAAAGGAAGAAAAACTTTTGCAGGAAATCGAAGGGAGTATTGTGGCCACCGTGGGGGAAAATCCCGCCCGGGCTGATCTGACCCACTTTAAACCGGATAATCCCGGAGGACTGGTTCGGATGTTGGAGGACCGGTTTCTGAAAGAACGGAAAAGGATCCAGATCAGGGTCATCCTGGATGGGAAAAATATCCCCATGAACCATTTTGTCCAGGAGATGGTCCAAAGTGGGATCATGGGAATGCTCTCTCCTTTAAAGGGATTCAAGGATTCCCGTAGAATAGAAGTGAAAATCCTTTTCCCGGAAAAGGGTGCAGCCAAATGATCGTGAGGGGGAAGAAATCATCCTTTTGGAAACCAATACCATCCCAGGCATGACCCAAACCAGCCTTTTCCCCCTAGCTGCCCGTTCAGCAGGAATGGATTTCAGTGCCCTATTAGACCGATTGATTGAGTTGGCCCTGAAAGAAAAAAATTCACTTAAATTATAAATGATAATAGGATATTAGTATATATTTCAGGTCACTGTCAAAACCCACTCCGGGGAGGTTTGGATTTTAATAAAATATCGATCAATTTTTACCCTCCAGGAAAGCCGTGTGATGCCGCATCTCCTTTGTTATCAAGGAATTGCAGTACCCATGATCGGCTTCGCCCTTGCCGCCGCGGATCTGCAGCATCCTCTGCTTTTGCAAGATCAAGGTCTATATCGATTCCTAAGAATTCAAGGTCAAAAATTCTTTTTCGGACCCCCTATTAACGGTTGATTTAAACTTTGGGGGGGAAATTTTTTCCCTTGACAAATAAAAAGTTTATGATATAAATTCATTTATTTGTTCATTAATTCACAAATATTCTTTACAACTCAATAATTTTAGGCGGTTTTAAGTATTTAGACGCCCCAATCCTTAGCCATATCCCTAATAAATGAAATCTGTGAATTCATTTTGTTTTGGATACTCAGATAAGGAGTTTCTGGTAATAAACTGTTGTTCAACGATGTGTTAAAAAAATATAAATGGAGGAAAAAAATGGAATTCATCGGACATGGTGGAAAAAAACTTGTTGAAAGAGTGGTAACGGATAAGAAAGAGGCACTCAATAAAATTAAGGGATTAAAGGCAGTGCCGGTCAGACGTCAATTGGCCACCGAAGCGATCAGCCTGGCCTACGGGTTCTTTTCACCCCTCGAAGGGTTCATGAAAAAGAATGACGTAGATTCAACGTGTAAGAACATGGCCTTGGTTGATGGTACAGTCTGGAGTATCCCGATTGTTTTTGATATTTCTGACCAAGAGATTGTCGACTATGGGATTAAGGTCGGTACTTCGGTTCTTTTAACTTATGAAGGGAATCCTCTGGCTATTTTTGAAATCGAGGACATTTATGCCTATGATCGGGATACCTGGTCTCAAGCCGTTTACGGTACTACGGATTCCAAACACCCCGGAGTCAAACGGACCTTGGACTACAAAGACAAATTCCTGGGTGGAAAAATCACCCTGATCAACCCTCCCAAATTCAATCCTCCCTTCGACCAATACTGGCTGACCCCGAAACAACACCGGGAAAAATTCGGTCAAAAAGGTTGGAAACGGGTCGTAGCCCATCAGACCCGGAACGTTCCCCACTCCGGACATGAATGGTTGATGAAGCATGCCTGGATGGCTACGCACGCTGAAATGTCCATGGAAGAAACCGAAGAAGGTCATGCCATTACCGGGGTTCTGGTCAATGCGATCATTGGGGAAAAGAGGGCCGGGGATTATATCGACCAGGCCATTATATTGACCCAGGATGCCCTGCGGAAATATGGTTACTTCAGGGATGATGTGCACATGACCAGTTTCACCCTCTGGGATATGCGCTATGCCGGACCGAAAGAAGCCGTCCACCACGCCATCATCCGGACCAATCTGGGCTTGACCCATCATATGTTCGGCCGGGATCATGCCGGTGTCGGGACCTACTATGGTTCTTACGACGCCCATCGCATTTTTAATAAGATCCCGAAGGAAAAATTAAATATTACCCCGATTTTTGTGGTCGAATGGCTCTACTGCCCCCACTGCGGTGAGGTGACCTGCATAGGGCTCTGTAATCATAAGAAGGAATGGCAGGGATTCAGCGGCACCGTAATCCGAAGCATCATCATGGACGGGGTTAAGCCCCCACGGTTGATCTTCAGACCTGAAATATTCGATATCGTTCAGGAATGTGCCGAAAAATACGGATTCGGTTCCCCCTTTGTTACCCAAGAGTATCTGGATAAGGGAACCCAGGCTTTTAGAATTGACCCATTATAATTGAATTTATATTTGAAGAGGAGGTTTGAAAATGGCGGAAACATATCCCATTAACATTTGGATCAATGAAGAGAGGTATGCCAAACTGCAAAAAGCCGGTCTGGCCGAACTAACCCAGGATGCCTTCGCCGGATTAAAGAAGCTGCCGGTACCCAATACCATGAATCAGGTGGATAGGGTGGTTAAACTTTTCCCCAAGGCTAAATTTGACAGTGCCACCACCAAAACTATTGAATTACTCCCCAAAGACGTAAAGGATGATATTTTTGATATGGTCGTCTCTATGGGGAAAATCGATATCATGGAAGAGTTTTTAAAAAAGCACGGAGCCTAAGGTCTGTTTTTTTAATCCGATGATTCCTTATGACCATGGTTGTAAAAAACTTCAACACTGCTCGAGGAACTCATACGGAAAAGGGAACGGTTATAAAAATGAAAGGGGGTGGGAAGGTTTTTAGCAGCGCGGACGAATTTTGCTAACGACTAAAATCGCTTTTATGCAGCAATAAATAAATATTATTATGAGGAGGAAACTATGCCAAGTTTTGTAATTAAAGAAAAATGTGATGGATGCAAAGGGCAGGACAAAACCGCCTGTATGTACATTTGTCCGGTGGACCTGATGTTCCTGGATAAGGACGGCTCCCTTGGTTACGGCGAAATGAAGGCCTTCAACCGAGACACCTCTCTTTGCTGGGAATGCTATAACTGCGTCAAGATATGCCCCCAACAGGCTATGGACGTACGAGGCTATGCCGACTTCGTGCCCATGGGTGCCAGTGTCACCCCTCTTCGGGGTAGTGAGGACATTATGTGGACCGTCAAGTTTCGGAATGGGACCATCAAACGCTTTAAGTTCCCCATCCGGACCACGGCCGAAGGCAGTGCGGTTCCGGGCGGCGGATTTGATGAAGGTTCCGGCGACCTGAAGAGCCCTTACCTGTTCACAGAGCCTGCTTCTTTAAAAGTGGCGGCTTTACCCACACCAAAAAAGTAACGAAGGAGGGAAATGATTATGGCAGATTATCCAACTGTAGAAGTAACCACCGATCTGTTGATTGTCGGTGGAGGAATGGCCGCCACTGGGGTTGCTGTTGAAGCCGCCTACTGGGCCAAGAAAAACGGTGTTAAAGTAACGGCTGTCGACAAAGCCGCCTATACCCGTTCCGGAGCCGTGGCCATGGGCCTTTCGGCTATCAACCAATATATCGGCATTAGTGAAGGTCAGAACACCTGTGAAGATTACGTCCATTACGTCCGTCAGGACCTGATGGGGATTTCCCGGGAAGATCTGGTTTACAACATCGCCCGCCATGTGGATTCCTCGGTTCACCTTTTTGAAAAATGGGGCTTGCCCATATGGCTGGATGAAAACGGCCGTTATGTTCATGAAGGCCGCTGGCAGCTCATGATCAACGGTGAATCTTACAAGGTGATTGTGGCCGAAGCCGCCAAAAACGCCATGGATGCCGCCGGTTTTGAGATCTATGAGCGGGTTTTCATTGTTGCCCCCCTTATGGATGGTGATCGAATCGCCGGGGCCGTCGGTTTTGGGACCCGTGATGAGAAATTCTATGTCTTTAAAGCCAAAGCCGTGGTTTGCGCCATGGGTGGAGCGGTTCACGTTTTCCGTCCCCGGTCAACCGGTGAGGGGATCGGCCGATCCTGGTATCCGCCTTTCAATACCGGGTCCAGCGCCTACTTCACCATTAAAGCCGGTGCAGAAATGACCTGTCAGGAAGTTCGTTTTATCCCGGTTCGGTTCAAGGATGCCTATGGACCGGTGGGGGCCTGGTTCCTGCTCTTCAAATCCCGGGCCACGAGCGCTACGGGCGGTGAATATATGGTCGTTCGTAAAGACGAGCTCAATAACTGGGCTCCATATGGCCTGGCTAAACCGATTCCAGCCAACCTGCGTAACTACCTGGGTATGTTGGATGTGGAAGCCGGGTTAGGGCCCCTCTATATGGAGACCGCCGAGGCTATTCAAAATATCGCCAAAGGCACTTCTGATGAAAAGGCCTTCAAGAAAAAGATGAAGGAACTGGAATCCGAGGCCTGGGAAGACTTTTTGGATATGACCATCTCCCAAGCCATCCTCTGGGCAGCCAGCAACATCATGCCCGAGGCCAGCCGATCCGAAATCGCTGCTTGTGAACCTTACTTCATCGGTTCCCATTCCGGTGCCTCCGGTGCCTGGGTCAGCGGTCCGGAAGATCTGGAGACCCCCTATAAATGGGGTTACGGCAATATGTGTACCGTAAAGGGGTTGTTTGCCTGCGGTGACGCTTCCGGCGCCTCCAGCCACAAGTTCTCCTCCGGTTCCCATGCCGAAGGTCGTTTCACCGGCAAGGAAGCGGTGCGGTTCTGTGTGGAGAACACGGCCCAACCCAATGTGGATGCCGCCCATCTTGCGGCCTTGAAAAAAGAAATCCTGGCCCCATTGAACACTTTTGAACAATTCAGCGGGCTGTCCACGGATACGGATATGAACCCCAACTATATCAAACCGATGCAGTATATGAATCGTCTCCAGAAGATGATGGATGAATATGCCGGCGGCTGGGGTTCGGGCTTTAAGACCAGCAAGGCCCTGCTCGAAAGAGGTCTGGAACTTATGGCCATGCTCCAGGAAGACGCCGCCAAATTGGGCGCCAAGAATGTCTATGAACTGGAACGCTGCTGGGAAAACGTACAAAGGACCTGGCAGGCCGAAGCCCATATGCGGACCATCCTGTTCCGGGAAGAGACCCGCTGGCCGGGTTATTACTTCCGGGCGGACAAACCGAAAATGGATGAGAAAAACTGGCATTGTTTTGCCAATTGCACCTATAATCCCAAGACCGGTGAGTGGGCCATGATGAAAAGAGAAGTGGTCCCTCTTATTCCGTAATTAGCAATAACCTTGTTATCTCCAGGCGCCTTTGGGCGCCTGGAGTTTTTTTTGACCGGAAGGGCTGTTTATTCAAAAAGAGGAAAGGGCTATTTTACTCTCGGCAAATCCTCTCTTTCAATAAGCAGCCGGGGTAATCCTTAGGCATTTTAGGCTATTCCTTTTTCAAACAAAACATAGAAAAGTTTTCTTTCGAGAACCATTAATAAAATTCCTGGAGGAGTATCATGGGAGATAAAAAAAGTATCTTAATTGTCGGCGGAGGCATGAGCGGACTGACTTCCGCCATCGAAGCCGCTGAGGTCGGCTTTGATGTGGTGATCGTGGAAAAAAATCCTTATCTGGGCGGCCGGGTGGCCCAACTTTATCAGTATTTTCCCAAACTGTGTCCCCCCAATTGCGGTCTGGAGATCAATTTTAAACGGACCAAAAGCAGTCCCCGGATCAGTTTTTACACCTTGGCCGAGGTGGAGCAAATCAGCGGCGAGGAAGGGAACTATCAGGTCACGATAAAAACCAAGCCCCGTTTTATCAATGATCAATGCACCGGCTGTAATAAATGCGCCGAGGTCTGCCCGGTGGAGCGGTCTAACGATTTCAACTACGGCCTGGACAAGACCAAGGCCGCCTATTTACCCTATGCCATGGCCTTCCCCATGCAATATGTGATTGACGGTTCGGTCTGCCATGGAAAAGCCTGTGCCAAATGCGTCGAGGTCTGTAACTATCAGGCCATCGATCTGGAAATGCAGCCCGAAACCATCACCTTGAACGTGGGGGCCATCGTCTGGGCCGCAGGTTGGAATCCCTATGATGCCGTCAAACTGGAAAATTACGGGTTTGGCCAATACGCCAATGTCATCACCAATGTGATGATGGAAAGGCTTTGTGCGGATAACGGGCCGACCCAGGGGAAAATCCTTCGGCCCTCGGACCAAAAAGAGGTGGAGAAGGTGGCCTTTATTCAGTGTGCCGGCTCCCGGGATGAAAATCACCTGGCCTATTGCTCCGGAATCTGCTGCCTGGCCTCTTTGAAACAATCCACCTATGTGCGGGAGAAAAATCCCAATGCCCAGGCCTTTATCTATTTTATTGATATTCGTGCCCAAGGGAAACTGGAAGATTTTTTTGTCAAAGTGAAACAGGACGAGAAATTGTCGCTGGTCAAATCCAAGATCGCCCTGATCACCGAGGACCCGGCCACCAAAAACCTGATCCTGGAAGGGGAAGACACTCAATCCGGGGAACGGATTCGGGAGACTGTGGATATGGTGGTTCTGGCCACGGGTATGGAACCGGCTACGGCAACCGTTAAAGTCCCGGCTGAGGTCGCTTACGATGATTACGGTTTTATCGTTTCCGATCAGGATCAAAAAGGCATTTACGGAGCAGGCTGTATCAAGCGGCCGGCGGATGTGGCCGGTGTGGTTCAGGATGCCACCGGGGCGGCGCTCCGGGCTATTCAATCTGTGGTGAGGAGGTAAACTCGAATGGATAAGAAACTGGGCGTATATATTTGTACAGGATGCGGGATCGGAGAATCCCTGGATATAGATGCTTTAAAAAAGGTGGCCTCCAAAGAGTTCAAGGCCCCGGTATGTAAGACCCATTCCTGGCTTTGCGGCACGGAAGGGGTGGAGATGATCAAGGCCGATGTGGCGGGTGATGGGGTCAATACCTTGTCCATCGTGGCCTGTTCGCCGCGGGTGAAATATGATGTCTTTGATTTCGGACCCGTTTTAATGGACCGGGTTAATATCCGGGAACAGGTGGCCTGGGTCCTTCCGGCGGGTGATGAAGATACCCAGATGATGGCCGAAGACAATATGCGCATGGGGCTGGTTAAATTAAATAAGAGCACGCCCCCGGAACCCTATCAGGCCGAGAACTTAAGCAAAACCGTTTTGGTCGTGGGCGGCGGGTTTGCCGGGATGAATGCCGCCGTGGGTGCGGCCCAGGCCGGTTATCCGGTCCTTTTGGTGGAGAAAGAAGCCAATTTAGGCGGGTTTATGAACAAGATGAATAAACGCATCCGTCCTCCATATAAAGAACTGAAACCGGTTGATCTGGAAGACCAGATTAAAAAGGTGGAAGCCGAACCCAATATCAAGATTTTCACTTCGGCCCAAATCGAAAAGATCGCCGGCGGTCCCGGAGTCTTTGATGTGACCATCTCCCAGAACGGTTCCTCGACCACCGAACGGGTCGGTTCGGTAATCCAGGCCACCGGCTGGAAACCCTATGACGCCAATAAACTGGAACACCTGGGCTACGGCAAATTTCCCAACGTGATCACCAACGTCCAGATGGAAGAAATGGCCAAAAACGGAAAGATCACCCGGCCTTCGGACGGCAAAGAGGCTAAAAATGTCCTCTTTATTCAATGTGCCGGTTCGCGGGATGAAAACCATCTGGCCTATTGTTCTTCGGTCTGTTGTCTGGTTTCTTTGAAACAGGCCACTTATGTAAAAGAGCAGGATCCGGAAGCCGCGGTATACATCCTTTATAAAGATATTCGGACCCCACACCAGAGTGAAGACTTCTACCGCAAGGTCCAAAAAGACGGCGGGATTTTTATCCGCGGAGAACTGAACGCTATATCCGAAGATGGGAATAAAAACCTTTCCGTGGAAGCCAGTGATGCCCTGTTGAACGAAACCATCCAACTGGAAGAACTGGATCTGGTGGTCCTGGCCGTGGGCATGGTGCCGACCTCGATCGATGAAACGGCCCTGAATCTGGATTATCGGCAGGGACCGGGGCTGCCCGTCAATAAGTATGGATTCCCGGATTCTAATTTTATCTGTTTCCCTTACGAAACCCAAAGGACCGGTATTTATACGGCCGGATGTGTCCGCAGTCCTATGGAAACGGCCATTTGTGCCGAGGATGCCACTGGGGCGGCTCTAAAGACGATTCAATGCATCGAATCCACGGCCATCGGGTCTTCCACCTTCCCCAGATCCGGGGATATGACCTACCCCGAATTTATGATGTCCCGTTGTACCCAGTGTAAACGCTGTACCGAAGAATGTCCTTTCGGGGCCATTAATGAAGATGAGAAGGCCAACCCCTTGCCCAACCTTACCCGCTGCCGTCGTTGCGGGACCTGTATGGGTGCCTGTCCGGAACGGATCATTTCCTTTAAAAATTATTCGGTGGATATGATCGGCTCCATGATCAAGGGTATTGAAGTGCCGGATGCGGATGATGAGAAACCGAGAGTTATTGCTTTAATCTGCGAAAACGATGCCTACCCGGCCCTGGATATGGCCGGAATCAACCGTATCCCTATTGATCCCTTTTACCGGTTTATCTCGGTTCGCTGTCTGGGATCGGTCAACCTGGTCTGGATCGCCGACGCCCTGGCTAAGGGGATCGACGGCGTGATCCTGCTGGGGTGCCGCAAAGGCGACGATTATCAGTGTCACTTTATCAAAGGCAGTGAATTGGCCAACACCCGTATGGAAAAAATTTCTGAAACCCTGGGTCGTCTGGCCCTGGAGCCGGAACGGGTCCGGGTGGAGGAAATCTCGATCAATGACTATGACCGGCTCCCGGTCATCCTGAATGATTTCATGGCCCGGATCAAAGAACTGGAGCCGAACCCATATAAAGGGTTCTAATAAAATAGAAGTCAGAATACAGGAGTCAGGAGAAAAGAAGGTTCAAAAATTTTTTGGTTTTTGGACCTTCAATAACAAGATCCCTTGACCCTTTCAGTCCTGGAATCGAAAAAGAAAAATGAGGTATTGAAGATGGACCAAGTAGTCGGGCCCAAATACGGTTCTCGAGGCGGTGCGGGAAAAGCCTATAACCAGTCTTTTGCCAGGGAAGTTTATCGAAATGTGGACTCCGGGGAAGAGATCAAGATGTGCATGCAGTGCGGAGTTTGTGCCGCCTCCTGCCCCTTGAAAGAAAAAATGGATTTTTCTCCCCGAAAGATTTTTACCCTGATTCGCGCCGGTCAACGGGAAAAGGTGCTGAGCAGCCAGGCCATCATGCTCTGCACCTCCTGTTATTCCTGCAAGGTGCGCTGCCCCCGGAAAGTACCGGTGGTGGATGTCATGCATGGGTTGGCCCATTATGCCCTGCGCCAGGGATATAAACCCAGGGCGGAAACCGCCCTTTTCGGGCAGAAATTCTGGGGCAATATCTATCGGCTGGGTCGGATCGATGAAAAAGATGTGGCCCTTCGATATTTCCTGGGACACGGGCTTGGCCAGGGTATCAAACTGATGATGGAAAATAAGAACATGGGAATAGGTATGCTTTGGTATAAACGGATGAAGATCCTGCCCGAAAGGCCGATCAAAAACGTCAAATCTTTAAGGAAAATGCTGGATAAGGCCAAGGCCATGGGGAAGGGAGGTGCCGTCTGATGAATTATTTCCTCTATCAAGGGTGTTCCCTGGAGGCCGGCGGAATCCATTATACGGTGTCGCTGAAGGCCGTGGCCAAGGTACTGGGCTTGTCCCTGAAGGAAATCGAGGATTGGAATTGCTGCGGAGCCAGTATTTCCTATGTGGGAGGGAACGAACTTTCCGTGGATGTGTTGGCGGCCCGCAATCTGGCTTTGGCCGAGGCCCAGGGCGGAATGGATATCGTCGCCCCATGCAGTTCCTGTTATATCGTCTTAAATAAAGTTAATTATAAATTGCAGGAAAAGCCCGGACTGCTGGCCGAGGTCAATGAAGTCCTGGCCGAAGGCAATTTGAAATACAGCGGAAAAATCAGGGTGCGCCATCTGTTGGATGTCTTGTTTAACGATGTCGGTCTGGATAAAATCAGGTCAGCGGTCAAAAAGCCCCTCAACGGAGTTCAGGTGGCCGGATATGTGGGCTGCCAGACCGTGCGACCTTTCGGGGAATACGACAGCGTGGAAAAACCGTTGATCCAGGACCGGATTATTGAGGCCATCGGGGCCACGGCCGTGTCCTTTCCCAATAAAATGCGCTGCTGCGGTTCGGGATTGTTCCTGACTGAACTTACGGCCTGTTATGAACTGGCCCGGGATATCCTTGGGGATGCTCAGACCAACGGCGGAAAAATTGTTTCCACGGCTTGCCCCATGTGCCAGATGAATCTGGAGGCCTACCAGAAGCGGATGAATAAGGCCCTGGGGACCAACTTCAATATCCCGGTGGTCTTTATCACCCAGTTGATGGCCGTGGCCTTCGGTCTTTCCCGGAAAGAAGCGGCCCTGGACCGCCTGCTCATCTCTGCCGATCCCTTTCTGAAAGCCGCCTGAGGATTATTACAACTGCCTTGAATTAAAAGCCCTTTCCTTTACCTTGGGAAGGGCTTTTCTGTTTATATTTCCTTTCCCCCCTGGCCGCTCCAGCCTTTTTTCCCTTAATAACCATTCGTATCATGCGGACGTAAAAGACAAACTACCGCAGCCGGGGATATTATCCTTCGGAATTGTTTTTTTCTATGAAAAGAAATATCATGAGTCAGGGGAAAAGGGACGGTTGTCCCCTTTTTGCGTTAGGTATCAGCAAAAAAGGTGGTGTTTTTATTTTTGCGGATTTTAACAGGAACAGGGGAAAAAGGTTCAGGGAATAACCCCTTCTTAGGCTTTTGGTAACATCAGTCTGTTAATAATTATTCTGTGTCCAGAAATTAGGAGTTGACCGTTGATAGCCTTTTTGAATGGCGATTAGATCAAGGTGGATTGTGGCTAGATCTTCTAATGCCGGGAACAATCCATCCATATTTCCCATATCAATGCTTTTAATATATTGACGGCATTGGTCACAAAGGTTAATGCGGAAGGCCTCTTCACCTTCTCCATAGAAATAATGGAGGCTTTCCGGATTTTGGTTGTTACAAAACGGACAAATCATCCGATCGAATCCCCATTGATATTCGCAATAAGAACAAATAAGATAGCGTTTCCCATGGTCTCCCTTAAGCAGACTTAAATAAGGGACCGATCCGCAAACTGGGCAATAACCCTTTCTCCATATTTCAGGATCAATTTTTTCGCAAAGTTGATTTAAGCACGCTTGAATAGAAGGCGCTATACTGGCTCGGATAAAATAAGAAAAAATATTTTTATCGAGTTCAAATCGGTCGGAAGTTTTATTGATAGTGTCTTCGTTGAATCCTTTTCCCAGTATTTTTTTAAGGTCTATTTTTTTATTATCCAATAATTGCTCTATTTTCGCCGCTTGATGGGCCATATAGGGATTGGATTCTTTTCCGAGATGACAGATCGATTGAAAGAGAAAAACCGATGATTCAAGATCTAAAAGAAATTCATCCCGTTGAAGGAGCGGGGATTCTCTTTCCTGTAACAGATCTTCCCTGTTTTTTTTTAGTTGAATTAAGTCAATTTTCAAGGATTCCTTGATTTTTTCCTGTTCCCTTTTAATTCTCAGATAAAAATCAAACAGTTCTTCATAGCCGGGTCTGTCCTTTTTAAGCTGTTGAATCCTTTTTGTTAATTTTTTCAATGGAGCCCTCTATTTTTAGGCAGGTAATATAAAGTTTAAAATGATAATTAAAAAAATACCCCGAATACCGGACGGGAGGTTAGACTTATTATCAATTGAAATGGGTACAGAATAAAAGCAGACTGGTTTTGCGGAACATCCTTTCATTGGAAACAGGCTTAGGTCACCTGTTAGTCTACCGGAAATTTATCCGGCTAAAGCACGAAACATTCTCAAAGGCTGGGAAAACTGTTTAAGGGCGACTTTTCTTGAAATTCCAGGTTTGTTTTCGGCTTTGGTAAGATGATAATACTTCCTTGGGTCATCCGCCAGAAGATAGATCACCCTGACCTCTTCAGGATCTACCAACAGGGCATGTTTGTAGATGCGTCTTACTTCCGCCAATCTTTTGTTGGCTTTATCAAGAATTTCCTGCCTATTTCCGAACTGCATCCCTCCGGTGGGGCAGGTCTTGACACAGGCAGGCGGTATGCCTTCTTGGGTCCGGTTAAAACACAGGGTGCATTTGGCCATTTGCATTGAACCCGAATTGAACCTGGGAATATCATAAGGACAGGCCTCACGGATTTCCTCAAAGTCCTCGGGTTTTAACTTTGTCTTTTGATTAAAGATAACGGCACCGGTCTTTTTATCTATGGTAATCAAATTCCCTGCCCGCAAGTCCGCCATTTCTTTACAGGAAGGGGTCAGGCAATGACGGCATTGATCGGGAAAGAAGTACAACGGCGCTACATCCCTTGGTATTTCACTAAACCGCACCAATTTCCAGGTGTTAAATGATAAATCCGGAGGATTCTGCCGGTTTCCGTGATTAACCGTTTTTTCGGCTGCTCTTTGATTCCATTGTTTGCAGGCTACTTGACAGCCTCTGCAGGCGATACACTTCGTAGTATCGATAAGCAAAGATATTCCTTCAGCCATTTCAATCACCCCTTCTTAGAATCTAACCCTGTTCAGTCTGAAATTTTATTTCTTAAAATATTGAACCGGTCTTGCTTTTCGACCTTGATTGAGGATCGCTTCGCTTGAGGGAAGAGGCAACTGCCTTTGGCCTCAAGTTCGTCGAAGACGAACGTTCCTTAAGTGAAACGTTCCTTGAACGAAGTGATCCTCAATCAATATGAATTCTGGCTCCTGGATTACATAATTCCAAATATCTTTGGTTAGCTTTTTGTACCCGACTTTTTGTTCAACCTTCTGACATTGGCCATAAAGGCCTTGGTCTCGGGAATCATGGTATTGGGATCGCCGACACCTGGAGTAAGCAGGTTGGCGCTGTCTCCGCCATCCTTGGGATGGATCCAGCCAAAGTGTATTGGAACCCCTATTTGGTGAACGGTCTTTCCGGCGATATTAAACGGTTTAAAACGGGAAGTCACGACAGCCGTTGCCGCCACTTTACCCCTTGGAGTTTCCACAAGCACACGATCCCCGCTTTGTATTCCTTTAATTGCGGCCAGTTCAACGCTTAGATCGCAGAACATTTGAGGTTCAGCCTCAATAAGCCAGGATTGCCAGCGCGTCATAACACCGGTCTGCCAATGTTCTGCCACACGGTAGGTTGTACAGACATAGGGATATCTCGGGTCATTAAAAGAGAAGGAATCCAGATTTCCGCCAAAGATTTTGACGGCTGGATTGATCCTCTGGCTTGATAGTAAATTTTTTTCCAAAGGGGATTCAAGGGGTTCATAATGTTCAGGGAAAGGGCCGTCCTTCAATCCGGGACCGAAAATGGAAGCCACTCCATCCGGTTTCATAATGAAAGGATAAATACCGGATGATTTCATTGGGGGCGCTCCAAAGTCGGGAATATCACCGACCCATTTCTTTTTTCCCGCATCCCATTTGATCAAAGGACGCTTGGGATCACGGGGGTTGCCCTCAAGATCAACGGAGGCGCGGTTGTAGAGGATGCGCCTGTTGACCGGCCAACACCAAGACCACTCCGGAAATAACCCCAATCCGGAGGGATCGATGGATTTCCTTCTGGCGGCCATATTTCCGGCTTCCGTATAACTGGCTGAATAGAGCCAATTGCCGGAAGAGGTCCGGCCATCGTCCAAAAGATAAACAAAGCTCGGAACCAAGGTTCCTTTTTTATAGGCTTTTTTATCCACCGGGTGTTGGTCAACCTCTTCCAGAAAATACCCATTGATTTCTTTGGCTACTTTATGAATATCAAAGCGTCCGTTGGTTTGGTAATCCCACTTCAAATTTAAAATCGGATCCGGGAATTCTCCTTTTTCCTTTAGGTAAAGGGCCTGAATTTTTTGAAATAGTTCGAAAATAATATCTCCGTCCGGTTTGGCTTCACCGGGTGAATCAGCCGCTTTATGTCTCCATTGCATCCATCGACCGCCGTTGGTGATGCTGCCTTCTTTTTCCATTGATGCCGCGCAGGGCAACTGAAAGACTTCGGTTTTTATGGTCTGTGCGTTCATCCCCGGTCCTTTCCAGAAGGAACCGGTTTCATTATCGAATACGTTAACATTAACCATCCAGTCAAGGTTTGATAAGGCCTGACGAACCTTCCCGCTATTGGCGCTCGAACAGGCCGGATTCATACCCCAGGCAAAAAAACCGGTAAATGATCCTTTATGCATTTCATCAAAGAGATTCAGCCAGGAAGCATCCTGATCGGTATCGATTTTCGGCAACCAGCCATATCCGAAATCATTTTCTTGAGCGACCTTTCCCCCGTACATGGATTTTAAAAAGCTGGTCATATATTTGGGGCGGTGTTTCCACCAGTTGACGCTTCCTGGGTCATTGGATTGGGGAGTCGTTTTGTTATAGTCTTCCATGGTTGCCAGGTGCGATCTGGGGATCGGTAAATAGCCGGGGAGGATGTGAAATAATAAGGCGTGGTCTGTTGAGCCTTGAACATTCGATTCTCCACGCAAGGCATTCACTCCGCCTCCGGCGACGCCCATGTTTCCGAGAAGTAATTGAATAATAGACATGGCCCGAATGTTTTGAACTCCGACGGTATGCTGGGTCCAACCCATGGCGTATAAAACCGTTCCGGATCTGTCAGGCCTTCCGGTCGAACCAAAGGCCCGATAGACTTTTTCCAAATCTTGAATCGGGGTTCCTGTAATTTCACTGACTTTTTCAAAAGTATATCGGGAAAAGTGTTTCTTCATCCATTGAAAGACCGATTGTGGATCCTTAAGCGACGGGTCTCTTTTCGGAATTCCCTGCGGGTCTTTTATCAGGGCCCAGGCGGTACGATCATAACTCCTTTTGCTTGAATCATATCCTGAGAAAAGGCCGTCGTTGAAGTTGTATTTGGGATCTATAATAAAGGGGGCATTGGTATAGTTTTTTATATAAAATTCGTCAAATAAATTATTATTCAATATATAATGGATCATCCCTCCCAGAAAGGCGATATCCGTCCCTGAACGGAGTCGGGTAAAGATATCCGCTTTGGTTGATGTCCGGTTAAATCGAGGATCCACGTGGATGAAAATAGTCCCTTTATCTTTAGCTGCTTGGATCCATTTAAAGGAAACCGGGTGATTGACCGCTACATTGCTGCCCATATTTAAAATAACATCGGCATTTCTGAAATCAATAAAATGATTGGTCATGGCCCCGCGTCCAAACGACTCTCCCAGAGCCGCTACGGTGGAGCTGTGTCAAATACGGGCCTGATGTTCCAGATAAACAATCCCCAAGGCCCTTAGAAATTTTTGATAAAGCCAACACTCCTCATTGTCAATCGCCGCGCTTCCCACCGAAGCAATTCCGTTGGTCCGATTGACCGTCTGCCCTTGGGCATTTTTTTCCATAAAGCCGGCGTCTCGGCTTTTCTTAACATTGGCTGCAATTTTATTTAAGGCCCAGTCCCAAGGGACCTCTTCCCAACGGTTACGGTAAGGGGCACGGTAGCGTACCTTTTTCAACCGGTTATCATTAACGGCTAATTGATAGAGAGAAGCCCCTTTGGCGCAGAGGGCGCCCTGGTTGATTGGATGTTCCGGGTCTCCTTCGGTATTGATTACCTTGCCTTTGGCATCTGTGTGAACAATAATTCCACAGCCGACCGAACAATAACAGCATACGGTTGATGTTTCTTTCGCTCCTTTAATTCTGAGATTTTGGGCGTAAACCTCAACCGGGGACAAATTAAATCCCAATCCTCCTACTGCCGCCCCGGCGACCGTGGCCCCTGATAATTTTATGAATGTTCTGCGGCTGATCTTCATGGAAAACCTCCATTATCTGCTAATAACCGAAAGCTGGAGGATGGAATATTTTTTGATCAAGATTAGACCACCAGCTTTATCGATTTGTATTTGCTGATCTCAAACGGTCAGATTATGGTAAAACTCCTTCCCGAAGGTTTTGGGTGAATGATCCTTGCGGGAGGAGGGGTTGGTGATTTTTCTTCTTTGCTTATCACAATTAAAGGTGGAATGCAAATACCACCTTTCCCAGGGCCTTAATCGTTGCCTTGGGGAGGAAGATTTTTGTCTGATGTCAAGGAACTGCCGGGTTTATTTTATCGATTAAGACCGAAAATCTCTGAAATCAAAAGAGATTGTTGAAAAATAGTACTTAAAATTCTATAATAATTAAAGGGCGTTAAAAGGGGGAAACGGCCTCAGGGAAAAAATTAAAAAAGTATTGACTCGGATTTTTAGTTTTGATATACTTTAATTTAATTTTTTTGGAATCTGAATGATGAAACCGATATCAAGAATTAACAATAACTGGTGGTGGTGGCAGGATTCAAGGGAGGGGTTTGTCCGCCGCTGACCTGATATAAAAATCAAAAAGCCGTGGAGAACCTCTCAAGGTCTCCACGGCTTTTTTGTTTGTACCGCTGCAAAGGCCGTGAAGAAAGAAATCACGGCCTTTTTTATTTTTCAATTGGGAGCAGTTTGAAAGTCACTTCCAAAAAACTGATCACGCCCGCCTTAATCAGGCACCGGTGAATTATGAAAACAGGTTTTCGCTGAGCGCCGAACGCTCCTGCCGATCGCAGGCGACGAACGGCATTTTCAAACCTAAGGAGATTGAAATGGATGATTTTTATGTAACTGAAGGCGGAATAAAGGTCCTTCGAAGCGTTGAAGCCCTGCCCTATGCATCCGCATTGGAAATCCCTTTGGCAGGAATCGATCGGTTCAAGGGTGCGGTTTTTGCCAGCGGCTATGAATATCCGGGAAGATACAGCCGCTGGGATGTCGCTTTTTTAAAGCCCCCCCTTCAGATGATCTGTTACGGGCGGAATTTTGTAATCGACGCCTTGAATGATCGGGGTCGAATCCTGGCGGAATTTCTTTTACGGGCCTTATCTGAAGATCCCCATTTGGAAAGTATAGAGCGTTCCGATTCGGGATTAAAGGGCGTTATTATCCCCACACCCGGTTATTTCCCCGAGGAGGAACGAAGCAAACAACCCAGTTTCTTTTCCATCATACGTAATATGCTTAAAATGTTCCACTCCGAGGCCGATTTCCATCTCGGATTATATGGGGCATTCGGTTATGATCTGGCCTTTCAATTTGAACCGATTCGACTGAAATATGAACGCCCGGCCTTATATAAAGAAGCCCATCTGTTTCTGCCCGACGAATTGATACTGGTCGATCACCGCAAAGAAATCGCCCAAAGAAGGCGCTATGATTTTATCTTCAACGGCCAGGACACCCTGGGTTTGGAAAGGAAAGGAGAAACGATTGAAATAAAACAGGGCACTCCCGGGGAGATCCGGGTGGACCACGGTCCGGGGGAATACGCCGAGAAGGTCCGTCTAGTGCAGGAGGGATGCCGGCAGGGCGACTTCTTCGAAGTCGTACCCAGTCAGGTTTTTTTTACCGGTTATGCCGGCACCCCGGCGGAGTTGTTCAAAGTGGTTCAACGGGTAAATCCCAGCCCCTATGAATTTCTGATCAATCTGGGGGATGAACAACTGGTGGGTTCCTCACCGGAGATGTTCGTACGCGTAGAGGGAGACTTTGTGGAAACCTGCCCCATCTCCGGGACGATCGCCCGGGGTAAGAACGCCATGGAGGATTCCGAACAGATCCGCACCCTGCTGAATTCAAAAAAAGACGAATCGGAACTGACCATGGTCACGGATGTGGACCGTAATGATAAATCACGGATCTGTAAACCGGGAACGGTGCACCTAAGGGGGCGCCGGTTGATTGAGACCTATTCCCGCCTCTTTCATACGGTCGATCATGTGACCGGCACCTTGCGGGAGGATTGCGACTCTCTGGACGCCTTCTTATCACACATGTGGGCCGTCACCCTGACCGGAGCCCCTAAAAGGGCGGCCATGCAGCGAATAGAAGAACTGGAAAATTCCCCGCGCCAGTGGTACGGCGGCGCCATCGGTTTTATCAGTTTCAACGGAAACCTGAATACCGGTATCACCATTCGCACCATCCATCTGAAGGATGGGACGGCCAGGGTCAGGGTCGGTGCCACCCTGTTGATCGATTCGGATCCGGATGAGGAGGAAAAAGAGACCCGCATCAAGGCCTCGGCCTTTCTTGATGCGGTGTTGGGAAAAATTCCGCCGCCGCCTGAACACTATATCCCACCCCGTTCACAGGGAAAGCCGCCGAAAATCCTTTTTGTGGATCACCAGGACTCATTTGTGCATACCCTGGCCAATTACGTCCGTCAGACCGGGGCCCAGGTTATTACTTTACGGGCCGGCTTCCCTCTTGAATACTTGGAGAAAGAGAAGTGGGACATGATTTTTCTCTCTCCCGGTCCGGGCCGCCCTTCCGATTTCGGCTTGTCTGATCTGATTAAGGCCTGCGTTGAACGCAACCTGCCGGTATTCGGGGTTTGTCTGGGGCTGCAAGGGATGGTCGAGGCCTTTGGTGGAAGACTCAGCCTTTTGGATTATCCGATGCACGGAAAACCCTCGATGATCAGGAATAACCGGAAAGGGATTTTTGAAGGGTTCCCGGAGACCTTTAAGGCCGGCCGATATCATTCCATCTATGCCAAGATGGAAGATCTGCCTTCGTGCTTGGAAAGAACGGCCGTAAGCGATGACCATGTGGTTATGGGAATTACCCATAAAGAGCTGCCGATGGCGGCCGTGCAATTTCATCCGGAATCCATTATGACCCTCGAAGATGATCTGGGGTTGAAACTTCTGACGAATGTGGTAAGGATGTTGGGACAAAAATGAAAATCAAGAATCCAGAATCCAGGAGTCAGAATTCAGAAGGAAAATTCCCATCTCCTTGATTCAAAGTTTTTTTCTAGATTGGTAGCACCCTATACAGGAAAAATATTTTGGGGTTCGCCGAACGACGAACGCTGAACGACGAACGTATTTTAGAACAAAAGCGGGAGGACGGAAAATGATTCAGGGAGCGATTGGGAAGGTTGTAAACCGAGAGGATCTGAGCCAGGCGGAGATGGAAGCGGTCATGAATGAAATCATGAGCGGGGAAGCGACTCCGGCCCAGATTGGGGCCTTTATCACGGCCCTCAGGATGAAAGGGGAAACGATTGATGAAATCGTCGGCGCGGCGCGGGTAATGAGGGAGAAGGCCACCAGGATCAATGTGATCGATACCGCGTTGAGCCTTGACCGGGACGAGATCAATATCGATGCCGAGACGATTCTGGACACTTGCGGGACCGGTGGAGACGGTACCAACACCTTTAACGTTTCGACTGCTACCGCTCTTGTGGCCGCCGGAGGAGGTATCAAGGTCGCCAAGCACGGCAACCGGGCCGTTTCAAGCCAATGCGGAAGCGCGGACGTTTTGGAAAACCTGGGAGTCAAACTCGACATCGGCCCTCTGGATGTTGAAAGATGTATTCGTGAGATCGGCATTGGATTTTTATTCGCCCCTCTCTTTCACGGCGCCATGAAATATGCCGCCGGGCCCAGAAAAGAGATAGGTTTGAGGACCCTGTTCAATATCCTTGGACCTTTGACCAACCCGGCCGGTGCGACCGCCCAGGTCCTTGGGGTCTACTCCCCCGATTTAACGGAAAAGATGGCCCGGGTCCTCGGTAAATTGGGTTCCAAAGAGGCCTTTGTGGTTTGCGGGGAAGGAACCTTCGATGAAATCAGCATCTGCAGCCCGACGCGGATTGCTCATCTCAAGGACGGAGATGTCCAAAGTTATCAAATTACCCCAGAGGAGTACGGATTTCAAAGAGCCACGGTTGATTCTATCAAAGGCGGCGACGCCCCCGAAAACGCCCGGATTATTCGAAATATCCTGGACGGCCAAAAGGGGGCCAAAAAGGATATGGTCCTGTTCAACGCAGCCGCCGCCTTTGTGGCCGCCGGACTCGATCATGATCTGAAGGATGGTATCCAACGTGCCAGGGAAGTGATTGATTCGGGCCAGGCCAAACATAAACTGGCACAGTTGATTGAATTTACCAATAGCATTAACGCGTAATACAAAAAAGGGTTAAAGGTATAAGATGCATGGTTTAAGGTAGTTCCTTGGACCTTGAACCTCAAACCTTGAACCCTCAAATTTCACGGTGACAAGTATGCATTCTCGTTTAATAGAAATACTTGAAGCGAAAAAACAGGAAGTGGCTCAACTAAAGAAAAAAGGGATATCCTCCCCCGGTCAAAGGGACATCCCCGGAATTCGTGATTTCAAATCGGCCATATCTAAACCGGGCAGGATCAATCTGATCGCCGAGATTAAGTTTGCCTCTCCTTCGGCCGGGACGATTCGGGAAAAGTCAAACCCGATGAAGATCGGTCAAATATATGAGCGGGCCGGTGCGGCCGCTATCTCTTTATTAACGGATCAAAAATTTTTTCACGGGCACCTGGAAAATCTGCCCGGGGTGAAGCAGGCTGTAGACCTGCCTGTCCTGCGGAAGGATTTCATCATCGAAGAGATACAGATCCGGGAAGCCCTGGCCTGGGGAGCGGATGCCATCCTGTTGATCGTCAGAATCCTTTCCGAGGCGCAATTAAAGGAGTTACTCCATGTCTGTCATGAAAACGGTCTGGCCGCGCTGGTCGAAGTCCATGACCGGGAGGACCTTGAGAAGGCCCTTCACTCCAAAGCGGAAATTATCGGCATCAACAACCGGGACCTGGACACTTTCGAGATTAACCTTCAGACCACTCAGAAATTGGCTGCCTTGATTCCTGAAGGCCATATCATTATAGGTGAAAGTGGTATCCACAGGCCACAGGACATAGTGGATCTTAAAGGATCGGGGATAAATGCCGTCCTGGTCGGTTCGTCCCTCATGAGCAGTGATGACATTGAGTCGAAAACCAGAGAGATGATTGAGGCAGGAAAATGACAAGAGTTAAAATTTGTGGGATCACTAATTTAGAAGATGCACTGCTCGCCACAGAAATGGGGGCCGATGCCATCGGATTTATATTCACCGAGAGCCCCAGGCGGATAACGCCGATAAAGGCCAAGGCAATAATCCATAATCTGCCGCCGTTGGTTAAGACCGTGGGGGTCTTCGTTAATGAAGAACCGGCCAGGATTAAAGAGATTAAATCGGTTTGCGGCCTTGATCTTATTCAACTGCACGGGGATGAATCACCGGAAATATGTCGGGACCTGATGCCTTATTCTATCAAGGCGTTTCGTATTCAAAACCAAAGGGATATAAAAAATATTAAAAGATACCAAGGAGCCGTAAGGGCCATACTCCTGGATACCTTTCAGAAGGGGAAAGCCGGGGGAACAGGCAAAACCTTTGACTGGTCTCTGGCCGTAAAAGCCAAGGAAACAGGCATTCCTGTTATCCTGGCCGGGGGACTGGGGCCGGACAATATCCGGGAGGCCATTACCATTGTCCACCCTTATGCCGTAGATGTGAACAGCGGCATCGAGGAACGACCCGGAAAGAAGGATCCGGTTTTAATGGAGCGATTGATGAAAAAAATTGCAGAATACAGAATCCAGGAGTCAGAAGTCAGAAGAAAAGAAAAATAACCGAATCGCAACAAGTCAGCAAAGCCCTATTAATTTACTCCTGCGATAGTTGAAATCCAGGGATATTAAGGAGAATGTTTTGAATCAAGTCATTGAGTGCTTTTCAATCGAGGATGTCCGGGCGAACATTGACCGTATTGATCGGAGGATTGTCGCCTTGCTCGCCGAGCGGGGTGGGTATGTGAAGCAAGCGGCCAGGTTCAAAAAAACCACCGACGATGTAAGAGCACCCCAGCGAGTCGAGCAGGTTATTGCCAAGGTAAAAGCGCTGTCGGAAGAACTGGGCGCAAACCCATCCGTCACGGAAGGAGTTTACCGGGCAATGATCTCCGGCTTTATCAAGGCTGAAATGGAGGAACATGCCGCTATACAAAGGCTTGGGAAAACGCCTTGATTTTCGGTTCAGCTTTTTCTTTCAGTCTTCAGCCTTTAGCCTAAATACCTATAAAATACCTAAGGAGTAAAAAAATGAAAAACAGAGGCTATTATGGGGAGTTCGGGGGAGCCTTCATACCGGAAATCCTGGTGGCCACCTTTGATGAACTGGTCGATGCCTTTGAAAAGGCCAAAAACGATCCGTCCTTCTGGAAGGAATACCTGGAGATCATGTCCACTTACTCCTGCCGCCCCACCCCCTTGACCCCGGCCGAGAACTTGAGCCACTATTTCGGAGGGGCCCAAATCTTTATCAAGAGAGAGGATTTGAACCATACCGGGGCGCACAAGGCCAACAACGTTATGGGTCAGGGGCTTTTGGTGAAGCGGATGAAAAAAACCCGGGTCATCGCCGAAACCGGGGCCGGCCAGCACGGGGTGGCCACGGCCACCATGGCCGCCAAGTTCGGATTTCGCTGTACCATTTATATGGGAGAGGTGGATGTTAAACGACAGCGGCCTAATGTCTTCTGGATGCAGCGCCTGGGGGCTGAGGTCATTCCGGTCAAAGACGGAACAGCCATACTCAAGGACGCCATCAACGAGGCCTTTCGGGACTGGATCACCCACATGGATGATACTCACTATGTGTTGGGTACGGCCTGCGGCCCCCATCCTTTTCCGGAAATGGTTTCCTATTTTCAGTCCATCATCGGTCAGGAGGCCCGGAAACAAATCCTGGAAAAAGAAGGCAGGCTCCCCAAGCGTGTTTTTGCCTGTGTCGGAGGAGGGTCCAATGCCCTGGGGATTTTCAAGGCCTTTCTGGATGACCCGGTGGAGTTAGTCGGTGTCGAGGCCGGGGGAAAGGGTCTTCCCACCGGCCAACATGCTTCCCGGCTGGCCTCCAGGGACGGTTCCATCGGAGTAGCCCAGGGGTACAAAACCTTTTTCCTCCAGAACAATGACGGTCAGATGAAAGAAACCCACAGCGTAGCCGCCGGTCTGGATTATGTGGGGGTCTCCCCCATATTATCCTCGCTTAAGGAGCAGGGAAGAATTCGGGTGGAAAGTGCCACCGATCAGGAAGTGATCGATGCGCTATCCCTCACCTTGAAGAAAGAGGGATTGATCCCGGCTTTGGAATCGGCCCATGCTTTTGCCCAGGCCTTCAAGGAGGCCGGGAAGTTGAACCGGGACGACCTGATCATCATTAACCAATCAGGACGGGGGGACAAGGACATCTTCACCATAGCCGATGCCTTTGACGATCCGAGCTGGAAAGAATTTATTCAGGAGAAGGCCCATGGATACACCCTTTAATAACTATCTGAAGAAAAAAATGCAGGAGAAAGACATCCTGCTCATGACCCATATCGTTCTCGGCTATCCTTCCTGGGAGACCTGCCTTCAGGTCGTCGAAACCATGGTCAAAGCCGGGGTGGACCTGATGGAACTGCAGATCCCTTTTTCCGAACCCATGGCCGACGGCCCGGTGATCCTCCGGGCGAATCAGAAGGCTCTGGAGCAGGGAGTGACCGTTCAGCAGTGTCTGGATTTTGCCCGGAAGGTGACCGAGACCTTTGATATCCCTTTTTTCATCATGAGTTATTACAATATCCTTTTTAAATATGGGGTGGAGCGATTCGCCCAAACTTTAAAGGCAAGAAATCTCCAGGGGGCCATCGTCCCGGATCTCCCTCCGGAAGAAGGGCAGGAGTATCTCGACCTGATGAAAAAGCATGACCTTACACCGGTCCTTTTCTTTTCCCCCACGACGCCGGATAGCCGGATGAAATATATTGCCTCTCTGAGCAAGGGGTTTATCTATTGCTTGAGCCGGAAAGGGGTCACCGGCGCCGATACCAACTTCTCAACCGATCTGGCCTCCTATCTAAGCCGGTGCCGTCTTGCCACTTCCCTGCCCCTGGCTCTGGGCTTTGGGATTAAAGAGAAAGCAGATATAGACTTTATAAAAGGCAAGGCGGACATTGCCGTCATCGGCTCTCAAACGATCAGGATTGTCGATAATGAAGGAAGCGGCGCAGTAGGGAAATTTATCCGCAGTTTGCGGTAAGATTTTGATAGGATGAATGCCGGAGGCTGCGTCGCCTTTGAGGGCGTATGAGAACTTCGATTCGGCCCCGATAACAGATTCAGCGTCCTGGTCCCTCCTTAAGAAAAATTTTCATTCTCAGGTCCTCGAAGGTGAAACGGGGGAAATATTCGATCTCCTGGCCGCCCTTTCTCATCAAATCCATTGGTCATTAGGCTGGTACTGCGACGATGAGAATCACTGCCATCAATCGGTCCTGAAGGAGTTCCTTGCGGAGAGCGGTGAAAAAGCGGAAACTGCATTCCTCTTGACTTAGGCGGCTCAATGGATAACATACTGTATCCATATCAAGGAGGCGGACATGAAGGCGAGCAGAAAAATAATCGAGCAATTGCTTTCCGAAACCGGCGTCCGGATCAACGGTCCCGATCCCTGGGACATTCAGGTGCGGGATGAGCGATTTTATGACCGCGTACTTAAGGACGGCAGCCTCGGGCTTGGGGAATCTTACATGGCAGGCTGGTGGGACTGCGCCCGGACAGATGAGTTTATCTGGCGGGTTCTCAAGGGAAACCTGGAAGAGAAAGTCCGCGGGAATCTCAGACTGCTTTTGGCCTACCTCTCGGCTTGGGTTTTCAACCACCAGTCATCGGCCCGGGCCAAGATCGTCGCCCGGAGGCACTACGATCTTGGAAACGATCTTTTCTTTTCCTTTTTAGACCCCTGCAATCAGTACAGTTGCGCCTACTTCCAGGGAACAGACGATCTGACGGAAGCCCAGCAGAAAAAGCTCGATCTCATTTGCCGAAAGATCGACCTGCACCCCCAGGATCATGTCCTGGACATCGGCTGCGGCTGGGGCGGTTTTGCCCGCTATGCCGCCGAACATTACGGTTGTCAGGTTACGGCCGTCAATATTTCCGAGGAGCAGATCCGGCACGCCCAGGAATCCTGCAAGGGTCTGCCGGTGAAAATCCTCCGCACGGATTACCGGCAAATCGAGGGGAGCTTCAACAAGATCGTATCCGTCGGGATGTTCGAACATGTGGGGAGAAAGAACTACCGGACGTTTATGAAAATCGCCCACCGCTGTCTGAAAGAGGAGGGCATCTTTCTGCTCCATACCATCGGCGGCAATGTTTCCCAGGTCAACTGCGATCCCTGGATCAACCGCTATATCTTTCCCAATAGTATGCTGCCCAGCATCGCCCAGATTGCCAAGGCAGCGGAGGACCTTTTCGAGATCGAGGACCTCCACAATCTCGGCCCTCACTATGATAGAACCCTCCTGGCCTGGAATGACCGCTTTCAAAAAGCCTGGGAGGGCCTGGCCGGCAAATATGATCCGGTTTTTAAAAGGATGTGGGAATATTACCTCCTGTCTTGCGCCGGGTCCTTCCGTGCCCGGAACATTCAGTTATGGCAGATCGTCATGACCAAAACAGGCGCCCGCCAGCCGCTCTGCCGGTTTGCTTAGGATGGAGCTGAACAATAGGTGAAAATTAATTTCATTTTTTAGTATCTTCTTTCATTAATTAGAACCGTCACCTTTATTTGCGACCCCCTTTATTATTTCTATATATCGACTGGTCCTACCTATGCTCACAGAATCCGCCGTCGATCGTAATGGTTTTTCCGGTCACATAATCGGATAGATCGGTCACCAGGAACTCCACAACCTTGGCGCAGTCTTCAATCGTTCCTTCCCTTCTTAGAGGAATTTGATCAGCCATCCGGCCTCGATCTCCCAGTCTGCCGGTGCGTATAATGCCGGGAGCAATACTGTTGACATTAATGTTGTACGGCCCCAGTTCCTGAGCGAGCGATCGGGTATAATGAATGATGGCCGCCTTAGCCATCCCGTAGGGATGATAGAATGCCGAGGCGCGAATACCGGCACCGGAAGAAGAGGTGACAATTTTTCCCGATCGCTGCGATTTCATATAGGGCGCAACGGCCATGCAGGTGTACATACAGGTCATCAGGTTGATGTCCAAGACTCTCAACAACATATGCTGGGGACAATTCGCCGGGGTTCCGGTCAGTCCGATGTCGCCGGTCTTTCCCTCCAACGGCTTACCGGAGGCAGTCTTCTCCGCTTCGCGTTCATCGGCAAAGGTGACTGTACCGCCCCCGGCATTACAGACGGCGATATCGATGCCTCCCAGTTGATCGACAATTTCGGCTACCGCCTTTTCAGTCACCGCCCGGTCCGTTAAATCCGCCTGGATGCCGATCGACCGAACCCCGAGGGCCCGGCACTCCTCCTCGACGGTGGGGGCCGTCATCTATTCCCTCTCAAAGGCATAAACTTCTGCGGATTTCAGATTCCTATCCACAATAGCGATATCAGCCCCTAATCTAGCCAGTCGCAGCGCATAACCTCTTCCAAGGCCCCGGGCCCCGCCTGTGATCATGGCTACTTTCCCCTTTAATTTTTTTTCTTCCATAGGGTATCTCCTCTTTTTAAATTGAAAAAATAAAAATCAGATGAGGGGTCAAGTTTGAATTTGACTCCTGCTTATATTTAAAGGAAATGTTATCGTCAAAAATAACCGGTGAAAAGACTATAAGAATGAGTTTAAGGTTTAAGGCCCAAATCTCAGAACTGAAAGTTCGTGGAGTTGGCTCAAAGCTGAAGGCACCAAAGTAATTCTAATTAATAATGGGGAAGGGGGGGAAGTCAAGGGTTTTTTACCGGAGGCAAAAATTCAAGGTTTTGAGAGGGCGCAGGATGATTGGGTTAAATCAAAAACAACCCGGCCAATGGGAATAAATAGGTTGTTTTAAAAACACCGTCCGGTCTTAAACATAGAAGCCTTCGATACTTCTGGTTTTTGCTGGGTCGATCGGTGGATTCCATCCGCGAATCGATATCGCGATTATGCCCCCCGAACTCCAAGAGTCCAGAGCAGACTTGATCTCATTTTTTTTAAACGAAATATCAAAAATATATCTGAAATATTAGGTAGAGTTTTTATCGTAATGTGATATATCATTACCGGGTTCAACGATTCAACATTCAAAGTTTTGGGTTAGAATCGCTCAGTTCTGGTCAATTTTTGCCCTGGCAGAGGTCCATAGAAAGAGAGGAGAGCAAACATGGATTTGGATTTCAGTTCCGAGCAGGAGATGTTAAGGGATTCGGCTCTGAAGTTTCTGGTTAATGAATGTCCTTACTCAAAAGTGAAGGAGATTGAGGATAGTGAGCCGGGTTATTCCCCGGAGCTGTGGGCCAAGATAGCCGAACTGGGCTGGCTGGGGCTGTTGTTTCCCGAAAGATACGGAGGCTATGGGGGGCAATTCATGGACCTGATCATTATACAGGAGGCCATGGGCCGGTTTGTCCACCCGAGTCCTTTTTTCTCGACCGTGATCCAGTGCGGCCTGATTATCCTTGAAGGGGGAAGGGAAGATCAGAAAATGGCCTTATTGCCCCGGATAGCCGAAGGAGGTCTGATCATGTCCCTGGCCCAGTATGAGGAAGACGGTAGTTTCAGGCTGGGTGATATCAACCTGAAGGCCGGGATAAAGGGAAATCAATATGTCCTTAACGGGACCAAACTTTTTGTTATGAATGCCAATGTGGCCAATCAATTAATAGTGGTTGTTCGCACAGGAGGGAGTGATCTCAGTCTTTTATTGGTTGATACCGATACTCCCGGGCTGACCATTACCAAAATCCCGACTATCGGCAAGGATAACTGCTGCGAGGTTGTTTTCAAGGATGTACTTGTAGCCAAAGAGAATATCATCGGAGCCTCTGGTGAAGGGGAGAGGATTTTAGAAAGGATGAATCTCAAGGCGGCCGTGACCAAAGCCGCGGAGATGGTGGGGGGATGCAAGGCCTGCATTGATATTACGGCGGACTATGCCAGGCAGAGAGAGCAATACGGCAGGCCCATCGGCGGATTCCAGGCCATCCAGCACTATATGGCTAATATGATGCTGGAATATGACACTTGTCGGAACTATCTCTATCAGGTGGCTTGGCTGGTGGATGAAGGGGAGGATTACATTGCCCAAGCCTCCGGTCTGAAGGCCTGTGTGAACCAGGCCTACAATTTTATAAGTGAACGCGCTATTCAGATACACGGCGGCATCGGCACCACACGTGAGGGAGATATCGGGCTTTTTTACCGTAAGGCCAAGGCCGGAGAGACTATTTGCGGGGATTCTGAGTTCCTTTTCGAGAAGGTGGTTGAGAAGCTGTTAGAAACAGAAGCCAGGCTGCCGATGTTATGAGTCAAGACGTATGGATCAGGTCGTAGGGACTGAGGAAAACCTGATTGACCGGCTTAACGTATCCATAAAATCATCTGATAAGACTGATACCCACTAAAAAGACAAGGGAGAACCGGTTATGGATTACAGGTTGACTGAAGAGCAGCAGGCATTAAAAAAAGAGTTCGAGGACTTTTTCAGGGAAGAGATGAAAAACGCCCCTATGGATTATAGTATTCACGGCCCTTCGGAGGCGCGCTATGGCACCAAAGAGGGTTTTGAGTTCCACTGTTATATGAAGAAAAAACTGGCGGCCAAAGGCTGGCTGACCATGGCCTGGCCCAAAGAATACGGGGGTCAGGACGCCCCGATCATTCATCAGTTACTTTTTAACGAGGCGCACGGTTACTATAACGGCGCGGGAGACGACGCCTTTGGGGTCAAGATGTTCGGTCCTACGATTATACTCTACGGTTCGGATGAACAGAAGAAAAGACTGCTGCCTCCCATTGCCAGGGGAGAGGTGCAGTATTGTCAGGGCTGGAGCGAGCCGAATGCCGGCTCAGACCTGGCCTCATTAAAGACGACGGCCATTAAAAATGGAGATCATTATATAGTCAATGGTCAAAAGACCTGGACCACCGGGGCCCATTTTGCCGATCATATGTTTCTTCTGGCCCGAACGGATCCGTCCCAGAAAAGAAACAAGGGGCTTTCGGTTTTTAATATCAGGATGGATACACCGGGAATCGAAGTCAGGCCTATCCACTATTTAAACGGAAGGCACACCTACAATGAGGTCTATTTTACCGACGTGAAGGTCCCGGAATACGAGCGGATCGGACCGGAAAATGAAGGATGGAAATTGACCCGCGCCACCATGAACTTTGAGCGGTCCGGAGTGGCCGGCTTTGCCGCGTCAAGACGCGCTTTTGAAAAACTCTTTTATTATGCCCGGACCACCCGGCGGGGCGGAAAGCTCCTGATAGATAATCCCCTGATCAGAGAAAAGATCGCCAAATTATATGTCGACCTCGAACGGGGTCGTGCTTTGGCCTATAAGACCGCCTGGCTGCAGGAAAAAGGGAAATTAAACTTTTCCCCGGCCGCCGCTTCAGAGGGAAAGGTATTCGGCTCGGAACTGGGCCAGCGCATCGCCAGTGCCGGTACGGAGATACTGGGACTGTATGGTCAGGTGGAGAGATCCAGGTGGGCGCCCATGAATGGCACCTGGCCTGACCGCTATCAAAACTGCCTTGGAAGCAATATTGCCGGCGGTTCTTCAGAAGTACAACGAAATATTATTGCCTGGGTTGGGGTGGAACTGCCCCGAGTTTAGAATCCAGGTAATAGGTTTTTGCGGTTCCCGAATTTGAGGTCTGCCCTGAAAGGATGGGGACTGAGCCCCTTTTCGTCCCTTGTCATGACCCGACCCTATGCCATTTAGTTTTAAGGTCCCACTTTCTTGTTCTATTGTTCGGAAGTTCTGCAGCTTAGAATCAACGTCCTATATCATAATCTCGAGTAAAATATCGATATCCGTTCGTTTGATCATGACCTTAGTATTAGGCCAAAGTTAAATTATTATTATCTCCCCATTTTTCAAGGTCGATCAGAAATCCGGAGATCAATTCATTTTTAAATTAACCAGGTTGCCAAGAAATTTATGTTATAATACAAACTATTCTTTTCATTGTTCGGCATTAAGCGGCTACCGTTTTGCTTTTGGGGAAAGGATCAACTGCACCGGTAAAATGTTTAGATAAGAAAGGCCATCATTTGATATGAAGGTAAAAGGTTCAGTTTTTATTACTTTGGTAAAGGCCCTCAAAAGTGACAAGAGCGGCGTTTACGACAAGTATCTTACCGTTCAAGACCGGGAGGTCATCAGCCAGAAGATTCTACCAAGTTTCTGGTATCCCTATGAAACCTACAAACATGGCATAACAGCAATTTTTGAGGTTATTGCCAAAAAAAATCCTAATGTCGCCAAAGCATGGGGCCGAACGGAGAGTCAGTCGCTAATGACCAATATGTATTCTGCATTTATATCCAGCGACCCTCTTGATTTTATTAATGCCTATGAGATGATTCATAAGAGCTTTTACGATTTCGGAAAAATAGAAGTTTTTGAAGGGGGAAAAAACCAGGTTGTATTCAAACTGACTGACTTCGATGTTCAGTGCGTTCCCATCTTTTATATGATAGAGGGATGGTTGGAATGTGGCCTGGAATTATGCGGAGCGAAAGATATTAAAAGTGAATTTTTAACTAAAAGTTGGGAAGGACATCCCGAAACCACGATCCGTTTCACCTGGCTTTAATAGAAGGTATCCCGATTTAGAGGGAGTTATAGTGGTTGGAATGTTGAAGGTGAGGTTCAAAGTGGAAAGCATTAAAGGTCAGAAAGACGGATATGACTTGATAGTTGAGCAGTAAGGTACCACGGCCCTGCCTGTTTTATTGCCAAACGGCCAAACCCACTAAAGCATCAAAAGAGCCTAAGCCTTTCATCATCTATTCGTGTTGATTCGGAAGCTGGTAAAAAAAGGCATAGACGCTATGAATGACAAAAAAGAAGACCTGACCCTGGCCTATTTTCCGGTAGCCAACCATTGCCGGAAAAGTTCGTAAATATCTTTTCTCGGGCCCAAGTAGTGAATCCGGACAATATGTTTTTCATGATCAACATCATAGATGATCCGGAATTTTTTTGTTCTCAAAGAATAATATCCTGACAGTTCCCTCTCCAGCGGTTTACCCAGAAAAGGGGTTTCTTTTAAATCTTCGATGTGTTTTTTTACCAGGGGTTTTAACCCGGGATGAAGTGATTTAATTTGTCTGCTGGAAGTTTCAGAATAAAGCAGGCGATAAGAAAGCATTATTCTTTCCAGGCCGAATCATGATCCAGCACCCGGCCCGCTTTAAAATCTTTTTTTGAGGCCTGTAGCGCAGTTATTATCTTTCGGTCGCTCAATATCTCGATCGTCTCCAGGAGACCCTCATACCGGGACAGCGACATCATCACCCCGATCGGCTCACCATTCTTGGTCAGGGCAATAGTCTCCTCTTCCTTTTCCATCTGTTTAAGGATATCAAGGAGGTTTCTTTTAACTTTGGTAACGGGGAGAATTTTCTGGAAATCTTCCATGGGTGCTCCTGAATGATATTTTTAATGACCATTATAATGTTCAAATTCAATTTGTCAAGAAAACAATAAAACAGGAAAGCTTCCAACAGCCGTTATATGGCGACTATCTGGTCACCTGAAAGGCAATTCAGATACAATGTCCTTTTCCCGGGCATTTAAGACCATGTATGGCGTGCCCCCCCGCCAGTATCGAAATCGCAAAAATCAATTTGCGGCCCTTCATCAACCTAAAATCGGTCCGGCTATCCTAACCCATTTGAAAGAGAGGATGCGTATGGAATTTAAAGTGTTAACCAGGCAGGCTTTTAAGATTATGGGAATGCGTTATTTCGGTGAAAACAAAAATCAGGAAATCCGGCAGTTATGGGATATTTTTCTGCCTCGGCTGGAAAGCATCAAAAGCTGGACCAACACTACCATCAGTTACGGGATCTGCTACCCGGTTGAAGGGGATAACAATGATGCCGCCTTTGAATATATAGCAGCCGTTGAAGTCTCGGACTTTCACGATATGCCGGAGGAAATGGTGGGAAAAACCATCCCGACTCAGAAATACGCGGTTTTTATTCACCGGGGATCAGTCGACAAAATTCCTGAGACCTATCAGGCCATTTATGCGGTCTGGCAACCCAAATCCGGTTATGAACTCATAAAAGCCCCGGATTTTGAGTATTATGACGAACGGTTCAACCCCGGTAATCCGGAAGCCTCGGAACTGGATATCTATATCCCGATCAAGTGAAACCCTGATTCCTAAGAGGCTTCCTATCTACCTTTCTCAGAAGTATTCATGTTAGATTTGCTTAGGCCGCTATTGGGAGGGGAGAAAAAACGGTTATATAAATATTAAAAGTCAAACGGAGACTTGACCCGTTCATTGAAAATAAAACTAGCTTGAAAAGCCACATATGCCACCCGTTTGCTATCCGGACTGAAGGTAAGAGTTCCCGCTATGATGCCATTGTATTCCTTTTCTTCTTTCCCGTCGATCACAACACACACTTTCTTACCAACCCGAACTACATATGCCACCCGTTGACTGTCCGGGCTGAAGATGAGGCTACCTTTATCGATGTCATCATATCCCTTTCCTTCCTTCCCATCAATCACGGCACACCAATTCTTGCCATTATCAACTACATATGCCACCCGTTTGCTATCCGGACTGAAGGTAAGAGTTCCCGCTAAGATGCCATCGTATTCCTTTTCTTCCTTCCTGTCGATCACCACACACCATTTCATGCCAACTTTTGCTTTATACGCTATCCGTTGACTGTCCGGGCTGAAGATGAGGCTACCTTTATCGATGTAATCATATTTTTTTCCTTCCTTTCCATCAATTACAGCACACCACTTATTACCAACCCGAACTACATATGCCACCCGTTTACTGTCAGGACTAAAGATAAGAGTACCTTTCAAGATACCATCATATCCCTTTTCTTCCTTCCCATCAATAACGGCACACCAATTCTTGCCATCATGAACTACATATGCCACCCGTTTACTGTCAGGACTAAAGACGAGACTATCTTTATCCATGTCATCATATTTTTTTTCCTCCTTCCCATCAATCACGACACACCATTTCTTGCCATCATCAACTATATATGCCACCCGTTTACTGTCAGGACTAAAGATGAGAGTATGTAAATCGATGTCACCATATCCCCATTCTTCCTTCCCGTCGATCACCACACACCATTTCATATCAACTCTTGCTTTATACGCTATCCGTTGACTGTCCGGGCTGAATTTAATATGATCGCCAACTTGAGTTTTAATAATAACAGATGTTGTAGGATTAACTCTGGCTTTAGTATAAGTTATTTCCAGAATTAGATCATACTGCTTCCCTTCTTTACCGTCCACTATCACACATTGTTTCTTTCCCACTTGATTCACAAAAGCAACACTTTTGCTATCCGGACTTTTTGTTAACGAGTATGGTACAAATGAACCAGACAATTGAGTGATATGTTTTTCTGATATTATTTCACAATCTGCTGTATCAAAATAAAAAATAAATAAAACCAAACATAAACCCATAATTTTTTTAAGCATGGCTAATAAACTCCTTTAATAATTTTTCGGAATTCCGGGGACATAATACTTATATTACTTTCTAGATGGTCTCCCAGGCTTTCTCTTGGACAGA
>MGQB01000020.1 GCA_001797675.1 Deltaproteobacteria bacterium RBG_13_43_22 | reverse complement strand
TCGTTTCTTCCAAGACGGTGAACTCCAAGGCATTTTCTTCGGCCCACCCTTCCCGTATAAAACGAACAAGTTCTTTCATGCTATTCCCGCCATATTTCTCAGCCATTATTTTGCCGACTTTAATTGCATCCCTTTGGATCGCCGCCGAGGCTATTTCCATGGCTTGATCTTGGCCAATCTCACTGATAAATTCTCGAATCAAACAAGCTATTATCGGTGATTGAATCTCGCGACGTTTGAGCGTACTCATTTCAAGTGCAAGCAGGTTTGTTTTGTTACTACTAGGTGAATTCGGATTATCTGTTCTCATTTATTCTCCATTCGCATCGGACGGCCCAACAATGTAATTAGGTGGTTTTCTCGGGATGTACCATATAACTTGGTTAACTGTAAAACAATATTGAGAAATAATAGCAGCTTGGATGAATTTCTAACTGGTTAACATTAAAAATCGGATAAATACACCCTTTCCGGTCAACATCCTTTGCTCAATATACCATTTGAATTTACTCTGCCAAAATTCTTTATCGTATAGATTTTGAGACAAATTCTCAGTGGCATTAGGGGTCAGATCTTTTATCTTTACATTTGACTCAGTTTATTCCGAATCTGAATTTCTCCTCCCAGCTCGGTTCATTCTGGATTTTTAATTGCAACCTTTTTCGCGCCAGACCACCGCGCTGTAGTCAATGCCTCCTAAAAGCCTTCCAATCTCGGTTGAGTAATTTCACAAAGGATCATGCAGGGAATGACTTCCCCTATAGTTTTCAGAATTGAAATCCGACTTCTACCAGCGGTCCGCTAAACCTGACATTCAATTTTATATCGCTTTGGTCCATGGAAATTTCTTCATGGCGGTATCCGGCACTGACAAAGGCCAACTTAATAAAATAGTATTTGACCCGACCGATCAGATCATAGTAATGATTGCCATTGTAAACAAGTCCACGAAATTCTCCTTCTAGGGAAAAGGAACTCGTTAGTTTAACTTGGAGCCCAAGATAAGCCATTGGCACAATCAGGTTAAAACTCTTGGATTCCAATTTGGCTATTTGGGTTATCTCGGTTTTTAGATCAAAGACCCGTATATTCAATCCAGCATCAATATTAATCAGCCCCAGCGTAGCCTGTTTTACAAAAAGCAATCCATAATAAAAGCCCAAATCATAATGATCAAGTTTTAACGTTGAGGAAAAAGGGATGCCGGCATTGAATGTTTGATCACCGAACTTAAAGGAAAGGTTGTGGGTTGCCGTTCCATCAAAGCGCAGGGGCGTGGCCATCAGGTAAAGATTGGGAATAATCAGGGGCATATCAATTTTAACCCGGCCAATGAATTGGGCGGCACGATTAAATCTCAAATCGTTATTTAAATCGAGGGAATCTCCTTTATAGACCAACCCTCCCTGAAAATCCTGATACGAGACGCCGATGGCCGCCTCCAGGCCGACAGCCCCACTTTGCCGGGAAAACAATAATAAGAATAAACAGATAACCGGTATCCAAATCCTCTTCTTGAACATTATTATTTTGGCCTCCTATTCATCATTTCATCCCAAACCCTTTTCACCCCTATTTTAAAGTGATCCGACTAAAAAGCAATTTCATAATCTTATTAATATCACCCACCACTAACTCTCCATACCCCCATATAGATGGCAGTGGACGGAATGGGTGTCGTTGAAACGGCTTTGGGCCGGATAGATCACTTTGCATTTCGGCATGACCTCGGAGCAGCGGGGATGAAAGTGGCAGCCGGTAGGCGGATCGGCCGGGGACGGCAGGTCCCCCTGCAGGCGGATCACCTCCCGATGGGTTTCCGGCTCGATCACCGGAACGGCGGACAGGAGCGCTCGGGTATACGGATGACGCGGATGGTCAAGAATTTCCTCCACCCTGCCCTGTTCAACAATGCGTCCCAGGTACATCACCGCCACTTCGTGGGCCAGATACTCCACCACCGAGATATTGTGGGTGATGAACAGATAAGTGAGGTCATGCTTGTTTTGAAGTTCTTTGAGCAAATTTAGGATCTGGGCCTGCACCGAGATATCCAATGCACTGGTCGGCTCATCACAAATAATAAGTTTCGGGTTCACGGACAGAACCCGGGCGATGGCAATTCTCTGCCGCTGCCCTCCCGAGAACTCATGAGGATAGCGGAACTTGATCGACCCCGATAACCCCACCTCGTCAAGCAGATGATCGATACGCGCCATCCGCTCCTCCGTCCCTTTGCCGATGCCGAGGGCCGCCATCCCCTCTTCGATGATTTCTGCGACGCGAAGGCGGGGATTGAGCGAGGCATAGGGGTCCTGGAAAATAATCTGAAAGTCCCTGCGCATGGGCCGCAGTTCCGCCGGTTTCAGTAAAGCCAGGTCTTGCCCATTAAACCTGACCGAGCCCTTGGTTATGGGATTAAGGCGCAAAATGCCTTTTCCCAAGGTGGTTTTACCGCAGCCGGATTCTCCCACCAAGGCCAGGGTTCTTCCGGCAAGAATCGAAAACGAAACCCCGTCAACAGCCTTAACAGAGCCGACTGTCCGTTTCAATAGACCTTTCCGGATGGGAAAATGAACTTTCACATCTTTCACTTCCAGAAGGGATATCGCTGCGTTCGCATCTCGTGCCTCGTATCTCTTATCTCGGCTATCCTCCCCCTGCCCCTGACGCCATGCGCTATGCGCTATGCGCTCTGCCTCTTGCCTCTCGCCTCTCGCCTGATTTTCATACAGGTGGCATCTCACAAAACGCCCCGGCTCCCATTGGTTCCAACGGGGCACTTGATGCAGACACCGATCCCAGCTAAAATCGCAGCGTTCGACAAAACGGCAGCCTGAAAATTCCCGGGTAAGGGGCGGAACACTGCCCTTGATCATGGCTAGGGACTCGCCCCGTTTATTCCGCATGGGCAGAGATTCAAAGAGTTTTCTTGAATAAGGATGGGCTGGATGGGTGAAGAACCGCTCGCGGTCAGCCGTTTCCACCACCTCGCCGGCATACATCACCGCCACCTGGTGGGCCATTTCCGAAACCACCCCGAGATCATGGGTGATGAGCAGTATCGACATACGGCTGCGCATTTGGATTTGCCTCAAGAGATCAAGGACCTGGGCTTGCATAGTAACATCGAGTGCTGTGGTGGGTTCATCAGCGATTAGAAGGGCCGGTTCACAGGCCAGGGCCATGGCGATCATCACCCGCTGTTTCATACCTCCGGAAAACTGGAAGGGATAATAGCCGCTGCGCCGGGCCGCATCAGGTATACCCACCGCATCGAGCAGGGCCAAAGCACGTTTCCCGGCCTCCTCACCCGGCAGTTTGAGGTGTTGAATGAGAATTTCCGCTACCTGGTTCCCGATGGTCATCACCGGATTCAAGCTCAGCATCGGTTCCTGGAAAACCATACCGATATGTCTGCCCCGAATGTTACGCATTTCCAGTTCAGAAATGGTTAAAAGATCACGGCCTTCCAGCCGAATCCTGCCGTCAAGGATAAGACCTGCCTCCGGCAAAAGACGCATAATGGAAAGGGCAGTCATGGACTTGCCACAACCCGATTCCCCCAGCAGGGCGAAGGTCTCGCCGTGATTAATAGACAGAGACAGGCCGTCCACAGCCCGTACCACGCCGCCGTCGGTAATCAACCGGGTGATCAGGTGATCGATTTCCAATAACGGCGCGTTCATGGCTGTGTCTCTTGCTCCAGGGGTTTCAACCGTTTTTTAAAGATTTGCAGTCGTACGGCCCGGGTTTGTACCCTCGGGTCAAAGGCGTCCCGCACGGCGTCCGAAAAAAGATTGGCGAACAAGACCAGCAGAAACATAAAGCCGAAGGCGGCGGCCAGGGACCACCAGACCATGGGCTCCCTGGCCATTTCCAAACGGGCACTGTTGATCATCGTACCGAAACTGATCATCGAGGGATCGACGCCGACTCCCACATAGGACAATACAGCCTCGGCCAGCACCAGCCCGGAAAAGTCCATAACGATGGCGATCAATACGATGTGCATGACATTGGGCAGAATATGACGCACGATGATTCGAAAGTCGGAAACACCAAAGGCCTGCGCGGCCTGTATGTATTCCATCTCCCGAAGCTTTAACGATTCCCCCCGCATCAAGCGGCACAGTCCGGTCCAACTGGTAACACCGAGAATGAGGCACAAAAACAACAGGCGCAAATCGGCCCGGGCGCTAGCGGTCTCAAACAGTTCGGGGTGGCTGTCCATGTAAACCTGGGTCATCAAAACGGCGGCGGCGATCAGCAACACGGCAGGAATGGAATTCAAGGTGGTGTAGACGTACTGGATAATATCGTCAATCCACCCCTGGAAATACCCGGCCATGATCCCCAGCAAAACCGCAAAAGGCAGCATTACCAGGGTGGTCAGGGTGCCGATAACCAAACCGGTGCGAATGCTCTTCAAGGCCAGATAAAGCACGTCCTGACCCACCTTGTCGGTACCGAAAATATGATATTTGAGGCTGAGAACGATGGTGGGCACGGCCAATAGAAGCAGCCCCAGCAGGGTCCATAAAGCGGCGTTCCAGGGAATCTCCTCCTGACGGCGTAATACACCCTTGAGGCAGGAGGCCAGGCCGATTTTTCGGCGGCGGGCCAGGATCCCGATCAAAACACTCCCGGCCAGGCACCAGAACACCAGGGCCAGGATTAAACCGAAGGCCCCCCGTTTGGCAATATCGCTCTTCCGGTCCTGATTGGGATTTTTAAGATGGGCTCCGCCATAAACCAGGCGGGGGTAGGTCCGTACCTGCCGGCCATCGGCCAGCTCAATGGTTTCTTTGGAAAAAAGATGGGTGGACAAAGGGGCGGAATATGTTTTTTCGGTATGCCGTCTCAGAGGGGCGACTATCAGGTCTAATAGACTTAAGACTTCTACCGCATAAGCCCTCTCGCCGTTTTTTTGGATTTCCATGGCCGGGCGAAAATGCAGGGTGTCGAGCAAACCGATCACCAGAAAGACAGTCAGTACGATCATGGACACCAGGCCGCTTGTGTTTCGGATAACCTTTTTCCAAGGGGCCCGCAGGTGTTCGTGTCTTAATACCGTCCAGCCATAGACCAATCCGGCCAAAAGCAAAACAGCAATAAGAGCATCGGTCCAGAGTATGATGGGTTTGAATGAAAAAACCATAAATCGAATCCAGAAGTCAGGAGTCAGAATTCAGAATAGAAGAAATATAGGCCTCCAATAATTTGCTTACTTCTTCAAGTTGTATCATGAGCTGCGATGCCTCTCCATAATTGAGATCTTGAGCTAAAATCAAATAATAGCGGCATTCTTCGAGAGACCCTTGTGCGATATTGAAATACCTCGCCTTCTCCGGTCTGGTTTTTTTCTTAAAACCTTCCGCAATATTGGCGGGGATTGAAATCGCTGCTCTCCTTAATTGTGCTATTAATCCATATATTTCAATTTTAGGAAATAATTCACTATATCGGTAGACCGCTAAAACAAAAAAGTGCGCCTTTTGCCAGACTATCAAATCTTTAAAATTCTTTGACGGTTGTCTTTTCATTCTGGATTCTGACTCCTGAATTCTGGATTCTGCTTTTTTATCCTTCATTCCAATCGGATCCTCGGATCCACCAGTGTATAAGAAATGTCAGTTAAGATCAGTCCGACGATATAAAGTACCGAGCCCAGAAATACCATGGCCCTGACCACCGAAAAATCCTGAGAGTTGATGGCATCGATGGTATAACTGCCGAGCCCGGGGATACCGAAAAAAGATTCGGTGATCAGGCTCCCCATAAAAAGGACCGGAATGACCACCACCGCCCCGGTCAAGATGGGGATCATGGCGTTTTGAAGGACATGTTTGAACATGACCCGCCATTCCGACAAACCCTTGGCCCTGGCGGTGCGCACATAGTCCTTCCCGATCTCCTCCAGAAAGATCGTACGATACCAGCGGGCACCGGAGCCGATTCCGCTCACCACCCCGACCAACACCGGCAGTATCAGGAATTTGGCGGCCATAATCCCTGTACCGTACCCGGAAATCGGCACCAGGTTCCAAAGTTTGCTTAACAGGTATTGACCGCCGATGATATAAAATAGACTGGAAATGGACATCATGGCCACACACAACACCACTCCCCAGAAATCCAGGTAGGTGGCCCGGAAGAAAGCCATCATCAGGGCGAAAGAGATATAGCAGGCCAGCCCCAGCAGAAATACGGGCAGGGCGATAGCCAGGCTCGGTCCCATACGGGTCTTGATTTCATAGGCGATGTCGCGCCCGTCATCGGCCAGGCCGAATTGAAAAGCGAACAGCTTGATGGATTTATCGAAGAAAATGGTATCGGTCACCTTGGCCGTACCCGGGGCGGAAGAATTGAGCAGAAGCGGCTTATCGTAGCCGCGCTCCTGTTTCCATTTGACAACGGCTTCCGGCGTCACCCGCTTCACCCCCAGATGGATACGGGCCATGTCATCCGGGGTATTGACCACAAAAAACAAACTGAAGGTAATGATATTGACCCCGATCAGGATCGGGAGGGCATAGAGTACACGCCGGATAATATAGTTCAGCATCAGATAGCCGATTTCCTTTCCCGGCGACGATAGGCGATAACCGCCGGCAGGGCGGTAACCACCAGCACGGCCAGGACCAGAAACATGGGCCAGAGCACCGGCCGGTTCCATTCGGCCCGTTTCTGTTCCCGCATCGCCGCGTCGATGCGCTGGTATTTAAGCCCGTTGCGCGCCATCTTATTCGGTTTCTGATTGAGCATCCAGGAATGAAAAAGTCGGTATTCCTTGGGGTGAAAGCCCCACAGCCACGGGGCGTCATGGCGGGCAATTTCGATCATCTGATCGATGATAGCCTGGCGATCCGGCCCGTTTTCCATATTTTTCATCTTCTCAAACAGCCGGTCATATTCAGGATTGTTGTAATTGGCCGAGTTTTCTCCCTGGCTTTTGACCTGACTTTGAGGTCCATTCAGCAGGAACAGAAAATTTTCCGGGTCCGGATAATCGGCGTTCCATCCCCAGTTGAAAATCTGGGCGTTGCCCTTTCGGATTTTTTCCTGAAATCGGTTATAATCCGTGGCCCGGACCACCAATTGCAGGTTGAGCTTGCTGAACTGTTTTCGATACCAATCAAGGCGCGCTTTGTCGTCAGGACCGCGGGCAGTGACATCGATGTTAAGCACCAAAGGTTTACCGTTTTCCTTATCAATCCCATCCGGATAACCGGCCTCGGCTAATAGTTTTTTAGCCGCTTCAAGGGATTTGCGCTTAGGGTGTCCGTTTACCAGGTCATATACATAGGAATTAGCCCCATCCTCTCCGGGCTTGTTGCCAAAGATTCCCGGCGGAATCGGGCCCTGGGCCTCAATGCCTCGTCCGTTGGCGAAGATGCTGATGTACTCCTCATAATCCATAGCAATGGATATAGCCAAACGCAGTTTCCGAGCCCGCTCCGAATACCCTCCTACCACCGGGTCCAACATATTGAACCCCATATAGTAGGAGGAAGGGGCCACCGAGGTAGAAAGACGTATCCCTTTTTCCCTCATTTTATCGGTAAGGGCGATGTCCCCGGTGCTGGAGATCTGAACCGCCTGGTCAAAGCTGTCGGAACTGATCCCTGAAGCGTCGTAATAACCTTGCAGGAACTTGTTCCAGTAGGGGATTCCTTCTTTTTCCAAACTGAATACCGCCTTGTCGATAAACGGCAACGGCTTGCCGGCATCGGCCAAAAGCCCCGCCTCCCGGTCCCCTTGTTCTCCCTCGGAAGGATAGGTCTCACCGTGGAAATAGGGATTACGTTCCAGGACCATCTGCCGGTTGGGATTATTCTTGGTCAGCATATAAGGACCGGTGCCCACCGGGTACCAATCCAAGGTCAAATTTTTTTCCGCCATGCCCGGTTGGGAAAAAAAGCGATCCACTTCTTGAGGAACCGGGGCGAAAAAAGGCATGGTCAGCCAGTAAACGAATTGGGGATATTTCCCCTTGAGTTTCACCCGGTAGGTGTACCGATCCACGACCGTTGCCCCTTCCAGGGGAAACCGGTCGAGATCCAGATAGGCATTCCCGTGTCCGGACTTTAGCAGTGTTTGATTGGCTTTTGTGAGGAGATCGGCATAGGCCTTGAGCCCGATGATATATTCACTCATGAGGCCGAAGATCGGGGAATGCAGTCTCGGGTGAGCGAGCCGTTTGATCTGGTAAACATAATCAGCCGCCATAAGTTCCCGCGTTCCCTGTTGTTTGAAGTCCGCGAGATCATGGATAGGATTCAGATCAACGGGTTTCAGATGGTGATAAAGCAGACCGCCGGCTGCATCCCGGGCAAAAGCGGGATGGGGTTGAAAACGTATCCCGGGGCGAATTCTGATCTCGTACAGACTGTAAGCCACCCTACCCGCTTCGGCATCGTCCGGGAGCCGATGTCCCGCAGCATCAAATAACTGGGGGCGTGGGACTTCTTCGGCGGTGGCAGGAACCAAGGTATAGGGCCTTTTCAAAAAGTGATACTGCAAGGGAGGTTCGTAGATTTGGGCATTAAAGGCCGCCTCATCCTCACTGTACGACTGTACCGGGTCGAGATGTTTGGGGCGCTCGGAAAAGGCCGAGTAAAGGATATTAAGACCCCGTTCCTGGATCGGATAGGGGCTGTTCCATTCCCCGCCACAGCCGGCAAGGAGCACCATGGCCGTTAGGAACATTGGCATTAGAGCTTTTTTGAGGGAATCAAACATAAAGGTTAATTGTGTTATACTCGATTGTATGATAATAGAAAACTGGGATCCAGGAGTCAGAAGTCAGAATCCAGAATAAAAACATTGAATCCTCTTCTTTCCCCTATTCTGAATTCTGACTTCTGGATTCTGAATTCTTTTTGGGAAAAACTTCAATGCCTGAAAACTCTCTATTCGACCACATCACCCTGGTCCTTCATCAACCGCGGTTTGCGGAAAATATCGGGGCCTCGGCTCGTGCGGCCTGGAATATGGGTCTGTCCCATCTCATCGTGGTCAATCCCGAGGACACCGACTGGGAACGGATGACCAAGCTTTCCACGCATATGGCCCGAGGGCTGCTGGAAAAAATGAAAACCTTTTCGTCCCTGGCCGAGGCCCTGGCCCCTTTTCAATACATTGTGGGGACCACGGCCCGTTTGGGAGGCCAGAGGAAAGAGATCATCGGCCCCTCACAAGCAGCCCGGAAAATTCAATCCCTGGATCGTCAGAACCGTATTGCTGTTCTCTTCGGCCCTGAAAACCGGGGTCTCAGCAACGAAGAATTGCGATTCTGCCATTGTACCGTCCACATCCCCACGGTCTCGGCCAGTTCCCTTAATCTGGCCCAAGCCGTTTTGATCCTGAGTTATGAAATTTTTCTGGCCCACCAAACTCCTCCATTTCGGATTGCGGATTGCGGATTGCCGAATGAAGAAAAATCCACCCTCCGGTCACCCGAAACTGTCGAGCCCGCATCCCTCGTCCCTCGTCCTTCGTCCTTCGATTTTTCCAATTCCGAAATCCGCAATCCGCAACCCGCAATTCCATTGGCTTCTTCTTTTGAGCTCGAAGGCATGTACCGGCACCTTTCGGAAGCTCTCCAGATGATGGATTTTTTGGATAAACAAAATCCCGAACTCTGGATGATGAGCCTTCGCCGCTTTTTTTCCCGGATAGGCCTCTATTCCAATGAAGTCCGTATGATCCGCGGGGTCTGCCGGCAACTCAAATGGTTCATCGGGCGTTATCGTCCAGGGCCTGACCAACTCCGAACCCCGAACTCCGAACCCTGAACGAAATCTATGCCCGAACTGCCTGAAGTTGAAACCATTGTACGCCGTCTTCATTTAAGCCTGATCGGCCAAAAGATTCAATCCGTTCAGGTCCTCAATCCCAAAATTCTTCGATGTTCCAAAAAGGTTTTTATGCAAACCTTAGCCGGGACCATCATACGAAAAATTCGGCGTAAAGGCAAGTTGATCCTCATCGACCTTGATCCCGATTGGACCCTGATCCTCCATCTCAAAATGACCGGCCAGGTTTTCATTGAACCCAAATCAACCCCTATCGACCGGCACACCCAGGTGATTTTCTATTTTTATCCTTTAAATGAACAAATGCGCTATCGGGACGTTAGAAAGTTCGGCTTTTTTGATTTGATCCAAGTTCAACCCGAAGAATCGGCCCCGTATATCTGCCGTCTGGGTCCCGACCCTTTTGAAATAACAGGCGATCAATTCGCCAAGATAGTCCTCCCCCAAAAAAAGACCCTTAAATCCCTCCTTCTCGACCAATCTTTGATCAGCGGATTAGGAAATATTTATGTGGACGAATCCTTATTTCAAGCTCAAATACATCCCTTGACCAAAGCCAACACCTTATCTTTAACCCGGATCAAGACCCTTTATCGGATTATTAAAAAAATTTTGTCCCAGGCTATTCTACAACAAGGATCCACCCTGAGGGATTATCGAAGACCGGATGGGACCCCAGGAGGATTTCAAAGCTATCATCAAGTTTACGGTCGGACCGGACAGCCCTGTCCTTTTTGCCGTTCACCGATTGAAAAGATAAAAGTGGCCGGTCGCGGTACGCATTATTGTCCTTCCTGTCAAAAAACTTGACGGATTACAGATCGTATCAGGGGTTCCAATGATTCGATGGGCATTACCGGTATCAAAAATGGGCCTGAGCGTATTTTTTTAGGTCTTTTTTGTCTTTTTCGCTTGACCCTTCCTATTTTTTACTTTATATAACAAGAATAAAAAAAATTAAAGGAGGAGAATGTCTATGGCTACCAAAAAACCCCTCACAAAAACACAATTGGTTTCTCTCATGGCGGAAAAGTTTATGATGACCAAAAATTCTTCAAAGGAGATCCTGGATGAGTTGGCCCGGCTGGCGGTTGCCGAAACCAAAAAAACAGGGTCTTTTACCATGCCGGGTATCGGCAAGATTGTTCTCTCCAAAAGGAAAGCACGAACAGGGAGAAATCCTCAAACCGGTGAACCGATCAAAATTCCAGCTAAAACCGTAACAAAAATGAGGATTGCCAAAGCTTTTAAAGATGCCGTTGTTCCTCCCAAAAAATAGGTTTTCTCCCTTAAATACAGACGGCACAAAGGGGAGTCAAGGAAGGGTACCCAATAACCGATCCAATTTTTATTAAAGGGAGCAAAGACCATGGTCATCCGAAAAAGAACGGCAACGAAAAAAATCGGAGTTGCCATTTCCAGAAAAGCCAAAGGAAAAGGACCTCAAAAATCCCCAGAAAAATGGATCCGGACTACCGTCATGATTCGGGAAATCAATCATGGAAAGATAAAATCCATTACCTATTGGGAGAAGAAGGGGATAAAAGAGGTAGTCGATGAGGCATTGAAATTATACTTAAAAGGGAAAAAAAGTAAACCCCTTCCCAAAAAAAAGTAGTCAACCCTGCCTGACAAGAAGACCTAAGGCTTAAAGTTTTTTAGAAAGAGCACTTATAGACTGATAGACTGATATGCCCAAAGCCCCCTTTATAGGGTTCAAAAGGGGTCTTTGGGCATACTGGATACGCTAAACCATCCGGACTTGCGGACCTACCAAGTGTCCGCATCCCCAAATTCTCCGCTATAATTTCTTCTTTAATCTTTTTGGATTATTAATTTACTTTACCGTCCGGCAAGAACGTGCTATTAAAAATTTAATATTTTCCCCCAATAGAATAGAAAGGAACGACAGGCACGGTGGCACATATCGCCCCATTTCGGGGGATTATTTTCAATGATCGGGTCATCAACCAACTTTCCAGGGTGGTCACCCCACCCTATGATGTTATCAACCCCGAGGAACAGGAACGTTATTACCAGTTACACCCTTACAACATCATTCGGTTGGATTTCGGGAAAAACTTCCCCAATGATACTTCTGAAGACAATCGATACATCCGGGCCGCCCGGATGCTGAAGCAATGGGAAAGAGAACAAATCCTGATCCAAGATCAGGAACCGGCTATCTATCTTTATAAGATTCACTTTCAAACTCCCGGACAAGGAGTCCGTATCCGCACGGGTTTTATCTCCCTGCTCGGGCTCGAATCCTTTGATTCCGGCAAAGTCCGGCCTCATGAAAAGACTTTTTCTTCTTTCAAACGCGATCGTTATCAACTCTTCCAGCATTGTCAAATGCAGTTTTGTCCTATTTTTTCTTTTTATCTCGACCCGGCAGACAAGATCATCTCGCTTATTTCTGGTCAAGCCCCAAACGAACCCTTTATTGACTTTGAGGATCAGGAATCCATCCGCCATCAGCTTTGGAGGATTACCCTTCCTTCGGCCTTAAAAAAAATTCAAGAAAGTTTTTTAGATAAGACCGTATTTATCGCCGACGGACATCATCGTTATGAAACCAGTTTGGCTTACCAGTCGGATATGTTGAAAACGCATCTCGAGTCGGGAATAACCGCGCCTTTTAATTATACGCTGATGTTCCTTTGCCCAATGGAAGATCCCGGTTTAACCGTCTTTCCGGTCCATCGGGCCTTGAACCCTATTTCTGCATTCGACCCTTCCTTGCTGGAAAAAAAGCTGGACAGGGATTTTATCATTGAAAAAATTCCCTTCAATCCCGAAATGAAAAAGCAGAATACCCGGAAATTCTTGTCCCGGCTCGAAAAGAAAGGCCAAGAATCGCATACCTTCGGTCTTTTCATGGTCCAAAAGCCCTGGCTCTATCTTCTAACCCTGAAAAAAGACAGTCTGAATGGTGACTGGGGGGAAGGCCTGCATCCTTTATTACGTAAACTGGATGTCATGATTTTAAGCCGTCTCATTTTTCAAAATATCCTGGGTATCCGACCGGAAGAATTAGATCAGGAAAATATGATTGAGTATCGGCATGATAGTCTTGAGACCCTGGAGTTGGTGGAAAAGGGGCAGAGTCAAATGGGGTTTTTCTTAAACCCAACCCCGATCGAACAGGTCCGTCAGATTGCCGAGGCCTCCCTGATTATGCCCAGAAAATCCACTTATTTTTATCCTAAAACCCTGACCGGCCTGTTAATGAACTCCTTGAATTTGAATGAATCCATCCCCCGCTGAGAACCCGGTTTTGGTGAGAGCCGATGAAACCCTTGATTCCTGGGGAAAAGGGGCCGTTCGGATTATCCAAAAAAAAACCGGTTATCGTTTTTCCATTGACTCTTTAATTCTTTACGAATTTATTCAGGTAAAAAACCGATCTCGGATATTGGATCTGGGAACCGGCAGTGGAATCCTGGCCCTTCTCCTGGCCAGGGACTATCCTCTGTCTCGGGTCATAGCCCTGGAACTGGCCGGTGAATTCGTTGATCTGGTCCGGCGAAATATTATTCTCAATCAATTTCAGGATCGAATTTCCGTCATTCAAGGAGACCTCTGTCAACTCCCGGGGTTCATCAAAAAAGGGGGGTTTGATGCCGTCGTTTCCAATCCGCCCTATCGTCCTTTACACCGGGGCCGAATCAACCCCGATTCACAGAAAGCCCTGGCCCGCCATGAAATTCGGCTCACCTTGCCTAAGCTGCTTAAAGCCGTAGCCCACGGATTAAAAGTTGGGGGGAAATGGTTTGTTATTTACCCGGCCTGGAGACTGGTGTCTCTTCTGGCCCTCTCCAGACAACACCGTTTGGAACCCAAGAAAATCCGGCTGGTTCATTCCTTTCAAGATAAAGAAGCGGAATGGGTATTAATGGAGGCCGTTTATCAAGGCCGGGAAGAACTCAAGATCCTTCCTCCTTTAACGATCTACCAGGAGACCGGGGTTTACAGCCCTCAATTTCAGATTCTTAAAGACCCATCGTTGGGAAAGATCCGGACTTAATCCGGATATTTTTAACCACCGGCTCTCCTAAAATAGAATTCATTTTTTCCCGGATGGACTCCTTTAGGAACTGTAACTGTTGTCCGACTACCGGATTGGAAACCAAAAGGTAGAGTGTCCCTTCCCGGATCCCTTCCAGGCAGACTCCCGGACGCAACGATTCAGGGACCACCCGGCTCCAGGCCTCAATAACGGCCGGGATCGAAGGATCAATGACGGAATTTCCTCCGGTCCATAGTTCCCGGACAATGCTCTTTAAAGTAAAGGGGTCTTTTTTCATCTCAGAATTTTGATTGACAGTTTTAGGAGACCTTTATATAGTGAAACCCGACAATTACTCAGCAGGTCTCAAATTCTGTCCTAATGATTTCATTTTCAACTAAAATATAAATTAGTGCAACCAATAAATACTACTTTTAAGGAAAAGGAGGAACCATGGTACCCAAAAAAATCCTTTTGACGGAAGACGAAATGCCCCGCCAGTGGTATAACATTTTAGCCGACATGCCGACCCCGATGCAGCCTCCCCTGCACCCCGGTACCCACCAACCGGTCGGTCCTGACGACCTGGCCCCGATCTTTCCCATGCCCCTGATTGAACAGGAAGTCAGTCAACAACGCTTTATCGATATTCCGGAACCGGTTCTGGAAAAATATTTGATCTGGCGGCCTTCCCCCCTGGTCAGGGCCTATGCCCTGGAAGAGTTTTTACAGACCCCGGCGAAGATTTATTTTAAAAATGAAGGGATCAGCCCGGCCGGCAGTCACAAACCCAATACCGCCGTGCCCTCGGCCTATTATAACAAAATTTCCGGCACCAAACGGATAGCCACGGAAACCGGGGCCGGGCAATGGGGCAGTGCCCTGGCTTTTGCCGGGGCCCTCTTCGGTCTGGAAATCAAGGTCTATATGGTCCGGATCAGTTATGACCAAAAACCCTACAGACGGCTGATGATGAATACCTGGGGGGCCACTTGTATCCCCAGTCCCAGTCCGGATACCAAAGCAGGCAGGACCATACTGGAACAGGACCCCAACTCACCGGGAAGTCTGGGGATTGCCATCAGCGAGGCTATAGAAGACGCGGTGACCACCCCGAACAGCAAATATTCCCTGGGCAGCGTCCTGAATCATGTCCTCCTCCACCAAACCATCATTGGCCAGGAAGCCCAAAAACAACTCCAAAAAATCGGGGAATATCCCGACATCGTCATCGGCTGTGCCGGCGGCGGGAGCAACTTCGCCGGACTGGCCCTGCCGTTCGTTCGGGATAAGATTGCCGGGAAAAAGATCGAGGTCATCGCCGTTGAACCGGCCTCCTGCCCGACCATGACCAAAGGGCCTTTTGTTTATGATTTTGGGGATACGGTGCAAATGACCCCTTTATTGCCCATGTATAGTCTGGGTCATACCTTTATGCCTGCGCCCATTCATGCCGGCGGTCTCCGCTATCATGGAATGGCCCCCATTGTCTGCCAATTAATCCTGGATAAGTTGATCGAACCGCGGGCCGTCCACCAACTGGAAACCTTCGCCGCCGGGGTAACCTGGGCCAGGACCGAAGGGCATATCCCGGCCCCGGAAACCAATCATGCCTTGGCCGTGGTTATCTCCGAAGCCAAAAAATGCAAGGAAGAGGGCAAGGCCAAGACCATCCTGGTCAACTGGAGCGGGCATGGTCTGGTGGATATGATGGCCTATAATGCCTATTTCGAAGGGAAACTGACCGACTTCGAACTGCCCGACGAAGAGATCCAAAAGTCATTAAAGGCCCTGGCGAATTTTCCTAAGCCAAAGTTGTAATATAAGACAGTCCGATAGGATGAGGGAGAGACACGGGGACACGGTGAATCAAGGACACGGAGAAACAAAAAAACGATTGGGTTTTCTCCGCGTCTTCGTATCTCCGTGTCTCCGCGTTTCCCCCTCACCGAGTCATTCTTCTCTACGGATAAACCTTAACCTATGATTGAATCCTTCGACCATCTGGAAATCTACTGTCCCCAATTAGGGATGATGCTGACCTTCAACTACTGCCGCCGGTCCCAGTCTTCCCTGCCCTGTCGAAATTTAATGGGCTGTTGGGAAGAAAGGATCCCGGTGGATTCCTTTTTGGGTGAGAATTTTTCCCGGGAAGATTTGGAGGCTGCTTTCGGTGGGATACCCAAAACCCGAATGGAAAGAATTTTCGACTATCTAACTCAAATCAATGAAAAAAAACCCGGTTGATCGTTTTTTCCGGCAGCTTTTTCACCTCGACGGTTTTTCTCCTTGTCATCGCAAATAAGTTATGTTAGATAACAAACTTTGTGGGGGCCGTTAGCTCAACAGGTAGAGCAACTGACTCTTAATCAGTAGGTCGCAGGTTCGAGCCCTGCACGGCCCACCAACAATTTCTTAGTCATCTTTTTAACTTTTTAAGTTATTGGTCGCACAATATCCCTCTTTATTTAAAAATTTTTACTTTTTATTTTTCTTTTTTTCCCCTTGACCCTTTTTCCCTACCTATCTTATACTCGTTCCGTCCTGCCAAGACTGAAGCCCCAATCCAAAAGAAAGAATTGAGCTTGATAGAAAAAATATCAATATAAGGATGGATTAACCGATGGAAACCAATAATAAGGTCTTAGGGTTGGTCGGCAGCCCGAATCCGAAAGGACGAACAAACGAGTTGGTGACAGCCGCCCTGGAGGGGGCAACCCGGGCCGGGTCGGCTGTTGAATTGATCCAAATGAGCGAATATGTGGTTGCCGCCTGCCGGGATTGCCTGCCTTGGACCTGTGTAACTAATCTTGAATGCAATTATGAAGATGAAGCCTTTAAGTTCCTGAGTCAAAAAATATTAAATTGCGCCGCCGTAATCTTGGGAACTCCGGTCTACTGGTGGGATACCAGTGGAATGGTTAAATATTTTATCTTGAAAATGTTCCGCGTCTTCGCCCGTTCGGCACCTCTCAGAGGATTACCGGCCTTTGGTCTCAGTATTGCGGGAGGAACGGGCAACGGTCTCATCTCGGGCCTTCGTCCGGTGTATCATTTCTTTCAGGTGATGCAGATGCGTGCCATCGAACCTTTACCGGTCACCCGGTTCAACTTCCCGGCAGCACTTGAGCGGGCCAAAGAGCTCGGTCGGCTCATGGCCGATATGAGTCTCCACCGCACCCCCTTTACCACACTGGAGGAACGTTTGTTGTGGTATGATGGACTTCCTTACCTGGGATTAAACCGAGCAGCGGAAAGATGTCTTCTGGCCGATCTTACGATCCTGGCCCAGCCTGCCGGTGGGAATGCTGAACCGGCCCGCAGTCTGATTCGTGCTGATGCCCTGGCAGCCTCCGGCCGGTTGTTGGAATCATTGACCGAGGTCACCGGAGCCTACGAACTCGGTATCAAGGTTTTCGACAAAAAATAAAACCAAATTAAGAAAGGGGATTTATGCAATGACAGAGGAAATTTCCTATCCTGAGTACAGCACCCATTACCCGTTACTGCTTAAAAATTGCTTCATGAGACCATTGTCCTTATATCCGGATGAAATCGGCGTGGTTTATAGAAATGATGCCGGCAAGTATTTCCGATTCACCTGGCGGCAGTGGCATGAGCGAACCTGCCGTCTGGCCCATGCCTTGAAAAGTCTGGGGGTAAATCCCGGAAAGCCCGGCCAGCCCGGCGACCGGATAGCGACCATGTCGCTTAACCACCACTGGCACCTGGAAACCATCTATGCCACCACCTGCACCGGAGCGGTGTCTCATCCGATCAACATCCGGCTTTCTCTGGATCATATGGCCTACACCATAACCCATTCCGAAGACAAAATTCTGTTCTTTGATGATGCCATCCTGCCCTTGGTTGAAGCGCTCTACGACCGGGTAAAAACCACCGTTCAAAAATTCATCTATGTTTCCGATAAGCCGGGCAAGCCCAAAACCAGGATAGAGCCGCTCTATGAATACGAGGAACTATTGAAGGAACAACCACCGACCTTTGACTGGCCCGATTTTAACGAAGACACCTATTCCGTCCTTTACTATACCACAGGGACAACAGGCTTGCCCAAGGGAGCCCTTTTCACCCATCGACAGCTTTTTTTACAGACCTTATACACGACGGGCAATCGTTTTTTACTTCCGACACTGCCGAACGATCCACCGAACCCCAACACCTTAGCGGTTTTGATCAATGTCCCGCTGTTTCATATTCATGCCTGGCAGGCACCTTTCGCCTATGTCTATATGGCTTCCAAAATAGTCTTTCCCGGCCGGTTCACCCCTGAGAACTTCTGTGAACTGGTACAAACAGAAAAAGTAAACGCCACCTCTATGGTGCCGACGATGCTGGCTATGCTTATTGAGTACCCGGATTTTCACAAATATGATTTAAGCAGTTTGATTACCGTAGGAACCGGTGGAGCCGCCTTACCTCTGGGGCTGAAGGCCAAGGCCGAGAAAATATTCCCCCAATTCACCGTCGGCTCCGGTTACGGGATGACGGAGACCCTGGCCGGCGTTATCGGTGCGACTATCAAGCGTAACATGGTGGATTGGCCGAAAGAACAACTGGATCAGGTCAGGGTCAAGACCGGATTGGCCAATCCGGCGGCCATCGACGCCAAAGTTATAGGCGAGGACGGCAAGCCGGTACCGCATGACAACGAGACCATCGGCGAGATCGTATTAAGAGGTCACTGGATTATGGAGAAATACTTCAAAGATCCGGAGAGGACAACCACTGCCTGGCGTGACGGCTGGTTTCATACCGGCGATGCGGCCAAAGTGGATCAAGACGGCTACATCATCATTGTCGACCGGATAACGGATGTCATCCGAAGCGGAGCTGAGATGGTACCCACTGTGCTCCTGGAGAACCTGACTTGTAATGCCGACTTTGTGTTGGAAGCCACCTATGTTGGTGTTCCCGACGAGAAATGGGGAGAACGGCCCATGTGTCTGGCCCGTTGCCTGCCTAATTCGGGTAAAACCGAGAAGGATCTCCTTAAATATCTGGAGACCGCAGGGGTGGAAACAGGAAAACTCGCCAAATGGATGCTGCCTGACTATATCGTCTTCTGTGATGAAATACCCAAAACGAGTGTCGGCAAATACGATAAGATCGCTATTCGAAAAAGGATCGATGAATTTGTTTCCAGGGCCGAAAAAGTCGGAAAGATGTAGCACCGTCCGGTTAAAATAAATTTGGTCTCATGACCGAAAAATGGTTGTAATCGAATGAAATTAATTTTAATCTATTCCTGATAATCTTATAAATAGGGAGAAAAAATATGGACAAGAGCAGATTTTCGTTATCCGGAAAGGTGGCTCTCATCACCGGTGGGAGCCGTGGAATCGGTAAGGCCTGTGCCCTGGCCTTTGCCGAGGCCGGCGCTGATGTAGTCGTCAGCAGTCGGAAGCAGGCCGATCTCGACGGCGTAGCCGCAGAGATTAAAGCCAAAAACAGAAAAGCACTGGCCATTGCCGCTCATGTGGCCAAGTCCGACGACCAGAAAAGGCTGGTCGACCAGGTGGTCAAAGAGTTCGGCCGTATTGATATTTTATTTAACAACGCCGGCACCAACCCCTACCCTGGAACTCTTCTGGATGCAGAAGAGTGGGCCTGGGATACGACCATGAATGTCAATTTGAAGGGGCCTTTTATGCTAAGTCAACTGGTGGCCAGAATCATGAAGGAAAAAGGTGGAGGAAATATAATCAACACGGCCTCGGTTGCCGGGTTTAGAGCCAGTTCCTTGAGTATCTATTGTGTTACCAAGGCCGGCCTGATCATGCTGACCCAGTGTATGGCCAGGGAATGGGGTCAGTTCGGTATCCGGGTTAATGCCATTGCCCCGGGAGTAATCGAGACACGCCTTAGTGAGGCCCTTTGGAAAGATCCGGCCGTCGGAGCCGCCGCGGCTAAACGTACCCCGGTCGGTTTCCTTGGACAACCCGATGATGTGGCCGGGGCAGTCCTCTATCTGGCCTCGGATGCCTCAAGATTCATAACCGGGGAAACCATTATCATAGACGGCGGTGCCATGGTGGGTACGGCCACTTCTTTAGAATAGCCGGTACCGACCTGACGGTAAAATCAAAGGGGACGTCTATGGGAAAAAAGGGAAGATTGGATGGAAAGGTGGCTGTTATTACCGGAGCCGCCAATGGTATCGGCCGGGCAACGGCCATTCTTTTTGCCTCTGAAGGGGCCAAGCTGGTCCTGGCCGATATCCATGAAGAAGGATTAAAAGAAACCATGGAGTTGGTTAAAAAAAAAGGCGGAGCGGTTACAGGGCAAAAGACCGATGTATCGGTTGAGCAGGAAGTCAAAGCCCTGATCGATCTGGCCCTGACTACCTATTCCCAGATCGATATCCTTTGCAATAACGCCGGCACCGGCGGAGATCTGGCTAAATTGGAAAATGAGAGTGAAGACACCTGGAAGAATGTGTATGGAGTCAATGTAATGGGGGCGGTCTTTGCATCCAAACATGCGGCCGCGTCTATGATGGCCAGAAAAAGCGGCGCTATCGTCAATACGGCTTCGGTAGCCGGAATTCGCGCGGGTGCCGGGGGCAACGCCTATAGTGCCAGCAAGGCGGCCTTGATTAATTTTACCCAAACCTCGGCTTGTGACCTGGGGGGATTCGGGGTACGGGTGAATGCCGTTTGTCCCGGTCTGATTGAAACGGGAATGACCCGAAGGGTCTTTGACTATGCCCGCGCAGCAGGAAAAATGGATAAAATGGGATACCGCTGCGAATTGAGGCGATATGGTCATCCTGAAGAAGTGGCCTACACCATTCTTTTCCTGGCCAGTGATGAAGCCAGTTATATCACCGGCCAGGCCCTTCCGGTGGACGGCGGCAATACCGCCTCCCTAAACCTGCCTGGCATGAAAGCCTGATAAGGTCCCGACCTATGAAAAATACGATCCAATATGGAAAAAAAATCGATACGGCTCTTAGTATGTGGGTGAAACTAATGAGGGCTTATGCAACCTTTCAAAGAAAAAATGCCGAACATTTAAAAAATTTCGGCATCACTGCCGCCCAATACGCGGTTATTGAATGTCTGGGACACCAGGGTCCCCTGCTCATGGGAGAACTTTGCAGAAAAATGCTGGTGAGCGGCGGAAATATGACGGTCGTTGTAGACAATTTGGAAAAAGAAGGCTTGGTAGAGCGCGTCCCCAGTAATGACGATCGCAGGGCTATAATGGTTCGATTCACCCCAAAGGGGAAAAAGATATTCGATGAATCTTTCAGCAAACATGCCGGGTATCTGACCCAATTGGCCGCTGTATTAACAGAAGAGGAACAGCAGGATCTGGGCCGGTTGCTTAAAAAACTGGGGTGTACCTTGCGAGAAGAACCTTAAAAATTTTTACTTATTATTTCAAATTGAAAATATCTTGATTTAAAATACTTTCCGTAGTAAAATTTTTGAATTGTTTGCCGAACACCGATAAGGCGGCAAAAACTGAAGGGGGTGATTTAAGTCTACTTAAGGGAAATTCCTTGAAAAATAGAGGGAAAAGCGTTCCCGGACGACAACAGATGGTGTTAGCTTACAGACAAGTTGATCTATAGAAAAAAGTTATCTTAACATAGAAAGGAAAAATAATGATTAAGACACCGGAACAGTATGTTCAGAGTTTAAGAGACGGAAGAGTGGTCTATCAGGACGGCGAACTGATAAAAGACGTCCCGACCCGATACAAAGAAGCCGTTGAGCGCTCGGCTTCCGAGTTCTGGATTTCCAACCAGCCGGAGCATCGGGCCCTGTTCAACATGATAGAGGACGGCGAGGAGGTCTCCTTCTCCTTTAAAGTGCCTAAAACGGGCGAGGATCTGCAAAGGCGAAGGGAAATCGTTCAGACCTTAAGCCGTAACCGCATTGGCGGTTCCCGGCTTACGGGTATCGACAGTTTGAACGGCGTGGCCTATGCCTGTGATAAAATTGATGCGGCCATGGGCACCCATTATGCCGAAAACATGAAGGCCTATCGGGCCTGGTGCAAGAAAAACGACCCGGGCCTTTGTGCTGCGGTCAGTGACCCCAAAGGCAACAGGAGGCTGCATGCCGAAGACCCGAAACAGGCCCATAAAGACTTTTATGTGCGGATTGTCGACCGAAACAAAGAAGGTATCACCATCGTCGGTTGCAAGCTGCATATCAGCGACTCGATTCTCTCCAATGAATTGATCGTCCTCCCCTCCCGTAATCATAACGAAGGGGGTAAAGATTACGCCGTGTCCTGCGCGGTCCCTTGCGGCGCCAAGGGAGTGAGCTTTCTGGCCAGTGCCGGGACGGACAACGGCGGTCATCCCATGATTATCTTTGATAACGTATTTGTTCCCTGGGAAAGGGTGTTTCTGGCCGGCGAATGGCAGTTTTCAAGGGTATACGCCACCTCTTTCGCCCGTTACCATCGTCTCACCGCCGCTACGTACAAACACGTCCAATTACAGAATGTTGCCGGGATAGCCATGTTGATGGCCGAATACAATGGATTAACCCATGCAACCCGTATCCAGGATATGCTGGCCTGGCTGGCCATGTATGCCGATATCACCGAGGCCCTTGGAAAAGCCGCAGCACTCGCCCCGGTGGTCGACCCGGAAACCGGCTTTGCCCTTCCGAATCCGGTCTATACCAACTGTGCCAAGTTCTTTTTCGCTTCCCAGTGGCACGAAGCCATGAAGTATGTCCAGGATATTACCGGTGGTATTGCCGCCACGATGCCTTCGATGAAGGATTATGAAAACCCCACCGTGAAGGCCTATATGGATAAATATCTGCAGGGGGACGCCCGATTCTCGTCTGAAGATAGAATCAAGGCCATTAATGCGGTTATTCGAATGGGCTCCACCTTTGGCGGCGTTCTCACCATCCATGCCGAAGGGTCGTTAGCCACACAGCGGATGGTGGTATATCAGATGGCCGACTGGGAACGCTTCAAGGCCGCGGCCAAGCGTAGCCTGGGAATCCCCACGGATCATCCGGATTACAACCAGCCGCTGAAACCACCCTGGACCATGCCGGAGTCTTTGCTGAAGGGTAAATAGGCAGGACATTCAAACAGGTTCTGGCCTCAAGTCTTCGGGTTTGATCAAAGAAAGGGCGGGATAAAACCCGCCCTTTCTTTTTCTCTTTTTTACTTTTAGTCTACCCCCCTCCTCCGAACTTTATTTTCGAAATAAATCCTCAGGTCCCTATCTGGTCGTTTGGTGTGTTATTTCTGGCCTGATAAACGGGATGGACCCAATAGATACCAGTAAAGTATGAAAAGGGGGTACTCCGAACCCAGAACCCCGAACTCTCATTTTGTTTTATAGTCGTCCATCCGCGGCCAGGGCATACAGACGGGCCACGTTCATCTTTTGCAGTTCTTTGCCGAAGGCCTCCATGCCGGCGCCCATGGGATAACGATCCAGAAAGGAGATACGCTCCTGGGCCTCCAGCAGGGTCCACCCTTTTTTAACCGCTTCCTGGATAGAAGAAACCCAATCTCTGATGAAGGCTGCCTGTTCATCTAAATAAGCCCTGGCGCAGACCTCTCCATGGCCGGGGAGATAATGATCTACATCGAGTTTTTTAAGGAACTCCAAAGACTCAAGCCATTCCTTGGGCAAGGCCTCATGAAGGAAGACCTGCACCCGATTAAAGATATTGTCGCCGGTGAAAACGATTCTTTCCTCCGGAACAAATACAGCCGTCTCACTGGCCGTATGGCCGGGAAGATGGATCAATTCGAAGGTCTGCTTACCCACATATAACCGCATCGATTGATTGAAGGTGATGGTCGGTAATTTTATCCGGTAGGTTTCCAGATGGGGTTCAAAGCCGGGATCCAGCAATTTTATTCTTTCTTTAAGGGCTTCCAGCGAGGCCTGGCTTATCGCTTCCCTGGTTCCTTGATGGGCAACACAAAGGGCATCGAAAAAGAAATTACCCGTAAAATGATCGCCGTGCGGTTCGGTGTTGATCAGATAAATCACTTTGCCGTGTTTTTGGACGATCTCCCGGTAGGCCAGGGCATCTTTAGGTATCTGGGGGGTATCGATCATCACCACCCCCTCCGATGTCTTCACAAAACCCGGATTACACCCTCGATATCCGGTTTCCACAAAAACATTTTCCGTAACCTGATTCATTTTTTTCTCCTTTCTTGATTTCTTAAATCCGTTGAAGGTTCTACGAAACAGGAGCGAATAGATTCAATCCTATCCTGTTTATTATTGGTAATAATGCGCTCATCTTTTCGCGATAACATGAGCGTGTCAACTCAAATTATCGTTATCATTAATCCGGTTTTTTCCTAAAAGTCAGGCCGACTCTTGGCCTCTTTCACCGTCCCGCGACGATAAGTTTTAGGGAATAAAAATAATTTGGCAAGATAATATTTATCATTTATAATGGTTTATAAGAATTTTAAATAGGTTGGCAATCCATTGACTGCTCCACGACGGCCAATGCCCTTCGTTTATATCCCCAAGGGGATACGCTGTTTTGTAAAGTTATCCAGAAAAACTTTTGAATAACTTGTTGGCGCCGCCTGCCTGCGTCGCATTAGAAAGAACCAAATAGATGACTCAAAATCCCTGGATCGAGTTGGAGAGCGTCATTCGAGCCCAACTCGAGCTACAAGTTGAGCTTTCTCTCGACCGTCACCAACAATTCATGCTCAAGTACGGGCTTGCTCAGTGCCAAAATGTCGTGGATATAGGTACGGGAAACGGCCTTTTTCTTCGGAAACTTGCCCAGAGGCATCCAATGATCAAGTTCCATGGCATTGACGACAAAGCTCATATGATCGAGGAGGCCAAATCTCGGAGTGAAACGAACGTAGACTGGACGCAAGCCGATGCGCTGGATGAGAGCGTTCAAACAATGCTGGGGACAACCGATGGCATTTTGATGCGCTACTTCGTCCTACATATGCCCAATACGAGTATTTCACTCCCACAGATACTCAGTAGAGTCAGGCCTGGGACTTACGTTTGGATATTCGATCTCGATACTGATTACTGCGTCTGTGAACCCGAGCAGGATGCATATAACTCATTCGTAGATCTTGTACGCTCTTTCTGCGACAAAAACTCAGTTCAAATCAGAACCGGAAGCATGCTACCTCCAATTCTGGAAGCCACTGGTTTCGAAATTCAAGAGGTGTGTGCCGAGCCCTTCAACAATCAGGAGATTGATCCCAAGCTCTTTGCTGAGTATCTCTTCCGAGAGGCAACTCTATACCACCATTTCCTAGAAGGGACCCACAGTTCAGAGAAACTGCGTGAGATAGAACACTTCTTCTTTGAGGTGATGGATCGAGACATGCACTTTGTGCAATATGGCATGGCTATGATCGGCGCTGTGAAGAACCGTTTCTAACCAAGCGTTGGCGCCGCCGCAGGCGTCACTAACCAGGCCATTGGACACCGATGTCACTTGCTTGCATGGCCTTCGGCCCCGCAACCTGCGGGCCACGGGTCAACGCCACATTGTTTCGGTGTAACTGGTCATTGTTCAAACAAACCTTATGAATGCTTACCAATAAAATCCTGGTTACAAACGTTACAAATGGGGTCGTTTGGAATTTTGCGACGCTGGTAAAAAAATAAGAAACTCGTTCGGTATATAAGATAAAAACATCAAATCCTCCTTTTTGGTAATTTACTTTTTTACCAGCGCCTCCATTTCTATCACGGGCCGTACCAGTTCTGCATCCAGGCATTGAGAGGGGTGTTCTATCAGGTCCATGCACTGCAAAAAAAATTACTTTTTCTTTCATACGGAGATCCTTTTTCTCTTTACATTGGCCTTTTAATGGGTGACCCCAAAATTCATTTAAATAAATGAATTTGAAAATATTTTTTCTTGCTATCGATATACGGTGACATTATGATTTACCCAATTATTAAATTACAACTTTTTTAATCTTACAGGAGAATTGGAATGAAAAACCTCAACACCAAAGGTAATCGTCTTATCCAAGTTAAAAACGGGGTAATCGGACCGGTCGAGCCCCGTCCAGTAGCCATCAGGGAACGATCCCCGGAAGATTATCCCGATCTTCCCAAAGTTTATTTGGAAGTGGCCGAAATGTGGGGACCAAGATTCGGCGGTCCTCCTCTCTGCGACCAGTATGTGGCCGTGCTGAAGCACTTGTTAACCGAGGAAGAGGCTGGAATCGTTCGTCATCTGAAAGGGGCTAGGGCCGGCAAGAAAGCCAAGGAGATAGCTGAAGCCGAACACAGAACCACCGAAGAGGTGGGTCACATTATGGATGTACTGGCCGATGAAACTGGCCGATGAAAAACGTATCATACTGGCATTCGGCAAGGGCGAAAAAAGGAAATATTTTCTTCAACCCTTAATACCGGGGGCCTGGGAAACGATTTTGGTGAGAACCTCTCTGGATTCACTGACGGATTGGCATAAAAAATTCGTCGAACTCTTCGTGCCTCTCTACGATACCGGTTTTACAACCCTTCACTTGGGGAAACGTTCGCCCGGTATCCGTTATTTGCCAGTGGGCCAAAGTCTCGAGTACAATCCTATGGCCTTGCCCTCGGACCGGCTGGGTGAGATTTTCGACCAATATCATGATTTTGCCGTGGGACTTTGCCAGTGCCGGATGGGTGCGGAGATCATTGGTCAGTATTGCGGCCGACCTATGGAAAACTGCATCACTATGGGTCCCTTAGCGTTACGGGAAAGCGAAGCCGGACATATGCGCCGGATAACTCTCAAAGATGCCTTGGAAATAAAAACCGAAGCCGAAGCCAGTGGTCTGGTGAGTTGAACCATGGGTTTTGAAATTGCCGGATCCAATACGAGCTGTTTCTGTTGCGGATGTTGTTGCATGATGATGCGGACCATCGGCGAATTCAATGCGCCGGGGTATATGGCCCCGCCCCATTTCATGCCGGAGGTGGATGCCGACAAATGCTCCTATTGCGGCAAATGCGCCCGGGCCTGCCCCATGGGGGCCTGGACTGTGGATACCAAAGCCAAGACTCGGGCTTTTGAAGCCATTCGTTGCGTGGGCTGCGGTCTTTGCTACGTGGCTTGTGACAAGGACAAGGCCATAGCCCTCAAACCGGTGCCCGGATATGTGTCCCCGACCGTGAAAAAGGTCGAAAGAGCGAGTCACCCATTGGCCAGTATTTCGGGTGTGGAAGATTAGCGAATGAAAGATCCTTTGTTTTAAAACAAGCCTGGTTTTTAAGGAATGCGCATAACCGTATTCGAAATGAAGCTTAAAAAATGTCAATAAAAGGATTTTTATGAAAGAACCCAGGATCAGCACCATTCTTCTTCCTTATGGTATGTTCATCAACGCCGCCACCTTAAACGAACGAATACTGGAGAGAATCAGACAGGCTGCTCCCGATGCCGAATTGATTATCATTAAAGACAAAAAGGATTGGGAAGAGCGGGCCCATGAATTTGTATCGAAGGCCGTTGTGGTCTTCGGACGGCTTCCATTTGCCCGCTACCGTGAGCTGCCCAATCTGCGTTGGGTACAGCAGGACTTTGCCGGAACGGACTGGTTACTCAATTTTCCGGACCTTATCGAAAAAGATTTTATCTTGACCAATGCCTCGGGGGTGCATGCCATACCGATTGCCGAGCATATTCTGGCTATGATGCTGGCTCTGGCCCGTGATTTTCCCTACAGTCTGCGAAAACAACGCGATCACCAATGGAGACGCCGGGGCCGGGTGGTCGAGCTCGACGGAACCACTCTGGGGGTGATCGGACTCGGAAAGATAGGAGAAAAGACGGCCGAAAAAGCCAAAGGATTGAATATGAGGGTTTTGGCAATACGCCGGAATCCGGAGCGCTCTTCCCCTTATGTGGACGAGATGTACGGCACGGAAGGAATTGGGGAAATTCTCAGCCAGTCCGACTGGGTCGTCATAGCCGCGCCCATGACCCCGGAGACGAGAGGGATGATCGGGGAAAAGGAACTGATGAGCATGAAGAAGTCGGCCTCTATCATCAATATCGCCCGCGGATCCATTATCCAGGAAAAAGCCCTGATCAAGGCCCTTCAGGAAGGCTGGATCGCCGGGGCCGGTCTGGATGTCTTTGAGACGGAACCCCTGCCTGAGGATTCACCCTTGTGGGATATGGAACAGGTTATCATTACCGGTCATTATGCCGGCTCAACCCCGTTTTATTTTGATAGGGTGATGGAGATATTTCTCGAAAACCTGAAACGGTACCAAAATGGGGAACCTTTAATTAACGTAGTGGATAAACAGCGGGGGTATTGATCAGGGAGAAAAAAAACTAACCAAAAAGAGAAACATGAGAAAGGATTCAAGAGGTCAAGGGTTCAAGGACCGCAGAGCAGAGTGAAAGGCGTGGAAATTATAACCTTTGAACCCTTGAACCCTCGAATCCTTGAACCCTGTTTTTATTACTTCCAACCGCCTCGGGCACCGCGTCCCATACCCAGAGGTCCGGCCGGCCAGTTAAACCCGGTCATCATTACATTATCGACGTCTTCACCGGTGGCGACACCTTCCTGGACGATTTTCAACGCTTCCAGGGTCAGAACCCGGTAGATACGATTCCCGACAAAGCCGGTATCACCCGGAATATCTTTGACCTTAACGGTTAACTTGCCCATCCTGCGGCCCAACTCCATCACAAGGTCAATCACCTCGGGAAGAATATCAGCCGTCCAGATAACCTCACAGCCTTTCATGATACTGGCCGGGCTGAAGAAGTGCATACCGATGAACCGGTCCTTGCGAGTGGTGGCCGCCGCCAGATCGGCGATAGTGAAGAACGAGGTATTACTGGCGAAAATGGCCTCTTTTTTTACAAGCTTATCCATATCGCCGAAAACCTTGAGTTTCATTCCTTTGTCTTCCATTACACCCGGGGTGCCGCCGATGGCTTCGATCAGGAGGTCAACGTTTTTCAGGTCTTCCACCTTGCTGGTTACGGTCAAAAGGGCCAGGGCCTGGTCGGCTTGTTCCTGAGTCAACTTGCCACGCTGGACACCGCCGGCTATGCCGAAGCGGCCGTTAGCAACGCTGTCTTTGGCTTTGGCGGCCAGTTCCTCTGTCAGATCACGGCAGATGACTTTGTATCCGGCCAGAATGGCCGACTGGCTGATCCCCTGGCCCATTACACCACCGCCGAGAACTCCAATTGTTTTGATGTCGTCAATGTTCATTTGTTTCCTCCTTACTTTGATTTTTATGCTCCGCGAGAGGTTTCGAGGTAACCGATTTTTTCTTATCAATCCGGTTTTAGAAACTTGCTCTATGTAAAATTAAGTTATAAGGGAAGGTGGATACCTGTCAAGAAAAATTTTCCCTTGTCAGAAAATAATAGATTGAAATAGAATGAAAAATTGTCAAAAAGGATCCTGCCGATTCATTTCAGCAGCGGTTTTTTACCTTGACTTTTGGACGGTAACTATGGTAAAAATAAAGAAAAAGTGAACGAGCGCTCGGAAGTAATCCGGGAAATATCCGAACAACACACAGGGTATCCCATTAATGGCTGATCAGGCCGGATGGTTCTTCCGGGTTTTTATGAACACTAACCGTGAAGCGTTTAAAAATAACTAAGGAGGAAGTTCGATGGCTGATTTTACATTAGACGAAGACCAAAAGCAGATACAGGACATGATGCGCAAGTTTGCCGAGAAGGAGTTAAGGCCGATCGCGCGGGACTGCGATGAAGAAGACAAGCTGCCGGCGGATCTTTTGGAAAAGGTCTGGGAACTGGGATTTTGTCCGAACATCATCCCCGAGAAATATGGGGGATATGACATGGGCCGATCGGCTTTGAATGCGGCGATCATGGTGGAAGAACTGGCCTGGGGGGATGCCAGTCTGGCCATTGGGGCCTTGTCCCCCTTGCTGATGGCGGTACCGATCCTGGAGTTTGGGACGGAAGAGCAGAAAGAGGAATGGCTGCCGAAGTTTTGCGGGGAGAAGTTTTACCCGGCCACGGCGGCGCTGATGGAGCGGCGGATCACCTTTGAACCGACCGATTTGCATACGACCGTGGAGATGGAAAAAGAGGTGATGGTGTTGAACGGGGCCAAATGCCTGGTGCCCTTGGCCGACCAGGCGGAGCAGATTTTGGTGTATGCGGCGACGGCCAAAGGGGCCGGGGCGGCGGCGATCGAGGCGGTTATTGTGGACCGGAATACGCCGGGGGTAACGATCGGGGAACGGGAAAAGAACATGGGCTTCAAACCATTGCCCCTGTTTCCGGTGACCTTTAAAGATGTGGAGGTCCCCATGACCCGGCGGCTGGGGGGGAATAAAGGGATCCAATTTATGCGCCTTTTGAATCTCTCCCGGGCCAATCTGTGTGCCATGGCCGTGGGGGTATCGCGGGCCTCGAACGAGTATGCCATTAAGTATGCCAAGGAGCGGTTTGCCTTTGGGGAGCCGATAGCCAGCCGGCAGGCGGTGGCCTGGATGCTGGGGGAGTCGGCCATCGAAGTGGCCGGGATGCGCTTGATGGTCTGGCGGACGGCCTGGCGACTGGACCGAAATGAGGATGCCACACGGGATGCGGGGCTGACCAAGATGTATTGTGCGGACAAGACGATGCTGATCACGGATTACGGGGTGCAGGTCTTGGGCGGACACGGATATATCCGGGAACATCCGGTGGAGTTGTGGTTCAGGAACGGTCGCGGCTTTGACACCATGGAAGGTCTGGCCATCGGGTAATGAGGACCGCTCCGCTTAAGGACCTTCCCGCCCATGGCGGGATTGGAGGGAAGAGGCAACGTCCTTTATCCTCAAGTTCGTCGAAGACGAACGGTCCTCAAATGAAATGCTCCTCAAGTGTAGCGCTCCTTAAACAAAAGAAAACAACCCGCTTATGTCATTGTGAAAGATCCTTTCTCAGCATAAGCTTTGTAAGAACATAGGGGAGGAACACCATGATAGATTTTTCATTTACGCCCAAAACGTTAAAAGCCAAAAAGACGGCCCGAGAGGGTGCTGAATATTTAAAAAGTATTTCACGTTATTATGACGATCATGAACATGAGGAAGTTAAACCGGAAGAAATCAATCGAATGAAAGAAGATTCTGCCAACACCAACAAGATCATGGCCGAACCGGGGCCGAACGATGGCGGATTCTTGACGATGGTTGTTTTAAATGAGGAACAGTCTTCAGGGGATCCCATGTTGGGCGGGGCCGCCTCCAACATGGGACTGGGCAATGCCGCCATCGGGGCCGTTGCCACACCGGACCAAAAAGCACGGTTTGGTCATCTATACTGCGCCATGGCCATTACCGAACCCGGTTTCGGATCCGATACGGCCGCGGTGTCCACAACCGCCAAGCTCGACACGGCAACCAACGAATGGATATTAAACGGGGAGAAGATCTTCGTCACCGCCGGCAAACGTTGCGAGGCCGTCGTTGTCTGGGCCACCGTGGACAAGAGTAAGGGCCGTGCGGCTATTAAAAGTTTTGTCGTAGAAAAGTTCCGTAAGGGCATAACCCTGACAAAATTGGAACATAAACTGGGGATAAGGGCCTCGGATACCGCCTCGATCCTTCTTGAGGATTGCCGCATCCCCTTTGATAACATACTCGGTTCACCGGAAGTGAAAGCAGCCAAAGGCGGACAGGTGGGTGCTTTTGCCACCTTCGATGCCACCAGACCGATAGTGGCCTCCATGGCCCTTGGGGTGGCCCGGGCCGCTCTTGACTTCACCAAAGGAAAACTGGAAGAAGCGGGGATCACTTTTCCTTACGACCGGGGTATTCATTCCTTGAGCGCCGTTCAGAAAGAAATTCTGGATATGGAGGCCAACCTTGACGCAGCCAGGCTCCTGGTCTGGCAATCAGCCGCTATGCTCGACAAGGCCCTGAGAAATAGCCTGGAGTCCTCCATGGGAAAATCCAAAGCCGGTAGAGCAGCCACTTTGATTTGTCAGAGGTGCGTGGCTTTGCTCGGGCCTCTCGGATATTCACGCGAGTTGCTGGCTGAAAAATGGATGCGGGATTGTAAGATCAACGACATCTTTGAAGGGACCGGACAGATCCAGATGCTGATTGTCTGCCGGCAGATTCTAGGCTTTACACGCGACCAGTTGAAGTAAAAACCCTATAAGTAAGGTCAGGGGGCCTTCAGGGCTCCCTGACCGTTCATGTAAAATCTATCCAAAATTTTTGAACTTTTTCTTTTGGTCATTTGAACAGGAATAGCGAGCGCATTCCCCGCAGCTTGCTGCGTGGGTTAGCGAGCGAACTACAACAAATAAACCTTTTCCTTGCCTGGAAGATTCCCTGCACCTTGGTGCAGGGAGCTTCAATTTGTTTCGGATTTCGTGCTTCGTGCTTCATATTTTAGGAATTAATTCCCATAATCCCGGTTCTAAGAATCTACAACTGCATGCCCGGCAATGGCTTCAATGATCTGGGGCCATACCGGCGCAGGCAGGCCATGCCCCATCCCTTTGACAATCAACAGCCTGGCTCCGGGAATCGCCTTGGCGGTAGCTATCCCGCCGGCAACCGGGACCAGCGGATCTTCATCGCCGTGGATAACCAGAGTCGGAACCTTAAGGGATTTAAGGGCTTCATTCCTGCTTCCACTGGCCATGATGGCGGCGAACTGGCGGGTCACCCCGGCAGGGTTTACTCCCCGTTCAAATATTCGCCCAGCCACGTCACGTTCTCGTTCTTCATTGATTGGGAACCCCTTCCCACCGATCAACTTTCTGGTTTTCACGTAATTCTCAATGAACCCCGCCCGATCAGTCGGTGTCGGCGTATACAGAACCTTTAGCACTTCCGGATCGGTAGGACCGATCCCCTGTTCCCCCGTATTGGACATGATCGAAGTCAATGTCCTTATCCGGTTTGGGTGATGGATAGCTATGGTCTGGGCAATCATTCCTCCCATGGAAACCCCGACAATATGAGCAGAATTGATTTTGAGGGTATCGAGAAGACCCACCGAATCAGCGGCCATATCGACCAGTTTATACGGGACTTCCATGGCTTCACCCTTGGCCTGGGCTTCCATCAAACGGTTCATCCTCGGGAGGCCGGCGTTGTCGAAGTTAGTGGTCAGTCCGACATCCCGGTTATCAAAACGGATCACGTGAAAACCTCGCTCGGCCAGTTGCGTACAGAATAAATCATCCCAAACGATCATCTGCGCTCCGAGCCCCATGATTAAAAACAACGGCGGCGCACTGGCATCACCAAACATTTCATAACAGATCTCAATGTCGTTGGCTTTGGCCATAGCTGCAGTAGCGGGTATAATTTTAGGGGTCATAATACTCCTTCCTGATACCTCATGTCCGTTGGGGCTTCAATAAAGCCTGCTTATTAATCTCGATGAATGGTATTTATGTTGGTAACTTTATTTCCAACCGCCCCGCGCACCGCGTCCCATGCCCAGAGGTCCGACCGGCCAGTTAAACCCTGTCGTCATCACGGTATCGATATCCTCGGCAGTGGCCAGGCCCTCTTCCACAATCTTGTTCGCTTCCAGCCTCAGGGCCCGGTAAACCCGGTTACCGATGAATCCAGTGTCCCCCGGTATATCTTTGACCTTCACCGGTACCTTGCCCCACCGCCGGCCCAGTTCCATGGTGATCTCGATCACCTCGGGCATGACATCCGCGGTCCAGATAACCTCACAGCCTTTCATCACATTGGCCGGGCTGAAGAAATGCATGCCGATGAAACGGTCCTTGCGATTGGTTACTGCTGCCAGATCGGCAATGGTAAAGAACGAGGTATTGCTGGCGAAAATGGCCTCCTTCTTGACTACTTTATCCATTTCCCCGAAAACCTTGATTTTCACGCCCTTGTCCTCCATGACGCCGGTGGTGCCGCCGATGGCTTCGATCATAAAATCTACTTCTTTCAAATCCTCAACCTTGGTGGATACGGTAAAACGGGCCAGGGCCTGATCGGCCTGTTCCTGGGTCAATTTACCCCGCTGGACACCACCCGCCAAGCCGAAGCGGCCATTGGCGACATTGTCTTTGGTCTTAGCAATTATTTCGTCCTTCAGATCGCGACAAATTACCTTGTAACCCGCCAAGATAGCCGACTGACTGATCCCCTGCCCCATCAGACCGCCGCCCAGTACCCCGATTGTTTTGATGTCATCAATGTTCATGGCTTGCCTCCTTCTTGGTTTTTTATCTGTTTTATGTAAGTTTAAAAGTTATAAGGGAAAACGATGGCCTGTCAAGAAAAAATTTTTCCAATCACTGATTGATTCATCAGGATTGACAAGTTTGTGAAAAGTCGGGGGCCTTCTCTGTCATTCATTTTGGCGAAAACTGGAATCCAGTAATATGAACTACTTCCGGACTACGGCTTTTGCCGGGGTGTCGGCCGTGGGGACTTTTTACGAGTTCATCAAATTTTTGAATCCAGCTTCTCCAGCAATCTTTCATGAATCCGATCAAAGCCGCCATTGGACATGATTAATACCACGTCGCCGCTTTTCAACCGGGGCGAAAGGAATTTCAGAATTTCATCCGTATCCGGGAAATAGCGGGCCTGTTTTCCGGAAATCTTCAAATCTTCAACCAGCCTGGCCGAGGAAAACCGCTCCCCTTCCGGTATCTTTTCCAGGTCAGGGGCCTCCCGGATCAGGATCAGGTCCGCCCCGTCGAAGGAAGAAACATACTCCCTTTGAAAAACAGTGCGGCGGCTGGTATTGGTCCGCGGTTCGAAGACGGCCATTAATCGCCGGCCCGGATATTGGGATCTGACGGCCCGAATGGTTTCCCGAACCGCTGTGGGGTGATGGGCAAAATCATCGATCACGGTGACCCCGGCCCGGACCCCCCGGATCTCCTGCCGGCGATGAATCCCTTGAAATCCCGATAATCCCCGAGCCATGTCCTCAGCCCGCAATCCCGCATGGAGCAATATCGGGATCAGCGAAAGAAAATTCAGGGCATTGTGTTTTCCGGCCAAGGGAGAATCGAAGGTATGCCAATACTCACTGCGGCGATAGACCTTAAATCGGCTGCCGTTTTCATGGGTCAATAAATCTTCCAGGTGCCAATCCCAATGGCTTTCCTTCCCATACGTTTCCACCGGGCAGGGGGCCTGATGGAGGATTTCCTGAATCCGGGGATCGGCCCCATAGGCTGCCAATAATCCATCTTCAGGAAGAATGGACAAGAATCGGGCAAAGGCCTGTTGAATGGTTTTTATATCCGGGTAGATATCGGCATGGTCGAACTCGACACTGGTCAGAACCGCATAGTGAGGCCGGTAATGGAGAAACTTGGGGCCTTTGTCAAAAAAGGCCGTATCATATTCATCCCCCTCAATGACAAAATAAGGCCCGCTGCCAAGCTGATAATTCCGTTCATATCCTCTTAATATCCCTCCGATCATAAAGGAAGGTGAAAGGCCGGCCAGATCCAGAATCGAAGCCAACAAAGAAGACGTCGTGGTCTTGCCGTGAGTGCCGGTGACCACCATGGAGACCTTGTTGTTCAAAAAAAATTGAGCCAGGGCCTGAGGAAGAGAAAGAAAAGGCAGATTAAGCCGTAAGAGTTCCTGGGCCTCGGGATTAAGTTGATTAATCACATTTCCGACAATGACCAGATCAGGACGGGACCTAAGGTTTTCCGGACCGTAGCCTTGGTTGACCTCGATTCCCAACCCGGCCAGGAAGGTGCTCATGGGCGGATAAACCGCTTGATCGGAACCGGTAAGGTGAAATCCCTGCTCCTTAAGCATCCCGGCCAGGGAACCCATCCCGGTGCCGCAGATGCCCATCAGATGGATGTGGTTGATTTTTTCAGGCAGATAATTATTGGACAAGTCTATCATGAATATCCGTACGGCCTCCTTTGGTTTTATTAGTTAATATACTCCTATGATTCCTTCGTCAACCCTGAATATGCCAATCTTGTATTATCCTTTATGATTGACTATACTGGATGGATTGGAAACCTATTTAAAATGGAGAGGATCTGAAGGTGTTCAAAATTCCCCGAGGTAAAGCGAAAAAATCAACTTGGCCTGCTTGGTTGCTGTTAAGTATTTTTTTCTTTTCCCTTTCGCTGGTTTTAGAGGCAACCGGTTATTCCAATTCCATTTCCGCCAAATGCCTCCCAAGTTTTCCCGATAAAGACGGTTGGTACGGCGGCGACGGGGCCTACTCCATCAAACTGGACCAGGAGCGGACCCTATGGCTTTTTGGAGATACCTTTGTTTCGAACGAACCGGACCGAAAAGACCGGATGGATATGAACGTTGTCTTGGGGACAACCCTGGCTATTTCCACCTGTTCTGACGAGGACCAGTTTGCCATTAAATATTTTATAAAAAAGAAAAACGGCGAATTTACATCGTGGTTTGGCGAAAATGAATGGCTGTGGCCGCAAGACCCCTTTCTGGTTAATCACATTTTATATGTTCCTCTATTGGTCATTGAGGCAGTTCCGGAATTAAAGGGACCTTTCCAATTTAAGGTTGCAGGTCACAAATTAGCCAAGATTAGTAATTTTAAGGCGCCAGATCCGAACCAATGGACCGTCACTTTCATCAATTTAACACCCGGAATCCCTCAAAACATTATGGCCTTGGCGACGACTTCGGTAGTTTTCAAGGATCATGTTTATTATTATCCGTTTTATACGTCCACAACGGGTGACTCGGTGATCAGCGGGAATATGCTGGCCCGTATTCCCATAAACAACCTGGATGAACCGGCCAAGGCCGTTGAGTATTTTACCAAAGAGGGCCTATGGGAAAAAGGGCTCGATCCCGGAAAGGCAAAGATGGTTCTCAGTGCCGGCGTTTCAGAGCTGAGTGTAAGATACCATGATGAAGAAAAGAAATGGATCGCCGTTTATCTGTCCACCGGCAACAACGGCAAGCAGCTCTTATATCAAGAGGCGGACAGGCTTGAAGGCCCATGGACCGATCCCGAAGCTTTGATCGAGAGTATTCCCGAAGTCGACCCCCAAAATCCTCGGTTTGATAAAAACGCGTTTTGTTACGCCGGTAAAGAGCATATTGAATTTGCTCAGGGGAGAAATCTGGTGGTCACTTACGTCTGTAATTCCTATGAGGACATTCAAAAGGCTACCAGTTTTATCCGAAATCATCTTTTCCTTTACCGGCCTGTTGTAAATGTGATCAGGCGTTAACAAGTATCTCATCTACCCCTCAGCCCCTTTAGATCACCACAGAACATGAAAATAGAACAATCAAAGACTTATTTAGGCACGGGTCAGGCAAACCCTGACACACGGATTTACACGGATAAACCATTTCATTTCTCAAGAAAAGGGGCTCCCCTTTTCTTGAGACCAACTTCCGCTGCAAGCGGACGGCAGGCTTCAAGAAATCAGATTTCTGATTTCTTGAAGAACAAAAGACCGTTGACCGCGTAACCCGTGTAATCCGTGCCAAAAATTTTATTTTTGTATTAAAAGAATCTAATCCGGCCAAAAAAGGAGAACAAGGGGGGCCAAGGCGATGCGGTACCAGGCGAATGGTTTTAAGGTCCATCGCCCCAGGATTCGAATAAAAGCGGCTACAGTGAAATAGGCTATGACAAAGGAGACCGCAAACCCGATTCCCAGAAAAATAAGATCCCCCTCTTGGAATTGTGACCAGGTTTTATATAAATCATATCCCGTAGCGGCCACCATAACCGGCACCGCTGCCAGGAAGGAATACTCGGCCGCGGTTTTTCGATCCAATCCGCTAAGAAGCCCGCCGATAATGGTCGCCCCAGCCCTGGATATTCCGGGCCACATGGAAAGACACTGAAAGAGTCCGATGATCAGGGCTTGGAGCCACCCGACGGCATCCAGGGAATCGGCCTTTATTCCAGGTCTCCATTTCTCGACGGCCAGGATACCCAAAGCCCCAACGGCCAAGGCCACGGCGACACTGGAGGGATTAAAAAGATACCCTTTGATATACGGATAGGCCGATTTACCCATAATCAAGGCCGGAAGGGTGGTCAGCCCCAACAAAAGACAACCTTGAAATCCGCTAAACCCAGCGTTTCCTTTAGACCGATTCAACCAACCCTTTTGGGGCAGAAGACCGATGAATCTTTGACGATAGAGGATAACCACGGCCAGAATGGCCCCGAGTTGAATGACGATGTCAAAGGTTTCGGCCACCCTTCCTTTAAAGTGAAGGAGGTGACCGGCCAGAATCAAATGGCCGGTTGAGGAAACAGGAATAAACTCAGTCAATCCTTCTACCAAACCTAATAGGACTGCCGTCCAATAATCAAACATCTCCGATCCTCAATGTGAAAAAGCTGGAAAAATTAACCAAAAATATTTGCATTTTGATTGAAATCCGAAAAAAAAATCTATTTACTACCAATAATGCGGCCGATACTTCCTGTAAAATTCCACCGTCCGGTTCAAGCCTTCGTCCAGCAGGGTGGTCGGCTTCCAGCCCGTATGACCGGTCAGTTTGGAGAAATCGGTAACCACGTCGCCCACTTCAATGGTCTTTCGGTCTTCCGGCCAGGGGACATGAGTATAACGGCCGGATCCGCAGGCCCGGATGATCGCTTCAACCAATTGCAGGAAGGTGATCGACTCAGCACTTCCCACACAATAAATCTGATCCACACAAAGCGGATTTTCTCCCAACAGGAGCAGGCAGGCAATAATATCGTCAATATAAATCATTTCTCTTTTTTGACTGCCGTCTCCAAAAACTTTAAGTTCCTGATCCTCCAAGGCCAGCCGGATCAAAAAATTTTGGACCCCGTATTGCGGATGCCGCATTTGGTGTCTTGGGCCATAGGTATTTCCCAGGCGCAGGGAGGTCACCCGGAGGCCGCAGATCTTCTGATATAAAAGATGATACCATTCCACAACCTGTTTGCTGGCCGCATAAATGTCCTTGGGATTGGGCGGCGTTTCTTCGGTAATAGGGATGGTCAGGGCCTGGCCGAATTGGGCCCGAGTGCCGATATAGATGACCCGGGTTTGGGGATTGTGAGCCCTTAAGGATTCCAGGAAATGGATTTGGGGAGTGACATTGGTTTCCAAATCAAACAAGGGATCGGTCATGGATTTCAGGTGACAGGAATGCATGCCGATATTGAAGACCAGGTCTTTTTCTTTAACTAGAAGATCGGTTACCGAACGATTCCCCAGGTCGGCTTCCACTACGTCAACCCGGCCTTTAATCGGTTCAATATTATAATAATTGGCCCCCAACTCCGGTATCAAGCCGTCCAAAAGGGTTACCCGGGCACCCAATTCCGATAAACGGATGGCCAGGGTGCTCCCGATAAACCCCAGTCCTCCGGTTATCAATATTTTTTTGCCTGAATAGAAGGTTTCTGAAGGCATCTTTCCGTCCTTTGGGTAATAATTTCTTTGGATTGATTTTACTTGAGCAATCAGCTTATAATTGTCCAACCGATTACAGGCCTTCTTGTAGCATATCTAATTCCCTTAGACAACTTCTTTTAGGTCAAGGAGAACCCGATGGAAAAATACATCACCTTAGCCAAGAAACTGAAAATGTTAAATGCCTTGATCATTTCACCTAAAGAAATTTTTTTCGACATCCGGGCCATTTTGAAATGCCGCTGGAGTTGTGAGGATTATTTTAAAGAAAGCATCCGCTGTCATACCCGGGGGACAACCTTTGAGGAACGGGTAGCCATGATCAAAAGATATCATCATATCCTTTTGGTTCACTCCCATGATGCCCGGGAATTAAGCCGGGCCGTTTTGGAGATTGAACGAACCGCTTTCCTGGACGGCCATTATTTCGCCTTGGCCGTTCGGTTCTGTAATTTATGTAAGGTCTGCCAGGTCAGCCGTGGGAAGCCCTGCCCGACACCAGAAAAGGTCAGGCCCTGCGACCAAAGTGTCGGTATTGATGTTTATAAGACCGTGCAGAATTTAGGACTGCCCTGTAAGGTCCTTCAGGACAAGAAAGACCTTCAAAATCGTTTTGGATTTGTACTGATTGATTGACCGGCCGGATAGAAACAGAATAATAGTGGAGGGAACCCCGCTCTCAACGATTAGGGATTTTAAGGCCGATGGACAATTTTCTATTGACAAACATTAAATTTTTTATAAGTTTTAATAAAAAGAATGGGCAACAACGGTTGGTTTTAATTCTCACTCTCAGCAATAAATCCGCTAAAGCTGATTTAAGGGAGGAATTATGGTCGACAGTCTGGACGTAATTATCGTCGATGATGACCCGGTTGTCTGCAATGTCATTGCCATGATGATCAAGTTGTTCTATTCCTGGGGTCAAGTGTATACTTTTACCAAGGCCGAGGAAGCGGTCTCCTTTTGCCGGAAACGCAAATCATCCCTGGCCATCTTCGTCTTAGATGTCTTTTTAGAAGAGGAAACAGGGTTTGGTTTCCTGGAGGCCATTGTCGACAGATACCCCCTGGCTTATCAGGATACCATTATTGTCACCGGAAATGTCAGCGAAGATGTGATCAACATGTGTGTCGCCTCAAATATAACTTATTTAATTGAAAAACCCATCCGGCCATATACCCTGCAAATGGCCGTACGGGCCATTGTGGCCAAATATATCAAGTTTGCCAAGAAAATCCTGCAGGATCCCGTCTTGGCCAAAAGCATTGACGCCTTTTAGTTTCCTCAACATTATAGGTATTGAAGCAAATCCAGAGGATGTTCAATCAAAACCCTGGCCCCTTGGGCGATGAGTTCTTGAGCTGATCGAAAGCCCCACAAGGCCCCAACCGGAAACATCCCCGCACCGGTTGCTGTTTTCATGTCCGTGCCGGTATCACCGAGATATAAAAATTCTTCAGGTGCCAGATGCATCAATTCGGCGATCTCCAAAGCGGCTGCCGGGTGCGGTTTCTTGGGAATCGAGGATCGGGCTCCAAAAATAATGTTAAAAGACCATCTGGGCAAAAGTTTGGCCACAACCATTTGGCTGGAGTCATTGGGTTTGTTGGACAGGATGGCCATAGGCAATTCCCTTTGGGACAGGGCATCCAGGAGTTCCGGGATCCCCGGATAAGGGCGGGTCTTTTGGTCCCATCGTCGGCCGTATTCCTCGCGCATGGCCGCCACACATCGGGCAATCATTTCTTCGTTACGGTTTTCCGGCGGTAAAGCCCGCCGGGACAGGATGTCTATCCCTTCCCCGACAAATGATTTATAAGCCTGAATAGAATGCCCCTTAAATCCGAAGGACCTTAAGACATGATTCATGGAATCCGCCAGATCCTCAATGGTGTCCAATAAGGTCCCATCCAGATCAAAAATAATTGCGTTATAACCCATGGTTATTCCCTCTGGCTGCTTGGTTAAACCTATGTGCCCGATCAGGCGATCTCGATGAATATATAAGATAATTCACAAAGAGAGCAAGGAGAAAAACAGGGAGAAAAATGGGTGCTCCGTGGATCTGAACTTACAAGAGCTTCAAAACGGATTCCGGATAAATGGATATTTCTAATAACTTAAGACAGTTAAACGGTTTTCCCCCTCAGAAAAATTATTTTTGGATGGAAAACATTCCGACGAACCATATCCGAAAACCACTTATAACCAATAGAATTTTCGACTCTTCTTGACAGGTCGGTCTATGTCTGATATATTTTTTATATGATGGATATCCCTCTTGATCGTTTCTTGAATTTTTTAGTGGTAGAGAAAGGTCTTTCTCCTAATACCCTGGAGGCTTACAGCCGGGACCTTATCCAATACTTCCGATTTCTGGAATCCAAGGGTATCTCCGACCTTTCACTAACCCAATCCGAAACCCTTTATGAATACTTGGGAACCTTACGATCCAGAAAACTCTCCGGCCGTACCCAGGCCAGGATCCTCTCGGCCCTGAGATCCTTCTACCGGTTTCTTCAGGAAGAATCCTTGCGGACAGACAACCCCACCCTCCCCTTGCAAAGCCCAAAATCCAAACGAACTTTGCCTAAAACCCTCTCGGAACTGGAAGTGGAAACCCTGATTCGTCAGCCCAACACCGGTACTCCACGGGGTTTAAGGGATGCGGTCATGTTGGAAGTCCTCTATGCCACCGGCTTACGGGTTTCCGAATTGATTGCCTTGACCCTGGATCAACTGGAACTGGAGGCCCATCTGATCCGCACCATGGGAAAGGGTTCCAAAGAACGATTAGTCCCTATCGGAAAAATCGCCTCTCAATGCTTGAGGGAATACCTTTTAAAGGGCCGCCCTCCCCTGCTGAAGAACCCTATGGCCCCTTGGGTCTTTGTCAACAATCGGGGAGGCCGATTAACCCGGCAGGGTTTTTGGAAAATACTGCGTCAATACGGTCAAAAAGCAGGGATCCTGAAAAAAGTTTCTCCCCACACCCTGAGACATACCTTTGCCACGCATCTGCTTGAAGGCGGGGCCGATCTGCGCTCCATTCAAACCATGCTGGGGCATGCGGATATTTCTACCACTCAGATTTACACCCTGGTAACCCATGAACATCTCCGGGAAGTTTACCGGAGATATCATCCTCGAGCCTGATTTTTAATGAATTCCCATCCGGCAGCGACCCAATCCGACAACCAGGAAAAGAAAGGTATTGAGGTCATCACCACTCACCTCAATACCGATTTCGACGGTTTGGCTTCCATGATGGCCGCCAAAAAACTCTATCCGGATGCCTGGCTGGTCTTTCCCGGTTCTCAAGAGCAGAACCTGCGCAATTTTTTTCTCCAATCCACGGTCTATCTGTACAATTTCACCAGAATCAAACAAGTGCCGTTGGAACGGATCCATCGTCTGATCCTGGTGGATACCCGTCAACCGGATCGAATCGGCCGATTTGCCGAGATCTTGAATCGTCCCGGATTAGAGATCCATATTTATGACCATCATCCTTCGACCGAAAACGATGTCAGGGGAAGTCTAGAGATTATTCAAGCGGTGGGGGCCACCATGACCCTGATGACCCGGTTCTTAAAGGAAAAAAATATCCCCCTGACTTCAGACGAAGCGACCATGATGGCCTTGGGGATATACGAAGACACCGGATCCTTTACCTTTGGATCAACCACCCCTGAAGATTATCTGGCTGCGGCCTACCTTCTGGAGCAAGGGGCCAATTTGAACTTGATTTCGGATCTGCTGACCCGTGAACTGACCGCCGAACAGGTCTCCTTGTTGAACCAGTTATTGGAATCGGCCACCAGGCACCGGATTAATAATCTGGAAGTCGTCGTGGCCAAGGCCTCGATAGATACTTATGTGGGAGACTTCGCCGTCCTGGTCCACAAAATGGTGGACATGGAAAACCTCCCTTGTCTTTTTGCCCTGGCCCGGATGGAAGACCGCGTCTATATAGTAGCCCGGAGTCGAATCCGAGAAATCAACGTAGGGGAAATACTTTTGCCCTTCGGGGGAGGAGGACACCCCTTTGCCGCCTCAGCCACGATCAAGGATCAAACCCTGATTCAGGTGGAAGAAGCCTTGATTGCCCAGCTTAAAAGCCGGATCAACCCTCGGCGTAAGGCCCGGGACATGATGACCTTTCCGGTAAAATCGATTCAACCCCCGGAGACCATTGAACATGCGAATGAACTGCTGACCCGCTACAACATCAATGTCCTTTTGGTGATGGAAGAAGAAAATCTCCTGGGCCTGATCACCCGACAGGTGATCGAAAAAGCCATTTTCCACGGTCTCAAAAATCTGCCGGTACGGGAATACATGACCACCGAATTTTCCACCATTGATCCCGAGGCCTCCTTGTTTCAAATCCAGGAATTCATCATCGAGAATAAACAGAGAATCCTGCCGGTAGTGAAACAAGGGAAGGTTCTTGGGGTGATCACCCGAACCGATCTGCTCAATATCCTGATCAGCGGCTCTTCCATGACCGAGTATCTTTACGATTCCCGCAAGGCCCCCCAATTCGTCCGCAAAAAGAATGTCAACTACCTGATGGAAGAAAGGCTGCCCAAACGGATCATCGAACTCCTTAAATCCTTGGGCGAGGTGGCCGACGGCCTTGGATACAATGCCTATGCCGTCGGGGGATTTATTCGGGACCTGTTTCTGAAATTTGACAATCTGGATATCGACGTGGTCATTGAGGGAGACGGGATTAAATTCGCCCAGGAATATGCCAAGAGGTTTCCGGCCCGCCTTCGTTATCATATCAAATTTAAAACGTCGGTGCTGATCTTCCCGGACGGTTTCAAGGTGGATGTGGCCACGGCTCGATCGGAATATTATGAATCTCCGGGTGCCCTCCCGGTGGTGGAACTCAGTTCCATCAAAATGGACCTCTATCGGCGTGACTTTACCATCAACACCCTGGCTGTTAAACTGAATCCGCGGCATTTCGGCCTCCTATTTGACTTTTTCGGAGCACAAAAGGACCTGAAGGAACGGTCTATTCGAGTTCTCCACAATTTAAGCTTCGTGGAAGATCCGACCCGGACCTTTCGAGCCGTTCGATTTGAACAACGGTTCGGGTTCAAGATAGGGAAATTGACCGCCAACCTGATCGAAAACGCCATTCGTATCGGCGGCATAGAAAGGCTGGCCCCCAAAAGGCTTTTTACGGAACTCCAGTTGATCCTGATAGAAGAAAATCCCCTTCCGGTCATTAAAAGGCTGATTGATTTAAAGCTGCTTCAGGCCATCCATCCGGAATGGACCTTGACCCCGAAAGGGGAGCTTCTTTTCGGCGAAATCAAGTCCGTCCTGGCCTGGTTTGATCTCCTCTATCTCAATGAGTCCTATGAAAAATGGTTGATTTATTTCCTGGCCTTAACCCAACCCGTTACCCAGATTACGGAATTGCGCCTGCGTCTGGGATTACCTAAAAAGATTTTTGAAGCCATTAACTTATGCCGGGGTGAAGGTGAACAGGTTTTAATGACCCTTCAAAAAAATCCCAAGTTATCCCGAAGCGAGATTTATAAACTCCTTTCACCCCTTCCCAACGAAGCCTTGCTTTTCTTGATGGCTAAGGCGGTTCAGGAAACCGGCCGGAAGGCTATTTCCATTTATTTTACCCAATTGAAGTCTATCCGGATATCGGTCGGGGGAGAGGATCTGAAAGCCCTTGGATTGGTTCCGGGGCCCCTTTATAAAACAATCCTGGGGGACCTTCTGGAAGCTCGAATAAACGGAAAGGTATTGACTCAAGAAGATGAAATAGCCTATGTTAAAAAATATTTTCTATCTCAGGAGAAAAAACTGAAATCGTGACTTCCATTATTCAACAAATCAGTATCATGGCCATCCCCCTCCTTTTGGGGGTTATCTTGCATGAGGTGGCTCACGGCTGGGTGGCCAATAAGCTGGGAGATCCCACCGCCCGATTGTCGGGTCGTTTGACCTTTAACCCCATCCCCCACATCGATCCCTTCGGATCTATCCTGATCCCGGGGATTCTCCTTTTATCGCACTCCCCTTTTCTGTTCGGCTATGCCAAACCGGTACCGGTTAACTTTCACAATCTTCGCAATCCCAAAAAAGACATGGTTTGGGTGGCCCTGGCCGGGGCGGTTGCCAATCTTCTCCTGGCCTTGGTGTTTTCAATTCTCCATCGTATCTTAATGACCGCCACCCCCATATGGGAATGGCCTCTTCTTCAGGTCGTCCTCCGGCCTTTGATCCTGATGCTGCGCTACGGAGTGGTGATCAACGTGGCTTTGGCTATTTTTAATCTCATCCCCATCCCCCCTTTGGACGGTGGGAGGGTCATGGTCGGCTTGCTGCCTTTACAGGCTGCTTATCAATACAGCAAAATTGAGCCTTATGGCTTTTTTATTCTCATCGGGCTTTTAGTGACCCATATTCTGGATTGGTTGATTTCCCCGCTGATTTATTTTTTTATCGGATTGTTTCTGGGGACCTCGATGTATATTTGACACAAAAACAGGGTTCAAGGATTCCAGGATTCTAGGGTTCAAGTGGTTTAACTTCCATGCCTTTCACTCCGCCCTGCGGTCCTCGACCCCTTGACTCCTTGAATCCTATTAAGGAGTTTATTGAATGGAACGGAAACGGATTTTAAGCGGTATGCGCCCCACCGGGAAATTACACCTCGGCAATCTGCATGGGGCCTTGATGAACTGGAAAGAACTTCAGAAAGATTATCAATGCTTTTTTTTTATTGCCGACTGGCATGCCTTGACCACTGAATACAAGGAGCCCAAGGCCATTCATGAATACATCCTGGACATGGTCATTGACTGGATGAGTGTCGGCCTGGATCCGGAAGTCAGCACTTTTTTTCTCCAGTCGGCTGTCAAGGAACATGCCGAACTTCATTTGATCCTGTCCATGATCACTCCTTTGAGTTGGCTGGAACGAAATCCGACCTACAAGGAACAACAACAGGAATTGGAAAACAAAGAGATCGGGACCTACGGATTTATCGGCTATCCGGTCCTGCAGGCCGCCGACATCATGATGTATAAGGCCCATGCCGTCCCGGTCGGTATCGACCAGGCCCCGCACGTGGAATTAACCAGGGAAATAGCCCGCAGGTTTAATTTTTTGTACGGGGAAGTTTTTCCGGTTCCGGATACGCTGTTAACGGAAACTTCAAAATTGACGGGACTGGATGGACGGAAGATGAGTAAAAGTTATAACAACGCCGTCTTTCTGGATGACTCCATTGAAGAAATCCGTCACAAACTTTCTCAGATGGTTACCGATCCCCAGCGGGCCCGTCGCCAAGACCCCGGGAACCCTGAGGTCTGTATCCTTTTCCCCTTTCATAAAATTTATTCGCCCCAGGAGCGGATCGATGAGATTGAGCGGGAATGCCCACGAGCCGGAATCGGCTGTGTGGATTGTAAAAAATGGCTGATTGAAAAAGTCTTGGATGCTCTTAAACCGATCAAAGAAAAAAGGGAATACTGGACCCAACGCCTTCCGGAAGTCCGGTCTATCCTAAAGGCCGGTAATGACCGAGCCAGGACCTTTGCCCTAAATACCATGGAAGAGGTCAGACAAGTCATTGGATTTTAGATTGCGGATTGGAGATTATGGGTTGCGGGTTGCGAGTTTATCACGGAGATTTTTTCTTCTGAACTCGTAACTCGCAACGGGTACCTCAACATGGAATACAACGTTAAACTCGATATCTTTGAAGGGCCTATGGACCTGCTGGTCCATCTGATCCGAAAAAACGAGATGGATATCTATGATATCCCCATTGCCGTTATCACGGCCCAATATTTGGAATACCTGGATCTGATGAAGGAGCTTAACATTAATATTGCCGGTAATTTTCTGGTTATGGCCGCCACATTGATCCATATCAAATCCAGGATGCTTCTGCCCAGACCCCCGGAAGAGGAAGAGGAGGATGATCCCCGTCTGGAATTGACCAGGCCGTTAATAGAATATCTTCAGCTTAAAGAGGCTGCGGAACAACTGAAGTTGCGTCCGCTTTTATATCGGGATGTCTTTACCCGGGATTTCCTGGCCAAAGAAATGGAAGGGAAAGAAGAAGGATTGATCCGGGTGGGACTTTTTGAGTTGATTGATGCCGTCAGGAAGATGCTTCTGGAGAAGAAAGAGGAAGATTTCATCCCTCTTCCCAGTCCCTTGATCCCCATTGAAAACAAGATGGACGAAATTCTTGATAGAATAAAACAACTGGGCCGCATCCTATTGGAAGACCTATTACCCGGTCATTTTACTCGGGCTGAAATTATTGTCGCTTTTCTGGCCTTGCTGGAATTGGTTCGGCTGCAAAAAATTGTTGTCTATCAGGAAATAGAGGGAGGGAACATCCTCATTTATGATTTTCTTCCCCCGGCAACGATTTCTTGAAAGAGCAGGTATATAGGCTGAAGGCCGAAGGCTTTTAGGAAAAAATATTGAAAAGATTTATCATGTCTTTTACCTTCGGCCTTCAGTCTTCAGCCTAACAGCCTAAAATAAGTTTATGGCTTTTTGATTACACCATTTCGGATTAATAAAACTTACTGTTATAATAAAATAGGCCCTTATGAATGAAATTAAATCCCTACTCGAAGCCTTGATTTTTGTATCTCCCACACCCATCGGTCTAAAAAAGATCCTGGAAGTCGTGGAAGACAGTTTTCCCAAAAAAGACATTGAATCGGCCCTGTCTCAACTGCTGAAGGATTATGAAACACCGGAACGGGGACTCTATATTCAGGAAGTGGCCGAAGGGTTCCAATTTCGCACCAAACCCCGGTTCAGCGAGTGGATCAAAAGACTGAAGAAGATCAGCCCCGCGCGCCTCAGTAAAGCCGCCCTGGAAACCCTGGCCATTATTGCTTATAAACAACCGGCCACCCGGGGAGAGGTGGAGCGGCTGCGCGGGGTCGAAGTGGACGGGATCGTCCGGGCCCTTTTGGAGAAAAATTTGATTCGTATCGTGGGACGGAAGGAAATCCCGGGACGCCCCATTCTCTATGGGACCACCCAGCGGTTCCTGGAATTGTTTGAATTAAAAAATTTATCCTCCCTGCCTTCGTTGGAAGAAATCAAAGCCCTGAGTACTGATTTAAGTGAAGACGAAACGGAATGAGTAAAAAAGTAACCAAAAAAAGGGCCGAGGGGTCCTCTTTTCAGGATTGTTCACCTTAAAATCCTTAGCTTATTTCCCGGAACAGAACTTAAAAAAATCCAGAAGCAGGCCTTCACCAAAGCGGGAAATGGGCTCAAGTAACCATTCTGTTTCCTTAATAACTTCGCTTTGGGGCCGGGTTTGGGCGGAAAATTACCTTTTGAACAACTCCTGAAAAAAGACCCCTCGGCCCCTTGTACCGGGCAATTTTACATGATTAACCATCATAAGGATAGGCGAAATACTTCCATTCGAAGGGGACCACCTCCCCGTCAGGTACCGGCTGCTGAAAATCCCCCCTGGCGTTTGCAACGAATCCTGGCCCAATCCGGTCTGGCCTCCCGCCGCAAGGCCGAAGATTTAATCCGCCAAGGCCGGGTCATCGTTGACGGCCGGGTAGTCACCCAACTCGGATTAAAAATTATCCCTTCCGAACACCGGATCGAAGTAGACGGACGCCTTCTTGCTTCCCCGGAATCCAAGGCCTATTACCTTTTTAATAAACCCAAAGGGGTCCTTTCCACTCTGCAGGACCCGCAAGGCCGCCCCACGATAAAAGACTTTCTATCCCAGTCCCGGATCAAAGAACGTCTCTTTCCGGTCGGCCGGCTGGATTGGGATGCCGAGGGATTGATGCTTTTAACTAATGACGGCGAAATGGCCCAAACCCTTCAACATCCCCGGTTTCAAGTCCCCAAGACCTATCGGGTCAAGATCCGGGGAATCCCTTCTTTAGACTCCTTACGACGCCTGCAAGCCGGAATAAGGCTTCCCATCGGGAAAAAGCACCAGGCCGACTGGGAAATGGTCAAAACCGGCATTGACCGTTCCTGGCTGCTGATCACCATCCGGGAAGGGGAAAAACATCAGGTCAAAAATATGCTGGCCGCTATCGGGCATCCGGTTATCACCTTAAAACGGGTCGCCCTCGGACCCTTAACCCTGGGACGTCTGGCCCCGGGAGAAATGCGTTCTTTAACCACCCAAGAAATCCAGGCCCTAAAAGGCCAAGATCCCACCTTTCCCACTTATTAAGGGTCTCATAATATTCTTAACCTGAAGCGGATGGGCTTGCCTGACATAGGACCGTGGGGTCTTTTTTGGGGGTTGTCCACCCTGAACCCGGAAGCTTCTTTGCCGGGCCAATTATTTAACTAAACCATAAGCAGGCCTTCACCTGTGGGGGAATCCCTTTCCCCTATTTTTTCCTTGACCCTCGTAATTTTTTTCATTTATACTTTCTCCACAAGCAATCGATAAAATATCCATCGGCTCGGTCTTCAGGCCTCAGGCCGCTGTTGAAACTATCCACCTTAAAATCAAAACAGAACAAAAAACAATGAAAGGAAACCCTCCATGATGTATGATTTTAATGCCGATGATGTTTTTGAAATGGCCCAACAATTGGAACGGAACGGCGCCCGATTCTACCGGACCGCCGCCGCTTCGGTAAAGGAAGATACCGCCCGGGACTTATTGCTCCAACTGGCGGGCATGGAAGACGATCATGAAAAAACCTTTGCTCAAATGCGTTCTCAATTAAAGGATTCGGAAAAAACCTCCACCGTATTTGATCCCCAGAGTGAGGCGGGAGGATACTTGAAGGCTCTGGCAGATACACGGATCTTTTTCGAAAAGAAAATCGACACCTCCTCCTTGGGAGAGATCCTGAAAGACGCTATTACCGCCGAAAAAGATTCCATCGTTTTTTATCTGGGAATGCGTGAAGCAGTGCCGGAAAAGTTGGGTCGCAGCCGCCTGGATGAGGTGATCAAGGAGGAGATGGGACACCTCCGGTTACTGAGCAAGGAACTGGTGGCGCAGAAAAAATAAAATTCCCTTTGTTCTTTTTCAAGGGATGGTCCAAGATTTACTTCGCCAATTTCAAATGGCCGTTCCCGGAAATAAGATCAGTCTTAGGGTAGATTCTCAAAAGCAACGGCCATGATCCTCCTGGAATCCCTCGAAGCCAGTCGATGCCGTCGCCGGGGTGAACCTAACATTGAATTAATCGGCAAACGGGCTTGTCCCGTTTATCCGCTCGAACTCTTTGTTAGGCATTTGGGATTCAACTTATTTCCTATTAGCACTCATACACCCATTCTGTCTTTATTCAAAATGGAAGTGCTTTATTCTTTTCTAAACATTCAAGGTTCTTTATTATGTCAGCTGATCAGATCATTTTTTTATTCTAAGTTTCCCGTATGCTTCACCCATTAAAACGTGTTTATAGGTGTTTTTGCCTTCTTGAGGAACGGTTAAATTAAAGTCAACCTTTTTTTGAAATAATAATACAAAATCTGAACCTCCAAACAGAAAATATCCAAGCATATCCCCCTTCTTGACGGTATGACCTACCTTAACCGTCTCTTCAAAATTAACCGAGGACACCTGCGACATTCCAATCGGCAACAACGCTACCAGGCCATACTCTTTGGTTTCGATAATTACGCAACCCCGTGTCTCAATCATTTGCCAGCCGGGAGTATTGGCGTCAAGAACATATCTCTTGGTTTTGGAATCCCAGGTGGTAATACCACCGGCCGCATCATCGCTCGGAATAATGCGAACCTCTTTTATGGTTCCCCCAACCGGAAAATGATAGCGGTGATAATCGTTTACGTCGAGAAAAGTATGGGTTAATGTGCCATTGGCGAAGGCATTCTTGTAAGCGCTCTCTTCACCGATAAGAATCGCTGCGGACTTTAAAACAGTAGATTTGATGGTAATGCCTTTTTTATGCACAATCCTAGAGTCCTTGTCTATTTTCCATACACCTTGAGGTTTTGAATCGGCAGGGGCCGATACGATTGAGGGGTCATTGGGAGATACAATCGGGCGTTGATCCGGTGATTTCAAATATCTGGCAAAAAATTCATTAAATGTTTTCCATTTGGATGGATCTTCATACCAACCTTTATGCAATCCGAATCTTTCATCTTCTAAAGCTTTTTTATAATACTTATCTTCCCACGAATCTTCTTTGCTTAAATACATACCCCATTCTTTTACAAAATAGATTAACCAGGTACGATAGGGTTCATGGTATTGTAAAGAATTATTGTAATACCCTTTATTTTTTAATTCAGGAAGGGGTTGATCATTGATAAAATAGAAGTAATCCAAGCTCTGATCGATTTGATCATACAATTTTGAATAGGGGAGATTGGGCAGAATAGACCAGGGCATTGCCTTTGCTGCCCAGTCCATAAAACTATAATATTCTTCTAACGTCTGGGCCGGATTGGTTACCTTATCTGGGTTAATTTTTTTTGCCATTTCAATTGATTTAATCAGCATGGTTTTTATTTCTGAATTATGCTCGACCATAGTTATCAATTGCTGTGTAATGGGCGCATGCTTTATTTTATCCGACTTGTTGTCCTTGGCAAGAGCGCTTAAGCTCAATAAAAAACATAAGGTTACAACGGACAATAGCCTGGCCGCAGTAATTTTCGTTTTCATAAAAATTTCCCCCTTTAAAGAAAAATATGATTTATCTAATCGAAGTGAGACAATAGGGTCACATCTTAATTATTAATTATTCTTGATCTTAGTCTATCAACTCGTTCCTTTAATTTTGGAGTCTTTCTCACTTCACTCAAAAAGTTTATATATCGAACTGTGATCCCAGAGCCCGATATCCTTCCAAAGGACTCTCCCAACTTAACCCCGGATTCTCCTATTAGATCCCGGGCAAGATAAATTGCCATATCACGGGGCATATTTTTCTTTCGGCCTTTAGATACAATTATCTTCTCATCACAACCAAATTCTTTAGCCACTAATTTTATGATGGTTTCCAGCTCAACCCTTGGTTTTAATTTCTTTAGTTGCGGGATTTCCTTTTCGTCTTCCTGTAAAGACAGATATCTGTCTTTCACCCAATCCACAAAATCCGTCGAGCCAAGGATAAACCCAGCGGTAAGGTCTTTCTCAGGATTTTCCAATTCTTCAATCTTAACGCTTTCCACATAATCTTTGTAATGCTCCTTAGCTACCTTAGTCGTCCTGCCAAACTGAGAAAGCAACCATTCTGTTTCCAGCCATTTCGGCGTCTTGATTTTTCCGATAAAGGCACCATAACTGCTCCAAGCGTATAATGCCGGGCTTTCGACCATTTTGGCTCTAACAGGATTTAAGTGGATGTATCGGGAAAGTTCTTTCAGATATTCGTCAGCCTCAACTAAAATAGATTTAAAACGCCCCTGAAAAAGATGCCCCACCCTGTTACGCTTCCGATTAAAGTAAGCAGCATAGCTGACGTGAATCCATTGCATGGCTTTACTTAAATTAGGCTCAAGGGTTTCAACTAGGCAATGATAATGAGTTCCCATCAGACAGTAAGTGTGAATTTTTAAAGAATACCGTTCAACCGCCTTTTCAAGGCATTCAAGGAATCTTTCCCTGTCCTTTTTATTCTTGAAAATTGAATCGCCTGCATTGCCGCGATTCATAACATGATAAAAGGCGCCTGTAAATTCCACTCTCAGCGGTCTGGCCATGTCATTTCTCTGATTGGTTTTCCCTGCTTTCCAAATTAACGCGACGACTCAGAAGATAAAATGAAATCAATAAAATGTCAATAATTAATAGTTAAGATCTGACCCCTGGTGTTTCAAAACGCGAGCTTTTGTAATTGGAGTTCATTCGTTTATTAGCTTTTTATTTGATTCAAGAAAGCTTTTATTTTAGCAATTCCATACAATCTAAATCCTCAAAAGCTGAAAACCCTTTCTCAAGACGATCCCACCATACTCTTGGAGGATAACTATAAGAATGCCATTCTACTGGATAAAGAAGATTTGTAATTACGAAAACGCGATAGTCGGCTATTAGATCTTCCCATGTATAATGAATCTGTCGTTTTAACAATTCGTTATGATAATGCTTCAATAACGGCAATTCCATTCGCTGTCTTCTTTCACGATACAATTGTAACGCGATCATATAGGCGAGATCTTTTGCTCCTATTCCAATCCCCCAACTTTGCCAGTCAAATAGGACACAGCGATTGTCTTCCTTATTGTTTGGATAAAGAAAATTCCAGAAATGAGCGTCACCATGCGTGACAGTTTGTTTTCTATGATTTGAAAGTAGATTCCAAATAATTTTAGGCGCTTTCTCAAATATCAATTGGTATATTTTTTTTCGCTTCTTCGGTATGCGATCACCCAAATAATCGACAAATTTTGGATAAACACTTGAGCAATATTGAAAATTTATATTTATTTGATTTTCCAAAGGTCTGACAAATATTGAGTCTCCGAAACGAGGATGATTCCACCAGAAAGCATGCATTACAGCCAATGCTGTAATTGCTCCTTCACTTTCATCATGCAAAGGTGGTATCGGATACTGAGATTGATGGTGTGTTGTCGTAAGATCTTCCAGTAACAGGCAATATTGGTTTGTCTCAGGGCATATCTCTGTTCCGAAACAGGTCAACAATGGCAATTCGGTTTGAATATCAAATACCGAATTATAAAAGTTGAGCTCTCGATGCTTCTCTGATTCTACTAATTCGGGCTTGATCGCTTTTAAAATTATTTTTGGTGGTTTCGCTCCCAAGCTCCCTGGCGAATAGGTCACTCTAAGTGAAACAAAAATGGATATCATTGAGCTGGTTGTGGTGTGTTCTATGGAAGATACATTTCCATTTGATAGAAATCCATTTCTACTCAGAACAAAAGTCAGCCATTCTGGAGTGGCTTGTTTTGTTTTAAAGTTGAAATTGACCAATTCATTCTCCTCTCATTTAACCTCATTTAATGATAGCTAATGGAAGCATAACCGGTGTTTTTTGCAGAGCGACAAAGGAGCGGCGTGAAAAGCATCCGCGTTAATGCACAAGTTGGAAAATTAGTACCTTTTACGGAAAGTGACATTCATGAAATTTCATTCTGGAATTATCACATGAATTTTTGAAATATCGTAGACATTATTAATCAATTCGTTCAGTATCGGCGGTTGGGTCCAAAACCATGAACCATATGCTGCAGCCATAAGAGCATTTGCGTATCTGAATAGTTGAAAGTATTCTAAATACTGATCATTCAGTTCTTTCTCTTGTCTGTATGATTGTAAATATATTTGAGATGCCCTATTTGAATCATATGATGGGACAATATGTTTGAATGCAGCCTTTTGTAGAACCAATGTAGCAGCTACATCCATAACCGGATCGCCAATTCGACATTGACTCCAGTCTAAAATCGCAGTTACCTTGCCATCTTTGGCCAGCAAATTACCTTCATGGAAATCTCCATGACAGATGGAAGGATTTTCACACTCAGATGGTCTGTTTTCAATTAGCCACACAACAATCTCTTTTAACCATGGAAAGCGTTCAATCGCTTTGAGTAACAGATCGAACTTCCCTTCGATGCTGTATTGTCGGCCTCCGAAACCTTCCGTGATCATATTTTTATTCAATTGGTCCGGTTTGACATTGTGGAGTGCAGCATGCATTTTGCCAAGCACCATGTAGGTGTCTGGACCAAAAACCAAATGTAACATCGCTCCGGGTAAAAAATCCATAATCATGAATTGCTCCCCCAGATATTTCTGATCAATACAGCTATAATGTACATATGGTACCGGAAGTCCTTGATCTACCAGAGAATTATGCACAACGCTTTCCATTATTGCGTGTTTAGGACGAAAACCCTTTCGAAATATACGAAGAACCAGGGGCTCTGAGAGAGATGGATGAACGTTCTTTAGCTTAAAATGGAAAACATATGTTTCATTACCACCCTGAATTCGTGATGGGCGAACTTCATAGTCTACTTTCGTATCACCTAGCTCATCTCTGAGAAAGGATAGAAGATTATCAGAAACTTGGTTGAGATTTTTTTCCGAGATTTCCATTTTGAGTTTATTGATGTGTTAATATTCGGATTTTCATATTTTTCCTACAAGTTATTCTAAAGTTTTTCTGGATAACTTTACAAAACAGCGTATCCCGTTGGGGATATAAACAAAGGGCATTGGCTGTTGTGTAACCGTTAGTGAACCATAAACCTATGGTTAATTCAGGTAACTTATTATAATTGATAAGTATTATCTTAACAAATTATTTTTTTAACATAAAATTCCCCCGCTGTATATTCCTCAAAATTGCATGATATACAGAAACAGGAGGATTCTTTATGCTGGCCATCCCTTCGGCTTTTTAAGCCCGATTTGAAGAATATTTGCGGGATAAGGTCCAACAACACACTCGCCGGTTTATAACCCTAAATCTTCAGCTACATCGGCCAGGCCGAGCTTCTCAAGCGTAGGGCGGGTCGGAATCCCGGTCTGCAGGTCCCAACCCATGATTTGATAATAGTCATCTTTCATTTTTTCCAGATCGTCCTCGGAAAAACCGAGTTCAGGCATCAATTTACCTTGAGGGCGAAGCCGATCATAGTATCCCTTGGACACCCGGTCATCCTTGCGGGTGAGGCCGCATTTACAGTTAAAGGCCCTTTCCAGATTATGCATCCTCAGCCCGGTGTCGATCAGAGCCTCGGCCTGAACGGGTGTGCCCAACCCCAGGGTCATGAAATCAGCCATTACGGCCGCATCGACCGGCAGTCCTATAAAGGAGGTCATCCAGGTGCATACGCCGGTGATATCCGCCAGGTCGGTACGCTCTTCATCTTGACGAACCAGGGCGGCCTTCCCGTCCGTAACCCTGGGGTCGGCGGCCACCTTCAGGCCGACCTCTTTTTCCGCCCGTTCCTTATATCGCCTGATCGCTTCTTCAAAGGAGGCTTCATCCTTTGCCCGGACATATCTCCTGGCCGAAACACTGTCCAGGAAGGGTTGTATCTGGGCATCCTCCCCGATAGCCGATACCGCGGAGGCCAACGCCCTGGTTTTGAGCGGGGGAACATGCATGTCAGAAGGCGACCCCTTGGTTATAAGCAGATAATCTTCGGCCCCTTTGCCGATCTTACTGGCCGCTGCAGGGAGCCCATCGGCCAGTAATTCCCCTATCCCTTCCCGATAACTGATCTTCCTGGCCATGGGTAAAATGGCCTCGGGACTGCCCCACTTCATGTCCCGGCCGTCGGTATCCCGGGAAGAGATAATCCCTTTTTCGTTTAATTCCATAAGCCAGGCAATGGCATTAGACAAGGATCGGGCATCCAATCCGTATCGCTGGCATTCGACAAAGACCTTCCAGAAGAGCATCAGATCGGGATTTTGGAGATCCCAGGTCAGGTCTCCATAGGGGCTGCACTTGACGGTCCCTGCCCCTACCCCCGGGATATTATAAGAATCAAAGCAGGCGACCGGGCAGGCGAAGCATCCCACCCGGTTATACAGGTGATTCTTTAAGAACTCTCCTTCGCAGATCGTTTCGCATTCTCCTGTGGCGTTTCCCAAAAGCTCATATAGGGCCCTCATTTCCCTGTCGTGAATCCGGGTCAGCCCGGCCTCATGAAGGTCGTGATAAAACCTGGCTTGTTGGATGGAGACAAGCAGGTTCCGACATCCTTCCAAAAACTCCCCGGGCCGGGCCACCTTGATTCCCTGCCTTCCCCGGACGGCAACGGCCTTCAGGTTCTTTGACCCCATAACGGCACCAAGCCCCGTTCGAGCGGCTGCATTACCCGTGCCTGAATTGATCGAGGCATAAACCACCAGCCTCTCTCCGGCCGGCCCGATGGACACCACCTTGGCCGCCAGGTCCTGTAGCTCCTGTCTCACCATGGCGGGCGTTTCGTAGGTATCCCGTCCCCAGATCGCGGAGGCGTCGCGGATCTCCACCTGATCATCGCGAATGGACAGGTAAACCGGTTTCTCAGCCCTCCCCTCAATCACTAAATGGTCATAACCGGCGAATTTCAACTCGGCTCCCAGGTATCCGCCCATGCCCGAATCGCCCAATGCTCCGGTTACCGGTGATTTGGCCATTACATCGACCCGACAGGCCCCGGGAAAGGGGGTGCCAACCAGGGGGCCGGTCCCAAAAAGAAGGAGATTTCCCGGGTCCAATGGTTTGGTTTCCTGTCCGACACCGTCAAAAAGGATCTTGAGGTTTATGGCCTTTCCACCGACGAATCGCTCCGCATAAGGGTCCACCGGATCGCAGCGGACTTTCCCGTCGGTTAAGTTGATTCTCAGAATCTTGCCCCCGCGCAGATATCCCATTATTGCCCTCCCTTTCTCGGCACGTTTTCCGTCAGGCCTTCGGCTTCCAGAATACCGGCCAGCCTTTCAACCCTTTTCGGATCGTCTGTCTCGTCACCGTTCTCCAGAGTCAAACAGTTCGAATGGCACAAAGGAATACATTGCGGTCGGCCTCCGCAAAGGTCACAGGCGATGAGCCGATGGGTCTGTTGGTCCAGGGAAAGACACCCTGCCGGGCAGGCTTCGGTGCACATCCCGCACTCGGTGCATTTCTCTCGGTCAAATAGTAAGGGGAAACCTTGGTTTTCGCGCCGGATGGCCTCGGTGGGACAGGCCTCAAGGCAAAAAGCTTGTTCGCACTGCTGACAGACCAGGGGCAGGGAAAAGACCAGCCCCCCTTTCTCTCTGCGGACTACGCGAATGGCCGATTTTTCGGGATTGCATTCCCCGAAATGATGAAGGGAGCAGACGACTTCACAGGTTCGACAGCCGGTACATACGGAATGATTCACGGAAATGAATGCCGACATGATCAATCTCCTTCTTGAGTCAGCGAAACCCGAACCAATAACCGGGAAAGGCCGGGCAAAAAAGGAGATCAAAAAAACAGGGCCGGGCCTTAACCTAGAAGTTTTCTTCGGGCCTGTTAGGAAGAAAAGGGACCGTTCCCTTCTCCCAAAAAAGCGGCCTCAGTGGATGGGTTGGGGATTCATGAACAAGGCCAGTTCCCGCCGCAGCTGTTCCCGGTTGGCCGCATCATAAAATTCCACCGGATTGAAGTCATCCGTCAATACACGCCCATGGGTCGGGTCCGCCTGCACTACCCCGGCAAAGGCCGCCGCCACCCGTCCGGCTACGGAGGGATGGACATCCGTCTGATCCGGGTCGCGCAGGAAGGTCAGTTTATTTTGGTCGGAAGCGACAAAGAAAATATTTCCATCCGATTTCCCGGCGTGGAGTTTCACGCTTTTGAAGACCACTCGCAGGGTTTTCGCAAGTGAGGCCGTGGAAAAATCCTTTCCCGGTTCCAGATTGCCGAAGGTGTTGATCACCAGAGTGCCGTCACCCTTTAACACCTTATGTACGGACTCGAAGGCCTCACGCGTCATCAAATGAGACGGCGACGAGTCTCCCAGAAAGGCATCAAGGATGACCGTATCGTAACGCCGTTTGCATTGGTTCAGAAAATGTCGTCCGTCGTCAATAAACAGGTTCACGCGCCCTGACTTGAATTCGAAGTACCGTTCCGCCAAGGGCACCACGGCCGGATTGATTTCCACCACGTCCACCTTCACGCCTTCGCCGGCCATTTGCATCGGCACAATTCCTACGCCGAGGCCGATGAACAGTGCATTTTCAATTTTCTCGGTATAAGCGCGGGCCAAACCATACAACAGGTAGGTGAAGAGATGGATACTCTGCCGGGTCCGCGGGTCAAAGCCGTTCTGACAGAGAAAATCGTTGAAATAAAGCCGGTAAGGCGGTTTCGTAGCCGCCACCACCTGCATCAGGCCGAAATTGGAATTGCTTCGCTCCAATTCGACAACATCCGGAACCTGGATGCGGGCGTCCACCCCCACGCCCCACCACCCGGTTCCCAATCCGACCAGCGCTGCAATCAGGGCTATCACGGTCTTGCTCTTTGCCCTGCCCCACAGGCTGAAATAAATCACCGCAAGCGTAATCAGCATCACTGCGGTGCAGAGCATCGTCACCGAATTAGGCAGGAAGGGAATCAGGGCATAGCCGATCAAGATGGTTCCCGCTACGCTACCCGCCGTGCTGATGGCCGTCAACCGGCCCACTTGACCGCCGACGACATCTACGGAGGCGCTCATCACGCGGACCAGGAACGGCCCCACGGTGGCCAGCAAGGCCAAGGGGATAAAAAACAAAAACATCGAGGCCAGAAGAGACCCCAGGGCAAGCTTGAGTTGGAGGCCCCCTTCCGCCACCGGTCGGCAGAGCGGCACGGTCAGGCACAGATACACCGCAGCGATCAAAATACAGGTATAGAGCCGGTTCAGCTTGGTGGTCCGGTCGACCAGCCAGCCGCCGAACCAATAGCCCACGGCCAGTGACACCAGCGTCACCGCAATCTGGGCCGTCCAGACAAAATGGGAGGTCCCGAAATAGGGTGAGAGCATCTTGGCCCCGAGGATTTCAACGATAAGCACCGCCGCGCCACAAACCGCAGCGGTGACATACAGGTACCGTCGCAACCCGGGGGATAAATGTTTTTCAGTCTTTGGCCGGGGGGGATGGGTTTTTTTCACGGATACCTTTCTGATCTAAGCCGTCGCCGACATCGGCGGTACGGCCGAAATTGAAAAAAGAAAGAAACCGAAAACCGTTTATCCTTTGAAACTATTTGAAAAAATATAAAAAATCACTTGGAGTTGTCAAGAGAATTATCGGCTTTTCCTGTTGGATATTCAACTTCAATTCCCGCCTCAACGAGCAGCCACCTTGAAATAGTCTATTTCCCGAAACGCAGCCGGGAATTCGGTTTTTTTTGATATCGGGAAAGACCGGGATTGCCGCGAATTATTTGCAGACCGTATGAATGGCCGGCCCAAGGATAAACTGGATTCAACCGGGCAATATTTTTCCCTTGAAAATTTCTCTAGTTTTGGTTAAAAAGAAAGAAACTGGTTTCGGGCGGTTAACTCAGCGGTAGAGTGCCATCCTCACACGGTGGAAGTCACTGGTTCAAATCCAGTACCGCCTACCATGAATATCCGGGGGTTAGCGGATGTCTGCTAATCCCTTTTTTTCTGTTACTGTCACCATAAAGGTCCGGCATCTTATCTCAATTAGGTCCAGGCTGTTTCCATGATAACTTAGCGCAAAAATCCTTAACCAAAGATATTTGAAATTTTTCTCTCAATCTGGGAAAATCCGGCAGGATATAGATGAATTTTCAGAATCCAACAGATGAGAACCGACAGGAGTTATCGATGGAAAACATCAAAAGCGAACCGCAACCGATTCAGATCAATACCAGCGATGAGTTGTCCAGGGGCCGATACAGCAATACCATGCTGGTCGTCCACGGACCGGAGGAGTTTATTATGGATTGGTTGCTCCAGTCCCCTAATGGAACCCATCTATTGTCCCGCATTATAGTAACGCCGGGGCATATGAAGCGTATTGTTACGGCACTTCAGGAAAATCTTGACAAATATGAGCAAAATTTCGGCCGGATAAAAACAGCCGATCCTCCGACCACCATGGTGCAATAAGTTTCAATTAACCAATTCCTAAACTTGGATGGTGCCGTGCTAAGCGGGTCTGAGGGTTTAAGCGGATCTTTTATTTCCGATAAAGAGCAAAACGGTCAAATTCCTTTTTCAGCCAATCAGGCCAGAACTTTTGCTCAATGGGATAACTGGCATCCAGAGCCTGAAAGGATCCGCTGCCCGCCGCTTTTTGTATCCGCTCTTGGGTATTATATTTGACTTCATCAACCCCGATAAGTTTTGCTACGCCCTTATTAATCTCTTCCAGCGTTTTATCATAAGGATTGCCTCCCCGGAAGGCCCTCTGGACGGCCAATTCCTGCAAACATTCCGGTCCCCGATGCCATTCTTTAAAAGATGGGAAAAACATGGGGCCGTAGGAAACCCAGAACTCGATGTATTTGGCCCCGGCATTATAGGTGACCCAGACCGACCCGCCTTCGCTGACACTCCCCCGGACTATACTGTCATCTCCCATAGCCACATTTTTATTTCGTAACAAGGATTCCACCCCGCCGAACTTAAGACCCACTTCTTTGGAGCGTGTCGCTCTCTCCCCTTCCTGAAAGGTTCTGACCGCCTGAGGAAGTTTAATCAGGGCCGGGAAAAGATTTTTCTTCAGCCCTTCGGCAATACCGACCGTCACCCCCCACCCGGATTCCGGGTTAGGAATAACCACATCGGCGACGGAAGTCTTATATTGATCGACTAATTCCAGACCCAATTCCCGACGTAATTGGAATATCTCCTTTCCCCGGAATTGAGATCCGACATTACCAAAATAGACTCCTTGAAAAATGTCGGGCAACAGGGATTCTTCGCGCAATCGTTTGGTCTCACATCCCCGGGAAGAGCAAAGGGTCATTTCCGCGCCTTCATATTCTTTTTCGGTGATCCCTTCCAACCGGCGGTGAGAACAGGATTCCGAACTGGCTACAAAGGTGTCCTGGATCATGGCATAGCAAAAAGGCTCAAAGGCCTTGGCATCATTTAAGGCGACCAGATGGATTTCTTTCCCGTCGTAGATCAGGGCCGTCAAGGCAAAGGTGGCCCGGCCGTATAATTTATCGATCAATTTTTTTCCGGCTTCAAAAGTGATCCCGCCTTCGTTAAGGTACTTATGTAAAAAAGCCCCGACAATTTCGGTCTTGTTGTCGGTCTGGAGGATATAATCATTTTCCAATTCGGCTTTAAGGTCATCGTCCTTAATCAGATATCCATCCATGGTCAGGACGACTTTGAGGTTAGCCCCTGTCCGGGGAACGATTTCAATTGGTTCGGCGTTTGTTTTTTCGGCGATTTTTCTTTTGGTATACCCGATATTGCCGATGGCCGCCAAGGGCTCCAGGTCTTGAAAGTTCCGGATGATATTATAATCGATGACTTCAGCGATTCGGCCTAAGCCCTTATGGATGTATATCCCTTTTTTAGTGCCTATGGCCAGACCGGTACTGGCCTTGCCCCGATGCTGGCAGGCCCCTGTGGCCAAAAAGGTCTTGTTTACCAAATCCGGATCGCCCGGTCCGTAAATACCGACAATGCCGTCCATATGAATCCTCCTTGAGTAAAAAATTTCCTAAGACCGGATGAGTATAAGGATAACCAGGGACCGGGTCAAGATGAAAAAAGCATAAAGGAAATAGTCGTGAAAAAAAGGGTTTTTCTTGACAGACGAGCTTCTTTCCAACATACTGCCTTCTCCTAAAAAGGAATCCGCTTAATTAATTTTTGATAGAATAAATCGTGGAACATCATACCGAACTTAAGGGTCGAGCCCTCCTATTTCTTCTTTTTCTCTGGTTCCTCTGGTTTTCGAATTTGGGAGTCCGGATTATCTTCTCACCCATTTTGCCGCTGGTTGAAGACGAGTTTGCCGTCAGCCATGCCCGGGCCGGCGGTGTGTTTATCTTCCAGTCGATCGGTTACGGCTTGTCGATGTTTTTCTCCGGATTTTTTTCAGGCCGGGTGGGTTATAAAAAGTCGATTGTCGTTTCACTTTTGGTCTCATCGGGCGTTTGCTTCTCGATCCCTTTGGTCAAGGTTTTCCCGGTTTTTTATCTTTTTGCTTTCGTTCTCGGTTTTTCAACAGGGGTCTATCTGCCCTCAGTAATGCCGCTTATCACCGAGTATTTCGAAGCAAGACATTGGGGCAAATCCATCGCCATTCATGACTCTGCGGCCTCTATCAGTATCTTCTCCACCCCCTTTTTGGCGTTGGCCCTGCTCCATTTTTTCGATTGGCGAGGGATATTTCCAGTGTTTGCGGGGATTTTTCTCCTGAGCGCTGTCATTTTCTATTTGTCAAGTGATGAGTTCAAAATCCAACATTCCGAAAAAACCCGGTTAAGCGATCTTATCCAAAGGCGATCCCTTTGGATCATGGCCATATTGTGGATGTTTGCCGGGGGTGCCAATATGGGCATCTATTTTATCGTCCCTCTTTTTCTGACCAAGGAGCTGTCTTTAGGTATCGGGTATGCCAATACCGTTTTAGGGGTGTCCCGTTTAGGAGGGATAGCCGTGGCAATTCTGTGCGGGTTCCTTGTGGATCGAATCAGTCTTCGAAAAATTATGTTTGTCATGTTGCTGCTGACCGGCATTTTTACGGTCCTTATGGGCACCGCTCCTGTTCGCCGGGTGGGGATATTTCTTTTTTTTCAGGCCGTTGTCGTAACCGGTTTTTTCCCGTTGGGACTGGTGTCCATGGCCAGGATGTTCGATCGGGAGGTTCGAGGTCTGGCTACCGGCCTTACCCTGACCATCGGGGTTATCCTTGGAGGAGGTCTGATGCCCTACCTCCTTGGTCTGTCGGGGGACCTGATCAGTTTCCGGTTCGGCATCACACTGCTTGGGATAGGGGTTATCCTGTCCAGCGGGCTGATTTTTTCTTTGAAGGAAATCAAATAATAAAAGGAAGGGATGCACCGGCTGGGTTCTTTTGGGTTATATTCAACTTACCCTCCGCCTCAGGTGGACCACCCAAACCCAAATCCCTCGAAATTCAAATAGACTAATCGGACTCCCAGCCTCCTTTCTACGAGGATCAGGATTTCGGGGCTTCCGCAGATCACTCCACTGTTTGAGGAAAATTTAAGAGGCAGAGGGGGTAGTTCGTCCAAATTTGGGTAGTCTCCCTCTTCTTTTCCCCTTATCGCTTCCTGTTTGTAAAATCCAGCCCGGTAAAGTCCCTATTTCTTCAGAAGACTCCCTATTTCCCTTATCTAAAAGTGAAGGGGGGCAAGCCTGTTTTTCTCCTTGACGGTGTTCTTTTTCTTGTTTTATAATCTTACCATCAAAAAATAACTTCTTATTAAATGGCCTCAATAACCTAAGGAGAAAAAGACATGTCGAAAAAGTTAGAAGATATTATCAATGTGGCCATGGAGCTTAACTTAGAAGATAGAGCGCAGTTGGCGGGGACGCTCCTGTTTAGCCTGGATGAACCATCCGAATCTGACGTAGAGCGCCTCTGGTTGCAGGAGGCTGAGCGTCGGCTTCAGGATTTCCGAGCGGGCAAGGTCAAAGGAATCCCGGCGGAAGAAGTGTTCAATCGAGCTATTGCTGCCATTTCATGAATTCAGAGTTCCTTCCCGAAGCTGATGAGGAATTCCGCGAGGCGGTTTGGTACTATGAATACGAGGCACCTGGGGTCGGCCTCAGCTTCGTTACCGAGGTTCGTAGGGGCGTCACATTCATCAACGAAAATCCTTATGCCGCAACGGAGGTCGGGGGTGGCATAAGGAAGAAAGTCCTGAACCATTTCCCGTTTAGCCTTTTGTAATCTTTAGGGACGTTGTTCATTTCATTCAGTTATTATTTTCTTCCTTTTCCTCTTACCATAAAATGGTGTTGGGTCCTCTAAACATATTAGTCTGCATTACGAGGCCTGTTTCATAAATAATCTATTTTGCTCTCAACTTCAAAAAGTTACTGAATCAAATGAACAAAATAACTCCTTTAATTCATCGGACAGGGCCTCCCGCTGTGCAGCCATTCCGGAAAATGTCGTAGGGATTAAAAGCGGGAAGAAGGACAGACTGTCCCATAGACGGCGGGAGAAAATCTTTATAACCGCAATCCTTCCATTGGAGCCATTTGAGAGACTTGTCTTCGAGGGGCACAGAAAAATGATAGACAATCTCTTCCGGGCCATTCTCTTTATTCATAGCGGTAACACGGGCAGTCATGCCCGTTACCTGGAATTCCTGATTGATACTTATCGGGTCCTCCTCCAGGGATCGGAAAACACGATCATTGGATCCTTTAAAAAGGCCTCCGGGAATGTGCACCCGAATGGAGTTTTCATCGATGCGGTAAACCTCAACAGCTACAGGTGTAACGGAAAGAACACGCATCCCGGCTGGACGTTTTCCTTCCGTTATCCCGATATACCAGATGAGCCAAGGGGAAAGCTGGGAGGATGGATTGACCATAATAAGTTCCTGTTGTGCAATTTCCGGATCGTTCAGGACGTGTTCAGCAGCAGCAACAAAGGGATCACCTAAAGGTTTCATAACATAGGAGTATAATGACAACTGAGGCGGGGACAGAACAAGGCGGACCAAAACCAGGTAAACAACGACAATGGTGGCGGGAATCCGCCAAAAGCGCGAAATAGGCAAAACACCGTCGTTTCGCCAGAGAAGTATAAGGCACTGAGCCAGGAGCCCCATGGCGCCTATGCCGATAAACAGAAGCAACCTGCTGCTGGGACCAGCGGCCGCCACCGGCACAATAGACAAGATCATGCCCGTAAACCAAAAGCGGGCAACCCTGTCTTTTCGGATCAAAGGCACCAAAATGAAGGCCAACAGGACAAGAAAGATAAAGGCACGGATGAGAGCGGTCTTTTCACTGATCCTGCTCCCTACAGTATCTAAAAATATGGTCGACCACTGGCCCAGGAGCAGCAGGGGCGCCCGCGTCATCAGGGCCTGGGCAAATGCTACAGGGGCGTTCAGGGGATCGACATACATTCCTGAACCATGGGTGCCATAGCCGAAGGATCGGTAGACAAGGGCCCAGGATAGAAACACGATAACGCAAGGCCACAATGCCCAAAGGCGATGAAGCAGGGGCGAGGGGCTCTCTGTTCCTGCCTGTGGCTGACGATCAAGAAAGAGGGCGTAAGAAAAAAGATAAGCGCCAACAGCAACGGCCATTTCTCCTGAAAGCAGGGCCAGGGCAAGATAAGCGGGGCACAGGACGCCATGCCATTTCTTGCCTTCTTGTCGCCACTTGTCGTAGGACAGAAGGCATAGAATCCCGAAAAAAGCTGCCAGCAGGGCATGCCGATTTGCCAGCCAGGCTACCGGCATAGCGTGGGAATAATCGACGGCAAAGAAGAGGGCCGCCAACCCGGCAACGACGGTAAGGCCCATAAAACGCCGATAAAGCGATGCGGCGGCGGCCGCCAAAGCAGCGTACCAGAGTATACTCTGCAGGTGCATCAAAGAAGGCCAGTCAGGCCAGAGTTTGTAATCAATCCACAAAGACAAGGCGTTCAAAGGTCGGAAAAAAGAAATTCGCAAATCAGAAGGCGCCCACCAGGGAAGCATTCCTATGTTTTTGACAAATTCATTGATTTGTCGATTACCTTTGAGGAAGGAATAAACATCCAGAAAACCTAAAGGTCCCGGGTGGGCAGTCTTGTTAAAGCCCAGCATGGTCATGCGCTGGGAGTAGTCATCAAACTGCAAGCCAACCCACAAGGCGGGCAGGGTAAGAATCACGGCTACTACCGAGAGGTGAAGGGCAAGCCATGGGTGTGTGAGTCTGCGCGCCAACATGTTCAAAAGCCGGGCGCTCCATATCCTTTTTTGACCCGGAGTAGATATTGAAGAATCTTTCATTGCTTTTTCCATCCTCGGTTTTTTTTGGATGAGAACTTGCCTTCAAAAGATCAGGGGGCAAGTCTACCCTTGAACTGATCACTTATCTTGGTCCGACCGTAAGGTTAAACGATTTTTCCCATCTTATTAATAGCGCTCTTACCGCCGATCGCACCGAGATTCTTTGATTCCAGCGCCGAATTGGGAACAATAATCAGCGAGACTTTGCAACACTCGCCAATCCTCCCACGGCTCTTGATGAGGCCTCGTTTTTTACCCTTTTACTCCTCTAATTTTTTTTGTTCCGCTGTTGTTTCCTGTTTTTTTCGGCTCATCTCAGCTAATGCGGCCATACCGCCTATAGCGCCAATATTCATCGACTCCAGGGCCGAACTGGGCACAATCATTAGGGAGCCTTTGTCTTTCATTCCTTCGAAGAGCATGTTCATGCCGCGCAGTTGAAGGGCCACCGGGTTATTGATATATTGCTCGCTGGCTTTGGCGAATTTTTCGGCTATTTCGGTTTCAGCCGTGCCCAAAATGATGCGGGCCTGGCGCTCCCGTTCGGCCTGGGCCTGCCGGCTCATGGCATCGGAGAGCTCGATCGGGATGATGACATCTTTGATGCCCACGTTATTGCAGGTAATGCCCCAGGGATTGGTCAGTTCGTCCAGCACGTGTTGCAGATCCGACGCGATCTTGTCGCGGTTTTGTAAAAGATCCGCCAGTTCATGTTTGCCGATCGTGTCACGCAGACTTGTCTTGGCCACAAAGGAAACAGCTACCGCATATTTCTGTACTTCCAGCGCCGCTTTTTCAACATCCCAAACCGTCCAGTAGACGATCGCATCAACGGTAACAGGAACCGTATCTTTGGTAAGCGTGGATTCCGCCGTAATATTGGTGACTCTCAGACGTTGGTCGATGTAGTCGCAGATACGGTCCATAACCGGGATAATGAAAAAGAAACCCGGGCCTTTTAATCCCTTAAATTTTCCCATCCTAAGCACCACGGCTTTTTCCCATTGGTCTACCACTCTGATAGACGTCTCCATAAACCAGGCCAAAATAATCCCAGCCGGAATAACCCCCCACATCGGTTTCCAGTTCGGATACAGCCAGACACAAATCAACCCGGTAACGACAATCATAGCGAAAAACACAGTCGTGGAAACCGAATTAAACCCTCTCCTGACTTTTGTCTCTTGTGCCATCTCTTGCCTCCTATCTGTAATGTCGTCCTCCATTGGTCGACGGTCATATTCGTTGTCTCTGCCATCTTCTCTGATCATTTCTGCCCAATATTCTTCAGGTGCCATCAGATTACCTCATCTCGATTTAATTTCTTCGATCACATCATCGGTGGTGAACCCATAGGTTGCGGCAATGCTTAAGAACTCATTGCAGATGTCGGCGAGTTTTTTTTTGCTTTCACCCCGGTCAATTTTTACTTTGCTCGTTCCAATAAATGTGCCTGTCCCCTGTTGCGTCTCCAGAATGTTCTGAATCTCCAATTCCTTGTAAGCCTTGCTGATGGTATTCAGATTTACCTTGAGTTCAACGGCCAGAGAGCGCACCGTGGGCAGTTGTTCGCCGACATGCAAGCTTCCTGTCGCAATCCCATAGCGAATTTGATCAATGACTTGCCTGTAAAAGGGAACCCCGCTTTTGGGATCTAATCTGAACTCGATCATTAATAACCACCTCTTTTCATTGATGTTCCATATTACTATTGTACTGTTTAACTTATACAATATAGTACTAAAACACTAATGTCAAGAAAAAAATACAATCCTTAAATAAAGTGAGTCGGGGGATGTAAATGGAACGTTCGTTCTGAATTGACTTATTCTCCTTCAGTAGTTCCATGTCGGATAATATATTAATTTATTGTCCGATGAATAAGCCAAAACAAGGAAAGGTCCGGCCATGAATAAAGATCAAATCGTTGAGACCTTGGACCTCTGGATATTTTGGGAAAAAGATCTGGGTACCGGCCATATTAGAGAAGCGCATTTAGAATGGAATTCAAAATGCCGTGGCTTTTAAATTTTCACCGGATAAAGGAAAGTTATTGGAAAATGCGGTGTTCCTGCATCTTAAAAGGAAGAAAAAGGAGAGAATCCAATATAACTGTTATCCCCTTTTATCAATGGGCCTTGAAGGCATGATCTCTTTTCAAAAGAAAATTGAACGAAGGGATAGACGATGGGCTATAGTCAAGGAGCTTTAGCTCAAAAGATGGCCTAACTTCATTCCTATTGCCCCTGCCTGCACGCAGGTGCCTGCTTTTTCATCCATACCGTCCAGTGATATAATCATTAGTCCGGTCATCCTGGGGCTTGGTGAAGATCTGCCCGGTGGGCCCGAATTCGATCAGGTCCCCCAGGAGCATAAAACCGGTTTCTTCGGAGATCCGGGCGGCTTGCTGCATGTTGTGGGTAACGATAACGATGGTAAAGTTTTCCTTAAGGTTCAGCATCAGGCTTTCGATCTTTTCCGTGGCCATCGGATCCAGGGCCGAGCAAGGCTCGTCCATCAGGACGATACGGGATTGCAAGGCCACAATACGGGCAATGCAGACCCGTTGTTGCTGCTCGAGGGTTAAACTTAAAGCCGATTCTTTCAGTCTGTCTTTTAAGGTTTCCCAGAGGCCTACCGCGGATAAGGCCCTGAAGGCAATTTTCTCCCACTTCTTTTTTTCTGAAGGGAGCTGGCCGTGGATCTTAAGGCCGAAAATGACATTTTCCAGGATAGAGAGGGGAAAAGGGTTGGGTCGTTGGAAAACCATACCCACTTCCTTCCGAAGTTGAATTAAATCGGTTCCCGGGGCATAAATGTCTTTGTCCCCGATGAGAACCTGCCCTTCAATCCGAATTCCATCAATGAGATCGTTCATTCGGTTCAGACAACGAAGCAGGGTGGATTTCCCGCATCCCGACGGACCAATCAAGGCAGTTATGGTTTTTTCCTTAAAAAAGGAAGTAATCCCTTTTAAGGCTTGAAAAGAACCGTAATACAAGTCCAGATTATTAATGGCAATGGCTGGCAAGTTTCCTCCCCTTTAACCGAATCTTCCTGAAACATAATCTTCAGTCCGCTTATCGGACGGGTTGGTAAAAAGCATGTCCGGGGGCCCGTATTCAATCAAATCCCCCATCAGGAAAAAGGCCACCCTATCGGAAATACGGGCAATCTGTTTGGTATTGTTGCTGACCAGAATAATGGTATAGTCCTTCTTAAGGTTGCGCAAGGCTTCCTCAATCTTGGCCGTAGAGATCGGGTCCAGGCCGGAAGTCGGTTCATCCAGAAGAATGACCTCGGATTGCATAGCCAGGGTCCGAGCTATACAGAGGCGTTGCTGCTGGCCACCGGAAAGCTTCAGGGCCGATTCAAAAAGACGGTCTTTCACTTCGTCCCACAAGATGGCGGCTTGAAGGCTCTGTTCCACCCGCTCATCCAGGATACGCCGGTCTTTTACACCGTGCATCCGGGGGCCAAAGGTTAAATTTTCATAAATGGAACGGGGCAAAGGGATCGGTTTGGCAAAGACCATGCCCACCCGGGCACGCAGAAGATTGACATTGTAATGGGGCATCAGGATGTCGACCCCATCCAACAAGACCTGCCCCCGGATTAATATATCGGGGATCAAATCGGTTAAGCGATTCAAAATACGCAACAAGGTGGTTTTCCCGCTATTGGAAGGCCCCATGATCCCGGTGATTTGACTTTTAGGGATGGCCAGGGAGATGGATTGAAGGGAGAATTCCTGGCCGTACATAACCGTCAGGTCTTTGATTTGAATTTTATTCTGATCAAAATTTGTCACTTTTTACCCCGATATCCACAATCCACAATTCGCAATCGAAATCATGAGTATCTTTTCATTAAAAACCGCATGGTCATATAGGCACTGATGTTGATAATCAATATGAGCAGAACCAGGATGGCTGCTGTTCCGTAAGCCATAGGCATGGAGATCCCTTCCCGGGCCAAAATATAAAAATGGACGGCCAAGGTTCGACCGGATTCAAAAATGGAACTCGGAAACCGCAGGGAAGAACCGGCGGTAAAGATAATGACCGCCGTTTCACCAACAGAACGGGCGATACTCAAAACAATACCGGTCACAATCCCAGGGAGAGCCGCAGGCAAGACCACACGGGTAATGGTCTTCCACTTACCCACTCCCAGGGAGAAGGCCACTTCTCGATATTCTTGAGGGACTGATAAGATCGATTCCTCCGAAGTCCGAATGATCGTCGGAAGCAGCATGGCCGAAAGGGTCAGACCGCCTGAAAGCAAACTCCATCCCCAACCAAAAGCTATGACAAAGATGGCAAATCCGAAAAGCCCCAGAATAATAGACGGGATACCTGCCAGGGATTCGGTACCGAAACGGATGATTTTGGTAATCAGGCCTTCCCGTGTGTATTCGGTCAGATAAATGGCCGTTCCAAGTCCCAGGGGGGTGGCGAAGAAAAGGGCGATCCCGATGAGATAGACGGTACTGACGATGGTGGCCAAAATTCCACCCGAGCGTCCCATATCGACCGGATTGGTGGAAAGAAAGGTCCAGGAAAGTTGTGGAAGCCCTTTAATAAAGATATAAATGATAATAAAAAACAGGATCCCGATGGTTGAACCGGTTAGGATCCAAAGCAGGGTTTTGATGATTTTTTGGCTCAAAATGGGATTAAGACGCATCATTTTTTCCGCATGAGGAGATTAGCCAAGATGGTCAGGGCCATAATAAAAATAAAAAGGATCATCCCGGCGGCAAAAAGGGCCGTCCGATGATCCCCTGCGGAATAACCCATCTCCAGGGCAATGGTGCTGGTCAGGGTTCGCACCGGATCCAACAGGGAACTGGGTATCTTTAGGGCATTTCCGGCCACCATAATCACAGCCATGGTTTCACCGATGGCCCGGGCCATACCCAGGATGATGGCCGTCACCACCCCAGACCGGGCAGCCGGAAGAATGACCAGCCAAATGGCCTGCCAGTGGGTGGCCCCCATAGCCAGAGCCCCTTCTTTATATAACAGAGGAACCGCTTGAATGGCGTCGATGGAAATACTGGTAATGGTCGGGAGGATCATAATGGCCAAAATAATCGAAGCGGCTAAAAGGGATAAACCTGGTCCACCCAGATATTCACGGATGATCGGGACCAATAAAATGACCCCTAAAAATCCGAACACCACCGAAGGGATGCCGGCCAAGAGTTCAATAGTCGGTTTCAAGAAGACCAGCAAGCGGGGAGGACAGAACTCCGCCAGGGTAACGGCACAGGCCAGGGCCAAGGGTACTCCCATAACGATGGATCCGAAAGTCACGGCCAGGGAGGAGATAATCATGGCCAAAATCCCGAAATGGCCTTTGGTCGGAGCCCATTTGGCACTGAACAGGAAATCTTTTATCCCCGCTTTTAAGATGACGGGAAGCCCTTCCTTAAAAATGAAAACCGTAATGAGTAAAAGGACCCCGATAGCGGAGAATGCCAAAAGAGTAAGAATTTTTTCGATGATCTTTTCTTTCATCTTATTGGAATCCCACTAAACCTTCTTTTTCCAGAATTTGCTGACCCTCTTGGCTCAAAACAAAATCAACAAACTGAGAAGCCAGGGGCGTGGGCTGACTGGGAAGGACGAAGATGAATGGCCTGGTCAGAGTGTATTGATTGTTTTTGATAGTGGTCAAATTGGGGATGACCGAGTTGACGGCTAAGGCCTTCACTTGATGGTTGAGGATACCAAAGGAAATATAGCCGATGGCTTGGGGGTTATTAGCAATGATTTCCCGGACTGAACCGTTGGAGTCCTGGACCAGGGCTTCATCGGAAATCTCCCCTTTTTTCATAACCAGACTTTCAAAGGCATCTCGAGTCCCTGAACCTTCTTCCCGGTTGACAAAATAGATCGGTTTGTCCACCCAGCCTAAGCGGGACCAGGAGCGAATTTTACCGGAAAAAATACCCCGAAGCTGTTCAATCGAAATATCATTTACCGGATTTTGGGGGTGGACAATAACAGCGATCCCATCTTTGGCAATAATTATTTTAGTTAAGTCTCCTTCATTGGGATGGAGCTCTCTGGAAGAAGTGCCGATTTGGGCGACTTTTTCCCGGCAGGCCTTGATCCCGGCGGTCGACCCCCCACCTTGGACATTGATAATTAGCTTGGGATTGATATCCATATAGATTTCCGCCAATTTCTCAGCGAATGGTTGGACGGATGTGGAACCGGCAATCGTTAAGGCTTGTGAATGGGTAAAATTTTTTGAAGAACAGCTTAAGGCCATTAAGCATAAAAATAAAGTTACCCCAAGCCGGAACTGATTAAAGCGCATTAAAAAAGACCTTTTCTTGCAACCACCTCGAAATTGAGGCAAAAGACCTATAAATTTCTGGTGCGCCCGGCCCGACTCGAACGGGCGGCCTGCGGATTCGAAGTCCGACGCTCTATCCGACTGAGCTACGGGCGCACGCAAAGTCACCATACTAAAAAACGGCTTCAAATTCAAGAAAATCAATGAGGTAGAAAAAAATAAAGAAATTCAATTTTAATAGGCACTTATTGTTCTTGAAACGCTTTTCAAGGTGTGTTATTTTTTCTTTTATAGGTGAAAAAAATACGGGGGGCCTTTGATATGTTTGTATTTGGGAATTTACTGATAGCCGTTGCCAAAATTTTAGATATAATTTTTACAATCTATACCTGGATCATCATTGCCCAGGCGATTATCTCCTGGGTTCGACCTGATCCCTTCAACCCCATCGTCCGCTTCCTTTATTCGGTTACCGAGCCGGTGTTAAGGCCCATTCGTCGTTATCTGCCGGTGTCCTGGGGTGGATTCGATTTTTCTCCCCTTCTGGTTTTGCTGGCGGTTTTCTTTTTACAGGAATTTTTAGTAAAAAGTCTGATTCAACTGGGTTATCGAATGTGAACAAGGACCATAAAGATCCAATTAATACAGTTTCCTTCCCTGCACCTCTCCCCTTCTGCTTGAAGCCCATTTCAGAAGGAACCGTCATCAATATTCGGGTCCAGCCTGGGGCTAGAAAAACAACTTGGGCGGGTTTTCACAGCCAAGAATTGAAGTTAATGGTTCAGTCCCCTCCGGTGGAGGGAGCGGCCAACCAAAGTTGTCTTTCCTTTTTAGCCCGGTGGTTTGGATTGAAGAGGTCCGAGGTCGTCCTGCTTAAAGGAGGGAAATCCCGTTCAAAGGTTTTTCTGCTGAAAGGTCTGACTTTGGAAAAATGTCTGTCCCTTATTCCAGTCCATAATCAGGATCTGCTGGAATAACGGTAGGATAATAGTCGTCGACCATCTCCAGATCAAACCATTGTTTTTTGGCCAGGGCACAGCGGATATTGAGGGCGCAATATTTCAGGCAGATCGAATCAATCCGGTTAAACTGGCTGAAACAATCAAAACGGCCACGTAATTGTTGGGCGGTAAAAAGCTTCTGCATATATGCCTCCTTAAAAAACCCTGCGGCATAAAGGGATCAACCATTGACCAACACCGGGGAATTCCTTAAAAAAATAGAAGAGTTAGAGCGAAGTCTTTAAGGAAAAGCGTTGCGTGATTATGATCATAGCCTAAGGGGGGGCATTTGTCCAGATAAAAAAGGACCGGGGAAAGAAAAACTATTTATTGTTTAACTAATTGTTTTTACATTACTTTATAATTTTCTGAATCGGAATCCCCTTCAAAGTCTTAGAGACCGGAAAACTCACCGAATATACATCTACTTTGGTTACCGGGTCGGTTCTGAGAAGAATTTTAACCAAGCCTCTTCCTGGATTGCAGGATCTCTATCATTTCCTGATGAATCAGTCCATTGGTGGCCAGTATCTGCTTTTTGTGGATATGGAAAGGGTGACCGGAAAAATCCGAAACTTGCCCCCCGGCTTCTTCCACAATAAGTACACCGGCGGCCGTATCCCAGGGCTTCAGATAGGATTCCCAAAAACCCTCCAACACCCCTCGAGCCACCAGACAAAGGTCCATAGCCGCCGAACCGGCCCGGCGTATCCCTTGGGCCCGAATAATCACCCGTTCAAATCGCTTCAGGACCGACTGATGGGTTTTTCTGATATTATAGGGAAATCCGGTGGCCAGAAGACCTTGAGAAACCCTGGTCATCGACGATACCCGAATAGGACGGCCGTTGTAAAAAGCCCCTTTTCCTCTTAAGGCCCAGTAAGTTTCTTCACGTTCCGGGTTGTAGACGATTCCCAGGAGGGGGGAATACTCAAAGGTCAAGGCCAGGGAAATACAAAAAAAGGGGAAACCGTGAACGAAATTGGTGGTTCCATCCAAGGGATCCAGGACCCAGCAATAAGGGGAAACACGACGTTCAATCCCGGATTCTTCAACCAGAAAATCAGAATCCGGAAAATGGATCTTGAGTTTGGAAATCACCGTTTCCTGGAACTTGAAATCCCATTCGGTGACCAGATCGATCGCCCCTTTTTTTTGATAAGATTTCTTTTTTCGAAATCCTTTTTTCAAGATCCGGCCTGCCTCCAATACAGCCTCCGAGGCCGTCTTAAAAGCATGGTCAATGTTCAATTGATAAATACCTTGCTATAGTAGTCTGTATCCATCAGGGCCTTGCCCGCTCCCATAACCACCGAGGTTAAAGGATCTTCGGCAATATGGACCGTAAGACCCGTTTCCCTCTCCAGAAGTTTATCCAATCCCTTGAGCAGTGCTCCTCCCCCGGCCAGGGTCATCCCTTGCTGACTGATATCCCCCGATAAATCAGGTGGGGTTTTTTCCAAAGCCCGTTTGACGGCATCAACGATGGCCCAAATGGGTTCGGCCATCCCTTCTCGAAGATCTTTGTCGGTCAGTTGAATCGTTCTCGGGATCCCGGAAAAAACCTCTTTCCCTGAAATCTGAAAGGGTATCGCTTTCCCCTGAGGATAGGCCGACCCGAAGTCGATCTTAATCTGTTCGGCGGTATTCTCCCCTACCTGTAAATGGAATTTCTTTTGTAGAAAATACATAAGGGATTCGTTAAGTTCGTCCCCGGCCACCCGGATGGACTCGCTGTAAGCCGTGGAAAATAAAATAATGATGGCCACTTCCGTTGTCCCCCCTCCGATGTCCACGATCATATTGGCCCGGGTGGACTGAACCGGCATGCCGGCTCCAATAGCCGCGGCCATGGGTTCTTCGATCAGATATACGTCCCTGGCCCCTGCTTCCAAGGCCGATTCGACCACAGCCCTTTTTTCGACCATGGTGATGCCGGACGGAACGCCAATGACCAAATTAGGTCGAAAAAATCTGGATTTTTCACGAACCTTAAAAAGGAAATATTTGATCATCTCCCGGGTAATCTCAAAGTCAGCGATAACCCCGTCTTTCATAGGACGAATCGCTGAAATGCGCGGAGGAGTCCGTCCTAAATAGTCCTTGGCCTCTTTGCCGACGGCCAGAACCTGGCCGGTTTCATTATTGATGGCCACGACCGAGGGTTCATTGAGAACCACCCCCTGGTTTTTTTTAAAGATCAAGGTATTGGCCGTCCCCAGATCCATGGCCATATCTTCGGAAAAGAGGCCGAAAAGTTTTCTAATAAGCATAATAGACTCTTACACTTTTTGATCTAATAATTTTTATAACCTGTTTTAATTCTTAAAAAATATCATCTATAAATTTATGGGTGATTTTAATATGGTTAGGGATTGCGGGTTAAGAAATCAAAACCTACTCTCTAAAAACGCCTAACCCGTAACTCGCAACAGAGACCTTTCCAATATCTTTGGTTAATTTTGTTCTCACAGATTCATTAAATAAAGGATTGAGGTAATAATGGTCTGACCGGCCGAAGTCAAGGCCTGGATTTCATCGTCTTCCCAATTATTTTCCCGGTGGCCGACCAAATTCATTACCCCATATAACTTGCCGAAAAAAAGCATAGGCAGTCCGATGTACGACTGGAAGTGCATACAAGGGTCATCGGGGAAAAAAATATACGATTTATGATTCCTCGGTTTCATGGAACGCCGCACCAAAGGTTTTTCTTCGCGGATGACCCATCCGGTTAATCCCATATCAATGGGTAAAAAGGTTTTTTTCAAGGGGGCCTTCAAAGTTCCCTCCAAGGCGACCACCTTGTAACGATCTTTTTTCTTAGGGACCAAAACCAAAAAGGCTGCGTCCGTGTTGGAAAACTTCCGGCAACACTGAAGCACCCTTTGATAATACTGGTTTAAATCCTGTTTTTTCTTTGAAAGGGTGTTGATATGATTAAAAAACTCCAAAATGGTCTGCTGCTGCTTTTCTATTTTTGCAGTGGCTTGGGCCTGAAGAACCTGAAGGACCAGCAAAGAAAAATCATGCAGTATTTTTTGGTCCTTATCGGTAAAAACATAGTTACGCTTACTATCAACACACAGAACCCCGACTTCCCCAACAGGAACGGCTAAAAATGATTTTATTTTTTCATCCTTCAAGTACAGTTTAAGATTCCGGGTATCCCGGTCGAATGGAGCGATATTGACCGGACGTTGGTTCTTGGCCACCCACCCGATTAAACTGTCCCCCACTTGAAGCTGGGTATCGGGGTTAATATGGAGGCTCAGACTATGATAACATCTAAGGTTTAACTTGTTTTTAACGGAATCGAACAGGAAGAGGGCCGTTGTAAAGGACTCGGTCACATTACTGATGAGCTGAATTAATTCATTCAAGCCATCATCGGAAAGGGTTTCCTTTAAGGCCGGAAAGGGCATTTTAAAAAATGGATTATCATCCATCGCATAATGTGTTATACAAATATTAGATTTGATTCATGCCGTTTAATCCGGCCTTCTTTAAATAATTATCGTATTTGACAGAAGTTGTCAATTTTTTTTGGAAAGGGTTCATGAAAACTGTCGGTAAAAGAAAGCCGCCTTCGGAAACCCATAGGCGGAAAACGGTTTCTGTCTCCGTCGGGGGAATTCGGGTCGGAAGCGGGCATCCCCTTGTGGTGCAATCCATGACCAGTACGGATACCCATGATGCCCTTCGGACTTTAAAACAGATCCAGGAACTTTCTCGGGCGGGTTGTGAGTTGATCCGGGTGGCCCTTCCGGATCAAGCTGCCATTCCGGCCTTCCAGAAAATCGTTCAAAAGTCCCCCCTGCCGGTTATCGCCGACATCCACTTTGATTTTCGATTAGCCCTGGAGGGGATGAAGGCCGGTGCGGCCGGTATTCGAATCAACCCCGGCAATATCGGGGGTCCGGCAAAAATCGCCCGGCTTATCGAGATGGCCGAACAAAAAGGGGTCTGTATTCGTATCGGGGTCAATGCTGGTTCCCTGGAAAAAGGGTTACTGCCGAGGTGGAAAACAGAAGGGCAAGCCGAGGCCATGGTGGACTCGGCCTTAAGGCATGTCGCCATTTTCGAAAAGATGAATTTTAAGAATCTAAAGATTTCACTGAAGTCTTCCGATGTGCTCCAAACCGTTCGAGCCTATCAATTATTGGCCAAAGAGGTGGCTTATCCTTTTCACCTGGGGATTACCGAGGCCGGGACTATCCTTTCCGGAACGGTAAAATCGGCCCTGGGAATCGGCCTTCTTCTCTATCAGGGGATCGGCGACACCCTGCGAGTTTCTCTAACGGCCCACCCTCGGGAAGAAATCAGGGTGGCCTACGAAATATTGAGGGCCTTGGGATTAAGAAAGAGAGGGGTTGAGATTATTTCCTGTCCAACTTGCGGGCGGTGCCAAATCGATCTTTTGCCTTTGGTCCAAAAGGTGGAAAAGGCGGTTCAAAAATATACCCATCCTTTAAAGGTGGCCATCATGGGCTGTGTGGTGAATGGTCCCGGTGAAGCCAGGGAAGCCGATATCGGGATAGCCGGCGGAAAGGGATTGGGGCTTCTTTTTTCTAGGGGAAAGCTGATCCGCAAGGTGCCAGAAAAGGACCTGGCGGAAAGCCTGTTGGAGGAAATAAAAAAGATGATTTAATGTGTCGTTGCGAGATACGGGTTGCGGGTTGAAAAATCGAAACCCGTTTACCAGTAAATGGCAGGCAATAATCCGCAACCCGAAACACGTAACCCGAAACAAAGCGTTTTAAACATCTTGGATTGGACTTTTGCAAATACCTAAACAAATAAGCGATCAAGGAGAGTAGTTTCGTTATGCTTTATTCCCAGTTGTATATTCCCACCTTAAAAGAAAAACCCACCGAAGCAGAAGTGATCAGTCACCAACTGATGCTCAGGGCCGGTTTTATTCGAAAATTAACCTCCGGAATTTACAGTTTTCTGCCTTTAGGGGTTCGCTCTCTTCGTAAGATGGAAGCCATCATCCGGGAGGAAATGAACCGGGCCGGTGCCCAGGAGGTACTGCTTCCGGCCCTCCAACCGGCCGAGCTCTGGCAGGAAAGCGGCCGCTGGGAGAAATACGGCAAAGAATTGATTCGAGTCCGGGATCGGCATAACCGGGACTACTGTCTGGGACCGACCCATGAGGAAGTGGTTACCGATCTCCTTCGTCATGAGATACGCTCCTACCGGCAATTGCCTATCAATCTTTATCAGATCCAGACTAAATTCCGGGATGAGATTCGCCCACGTTTCGGCCTGATGCGCGGCCGTGAGTTCGGTATGAAGGACGGGTACAGTTTCGACCGTGACGAGGAAGGGGCCGGCAAAACCTATCAAAAGATGTTTGAGGCCTACCAACGGATATTTACTCGATGCGGCCTGCAATTTAAGGCGGTGGAGGCCGACAGCGGGGCCATCGGCGGCAGTTACTCCCATGAATTTATGGTCCTGGCCGAAAGCGGTGAAGATGCCATCCTGGCCTGCACGGCCTGTAGTTATGCAGCCAATGTGGAACGGGCCGAATCCATTGACCGGTTTCAAGCCGATCCAAAAGAAGAACGGAAAGAGCGGCAAAAGATTTCCACTCCGGCCCAAAAGACCGTGGAAGAGGTGACCCGATTTCTTTCTATTCCCTCCCAAAGGCTGGTCAAGACCCTAATCTACCAGACCGATCAAGGACCGGTGGCCGTTTTAGTCCGAGGAGACCAGGAAGTCAATGAAACCAAATTATTAAAAGTCCTTGATACTCAAGAGTTGAATCTGGCTGATGAGGTCACGGTTCAAAAACTCACGGGTGCCCCGGTCGGGTTTGCCGGGGCCGTAGGTCTTTCTCTTCCCCTCTGGGCTGACCATACGCTGACAGGCCTTAAAAATTTTGTGATGGGAGGCAATGAAGCGGATATCCACTGGATCAACCTGAACTGGGGGACCGATGTGGCCATTCCCCGATGGGCGGACCTGCGCCTGGCGCAGGAGGGGGAGCCCTGTCCCAAATGTCAATCACCCCTTAAGGCCTTTAGGGGAATCGAGGTGGGGCATGTATTTAAATTGGGGGACAAGTATTCCCGCTCCATGAAGGCCACCTTTCTGGACGAACAGGGGCAGGAGCAATTCATGATTATGGGCTGTTATGGAATCGGGGTGGGTCGAACCGTAGCCGCGGCCATTGAACAGAACCATGACAAGGACGGAATCGTCTGGCCCATGGCCTTGGCCCCCTTTCAGGTCCTTATAACTCCGGTGGAATGGAGTTCGGGATCCGAAACCAATCAATGGGCTCAGGCTATTTATGAAGAGCTTGAAAACAAGGGGTTCGAGGTCCTGCTGGATGATCGGCCGGAAAGACCGGGAATCAAATTCAAGGATGCCGATTTGATCGGCATCCCCGTACGGGTGACGATTGGGCCGAAAGGCCTGGCCGAGGGAATCGTTGAGGTCCGTGAAAGGCGTACCGGACAGATTCAAAAGGTGCTTAAAGATCAGGTGGTCCTGATAATCCAAAAACTCGTCTCAGAGGCTCTTAACTACTGATTATTTAAAAATCCGAAATCCCAAATTCGAAGCACGAAACAAATTCAAATGACCGAAATCTAATATTGAAGCTCCCTGCACCAAGGTGCAGGGAATCTTCCAGGCAAGGAAAGGGTTTATTTGTTGTAGTTCGCTCGCTATTCCTGTTCAAAACGTTTTTAATTTTGGTTTTGGGGATTTGCTCTTTGTTTCAAATTTCGAATTTCGTGCTTCGAATTTTGAAACGAAACAATTTTTCAGAATCGAATTACTGAAAATAAAAAAGCTCCTACAAAGCACCTAATACATGATTCGTATCAACGCCATCATCGATCAGCTCTTATCCTATTGGCCCCAGGCCGATATCGATTTAATTCAAAAAGCCTATATCTTTTCAGCCAAAGTGCATGAAGGACAGGTTCGGTTGTCCGGGGAGGCCTACCTGTCCCATCCTCTGGAAGTGGCCTGGCTGCTGACCCAGATGAAACTGGATCAGGTCACTGTTGCCGCCGGACTGCTCCATGACACGATTGAAGATACCCTGGCCACGACAAAAATCATTGAAGAAAAATTCGGGCCGGAGATCCTTCACATCGTCAACGGAGTGACCAAGATCAGTGCCATTCATTTCCAGAGTCAGGAAGAACGACAAGCCGAAAATATTCGAAAAATGATTCTGGCCATGTCGGATGACATCCGGGTCATTCTGGTCAAATTGGCCGACCGTTTACACAATATGAGGACCTTGGGATTCCAATCCCCGGAAAAGCAAATTAGCATTGCCCAAGAGACGTTGGATATTTATGCCCCTATTTCAGCCAGGCTTGGCATGCATCGGATCGAGACCGAATTGGAAGATCTCTGCCTCTATTACCTGGAACCGTCGGCCTATCAGACCATCAAAGATGGTGTGGCCAGGAAACGGGAGGAAAGAGAACGCTACATCCGGGAGGTCAAGGCCCTGCTTCAGAATAAAATGGAGATGGTTCATCTCCCCTGCCGTCTGGAAGGACGTCCCAAGCATTTCTACAGTATCTATAAAAAGATGATTAACCAGAATCTGGATATCAGTCAATTATATGACCTGATCGCCTTCCGGGTTATCGTCAAAGAGTTGGCCGAATGTTATGAGGCCCTGGGGCATATCCATTCCCTCTGGAAACCGATTCCCGGAAAGTTTAATGACTATATCAACCTACCTAAAACCAATCAATATCAGTCTCTCCATACCAAGGTCATCGGTCCTTTCGGAGAGCGGATCGAGATTCAGATCCGGACCGAGGAAATGCACCGGGTGGCTGAAGAAGGGATTGCCTCCCACTGGCAGTACAAAGAAGGGCAGCCCCTCGATGAAACCGATGCCAAAAAATTCAAATGGGTCCGACAGCTCTTGGATTCTCAGAAAGTGCAGGATCCCAGGGAGTTTCTGGAATCGGTCCGTATCGATCTGTTTCCCGACGAGGTTTATGTTTTTACCCCGCAGGGCCAGGTAAAAATGTTGCCCAAAGGGGCCACGCCCATTGATTTTGCCTATGCCGTCCATACCGAAGTGGGCCACCACTGCTCCGGGGCCCGGGTGAACAAAAAGATGGTCCCTTTGCGGACTTTTCTTCAGCATGGAGACGTGGTGGAAATCATCACCTCGGCCGGTCATCTCCCAAGCAAGGACTGGCTCAAGATTGTCAAAACCTCGAAGGCCAAGAACCGGATCAGACAATGGCTCAAGATCGAAGAAAGGAAGCGAAGCATCGATATCGGCAAAGATCTCCTGGAGAAGGAACTCCGAAAAAACCAGTTGAGTGTCAGCCAGCAGATGAAAAGTGATTCCTTACTCCGGATAGCCCAGGAACTGTCTTTTCAAAAGGTCGATGACCTGCTGGCCGGTATCGGTTTCGGCAAGATTTCGATCCGCCAGGTCGTCCATCGGATGCTGCCCAAAGAAGCCATCGAGGAAAAAAACGAGGAGGAATCCTTGACTTTCCCCTCACGGCGGCAACCCCCCCGGGAAAGGGGAGGGGTTTTGATTCGGGGGGTTCAGGATGTGATGACGCGCTTTGCCAAGTGCTGCACCCCTCTCCCCGGAGATGAAGTGGTGGGGTTTATCACCCGAGGGAGAGGGATTACCGTCCATGCAAGGTTCTGTCCCCAGGTGGTTGCGGAAGACCAGGAGAGGATGATCGAGGTTCAGTGGGACACTTCGGATAAAACCAAAACCCTGTACCCGGTGAAGATCGAGGTTTGGTCAAACGATAAAACGGGGATGCTGGCGGAAGTCAGTGCGGCCATCACTTCGGCCGAATCGAATATCTTAAAGGCCAATGCAATGACGACCCCCGATAAAAAGGCCTTTTATCAATTCATTATCGAGGTCTCGGATACCCTTCATCTGCAAACCGTTATGAACAATCTCAAAAAAATCAAAGGGATTATCAACGTCATCCGTTCTTTTGAAAAAAATGTCTAAAGGATGTTTGACGGGGGGCTGTTACGGGTTGCGGGTTTCAGAGGAAATGAAAGACCCTTTTTCAAGGCCTAACCCGTAACTCACCACCCGTAACCGTGAATAGATAAAAAATCCATTCTCAGAATCCCGTAGGAAGGGATCTGACCGGTTTGACCCTGCTTATACCGCCCGGGTTACTTTCCCCGAACGAAGACATCGGGTACAGACGTTTATCCGTTTAACCGATCCCTGATGAACAGCCTTGACCTGCTGGAGATTGGGACTCCAGCGTTTATAGGTTTTGTTATTGGCATGGCTGACATTATGTCCGATTTGGTGACCTTTGCCGCAGATACTACATACCTTGGCCATGGTGGCTCCTCTCAATCCGATAAAAATCTATTTTTGTACTCATTGCGATTTTTTTCTTTTTAATGGTCCTTTGGGTCTTTTCCCGTCACCCGTCCCTTTTTATTATCACACCCACTCAATCGGTATTTCCGGTTGGGAACGGGGAACGATTTCTCCAATTAAAAAACACGGCTCACCGGATCCCTCCAGTCGGGAAATAATATCATGGGTCTGGTCATGCGGGACCACGAGAATCATTCCCAGTCCATTGTTAAACACCTGGTGCATTTCTTTCTCCGATACCTGCCCCAGTCGTTTGATTAAAGAGAAAATCGGGGGAATTTCCCAGGAATCCTTGGTGATCCTGGCCCGGCAGTCGGCCGGCAGGATTCGGGGGAGGTTATCGGTAATGCCTCCGCCGGTTATATGGGCCATCCCCTTAATCGTATAGTCTTTAATCAAAGACAGTATAGACCGGACATAAATTCGGGTAGGTTTAAGAAGTTCCTCTCCCAGAGGAAGACCCAACTCCGAAAAGACTTCTCTGGGATTAATCCTTAAATCTTCAAAAAATATCTTTCGGACCAGGGAATAACCGTTGCTGTGCAGGCCGCTGGAGGCAAGCCCGATGACCCGGTCCCCGGGTGCAATCTTGGAGCCGTTGATAATCTTTTCTTTTTCAACGATTCCCACTACAAACCCGGCCAGATCGTATTCACCGCTGGGATACATTCCAGGCATCTCGGCCGTCTCCCCGCCGATCAAGGCGCAGCCGGCCTGTTGGCATCCCTTTACAATCCCCTCGATGATGGCGGTCTGGGTTTCCAGGTCCAATCGCCCGGTGGCCAGATAATCCAGAAAGAAAAGAGGACGGGCCCCTTGAACGATGATATCATTGACGCTCATGGCCACCAGATCAATCCCGACCGATTGGTGCTGTCCCAACTGCTGGGCGACCTTTAACTTGGTCCCCACTCCATCGGTGGAGGAGACCAGGACCGGTTCTGAATAGGCTGAAGGGTCCAGGCGGAACAGGCCGCTGAAGCCGCCGATATCGGTGATGACCTCCGGGGAAAAGGTCTGACGGATCAAAGGTTTTATCCGATCAATAAAGGTGTTGCCCAGATGGATATCCACGCCCGCTTTTTGGTATAAATCCATAACCGCCTTCGCCTGTTTGGGTTGCTCGGATTTGAATCCTTAAATTTAAACTAATAATTTTATTATGAATTAAAAAAAATGTCAAACAATAAATTATTTTCCTTTTATTCTTTTTTTCAACAGTTCCCGGCCTATAACCACCTGTATCCTGTAAGGAATTTTATGGACCGAGAAAGAAGACCACTGAACCTGGACAGCGAGCGCATTCCCCGTCACGCCGTTGGCCTGACTGCACGGGTTGGCGGGCGAACTACAAAAAACATGCATTTTTCTTACTTAAGAGATTCCCTGCACCTCGGTGCAGAGAGCTTCCCTAAGAGCGTGTAAATTAAATGATTGACAATGAAACAAATGCTCTGTATGGCAAAGACAAAGAGATCTGGAAATAAATATTCCGTTTTAAAATAGTAAAAGATGCGGGGGGAGTACTTATGCTGAAAATCGGACACCGCGGGGCAATGGGATATGCTCCCGAAAATACGCTGACCTCATTTGCCAAAGCCCTGGAACTGGGTGTTGACGGGATAGAACTGGATGTGCACGTTTGCCAAAGCGGAGAAGTGGTCGTTATCCATGATGCGCTGGTGGATCGCACGACCAACGGAAAAGGGCGAGTCATCGATCTGACGCTAGAAGAGCTCAAGAAGCTTGACGCCGGGGACGGCCAGCGCATACCGACCTTACCGGAAGTGCTCGATTGGGTGAACCGGCGCGCCATAATCGATATCGAATTGAAGGCTGAAGGAATTGCCAAGTCGGTATCGGAAGTTTTGCGCCATTACCTCCAGGAACATAGATGGGGAAAAAACGGGTTCATGATATCCTCGTTCGATCATCATGAACTTAAGCGCTGTCACGATCTTATCCCAGAGATTCCCTTCGGTCCGTTAATCGCCGCCAAACCTTTGGATTACGCCCTATTGGCCCAAGCCATGGATGCAGAAGCGATCATGCCTTTTTTTGAGTTCCTGGACCGCGAATTTGTTCGGGATGCCCACCAAAGAGGTTTGAAGGTCTTTACCTGGACCGTAAACCGCTCGGAGGATATAAAAAAAATGATAAATATTGGAGTGGATGGCATCATAAGCAACTACCCGGACCGCCTCAGGTCAGATTGAAAAAAGAGGTTTTATTCAAAAACTAAAAATGGACCAGGAAAAAATATTGGTGTCCGATTTTGACGGGACCATGACCGGCCGGGACTTTTTCCGCCTGGCCCTGGAATGTCTTCCCGTAGCCGCCTCTTCCTGCTGGGAACAATATGAAAAGGGGGAAATGAGTCATTTCGATGCCCTGGCCGCTATCTTTGCCGAGTTACGCTGGCCGGAAAAGGAAATGGACTCACTGTTGACCAGGACTGGACTGGACGAGGGGATAGCTTCAGCCTTCAAAGATCTGCGTGCCCATGGATGGCAGCTTTTCATCGCCTCGGCGGGCTGTTCCTGGTACATCGAAAGACTTCTTTTCCCGCTCGGCATCGAAGCGGAGATCCACGCCAACCCCGGCCGTTTCAGTGAACAACAGGGATTGATTATGGAGCTCCCGCTGGCCTCCCCTTACTTTTGCCGGGAAACCGGTATCGACAAGACCCGTCTGGTTCAAGGAGTCCTCGGCCGTGGCACCGTTGCCTTTGCCGGCGACAGCCGACCGGACCTTGGTCCCGCACTCTTGGTCCATCCGTCAAATCGCTTTGCCAAAGGGCGGCTGGCCGAAGAGCTGGCCAAAAGGGGTGAGTCCTTTAAAAAGTTTTCAACCTGGAGTGAAATGGTCAATACTCTTTTAGCCAGGTGAGATCCCCCTATTTTTTCATCCCAAGTTCCATCAGGAAAAGATCAAATTCCACCGTCCAGACAGCAATACCGTTCTTGGAGATGAATAGGGTTAATGCGTTCCTGATTGAAAGACATCAGGTCTTTTGACTCGATTCTTCCTTGGGCGATTCTATTTTCAAGACCAGCAGGATGGCCAAACCCACCGAGCCGGCAAAGACCAGCCAGATGGAATAATAGCTATGCCAGGTATCAAAAACCCAGCCGGCCAGCGGAGGACCGATAATGCCACCGAGAGAGGCGACGCCTAAAAGGATTCCAAGCAATTTGCCAAAGGAACTTAGTCCGAAATTTTCCCTGAGCACTGCGGCTCTTAAAACCGTCAAACCTCCGAAACTGGGAGGAAAAAGAAGTAAGAAAAGAAATATCACCCACCATGACTGCACATAAGCAAAGATCAGCAATCCCAGTCCCATAAGAAAAAAACTGATGGCCATAATATATTTCTTTTCATAGATATCACTGAGCCAACCGAAACCAAGACGCCCCAGAATGCTGAATAGAGGTATCCCTGCGGCCACCAATCCTGCCGTCGTCCTGGGTATTCCGATACTACTGAGGTAAGGCATGACATGGGTAATGACGGCCGTAACAATCATCAACCTGATGAATTCAGAAAGATTTAAATATAGGAAGGATTTGTTCCGGAGGGCTTCTCGGAAAGTCATATTGGCTTCGGGTATTTGCCTGTCGGATAATACGGTTTCCGGTGATTGACCATCCGGAAGAAGGCCTAATTGTTCCGGCGTGTTTCGGATAAGGAAACATAAGGGTATACCCAGGAGCCACATGCCCAATCCAAGGAAGATCAAAGTGGGGCGCCAGTGATACACCTCGATGAGCCAGACAATAACCGGTATCAACAAACCGCTGGCACCAAATCCTGAAGCCATCAGCCCGAAGGCTTTCCCGGAATTTTTATCAAACCAATTGGCTACGACGGACATGGTGACGATAGAGGTAACCCCGCCGGCTCCAAAGGAAAGGAGGATAAAAGAGATATAAAACATGGTCAGGGATTGGGTAAAGCTAAGAAGGATTAGCCCTAACCCTACGGTGATAACCCCCAAAAACATAAGCATTCTTGAGCCCCAACGATCAACCAGGAAACCCAGAAAGGGGGCAAAAATGCCCATCTCCATCCCACGGAGGCTGGTGGCGAAGGAAACCTGGGTGTAACTCCAACCGAATTCCTTTACGATAGGTTCGAAGAAGGCGGTAAATCCGAAAAAGATAATACTGCTGACATATAAACTTATTACAAAGCAGGCGAAAACGATCCACCAGCCATAAAAAATCAGCATCGGAATATTCCAATCAAGGCGGTTTGGGAAAATGCGTATAGTGATTTATGTATAGTTCATCGTAAGTAATGATGTCAACTTTAATAGGTTGGAAATTTTTAATCTTGATTTACTTGCCGGCCTTAAATAGTATAAGAGTCATTCATCTTAATCCTAAATATTAACCAAAGCTGTTTGAAATTGGGTTTCTTACATCCGATTCTCCAAAATTTGAGGCGGACTCCATATAGCAAAAGATGCTGGATACTTGATACTGGATTCTGGTTTCCTGATACTGGATAAAAAAAACGATACTCGATTCTGAATAAAGAGAATCAAGCATCCGGCATCGGCTGTTTAATCCGGTATCGGTTGTTTGGTTTAATCCAGCATCCAGGATCGTTCCGTCGGATGCGATTGATCCCGAGTTATTGAAAAGTTAGAGATAAATTCTCAGATTATTGGAGGTAGGAATCTAAGAGGAGGTGTTCCATGTTTGATGCTAAGCTTACGGTTAAGTCGGTAAAAGGATTTTGCTCTGCCGGGTACAAGGTCGGTGATTATTTTCTCATCAAGGGCGGGTTGATGATCGAAGCGGGCAAACCGCAGGGGATCTGCATGTATGCTTTGCCGGCTCTCATCCCCTACCTGACTGCTTATTGCCGTGAAACCTCGGCCAATGATTGGATTAATCTCAAACAGGAGCTTCAGTGCCCGGACAACACCAATGCGGTGATTTTCGGTCTGGAGCGTCTGGAAAGCAAATGAAAGGGTGATTCTGTGGAAAATGAATATGGATATACCGGAAAAATCCTGAGGGTTAATCTGGGATCAGGGCAAATCAGTTCTCTGCTTACGGCCCAATACGTCGATCGTTTTTTAGGGGGCCGGGGCCTGGCTGCCAAAATCTATTGGGACCTGGTGCCGCCGGAGGCGGATGCCTTTGATCCGCGAAACAGCCTCATTTTCGTCACCGGACCCCTAGCCGGCTTCGTCGGCCTGTCCGGTTCACGCTGGCAGGTCTGTGCTAAATCCCCGGCTGCCGATCCGCATACCTTCAGTTATTCCAACATGGGGGGCCATTGGGGCGTCCAACTGAAGTTTTCCGGATATGACGGGTTGGTGATAGAAGGGGCTTCTGATAAACCGGTTTATTTGGTTATCGAAAACGGCAGGGTGGAAATTAAAGACGCTTCCTCTTTTTGGTTGAAGAGCGCCGTCGAAGTCCGCGAAACAATCAAGAAAGAATTAGGACATGAGATGAGGGTGGTGTCTACCGGACCGGCCGGGGATAACCTTGTCGCCTTTGCCGGTCTTCTTGCCGACGGTGATGCCAGCGGCTCAAGCGGGTTCGGTGCGGTTATGGGCTCAAAAAAGCTGAAAGCCATTGCTGTTCAAGGGGATCAAAGGGTAAAAGCCGCCCAACCTGAGAAATTGCGGGAACTGGTTGCCTACGTAAGAGATCTTAAAAAACTCAAACCCGGAACACTTGAGAAATTGATGCCCGAAGGGTCCGGTTTGAAAAGGGAGGCGTGCTTCGGTTGTATCGGGTCCTGCATTGGCAGGATGGCTTATCAAGCCGAGGACGGCACACGGGGAAAGGTTATGTGTCAATCGGGTATGTATTACACCCGGGCGGCCTGGAAATTTTATGGAAAGCGTACTGAGGTCCCCTTTTTCGCCAACCGAATCGCTGACCGCTATGGATTTGACACTATGGTCATGGATTCGATCATTACCCTGCTTTTTAAAGGCCATAAGACTGGAATATTTACTGAGGAAAACACCGGTCTGCCCCTGGCTCAAATCGGCAGTCTCGAATTCATTGAAGCCCTGGCTAATACAATTTCCTTCCGCAAAGGGATCGGGGATATTTTAGCCCAGGGAACGACTCGGGCGGCAGTGATAATAGGACAGGGGGCCCCGGATTTGATAGCCGATCAGATATCCATCGGCGATCATGGTCCGGCCTACTGTCCCCGGATGTATATTACCACAGGTCTTTTTTATGCCACCGAACCGCGCCAGCCGATTCAAAACCTTCACTGTATCAGCCGTCCTACCCTCAAATGGGTGAGTCAGCAGGGGGGTAATCCCGATTCTCATATGACCACTGATTTGGTCCGCTGGATTGCCAGGAATTTTTGGGGCAGTGAAGAAGCGGCCGATTTTTCCACATACAACGGGAAGGCCCTGGCAGCCCAAAAAATCCAGGACCGGGAATATGCCAAGGAAAGTCTGATCCTCTGCGACTTCGCCTGGCCGATCACGGACGTGGATTGTTCGGAAGATCATAAGGGTGATCCCAGGGTAGAGAGCCGGATTTACTCGGCGGTAACCGGCCGTGAAACGGATGAGGCCGGTTTGAATGAAATCGGCGAGCGGGTGTTTAATTTACAGAGGGCCATTCTGACCCGGGAAGGCCATGTGGGCCGAGAGGCCGACCGTATCCATGAAATGTTCTACACCGTGCCCTTGAAAGAGGCCTTCCTGAATCCCGAGTGCCTGGTCACCGGTCCGGGAGGCGAACCGATCAGCAGAAAAGGGGCCGTGGTCGACCGGAAAAAATTCGAAGCCTTGAAGACCGAGTATTACCAATTACGGGGCTGGGATCCGGATAACGGCCTCCAGACCAAAGAAAAACTTCATCAACTCGGGCTGGATGATGTTGCCGATGAACTTAAGGCAAGGAAGGTTTTAGCTCATTCAATTTGAAAAGGCGAAAGGTCGATCTATCCGAGAAATCAGAAATTTTTCTTTAGATGGGGCATGACAATATTCTAAAATCCTGAAAAATGTCATGATAGTTTTTCAGGATACTTGAATTACGTCAAACTGCCATTAACGATATTTGAAACGAAAGACAGCATCCGAATATCTCGTACCTTGCGGCTTTCACCTACAAGTCAGTAACTTCCCATTAGGGATTGAAGTGTGAATTACCCTTTGAACTGTGCTTGAAACTATGACTCAGAACAAACCCTGTCTTTCCCGTTCTTTTTGCCCTGGTACATGAGCTGATCAACCCGGTGAACGAAGGTTTTCATGTCTTCCTGCGGCTTGTACTGAGCAAGCCCGATGCTCACCGTCACATGGACATCCTGACCCGGCGCCGGGGAAAAAGTCTCCTTCTTGAATTCTGTCCGGATTCTTTCCGCAATAACAGCGCTGTCCACGCCTGTTGTCATGGGCAGGAGGATGGTGAATTCCTCGCCACCATAACGAAAAGCGAAATCGGTCTCGCGCAGGCATCTTTTGACCACCTGGCCAAGTCGCCACAAGACTTGGTCTCCCTCGATATGGCCGTAAGCGTCGTTGAATGCCTTGAAATTGTCGAGATCCAACAGAAGAAGGGTCAAAGCCTGTCCATAGCGGTTCGACCGGTCTAATTCGATTTTAAGCTGAAAGTAAAAATGCCGGGAATTGTAAAGCTGGGTGAGGTCATCGACCATACTGAGTTCACGGTATCTTTTTTCACTGTCCCTCAGGGTCTTTTCGACCTCTTCCAGCAATGTGGTTTTCTCTATAAGCTCAACATTCTGCTCACGCAACCTGTTTCTATTCTTCTTCAAGATACCAGAAGTCAATGAGGAAATGAATGCGACAACCAGAAGTAACCCTATGACCACTGAGAGGTTCATCAATCTAGTCAGCCAGGGAGGATTAAAAAACGGGTCGACAGACTGATGCGGGAGTAAACCTAAATACTCGCCTACTACCACAAAGCTGAAAGCTGCCGAACACAGAAAAGCTATAATAAAGGGAAAGCTTCGAGGCGCGACGACGCCCACATACGTTATGAGGGCAGCATAGATAGGGGTTAGATATGTGGCCTCGATACCGCCCAGGAAATAAATGATTGCTGTATAACCAAAAATCTCAAGAAAATTGATCAGGAGTGAACTGTATTTATATAAACCCACGTGAGTAATATGCTTCAATAGCAGCAACGTGGGCGGGTTGATCAAAATGAGATATAGGACTGACAAGGTAACGCCTGTAAAGTGATTTATCTTGATTGTGTTTTCAAGATAAGAGACTAATGCGAATACCCACATGACCACGCTGGCGCCAGAGCGGACAAGCGCCCCTTGAAAATGCTGCCTGTAGAGCATCTCTACGTAGTTAGTCGGAAGTTCGTTCCTTGAGTGGCCCCTTTTTATTTCATGTGAACCCCGATTGCTCATCTTTATCTCACCCGAAATGGCAGGTTTATTGACTACCGTTTCCAAGCCATACTTACCCTTTATCCATGGTCTCCCGGACTTGCGTAGCCAGCTTTTCGATCTGCGTCGGCATTGCTAAAGCCCGCTAACGTGGTTTATAGGGATCGGTAAAAATCCATGCAACCTCATAATTTGTAATAAAAAACTTTGCTCTTTATAAGAAACGGGGCGTTTGTCAGCCAATCCATATTTCCCTCCAGCATTGCCATACAGGATGGAACTATTTATAGCCTTTAATACCTTCTGAAACATGTGATAGAAACTGCCCGAATTCCGCGGCTTAACGCTGATAGCAAGAGGGCAGGAATGGGGCAGGTTATCCGTAATGCTATTGAAAACTGTTCCCTATAACCGAAAATAATCAGAAATTTGAGGACTCCACGGGCGTCGCAGTATCTCGACGATTATAACTCATTGACGATCACCGCTGATGTAAAGTGTGGTGCCTAAAATATTAAAGCCCCTATAATCAGTTTTACAACTTACGAACATTCTCGGCAGCAGGACCCTTAGCACCTTGGACAACATCGAAACTGACACGATCACCCTCGGCCAGCGATTTAAAACCTTCTCCCTGTATTGCGGAATGATGTACGAATAGGTCCTTGCCACCACCGTCCTGCTCGATAAAACCAAATCCCTTTGAATCATTAAACCATTTAACTTTTCCTTCAGGCATCGTTAGCCCTCCTTATGTACTGGGTTTCTCTGTGGAGACATTTTGAATGTCAGGACAAGTATGAATAATCCTTTCTGAAAATGCAAGATTATTCCCTGTTCACCATAAGGTACTGAGTGCCATCTGAAATGATCAAGTTTCCATGGCGCTGACGGATTGTTTA
>MGQB01000019.1:12633-95709 GCA_001797675.1 Deltaproteobacteria bacterium RBG_13_43_22 | reverse complement strand
TTTTCGCTGAATGAGAATATCCCCAAGGCGATTTCGGTCATTACCTACGGTGAATTGCTTTTTGGGGCCAAAAATTCAAAAAATGTCGAGAAGAACCTGGCCGTTGTTTATAGAATCAAGGAACTGTTTCCTATTATTGGAATAGACAAAGCCGTCATGGAAACGTTTAGTGCCGTCAAGGTCACTATTCAAAAAATAGGCAGTCCTATTGATGATATGGATTTATTAATTGCTTCCACGGCCATGACTCTGAATTACACCTTGGTAACGAATAATGAAAAACACTTCAGCAAGATCAAGGGGCTGAAGATAGAGAACTGGAGTAGAGAATAAGGGTAGTCTGTCCGATTTCTCCAAAATGGAGGAACATCCATGAAATGCCCGAACTGCCAAGCTGAAAACTCTGACAAAGCCAAATTCTGTATTTCCTGTGGGAAATCCCTTCAAACAGTGATAGAATGCCCCCAATGCCGTCATTTTAATAGAACCAGCGCCAGGTTTTGTGAGGAATGCGGCCAACCCCTGATCTCATCACCGGCTCCATCCCTGGCAGCATCTACACCACCCACGGTTCCCCAACCCACCTCCTTTGCAGGCGGCCGCTACCAGGTCCAGAAATTTCTCGGTGAAGGGGGTAAGAAGAAGGTCTATTTTGCCCATGATACGGTGCTGGACCGGGACGTAGCCTTTGCCTTGATCAAGACCGAGAAGTTGGACAAAGCCTCCCGCCAGCGCATCAGCCGGGAAGCCAAGGCCATGGGCAAACTCGGCGACCACCCCAATATCGTCGGCATCTTCGATATGGGGGAAGAGAACGGCCAGCCCTACGTGGTCCTGCCGCTTATGCCCGGCGGTGATGTCGAAGGACTTATCGAGAAAGCCCCGGAGCATCGTCTTCCCGTCGAAAAAACCCTCAGCATAGCCAAGGCCGTCTGTAAGGGTCTTGAGTATGCCCACAAGAAAGGGATTATTCACCGGGACATCAAGCCCGGCAATATCTGGATGGGAACGGACGGCACGGCTAAGATCGGCGACTTTGGACTGGCCATCGCTATGGAGCTCTCCCGACTGACCCAGTCCGGGATGATGGTGGGCACCTATTACTATATGCCGCCGGAGCAGGCCATGGGTGGTGAGGTGACAGCCAAAGCCGATCTGTATTCCTTAGGAGCGATGATTTACGAGATGCTCACCGGCCGGCCTCCCTTCAGCGGTGATGATGCCGTGGCCATCATCGGACAGCATATCAACACCCCGCCTGTCTCTCTTTCCTGGCACAGACCTGACCTGCCCGCTCCCCTGGCCGCCCTGATCTTAAAACTCTTAGAGAAAGACCCGCAGAAACGCCCGGCCTCGGCTGCCGAGGTGCTGAAAGCCCTGGAAACCATCGAGGCGGGCAAATCCCAAAAGGCATCCTCAGAAGAGGCCATGACCCTGGCAGAAAATCCCCTCTACCGTAGGGTGTTCGTCGGCCGGGAGCCGGAGCTGAGGCAACTGCAATCGGCCTTTGATAATGCCCTGTCCGGACAGGGTTCCTTACGGATGATCGTCGGTGAGCCGGGCATCGGCAAGACCGCCCTCACCGAGCAACTGGCTACCTATGTCAGCCTGCGGGGTGGGAAATCCATCGTCGGTCACTGCTATGAAGAAGGCTCGCTATCCTTACCCTATCTGGCCTTTGTGGAAGCTTTAAGGACCTATGCCACAGACCGTGATGTCACCGAACTCAGGAAAGAACTGGGCACGGGTGCACCCGATGTGGCCCGTATTTGCTCCGAGGTGCGGGAACGGCTCAAGATAGAACCTGATCCCAAGGTCAACCCCGAAGAAGAAAGATACCGTTTATTGCAGGCGGTGACCGACTTTCTGGGCAATGCCGCCAAGGCACAACCTCTACTTATTGTACTTGAGGACCTTCACAGCGCCGACCGGGGAACACTGGAGATGCTCGGGCATGTCTGCCGTTACTTAGAGGGAAAGCGGCTCTTATTGATCGGCACCTACCGGGACATCGAAGTGGACCGGGCCCATCCCCTCTCCGCTTCCCTGGCCGAACTGAGACGGTTGCCCAGCTTCGGGCGTGTTCTTCTGCGGGGTTTGAATGCCGACGAGGTCAGAAGGATGCTCTCCAGCATTGCCGGGCAGGAGGTACCCTGGGGACTGGCCGAAGCCGTGCACCGTCAGACCGAAGGCAATCCCCTCTTTGTCCAGGAGGTGGTGCGTTACCTGGCGGAGGAGGGGGTCATCACCCGCGAGCAAGGGCGCTGGCAGGCCAAAGGCGACACGCCGGTGGAGATGCGCATCCCCGATGGACTGCGGGATGTCATCGGCAAGCGTCTTTCCTCCTTAAGCGAATCCTGCAACAAGGTTTTAGCCGTAGCCGCAGTAATTGGTAGGGACTTCCGGCTGGAGGTCCTGCAGAAGGTAGCCGGCATATCCGAAGAGGAATTGTTCAAGGCCCTGGAAGAGGCCAGAAAGGCCGCCGTAATTGAGGAACGTTCCGGCGCCGGGGCCGTGGTGAACTACCGTTTTGCCCATGCCTTCTTTCGTCAGACTCTTTATGAAGAAATCATCGCCCCCCGACGTATCCGTTTGCACCAGCAGGTGGCAAGAGCATTAGAAGAAGTTTACAAAAACCGTCTGGAAGAACACGCCGCTGAACTGGCTGAGCACTTTTCCTATTCATCCGATTCTGCTGATTTGACAAAAGCGGTGAGCTATGGAGAGATGGCGGCCAAAAGGGCAACTGATGTATATGCTTACGGAGAAGCGGTCGGGTTACTTGACCAGGCCATCAAGGTCCAGGAAATTCTGGATCCTGAGGACAAGGCCAAGCGATGTGACCTTTTGCTGAACCTCTGCGATGCCTTGCTTTGGGCCGGGGAACTCAAACAGATTTTGGAGGTAGAGGCGCCAGCGGCCTTTGCCCTGGCAGAAGCAATTGGTGACAGCTCCCGGGCTTGCCGGGCCTGTGAGTGGGCGTTAACGGCCATCAGTAGTGAACAACTCGGACCGGGTACTGGCACTCCTCAGTGGGCGGAGTGGGCCGAACGGGCTGACCGCAATGCAAAACCCAATACCAAAGATCGTGCCTCGGCAGATATAACTATCGGCTGTATGATGTGCGCCACAGGAAATAGTCAATCGGGACTCAAGCTCTTGACCACAGCTTATGACTTGGCCCGTAATCAAGGTGACCCGAATAGTTTGTTTGCAGGGGCCTATATGCTATTAAACTATCGGACAGCACCCAGACATGCTCAAAAGAACGTACAACTCGCCGAAGAGTTAATGGGATCTTCAGGCCTTGGAGTGAGAGCATATCGTAGGGAGGGATTTTTGTTATTAGCTGGTCATTCCTTCCTCACTTTGGGAAGGCGGGAAAAGGCGGAGGAGGTTTGGGCAGAATTCCGAACTATTGCCAAACGCACCGGACAAATTAATCTTTTGCTTGGGTCATTAGGAACGGATGCACTACTGCTGCTTATGGATGGCCGTCTGGAAGAGGTGTTAAATATAGCCCAAGACATACGATCGAGAGGTGAAGAAGCAGGTATGCCTCTTAGCGCCAATATTATAGCCGGCCAAGCTGGAAATAGAGCATGGTTATATTTGGGGAGGTCTCTTGGAGATCTTGAGTATAGACTCCGCTCTGTTGTTAAACAGTTTAATATGAGTGGGGCGATCCCCATGTTCTGCCTTGTGCTGGCTCATCTTGGAAAGAATAAAGACGAGGTCTCAGAATTTCTGGAACAAGGAGTGGTGAGGCGCCCCGGCATTGGCACTGATGTAGATGAGACACCTAATTATATAGATCCCCCCTTTTTCGAGGCAGCGGTGTTGTCCGGCCATAAACATGCTGCTGAGTTGCTGTTGAATCGCTTTTCCGGCACCGGTGTCTGTACTTCGGGCATTTGGTATACCACCTGCATCCCCCGCCACCTGGGTGGGGCTTGCGCACTCTTGGAAAGATATGATGAAGCCCGCCAACACTACCAGGAAGCCATCAAGGTCTGCACGGAAATGAGATTCCGACCGGAGCTGGCCCTGACCCGGATGCAATTGGCTGAGTTGCTCCTGGAGCACTTTCCCCAGGAAAAGTCCGAGGCCATCGCCTACTTAGACTTCGTCATCCCCGAATTCCGGGATATGAAGATGAACACCTATCTGGAACGGGCATTAAGGCACAAGGAGATACTAAAGGCGTAGCTCAGGCATTTGGTAGGATAACATGACCCGACTCTATCTGCCTATTTCTTGCAAGGCTAATTTTCCCGCAAAGTTATTTTTCTCGTAAGGGCAGAAACAGATTTGATTTTAAATCCAAAAAGTTTATAATAAAGACATATCGATGGGAACGAGCGATTATAAGTTCACCGAATATTTCGAGAAGGAAGTCTTAAGAAAACGGTCCTATCTGAAAAAAGAATGGTGTATCCGTGTAATAGAGAACCCGCTGAAGGTCGAGTCTCAAGAACACAACCGTTTCCGGTTCTGGGGCGTGGTTCCCGAATTTGAGGGTCGAATATTAAGGGTGGTCACTCTAAGTGACAAGAAAACTATTCATAACGTTTTTCCCGATAGGGGGTTTAAATCATGAAATTAAATTATTATCCGGAAACTGATTCTCTCTATATTGATCTTTCAGAAAAAACAAGCATAGAAAGTCGTGAGATTTCGGAAGGGGTTGTGCTCGATTATGATGCCGAAGGAAATCTGGTGGGCATAGACATTGACAACGCCAGCACAAAAATTCAACTCAACGAGCTAAGCCTTCGGAAACTGCCGGCAGATATAAAAGCAGTGGCTTAACCACCAGCCTTGAATTGCACCCTTCCCCTAAAATGGGGACAGCGCCTATCTATGACCATTATCTTTTCATCCATAAATAGGCGCTGTTGTATTAATTAAAAACCCAGTCACGCCGGTGACCTGATGGGGAATGCGCTCGCTGTTCCTGTTCAGGAGGTTATCAATATCCCTTCAATGCAGCAAAGCGATCCTTGTGATAGGTCGCATCCCCGAAAGTCATTTCCGCCGCTCTGGCCCTCTTCATGTAGAAACCGGTATCCTCCTCATCGGTCATCCCGATACCGCCCAACATCTGCACCGCTTCATTGGTTACCAAGATGTAGGCATCGGAACAGCGGGCCTTGGCGGTTGAGACCAGGATTTCCTTGTTGGCATCATTCCCGTCCAGGGTGCGGGCCGCAGCCATCACCACCGATCGGGCAAGTTCGATCTCCATGAACATTTTGGCGGCCCGGTGTTTAAGGGCCTGGAAAGTACCGATCACTACATCGAATTGAACCCGTTCCTTCAAATATCCCAAGGTGCGGTCGAAAGCAGCGCTCATTCCGCCCAGCATCTCACCGCACAGGGCTACCGTGGCCTGATCGATGACTTGGCTGAGCAACTGCCCGCCTTTTCCAACCGTGCCGACGATATTGGATTCCGGAACTTCTACATCCTTCAGTTGTACCAGGGCGACATTTCGGGAATCCAATCGCCATTGCCGGGTGACCGTCATCCCGGGGGTGCCCGCGGGAATCAGAAAGAGGGTGATTCCCTCGGCTTCACCATCTTCACCGGATGTTCGGGCCGACACGATGATGGCATCGGCGCCAAACCCATCGAGCACCTGAGTCTTTTCACCAATCAGAAGGTAGTTGTTCGTAGTCTTTTTGGCGCTTGTTTTGATACGGGTAATATCATAACGGCCTCCTTTTTCCTGATAGGCCATAGCCAAAGCCTTTTCTCCTTCGATAATCGGCCCCAGCCATTGTTCCCGGAGTTCTGGACTTCCCCCGATCGACAAGGCCTGTCCGGCCAGCATGACGGTTCCAAGGAAGGGTTCCGGTGCCAGACCTCTTCCCATGGCCTCGGTCACCAGGACCACCTCGGCCATGCCCAAACCCATTCCGCCGTCCTCTTCGGAAAAAAGAATGGAGGTCCACCCCAATTCGGCCATCTTCTTCCACATTTCTTTGGAGTAGCCGAGAGGATCCCCATCATCTCTGAGCTTTCGCACACGTGTGATGGGGGAATTATCTTTTATGAAATTTTTGGCGGTCTGGTCCAGCATGGTCTGTTCTTCGTTGAGAACTAATTCCATGGTAATATCTCCTAAAATTTATTTGTTAGATTGTTACACTAAAAATCCGAGAAATAATCTCTTAGAATTTTTGAGTGCTCTTTATTTTCTGTGCTGTTTGAGGATCGCCTTGCTTAAGGAGCACTTCGTTTGAGGGAAGAGGCAACTGCCTTTAACCTCAAGTTCGCCGAAGACGAGCGCTCCTCAAGTGGAACGCTCCTTTTTCATTTATCCGGAAGTCCCAGCACCTGCTTGGCAATAATGTTTAACTGGATTTCCGAAGTGCCGCCTTCCAAAGTATTTCCTCGGGAGCGGAGCCAGACCCGGCACAAATCCAGTTCGCCCTGTTCAAATCCTTCTCCCTCCCATCCCAGGCACTCCGGACCCAGGATGGAAAGCATAAGCTCCATCCTCCTCTGGTTCAGCTCCGTACCGTAAACCTTGAAAATGGAGGTTTCCGGACCGGGTCTGTGTCCGGCCTTTATATTATCGCTGTTTCGTTGGACCGTAAGCAGGAAGCAGGATTCATCCATCTGGTTTTGGGCCATTCTATCCCGGATCACCGAGTCGGCGATCTTGCCGTCACGGAAGCCGATGTACTTCCTGGCGGCCGCCTCCATGGGATTTTCAGCCTTTTCCGGCGCAACCCGTCCACCAAAGGCATTGGCGATCATGGTTCGTTCATGACCCAGCAGGGCCTTAGCCACTTCCCATCCGCCGTTCACCCGATTCAGGACATTCTTTTGAGGTACTCTGACATCCTCAAAAAACACCTCGCAAAAAGGGCTATTGCCGCTGATTAGTTTAATCGGTCTGACCTCAACTCCTTTGGTCTCCATATCGAGCAACAGAAAGGTGATGCCTACCTGTTTTTTAACTCCCGGATCGGTTCGGACCAAAAGAAACATCCAATCCGCCAGATCACCATAACTGGTCCATATCTTTTGGCCGTTGAGGATATAATCATCCCCGTCGACCACGGCCTTAGTCTGGATATTGGCCAGATCCGACCCGGCATTCGGTTCGGAGTAACCTTGACACCAGCGGACTTCCCCTCGGACAATTTCTCCGATATACTTCTTTTTCTGCTCCTCGGTGCCATATTGTAGAACCGTAGGTCCGATCATAGTGATACCGAACCCGGTCAGCGGAGGCGGCAGTTCCAACCGGGCCATCTCCTGGTTAAATATCTTATTCTCCTCTTTGTTGAGACCTCCCCCCCCGTATTCTTTGGGCCAGAAGGGAACCGTCCAGCCTTTTTCAGCCATCATATCCAGCCAGACTTTGGCTTCAGGAAAGGGTAAAGGGGTTTTACGACCGCCCCAATAGGCTAGGGCAGGATCTCTCACCTTGCCCCGTATAGACTTGGGGGCGTTTTCTTCCAGCCAACTGCGTACCGATGCTCTGAAATCCTCTAATTCACTCATATCAATACCTCGTCAATTTAGGCGACCTAATATAAGTCCACCGGTTAACACCTGCTTCGGAGGCCTTATCATCACAACCACTGTTATATATGATAAGGGCTCGCTTTTTGAGAACGGAATATAGGAGATTTGACTTTATGTGTCAACAAAAAATTGCCCCCTGCACCATGACTTCAATGAATCACTTCTCAATAACCATTGTTCTGAATTTGATTGATTTTATAATTGATTCGATGATAGAAAGTGATAATTACCATATTGCCGGATTATTCGAAGTCAGGCACATTTATAAAGCAAAGGAGAAAATAATATGGCACAAAGAGAAGTGGTTATTGTTGAGGGTGCCCGTACGGCCTTTGGTCGTATGGGAGGAACCTTAAGAGACATTCCGGCCTCAAAGCTGGCCGGTATCGGTATCAAAGGTCTGGTTGAAAAGGCCAAGATCAAGGAAAAGGGGGTATTTGTGGACTCGGTCTTTTTAGGCAGTGCCGCCCATTGCTCGCAGGCTATGAACCCGGCCCGCTGGGCCCTTCTGGATGCCGGGCTGGGATATGAAACTTCCGCCTCGTATATTGAAATGCAGTGCGGTTCGGCCATCGACTCCATTAACCATGCCGCCTGGAAAATTTTAGCGGATCAGGCCGATGTAATTATTGCCGGCGGTATGGAATCCTACAGCCAGCTGCCCGCTAAATTTTCGATGTCCAATCCCCCTTATAGACTTATTCCTCCCATGCCGATTCGATTGCAGCTTTCGCCGGTTACCGAAGAGAATTTGGGCATGGGAATTACCGCTGAAAACCTGCAGGTCATGTACAATATACCCCGCGAGGCCTCCGATGAATTTGCCTATAACAGCCAAATGCGGGCCAAAGCGGCCATGGAAGCGGGAAAATTTGATGAAGAGATCGTTCCGGTTGTTTTCCCGGCCACCAGAAAAACCCCGGAAGTGGTTTTTAAGGTCGATGAACATGTCCGTCCGGAATCCAGACTGGAAGTAATGGCCAAGCTGCCCCCGGCCTTCAAAGAAGGTGGGACGGTAACCGCAGGCAATTCCTCCGGACAGAACGACGGTGCGGCCTTTGTGCTTATCATGAGCGCCGAAAAGGCCAAGGAATACGGTTATCAACCTTATGCCAAATGGCTGGCCGGCGCCGAAGCCGGTGTTGATCCCAGGATTATGGGTATCGCCCCGGCCTATGCCGTACCCAAGGCCTTAAAACGCGCCGGCCTGAAGCTTTCTGATATGGCTATCATGGAATGCAACGAGGCCTTTGCGGTTCAGAACCTGGCAGTCATTAAAGAGCTGGAAAAACAAACCGGTTCCAAAGTGGACATGAACAAATGGAACCCACTGGGGGGAGCGATTGCCTTCGGTCATCCTAATGGAGCCTCCGGGGCGAGAATATGTATGTTCTCCATGAAAGAAATGTCCAGGCAAGGGGGGAAATATGCCTTTTTTTCTTCCTGCTGCGGGGGCGGACTCGGTGTGGCCTCGGTTATAGAAAATCTGAGACTGTAGGTCTCGAGATAAACCATCAGAGCCTGTCCGAACCATTAATGAACAAAGAAGGGATTGGACGCAAAACCAATCCCTTCAACACTTCCCCTCCATTTTCCAATTTTCCAGCCTTTTTCTCCGACCTCCGAACTCATAACTCCGAACTTATCTCCGTCCCTCTTCCTTCATCCCCCGCCTTTCGCCCTCTTTTTCCTGCCTCCCTCCAAGAACCGGTCTACTACCACCGGTCCAGAGGGCATGAAGCTGTCCGCAGGCGGCTGAGATATCCGTCCCTTTGCTCCTGCGGATGATCGTGGTGTACTGGGAGCGAATTAAAATATCTTGAAACTTTGAGAGCCCCTCTTCATCGGGAGGTTTAAACCCAACACCGGGATGGGCGTTAAAAGGGATCAGGTTGATCTTGGCCTTTACCCCGGAAAGTAACTTGGCCAGGGACCTGGCTGCCTGGGGGGAATCATTAATCCCTTTTATCAGAATGTATTCAATCGTAATCCTTTTCTTGTGCGGTAAAAGGAACTCCTTACAAGCCTGAATCAAGGGGTCCAAAGGATATTTTCGATTGATGGGCATCAGCCGGTTTCTGGTTGCGTCATCGGCCGCATTCAAGGAAAGAGCCAAATTAACCGGAAGGATGTTTCCAAGGGCCTTCATTTCCGGGACCAGACCGGCCGTAGACAGGGTCACATGGCGGTGAGAAAATTGCATTCCAAACGGGGAAAGCAAAGTTTTTAAGGCCCGAATCGTGTTTTCAAAATTGTCTAAGGGTTCTCCCATACCCATTAATACAATATTGGTCAGGAGAGGATCTGTTTCAGTCAAATGCCCCTGAACGGTCAGGACCTGGTTGATGATTTCCGAGGATTTCAGGTTTCTTTTCAAGCCCATCTTACCGGTAAAACAAAAACGGCATCTTTGGGCACAGCCGACCTGAGAAGAAACACATAAAGTGTAATGCCCCCGTTCAGGGATCAGGACACTTTCGATATGTTCTCCATCCTCCAGTTCAAAGAGAAATTTTCTGGCTCCATCGGAAGATTTTTCAACTTTTAAAATGATCAACTGACTCAAGTAAGCCTGTTCCTGGAAAAGACCCCGCCATTTCCTGGATAAATTGGTCATTTGATCAAAGGTTTGGAGGTCCGGTTGAAAAATCCAACGGGAGATCTGCTCGGCTCTATAGGTCTCCAATCCCAACCCGGTGATCCAGTTCTTTAATTCTTCGAAGGTCAAATTTCGGAGATCGATTTTTTTGTTCATAAATCCAAATCTTGTTGCGGGTTAGACCTGACCAAGGGTCTTTAAACTCGTACCTCGTAACCCGTCACTCGTCTTGCCGCACTCTCCCCGGCCACCCAGCCGGTGGAAAAGGCGGCCTGCAGATTGTAGCCGCCGGTTTTGCCTTGAATATCCAATATTTCGCCGCAAAGAAAAAGCCCTTTAACAATCTTTGATTCCAGGGTTTTTGGATTCACCTCTTTTAAGTCTACTCCGCCGGCGGTAATGATCGCCTCTTCCAGCGGGCGGGCCCCGGTGACCGTCATACGCCAATCGGTCAGCAAGGTCTTCATTCGCAGGCGTTCTTCAGCGGAAATTTGATTTCCCTTTTTTTCCCCTGGAATATTAACCAGTGCCAAAAAAATAGGAATCATCCGGTTGGGCAAGAGCAATTTTAAAATGGCCTGCAATCCCTTGAGATGATGGGCCTTTAATTCCCTTTTCAGTCTCTCATCCAACTGTTCCCGGGTTAAAGCGGGCTTGAGATTGACGGAAATCTCCACTCGGCCCTTGGTAAGAAAATCTACCACACGGCCGCTCAGGGTCAAGATGATCGGCCCGGAAATCCCGAAATGGGTAAAGAGCATCTCTCCGAATTCCGAAGGCTCTTTTCGGCCGTCAACAATAATAGTGGCCGAAACATTCTTCAATGACAGCCCCTGAAGCTCCTTAACCCAAGCATCCTTAATAACCAAAGGGATCAAATATGGCCGGATGGGTACAATCGTATGTCCTGCTTTTTCGGCCAGCCGATAACCGTCTCCGGTTGAACCGGTCCTGGGATAAGAGGCCCCCCCCGCGGCCAGGATAATTGTTGGAGATTTGAAGATCCCCATAGGGGACTTTACCCCTTCCACTTTTCCGGATTGAACCAGGATTTCTTTTGCGGGATATTCTTTGACCAGGGTGACCCTGTTCTCTTTCAGATAAGTCATCAGGGCCGAAACCACATCCAAGGCCCGGTTGGATTTTGGAAAAATCCGCCCTCCCCTTTCCACATTTAAAGGCACACCCCGCTGCTCAAAAAATAGAATTAAATCCTGATTGAAAAATCGGGCGAAACAGTTTCGAAGGAAACGGCCGTCCGGGGAGTAACTTTCCATGAAAGATTGAATATCACCCTGGTTGGTCAGATTGCAGCGGCCTTTGCCGGTAATACCAAGCTTTAATCCGGCTCTGGGCATTTTTTCCAGCAAAAGGACCCGGGCCCCCATTTCGGCCGATCGGCCGGCGGCCATCATGCCCGAAGCCCCGGCACCGATGACGATGACATCATAGTTGGATTGCGGATTGCGGATTGCGGATTGCGGAGTAACAGGACTAACCATCATATTATTTCGGATTGCGGATTGCGGTAAATCAGCGAGGGACGATGGACGACCGCTTCGCTGAGACGAAGGACGATCGCCCCTCTCGTCCCTCGTCCTTCGTCCTTCGTTTTTCCTCACTTCTTCAACGCCCTCAGTTTGGCCAATTCCCAGACATAATCATAGAGATGGAGGCCTTTGCTGGCGGCAATGATCTCGCCGTCCCCTACCCCGATTTCCTGGGCCATATATTCCTTGAGATACTGGATGGCCGCCAGATTGGCCGGGAAGCCGTTCCATAAATCCCAGGACCGGAAATAGACAAAAAAATGGAGCAGGCCGTCCCGAATCCGCGTATCGATCCCCCGCAGGCATGGGGGGTCATTCAAATAGATGGCCTCCGGGTTCCCCACAGTCATATAGGCCTGGTTGGTCCCGTACCCCTCTTCCTTATACATACGGATGACTTCTTGAATCTGAGGTTCCAGATATTGCCCATAGGTATAATCCTCATTGGGCTGTTTGACTGAGGTCATCAGGTAAGGGAGGTATTGTTCGACATAGCCTTCAGCCACCGGATTGGGAATACCGAGGGTGGGAGGGATGTCCGGAATCAAGGGACGGGTTCCGGGATATTTGATCTGTACCGTCAGATAATCAAATTCCAGCCGTTTTTGACCGGTGAAACTGCCCCGGTCAATGACGTATTCCTGTCCATGATCTAAAATTGTATAAACACACTGAAACCAGGCATCGGGTAAGTCCCGGGCCTGAATAAATTGGAGATCCATATTTCTTCCCTTTCCTTTATTCCTCAACCTTAGTCTTGATAGGGTTTAATATCTAATATCAAGATCTGTGAAAGGATTACTGAATCAAAATTTCAACTTGATTCAAAAACAGTTCTGATCCTTTTCCACTGGCCTCTTTTCCGGGATCGGGGGTTACGTTTCAATTTTTTTCAACACATTGTCGATATCCACGCCTACTTGGTCAGCCAATTGGCGACAATCGGCAAGGAGCCGTCTCCGCAACCGGTTTTCTCTCTTTATGGCTTCCTCCCGTTGGAGAAGATCGTTTCTTATAAGGGTCGACAGCGTGAAACCGAAGGCCGTGAGGCCGGTTTCGAGAAGATACTGGACATTTTTCAGGGAAGCCAGTTTGCAGTCGAAGCGGATTTCTTGACCTTCCGGGGCTTCCCATTGCAGCTCTTCCCGGAGTGTCTCAATATGGCGGTAGGGATCGTAAGGAACATAATCAAAAAAATATACCACCTGTACCGGCTTTCGGGCAAAGGTTACCTGTAAAAACGGGTTCAGCTTTCTCCATCCTTCCGGCGCCTTTGTCGCGTAGTTGTCGCATAGGCAGTAGAACAAGTACTTGACCCCGTGACCAAAAGCCTGAAGTTTATTGCCCCATTGCCCAGTCGAGCCGGCCAGTTTTTGGAGGTGTTGAAGGGGCTTTCCGGCCATGTATCGGAAGGTGCCGTACTTCTCTCGGAACTTCTTTGCGCCGGATGGAGAAGACGCCTCGAACGATTGGGCGGTGTCCTCGAAATCGGTGGAGCCCCAGATCAGATAATCAATGTTTCTTTGGGCTGCTTCATTGAGCGTGAAGGATCGTAAGTTGTTCTCACAGTTGCCGCAGTATTTCACCAACTGGCCCAGGCTTCCAGACATCAAAAGGGCTTCTTTCAGCTGTTTCCGGCGATAGGGGCTTGCTTTTCCGACCACCAAGTCAACGCCCAAGGCAGTGCAAATCCGCTCGATATTCCGTTTGGCCATCTCTGTGATAAAACCATTGTCGAAGAAGATGGCCAAAGGTTTTAAGTTCAGTTCCCTCACCATATAGTACAAGATGTAGCTGCTGTCCTTTCCCCCGCTTAACGGAACCGCACAATCGTAAGAAGCCGTTTTGCGGGTTTTTAAAAGGGCGGACAACTGATCGCGGCCCCGGACGTCTCGAGTCTTGGCAACATTACTGGCTTGCTCACGGCAGAAACTGCACAGGCCGTCCTCGATGGTTATGTTCGGAAAGGAATCCGGGATAATACACTTTTGACATTTTTCCATAGGTAATCCTTTTTTTTATCAATTATAATAGCAAGTTTCATTATTTTTTCAATAGAAATCGGACGGTAGCCCTATTGACCGAAAAACCTGCTGGTTGTTCATTCCAGGCAAATATTTCTAACTGAACAGGCTTCTATACTCCGGAGACCGGCCCGGACTTGATCCGAGATAAATCGGAGTAACAATTGGTGCAAAAAGTTGACAAGCCGCCCTCTTTGAGTTAATATTTTTATAAATGACTTAAATTTAAGATTAATATCCATTTCTTCAGGAAAGTCACCAAAAAAAGGAGGGTGTTATGTCGGTCAAAGTTGCCATCAATGGTTTTGGGAGGATTGGGCGGTTGGTTTTTCGAGCAGGGTTAAACAGCAAGGAGGTCGAATTTGTAGCCGTCAATGATCTGGCCGATACCAAAACCATGGCTCACCTTTTGAAATACGATTCTGTCCATGGAATCATGGATGCGGAGGTCAAATTTAATGACAGCTCCCTCATAGTGGACGCCAAAGAAATCAAGACCTTTTCCATGAGAGATCCGGAAGGATTGCCCTGGAAAGAACTCGGGGTAGACGTTGTTCTCGAGAGTACCGGCAAGTTCACCGACCGTGCCGGGGCGGAAAAACACCTGATGGCCGGAGCCAGGAAAGTGGTTATTTCCGCACCGGCCAAGAACCCGGATGTAACGGTGGTTTTCGGAATCAATGAGGAGGAATATGACTCAACCAAACATAACGTCATCTCCATGGGGTCCTGCACCACCAACTGCCTTGCCCCTATCGTCAAGATATTTCAGAAGGAATTCGGCGTCGAGTACGGTCTGATGACCACGATACATGCCTATACCAACGATCAGGTCGTTGCCGATGAGCCCCATAAGGACCTTCGAAGGTCCAGGGCCGCAGCCCTTTCCATGATCCCCACAACAACCGGCGCGGCCAAAGCCATTTCGGAAGTCATACCGGAGATGAAGGGCAAATTGGACGGCATCGCCATCAGGGTGCCTGTTCCCAACGTTTCTCTGGTCGATTTTGTAGCCACCTTATCCAAAACCGTCACTAAAGAAGAAATCAACGCCAAACTTAAGGAATATGCCGCCGGACCCATGAAGGGCATCCTTCAGTGTAGCGATGAAGAATTGGTTTCCCGTGATTTTAACGGAAATCCCCATTCTTCGATTGTAGATCTCCCCAACACCAACGTCATCGGCGGAAATATCGTTAAGGTTCTTTCCTGGTACGATAATGAGTGGGGCTTCTCTAACCGGATGCTGGAACTTTTGTCCTTTATCATGAAATAGAACTTAGAAAGGATTCATGGGACCAAGGGGTCAAGGACCGCGGGGCGGAGTGAAAGGCGCGGAAGTTAAAACCATCGAACCCTGGAATCCTCGAACCCTTGACCCCTTTATTTGTGTCAAATGATTCTTTAGAATAACAATATCCCTATGGAAAAACAGGAAACCCAGTTTATATCTTCGGCCCTTCAGGTAAACCTGGAAAGAACCGCAGCCACGGTGGAAATTCCAGCCAGATACCAGGTCCTGCTCAATATTGCCCGGGAGCATTATGGCGTTTTTAAACGGACTCAAGACCTCCTGACCGAGATGAATCATCCCTTTGTGAACTGGGGGCATGTGCTAAAACAACTCCGTACCCTGTCTATGGGTGATTTCTATGACTTCAATCGGCACGAAAAAGGTCTTAAGGCCCTGGAAACCCTGGTTGACATCTATCTGGACATTATCCGTTCCCCGTCGAATGAAGAGATCAGAGAGACCTCTGTCCGTTACCTCTTTGATTTCTTAAACCTGATCCTTTCCAAGAGCAACGGATTTCTCTCCCGGAATATGGCCCTCTTTCCCGATCTCATCGATTCCCTAACCGAATTCTCCCAAAAAGAGGTCTCAATTTTCAGAAAGGGTTCGACCTATGGAAAAAAGCTCCTCCATATGGCCCTTGAGCATTCGGCCCCAATCGATGCGGACCGGCTGGGACCATTTCTCCGCAACGTCTTCAAGGCCACTTACCTCTTCTGGCTTGACCAGCCCGACCCGCGCGACTGGCTCAACAGAGACGGAGAAGAAGCCTCGGCGATCTTCGACTATGATACCATCGTAAAACCCCTGAACCACCATTCTATTTCCGATCTGATCGAGAAACTGGAATCCCTCCCTGCGGTCACCGGAAGGGTGGGCTCCGACGGAACGGTTTCTTTTTTTAACCTTCCGGATTATGTTCAAATCGTCGAGGGTTATCTGCTCGTAGCTGATGAATTGGAGAGGTCGGAAGCCTACACCGGCCGGGAATATCTCGTCAAACTCGACTTTCTCTTTCATATCATTAATGTCCCTGCCCTTTCCGATATCCATGGCCGCGCCCTGATCGAGATCAACCGATGCCTGGCCATGGTTTTCCGGGAAGAACGGTCGGAAAACCTAAATGATTTTATTCGAAAAGTTTTCGATCTCCTTAAAAAATGCACCTCCTGCACCCAGTATCGCAGCACGATCCTGAATTGTATCACCACGGTGGCCAAGGAGGTTTTTAAGCTGAACCTTCACCCTCTTGTGGATACCTTTATCGAAGAACTGATTTTATTCGGCTTCCAGCATCCTCAGTTGGCCGGGTCCACCACGGAATGGCAGATTCGGGTCAACCCCGGCCACATCGAAAATATCCGCGCCTGGCTTGAAATCATTGCCATGAAACCGCGTTGGACCAAAAAACTCCTCTCGGCTCTTATTATCAACCTAAAGCTGGGCGGCGTCTTCGTCCGGGATACGGACCTTCTCCAGAAAAACATTTCAGCCCTTCTGAACACCGACATTGCCCCGGCCTACAATCTGGTCAAACAGCTCCTCAGGCTGTTTCCGATTTACTTCAGTGAAATCGGAGCGGAAGGGGAGCTCCGGGAAATATCGACCGAGGTGGATGAAATCTCTTTACGTCAAAATCTGGTTATCCATTTCCTGCGCAAAGAGTCTCATGTGGAAAGCAACAGCTTACTGGTCACCTTCCTGGAAAATGCTTTCCGCTACTGGGCCTCAGGAAAAAAAGAATTTGTTCGGGACCATCTGCCTGACGAAGTATACGAGCAGATTCCTGAGGACATCAGGGAATCCAAAGGGCTTCATAGGATATTTGAGAACCTTTTGGATCGGGTCCATGGAGACCCATTGGGTTTTCTGGATTGGGACGACCCCAGGATAATCAAGGAGATTCAATCCGTGCCCGACCTGTCCGAGAAGGACCGGGAACAGGCCAGACTCCTCATCCGTTTTTATCAACTGCTTTACCAGAAATACAATCCCCGGCACGCTGAGGACATCAAAAACCTGGAAGCTTCCTATCTCTTTGATCCGGCGAAAGTGAAGGCTCTCAAACGACATCTCCATGAGAAAAAACAAGATAAGAGTCTGGCCATCATCCTTGATTTTCTCGTCCAACTCAAGGAGAAAATCCTCTCCCCCGAAAAAACGGAGTACGTTGAGAATATTTACCGCAAGAGGCACATCGCCGCTGGTATCCCTTCCATGTACGGCACCTACCGGGAAGAAAAGTTTGAAGCCCTGGGACTTTCCCTGCGTCTCGAGAGTCTGGCCACGGTCCTGTTCGAGGAATTGCTCCAGTCCCTCAACCTGAAGTTCATCACTAAAAGCACCCTGATGAGAATCCATCATTATCTCTGGCTCTATGTGAAGGCCCTGGATATCGAAGGAATTGCCACGGAGGGTCTAACGGCCAAAATGAAGTATGTAAGCCACGCCCTGGAGATCAAACAGTTCTCAATCGATCAGTACATCGATATCTTCCAGTTCATCTCCAAGGGGATTCAGGACATTATCCGGGACTATCACATCGATGCACACCGTCCCAATCTCCCCATCGTCATAGGTCAAATCATCAAGGAAAACGGGACCCCCTTAAGCAAAGGAACCAGTTCAACCGGAGAAGAAGAACTCTTTTTCCAGCTCTCCGAAAATTTTGTCCGGGCCGCCATATCATCGGCCTTCGGCCTTCAGGTGCTCGACAATTTTATCAACAGCATATTAAGAACCCTTCAGGCCGAGTTGGAGAAGTTTAAAGAGAACAAACAGATTTTAACCCTGGTCATGTCTTATAATCCGGAAATGACCATCACGCCTCTCTATAGGCGCAGTAAAAGGCTCGATAATCAATTACTCCTTGGGAATAAGGGTTATTTTCTGAAGGAACTGACCTTAATGGGTTTCCCCGTACCCCCCGGTTTCATCCTGACCACAGAGGTCTTCCGCAGGATCGAAGGCTTGTTGGGCTACCAATACATCCTGGAAGATCTGAACAACAGGATCGGGAAGGAAATCCGTCGACTGGAAAGGATGGTCGGCCGAAAATTCGGGGACCATCGTAACCCTTTACTTTTGAGTGTGCGAAGCGGCGCCACGCTTTCCCTGCCGGGGATGATGCAATCCATTCTGAATGTCGGTATCAATGAAAAGATCGCCGAGGGTCTCAGCAAAAAGACGGACTTTTCCTGGGCGGCTTGGGATTCCTTCCGAAGGTTTCTCCAGAGTTATGGAATGTTGCGGGGATTGGACCGGAATTTTTTCGACTCTATTATCGACACCTTCAAGGAAAAATTCACAGTCAGTCGAAAAATCCAATTTGCCCCGGGCCAGATGAGGCAGGTCGCCCTGGCCTACCAGCGAGCTCTGGAGGAAAAGGGGATCAAGGTGCCTAAACGCCCGGCAGACCAGCTCCAGGATGCCGTTCTACAGGTCATTGCCTCCTGGAATTCAGAACAGGCCCGAATTTTCCGCCGTCAGATGCACGTCTCGGATGAGTGGGGAACGGCCGTGATCATCCAACCGATGATCTTCGGAAATCTGAATGACCAATCCGGGTCAGGAGTGATTCTCACCCGGGATCCCAAGGAATTTGCTCCCGGCATCAATCTGTACGGGGATTTCATTTTCGGGGTTCAAGGAGACGATATTGTTTCAGGCCTTGTTGCCACCTACCCCATATCGGAACGTCAGCGGCTGACCGAGAGAAAAGATACTCAAATTTCTTTGGAAGCCAATTTTCCCGAGATCTACGCAGAGCTCATCAGCCTTTCCGAAAAATTGATCTACGATAAAAGATTCAATCACCAGGAAATCGAGTTCACCTTTGAGAATGCTACCCGGAAAGGACTTTATATTCTTCAAACCCGGGAAATGGTTCAGCGGGAAACCCATAAACTGAAGATGTTCAAAGAGACCGAGGAACTGAAAGAGGCCCTTCTGGGCAACGGTATCGGGGTTAGCGGCGGGGCCTTGTCGGGAAGGGCTGTCTACTCCGAGGAAGAAATCCGCTACTACCGTGAAAGAGAACCGGATACCCCTCTGATTCTCATTCGGCCCGATTCGGTTCCTGATGACGTAGGGGTTATCCTCCTGGTAGAAGGTCTTTTAACGGCCAAGGGAGGCAGCACTTCTCATGCAGCAGTCACCATCCCACAGCTCGATAAGGTGGGAGTGGTTGGTTTTTCCAAGTTGAGTGTTTATGAAACCAAAGGGTACAGCACCGTGGACGGCCGAACCATTCGTGGCGGTGACTTCATCTCCATCGATGGCTGGAGCGGCGCCGTGTACCAGGGCCGTCACGAAGAAGAAGCGAAGGAATCCAACCGGATCACCATTTAGTTAATAAACAGTTCAAGGTTCAAGGTTCAATGTTCGGGGGAAAACTTTTTTCAGGTTTCTTGCCAAACAGATAAGGTTGGACAACAGGAGCATCCCCCTTTTTGTAAATGTTTAACTTTGAACGTTGAACCTTGAACGTTTTCACCCCTAGGTCAACTGCTTATGTACGTGGACCGTCAAATCCCCCAACCGGTTCACGTAGCTCCCATACTCATTATCATACCATCCGAAGATCTTGGCGTGGACCACCGGCACTCTGAGCGTATTCGTCTCCAGGGACGGAAGGACTTGCGGGGGCAGACCGGGAATACATCCGCAATCGATATCGATAAAAGAGGTCCGGGTGTGATTGAACTGGCCTTCGATCACCACAGCCGCATTCAAGCCGATGAGATCGCTGGAGACATTCTGCTCCATGGAGAAGACAAGCAGTTTCTCCGGGTCCCGCTCGCTGACCTCCTGGTAGATCCGGTTGATGATTTTCGTGTCCAGTTCGAAGGCCATTCCATTCGGGGTACTTTTGCTCTGAAAGGTGACATTGAGGACGATAAGCGATTCCGTGTTGGTGGCAACCCGGATGGAATCGGCCATGAAGCCGATATTCCTGACCTCCGGTATGACCTCGGCTAGGGCTGCGGCGGCATTGGTGGAAGTAAGAATAATATTATTCAAGATACTCCGGTTCTTCCTCAAATCCTTCTCGCCCGCCTTGGGCATGGAATCGAGAACGGCCTGTGAATTGGTTACGGCATGGACCGTTGACATGGAGGCGGTAAGGATCTTGTTGGTCTCCTCGTTTTCCAGCAGGGGTTTGACCATATGAGCCAGTCCCGTGGTGGTACAGGAGGCGGCCGACAGCACCTGATGGTTTTTCTTATCGTAGACGGTATGGTTGATACCATAGATCAGGGTTACCGCGTCTTCCGGCGTCCGAAGGGCCTTATCCTTGATCTTGAAGGGAGAGGAATTGATGACCACTCTGGCCCCAGCCGCTAAATGACCCCGTATAGAGCCCTTCTTGTCATCGGGGGGGATTGTGGGGTCTCTGAACTGACTGGTGCACTCCACAACCATGTCCACCCCGTGATCCCGCCACTGGATCTCTGCCGGATTTCGCGCTTCCCTTAAAATAGTGACGGGGATACCGTCGATAAGCATTTTCCCGGCTTTTTCATCAATAATCTCGATAAACCGTTGGGCTTTGATCCCATAAAGAAAGCGGTGGACAGGTCCATAAGTCGAATCGGTTTCGATTCGCTGGGCAATGGTCGATAGTCCTGTCCCCGCTTCCCGCCCCGTATTGACAACGATCTCCTGGAAATGTTTCCGCGCCAGGTGATGCCACAGCGTCAGCTTTCCGATCCGGCCAAGCCCGTTAATACCGAGGGTGGGCTTTTTATTTTCGAATACTTGAACCTTCGCCATATTGCACCTCCTATAATTTCACAAAAGTTAATTAAATAGAATCAAAAAGACGATTTAATACCCTCCAAGCTTTTTAATAACGGCACACAAGAGGGGTGTTCACATTTTTTATTTAAAATAAATAAAATATACACACTTCCTTAGATAAATGTCAACCGAAGGAACTAGTTTTTGAACCGGAAAGACAATGAACCTGCTGTGGAGGATTTCTCAACCAAAAATTGACTTTTATGGCCGGATATGGTTAATTTAGTTTGAAAATAGGGTTCAAGGGTTTTAACTTCCCCGCCTTTCACTCCGCCCCGCGGTTCTCGAATCCTTGGCTCCTTGAACCCTTAAAGTATTTTTCATGCTTCGTGGTGCCCCACAGGGACATGAGGGTTAAGTTTAAGAATCATAGGAAACAAAATGGACCCCGATATCTTATTGAAAAGCTTTGTTGCTCTTATTACGGAAAAGGACCTTGAGGGTCCGGTTCTGGACCTGGCCTGCGGCAGGGGGCAAAACGGTCTTTTCCTGGCCGGACTGGGCCTCCCGGTGGTCCTGGCCGATCGAAACCCCGAGGCGTTGAGAATGGCTAAAGAGGCAGCGAAACGGAAAGGACGGCAAGTAACTTATTGGGAAATCGATCTGGAAACCGGTCAAAACTCTTTAAAAGAGGATCAATACCGGGCCATGGTAGTCTTTCGCTACCTCCATCGTCCCTTGATACCGTTTATCAAAAAGGCAATAAAAGGGGGAGGTATTCTGATCTATGAAACCTACACCAGCCAGCAAACCCTTTACAGCCGCCCTCATAATCCCGATCATCTTTTAGAACCCAGGGAGTTGTTCGATTGGTTTAAGGACTGGGAGGTGGTCCATTATTTTGAAGGAACTTTGGAACATCCACGAAGATCAGTAGCCCAGCTCGTCTGCAGAAAACCCTTCCATTTCCCGGTTGTAAGAAAAATTTGAATATTTTTCAAGGCGTTGGTATAATTAGACTGCTATTTTCGATATGAATCTTAACCGAAGGGAATGGACCAAGGTAAATGATTATCGGGGTGCCTAAGGAAATAAAAAATCATGAATACCGGGTAGGCGTTGTTCCTGCCGGGGTGCGGGTCCTGGTGAAGGATGGACATCAGGTCTTGATCCAGGCCGGCGCGGGTGAGGGAAGCGGCATCCCGGATAAGGAATTTTTGGAGGCTGGGGCCCAAATAGTACCCGGCGCCGAGGAGGTTTACAATCGGGCAGATTTGGTCATGAAGGTCAAAGAACCCATGCCCCGGGAAATTCCACTTCTCCGGGAAGGTCAGATTCTGTTTGCCTATCTGCACCTGGCACCGGCCCCTGAATTAACCCAGAGCCTGCTGCAGCGCCGGATCATCGGGGTGGCCTATGAAACGATACAACTTTCGGATGGATCATTGCCCCTGTTGACACCCATGAGCGTGGTGGCCGGGCGCATGGCCGTTCAGGTGGGATCTCACTACCTGGAAAAAGGTTACGGCGGCAGGGGGGTCTTGTTGGGCGGAGTCCCCGGCGTGGCCCGAGGAAAAGTGGCCATCATCGGGGCCGGTACCGTGGGTACTAATGCGGCTAAAATCGCGATTGGGCTGGGGGCCTATGTGACCATCTTGGACAACAATCCCCTTCGCCTGGCCTATCTGGACGATATCTTCGGGACTCAGATCAATACCCTCATGTCCAATTTTGATAATATTAACCTTTCAGTAAGGGATGCCCATCTGGTCATCGGGGCGGTCCTGATCCCCGGAGCACGGGCGCCCAAGCTGGTCACCCGAGAAATGATCCGTTCCATGAAACCGGGAACCGTTGTGGTGGACGTCTCCGTGGATCAAGGCGGATGCTGCGAGACCACCAAACCCACGACCCACACGGAACCGATCTATTTAGTGGATGAAGTGATTCATTACGGTGTGACTAACATGCCGGCAGCCGTTTCCCGAACCTCCACCTTTGCTTTGACCAACGTCACCCTCCCCTACGCCCAGGCCCTGGCCAACAAGGGATTGGCCAAAGCCGCGGCCGAAGACCCGGCTCTGGCCAAAGGTATCAATGTATTCCAAGGCGAAGTGACTTGCGCCAATCTGGCCGGTGATCTGGGATTTGTCTGCACTCCTTTAGAGAAAATTTTTAGTGCGGTCTAATGATCTGAAGCGTTTTCCTTTTCCTGCAGCAATCGCCATTGGACCTTTCCGGATCCCGACTTGGGCAGTTCATCAACAAACTCGATGATCCGGGGATATTTGTAAGCGGCCATCCTTTCCCGACACCAATTGATAATATCCTGGGCGGTAATTTTGCCCTTGGCGGTTTCTTTGAGCACCACCACCGCCTTGACGGTTTCGCCGCGATGCGCATCTTTGGCGCTGATGATGCAGGCTTCCTGTATGTCCGGATGGCCGAACATCATGGACTCCACTTCCGCCGGCCATACCTTAAACCCTGAGGCGTTGATCATCCGTTTCAAACGGTCAACGATGAAAAAGTAGCCATCCTCATCGTAATAGCCCAGATCCCCGGTAAGGAAAAAGGTTTTGCCGTTTATCTCGACAAAACTGTCTTGAGTGGCCTGGGAATTTTTCCAGTACCCTTTGAAAACCTGGGGGCCCCGGGAGACTATCTCCCCGGTTTGGTTGGGACCAAGAGGTTCAAGCGTCTTGGGATTCACCACTAGGGATTCGGTATTGCACAAGGGAATGCCGAGACACTGACGTTTGGGCCGGGAATCATGATTGGTATGGGACGGGGCTGCGGTCTCAGTTAGTCCGTAGCCCTCGACATAAGAAAGTCCGGTGAGTTCATAGAGTCTTGCGGCCACCGCTTCGGGCATGGCCGCCCCCCCGCCTCCAATATATCGAAGGCTTTTCAGGCTGTCGCTCTTGAAATTGGGACTGGCGAAGAGATCAATAACCATGGTGGGGATGTTGGTCCAGTTGGTAACCTGATACCGGTCAATTAAAACCAGAGCCAGTTCACGGTCCCAGCGGGTCATAACGACGATCTCCGCTCCAAGATAAATCGGCATGTTCATCAGGATCTGCATGCCGGTAACGTGAAAGAAAGGCACGACGCCGAGAAGGACCTCTTCACAGGAGGCGTGTTGCCAGACACTGGGTAGTACCGTGGTGGCCATGAGCGTACTGTGGGTATGCATGCAGCCCTTCGGCTTCCCGGTGGTTCCGGAGGTATAACAAATGGCCGCCAGGTCGTCGGACCCCGACAGATGGGGTCCCGGTTGGATATCGGCGGCCAGGGCTTCCTGCCAAGTCTTGACCCCCTTGCCGAACGGTTCAGGTGCGGCAGAACGGATAAAATCAGGGATGGGGATATCGGTGGGCTCGGTCACATAATCTGCATAATCGGCGATGATTACATGTTTGAGCCCTTCCGAGCCCATGAGAGGTCCGAGACGAGGGGAAAGGTCGACCGCGCAGATCGCCACTGAGGCCCCGGAATCTTCAACATAATGCTTCATTTCCTCAGTGAGGTTCATGGGATTGGCCGGGACCAGGACCGCGTCGGCCCGAAGCACGGCGTAGTAGGCTATGATGAACTGGGGGCTGTTTTGCATATACAGAAGGACGCGATCTCCTTTCTTCACCCCACATTGCCGTTGCAGATAACCGGCCAGGACGTCCACCTCTGATTTGAGCCGGGCATAGGAAAGGCTTGATCCATAGTAGGAAATCGCCGTCTTCCCGGGGTAGCGGGCGGCTGAGACTTCAAGATTGTGGTACAGCGTGGTCCTCGGCACACTAACAACATGGGGGACCCCCTTTGGCCAATGTTGGTAATGTAATGGTTCCATGAATGTGTTCATCCCCAATTATCCTCCCTATTAAGTTCTTACTTTAAAAATTTGAGAATTTATCTCTAACTTTAAGTATTGTTACGGGTTTTGGGTTGCGGGTTTAGAAATCGAGCCCCTTCCCTAAAAACCCGCAAGGCATACCCCTTAACACACAATAAGAAAATTTTCAAATATCTCAAGTTGGCTTTTCAGAGTAAAAAATCGTTTCTTATAGCTTGGGGACGGATCCTCTGGGCCTCGAGGCCTTCTTCGATAAGAGTCAGAACCTGAGATTTTTCATTCGGGAACCGATATCCTTCATAATCCTGGGTAAACAATAACCTCCCTCTTCGATTCAACCAGTAATTCCCCGCATGGTCAAAACAAACCCTGGAGGTGACTTCCAAGGTCTCAATCATCAGCTTAATTTCCTGCAATTGTTCTGCACCGGTCAAGGGGTAACATACCCCGCTTGCAAAATCTTCGAAGATAGGAGTTCCCGGAGAAGGGACAAAAGGACGGGATCGGATATAATGAGGACTGATGGCATTGAGTACTTGGGCCGTATTCAGGGCATGGGCCTCTGACCCTTCTTTTCCACCCAACCCCGGCATCCAGTACTCGGACAGTTGGAACCCGGCCTCCATGGCCTTTTTCCCGCCTTCCATATGTTCCGCCGCGGTGACCCCCTTCTTGACCCTTTTCAAGAGCTCATCATCCCCGGTTTCCAAACCGACATGCAATCGGTCCAAACCCGCTTCATGAATCGCCTTCAATTCTTCCAGGCTTTTCCGGGCCAGGGTTTTGGACCGGGCATAGGAGGTGACCCTTTCCAGAGATGGAAAGGTAATCCTTAAATATTTCAAAACCTCGACCAGTGTTTCGGTTTGCATGGCCGGGCTGTTGGCATCCTGTAAAAAAGCGGTTTTACCCCCGGCCAGGAGCCAGTTCAAGACCATGATGAATCCCGAATGGGTATTCAAGACCGGTTCTCTATGGATCATCTCCATGATGACGGCCCGGTTGATTTCACCTTTAAAGCCGAGTTCAATGGAAATGGTCATCAATCCGGCGCAAAAAGCGGCTATGGAGTCGATATCGCTTTTTATTTCCTCCGCAGACCGGAAGGAAAATTTTTCTTCTTTATACATACCACAAAAGGTACACTGGTTCCAAGGGCAGTTGCGTGTGAACCGTAATAGGAGAGAATAACTCCCACCCTCGCTCGGCGGTCTGTATATCCCTGTTTCAAATTGATACTTAAAACTCTTTTCCGTTTCCATCCTATCTCCTCGCCTGCCCTTCCGGCCTGGCTTCTGATAAAAAAAGCGGGGAAGTTATTCTCACCTTGCCCGCTTTTCCAGCCTTTGGTGCCGAAGAGGGGACTCGAACCCCTACAGGCGTCTGCCTACTAGACCCTGAACCTAGCGCGTCTACCAATTCCGCCACTTCGGCAATCATTATTTATATTGATTTTTATTTTTTTTAAAAATATAAATGAATATTTTAGGGCTGTCAAGGGGATTCAAGAAAAAACAGGCTGAAGGCAAGAGGCGATAGGCTATAGGCCGTTAAGAAACATCCTTTACCTATAGCCCCTGGCCCATAGCCTATTGCCCACTTAAAATTTTTCCCTATTATCCGCCACAAGCGCACAAGCAGACAAATTTAGAATTAAAGTTATGGGTACCTATTTTTCCGACATTCATCAAATCACTCAGCCGCTAAAAGCCCCGGTGCTGACCATCGGGAACTTTGACGGCATCCACCTGGGGCATCAAAGCCTCTTTCAAAAAGTCCGGGAACGGGCCAAGGCCGTAAAAGGGACTCCCATGGTCATTACCTTTCACCCTCACCCGGCCCAGATTTTGAGACCCGGCAAATCCCCCAAACAGATCGTCTCCGACGACAATAAGATTGATCTGATTTTTCAATATGGTATCGCAGTGGTCTTGTCCATCCCTTTCACCCGGGAGTTTTCTTTAGTTTCGGCCAGGAGTTTTATCGAGGACATCCTGGTCGCCCGGATCGGGATTAAAGAGATTGTGGTCGGATATGACTATACCTTCGGGCAAAAACGGGAAGGTAATATCCATCTTCTTAAAGAATTAGGTGAAACTTTAGGATTTACCGTCCATATCCATCCACCGGTAACCATTGGCAATCATCTGGTCAGTAGCACCCGCGTCCGGGAGTTGATTTCCTCCGGGGCCATGGAGGAAGCCAAACTCCTCCTGGGCCGTCCTTTCTGCCTCACCGGGACGATCATCCCGGGTAAAGGAATCGGCCGATCTCTTTTGGGATTTCCCACAGCCAATCTGAATCCCAACGAAAGGATGATCCCTCAACGAGGGGTGTATGTGGTCCGGGTGGAAAGTCCCCAGGGTTTTTTTTATGGGGTAACCAATGTCGGTTTCAACCCCACCTTTGCCGACGGCAAAACAATCTCCATAGAAACCTTTATTTTTGACTTTAAAGACAACCTGTATGGCAAGAATATTAAAGTATTTTTCCTTAAACGGCTCAGAGGTGAAAGAACGTTCTCAGGACCCGAGGCTTTGAAGGCTCAAATCAATAAAGATATCGATCAAGCCAAAATCTGGGTTGCCCAAAATGGGCAGGTTTAGGAAGTGGCGATCTTAGGGAAATTTATTTATTTTTTTTCTTGACAAAAACCCTTTCGAACAGGTAAGACGACCATGACATTTTTGAGCTTTAAAGGGCTTGAAAAAATCGGAGACTTAAGAGGACTTTAAAGACATTAAGGAGTAATAATTAAGTGTTTTCTCAGATGTTACAAGCCGGCCTCGGTGATTTTTTGTATGTCTTCATCTTCTTTCTTGTCGGTCTATTACTGCCTCTGACCATGGTGATCATCAACTTCGTACTCGGTCCACGCGTCTTTGGGGAAAAAAGGCTGGTGACCTATGAAAGCGGGATGCCCCCCATCAAGACGGCCTGGATGCAATTCGGGGCCTCCTATTATCTTTTTGCCCTGATCTTTCTGGCCTTCGATGTGGATGTGCTTTATCTCTTTCCGGTACTTATCGCTTATCAAAAGGGAACAGGGGTTTCGGAGCTGATAGAATTCTTCATTTTTCTCTTTCTGATATCGTTGGCGATTGTCTATTCCTGGCGTAAAGGAGTCTTTAAATGGAAGTAAAGGGAAGCCCTTCGATTTGTCTGCCCTCCCAGAGCCTTCCAATAGAAACGAAGGAAAGTCCTGCTCTGGTGGGATTTGCACTGGTTCAGGACTTGCTGAATCTGGCCCGGGTCAGTTCCCTCTGGCCCCTGACCTTCGGTATCGCCTGCTGTGCCATCGAGATGATGGCCGCCGGAGTGGCCCGTTTTGACTGGGATCGTTTCGGAATCATCCCGAGGGGTACCCCACGCCAATCCGATGTCATGGTCATTGCCGGGACTATTCCTAAAAAATTGATTTCGGCCATAAAAACCCTTTATGACCAGATGCCCGCACCCAGGTATGTCATTGCTATGGGCAATTGCGCCATCTCCGGCGGCCCTTTTTCCTATGACGGGCAGTACGCCATTGTCAACGGAGCGGACAAAATCATACCAGTCGATGTCTATATCCCTGGGTGCCCCCCGCGTCCGGAAGCATTGCTACAGGGATTTCTCAAGATACAAACCAAGATTACCAAAGGAATGATAGATGCCAACCGCAGGGCAGAAAAAGCTGCTCGAAGAGCTAAAAAATAGCCTGACTCAAGCCGTACCTGAGGGACAAGTAGAGGATAGTGACTATACCAGAACCGGTTGTCACTTGGAGGTCCGTCTGGACCAGGGCGGGATGCGACGGGTTGCCAAAGTAATGCTGGATAAACGTTTTTACCTGGAAACCATTACGGCCGTTGATTTTATCGATCATTTTGAATTGGTTTACCTTTATTCCACTTATTATCAGGATGTTTTCAGGGTCATAACCCGTATCCGGATAGCAAAGGATGCCACACCCTTTTCCGTCTCTGCCATTTATCCTGGAGCTATCTGGCTGGAACGGGAGGTCTATGACTTCTTTGGCATCCGCTTCCAGGAGCATCCGGACCTGAAACGGATCATAAATCCTGATGATGCCGATTATTTCCCTTTACTTAAAAACTTCGGAAAGACCAAATTCACCGAAGAAATAGACGACATCTTATGTTGAACATCAAAACTATAGACGACGCAACCGTCAATCAGAGGGTCTATCAACTCAATCTGGGACCTCAGCACCCGAGTACGCATGGGGTTATGCACCTTCTGGTGACTCTCGACGGTGAGGTGGTAATCAAAATCGAACCGATAATCGGCTATTCTCACCGGGGACATGAAAAAATGGCCGAGAATCGGATCTATGAACAATTCTTGCCCAATCCGGCCCGAATGGATTATCTTTCCGGCATGATCTTCAATCACGGTTATTGTATGGCTGTGGAAAAGCTTTGCGGGATCGAGGTGCCCAGGAGGGCGGAATATATCCGGGTGATCACCTCGGAACTGAACCGGATTGCCAGCCATTTTATCGGCGCGATGGATTATGCCATGGGGCTCGGTGCCATTACCCCCTTTCTCTGGGGCTGGGATGACCGGGAACAGATCCTGGACCTCCTGGAAGGGATTGCCGGTTCCCGCCTGACCTATAGTTACGGCCGTTTCGGCGGGGTTCGCAATGATATCGATCAGGCTTTTTATAACGGAACGCGCCGTTTTATAGACCGCCTAAGGGGACGTTTCTGGGATTATGAAAATCTGATTAATCAAAATATTATTTTTATCAAGCGGTCTAAGGGTGTTGGAGTTATTTCCAAAGAAGACGCCTTGACCTACGGGGTTACCGGTCCTTCTTTACGGGGATCGGGGGTCAAATATGATGTCCGGAAGAATGAACCTTACTCGGCCTATCCGGAATTTAATTTTGAGATCCCCACCCGGGAAGCAGGCGATTGTCTGGCCCGTTACCAGGTCCGGATGGCCGAAATCGAACAGAGTCTGAACATTATTGAACAGGCCTTGGACCATCTGCCGCCGGGACCGGTCAGGTCTAAAGTCCCCCGTTTTGTCACCCCTCCGGAAGGGGAATGTTATCTGACTTTTGAAAGTGCCCGGGGTGCCGTCGGTTTTTATATCGTCAGCGACGGGTCTCGCATCCCCTACCGGATCAAAGTACGCGCACCTTCCTTTTCTAACTTATTTGCCATGACCAAGATTTGTCCAGGACATTTTCTGGCCGATGTCATTGCCATTTTCGGCAGTATTGATGTGACCGTTCCGGAGATTGATCGGTGAATATAACACAACTTCCCTACATAAAAGATATTTTTGCCTTTATGGGTTCCGACCTGATGGCGGCCGTCATAGGCCTGTTAATCATTGCCGTCTTTGTCCCTTTAAACGTCGCCTTCCTGGTCCTGGTAGAAAGAAAAGTGGCCGGTCACATTCAACTGCGGCCGGGCCCGATGGAGGTAGGACCTCACGGGATACTCCAGACCCTGATCGATGCCGTTAAACTCCTGGGAAAAGAAATGGTCACTCCGGGAATGACGGACAAAGTCCTTTTCTTTTTAGCCCCGATCCTGGTCGTTGTCCCGGCTTTCGTCGGCTGGGTGCCCATCTCCTTCAGCCCGATCATGCAGATACGGGAAATGAATGTAGGGGTCTTGCTGATCTTCTCCTTCTCCAGTATTTCTATTTTGTCCATTCTGATGGCCGGCTGGTCTTCCAATAATAAATATTCTCTGATCGGCGCCGTTCGGGCCGTGGCCCAGAATGTGGCTTATGAAATCCCCTTGCTGCTGTCCACGATGTCGGTTATTATCATGACCAACACCTTTAGAATGAGCGAAATCGTCAATGCCCAGTCCTCAGTCTGGCATATCCTCTATCAGCCGGTCGCCGCTATTATCTTTATCATTGCCACCACGGCGGAATGCAATCGGGCCCCTTTTGACCTGGTCGAGGCCGAGTCGGAACTGGTTTCGGGGTTTCATACCGAATATACCGGGATGCGCTTTTCCCTTTTTTTTCTGGCCGAATATACCAATATGGTCATCGCCGCTTCCATGGCCACGGTCCTGTTTCTGGGTGGTTGGTTCGGGCCTTTCTTCCCCGGTTTAATCTGGTTTGTCATTAAGGTCTATTTCCTGATCTTCGTGGTCATGTGGGTGCGTTGGACCTATCCCCGGCTCCGTTTTGATCAACTGATGAATTTTGCCTGGAAAGTCCTGATTCCGATTGCCCTGGTCAATCTCTTGATCACGGCTATTGTCCTTAAGGTCATATAAAAATGAAAACGTCCAACGGCTTTATTCTATATATTCAGGAGATTTTAACCGGAGCCAAAAGCCTGGCGGTCGGTCTGTGGATCACCCTGAAAAGGCTCTTTTCGCCGATTGTCACGGTCCAATACCCTCGTAAAAAATTGACCATGACCCCGAATTTCCGGGGACACATCGAAGCGATCCGGTTTGATGACACCAAGACCCATCATTGCGTGGCCTGTGGTTTATGCGCCCGTATCTGCCCTTCCCATGTCATCAAGGTCCAGGGGGAAAAGACCAAAGCCGGCGATAAAAAAATCGGCCGCCACTATGTGATTGATTTTTCCAAATGCAGCCATTGCGGCCTGTGTGTCGATGTTTGCCCGGAACAAACCCTTAAATTCTCCCGTGAATATGAGCTGGTCTATTATTCACGCTGGGATACGGTTATTGACCTCATGCAACGGTTAGAGGAAAGGCCATGACCACCATTTCAGATTTTATACCGCCGATCATCGTAGCCCAGGGGGCCTTCTGGCTCATGGTCGCTTTAACCCTCGCCGGGGCTTTCATCGCCGTCACCCTGCCCAAAATCCTCCATAATATTTTGGGGCTGGCCTTATCCATGTTCGGGGTGACCGGCATCTATTTATTTCTTGGCAGCCAGTTTGTGGCCATGATGCAGTTATTGATTTATGTCGGGGCCATCTGCATCACCTATATCTTTGCCATCATGCTTTCCCCTCCCCAGGAACTGGATCAGCCCAAAAAAAGAAAAACCAAGGTGATTGCCGCCCTGATCGTCAGTGTGGTAGCCTTTATCGGCATGATCCAAATGATTATCAGTGTTAACTGGGGGCCGGGTACCACCCTCACCAGGGACTGGAGCATCAAGACCCTGGGGCAGCAATTGCTGACCCGGTATTTTCTGGTTTTTGAATTGATTTCCTTACTTTTGGCCATAGCTATAATCGGAGCCATCATGATCGCCGGAATCGGCCAGAAAAGGGACTAACCTATGGAACATTTGATCACCTATTTAATTCTGGGTGCCTTACTGTTTTGCATCGGGATTTTCGGACTTCTTCAGCACAGCAGTCTGATCGGTATGTTGGTCGCCACCGAACTGATCCTCAACGGGGCCGCTCTGAACTTTATGGCCTTTAATATGTTTTTATCCAAAGATGCGGTCATCGGGCAGGTCTTTACCTTGTTTATTATGGGTCTGGCCGCGGCCGAAACGGCCATTGCTCTAAGTATCATTATCACGGTCTATCGTCGATTTAGAACGATTAAACCGGATACTGTCAGTGAATTGAAAGGATAGATTTTTAATCCCCATGGAAACAATGGAAACCATTATCTCCATACGGCCCATATTAGCCGTTTTGATAGCCTCTGTGGCCTCCCTGCTGATTATGTTCACGCCCAAAAAGCCGAACTTGAGGGAGACCTGGTCGGTTTTAGGCGCTGTGGGCACTTTTCTGACCGTCCTTTCGATGACGCCGCAGGTGTTGGCCGGCAAGGCCTTTGAATATACGCCCTTTGTTATTTTACCGGGAATATCCATGAAATTCAGGGTGGATGCCCTGGGACTCATTTTCGGAACCATCTCTTCCTTTCTCTGGATCCTGGTCACCTTTTATAACATCGGCTACATGCGATCCCTGAAAGAACACGCCCAAACCCGTTATTATTTTTGTTTTGCCGTAGCCATCGTCGGGGCGGTGGGGGTGGCCTTTTCCGGCAACCTGTTTACCCTGTATTTTTTTTATGAAATCATCACCATCTTCACCTATCCCCTGGTCGCCCATCATCAGGACGAAGAGGCTTATGAGGGTGGCCGAAAATACATGGTTTACCTGACCGGTACCGCCAAATCCTTTTTCCTGCCGGCCGTTATCTTGACCTATGTTTTAGCCGGGACGCTTGATTTCGCCCCGTCCGGGATCACCAAAGGGATTTTTCCTGCCGATGCCAATCCGACACTGGTGACCATCACCTATATCCTCTTTATGGCCGGTTTTGCCAAGGCGGCCATCATGCCTTTTCATAACTGGCTGCCTTCGGCCATGGTCGCCCCCACCCCGGTCAGCGCCCTGCTCCACGCCGTGGCCGTAGTCAAGGCCGGGGTCTTCTGCACCAGCCGGGTGATGCTCTCGGTCTTCGGTGTCGGTATGTTAAATTCATTAAATCTGGGGATACCCACGGCTTATGCCGCCTCTTTCACTATTATTATGGCCTCGGTTATCGCCCTGACCAAAGACGACCTGAAGGCCAGACTGGCCTATTCTACGGTCAGCCAATTGTCTTATATTATTTTGGGTATAGCCCTGCTGACCCCCAGCGCGGTTACCGGTGGTTTGATTCATATTGCCAACCACGCCTTTTCCAAGATCACCCTCTTTATGTGCGCCGGGTCCATTTATGTGGCTATGCATACCAAAAAAATAAGCGAAATGTCGGGCATGGGACGAAAGATGCCCTTTACCTTTGCGGCCTTCAGTATCGCCTCTTTAAGCATGATCGGGGTTCCCTTAGTCTGCGGCTTTGTGACCAAATGGTATCTGGCCATAGGGGCTATGCAAGCCCATCAAAATATCTTTTTAGTCGTCCTGTTGGCCAGTACGCTATTGAACACTGCTTACTTCTTCCCGGTCATTCTCCGGGCCTTTTTCGGTCGGCCCAATGAAGAAGTCCAAGTCCCGACGGATCACCTTACCCCGACAAACGGTCTTCAAGAAGCCCCGGCCTTTATGGTAATTCCTTTATTTTTAACGGCCATCGGCTCTGTTCTTTTAGGTCTCTATCCCGACTATTTTATGAATATTGTTAAGGCCGTAGATCCGGATTATTTAATGAATATCGTTAAGGCGGTTTTTTAATTATGAACTGGGCAACTCCCATACAATACCTGCGGGATCATTTAAAGGCCTTAAAATGGATACTCTATCTGGTCATGGCGGCGGCGGTTATCTTTAGTGCGCTGATTCCCCATCCTGAATCCCATGATCCTTTTGAAAAGACAATAGGGATACCGGGATTCTGGTCTGTTTTCGGACTGATTTGCTGCATTCTTCTGATCCGGATCATGAAGGGCTTAGCCCATACCGTGCTGATGAAAAAAGAGGATTTCTATGGATAAGTTTATTCATCCGGCCCTTTTCTTTATTCTCGGCGCTTTTCTGATCCCGGTATTCAAGGGCTGGCTAAAAAAAGTTTACTTGCTGGCTATACCGGCCGCGGCGTTCCTTACCGTTGTAAACATGAACATCGGGGTCTATGGCGAGATTAACTATTTAGGATTTAATATTATCCTGGGCCGGGTGGACTCTTTAAGTTATGTTTTTGCCCATGTCTTTACTCTGATGGCCTTTATCGGGGTCATTTATGGTCTCCATGTCAAGGAGGATGCCCAGCATATTGCTTCTTTCTTCTATGTGGGCGGGTCCCTGGGGGTGGTCTTTGCCGGAGATTATCTGACCGTCTTTATCTTCTGGGAAATGATGGCCTTTGCTTCGGTCTTCTTGATTTGGTTTCGCAGGGAGCCGGCTTCTATAAAGGCAGGATTCCGTTATCTCTTGATGCATGTTTTTGGCGGATTGTTACTCTTGGCCGGTATCTTTTTGCATTATAAAAATACCGGAAGCATGGCTTTCGTGATGATCCCCAAGGCTGGTGCCGGGGTTGCCGAATATCTGATTCTGGCCGGGTTTGCCCTCAACGCTGCGGTCTTCCCCCTGCATGCCTGGCTGCCTGACGCCTATCCGGAAGCCACGGTGACCGGGGCGGTGTTCATGTGTGCCTTCACGACGAAAACGGCGGTTTATGTCCTGGCCCGGGGCTTTCCCGGGTATGATGTATTGGCCATCATGGGTACGGTCATGACTATTTACGGGGTCTGTTACGCTACTATAGAAAACGACATGCGACGGATCCTGTCTTATCACATCATCAGCCAGGTGGGTTACATGGTGGCCGGCGTCGGTATCGGCACCGAACTGGCCTTGAACGGGGCTTGCGCCCATGCCTATGCCCATATCCTTTACAAGGCCCTGCTGTTCATGGGCGCCGGGTCGATATTGATGATGACCGGAACTTCTAAATTGAATAAATTGGGCGGGCTCTACAAATACATGCCCCTGTCCTTGATCTTTTATGTGGTGGGAGGAATATCCATCTCAGGATTTCCTTTGTTCAGCGGCTTTGTCAGCAAATCCATGATCGTAGCCGGTGCCGAACACGCCCACCATCCGGTCCTTATGATCCTGATGCTCCTGGCCTCGGTGGGAACCTTTCTCTCCGTAGGTCTGAAACTGCCCTATTTCGCCTGGTTTGGAAAAGACTCCGGCCTTAAACCCAAAGAACCTCCCAAAAACATGCTCTGGGCCATGGGAATAACCTCATTTTTGTGTTTCCTGATCGGGGTCTATCCTAAAGTTTTATATGACCTGCTTCCCTTCAAAGAAGCGGCGGCCGAATATCACCCCTATGCCCTGCCCCACCTCTCGGAAACGATCCAGATTTTGCTTTTTACCGGGTTGGGGTTCTTTCTGCTCCTCAAGAGACTGCAACCGGAAGCCAAAATCAATCTGGATTTCGATTGGTTCTACCGGAAGCTGGTGGACGGCTTTATGTGGTTCGATAATAAATTCATCCAGTCCTTTGATTTCGGCTGGGGGGAACTCTATCGAAGCCTCGGTCTCAAAGCCATGATGGCCTTTGCCGGTTTTTTTGCCTGGTTCGACCGCTGGGGCATCGATGGGGTGGTGGATAATGTCGCTTACGGGACCCAGGAGTTTGGAAATCAGGTCCGTAAGGTACAAACCGGAAACATACAAAACTATTTGGCGGTTGCCCTGCTGGTTATTTTTGTGATTATTGGAGTGTATTGGTTTTTATAAAATAAAGGTACAAGGTGTACGGTTTAAGATTCAAGGTAGAAACAAGGAAGTACCATCAACCTTATACCTTATACCGTTGACCTTATACCGTCAATTCAGGGAAATTAACAAACATGGATTTTCTCATTCTCAATCAGCTTGGTTATCCGGTTCTAAGCACTCTTATATTTTTACCCCTGGCCGGGGCCGTGGTCCTTTTTCTGCTTCGAAATGAGACGACGGCCAAGGTGTGGTCGCTTATCATTAGTATAGTGACCTTCGCCCTTTCTCTGCCTCTTTATTTTAATTTTGATATTACCACTTATAAATACCAGTTTGCCGAGCATATCCCCTGGATCCCAGGATTTAAAATCAATTACACCCTGGGGGTGGACGGTATCAGCCTCCTGCTGGTCCTGTTAAGCACCCTGCTGACGCCCATCTGTATCCTGGCCTCCTGGAAATACATTGAGAAACGGGTCAAGGAATTTCTGTTCTGTCTCCTTTTGATTGAAACCGCCTGCGTCGGGGTTTTCTCGGCCCTGGATTTCGTTCTTTTCTATATTTTCTTCGAGGCCATGCTGGTCCCCATGTATTTATTGATCGCCGTCTGGGGTGGCCCGGCTAAGGTTTATGCTTCGATTAAGTTCTTCATTTACACCATGGCCGGCAGCGTCTTCCTGATGGTGGCCATGATCGCCCTTTATTTGAATACCGGAACCTTCAGCATACCGGAGTTGATGACCCATACCTACTCATTTAACTTTCAATTCTGGGTCTTTCTGGCCATGGGAATCGCTTTTGCCATCAAGGTCCCTATGGCTCCACTTCATACCTGGTTGCCGGCCGCCCATGTGGAGGCCCCGACCGCCGGCAGTGTCATCCTGGCTAGCGTATTATTGAAAATGGGGACTTACGGTTTTGTGCGTTTTTGCCTGCCGATCCTCCCTCAGGCCAGTATCTATTTTGCCCCTTATGTTTTCTGGATTTCCATCATCTCCATCCTTTATGGAGGATATGTAGCCCTGGGGCAAAGCGACATGAAAAGACTGATCGCCTATTCCAGTGTGGCCCATATGGGATTTGTAACCCTGGGGACCTTTCTTTTCAATAAATCAGGGCTGGAAGGGGCCATGCTGCAGATGATTAATCACGGCGTGACCACCGGGGCCCTCTTTCTCTGTGTGGGAATCATTTACGAAAGAAGCCATAGCCGATTGATTTCGATCAACTCCGGGATCAGTAAAATTATGCCTGTTTATATAGGATTTTTAGGCTTGTTCAGCCTCTCCTCGATGGCCTTTCCGGGAACCAACAGTTTCGTGGGCGAACTTTTGGTGTTAATCGGCACCTTTGCGGACAATAAACTGATTGGAGCTCTGACCATACCTGGAGTGGTCCTGGCTGCCGCCTATATGCTCCGGTTGCTCCAGAAGATTGCCTGGGGTGGCCAAGGGAACCCTTCCTTTAAAGATATGAATCTCAGAGAAATCGTTTATCTGGTGCCTCTGGCTATATTCGTCTTGTGGATTGGTTTTTCTCCAGGCCCTTTTCTAGACGTCATGCATGCCAGCGTGGATCACTTGATCCAGCAGGTCCAGGCAGGAAGTGCCCTGGCTTTAGTCAAATAGTGGATTGAACGCTTACTTTTATAAGTATATTCTTTGAGCTTAGAGCTTTCAACTATGAGCATTTTACCGAGGAACGAATCATAATGAATTTCTTGTTATTTCTGCCGGAAACCTTTCTGCTTTTGATGGCCCTGATCTTTTTCTGCCAATCTTTGTGGAAATCGTCTGCCGCATTGAATCAGGGACTTGCCTTTTTCCTTTCCGCCTTAGGGGTAATCGTTTGTCTATTGAACCTTAATTCCTCAGGGGAGCTTTTTTACAAGGCATACCGGGTTGATTTGTTCTCGCAACTGTTCAAATGTCTAATTAGTCTCGGCCTATTCCTGGTGGTTGTATTGGGACGGAAATTTAAAGGCATCACGGAAGGTCTTCAACCGGAATTTTTTATGTTTCTTTCCTTAAGTTCCTTGGGGCTGATGCTGATGGTCAGCAGTGTGGAGCTTTTAACCATTTTTATCGCCATGGAACTGTCTTCTTATTCCATTTATGTTCTGATCCCGATCCGCAACCAGGTTGGCGGAAACCAAATGGAAGCGGCTATTAAATATATTATCTTCGGAGCGGCAGCCACCGGGGTTATGCTCTTTGGTATGAGTTATGTATTCGGGGTCACCCAATCCACCTATCTGGCGGACATCCTCCAAAAGATGCCTCTTTTAATAAAGGAACCGGTAGCCGTGATCGGGCTTCTTTTGGTTCTCTGCGGGTTTTTCTTTAAGCTGGCCGTGGTTCCCTTCCATTTCTGGACCCCGGATATTTATCAGGGCGGCGCCAATGAAACCGTGTCTTTCGTCGCCACTATGCCGAAATTAGCAGGCGTGGCCCTGTTGCTTCGGTTGGTTAGTCTGGCGGGGACAGAGGCGATCACTCTGGTTCAGGTCCTGGTTTTACTGGCGGCCGTTTCCATGACCTTTGGAAACCTGGCGGCCCTGGTTCAGAAGGATTTGAAAAGATTGTTGGCCTATTCCAGTATTGCCCATGCCGGTTACGTTCTTCTGGGGATCTTGACCCTGAATTCCGCCGGATTTTCGGCAGCCATATTCCACATCTCGGCCTATTTATTGATGAACCTGGCCTGCTTTTTGGTCATTTGTGCCGTTTCCCGGGAAGGTGAAAATGTCACGATCAATGACCTTTCCGGACTTTACCGCCGCTCACCCTTATTGGCCTTTACCCTGGCCGTAGGGGCTTTTGCCCTGGCCGGTATTCCACCTACGGCCGGCTTTACTGGAAAACTCTATCTTTTTATCGCCGCCCTGAATCAAGGACACCTGGCTTTAGTGATTATTGCTGCGGTGAATACGGCGATTTCCATATATTATTATCTGAATATCGTTCGCTCGGCCTACGGACAGGATCCCGATGGATTACCGGCTGTGACATTGAGTCTTTCCAATCGATTATTGAACTATGGGTTTATCCTGGCCATATTCCTGATGGGTACATTTCCGGCTTGGTTTATTGACCTGGCCCGAACGGCCTGCAAGACGATTATATCTTAAAAAGGATTCAAGGGGTCCAGGGTCCGAGGATTTAAGTAAAAGATACTAAAAGATTTCGCTGAACGCCGAACGCACCTGCCGATCGCAGGCGCTGAACGGCCTTTTGGCATAAACGGAGTTTAAACAGGTCATGGCTAAAACCGCTATAAATATCGCAGAACCCCAAATTTCCACCACCCCGAAGATTACGGTTTGCCACAATCCCAAGGCCAAAACCTGCGGGGCGGAAAATATTTATAAGGGCATCATCGCAGCTGCCGAACAAATGAACATCCCGGTGGTCGTTGAACCGGCCAAATGCGGATGTACCGGGACTTGTAAGGATGGGGCCTTCTTGAGTTTTCCTTATCTGGGTGTTTTCTATCACAAGGTCAAAGAAGGTCATATCGAGACCATTTTGAAAGAAACGGTTCAACAGAAAAAGATTGTTTTTCCTTTACTGCGGCTCAATCCGCTTCAATCCATTCGCGGGGATTTGATCTGGGAAAAGGCTGCGGGCTGTATCATGGCCATGGACCCCTCATTATGCATGGTAGAGATTGCCGAATATCTGATCAAGTTCCATTACGACGAATCCTGCGGTAAATGCGCCCCCTGCCGTCTGGGTATCCAGAGATTGGCCGATTTGACCACCGCCATAAGGTGCGGCCGGGCACCGGCCGATGCCGTTGCCGAAATGGAATCCCTGATAGTCCTGATGAAACAGGCCCCCTATTGCTCCTTTGCCGGCAAGGTCTCCCACATCATCCTGTCGGTGCTGTCCAACTTCAAAGAAGAGTTCGAAGCCCACATCAAAGAAAAACGCTGCCCATCCGGGGTTTGTAAGATAGCTTCCTAAAACGTAACCTTTAGGACAATCCGGGGCTTCGTTTCTTTTTTTTAATCCTTTAGCTAAGCCCCCCGCAGGGGACTTTTACTCTATCGGGACAAATAAAACTTGACAATCATCTTCTTAAGGTTTATCTTATGAGTATTAAATCCGTTATCTGCCCTTGAGGGAGAAGATAACGGTCGAAGTTGGTGGAAAAGTCGATAACTGAAGGCATCGAGGCTTTTAAGCCAGATGCCTTTTTTTTGGTCGTATCCCAACTTGAGAAATATTTCAAAAGGAGGAATACGACTATGCAAGAAGGACGCGTAAAGTGGTTCAACGAAAGCAAAGGATTTGGCTTTATCGAGGTGGATGGTCAGGAAAAGGATGTTTTTATCCATCATTCAGCCATCACCATGCAGGGTTTTCGGACTCTCGCTGAAGGTCAGCGGGTAAGCTTTGATATTGAGCAAGGCAAAAAGGGACCCTCGGCAATTAATGTAACAGCCTTATAAGAAACAGGAAGTTACCAACAAAAAAGGGAGGGTATATTTTTTACTCTCCCTTTTTTTTGGAAGATTAGAGAATCTTGCCTGGATTCAATAAATAATTGGGATCGAAAGCCTTCTTGATCCCGCGCATCACCTCGATCTCTGCAGGGGACTTGGTCCTTAGGAAAATTTCCTTTTTCAACAAGCCGATGCCGTGTTCGCCGCTGCCTACTCCGCCCAATTTCAAAGCGCAGTCGGTCATCTCGTCATAGATCGTCTTGGCATATTCGGTCCACTTTTCCGGCGGAACTTCATCGGGTTTGACGTAAAGAGTGTGGAGGTTCCCGTCGGCGATGTGGCCTACGGTGGCGATGGTTGTGTGATATTTTTCCTCGAGCCGTTTCAGTTCCCGCATCATCTCCGGGACTTTGGAGAAGGGGACGATCACATCCCCCGGATTGTTGTAGAGCTGCTTATCCAGGAGTCTCAACCCCGGGCTGTATTCCTCTCTGACCTTCCAGATATTCTCGGAATCCCGTCGGCTCTCGGCGGCGAAGACATCCAGGGCCCCGTTCTCCAGACACAGCTCACCCGCCTTTTCGTAGATCCCTTCAAGCTCTTCCTGGGTGTTCCCATGAAGTTGGATAATCAGATAGGCCTCCACGTCTTCCCTGTCGGTAAAGGGAAGGGTGACCTCATGATGCTTGGCCGACTGGGTCAGGCACAGCTTGTCCATGAATTCCACCGCTACCGGCATGATTTTGCCTTCGACGATCATTTTGGACACGGCCTGGACCACGGTTTCCGTGTCCGGGAAAGGCACGATGAGATCCAGGGTCTTGCCCCCGCCGGGTATCAGGTTGACGATGACCTTGGTCACAATACCGAGGGTCCCTTCCGACCCGATCATGATCTCCATGAGGTCATAACCCCAGGTGCTCTTTCGATACCGGCCCCCCAGCTGCAGGATTTCTCCATTGGCCAGGACCACCTCCAGTCCGAGGATATGCTTTCGGGTGTTCCCGTACTTGATGACCTTGGCCCCTCCGGCATTGGTCGCTACATTCCCCCCGATAAAACTGCTTTCCGTACTCATGGGGTATCCGGCATACATCAGCCCGTGTCCCTCCACCTTCCGGCAGAGCTCTTTAGTGATGACCCCCGCTTCGACAACCGCCACCCGGTCCACGGTATCGATCTCCAGAATCCGGTTCATCCTATCCAGGGAAAGGACAATCCCTCCGCAGGTGGGGATGGCCGATCCTGCCAGACCCGTCCCTGCCCCCCTCGGGGTAACAGGAATTTTGTGTTCGGCAGCCAATTTCATAATGGCCGATATTTCGGCCGTGGACTCAGGCCTGACCGCCACTTCCGGTTCGGCAACCACTCCGTTGATCAGGGAAAGGGTGTCCATCCCGTATTCTTGCAGCTTGGCTTTATCATCGATTATGGTATTTTTTTCACCGACAATCGTTTTCAGTTGATCGACGATCTCGGCGGTAACCTTCCCGTATTGCTGTTCCATTATTCTAAGCCTCCTTGGCTTTTTCTTTCAGTTTTTTTATCAAGAGAGGTATCACCTCAAAAAGATCTCCGACGATTCCATAATCGGCCACCCCGAAAATGTTGGCATCCGGATCGGAGTTAATCGCTATAATGATCTCGGCCGAAGACATTCCGGCCAGGTGCTGAACCGCCCCGGAGATACCGGCGGCGATATAAAGTCTCGGGCTGACCGTCTTACCGCTCAAGCCCACCTGATGGGAATAGGAAATCCAGCCGAGATCGGTTGCGTTCCTCGAAGCCCCCAGAGACCCATTGAAAACCTGGGCCAGCTCCTTCATCAGTTCCACATGCTTGCTGTCTTTCAGACCTTTTCCAAAAGCCACGATATACTCAGCATCTTGAATGGGTGCCCCGATGGCTTCCTCTCTTATGAAGGCCAGCCGTTTGACCCTTGAGGTCAGGAATTCTCCGCTGAATTCCTTAACGAGGATCTCTCCCTTCCTGGAATGGTCGACAGGAAGCGGTCGTTTGGACTTTGGCCGCACAGTGGACATCTGAGGGCGCAAGACCGGGGTCTTGATCGTGGCCATGATGTTCCCCCCCACGGCCGGGCGGGTCTGAATCAGAAGCCTTTCCTCCAAATCGATATCCAGCCCCGTGCAATCGGCCGTAAGACCGGCATCGAGCTTCACGGCCATGACGGGCATAATAGTCCTTCCCATGGATGTGGCCGAAGCGATGAGAATCTCCGGCTTATATTCCTCGACCATGGTCGTTAAAATGGCCGAAAAGGGATCGATCCTGAAGTGTTCCAGGGCCGGATGATCGATCACATAGACCTTGTCTGCGCCTCTGGGTATAAGCTCTTTGACCTTATCCTTTATATGACTCCCGATAATGACGATGGAAAGGTCCACCGAAAGCTTATCCGCAAGCCCCCTCCCCCAGGCGAGGAGTTCAAAAGAAACCGGATGGATTTCCCCATCTCTCACTTCCCCAAGCGCCCATACGCCTTTATATTGACGGTAATCTCGTTCTTTCATCCATGATTCCTTGTTCTATTTCTGACTTTATATTGAAAGCTAAAAAGACAATCTTCAACTCGCCGAACGCTTAACGCTGAATGGTATTTTCTTATCAAATAATGGTTTTTTCGGTTAGAAAATCCACCAGACCGCTCACGGCCCCATCCGGATCGCCGGCCGTGGAAACGATTTTTCCCTTTCTGGCCACCTGGGGACGAAAGATCTTCACCACCCTGGTGGGCGACCCTTGGAGTCCCAGTCTCTCCTCGTCGGCTCCAATGTCTTCGGCGGTAAGAAGGGGGATCTCAATTTTTTTGGCCTTCATTTTTCCGCTGAAATTGGGCATCCTGGGGGTATTGATTTCCTTGACCACGCTTACCAGCACCGGCAGAGGTGACTCAACCACTTCATGTCCCCCTTCGACGGCCCGGTGGGCGATGATCTTCCCATTCCCGATCTCTTCTATCTTGCTGACATAGGTAAGGGCCGGAAGGCCTAAATAGGCCCCCACTTCCGGACCGACCTGTCCGGTCTCGCCGTCGGTCGCCCTCTCTCCGCAGAGGATCAAATCGAATCCGCTTACCAGCTTTGTTATCCCCGTGGAAAGGGCATAGGCCGTGACCCAGGTGTCGGATCCTGCAAACTTCCTGTCGGAAAGGAGATACCCTTTGTCGCAACCGATGGCAATGGCGCTCCTGACGGCCTCGACGGCCTTCTTGGGACCCATGGACAGGACGTTGATCTCCACCCCCTCCCCTATCCTTTCTTTAATCCTTACGGCCTCCTCGATGGCATAAAGGTCAAGGGGATTGACCTCGGATTCTATGCCGTCCCGGATCATGGTCCCGGTCTCCTCATCCATCTTTACATTATCGGTGGCCGGAACCTGTTTGACTAAAACTACGATCTTCAAAATACTCTCCTCCTCTTGATTTATGATTCGTGGAAGGAGTATAGAATGGCCGAGAAAAAAGAGTCAAGGAGAAAAAGGAATTTATGAGAAATAGGATTTTGGCTTCTTGTTTGTTGACTCTTAACCACTCAATCGGTATCATAACCAATATTAAAAGAAGAAAGGAATAAAACCATGACAGATAACACTGCAGTACTTTTAACAGTCGAAGGCGTTATTGCTACGGTTACCCTGAATCGACCAGAGGCCCTGAACGCCTTCAATCAAGACTCTTATCGCTGCCTGATGAGTGCAGCCCAGACCATCAAGGAAACACCGGAAATACGAGCCGTCATTATGACCGGAGCCGGCGAACGTGCCTTCAGCGCAGGCATGGACCTGAAGATGATCGCCGGCGGCGGATCCGGTTCGGCTTTAATGGGAAATTTCCGGGACGGCTTTGATCGTCTTTTCGGTCTGAAATCCATTTTCACCATGTACGAAGAGCTGTCGGTACCGGTGATCGCCGCCATCAACGGCCATTGCCTGGGTGCGGCCTTTGAACTGAGTTTGTGCTGCGACATCCGTATCTGCGCCGAACAGGCCATGTTCGCCTTGCCGGAGATGCCGCTGGGGGTTATACCCGACCTTGGCTCCACCCAGCGATTGCCCCGTATCATCGGACCCGCTTATGCCAAGGAATTGATTATCACCGGCCGCCGCATCAATGCCCAGGAAGCACTCCGAATCAATCTGGTCAACCATGTATATCCAAAAGACCAATTGATACCCGAGGCCAAGAAACTGGCCGAAGAAATGGCTAAACTGAATCCGCGGCATGTCGCCGGTGCGAAAAGGGCGGTGAATATGTCCCTGTCCACCCCGCTGGACTGGGGTTTGCGATTGGAAACCGATATCTGCATCGGAGCAGGAAGCGGACAGTCTTTCAGCGCGGAGGCTCAGAAGTTTATAAAAAATAAATAACGGGAATCCAGTATCCAGGAGTCAGGATTCAGAATTAGAAGGAACCGGACAATGATTTGATGGTTTTATTCCGGGTTCTGACTTCAGGATTCCAAGTATGACCAAAAAAGAAAACCCCGACGCCTTATAGGCCGTGGGGGTTTTTTCTTTCAGTATTTCCGGCTGACTTTAAACTCAGCCACCCGTCACTTCTTTCTTGGCTTTATCCCAGGGGATTCCCTTCACCGCGTTCCCGCGTCTCCGCGTCCATTTTTTATGTTCCCATCTCCCAGGAGGCCAGATATTTCTTCTGTTCGGCGGTCAGGTTGTCGATTTTTATTCCCATCGAAGCCAGCTTTAGCCGGGCGATTTCCTGATCGATCTCTTCCGGGACCCCGTAGACCGTCTTCTTTAAGGTCTTGGCCTTTTTGACCATGTATTCCGCACACAAGGCCTGGTTGGCGAAGCTCATGTCCATCACGCTGGGAGGATGTCCTTCGGCTGCGGCCAAATTAATCAGCCGGCCTTCCCCCAGGACATTGATCTTCTTCCCGTTTTTCAAGGTATATTCTTCCACATAGTCCCGAATAATACGCCGTTTTTTACTGATCTGACCCAGGGATTTCAGGTCCAGTTCGACATTAAAATGTCCCGAGTTGGCCACAATGGCCCCGTTTTTCATCATCAGGAAATGCTCTTTACGGATCACATGGATATCCCCGGTCAGGGTGCAGAACAAATCCCCCACTTTGGCCGCTTCTACAATCGGCATCACCCGGAACCCGTCCATGACCGCCTCTAAGGCCTTGAGGGCATCCACTTCGACAATAATCACATCAGCGCCCATGCCCTTGGCCCGCATGGCTACGCCCCTTCCGCACCAGCCATATCCACAGATCACAAATTTGCTGCCGGCCAGCAAACGGTTAGTGGCCCGGATGATCCCGTCAATCGTGCTTTGTCCGGTACCGTAGCGGTTATCAAAGAGATGTTTGGTCTTGGCGTCATTGACAGCGACAATCGGATAGGAAAGCACCTTTTTTTCGGCCATGCTTCTCAAACGGATCACACCGGTGGTGGTTTCCTCTGTGCCCCCGATGATTCCTTTTAATAGGACCCTTTTTTCGGAGTGAATGGTGGACACCAGATCCGCCCCGTCGTCCATGGTCAAATGAGGTTTTACCTCCAGGGCCTGATAAATATGCCGATAATAGGTCTGTCCGTCTTCTCCTTTAATGGCAAATACCGGGACCCGGTCCTCCCGGACCAAAGCCGCCGCCACATCATCCTGGGTACTTAACGGATTGGAAGCACATAAGGTTACCTCGGCCCCCCCGGCCTTAAGGGTTCGGACCAGCCCGGCTGTTTCGGTCGTTACATGAAGGCAAGCCGCCAGACGGATTCCCTTCAAGGGTTTTTCTTTAAAAAAGCGTTTACGGATACTTTCCAAGACCGGCATACTTTGGTTGGCCCATTCGATCTTTAAAGCCCCGGAAGCAGCCAGACTCAGGTCTTTGATATCATATTTCACGTTGAGTTCCTTTCTTCAAATAAACAGGATTCAATGAGTCAAAGATTCAAGTGAACGACTTAGAAACTTCAAAAAAAATCGCTTGAATCCTTGAACCCTAGCCTCTTGAGTCCTTTGGGATTACTTTTTCTTCAATCCCGCACGCTCGCGGAGGATTTCAGCTTTGTCGATCTTTTCCCAGGAAAACCCGGGCTCGTTTCTGCCGAAATGGCCGTAGGCAGCAGTTTTCTTATAGATGGGGCGCAATAAATCCAGATAAGCAATCACTTCGGCCGGTTTAAAACTGAAGATCTGCCGGATAATCTGGTTGATCTGAAAGTCCGGAATTTTTCCGGTCCCTCTGGTGTCCACAAAAATCGATAAAGGTTCGGCCTTGCCAATAGTATAGGATACCTGCAGTCGACAAACATCGGCGATACCCGAAGCGACCACGTTTTTGGCCACATACCGGGCCATATAAGAAGAACTTCGATCGACCTTGGAGGGATCCTTGCCGGAAAAGGCCCCGCCGCCGTGGCTTCCACGCCCGCCGTAGGTGTCGGCGATGATCTTTCTTCCGGTCACCCCACAATCCCCCATAGGGCCCCCTACTACGAATCGACCGGTGGTGTTGATAAAATACTGGGTCTTCTTGTTCAGAAGCTTGGCCGGGATAACCTTTTTAACGACCGTTTCGATAATCCCTTCCTGTAACTTTTTATAGCTGATATCCGGATTGTGTTGAGCGGCAATAACCACGGCTGGTATGGAAACCGGCTTCCCGTCTTGATATTCCACGGTTACCTGGGTTTTGCCGTCCGGTCTCAGAAAATCAAGGATTTTCTTTTTTCGAACCTCGGCCAGACGTTTGGCCAGCCGATGGGCATACCAAATGGGCATGGGCATAAAATCTTTGGTTTCATTACAGGCATAGCCGAACATCATGCCCTGATCACCGGCCCCTTGTTCCTTTTTCTCCCCCAGGGAATTAACCCCTTGGGCAATGTCCGGTGATTGTTTGTCGATAGTGGTCAGGACCGCACAGGTCTCCCAATCAAACCCCATGGCAGAATCGTTATAACCGATTTCTTTAATGGTTTCCCGGACGATTTTGGGCATATCCGCATAGCAGGAAGTGGTAATCTCCCCGGCGATCATCGCCAGGCCTGTGGTGACCAGGGTCTCACAGGCCACCCGCCCTTTGGGATCTTCTGACAAAATAGCGTCCAAAACGGCATCGGAAATCTGATCGGCCACCTTGTCGGGATGTCCTTCTGTAACTGATTCCGAGGTGAAATAATAATTCGACATACTCATATGCAGGTCCTCCTTTTGAAAAATATATTACTATTATACATCCTCTGTTTTTTGTCAAGTCATTAATGTCGAACAGTTAGGAATCGTTAGACCAGGGGAATGGAAATGTGCTTGACTTTGGTAGCTTCGCTGCTCAAATCAACCACTCGACTTAAGACACCCCGTAAGATTTCAATTTCCGTCGCAGGGTATTCATTCCGATTCCCAGAAGGTGGGAAGTTCGAGATTTGTTTTGATGCAACCGTCGGTAGACCTTGAGAATATAGGCCTTTTCATACTCGGGCAGAGAGAGGACGGCATCCGAATCTTCTTCCGATGCGGATGGGACGATAGGTTGTATATCCCGCAAGGGGGCCGGAAACATGGCGGTGGTAATAATGCCTCCTTGGGCGAGATTGACAGCGGACTGGATGATCGATTTCAGTTCCCTGATGTTACCCGGATAGTTGTATTGTCGGAGAATTCCAAGGGCCTCTTCTTCCATGGGACAGCGGATACCTCCAGAGCCGCATTCATCCAGAAAACGGTCCACCAGTAAGGGGATGTCTTCCGATCTTTCCTTGAGAGGCGGCAGGTGCAGCCATCCACCTTTGATACGATAGTAGAGGTCCTTGCGAAAATTTTTTCCGGATATCAGCAATTCCAGGTTTTCATTGGTGGCGGTGACAAATCGCACATCAACCTTCTGGCTGATGTTGGAGCCCAGCGGGGTATATTCACCATCCTGCAGGACTCTTAAAAGTTTACCTTGCATCTCCGGAGGCAGATTGCCGATTTCATCAAGAAATAGGGTTCCATGGTTGGCATGTTTCAAATATCCGGCCCGCTCTTTTTCTGCGCCGGTAAAAGCACCCCGGGTATGACCGAAAAATTCAGCCTCAAAGAGGCCGGTATTGACCGCCGCCATGTTGACTGGCATGAAGGGATAACGGGACCGGGGGCTGACGGTATGAATGGCCCTGGCCAGAAGCTCTTTGCCGGTGCCGCTTTCACCGGTAATCAGAATAGGTACGTCGCTGCCGGCATGCAGTTCGGCCTCCTTGAGCAACCGCATCATGGCCGGAGATCGGGTAATGATAGCCTGAAAGGCTCCCGGATGGGACAGGACGGGCATGTCTTTACTTTTTTCGATATCCAGAATATCCAGGAGCCGTCTTTTCTCGAGGGTTCGCTTGAGAGAAAATACCAGATCCTCTTCGCTGATCGGCTTGACCAGATAATCGTATGCCCCTTTTCTGAGACATTGAACGGCCACTCGCACATCGTTCACCGCAGTAACGATAATACATTCGGTCCTGGGGCTGTTGTTTTTCACCACATCCAGCAGTTGAAGTCCATCCATCTCCGGCATGGTCATGTCGATCAGAGCGATGTCGAACACCTCTTCCGCTTGTATCATGTCCGCCGCTTTCAAGGGATCATCCTCGATACGCACCTGATGAAAACCGGCCCCAGCCAATCTTGCTTTCATCAATTCAAGAAAATCCCAATCATCGTCGACAATTAATATCCGGGCCGAAATAATAACCTACCTAATCTAGGCCATTATGGCCTATGCCAAAATGGCACCATTAAACTAACTTTTTGAAAACAGATAAAATTTGAATATTGTAGGCCATAATGGCATAGTTTTATAAAGATTTCAACAGTAATCCTCATTGTTAATCCCATCATTGTAATAAACTGAAATTACATGAATAAAATCATTTCAAAGAATTATTTTCATGGTGGCACAGTTTTTGTTTAATAAATAGGAGGTTAAATAAAAAAATAGATCGTCCGATGAACCCGATCGATCTTTTTAGGCGGAATTAATCCACATTTTTCTTCAGCCCTTTCCACGGGCTGTATTGATTAATAAAAATTCGGAGGAGGCCATGGGGTTAAAGGACAAAATCGAGGCAGGTGAATTTACTATTTTGGCAGAAATGGAACCACCAAAAGGGGTAGATGTCTCCGTCATGCTTTCCAATGCAAAAAGGGTTAAAGACGGAGTCGATGCCTTTGTCATCCCGGAAATGGGCAATGCCGTCATGCGCATGAGTTCCCTGGGCGGTGCCATGGTTTTGCAGAATGAAGGTCTGCCGACAGTTTTTCAGGTTTGCTGCCGGGACCGAAATCGTCTGGCGATCCAGGGTGATCTGCTGGCGGCTCATGCCCTGGGGATTAACACGGTCATGGCCGTTATTGGAGAAGATCCCAGTTTTGGAGATCATCACCAGGCCCGTTCGGTAAACGACGTCGATCTTTTTGAGTTGATCAAAGCCATTGACCGATTGAACCAGGGCAAAGACATGGCGGGTATAGAACTGGCCGGGGCACCGGATTTTTTGATCGGTTCGACCACGGAAGCCGGTGCCAAGGGAAAATCGACGGAAGTGGAAATGGAAGAGATGATGAAAAGGGTTGAGGCCGGGGCACGGTTTTTAATCACTTCCCCCATCTTCGATCCGTCCCTGCTTGATCCTTATAAAAAACGGATTGATCTCCGAAAAGTGGCTGTCATCCCCACCGTTATGCTGCTCAAGTCATTGGGGATGGCCCGGTATCTGGTCCGTAACCTGCCACATCTTCATATTTCGGAGACGATCATCGACCGGATTGCCCGGGCGCCGGATAAGGTGCGCGAGTGCGTACAGATTGCAACGGAAACGGTCAGGGAACTGAAACATCAGGGGTTCAACGGCGTTTATCTTTCCACTCTCGGATGGGAAAATAAGCTTCCGGAAATAATCGAAGGGATTTAAAGGGATTTAAAAGGAAAGGGAAATGAAATCAAAAACTGAAAAAGGCTTAACGCCTGCTGTGGTAAGCGAAGGCCAAGGGGTCGTCGGTTCAGTGATGGTAGTCGGGGGGGGCATCGCCGGGATGCAATCGGCCCTGGACCTGGCCAATTCAGGTTACTATGTCTACTTGGTGGAACAATCCTCGGCCATCGGAGGATTGATGTCCCAATTGGACAAGACCTTTCCCACCAATGACTGTGCCATGTGAATTATCTCACCCAAACTGGTCGAGGTCGGCCGGCACCTGAACATCGAACTCCTTACCTTGGCTGAAGTAACCTCCATTGCTGGAGAAGATGGAAACTTTGAAATTCAGATTATCCAGAAACCCCGATACATCGATATGGAAAAGTGTACCGCCTGTGGTCTCTGCGCTGAAAAATGTCCTAAAAAAGTCAAAGACCCCTACAATGAAGGCATTGGGCTGCGCAAGGCGGCTTATGTCAAATACCCCCAGGCCGTTCCCTTAAAATACGTCATCGATAAGGAAAACTGCATTTATTTCGTAAAAGGAAAATGCCGGGCCTGCGAAAAATTCTGTCCCAATAAAGCCATCAATTTTTTGGATCAACCGAAAAATCTGACCCTGAAGGTCGGTTCGGTTGTTTTGGCCACGGGCAGTCGGCCCTATGATCCTTCCGGTCTGGAGGACCTCTATCAATACCGCAGCAATCCCAACGTCCTGACCAGCCTGGAATTCGAGAGACTCCTGAGTGCCTCCGGCCCGACCCAGGGGCACCTGAAACGTCTGTCCGACGGAAAAGAGCCGAAAAAAATTGCCTGGTTTCAATGCATCGGCTCCAGGGACACCGATCACTGCGGCAACGGGTACTGTTCCTCGGTGTGCTGTATGTACGCCATCAAGGATGCCATGATGGCCAAGGAACATGCTAAGGGCGAGTTGGATTGCGCCATCTTCAATATGGATATCCGCACCTTCGGCAAGGACTACGAAAAATATTACCTGCGGGCCAGGGATAAGGCCGGAGTGCGTTTCATCAAGGCCCGAGTTCACTCTTTTGACGAAATCGCTGGAGAACGGGACCTGCATATCCGATATGCCGATGAAAACGGACAGACCCAAGAAGAATTTTTTGATCTGGTGATCCTATCCGTGGGACTTCAGGTGCCGGAATCATCCAGGGACCTGGCCCGAAAACTCGGCGTAGAACTGGATGGATACGGTTTTGTCAAAACGCCGACCTTTGCGCCCATTGAGACCTCCCGTCCCGGCGTCTATGCCTGCGGGGTGCTTCAGGGCCCCAAGGATATCCCCGGTTCGGTGACCGAGGCCAGTGCCGCGGCTTGCCTGGCCGGGGGGAAACTGGCCTTAGCCAGAAATACGTGCACCAGAATCCTTGATCTCCCCGAAGAAATTGATGTGTCGTCCGAGGAACCGCGCATCGGCGTTTATGTCTGCAACTGCGGTATCAATATAGCCGGTGTGGTGGATGTAGCCGCGGCCGAAGAGTTCGCCCGAAGCCTGCCCAATGTGGTTTTCGCCAGGCAGAATCTCTTTTCCTGCAGCCAGGATTCTCTGGATTCCATGAAAGAAAGCATCCGGGAACACCGGCTCAACCGGATAGTGGTGGCCGCCTGTACCCCGAAGACCCATGAGGGCATGTTCATGGATACCATCCAGGGTTGCGGTTTAAATAAATACCTTTTGGAAATGGCCAATATCCGCAATCAGGACTCCTGGGTCCATTCGGACAATCCCCGGGAAGCCACCGATAAGGCCCGGGAACTGATCCGCATGGCCGTCTCCCGGGCCGGGACCCTTAACCAGCTGCAAGAGAAGGTCATCACGGTCAACCAGCGCGCTGTGGTTATCGGAGGCGGAGTGGCCGGGATGAATGCCGCCCTCGGACTGGCAGATCAAGGATATGAGGTCGTACTGGTAGAAAAAGAAAAACAATTGGGAGGTATGGCCGATCGCCTGACCTTCACCATCGAAGGGGATGATGTCCAGGCTTATCTGAAAGGTCTGGTCGAGCGGGTGACGACCCATCCTCTGATTCAGGTCCTGACCCAGGCCCTGGTCGTGGGGTTTACCGGGTTTCAGGGAAACTTCACCACCGAGCTTCTGGTCGGACCCGGCCCCTATCAACGCAAGATCAATCACGGGGTGACCCTAATTGCCACCGGGGCCTCCGAATATCAACCCCGGGAATATCTCTACGGGCAAAACGAAAAAGTAATGACTCAGGTTGATCTGGCCAGGCATCTCAAAGAAAAAGGAGCCCAGGATTTTAACCAGGTGGCCATGATCCAGTGTGTCGGCTCCCGCAATGAGGAAAACCCCAATTGCTCGCGCATTTGTTGTCAAAACGCCATCAAGAACGCCTTGAAAATAAAAAACCTTAATCCCGAAGCCGAGGTTTTTATATTCTATCGAGATATTCGGACCTATGGATTGCTGGAAACCTATTACAAAGAAGCCCGGGAGAAAGGGGTGGTCTTTTTCCGCTTCGATCCGGAAAGGCCACCTCAGGTCGAACAGGTTGGAGAAGACCTGGTGGTGAATTTCAGAGACCCCATCCTGGATCGAAACATGCAGGTCAAGGTCGATCTCCTGGCCTTGAGTGCCGGAATGGTGGCCAACGATACCGAAGAACTGGCTTCCATCGTCAAACTGGCCCGGACGGCCGAAGGGTACTTTATGGAAGCTCATGTTAAACTGCGTCCGGTAGACATGGCCACCGAAGGAATCTTTATTTGCGGAAGTGCTCACAGTCCGAAACTGATGAATGAAACCATCGCCCAGGCACAGGCCGCGGCTTCCAGGGCCACAACCTTTTTGTCCCGGAAAGAACTGACCTTGTCGGCCGTAACCGCTCAGGTCAATGCCGATTTATGTGCAGCGTGCCTCATCTGTGTCCGATCCTGTCCTTACGGCGTACCCAAGATCAATACCGACGGGTTCAGTGTAATCGACGAGGCCCTGTGTCACGGTTGCGGGATCTGTGCCGCCGAATGCCCGGCCAAGGCCATCGAATTGAACTGGTATGAAGACGATCAACTCTTATGCAAGATCGACACCCTGCTGGAGGGGGCCCTATGAGCCAAGATTTTAAACCGATCATTATAGCCTTTTGTTGTAATTTCTGAGGGTACACGGCCGCGGACCTGGCAGGTTCGATGCGCTTGGGATATCCGACGAGTATCAAGATTATTCGCGTTCCCTGCACCGGTAAAGTGGATGCCCTGCATATCATGCGATCCTTTGAGAAGGGTGCCGATGGGGTTTATCTGGTGGGATGCCGTGAAGGAGACTGCCATTTTGAAAGGGGCAATTTCAGGGCCAAGGCCCGGGTGGAACAAATCCGGAAAATCCTGGACGCCGTTGGCATCGGCGGCCATCGATTGCAGATGTACAACCTGTCTTCCAGCGATGGCCCCATGTTTGCCCGCTTTGCCGAGGAAATGCATGCCCGAATTCTCGAGGCCGGCCCGAATCCGATTCGAGGGGCCGTAATAAAGCAGAAAAAAGTTCAAACGGATCAGAACCAGATCGCCGGTGCAGCGCTTTAGCCGCACCCGGAAAATCTGGAGATTTGCAGAAACGATGAATTGGCAAAAATTCATCATAGGGAGGGCACGGTAAAAAGCTCCTTATGCAAGGCGCGCAAGTCCTGCCGGTGAAAACCGGGGGAGGATGCAGGGCAACACAGCAGATGAACTTTTTACGAAGCCGTCAGAAATGGAGGTCAAAAGCGATGATTGTGGCCGATAAAAAGCCGATTGAAGAGATCATTGATTACGTCAAAGACTACCAAAGCATCCTGGTCTTGGGGTGTAATGAATGCGTAACGGTTTGCGAGGTCGGCGGGAAGAAAGAAGTAGGCCTTCTGGCCTCAGCCCTGCGCATGCATTTTCTGCAGCAAGGGGGGGAAGTCAACATCGGGGAACGGACCCTGGAACGTCAGTGTGATCACGAGTACCTGGAGGAGATACGGGACAATATCGATCACTATGAGGCGGTCGTGTCTATCGCCTGCGGGGTCGGGGTTCAATTCACCGCCGAGAAGTATCAAACCAAGCCGGTTTATCCCGGTGTGAACACCCTGTTCATGGGGGCCAACGAGGCCCGGGGGGTCTGGTCCGAACGTTGTCAGGGTTGCGGTCAGTGCATCCTGGCCATTTCGGGCGGCATCTGTCCGGTCTCCCGATGCGCCAAACGGATCCTGAACGGGCCCTGCGGCGGATCAACGGCCGGAAAATGTGAAATCAGCAAGGATATCCCTTGCGGATGGCAGTTGATTATCGACCGGCTGAAGGCCCTGGGGCGGATGGATGACTATGAAAAAATAAACCCTATCAAAAACTGGTCTACTGAACGGGCCGGCGGACCGCGAAAAGTGATCAGGGAGGATTTGAAGCTATGAAGGCCAAGACACCGAGTAAACTGGAAAAAATTTTGGCTTCCGGCAATATGGCGGTCACTTCCGAATGCGGCCCCCCACGCGGCAGTGACCCCGAAGGAATTATCCGCAAGGCCGAAATGATAAAAAACCATGTCGATGCCATCAATATAACCGACAACCAGACCTCTATGACCCGATTGTGCAGCCTGGCCGCCTGTATTCGACTGAAGTTGATGGGGCTGGAACCCGTTTTACAGATGGTGACCCGGGATCGAAACCGGATCGCCATCCAAAGCGACATCTTGGGGGCAGCCTCATTCGACATTCACAACATGCTCTGCCTTTCAGGAGATCACCAAAATTTCGGGGACTGTGCTCAAGGACAAAACGTCCACGACATCGACTCGATGCAACTCATTCAGACGGTAAGATATATGCGGGACGAAGGCAAGTTCCTGGGTGGAGACGCGATCCAGAGACCTCCGCAGATGTTCGTTGGAGCGGCGGCTAATCCTTTTGCCGATCCCTATGAAATCCGTGTGCCGCGGCTGGCCAAAAAAGTAGCTGCCGGGGCCGAATTTATCCAAACCCAATGCATCTATAATCTCGACAAATTCGAGGATTGGTTAAGCAAAGCCCGGGACCGGGGATTAACCGAGCAGGTTTATATATTAGCCGGATTGACCCCGATGAAATCAGCCGGGATGGCTCGCTACATGAAAAACCGGGTGCCTGGTATGGATGTGCCGGAGGCAATCGTCAAGCGGCTGGCGGACACCCCTAAAGAAAAACAGGCAGAAGAGGGGATTAAAATCTGCATTGAATCCATCCAGCGCCTTAAAGAGGCTAAAGGCTTGGCCGGATTTCATATCATGGCTATCGAATGGGAGGAAATGGTCCCTGAAATCGTCGAGCAAGGTGGATTGTATCCGCGGCCTAATGTCGATTAATCCCAAGGCCCGGTTGGATTTGACGTACCTGAGGGGATTGATTTTCAGGTTTCATCGGTCCATAATAATTTGTCTGAAAAAATTGACCTGACTGGTCAAGAGACAAGGAGAGAATTATGAATCAGCAAAAAAGGGTTTTAGTCGTTGACGATGAACCGGATTTCGCTACCATCGTCCAAGGCAACTTGGAAAAAGAGGGCTTTAAAGTTGAGGTGGCCTACAACGGGGTGGAGGGTTTGGAAAAGGTTCGGTCCAATCCGCCCGATGCCATTGTACTGGATGTGATGATGCCTGAAAAGGACGGGTATGCGGTCTGCAAAGAACTGAAAAAGGATGACCGTTACCGGGATATCCCCATTATCCTGCTGACGGCAGTGGCCTCTCATGTGACCTCCACACGCTATTCCCACTACGACGGCATGGCTACCGAAGCGGATGATTATATCAGTAAACCGGCCTCGGCTGAAGAGATCACCAAGAGCCTGAAAAGGTTGCTGGGGCTTTAAAAAAAGGAGGCAATGGGCGAGAGGCTGTCGGTTACAGGAAAAGAATAATAGAGGGGACCTATTGCCCATTGTCTATCGCCCCCATGCTCCCTTGAATCCTTTTCATGGATTTTTACGATGAAGGTCTTCTGTATCCTCAGTGACGAACGGGCAGGACAATCTAAATCTCCGATCATGTTTTCCCGGGTCCTGAAACGCCAAGGGATAAATGGGACCTATGTTCCCTTCGTCGTCAAGCCCCAGGATCTTGGACAGGCCATTCAAAGTATCCGGATACTGCATATAGCCGGAGCCAGCATCACCGTCCCCTATAAGGAAGCCGTCCTTCCAATGCTGGATATTCTTTCCGAAGGCGCCAACATCATTGGCGCAGTTAATACCGTTGTCCGGGATGGGGATCGTCTCAAGGGATATAATACGAACGCCATTGGCGTTATGGATGCACTCAATGAAGCGGGATTTAATGTGGACGGGAAGGCGGCGCTGGTTTTTGGAACCGGCGGCGCAGCCAGGGCTGTAGTGTTTATTTTAAACTGGCTGCGGGCGGCCACCATCTATGTCGCCGGGCGTCAGATGGAAAAAACAGAGTCCATTATCGGCGCTTTCGGTGGGGAGCCGCTGAATATGAGGTTATTATCCAATCGCTCATGGCCGGTGGATATCGTGGTCAACGCCACGGCCGTTTCCAGCCGTGATGAATCCCCGGAAATGGCCGATCTGGTGAGTCATCTCGACATCCCCGGCTGCCAGTTGGTTTTTGACCTCAATTACGGCCGCCAAAAAAATTTTTGGGAAGAATTGGCCCACTCCAAAAACATTCGTTTTATGGACGGGCTGTCGGCCCTGGCCTACCAGGCGCGAAGGACTTTTGCCTTGTGGACCGGATTGCAAGTTCCTCCGGAGGAGTTTCTAAACGCTCTACAGGAGAATGAAGGGGGAAGGTAAATTACTTTCAGACAAATCTTTCTTCAGGCTAACAAAGAATATTTTAAATTTTTCTGTTGCGGGTTGCGGGTTTAGAAATCAAAGGCCTTTATCCCAGAACTCGTAACCCGCAACCCGCAACAATAATCCAAAAATAGTTAGGCTCAACCCTGCTGTACCGGAAGCAGAACCGTGAAGGTCGATCCCTCACCCAAAGAGCTTGTCACTTCAATGATCCCCCCTAGAGAATCCACCAACCCCTTTACAATGGGAAGTCCAAGTCCTGTCCCGGTGATATAACGCGTTCTTTCATCCTTCACCCGGTAAAATCGATCGAAAATTTTGTCGATATATTTTTCGTCAATACCGAAGCCGTTGTCCACTACTTTTACTCTGATATTGATACCGGCCTTGTCCAATTCAACTCGAATGCGACCCCCTTCCTGTGTGTACGTGATGGCGTTGGTGATCAGGTTTCCAAAAATGCTTTCCAACGCCAATGGATCGGCATTGATTTCAGGCAGGTTTTCTAACAAAATATCGAGGGACAGTGTTTGGTTTTTGGTCGAGGCCCTGGTAGAAAGAAAATCCACGATGCCTTTTAGCAATTCTTCCAGCCGGACCGGTTTAGGTTCTCGGCCGGTGATCCCTTCCTCGATTCGCGACAAGTCGAGCAAATCACCGATCAAAGAGATCAAACCCTGAGTTTTTTCCTTAGCCCGGGCCAGCAGGTGTTGGTGTTGTTGGGGCTGACTGCTTACTAAGTCGCCGACAACAACGGCGATCTGTTCATGGATGGTTGACAAGGGCGAACGCAATTCATGGGAAACCTTGGCTACGAATTCCGACTTGAGGCGGTCTAGAGCCTTCATGCTGGTAATGTCAATTAAATTCAAGATTGCTCCCAGACACTCCTTTCTTTCTCCCAATACCGGCTGGGCTATGGCTCGCAGATAGGTTCCATCGGACAGGGTGAACTCATGCTCGGGGATATCACCGTAATCCACATATTTCCCTCTGGAAATATCCAGACCCAGATTGCACAAGGCTTCATCCGACACATAATCCTGAATAGGCCGGCCCGGTGTGGTGTCGGGGGGGAGTTTCAACATATGCTTGCAGGACAGGTTGATCAGCACCACCTGCCCGCTGATGTTGGTGACCATAACTCCATCCGGCAGCGATTCGATGATAGTCCTCATGCGGCTCTTTTCGGTGTCTAAATCGGATAGGGTGCGCGCTTTTTCCTGTTCCAGATTTTTGGCTTCCCGGGTCAGACGGATTTTTTCAGCCGCCCGATTGACGACGATGCGCAACTGATCCGGTTCGAAAGGCTTGGAGATAAAATCATAGGCGCCCTGCTTCATGGCTTCAATGGCCGTTTCGACAGTAGCATAACCGGTGATGACAATCACCAGAATAGAGGGGTCCCATTCCCGAAGGCGCTTAAGAACCTCCATGCCGTCCATCCCAGGCATCTTTAAATCGAGAAGTACGATGGCCGGATGGGCCTCTTTGAAGACCTGGAGGGCTTCCTCCCCCCGTTTGGCCGTGTACAATTGAAAACCGACACGGCTCAGAATGCGTTCCGAAGCATCCCGGATGTCCCGTTCATCGTCCACCACCAGAATCCGTATTCCCTCGACCTCTCTATTCACTTCGGCTTCCTCCGTCTTCTTTCGGCATGATGGGCAGGTCGATGATAAAGGTTGCCCCTTTACCCGGGATACTCTGAACCTTGATTTCACCGCCTTGGTTTTGCACAATCCCGTAAACCAGGCTTAATCCCAGTCCGGTGCCCTCCCCTTCCTGTTTGGTGGTAAAGAAGGGATCAAAGATATGGGAAAGGATTTTATCGGGAATACCCGGCCCGGTATCTGAAATTTTGATACGAACCTGTTTTTTTTCGGAAACAAAAATAGTCTTAATGCCCAATCGGCCGTTCCCCTCCATGGCCTGGGCGGCGTTTAGAATAATGTTCATAAACATATGGTTCAGTTGCTGGATGTCGCTGTGTACAGGCGGCAAGGTTGGAGCCAGATCCCTTTCGATGACAATGTTCTGAAACAGCGTTTGATTTTCCAACAGAAAGAGGGTCCGGGTAATGGCCCGGTTAATGTCGTGCGGCCGCCTGATATGCTTGGTCTGGCGGGCGAATTCCAGCAATTCCTTAACGGTGTCCCGGCAGCGTTCGGCATCCTCCATCACCCGAGAGAGGTCTTTCCTGGCACCCTCTTCGAGGTTGTATTCTTCCATGACCAATTTGGTAAACAGGGTGATACCGGACAGGGGATTATTAAGCTGATGGGCCACCCCGGCAGCCAGCTTGCCCAGGGAAGCCATTTTTTCGGATTGCAGCAACTGCATCTGCGTTTTTTCCAATTCGGCTTTCATCTGGTTGATTCCGCGTTGGTCATGAAAAAAGCCGATCGTCGCCACTTCCCGATCCCCTTCATAGACGATAGAGGCATTCAGATTGATGGGGATGTGTTCACCTCTCTTATGGAGAACTTCCACCTCATAGGATCGCAGTTTGCCCCGTCCGCCGTAATCCTCGCTGCGCAGGGCCTTCATAACCTCCAATTCCTTTTGACCGGGATAGATATCCCGTATGTCCAGGCTTTCCATAGCCTCTTCCACGCTGTAACCGAAAAGTTCAGCCGCCATGTCGTTGAAAATCAGGATCCGGCCTTTCTTGTCGGCGGCAATGACACCGTCCACAGCACTGAGGATCAGGTTGCGAAGGAAGGCATTCGAACTCTGTGCCTTGTCTTCGAACTCACCACGAACCGGAAGGTCGAAGTCCAAGCTCACGAAGGCTTCAATAATATCATCGTTGAAAATCGGATAAGCGTAGAGACAAGGTATTTTCCCGGGGTCGGCATATTCTCCCGGTTTTGGCTGCATGGCCGGGCGGCCGGTTTCTTTGCATTTTCGAACCGGACAGTTGAGGCAGGGTTCCGGGCGATCGTAAAAAATCTGATGACAAAGACCGCCGATGACCTTTGAATGATCAAATCCCTCCCCGGAGTCGTTGACCGCCAAAATTTTATATTCCGGGGAAATTACGATCAAGCGTCTATTAAAGGCCTCAACGGCCTTTAATAAATATTTGTTTTCTGTTTCCAAACCCATGAACAAAACCTCAATTGAAAACAATTCAAATGCGGCGGATTAATTGGAGATGTTTCTTGTTTTTAGACGCCCAAAGTATAAAATAAGAAAAAGGCAGGGTCAAGGGGAAAAACAGGAAAAAACCAGACTCGAACTCCTCAGTTCTTAACGGATAGGTGCTGGTGCGGATTCGGCAGAACCAATCCGCTGGAAACGATCAGCTTAAAGGCCTCTTCCACACTCATATCCAGAGGGATCAAGTCTTTTTCCGGGATCAGCACATAATACCCGGTCGTCGGATTGGGTGTACAGGGGATAAAAATACTCATTACCGGTTGACCGGCCCGGGTTTCAATTTCCCCTTTGGCCGGCCCGGCCAAAAATCCAATGGAATACAGACCAGGTCTGGGGAACTCCAGCATGACCACCTGTTTGAAATGGCTACCGGTATTACTACAGACAGCCTCGGTAAATTGTTTGATAGCCTGGTAAATATTTCGGACCAGAGGGATCCGCCCGACCAGCAGGTCCCATATTTCAACCACTTTATTCCCAATATAACTATGGGTCAACAGTCCGATCAGAAAAACAAGAATGGTCACCAAAACCAATCCCAGACCGGGAAGGTGAAAACCCAGCAGGGTATCGGGATGATAGGCATTAGGAACAAAAGACAGGAAGTCATCCATAACCCCGATTAGGGTTTGAATAATATAAACGGTGATGGTAATCGGAACAACAACGATTAATCCGGTCAAGAGATAATTCTTCAACCAAGCCTTGAACTGTATCATCTAAAGATTCCCTTTACTGGCTGATGTCCCCCGGCCCATCAAGGTGGGAGGGCTCTTTGATACCGGATGGCCGAACAAGGGACCTGCGACAAGGAGAAGACGGACAAGAAAAATCTAATTCTATCTCATCTCTCATCACTTTTCACTCCTCACAAAAAAGGCTCCTTGTCCGTCTAACCGGAAACACAATAAATCAGCCTGAATAAAATCAGCTTTTCACTTTCCTGTTTATGCCGCCTTAAGCCGGTGACGGTTACGGGAGTCCACTTGAACCACCTTGGGTTTAAAATTTTTAAGCTCCTTTTCCTCCATAGCGGTATAGGTGGCAATAATAACGAGATCGCCGACGACTCCTTTTCGGGCCGCAGCCCCGTTCAGACATATCACGCCGGAGCCTCTGGGGCCTTCCAGGGCATAGGTGGCGAACCGTTCGCCATTGGCGATATTATAAACCTGGATCTGTTCGTAAGGAATAATATCAGCGGCTTCCATCAGGTCCTGATCGATGGTCATACTCCCTTCATAGTGGAGATTGCTTTCCGTAATGGTTGCCCGGTGAATTTTAGATTTTAAAAGAGTCCTGGTCATTGTCCTTTATCCTCCAATAAACAATTATCTATCAGGCGGGTGGCGCCCACCCACACCGCCAAGGCTAAAACACCCCGACCTTCAACAACCTTCACCTCTTCAAGGGTCCGAGGGTGGCAGATCTTGGCATAATCAATCCGAGTGAAAGGTTGTTCCATAATTAAACCCCTAACCCGGTTTAATAAAACTTCTGTTTTCCTTTCGCCCATCCGAAAAAGACTTTGACCCTCCTGCATGGCCTGGAAAAGGGATCGGGCTGAAATCCTTTCTTCCGGGGAAAGAAAGACATTGCGGGAGCTCATGGCCAGTCCGTCATCTTCCCTGATGGTCGGCCGGCCGACTACTTCCACATCCATATGCAGATCCTCAACCATTTGTTGAATGGCGATCAACTGTTGAAAATCTTTTTGCCCGAAAATGGCCAGATGGGGTTTGACAATATTAAAGAGTTTGCAGACCACGGTCGTAACCCCCCGAAAATGCCCGGGCCGGCTGGCCCCGCATAAATTTTGGGTCACTTTTTCCACCGTTACATAAGTCTGAAAAAACTCCGGGTAAAAGGCCTTGATTTCCGGGGAAAAAATAAGGTCCACTCCTCTTTTTTCCGTCAACCGGCTATCTTTTTGAAGGTCCCGGGGGTATTTCTCAAAATCCTCCTTGGGTCCAAACTGGATGGGGTTGACAAAAATACTGACCACCAACAGATTGGCTTTCTCCCGGCCATAATCCATTAAAGCCAGATGTCCCTCATGGAGAGCTCCCATGGTCGGCACCAGGGCGATCCTTTTCCCTCCTTGCCGAGTCTTCTCGGCCCTGGACTGCATCTTTTCAATATCTCTAATAATTTCCATAAAAAAAGCCCCTGGACTTCCTCCAGAGGCTTTGACACGTCTTTGTTGGAAGTCTCAGTCCAACACACGTTGGATCCAAGCCGCCTTTTAATTGTTTCCTAAAATTATTGGGTAAGGCTTGAAAATAATTTAACATCCCCTCCTTCTTTCGTCAAGGAATTTTTTTCTTTATTTTTTTCTTTAAAACTTTCTTGACATTTTAATCCAACATGTTAAATATAAATGTTAATTAAAGTTGAATTGGTTACTGGGAAGATAAATATCGTATTTTGTTACCCTCATGCTCTGCCATGCAACAACGAAGAATGAAAAAGGAGAGCTAATGTCTTGGTTTCTATATAACAGGTCTTTTGAGACCCCCTCGCTGCCGAAGGCCGAGGGGGTTTTTTTTGACCCTAAAAAGGAAATTTTATGAACTTCGACCGCCACCATCTGCTGGGTATGGAAGGATTGACCCGGGAAGAAATTGAAACCATCCTGACCACGGCCGAATCCCTCAAGGAAATATCTTTTCGAGACATAAAAAAAGTCCCAACCCTTCGTGGAAAAACAGTGGTCAACTTTTTTCATGAACCCAGCACCCGAACCAGAACCTCGTTTGAGATAGCCGCCAAACGTCTCAGTGCCGATACGGTAAGTCTTTCGGCCAATACCAGTTCTTTGGTTAAAGGAGAAACCCTGGTGGACACGGCCCGGAATTTAGAGGCCATGAACCCGGACGTCATTGTCATCCGCCATTCCATGGCCGGGGCCCCCCATCTGCTTTCCCGGATGACCAAACCCTCGATCATCAACGCCGGGGACGGCATGCATGAGCACCCTACCCAAGCCCTTCTGGATCTGCTGACTATTCGCGAAAAAAAAGGCCGTATCGAAGGATTACAGGTAGCCATCATCGGGGATATCGCCCACAGCCGAGTGGCCCGATCCAATATTATCGGTCTTAAAACCATGGGGGCCGAGGTTATGGTAGCCGGTCCCCCCACCATGATCCCCCCTTTTATCGAATCCCTGGATGTCGGTGTTACTTCTCGAATCCAAGAGGCCGTTGCCTGGGCCGACGTTATCATGATGTTGCGGGTCCAATTGGAAAGGCAACAGCAGATGCTTTTCCCCAGCCTTCGAGAATATTCGCGGTTCTTCGGCTTAAACCTGGAAACCATGAACAAGGCCAAACGGGATGTCATTATTATGCATCCGGGTCCGATCAACCGGGGAGTGGAAATCCATCCTGAAGTGGCCGACGGCCCCTATTCGGTGATACTCGACCAGGTGACCAATGGGGTGGCCGTCCGCATGGCCCTGCTCTACTTGCTCTTAGGAGGTAAAAAAAGTGAAATGGCTGATTAGAGGAGGCCGGGTCATCGACTCGCAAAATCAGGTGGACGACCTGATGGATATCTATATTCATCAGGGGAGAATAATGGATTTGCAGCCCGTTCCTCCGAAAAGAGGGACAAAATCCCTTTCCGATTATCGGGTCATCCCGGCCGAAGGACTGGTGGTCTGCCCGGGACTGATCGATATCCATACCCATTTAAGAGAACCCGGTTTTGAATATAAAGAAACCATCCTGACCGGTACCCGTGCGGCCGTGACCGGCGGATTCACGGCCGTGGCCTGCATGGCCAATACCCTTCCGGTCAATGACAACCAGTCGGTTACCGAATATATCCTGAACAAGGCTAAAGAGGCCCGGCTGGCCAAGGTCTTTCCCGTCGGGGCTATAAGCGCCGGATTGAAAGGAGAGGCCCTGGCCGAATACGGAGAACTGAAAACGGCCGGGGTGGTGGCCCTGTCAGATGACGGGAATCCGGTTATGAACAGCCAGTTAATGCGGCGGGCCATGGAATATGCCCAGGCCTTTGATCTCCCGATCATTGCCCACTGCGAAGATCTTACCCTGAGCCGGCCGGGGGTCATGAATGAAGGCCCTACTTCCACCCGGTTAGGACTTCACGGTATCCCTTCGGCGGCTGAAGAAATCATGATTTATCGGGATATACAACTCTGCCAGATGACCCAAACCCCTCTGCACATTGCCCATATCAGTACCGCCGGGTCGGTTCAATTGATCCGTGAGGCCAAAAAAAAAGGGCTTCCCGTCTCGGCCGAAACCGCTCCTCATCATTTCTCCCTGACCGAGGAGGCCGTTATCGGATTTGACACCCTGGCCAAGATGAATCCCCCGTTAAGGACCAAAAATGACCTCCAGGCCATACAAAAAGGGCTTAAAGACGGCACCATTGAGGTCATCGCCTCGGACCATGCCCCCCAGAGTGCTTTGGAAAAAGAAGTCGAATTCGATCAGGCAGCCATGGGGATTATCGGTCTGGAAACCACCCTTCCCCTGACCCTCAATCTGGTTCATCGGGGTATCCTAACCCTGCCCCAGGCCATTGCCAAGTTGACCCAAGGGCCGGCCCGGATCTTAAATCTGCCGGGCCTTGGCCGGCTTGAACCTTCCGGCCCGGCTGATCTAACCATCATCGACCCTGATCTTGAATTTCAAGTCGATATCCGTTCCTTTGTTTCCAAAAGTAAAAATTCCCCTTTTCACGGCTGGACCTTGAAAGGCAAGGCCGTTCTGACCATGGTTGAAGGACGGGTTGTTTTCAATCAAATGGCCCCGATGGTGGAAGAATGACCCCCTCCATATTAGTTGTGGATGACAAACAAAGTCTCCGTGAGATGTTGGATATCCTTCTTACCCGGGAAGGATATGAAGTCTTTACCGCCGCCAGTGGCCCCGAAGCCCTGGAACTTTTCAAGAAAAATATTTTCTATGTGGTCCTGACTGATATTGTCATGAAACCAATGGACGGGCTCTCTCTGTTGAAAGAAATCAAAACCCTTCGCCCTCAAACCGAAGTGATTATGATTTCGGGTTATGCCAATCCGGACACCGCCGTAGAGGCCATGAATGAAGGGGCTTATGACTTAATTCCCAAACCATTTATTAATAAAGATTTGATACAGGTTATCCGGGATGCCCTGTCCAAGGCGGAAGGAGGACCCTCTCCGGCGCTTGAAAAGCCCCCTTTTCTCTTCCCTGATTCCAAACCGATGGTCGGCCAAAGCCCCCAAATGAAAAAGGTCTTTGATCTGACCTGGAAAGCCGCCCAGGTGATCAGCAATGTTTTAATCACCGGGGAATCCGGGACCGGAAAAGAATTGGTCGCCCGTTCCATTCATGAAAACAGCCCTCGAAAGGATCAGCCCTTTGTGACCATTTCCTGCGCCGGGCTTCCGGAAACCTTGATTGAAAGCGAATTGTTCGGGTATCGGAAAGGGGCCTTCACCGGTGCATTAGTGCACAAAAAGGGGTTGGTGGAAACCGCCCAGAAGGGGACCCTGTTTTTGGATGAAATCGGGGACCTCTCTCCCAACCTGCAGGTCAAAATCCTACGCCTCCTTCAGGAAAAGACTTTTCTCCCCCTGGGAGAAACCCAGGAGCAATCCGTGGATGTGCGGTTTATTTGTGCCACCAATAAAAACCTGGAAGATGAGGTCATGGAAAAGCGGTTTAGGGAAGATCTGTTTTATCGAATCAATGTCATCTCGATTCATCTGTCCCCGTTGCGGGAGCGGTCGGAAGATATCCCCCTGCTGGCCAACTATTTTCTTGAAAAATATTCCAAGCTACTGGGAAAGGAGATCCGGAAAATCTCTTCTTATGCTCTCAAAATCCTTTCCCAGTACCATTTTCCGGGCAATGTCCGGGAACTGGAAAATATTATCGAGCGATCGGTAGCCATGGAACGATCAACCATGATCCTTCCTGAAAGCCTGGCACTGGCCACCTACAAAGGGTTGAGCTCTTCAGGTAAAGATCAGCCTCTCATGAATCTCCCGACAGAAGGCTTGGATATGGATCAGGCATTGGATACTTTAGAAAAAAACCTGTTGCTCCAGGCCCTGCAAAAAACCCAGGGGAATAAACAGCGGGCCGCCGCCTTGTTAAAAATAAACCTGCGTTCTTTAAGGTATAGGATGCTGAAGCATGGGTTGGAAACGGAATAACGGAAAGGTTGAAGGTCAGGGGCAGGTGAAACCGCCAATAAATTACCTTCGATGAATATAGAAATGCTTTTAACCTTAAACCCTGAACCTTGAACCCCGAACCTTTTCTTTTTCTGACCAGTTATGAAAAACAAGCAAAACACCATTGTAATTATTTTGGTAATCGCCCTGGCCTTTGGGGCCGGCCTATTCTGGCGATGGGTCCAGGGAACCCCTTATTATGCCCTGTATCAAATCGGGGCCGGGTTGAAAAACAGGGACCTGAACACCTTGTTGGCTTATGTCGACATGGAATCTATTTTAGGTCAACAGGTCTCCGAGTCGATCTCAAAACTGCTCTCACCCCTGACCTCATCGGGTTCTTTAGGAAAAATCACCGGCCCCTTAGGAGAAATTAAAATCAAATTATCGCCGGAAGCGAATAAAGGATTAAGCCGCTTAGCCCTCGAACAGCTTCGGGCTTACCTGGAAAACCCCAAGAACGCCACCCTGCCATCTTCCTTTCTCATCCTTTCCTTGGCCCAGTTTAAGATAAAACAGGATTATGCCCTGGTGATCTTGAAGCTCGAGAAAGATCAATTACGGATGGGGATGCGAAAAAAGGATGGCACCTGGCGGGTAGTGGAACTCAATCCCGAGGATACCCAAAGACTCATAAAAACCTATCTCCTACCGCCTGGCAGGTAAACGGTTTATTTTTGAATTTTTTTTTGAAAAGTAAATTTAAAAATTTTTTCTTCTTGCAGAAAACCTCAAGGTTATAAAATTTGAGAATGCTGCAGATTGGAGGCGTCAAGGGTGAAGCTGAACTTGGGTTGTGCGAACCCTTGACCATCCCCCATCGGCGGGACAGCATCACACGGCTTTCCCGAAGGTTAAAAAACAGGGCGTTTTTATGATGTCAGAAGATTCCACTTTTTGGTGGCCTGGATAGCTAGCCTCTTGACGGGCTCTGGGCTTTGAGCGTGCCGAAAAGGCGCATTCCCCTTAGCTTGCTGCGAGGGTTAGCGAGCGAACTGCAAAAAATAAACCTTTACCTTGCCTGGAAGATTCCCTCCATAGGAGTGCAGGGAGCTTCGATTCCTAAAAGACTTCATTTTTTTTTAAGTCTCAGCATGATTATTGATTAATATTAAAATCAGCCCTGTTTTTTTTACAACGTTTGGTCTAACTCTATCGGCATTGGTAAGCAAAGGAGCCTGCAAATGTTATTGGATTCCTATCGTGTGCTTGATCTGGCAGACCATCGCGGGCAATTTTGCGGGAAGATACTGGCTGATCTGGGGGCGGATGTTATCAAGGTTGAGCCCCCTGAAGGGGACCCGGCCCGGAGCATCGGGCCCTTTATCGATGATGACCCGGACCCGGAAAAGAGCCTCTATTGGGCCGCGTATAATACTTCCAAGCGAAGCATTACCCTGGACCTGCACCATGAAAAAGACAGAAGTCGTTTCCTGCAATTGGCCCGTAAGGCCAAATTTCTCATAGAGTCCTCTCCTCCGGACCGCCTTGAGAAGCTGGGGCTTTCCTTTGAAATCCTCCACCGTATAAACCCGTCCTTGATCATGGTTTCCATCACCCCCTTCGGCAGGACAGGACCCTATGCCCATTTCAAGGATTCGGATCTCATCAATATGGGCATGGGCGGACAGATGACCTTGTGCGGAGATCGGGATCGTGCGCCCTTGCGTTTCAGCTCTGAACAGTCCTATCCCCTCGGAGGGATGTACGGGGCCCTGGCCGCCCTAGCCGCTCACTTTTACCGGGAAAAAACCGGTCTCGGCCAGTATATTGACATCTCCATTCAGGAGAGTGTTTTTCAGACCTCTCGAAGCACCCGGATCTACTGGGACATCCAGAAATTTTTAGAGCAGAGGGAAGGCTCCCGCATGGGGCGGGGTATCATCACCTTTCGCAATCTGTGGCCCTGCAAAGACGGTGTGGTCTGCTGGAGGATCTTTGTCGCCAATCTGGGTAAATGGACCGGGGCCCTTTTCGACTGGATGAATGAACGGGGCAGAGCGACTGACCTATCGAATGTTCCCTGGGAAGCATTGGACATGGCCACACTCTCCCAGAAGGACATCGATCGCTTTGAGATCCCTATTCAGGCCTTTTTTCTTGAACATACCAAGGAAGAGCTTTTTCAGGAATCCCTGAAGCGCGGCTTCGTTCTCTTTCCTTTGAGTACCGTCAAGGATCTTTATGAGAATGAGCAGTTGAAGGCCAGAGCTTTTTGGAAGGAGGTGGCCTATACACCGCTTGGCAGGACGATTCAACATCCCGGCCCGCCATTCCTTATTCGGGGAATGAATTACAGCCTGAAAAAACCACCCGGAATCGGGGAGCATAATCATGAGGTTCTCGATCGGAAGGACGACAGTCCAACGGAACCGCCTGAACCGCCGAAGGGGCTCCCCGGACCTTCTCTCTTGAACAAGAATGGGTCAACGGCGCTGGAAGGCGTAAAAATTCTGGATTTTTCCTGGGTCATTGCCGGACCAAAGGCCACCAAATACCTGGCCAATTTGGGAGCCACCGTGGTAAGGGTCGAATCCGAGCAACGGATCGATTTTTTACGCGCTTACCCGCCTTTCCCGGAAGGCATTTCCGGTATCAATCGGTCCGGGACCTTTGCCCATTTAAATGATGGAAAGTACGGGATCGCAGTCAATACCAAACATCCGAAGGCCATGATAGTACTGGAAAAACTGGTGCAATGGGCGGATGTGATTGTGGAAAACTTCACCCCCGGGACCATGGAACGGTGGGGGCTGGCCTATGAAGATCTGCGGAAGATCAACCCTGAAACGATTATGCTCCGGGCCAGCATGATGGGACAAACCGGTCCCTACACACAACAGACCGGTCTGGGCACCATGCTGCAGGCCTATGCCGGGTTCTCTAATCTCGTGGGGTGGCCGGATCGTGTTCCTGTAGGGTCTGCTGCGCCCTATTCGGATTTTCCCGCCGCGGGGTTTATTGCCATCGGGGTCCTGGCCGGTCTGGATTACAAAAGAAGGACAGGCAAAGGCCAATGTATCGATTTGTCGCAACTGGAGATATCACAGCAGATGCTCATCCCGGCCCTGCTGGACTATGCGGCCAACAAGCGGGGACTGGAGGCCATGGGGAACCGTCACCCCGATTCCTGTCCCCATGGTGCTTACCCCTGCCGGGGAGAGGACCGCTGGTGTCTCATTTCGGTTTTTAATGAGCAGGAATGGGAAGCACTCAAAGGCGTGATGGGGAACCCGCCCTGGGCGGAAGACGAAAAATTCTCATCGCTTAAGTCAAGGAAATCGAATGAGGATGAAATCGACCATCGTATCGCTGCCTGGACCATCAGCCACGATGGCGAGGATCTGATGAACCATCTCCAGAAGGCCGGTGTTCCTGCCGGGATGGTAAAAAACGGCCGGGATATCCATGAAGACCCCCAATTGGCCCACCGCAGACATCTGGTCCCGATAGAACACCAGGAGATGGGAAAGGTCAATTATGATTGTCCCCCTTTCCGTCTTTCTCTTACTCCGCTTCGCATGGAAATGCCCTCTCCCTGCCTGGGCGAGCATACGGAAATGGTCTGCCGTGAATTTCTGAAGATGAGGGATGAGGAGTTTTTCGAGCTCCTCGCCGAGGATGTTTTCGAGTAAACCTAAACGTTGCCAAAGCCGGGAAAGCTGCCGATCTAAGGAGTCAAGGGCGAAGCTTTTAAATAGAGGGCCTGAGATGAATTCTTCTATCCCAATTCTTTTGATTCAGAGCAGGATCTCATCTTGAATCTCGGCAACTTCCTTTTTGAATATAACCACCTCTGTAAACATGGAGGCTTGAATTATGAAACGCCTTTTGAAAAACTCACCAAAGATACCGAATGATTGAGCTTGTACCGATACCCCTATTTTTTATTTTTAGATCTATTCCTTACTGTCAACGGTTTGAACAACCTTTGTACCCGCCCCGCCGGGGTCTAAAGCGGCCACTTGAAGTTTTGCAGCTTCTCTCCTTTTCTGCAACCACAGGACCGTGACAATGATGGCTGCGGCCACAAAGCCGATGACCGTGGTTATTGTCTCGGGAAAACTGAAAAGAAGACCCGCAATCACCATCGGTATGCGCGCCCAGGCCTTTATGGTGCCTAATTTAACCAGGTATCCCTCGCACCCGCCGGCAATGAGGGCAATGCCGATGACACACAACGGCAGGAGATAAAGCAAGGGGGTCAGGTCCCCTTGGAGCACCAGTGACGGCTGAAAAACAAAGAAGAAGGGTACAAAATATATGACGATTCCCAGACGCATTGAAGTCAGGGCGGTCTTCATCGGTGGAGCGCCGGCTATGGCAGCGCCCAGGAAAGACGCCCCCGCTACAGGCGGGGTAATGCCGGCCAGCATGGCATAATAGAGAATAAAAAGATGGACGGCAAGAACATTCAATCCGCCCAGCTTGATGACGGCCGGCGCCAAAGTTACGGAGAGAAAAATGTAAGCAACAATGGAAAGCCCGGCCATCCCCATGACGTAGCAGGCGCCTACTCCAAAGAGAAGAACCAGAAAGATGTTTCCTCCCCCGAGATTCACCAAACCCGAAGTGACCGAACCGGTCACGCCGGTGATAGTCAGCCCGCTCACCACAAAACCGATTGGCAGAATAATGGCCGCGGTTTGAGTGATCAACGCTCCAACCTGCTCCAGAGTCTTGAGGAGCCGCTTCGGGGTCATCCGGGTCTCCTTGAAAAAGAAGGAAAGCCCTATCATCAGCAAAGAAGCATACCAGGGAGCCATATACTCCCATCTCATATAGAGAAGCCCCCAAACCAGGAAGACAAGCACGGTTAGAAAAGGCCAGCCTCTTTTCAGAACCTTCCCGAGAGAAGGGATTTCCTCTTTCGGCATTCCCTGCAGATTCACCTTTGCAGCGTAGGCATCGACCTGCATCATCAGGCCAAAATAGTAAAGGAGAGAGGGAATAATGGCTGCGAGCATGATGACGCTGTAATCCACGCCGATGGTGACTGCCATCACGAAAGCAATCGCTCCCATAACCGGCGGCATGATGACCCCCCCCGTTGAAGCGCAGGCTTCGATGGCCCCGGCATAGTGCGCTGGATAGCCCACCCGTTTCATCGTCGGAATGGTAATCGAACCGGTGCCGACCACGTTCGAAAAAATGCTCCCGCTCAGGCTGCCGAAAAAGGCACTGGCAATGACGGAGACCTTGGCTGGACCGCCGCGGACCCTTCCAAGGAGGGCATTGGCCAGGTTAATAAAGAAATCACCGGCCCCGGAGGAGATAAGCACTCCGGCAAAAACAAGGAAGCCCAGAATGATTTCGGCGATCACTTTGGTGGCGATGCCCATAAGTCCTTCATTTCGGAATATATGGGACTCGATTAACTGGGAAAACCCGTAGTTGATTCCATGAAATATACCCGGAAATAAATCGGCATAGAGGGGGTAGGTGCCAATCACCAAGACAACAATCAGATAGGAAATCCCGCCACCCCTCCTCGCCGCCTCCATAAGCAATACCCAGAGGACAACGCCAAGGGGGATGTTTTTCCAGCCTGAGATGCTCATGTCCCGCCCTTTGATAAAAAAGTAGATACATACGCCGAGGACAAGACCAGCCATGATGATATCATACCAGGGCAGCCTGGCCTTTTCCTTTTTCCGAGCCGGCAGGGCGATGAAGACGGCCGCTGAAAAAAGGCCGATGAAGAGCCAGTAGTACTCCACATCGATCAGCACCTTTCCCCGAAAAGTTATACCAAAGATATAATTGATGGCAAGCGCAATACCCAGGGCAGCAAGAACAAAGAAGATGAAACGCTGCCACCCGGGGAGTTTTCCCAAACGCGTTACTTCGACTTCGATCTTTTCAGGTGCTTTATTCTGGTCCATTTTCTCCTCCGAAAGGCGTTTTTGACCACCGATACAAGAGACAGATCCCTGGGGAAAGACGGTCCCTCTATAAGGAAGACTCTGAGACAGGCTCAGGCGTAATCATTCCGCCCCCCCTTTTTCGCAGAAGGAAAGAAAAGGGGGGAAGTGAATGATTACCTTCATGAATAGGAATCTGGGGTGGACTGACCGGTCCGCCCCTGGCCTCGACTAATCCACCCGGGCTTTGAATGGGGGAAGGCCCCCTGTATGCTTCTTCATGATATCCAGGTACTCTTTGCTCTCCCAGTGCACCTTCACACCCTTCGATGCGGCTTCATCGAGGGCTGCATTCCTGGCTTTGATCCACTGATCCTCCAACTTGACGGCTTCCCGGTTCCACTTATCATCTTTTTCTGTCCACTGCCCTATCTCCTTGAGATACCTTACGGTGCCCTCGGCTACGGGAAGCGGGCAGTAGTCGAGGAAACTGCGAAAGAGTTTCAGGGACATCCTGGAGGCGGCTTTATGGACACTCTTATAGGACTCAAAGTTCTCGTTCAACCATTTGGCCAACTGGTAAACCATTTCCTGATCAACATCGGGCCTCGAAAAATAGACGAAGTTGGAGGTCAGACCATCGACCCCTACTGCAGACTGAACTCCCCAGTCTATGTTGTTCGGGATAGTAGTGGGCCTGACGGCCAGCCATCTTTTCCAAGCCGCTTTGTCGGTCACAGTCATGGGCAGCCAGCGAAGCTTTTTGGGATGGGCTTCCATCTCATAGGTTACCGAGCTTATGGGCGAGACATAGCTTACATCGGTTTTTCCTTCCGTCACTGACTTGCAGTTCTCGCTGTAGCTGCCTAATCGAACAAAAACCCAGTTCTTCGTCGCCTCTTCTTTTGTCCAGCCGATGAAAGCCGGCAGGGCTTCCTCGGAAACCGTCGTCATGGCCGGGGAAGACATCGCCACAGCCACCTTGACGCCCTTGGTTTTAAGGTCGTATAAGGTCTTAAACTTGGAGTCACCCCGGACTACAAAGCCCCAGGGTGTGTCATTATGGTGCCAGACTACCCTCATAGGATGAGCCCTTTTGTCCGCGTAGCCGCCTTCACCCTCGATGGCAAACGCTACTTCGGAACTCGAGATCGAATCAAGCTCGAAATCCTTTCCTTCGGTAAGCCGAACATACCTGAGCACTTCGTTGCCGACCGGTATAACCCGTACACTCCCACCGATGGCGGCTTCCAGCTTCGGCGCCCAACCGTTGGTGGAGGCAAAGCTGGTGGTCTCCGTGCCCGAAGTGCCGATCCTGAACACGGGAGGCCATTTAAATGGCTTGGCACCGGCGGCTGCCTGAGCCGGACCGAAGGAACCTAAAACCAGAATTACGACCAATAAAAGGCCAACCAAACACCCCAAGCTCTTGCCTAAAAATACCCTTCCTTTCATACCTCCTCCTTTCGGTCCAGTTTCCTGGACCCACTTATTAAGATTTTTCCCGTTTTCTCGCAGGACGAACCATGATAACTCTTTGATTATTCTGGATTCATGTTCCAGAAACCGATATTTTCCAGGCCCCAATGGGATAATTTTTCATGCGGATCATCTGTTTGTCGTAATAGAAAAAATTGAATCATAACTCCTGAAAAAGGTAACGGCAAATAAAAGAGGGTTTTTCCCCCGGCGATCAGGAAAGGATTACAAGCAAAGCCAACGCTTAATTGACCGGGTGGATCTTCTGCATCTTGGATACTGGCCAACACTTACCAAATATATTTTATTAGGTTAGTGTTGCCGGTTTAGAGAATCCCTTTTTTATTTATGTGAGAAGCCCAAGAAGGGCAGAGGTCATTGGTAGAAAGGTTAAATTAAATAAGGCTGATTGTTTTTTGTAGCAGAACAAATTAATATGTCAAGAAAATTATAAGACAAAACGAAACTATCTTGCAGCCCCTCATGGGTCCTGTTCTCGTTTAAAGAGGGCCGTTCCCCCTTTATTCTGCCTTTTTTTCTTCTTGACCCTGTTTGGTTCTTTTCATATACTCTTACCGTTAAAAAGCAATTTTTTGCTTTCAAAAAATGGAGATCGTATTCATGACTCCTCCTTTTGGTTTAAACGCTTCTACCTCAAAGGAATTGTACCTCCCGGGATTACCATGACCGATTTCTGTCACTCGGGTATCCCCTATACAATGGTTGAATTGACGGGAATGGTGCTGTTTATCCTTTTTCCCCATATCGCCCTATGGTTGCCGATAGTACTGCTCGGGTCTTCTTGATTGTTTGTATTGGTATTATTAAGGGTCTCAAAGTAATTTAGACTTATTTTTGCTGCCAGGAACCGGGGGTTGTGGTTTTTATCCTGCTTTTGTTCTCTCCAGGTCAAAATACGATCATGTTTTTTAACCTTAACATTAGGAGAAAGATATGACTGACCAGACCCTGTCCGATATTAAAGTCCTGGACCTGAGCTGGTATATTGCCGGCCCCTTCTGCACCAAGCTCTTGGCCGATTTCGGCGCTGATATCATCAAGGTAGAAAGACCGTTAACCGGAGATCCGACCAGAAGCACGGAACCGTTCTTAAATGATGACCCCGATCCGGAAAAAAGCCTGCTTTTCTCCAATCTGAATCTTAATAAGAGAAGCATTACTCTTGACCTTAAGTCAGCTTCCGGACAGGAAACCGTCAAAGAACTGGTCAGGGAGGCAGACATTCTTGTGGAAAGCTTCAGTCCGGGAGTCCTGAAAAGGCAGGGACTCGACTATGAAGTCCTCAAGACCATAAATCCGAACTTGATTATGACCAGCCTCTCCAATTTCGGACAGACAGGTCCCTACAGGGATTTCAAGGCATCGGAGCTTGTCTTGAGCGGTCTGGGGGCGGACATGTACTCCTGCGGTCTGCCGGGGCGTTACCCGCTTAAACTCGGGGGCAACTGCCTGCAGTATCTGGTCGGCCATATGGCGGCCGTAGCCACCATAGCCGCCTACTGGTTCCGATTGAACACCGGTCTGGGGCAGTATCTCGACCTCTCCATGCAGCAGGTTTTAGCCGCTGACACCAATCATAAGATGACCAACCTGGTCTCCTTTGCCTATTCCGGGATGGCCCTGACCACAATGGCTCTAGGTCGGATAGATCCCAGGAGTTTCGCCACCGCCATCCACCCGACAGGTGTTTATCCCTGTCTGGACGGCTATGTCCGCGCCTACAGCGGTTTAACCCACTGGGAACGTTTTCTGGAACTGTTCCCCCAATTCGAAGGATTCAATTATCCGGAGGATGTCCTGGATGTGGAAAACAATAAGCCTGAAGTGGACGTGGTCTGGTATGAATGGTGCGCTGAACGGACCAGGCAGGAGATCATGGAGACCTGCCAGTCGGTGAAGTATTGGGTCACGGCCATCAACACCCCCAGGGATTTCATCAGCGATCCACAGATGAAGGCGCGGGGTTTCTGGGTAGAAGTTGATCATCCGGTGACGGGAAAACAGATCTATCCGGGTGATCCGCTTCATGCGGAATCGAGTCCCTGGCGCGTCAGGAGACCGGCGCCTCTCCTTGGTCAGCACACCCAGGAGATCCTGGATCATTTAGCAAAAAACGCCCACCAAGCAACCACGATCCCTGAAAAGTCCAATCAATCCAATATAGAGAGTTCAGACCAACCAATGATGCCTCTCCAAGGCCTGAGGGTTGTGGATATGGGGGTCATTTGGGCCGGTCCGTCAACCGCTTGGCTTTTCGGTGCCCTCGGTGCTGAAGTGATTCACGTCGATAACCCCCACCATGAGCCGGATTATTCCCGCGGCTTTTTGATGTGGACACCCGAGTCCCAGCTCAATCGACCGGATTCCGGGATGTATTACCCGGAAGGGAACCCCGGGGCCAGACCCTGGAACCGGCAGGCCTTTTATAACCGGGCCTTGTGGAACCGGCTTAGTTGCTGCATCGATATTGATAAGCCCGAAGGCAAGGAGGTTTTTAAAAGGCTGATCAAGACCAGTGATATCTTTGTTGAAAATAACGGCGCCACCGTCATGGAAAACCTGGGACTGGGTCATGAGGTGCTTAGGTCGGTTAATCCTCGTCTCATCTGCATTAACATGCCGGCCTGGGGCCGGAGCGGACCCTATAAGAATTATGTCGGGATAGGGGCTATGCACCAGGCTATCAGCGGCGAGGAGTGGATCAGAGGGTATGATGATGATGATCACCCCTTTCACAATACCTTTCGCTATCCGATGGATTCCGCTTCCCCTCCCATGGCTGTTTTCGGAGCCATTATGGCCCTGGTTCAACGTCTAAAAACAGGAAAGGGCCAGTGGATCGATTTCGCCCAGATGCAAGCCATGGCTCACCATTTCGCGGAAATATATTTGGATGCCGCCTGGAACGGGAAAGACCAAAAAACTCTGGGAAATCGCCATCCCACGGCCGTCCAGGGCTGTTATCCCTGCCGCGGTCCGGAACCGACCGAGGAGACGGCCTTGAACGGGGGTGAAAGATGGATCAATATCACCATCACTAATAATGAGGAATGGGAGGGCCTGTGCAGGGTCATGGGGAATCCCGCCTGGACCAAGGACCCGAAATTCAGCAATCAGGAAAGCCGGCGGAAACACCATGATGAAATTGATGAAAATATCGAATCGTTCACCAGAAAGAGAGATAATTTTGAATTGTTTTATGTGCTGCAGGAACATGGTGTGCCGGCCGGACCGGTTGAAGACTACCGGGATTCCCATATGGATCCCCAGCTTAACGCACGAAATTTTTTCCGGACCATAACCGGGGCCGATATCGGGACCTATCGTTATGCGGCTTTCCCTTTTAATTTTCCAAAATCACCTCTTAAGGTCACTCATCCGCCCTGTATGCTGGGAGAAGACAATGATTATGTCTACCGTAAGGTTATCGGCCTGACAGACAATGAGATAGCCGACCTGGAGGGGAAAAAGGTGATCGGCGACCTCCAATACGACTGGGCGGGACCGATGCCTGATTATTTTGCCAAAAAAATAGCGGCCAGCTGATCCATGGTTTGAAAGTAAGTGCAGGGGGAGGTTTTAAAAATCTGGAATAGGGGGCATCCTTTAAAATAAAAAAGGTCAAACGGAGAATTGACCCCTTTTCTTTTTGCAAAATGCGGCGGTCTGCGTTTCATTCGGAGATATGATTTTTACGACGGGGATGCGGGCGCTTATATTGCGGAAATAAAAAAACCCCCTCCGTAAAGGAGGGGGTTCTGGACAGTTTGGTTAAACAACGTTGATTCTTTAAAAGGCCGCTTCCGGGATGTCGACGGCCGAGGTATCTTCCAGTTCAAGGGTTAGATGACGGGCGAAGACATTGGGCAGGATATTCCGGCAGAAGTATTTGACCGTTTCTATTTTCCCGCGGTAAAAGATGCCGTCGGCGGAATCGGCCTTAACGCCCTTTAATTTTTCCCGAGCCACCAGCCCCTGTTCCAGCATCAGGTTGGCCATAAGGGTTTCGGAGAAACAATCCAGAAAACGGGTGATGGTCAAAGGAACCACTTTGATCTTCTCTCCCCCAAAATACTGCATATACCGGGTCGGAAAATCATTGGTGTCCTGGGCCGCTTTAAGGAGGAGTTCACAATCCTTTCCGAAATCCGGATCCCCTTTGTGTTGAGCGGCAAAGTCCATGATACCCTGGATCCAATCCTGATACACCTGACCTCCTTCCAGGGGCAGCTTACGGCCCACCAGGTCCCCGGCCTGAATATAATTAGTCCCTTCCCAGATGGAAACGATCTTGCAATCGCGGGCATATTGTTCCACCGGAAACTCCTGACAATAACCCACACCGCCCAAGACCTGGATGGCGTCCCGGATCAGCATGTACCCTAAATCTGATATGTAGGCCTTGACCAAAGGCGTCAGCAGTTCCACCTTACTGAAGGCCTTTTTCCGGGCAGCCTCGTCAGGGTCGTATTCCGATACGTCGATCATATAGTAGAGCTTGCCGATCATGGCCCGCATGGCTTCCGTTCCGGCCTTAAGGTTCATGAGCATGCGCCGCACGTCTTCGTGCTGGATGATCGGGACGCGTTCAGCCCGACGATTGGTAAATGGAGGCCCCTGGAACCTTTCTTTGGCGTATTGACGGGCGATGTCATAGGAAGCGGCGGTCATGCCCAGGGCCTGGACCCCGCAGCCCATCCGGGCCTCATTCATCATCTCGAACATCTTGGCCATGCCGCTGTGAGGTTCGCCCAGCAGGATGCCCCGGCAGCCCCCCTTTTCCCCGAAGATCAGGGATGCGGTGGATGAGCCGTGGATGCCCATTTTATGTTCGATGCCGCTGCAAAAAACATCATTGGGTTCTCCCAGGGTTCCATCGGGGTTGACCCAGATCTTGGGCACAAGAAAAAGAGAGATTCCCTTGGTCCCCGGCGGGCCCCCTTCAACACGGGCCAGAACCAGGTGGATGATATTTTCCGCCAGGTCATGATTCCCGCAGGTGATAAAACATTTGTTACCATCAATTTTATAGATGCGCGGGTCTTTTGATTTCGGATCGGGCACGGCCTTGGTTCGCTGGTAGCCCACATCAGAGCCGGCATCAGCCTCGGTCAGACACATGGTGCCGGTCCAGACGCCGGTATTCAGTTTTTCCAGAAAAAGGGCCCGATCTTCATCGGTCCCGTGGTGCTCGATGACCCGGGCATTGGAAATACTTAGGCCCGGATAGGTCATAAAGGCCATGTTGGCGGCAATAAACAATTCGTTGATCAATCCCGTCAGGGCATTCGGTAGTCCCTGGCCCCCGAACTCTGGATTGCCGTTAAGGGAAATCCAGCTGTTTTCAGACATCACCTTCCAGGCGTGATGAAAAGATTTGGGGACTTTGACATCGCCGTTATCATAAGTACATCCTTCTTTGTCCCCATCCTGATTGGTCGGACCAATGACCTCTTTGCAGACCTTCATGGCTTCTTGAATGATCATCTCAAAATCATCCAGGCTGAAATCCTTAAAGGCGTCATACTTAAAAAGATCGGCCACCTTCAGATATTCAAAAAGAACAAACCTCAAGTCCCGATCGTCTCGATTAAAAAAATTTTTTCCCATAATATCCCTCCTATATTGATTTCATCAAAAACGCTTCGGGCTTCGGGTTGGAATTTACCAAGGTGAAAACCGGCCCGGAATAACCGTCAAAGCATTATGATGTTGTTGTTTTTTCTACACTATAAATTCAAAAAATAAAAGAAAAGAATTTGAAATGATCCCGTTGAATCATAGGTAAATGTTTCCAAAGGGATGAAATAGAAGGGTCAAAGAAAGACCTTGAAGGATTGATCAAAAAAAAGGATAATAACCGGATATGAATCAACGATTTAAACTCAGGGCCGAATTCACCCCCAAAGGGGACCAGCCTCAGGCCATTAAACAATTAGTTCAAGGAGTTATCCAGAGATTGCCGCATCAGGTGCTCCTGGGGGTAACCGGTTCGGGGAAGACCTTCACCATGGCCCAGGTGGTGGACCAGGTACAAAAGCCGACCTTAGTTCTGGCCCCGAACAAAACCCTGGCCGCCCAGCTTTTTGGGGAATTCAAATCTTTTTTCCCGGAAAATGCCGTGGAATATTTCGTCAGTTATTATGACTATTACCAACCTGAAGCCTACCTCCCCCAGACCGACACCTACATCGCCAAGGATTCCTCGATCAATGAAGCGATTGATAAAATGCGGCATTCGGCCACCCGGTCTTTGTTGACCCGCAACGATTGCCTGATTGTGGCCAGCGTCTCCTGCATTTACGGACTGGGATCACCCGAAGCCTACCAGGGTATGCTCCTTTCTTTAAAAAAAAATCAGGAAATTCCCCGGGAGGAAATTTTAAGCCGACTGGTAACCATGCTGTATGAACGAAACGATATGGATTTCCACCGGGGCACCTTTCGGGTCCGGGGTGATGTGGTGGAAGTCTTTCCCGCTTACGAAGAAGATCAAGCCCTGCGTATCACTTTCTTCGGCGATTCCATTGAAACCCTTTCCATGATCGATCCGTTGCGGGGTAAAATAACCGGCCGATTGGAACAGGCTCATATTTTTCCCAACAGCCATTATGTGACCCCGGAGCCCCTCATGGAACTGGCCTTTCAAGCCATCGAGGCGGAATTGGAAGAAAGGATCGACTCTTTCCGCTCCCGGGATAAACTGATCGAGGCCCAGCGTATTGAAGAAAGGACCCGGTTCGATCTGGAAATGATGAAAGAACTCGGCTACTGTCACGGCATTGAAAACTATTCCCGTCATCTCACCGGCCGGCGGCCCGGCCAGCCCCCCCCTACCCTGCTGGAGTATTTTCCCAAGGATTTTCTCCTTTTTATTGACGAAAGCCATTTGGCAGTGCCTCAGCTGCAGGGCATGTACCGGGGGGATCAATCCCGCAAACAAACCTTGGTCGATTACGGTTTCCGGCTCCCTTCGGCCCTGGACAATCGGCCCTTGAATTTCAAAGAATTTGAAAACCTGGTGCACCAGGTCATTTATGTTTCGGCCACACCGGCCGAATACGAACTAACCCAATCAGGAGGTTTGGTTGCCGAACAGATCATCCGTCCCACGGGATTAATGGATCCCCAAATCCAGGTCTTTCCGGCCGACAATCAGGTGGAACACTTGAAAAAAGAGATTGAAAAACGGGTCTTACGCAGGGAGCGCATCCTGGTAACAACCCTGACCAAGCGTCTGGCTGAGAATCTCACCGAATATTACCAGGAATTGGGGATAAAGGTCCGCTACCTCCATTCCGACATCGATACCCTAGAACGGATCGAGATCCTCAGGGATCTTCGTTTGGGGGCCTTTGATTGCCTGGTCGGGATCAATCTCCTGCGGGAAGGATTGGACCTGCCGGAGGTCAGTCTGGTGGCTATTCTAGATGCCGACAAGGAAGGTTTCTTGCGCTCCGCCCGCTCCCTGATCCAGACCTGCGGACGGGCCTCTCGAAATATATTCGGCCAGGTTTATTTTTACGCCAACCAGGTTACCCGGTCGATGAAGGAGGCCATCCAAGAAACGGAGAAACGCCGCGCCATTCAAACGGCCTACAACAAAAAACACAAAATAACCCCGACTTCAATCAAAAAATCTATCCAGGATATTCTTTCTTCGGTCTATGAGGCCGATTATGTTACCGTTCCGATTGCCAAGGAAAAACAAATGGAATTTGCCGAACCCCAGCAGATTCCCATGCTGATCAAACAGCTCCGAAAAAGGATGAAAGACGCGGCCGCCCGACTGGACTTTGAAGAGGCCGTGGAACTGAGAGACCGGATCAAGGTGCTTCAGGAGGAAGAACTGCTGTGGAAATAAGAAAACGGGCAACCGGCAAGATGCATTAGGGAAAACCATGATGGTTGCATCATGGGTTATTGCTGTTGCCTAAACCCGAAACAAGGAGGAATCCGTGAGTAATTATTATGCCTTTTGGGTCTTTCTGGCAGGTCTTATTATCGGGGGAGGATTGGTCTGGATTTATTCTCGAATGAGAGCCTCTCAGAAAATTTCCGAAGGTATCCTGCCCTATCAATCGGAACTAGCCGTTTTTGAGGAACGCATCAAATCACGGGAATCGGAACTTCAGAAGTTGACGGCCGATAACCGTGAATTGGAAATGGAAATGAACAGATCAAGGGGAGAGATTACCGATCTGAAACAGAGTCAGACCGAGCTGGAAACCCTTTTGTATAAAGAACGACAGGCCATGGAAGAAAAAGTCGTTCTACTGAATGAGGCCGCCAAAAAGATGGGGGATTCTTTCAAGGCCTTGTCCGCCGAATGCCTGAGAAACAACAATGAACACTTTTTAGACCTGGCCAAGACCACCCTGGAAAAATATCAGTCCGAAGCCAAAGGAGACCTTGAACAAAGACAAAAAGCCGTGGAAGGGACCATCGCACCATTAAAGGAAACCTTGGAAAAATATGTTCAACAGGTTCAGGCCATGGAAATGTCTCGGCAACAAGCTTATGGAAGTTTGAGTCAATATCTGGAATCCATGGCGGTAACGGAAAAACAGCTTCAAAAAGAAACCAGTAACCTCGTTCAGGCATTGAGGTCTCCACAGGTCCGGGGGAGATGGGGTGAAATCACCTTGAAACGGGTGGCTGAACTGGCCGGAATGTCCGAACATTGTGATTTTTTCCAACAGGAATCGGTGAATGGCGAGGAAGGGAAATTGCGTCCCGATATGGTGGTTCGACTGCCGAATAAAAAGGTGGTCGTCGTCGATTCCAAGGCCCCTTTACAGTCTTATCTGGAATCCCTCGAATCACCGACCGAAGAGGAACGAAAAATAAAGCTTCGGGATCATGCCCGGCTCATTCAGTCGCACATGCAGAAACTTTCCGCAAAGAATTACTGGGACCAGTTTTCCGAAACCCCGGAATTTGTGGTCCTTTTTTTGCCGGGAGAAAACTTCTTCAGCGCCGCCTTGGAGCAAAATCCCTACTTGATTGAAGAAGGGGTGAATCAGAAAGTCATCCTGGCCACCCCCACCACCTTGATCACACTTCTTCGGGCCGTCGCCTATGGATGGCGGCAGGAGGCCCTGGCCGAAAATGCCCAGGCCATCAGCGAAATGGGAAAATCCCTTTATGAACGTCTGGTCAATCTGGCCGTTCATTTTGCCGAGTTAGGAAGGCATCTCGACAAATCCCTGAATGCCTATAATGAGGCCGTCGGTTCTCTGGAAAGCCGGGTCCTTCCGGCTGCACGGCGGTTCAAAGAATTAGGCATCAGTTCCAAGGCCAATGTCCCGGAATTAGGCCCTTTGGAAAAAAAGGCCCGTGCACTTCAGTCCTCGGAGTTTAATACCGAAAAAGAAGTGGAAGACTCGTAAAAAATGAGGTAGAATT
>MGQB01000019.1:0-12625 GCA_001797675.1 Deltaproteobacteria bacterium RBG_13_43_22 | reverse complement strand
AAACAATCAAGCCGTTAAAACCCAAACCGGAAAAATACCATGGAAACCATTGAAAAAAGCAAGATTCTCGATCAAATCTCCTCTAATGACTATCTGCCTTCCCTTTCCCCTTTAATCATCCAATTAATTGATCTGGCCGCCGACGAACACAGTTCCATATTGGATCTGACCCGGATCATCGAACAGGATTCGGGATTGACGGCCCGTTTATTAAAAATTGTCAACAGCGCCTTCTATGCCCATCGGGAACCCATTTCATCCATTTCCTATGCGGTCATGGTGGCCGGATTTAAAAAAATCCGCATAATGGCCTTAAACATTTCCTTGAAAGACACTTTTCCCCTCGGCAAAGTGAATGGAATGGATTATGATTATTTTTGGAAAACATCCCTCTATCGGGCTATTCTGGCTCAGGATCTGACCAAAGGCTCTTATCTTTCCAACATCCTTGACCCAGAAGAAGTTTTTACCACCGGTCTGATTCTGGAATTAGGTTTGCTGTTCTTGTTCCATGTTTGTCCCGAATCCCTGAAAGATTCTTTTCCGGGCGGCGATGTCCCTTTGGAAGAGGCTATCGCCTGGGAAGAGAAAAATCTGGGAATCAATCACCGGGAACTGGGACGTCTCACCCTTCATCACTGGCATTTTCCTGAACAGATCATTGAAATCCAGGAGACCTATGGATCGGAGGCGCTTCAAGAAGGGCATCCGGAATTATGTCGGATCTTGGAGATTGCCCGGATCTGTACCCAGCTTTTTTTTGGCTCCGGCGATGATTTTGCCTTCTTAAAGGATATTTCCGGGTTGCTAAAAATGGATATAGATCGCCTGAGTGAAATCCTTTCCGAGGCCTTTTTCCGTGTCGAAGAACTGGCCCGGGAGCTCCGCCTGCAGATCAATTCCAAAAAGGATATGCTGGAGGTAATGGAAAAGACCAATCGAGCCTTGGTCAAGATTAACGGTTCCTTGGAAGAGAATTTTGGAAAAATTGCCGGACTGATTTCCGATCAGGAACAGGAAACCAGTTATGCCCCCTCGGATTTGGCGGGCGAAAAAAAGGAAACCCTGGAAAAGGCCATGGAGGCCGTAGCCCATGAGCTCCGAAACCCCTTGATGATCATCGGCGGATTTGCCCAGCGTCTGGTAAAAAAGGGGGAAGATCAGGTCGATGTGGTCAAATATGCCGAAACCATTGCCCAGGAATCACGCCGTCTGGAACAGGCCTTAAATGATTTAATGGAATATTCCAAAGGACCGGAAATTACCGGGAAGGGAAAATGAAGAAACCCGGATAGACCTTTTGCTTCCCTATTTTGACCCTCCCAGCCACCTTATTTTTCCTGGCCCCCCTTCCTCCTATTTAAAAGCGAAGGGAGGGACAACGGAAATCTCTCTTGACCCGAATATCTTCCCATTTTATTATAGATCCACTCATACGATGAAAGGAGTCAGCGATGGCCCTGGGAATAGAGGATACCGTTTTTGAGGCAATGAAAAAAGCTTATCCGGAAAAATTCGTCTCCGAAGAAGAAATCTTCAGTCACATCCATCGGGGCGATCGCATTTTTATCAGCACCGCCTGTGGAGAACCCCAATATCTGGTTCAAGCCCTGATTCGTTTTGTGGAATCCAACCCCAAGGCCTTCTACGATGCGGAAGTGCTTCATGTCTGGACTCTTGGGGTCGCTCCCTACACGGATGAAAAATTCAAAACCAACTTCCGCCACAATTCCTTCTTTGTCGGCAATAATTCAAGGGCGGCGGTGAATCGAGGACTGGCCGATTATACCCCGATCTTTCTTTCCAACGTTCCTGATTTGTTTTATCGAGGCCTGGTCCCTATCAATGTCGCCCTGATTCAGACTTCACCTCCGGACAGCCATGGCTACATGAGCATAGGGGTCAGCGTAGATATCGTCAAAGCGGCGGTGGAAATGGCTGCCCTGGTTATTGCCCAGGTTAATTCCAATATGCCCCGGGTTCACGGGGACGGATTCATCCATATTAAAGATGTTGATTTCATCGTCTGTCACGATGAACCCCTGCTGGAATATGAGGCGGTCGCCCCGGATGAAACAGCCCGTCAGATCGGAAAATATATATCCCGTATTGTCCAGGACGGGGACACCATTCAGGTGGGGTATGGGAGTTTGCCCAATGCCATTCTGGACAATTTCAAGGAAAAAAAACATCTCGGGGTTCACACCGAATTAATGACCGACGGCGTAATGGAGTTAATGAAACAGGGGGTAATCGACAACAGCCGCAAAAGCCGAAACCGGGGTAAAACCGTAGCCACCTTCTGCATGGGCCACCGAAAGACTTATGAGTTCATTCATGATAACCCGAGCGTTGAATTCCGGAACATCGATTATACCAATAATCCCCTGATCATCGCCCAGCAAAAAAATATGATCGCCATCAACAGTGCCCTGGAGATCGATCTGACCGGGCAGGTCACCGCCGAATCCCTGGGTAAAACCTTTTACAGCGGCATCGGGGGGCAAGCGGATTTTATGCGCGGAGCGGTCCTGGCCCCGGGCGGTAAAAGCATCCTGGCCATTCAATCGACCGCCGAATGGGGCAAGGTTTCCCGCATCGTTCCCTTCCTGCGGGAAGGGGCCGGTGTGACCCTAATCCGAGGCGACATTCATTATGTAGTGACGGAATACGGTATCGCCTACCTTCTTGGAAAAAACATCCGGGAACGGGCCATGGCCTTGATTTCCATCGCCCATCCTGACTTTCGTCCCTGGTTGATCGAGAAAGCCAAGGAGGCCAACCTGATCTACCGGGACCAGGCCTTTATCCCCGGCAAAAGGGGGGAATACCTTGAGCATCTGGAAATCTATAGAACCACGAACCAGGGGCTGCAGATCTTCCTGCGTCCGGTAAAAATAAGTGACGAGCCTATGATAAAGGATTTTTTCTATTCCCTCTCCGATCAGAGTATGTACCGTAGATTTATTTCTTTTCGCCAGGATATGCCCCATGAGCGGCTGCAGGAATTTGTAGTGGTCGATTATACGAAGGAAATGCTCATCCTGGCCTGCCTCAAAGAAGGGGAACGGGAAAAAGTTGTTGGAATCGGGCAGTATTTCATCAATCCCAACACCCATTCGGCTGAAGTCGCCCAGGCCACCCGGGATGAATATCAGGGACAGGGGGTCGGCAGGGAGATGCTGTCTTATCTAACCTATCTGGCCAAACGAGACGGCCTGCTGGGTTTCACCGCCGAGGTCCTGGTGGAAAACAAACCGATGCTCCGATTATTCGAGAAGATGGGATTTGATATTCGGCGGCAAAAAGAGCAAGGGGTGTATGAATTAAAAATGACTTTCCGGGCGGCATAAAAGGTCGTTGATATCTAAATAATTCTATTTGAAAATTCTTTGTTGCGGGGTACGGGGTACGAGTTTTTCAAAGAAAGGGATACGATTCCTGAACCCGCAACCCGCAACTCTTAACAATACTTAATGCAAGGATTTACCTCCGGCCCTGAAAGAAAAATTATTAAAAGGTAAGCGACTAGGGCAATATCTTCCTGATCCTTCCCCGCCTATTGCCTCGTGCCTATTGCCTGCTTCTTTATTTATTCTCTCCCGATGACCTTATCCACTTTATAGCGGGCGGTGATATAGTTATACAAGGCCTGGTTGTAATCGGTCTCGGCCTGGAAAAAGGAACTTCGGGCATCAGTGACATCCAACATATTCCCCACGCCGGCCTTATAACGCCCTTCGGCCAGATCCAAATTCTCATTGGCACTCCGCAAGGCTTCCCTGGCCACATCAATCTGTTTCTCGGCCAGCTGGAGATTTAGATACTGGCTTTGCAGATCGCTGGTTACCTGAAGTATCTGAGTGGCCAGATTGGCCTTGGCCTGCTCGAGGGCAGCCCGGATTTCTGCCAGCTTGGCCTGGCTTTCAAAACCGGAAAAGAAAGGAAAATTCAATTGCAAACCCACGTTCCAGGTCTCATTGGCAGGTAAATCGGAACCGCTCCACCCGTATCGGGCCGTACCGGTCAGTTTGGGCCAGAATTCTTTTTGGGCCCATTTTTCGTAGGATTGGTAATATTGAATGGAAGCCCGAAGACGATTTAATCCGGGGTGGTTTTCCAAGGCCTCCTTTTTTAAATCTTCCAGTTGCCAGGAAACCCTGTTGGTATCTAAATCGTCTCTCAAGGAATAGACCGGGGGCTTATCCAGACCCATGGCCGCGGCCAAGGCGACCCGACTGATCTGAACATTATTCTCGGCTTGAAGCAAGGCTTTCTGGGCTGTGATGACCGCCACCTCAGCCTGGGTCACGTCTATCTTGGCCTTCAGCCCTACCTGGTAAAATCCCTGGGCTTGTTTAAAATGCTCCCGGGTTCGGTTTAAATCCTCCTGACGGACTTTGACCACCCGTTGGGCCAGCAAAACTCCATAATAGGTTTGACGAATGGTATCTATGACGGTCAGCCGGGTATCTTTTAAAGTCCACTGGTAGGTCCCTAAGTCATTCCGGGAGGCCTGGATTTTATATTCCCTGCGGCCAAAATCGTAGATATTCTGGGACAGGCCGATATAATAGTTATAAAGGTCTCTGTCCATAGCACCGGAAGAGGTACCACTGCTGAAACTGCCTTTATAACGGGTGTAGTCGGTCTCTGCGAATAAATCGGGATAATAATCCGCCTGGTTCTGCTTCACCCGGGCCTCCGCCCCTTCTACCCCCTTCATGGCCCCTCGAATGGTCGGATTCTGTTTCAGCCCGATTTCCAGACAGGTTTTTAACTCCCATTCCTCGGCACCCGCTACCTGGCTCAAAAAAGTACCCATTAGTGCAGTTATGATTATGATTACCTTCTTGTTCATAATTCTCCCCCATCCTGTTTTTTCTTTTGTGATAAAAACCTAAAATCCTTTTTACGCTTCATTCCGAAATCCACAATAATCTTATCTTTTCCTAACCGTCTCCCCTTCGGACACCTGTAGACTTTTAAAATCCCCTTCTTCGACAGAAGGGTAAATAATAGTATTACCCTGAATCTTGATCTTTGGAGGGATAGACGCCCCTTTCCCGATCAAGGTTAAACCTTCTTTTAACTGTCCGGGAAATTCCCGGTTTGGGCAATCAGCTTGGCCGGTGATATGGGCCTGTCTCCCTATACAGACTTTTTTATCAACAATAACGCGGTCCAGATAAGCACCGGCCGAAACTTGACAGTCATGCATAAGAATGGAGTTTAATACCTGAGCCCCCTTGCCAACCCGGACTCCGGGGGAAAGAACCGATCCTTCCACCCGGCCTTCAATGATCGAATCGGCGGAAAGAAAAGATCGAACCACTCGGGCATTTTTTTGAAGGATAACCGCCGGGCGGTCCCCTCTCAATCCTTCTTCTTCCAGGTTGGTTTGCACCCCCCAGGCTTCAGGATTCAACCCTGATCGGGAATTCAATAAATCCAAATGGGCCTCGTAATAAAAAGACAAGGTTCCGACATCCCGCCAATACCCGGAAAAAGGATAGGCAAAAACGCGGTCCTTTTTGATGACCGAAGGGATAAGGTCCCGACCGAAATCCATGGGCTTCGGATCCTGAAGCACTTTCAATAAATAAGGCCTCCGAAAAATATAAATGCCCAGGGAAGCCAGGGTCCCTTTGGGCTCTTTGGGCTTTTCTTCCCATCCCTTGATTCGACCCTGTCCGTCCACTTGGGCCGTCCCGAAATTAATCATCTGCTCTCTGGGAACCTCCATCATGGCCACGGTAAAATCTGCCCGATTTCGCTTATGAAAGGCGATCATCGGGGTATAATCCATATAGTAGATATGATCGCCGGAAACAATCAGGATCTCTTCGGGATCATAACGGTTCAGGTACTCCATATTCTGCCGCAAAGCATCGGCTGTGCCTTTATACCAGTCTGAATCTTTTTCCCCGGTATGAGGAGGCAGAATTTTAATTCCCCGGTTTCGGCCTTCGAAATCCCAGGCCTTACCTGAACCGACATGACTCATCAGGGAAAGGGGCTTGTACTGGGTCAGGACCCCGACCCGTTCCATTCCCGAATTCATAATATTGCTTAAGGTGAAATCAATAATCCGGTAGATCCCCCCAAAAGGCACGGCCGGTTTGGCCCGGGCCTGGACCAGGACATTCAACCGGCTGCCTTCCCCGCCGGCTAATAACATGACCAGGGTATTGCTCACGACACCGTTGCTCCGGAAGGAATCTCCATGGATTCAAAAGAGTTTTCTTCCAAAAAGGGATAAAGAATACAATTGCCCCCGACCCTTATCCGGGAGGGGAGATGGGTATTTCGTCCGATAACCGTCAAACCGGAAGATAACGGTTGGGGAAGGGTCTGGTTGGCCAAGATCTTATCCCCGTCTCCGATTCGGGCCTTTTCTCCGATTCTGACCCCGTTGTCGGTAATCGTTTTTTTAACCAGAGCTCCGGTTTCAACAACGGTATCAAAAAAAAGGATCGAATCTTCCACGACGGCTCCTTCCTCGACCTGAACCCCGGGAAACAAAATACTCCTTTTGACCGTGCCTTCCACCCGGCAGCCGTAAGTCAATAAAACCTGATCCAAGTCGGCGTCAGGTCCGATCACCGCCGGCTGCCGTTCCTGAATCCGTTCGTGTTCCAGATTGGTTCGAATTTGCCACTGTTTCAGGTTGATCTTGGTGCCGGCCCCAAACAGATCCATATGCGTCCGCCAGTATTCATCCAGGGTGCGGGTATAGCCCCAGTAGCCGGAAAAGGTATATCCGAAGACCCGGTATTGATGGACCATTGAGGGGAAAATATCCCGGCCGAATTCAATCCCTTCGCTATGGGGATGGGTTTGTTTGAGAATTTCAAGTAAAACCTCGGTCCTGAAAAGATAGATGGTCAAAGAGGCCCATTCGGATTGGGGCGCTGACGGTTTCTCCTGATAGGAAATCAATCGTCCACCCGGCCGGCCCTCTTTGGGTTCCATCACCCCCAGACCAAAGCGATGAGACTCTTGGGGGAGGACTTTAATAAAGCCGGCGGTAACATCGGCCTTTTGTTTCTGATGAAACTGGATTAATCGTTGATAGTCCATTCGATAGATATGGTCTCCGGAAAGGATCAACACCAGGTCCGGGCTGTTCTCGTAAATAAAGTCCAGGTTGTGGGCCACGGCATCGGCCGTCCCTTTATACCAATCGGAATTTTTTTGCCCGGTGGATGGAGGTAGCAGGGTCACCTGTCGGCGGCGTCCGGCCATATCCCAAGAGGAGCCGGTTCCGATATGGGTAATCAAAGAAGCGGAGCGATATTGAGACAGGATCCCCACCCGTCGTATCCGGGCATGCATCAGATTACTTAAGGCAAAATCGATCACCCGGTAATTCCCGGCAAAAGGCAAAGCCGATTTCGGACGGTCAAAGGTCAGGACACTCAGTTCATCCACCCTGCCGCCGGCCAACACAAAGGCCAAAATATCGGCCATTCGAACCCTCCCTATAAAATGGCTTGCCAAAAAGAAAGCGATATTGTTTAATAATTAAACAAAATTCGGCAAGTTGTCAATGGTTAGTTTGATGGATGCTTACTTATAACCGCCAGAGATTATTTGATGTTCAAGATTCTTGATATTTTCAAAAAAAGTAAAGGGGTTTCCCGGTTATCGCCCGAAAAAGGCTTTCTGACCCGAAAGTATGATCATTTCAGGGCCGTTCTGACCGGCAACAATAAGGCTTTGGACATCATTACCGATCTGGAGCATATTTTCTATGAAGACCAGCCGGTGTCTTTGCACCATGTCCGGGCCCAAGCCGAAAACCTGATCGAATCCGCCTGCCGTATTGCCGAGGACCTCAATGCCCTGACCGGGGCGAAATTTCTTGACCTGTTCGAGGCCGTGGAAAAAGTGGGTCCGGAGATCCGTCAAGGACCAGAGACCAAAAAAGGAATCCCTCAGACTCGTCTAGTCCTGCCTCTGGAGCGGATCGGGCAGGAAAAAGTTTCCGAGGTAGGCGGGAAGGCCGCCAATCTGGGTGAGATCTTAAACCGGGTCAAGCTTCCGGTCCCCCGGGGCTTTGCCGTTACGGCCTACGCCTGTCAGGTTTTCTTGGAATATAATCACTTCCCCGAACGGATCGAAAAAGCATTAAAGAACCTCGATGTCAACGATACGGAAAAACTCATGCAAGTCAGTGAGGATATTCGCTCATTCATTCTTTCAGGTCAGATTCCACCCGATCTGGAACAGGAACTCCTTCGAGCGGTTGAGGAATTGAAAGAAAAAACAACCGAACCCTTGCGACTGGCCGTCCGAAGCAGTGCCACCAGTGAAGATTCGGAAGCCAGTTTTGCCGGACAGCATTCCACAGTCCTAAATGTCACTGAGGAAACCTTGTTCGAGGCTTACAAAGAGGTGGTGGCCAGCACTTTCAATCCCCGGGCCATTTATTATCGACGCAGTAAAGGGTATCTGGACCAAGACGTGGTCATGAGTGTGGCCTGCATACAAATGGTCAATGCCCTGGCCAGCGGGGTCCTGTACACCCTGGACCCCAATGACGGCAGCCATGAGGTGATCCTGATCAGTGCCTTGTGGGGACTGGGAGTCAGTCTGGTCGATGGTTCCCAGGCGGCCGATTTTTATCAGATCAGTAAATCGAACCGGCATATTGAAAAGGAAGAAGTGGTTCGAAAAGATACCCGGCTTTTCTCGGATCCGGTTCAAGGCATCAAACAGGAACCGGTGGCCCACGCCTTTATGGATAAACCCTGTCTGACCCATTCCCAGGTTCAGTTGCTGGTCCATTTCGCCTTTAGACTGGAGGAACATTATAAAATCCCTCTGGATATTGAATGGGCCATAGACCAGGACAAGCGTCTTTATGTCCTTCAGGCCCGGCCTTTGCGATTTACGGAACAGGCTATTTCAAAACCCTCCCTTGAGTCCTATCAGGAGGAAAAGGGGGTTCCTGTTTTACTGAAAGGCGGGGCTTCGGCTTCCAACGGGGTGGCCTCAGGCCTAGCCTATGTGATCAAATCGGACCATAATCTCCTGAATATCCCGGAAGGTTCTATTTTGATTGCCCCTCAGACCTCGCCCCGTTATGTGCCGATCATCGGCCGGGTAAGGGCCATCATTACCGATGTGGGCAGTGTAACCGGTCATATGGCATCGGTGGCCCGGGAATTCCAGATCCCCACCCTGGTAGGGACCGATAATGCGACGGCCCTGATTCCCCATGGCAGTGAAATCACCGTGGATGCCACCAGGGGCATCGTTTTTCAGGGCAGGATTGAAACCCTTCTGAGAAAAGGGAAACCCCACAATCCCATGAAGGGGAGCCCGACTTATAAAGTCTTGCAGACTATTTTGCAAAAAATTGCCCCTTTGCATTTAATCGACCCCAAACAGGAAAATTTCAATCCTCAGTCCTGTGAAACGATTCATGATATTATCCGTTTCGCCCATGAAATGGCCATGCAGGAGATGTTTCAGATCGGAGAAACCATTGAGGATGGCAAAAACGTTTCGGTTCGTTTTCGCTCCCTTGTGCCCCTGAATATTTATATGGTGGATTTGGGAGAAGGCCTTAATATCGGTCAAGATCAGAGGGAAGTCCGGCCTGAACAGGTCCTTTCCGTGCCTTTCAATGCCCTGTTCCGGGGAATGACCCATAAAGGGGTGGAATGGCTGGGCCAGAACAAGATCAGCTGGAGCGGCTTCGGGTCCATTTTGATGGAAAGCATCCTGCATGACCCACAACAGGACGGGGACATGGGCGGTCCCAGTTATGCCGTGGTCTCCGGCAAATATTTGAACTTCAGCTCCCGTCTGGGGTACCACTTCGCCACCCTGGATACCTATTGCGGCCAGAATATCAACAATAATTATATCACCTTTTATTTCAAGGGCGGGGCGGCCGACCTCGACCGCCGGTCCCGCAGGGCTTTACTGATTGCCTCCATCCTGAAAAAAATAGGCTTCGCGGTCAATCAAAAAGGCGATATGGTCAAAGGAGAACTTAAAAAACACAATTCCTATATGATCCAGGAGAAACTGGATCTCCTGGGCCGGTTGATGGGGGCGGTTCGTCTTCTGGATATGGTCCTGGATGATGACCGGAAAATCGACTGGTGCCGGGATCAATTTTTCAAAGGCAATTACACCTTCGAGCGAAAGCCGGAGGAAGAAGCGAATTAATACGATGGGAAAACGGGTGAAGGGCCAACACAGGCTTCAGCAGGAGCGGCCGCCTTTTGCCACGATCCGCTGCAAGCAATTGGTTAGCCGATATTGTCTTCGCATACTTTTGACAATCACTGCATCAACTGTCTAACACCGGCGCAAATACGCAGTTTGCTGGGGAGAGTCTGATCTTCAAGTTGCCGGGCGTAAGGTATGGTTGTCTGAGTGCAGACACGGGCATACTTGCAAGATATGCCAGCCTCCAGGACCACCGCCGACAATTCACCTGAGAGACCAAAGCCCTCGTAATCTTCGTCTACCACTAACAGACGCCCAGTCAGTGCGACTACTTCGCGGACTGCTGCGTTATCCAGCGGAGAGACGGTTCGCAAGTCCAGCACCCCTACTGAAATCCCCTCCGTTTCAAGAGCTTGCGCGGCTTCCAGAGCACGGTGCACGCCCACTCCCACGCTGACGATTGTTACATCACCCCCTGCCCGGCGGAGGAAAGCTTTGCCGATAGGGACGGGTTCCCAATTCTGAGGTACGGGGCCCTTTGCTCCATCTGCGGGAACATCATATTGAACCGTGCTTCGCGCTCCTGAACCCAAGAATTCAAGCCAAGTCTCTGAGAGGAGTTTATGCTCGAGAAAGATGACCGGACCATCGTGCTGTAGAGCAGCCAGCATTAGCCCGCCCCCATCGGCTGGCGTAGACGGAACTAATACGGTCAGCCCTGGAATATGTGCCAGCCAGCCCCACAAAGACTGCTCGTGTTGCCCACCGTCTCCGTAACCTCCGCCGCAAGGAACGCGCACCACAACGGGCGCAGTCCATTTGCCGCCTGAAAATGCTTCGATTTTGGAAGCGTGGTTGAGCAGAGCATCCGCACACACTCCGAGGAAATCTACCATGTACATTTCAACAACCGGGCGTAGACCGGCCATGGCGGCAGCTACGCCTGCTCCCAAGAAGGCACTCTCACTGATGGGGGTACCTCGCACGCGCCCGGGCCCGAACCGTACCAGTAGGTTACGCCGCAGTAACGGAATGTCTTCACCAAACAGAATAATGCGTGGGTTATCCGCCATGGCCTGGGCAAGCGCATCATCGATAGCCTGAGTGAACAGCATGCTTCTCATGACGGCACCTCCATTAGGGCTGAGGCAAACACATGATCTATCTCTTTCTGACTTTGGTCTTCCAGTTCATGCAACCGCACCGGGACCGACTCTAGGGTTGCACGTACCCGCGCTACTGGATCGTTGGCTGAATCACGGCGTGGATCGCGCATCGTCGAGAGGACCGACGCAACAACGGTTCTTAATCCTGCCAGGCGATCGCGCAAGGGAGCACCGCCAGGACGCAATATGGACAGGGTGAGTGGAATGGCGATTCCGGGCATTTCTCGAAGCGGATGGTCTGCGATCCGCACCATTGGGAAGCCCAAAAGGTGACCTTCGAAATGTACGCAATGGGCATGTAGGAAGGTCGGCCCTTGACCGGAACGGGCTCTTTCAATTGCTATATGGGCAGCCTCCCACACCGCGGATACATCGCGGCCGTCCACCTCAACAGTCGCGACACCCAAACCTTGCGCTCGTTCATTCAAACCCCCGCCTGTCACCTCGACGGATTTGGTGGTAATGGCCCAGCCGTCATCTTTGCAGACAAAAAATACGGGCAAATTCCAAACCGAAGCCAGGTTCATTGATTCCATCAACATACCTTGGTTCATGGCACCGTCGCCGAAAAAGGCAATGGCGACCGAACCCGGTCTTAAGTACTGTGCTGCCAGCGCAAAGCCTGCGGCTGCTGGCCCTTCTGCCCCGACAATCCCAGAAGAGGCAGCCAAGTACTCTTTAGAAAAAAGGTGCATATGCCCGCCCATACCGCCGCACAAACCGTCAGGATAACCAAGCAATTCGCGTGCAACAAGGACAGGGTCTACGCCTCGCATGAGCAAGGCAGCGGTGCCGCGATGATCCAAGGCCATGGCGTCACCTTCCCTCAAGTTGGCGACGACTCCTGCAATAATGGCTTCTTCGCCTGTTCCAAGGTGCATCTCGCCGGAGATCAAACCGTCGTGCCAGAGTTTTGCAACGGCTTCTTCGAACAAGCGGCTTTTCAACATAAGCGCATATAGCGTCCATAAATCGGGTGGCATACTAACCTCCGATAGTTGTTGACGGGTAACGCATTGCTCACCAGTGAGGGCCGCCTTGTGACCCGAATCTGGTGGAGCAAGTTTGTTAGAGGTTTAAACGTCCAGCTTAAATCCTAAATCAATTTCAGAGGCTGGCACGCCGCCACGTATACCCCAATTATCAAGTGATGGCTCGTTAAGCACAATGAAAATATCGGATGGAACAATTCCAAGTTCGCCAAATCGCCGAACAATAGATTGATAGAGTTTTCGTTTTGCATCCAACGATCGACCAGGGAATAGAGT
>MGQB01000018.1 GCA_001797675.1 Deltaproteobacteria bacterium RBG_13_43_22 | reverse complement strand
TCTAACACGTTCATACCCTGCAAGAAAAAATTTACCCTTTCTTGCTTACGGTGAACCTTTTTCTCTTGACCGTGGCCTTTTAATGGGTGGCCTTTTAATGGGTGGCCCCTTTACAGATACCGATATCTTTATTCCACCATCATATATAAAGGAAGTTTGCATTAGAAGAGAGGATGAAGGAATTTTTTATTTTTGCCCACGACATGACCCGGAGAGCATTAATAAGAATTTAGACTCTTTAGGCTTTATAGAAAGAATTGAGCGATACCAACCCTTTAAGCATATTGATATAAGTACGATGTAGTTGATATAAATCAGGATTAGGTGTCCATAAAATAATATAATTTCCAATAAAACGTCCCTATTTATAGCATACGCATAGAAACATGGATTGATCTTGGCTATGTTTATCAATAAATGAGAGCAACAAGGGGGGTAAAAAAACATGGCAAAAATTCAACTATCACAAAGAATGTATAGCATTTTAGACATTGTACGGCTTCTCAAAAGCCGAGAACTTTCAATACAACCCAAATATCAGCGGAGAAGGACAGGGTGGCCTTTGACAGCAAAAACTGCTCTTATTGACACTATTATGAACAATTTTCCATTGCCGCCAATTTACCTAAGAGATTTTGTAAATGATGAAGGTAAAAGACGAAAAGAAATAATCGATGGCCAGCAGAGAATATCGACAATTGTGGAATTCTATAACAATGAATTTAATTTATCGAAAAATATATTTGACGAAAACTTTGTAGGACTGACATACAGCCAGCTTCCTAGAAGTGAACAACAAATGATAGAAGATTTTGAAGTCTCTTTTATTTCTGTAAAAGGGGCTTCAGAAAGTGACATTATCTCGATTTTTTCTCGGTTAAATTCTTTCAGCCTACCACTTAATACTCAAGAAAAAAGAAATTCACTTTATGCAGGTGAAATGAAAACTTTGATTTATGAAATCGCAGCAGAATATCATACTTTTTGGATAGATTTTAAAATACTAACGCCAAATATGATAGCAAGGATGGCTGATGCCTCACTTGTATCTGATATCATTTATACATTAATGCAAGGAATTAAATCAGCAAGTTCCCCTGCAGTCGATAGAATGTATGGTGAGTATGATGATGATCTTCCTATAAAAAAGGAAATTTACAATAATTTTAATTCTGTAATAACAGTTTTAGGGAATTTATTTGAATCACAACATATAAAAAATGTGTTTAAACCAAAATTCATGTTTTTCTCTATATTCCTTGTAGTATATGCACGCTTATTTGGATTTGAAGGACAAGAGGAAGAAAAAACAGGTAGTATTGATATTGAAAAAAGTATTATCTCATTAGAAGAGTTCAGTGTTAAATATATACGGCCAGATTATGATCCAGTTTTCAAGTCGAAATTTAAACAAGCAACTGGTAATGTTGCTCAGCGCAAATTTAGACATAAAGAAATTGCTAAACTGATCAAGTGATATGGCTTATTCTCTAACATCAATATTCTTTCATTTCAAAAAAGAAGTTGAAGAATTGAACAGGATTGTCCTTGGGCTTTCATCTCAGCCAGCTAGTCTAGAGCGTGACACCCATATTGAAGGTTGTTTCATTCGACTTGTTGTGTCCTGGGAAGTTTTTAGTGAAGAATACTTTTTGAGATGTCTATGTGTTGGAAAAACTAGATCAGGATATGAAATTAAGCCTTTAATTACAAGTCAAAGAAATAAGAATGATGCTTTTAAAAAAATCAATGCAACTAGACGTGAAAGGGATAAAGAATACTTAGATTGGCTTGATTCAGCATTAGTTAAACAAAGAATTAATGATTTCTTTAGAGCAAATTCAAGAGTTCAAAAGTTAATCGATTCTCCAGATAAACTATTCGAGATTCGTATAATCAGGAACGCTATTGCACATAGATCCACTTCTGCAATAAATAAATTTGAAAAATTCGTGAAGGATCAATTGGGATATTTATATTCACTCAACCCTACGATGGCAGACTTATTAATTATGAAAAAAAGAGGGGCAACTAAAATTATTTTTCTTTTGCTAAGCGATTATTTTTTGGGTTTATCTGAGAGATTAACAAAATAATAAAGGGGACAGGTCTCCGTTTGACTTATGAAGCCTGAAAATGGTGGTCGCATGCCGAGGATCAAATCTTAAATGTACACATGACCAGAGGTCGCATGAAACCTACCCCAGTATGACGTTCACTTTAAATAGAATACAACTGAGCCGAAAGAAGTACCCGATTTGATCTGAAAGACGAGCAGGCGCGTTACGGAAAAAGAAAGACATTACGGTAGTACGAAGAAACTAGTAAGGTGTCACCATGTTTTCTCATTCAAGGCAGCAAGAAATCTTGAAATTTATGTATATTTAAGATTTGACCCTGCGAACTTTTCAAATCAGGGCAAAATACAAAATCAGGGGACACCATACCAATTTATTTCGATGAAAGGCAGATTCCAGTTCAAAGTGCACCACTAAGGGCCTGACAGAAGACCACATGTGCGGTATTCCGGGGACATTATACTTATAATCTATGTGTGTTTGGGGCACGGGAACTATCTGATCGGACATAGGGGCAGATAACCCATGGCTTCACCACAGAGAAGAATTCCGGTTGGAGTTTATCCCGCACTTGATGCGGGACCGGAATGACGTAACTCGGGTTTCGGAGACTTTTTACAAACTGGTCAAGATTAGATCAAACGGCTTTTTCAGGTCTCACCAGACCCCATCTTTTTCGTTTCTCCCATAAGTTTTTTCGGCTGATGCCCAATTTCTCGGCAATTTGGTCTTCGGAATGATCGCTCTGCAAGGCTTGGATGGACTGTTTGGTATATTCTTCAATAGAGACAAAATCCTGAGGACTCCAGGAAACCTCTGTTTTAGACAACAGTTTTGGGGGAAGCTGTTCCGGTCGAATGGGATTCCCTTCGTCGGTGAGGTGTAAGGTATATTCAATCACATTTTCCATCTCTCTCACGTTTCCAGGCCAGGGGTAGGTCATAAATGCCCTGAGGGTTTGCGATGAGATCCCCGTCACATTGCGGGAATGGGCATCACAAAGACGCTGAAGAAGATGATTGGCCAGGGGAGGGATGTCCTCCTTTCTTTCCCGAAGCGGAGGCAGAAAAATGGGGATCACATTTAAACGGAAGAATAAGTCTTCCCGGAATATCCCGTCACGGATGGCCTCTTCCAGATTACGGTTTGTGGCGGAGATGATTCGGACATCAAATTTTCGGACCTTTGTGTCTCCGACTCGGCGGGTTTCCCCTTCCTGGAGAAAGCGAAGCAGTTTGACCTGAACCGGTAAAGGGATCTCTCCGACTTCATCAAGGAAGAGGGTGCCGCTATCGGCCGTCTCAATGAGGCCCTTGTGATCCTTAATCGCCCCCGTAAATGATCCGCGCACGTGACCGAAAAGCTCCGACTCGAGCAGGTTTTCCGGGATAGCCCCGCAATTGACCGTTACGAAAGGCTTGTCCTTTCGGTCGGAGTTAAAAACAATGGCCCGGGCAATGAGCTCCTTCCCGGTTCCGGACTCCCCGGTAATCAACACCGAGCTCATGGTGGAGGCCACCCTTTCGATGAGTCGAAAGATCGCTTTCATCCTTTTGGACTGGGTGATGATGTTATTAAACTGGGCCTGGCGTTCCATCTCCCGACGGAGGGTGACGCACTCTTCGGAAAGCCGGACTTGTTCCGTTACATTGCGAACAACCTCCGTGGCCCCGATGATCTTTCCTTGCCTATCCTTAAAGGGTCCTGAAAAAACCTCCATCCAAAGAATATTGCCGTCGGGCAGTTGAACGTCCCGAAGCGCTCTTTTGGGTTTTCCATCTTTTATGACATCCAGGATGATACAGTTTTCGCAAGGCTCCTGGCGCCCACGGTAAGCTGCATAACACTTCTCCCCGATTTTGGGCCCGTAGGTTTGTTGGACGGCCTCGTTCTGGAAAAGGACGTTCAAATCCTTGTCGATTACGGTGATGGCGTCACTGACGGTATTCAAGACCGCCTCAAAAAGGGTCTCACTATGTATTTTCAAAGGTTCTTCTTTCATTTCATTTCCCGATTTTGTGAACGGCCGTTATCATTTCTTTCTCTAAAGATAACTGATTATTAGCGGAGTTGCAAATGAAAACAAAAAAATATATTCGTATTTTAAGGAGTTATTAGCTGAATCCCATTCAAAATTAGAAGCTGTTTAAATCAGAAGGGTAAGTTTGGATGTTTCGACCGGCCCAAAAAACAAAAATTCGTAAGGCACAAAATCTATCCAGTCGCTCAACCCAGACCCTTCGCAAACGATCTGCGGGTTAGCTCCGGGTTCTATTCGGCTACTGTGAGTCGGGCAATAGAAATAGTCTGGTCTGTTCCAACCCCTAATATAAAAATAAAGTAAATCTTAACCCTGGTATCTTTTTATTTGCCCTTGAAATGCGGTTCTCTTTTTTCGACAAAGGCATTGGCGGCCTCCTGCCGATCTTCGCTCAATTCCTGGGGCAAAACATAGTCCACATACTCTCTCTCCACTTTTCGGGCAGACCGTTCCGTCTGGGTGTAGTACCCATATTTCACCGACCGAATAAAAAGTGGTGGGACCTGCTTCAACAGGTCCGCCCATTTTTCGGCTTCATTCATCAAATCGGCATCGGCCACGACATCGTTGACCAAGCCGAATCCCATAGCTCGCTTGGCACTCATCAGGCGTCCGCCTTTCCAGGAGAGGAGCATGAATTCCAGGGCGATCTTGAAAGGCATATAGGGGGCATATTGAGGCGGGATCTGAGCCACACCGGCTCTGCTTTCCGGATAGCCGAAAACGGCATTTTCGGAGGCAATGGTGATATCACATCCCGTCACTGAAATGATGTACCCCAATCCGAGGGCGTAGCCGCGAACGGCTCCGACGATCGGCTTGAAAAGGTCCGTGCCATTCAAGGGGTAGGCCTCGTGGTATTCCCAGGCCTTTCCCATTGTTCGATCTTCATCCGTCAGATCGACCCCGACGGAGAAGGACTTGCCATTACTGCTCAAGATGGCGACTCGGGCCGCATCATCTTTTTCGAAACGCTTCCAGGTGTCCCGCAGGGCAAAACTCATTTCCAGATTGAAGGCGTTTAATTTTTCCGGTCGGTTAAGGGTAATATAGGCTATGTTGTTCTTCACTTCATACAAAACGGTGTCAGACATACTGGTGACCTCCTTTATTCGTAAACACTCTAAGTTTTTAAAAAAGAACTTTTATTCACCGCAAAGCCGCAAAGAACGCAAAGGGATTTTTTTGAACAATCCCGTGAGAGGCGGGATTGTTCAAACCACCTCTGGCCTCCGGCCAAATCATTGCCCAAAGGGCAGCGAAGCTTCTCTATTGCAGGACTCTCACCTGCAATGGAGAATTTTTTTCTCTGCGCTCTCTGTGTCTCTGCGGTGAAAGCAGTTGTTTCAACAAGCTAATTTAATACAAGAATTCAAATATGTTTGGTTAGTCTTTTCTGCTCAGGCCGGCTTTTTTCAGCCAGGGCAGGGAAAGTTCATAATTTTTCTTGGCTATGTTGGTCCTGGCAAAACCGCCTTCGCTTGGCGGAGCCATGGTTCCGGTCCGCGTTGCCGTCATGAGACAGAAATTATTAAAGGACGATTCGACCTCGGCGTTTAGACCCATGGTTTCTTCCATGTGATTGATGGAGAATTTACATAGTCTCACCCAGTAAGGAATGTCCAGGTAGTTTTCCGCCACCCGTTCGGCATAGGCCAGGGTCTCTTTCTCCAAGGTTTCCGGATCAAATACCCTATTGATGAAGCCATAGGAGAAAGCCTCCTGGGCGGTCATAAAACGGTGTTCAAAAAGGATTTCCTTGGCCCGCCGGGGTCCTATGTCATATGGTACGGAAAAATACTCGACGAAACCGGGAAGAAATTGAGCATCCTCGGCGGCGAAGATAATGTCCATAGAGGCAGCCACCATCCAGCCGCCGAAGATGCAATATCCATGGACCATGGCTATGGTGGGTTTGGGCAGGTTACGCCAGGCCAGGCAAAATTCGATATAAACTTTTCGCATATCTTCAAACCAGGGAGTCAACCCCTGTTCGGCGCGAACGGCATACCCCTGCTGTTGTTTGTATTCTTTGTCTTCCTCGGTTCCGATATCGTGCCCCGCCGAAAAGGCCCGGCCAAGACCCGAGAGGACAATGGCGCCGCACTGCGGATCCTTGGCCGCCATCTTGAGGGCCGAATCCACCTCTTCCAGCAAAAGATAACTCTGGGCATTCAGAAATCTGGGACGATTGAGGAGGATTCGTGCCACTTTCCCCGGCTGATAAATAATATGTTTATACTCCATGGTTACCCCTCCTTTGATTTGGTTAGAGACATCGAAAACAGTCTTCTTTGTTTCGTATCATTTACCACCATTGATGTCAATCCATTGCCTAAACTCGCCCCCTTTCACTTTTTACAACTTGCCCGGTGGAAGGATCTGTTTTCCCGGAAGTAAGGGGGCTTTTTTTATGGTTGTCCAAAAGGTGACCTCCTGCATCATACCAGCCCTAATGTTAACGTTGAACTGAAGAAAGCTGATCACTATTGCTTTTTTTGGATTTTTTTGTCGGCCTGCTTTCCAAGGACAGTTCAAGGTTCAGCTGGGGGAAGGTGGCTCACAGGTTTTGGGTTGACAACGATGAAAATAGAAATTCGGGAAGGAAAAAGGAAAGGCAATAAACTTTTTTCGGACCTTTCAATTTGGACAGTGAATAGGGCCTGCCCCTTTTCGGTTTTGTTCAGCCCCCTGCATAAACGGCCAGTATTCGAATCTCGTCGTCCGGTTTGAGGGTCCTGGACAGATGGCTTTTAGTGTTCAAAGCCAAGATCGCCTCATGGTTGATGGTGATTAAAACCCGAAGCAGATCATTAGGATCAAACAGCCAGCTTCTAATTTCCGGGTATTGCCGGATAAGATCGTCCAGGCATTCTCCGATGGTTTTCCCCTGAACTTCCACCTTGTCGGGAATCTTGACCTGTTCTTGTAAAATCGGGGCTATTTTGACCAGAGTGCCCATTTTTTCAAGACCTGCGGAAATAATCGGGATATTCATAGAAAGCATTCAGGAGCCGGAAATCAGAATTCAGAAAAAAATATCAAACCTCAGCAACGATTCGCTCTCATTTTGAACAGGAATAGCGAGCGCATTCCCCGCAGCTTGCTGCGTGGGTTAGCGAGCGAACTACAACAAATAAACCCTTTCCTTGCCTGGAATCCCGCCCTGCGGGACTGCACCTTGTTGCAGGGAGCTTCAATTCTGACTCCTGGATTCTGAATTCAAGAATTTCAAATATCCCTGGTTAGGATTATTTGTCCCTTTGTTTTATGCCCTTTAATACAACCTCCGGAGTCAAGGGCAACTCCTTGAATCTTACTCCCGTGGCGCTGTGAACGGCGTTGGCCACCGCCGCCAGGACGGGTATCATGGGCGGCTCACCCACGTGTCTTAAACCGTAAACCCCCCTGGAAGAGCCGACCTCAACGATCAAGACCTCGATCATGGGAACATCGGTGGCGGTAGGCATTCGATAATCGAGAAGGGTGGTATTCTGCATCACGCCCTTTTCAAAAATATAGTTCTCCATCAAGGCCCAGCCGATACCCTGGGTGACGGCGCCCTGGATCTGGCCTTCAACGGAAAGGGGATTGATCGCCAAGCCCACATCCTGGGCCACGGCATAGGCTTTGATCCTGACCTTCCCGGTTTCATCGTCAACTTCCACGTCCGCTGCGTGAACGGATAGGGTAGGGGCAGGGGGAAGCCCGTCCAAGGCGCCTCGTCCTAAGACGGGTCCTTTGCCGAAAGTCATCGCCGTTGATCTGGCTATTTCCGTAAAGGAGATGGATTTTTCGGTATTTCCTTTTACCTGAAAAAGCCCCTTGGAAAATTCGATCTCGGAAGGGTCCGCCCCAAGTTTTTTTGCGGCCAGAGAGCCCATCTGGGCCTTAACATCCTGACAGGCGCGGTAAACCGCAGTACTCAATGAATAGACGGTCAGACTGCCTACCGACATGGTCGCCCAGGGAGCGGTCTCCGTATCACCGATGACCACCGTTACTTTGTTTAATGGAAGTCCGAGCTCTTCGGCGACGATTTGAGCGATACTGGTGCGGCTGCCGGAAATGTCGGTAATGCCAAGGATCAGGTTTACCGAGCCGTTGTTGTTGACCTGGATGTAAGCCCCGAAGCTTCCCACGGCACCGTGCCAGAACCCGCAGGCAATGCCCCGGCCCCGGTTCCTGCCGGTTAAATTTCCTTTCTGTTTCAAATACTCCGCCATCTTCTCGAGGCTTTCCTTAAATCCCACCCGGGGTAATATTTCCCCGTTAGGCAGCGTATCCCCCTTTACGGCCGCATTTTGAATACGTAGTTCCAATGGGTCCATTTTTAGTCTCCGGGCGATAATATCCAGATGGGATTCGATGGCAAAGTGGGCCTGGGGAATCCCCGGGGCGCGGTAGTAAGCCGAGGGCACCTTATTGGTGAGCACGTCTTTGGTGTCAAGACTTAAATTGGGAATTTTATACTGACAAAATACATTGCTGCTGGTGAACATACCGTGGGACATTTCCGGAAAGGCCCCAGCATCATAGATTAATTCGGCTGAAGCGGCCGTAATGGTGCCCTGATCGGTAACGCCCATCTTGACGGTAATGATGGATTCGGGGGCCGGGCGGCTGTCTTTCAGCACTTCGTCCCGGGTCATCTCCATCCGGACCGGGCGTCCGGATTTCATGGCCAGCAGGGCACAAAGGGGGGCCAGGGGCTGATAAGTTTTACCCCCGAAGGCGCCGCCTATTTCCACGGGAATCACTTTAACCCGGTTTCGGGGTAAGTCCAGGAATTGGGCAATCATCTGCCGGGCTATGAACAGGCCCTGGCTCTGGGTCCAGACCGTCACCTTCCCGTTAGCATCTGCGGCTGCCACGGCGGCAAAGGGCTCAATAAATCCATGGTGAACCTTTTGGGTACGATAGGTGTTTTCCAGGATCATATCGGCTTCCTTGAATCCGGCTTCCAAATCCCCTTTATTGATTTTCACGTGATAGGCAATATTACTGGGCCGGTCCTTTTTGCCGGGTTCGGGATTGGGTATGATATTGGTATATAGATCCTGATGGATTAACGGCGAAGTCGGCTCCATGGCCTCCAACGGGTCGAGGACCGGGGGCAAGGCTTCATAATCCACCCGGATGAGGTCCAGGGCCTTTTCGGCGATCTCCTTGCTTAAAGCCGCCACTGCCGCCACAGGTTGTTCCGCATAGACCACCTTATCCTTGGCCAGGTGCGGTAGTTCGGAGAAGGTTAGTTCACTCCTTTTTTTATATCCAGGTACGTCCGAGGCGGTAATAATGGCCATGACCCCATCCAGGCCCTGCGCTTTCCTTACATCCAAACGACGGATTACGGCATGGGAATAGGGGCTTCTGAGCACCTTGCCGTGAAGCAGATGGGGCAAGGCAATATCGCCGCTGAAAACGGCCTCCCCGGTCACCTTGCTGAGAGCGTCCACTCTGGGTAAACGCCGACCGACCACGGAATATTTCGACATTAGACTCTCCCTTTATCTGCTGCCTGAGCAGCGTTCATGATGGCCCGTACGATCTTATCATAGCCGGTGCAACGGCAGAGATTACCGGCAATGGCTTCTCTTATTTGAGATTCGGAAGGCTGCGGATTGGAATCCAGAAAGGCTTTGGCCGTAAGAATCACTCCCGGAGTGCAAAAACCGCATTGCACCGCACCTTCATCGATGAAGGCCTGCTGCAGCGGATGGAGTTTTCCTTCCCGGGATAATCCTTCAATCGTGGTGATGGCTTTCCCCTTGGCCTCGGCAATAAAGACCAGGCAGGCGTTGACCGCCTTGCCGTCCATGAGAACCGTGCAGGAACCGCAGCTTCCGGTGCCGCAGCCTTCTTTGGTTCCGGTGAATCCCAGTTCATAACGAAGCACCTCCAATAAGGTGCGCCACGGCTTGGCGGCGATCTTGTAATCCCGACCATTGACATTGATTTTCATGGTTCTTCCGCTCCTTAAAGCTGACCAAAGATATTTGAACTTATTCTGTTGCAAGTTGCGGGTTACGAGTTGCGAGTTTTTTAGAGAAAGGATTTCGATTTCTAAACCCGCAACCCGTAACCCGTAACAAAAATTAAAGTCAAAGATAAATTCTCAGACTTAACCATGTAAGAATTTGATCTTTTATCCTAAACCTTAATACCGAGTTCTTTACACGCACTCCTCAAGGCTCTTCGGGTGAGTACCCGCACTAATTCCCGTCGATATTCCGAAGAACCGCGCAAATCCGAAATCGGGTCCGCTTCCCCGGCAGCCCGTTCAGCGGCCTGTTCAATCAGTTCCGGCGTTACCGCTTTGCCGACCAGAGTCGCTTCCGCCCCATAGGCCCTGATAGGGGTAGGCGCCACGGCCCCAAGGGCGATTCGAGCGGACTGCAATTGCCCATTTTTCGAAGATAAGGTTAAAAAAGCGGCCACTCCGGCAACGGCGATATCCATTTCTTCTCTGGCGGTATGTCTTAAGTAACAACCGGCCGAAGGAGCGGGGGGCATCGGGACTTCTATTTCCAAGAGGAGTTCATGTTCGGCTAAAGCGGTCTTTCCCGGTGCCAGGAAGAAGTCATCCAGGGTCATGGTGCGGGTGACCTGGCTGGAGGCCAAAATGACCCTGGCTCCCAAACACAATAATGGAGGGGCCGAATCTGCCGAAGGGGCGGCGTTACAAATATTTCCCCCGACGGTGCCTCGGTTTTTTATCTGCATGGACCCTATAAGGGAGCACGCCTGTAACAGCAGACTGAATTCCTTGGGCAGCTCGGTGAAGGCCAGCAGTCTGCTGAGGGGCACTGCGGCGCCGAGACGTAACCCCCTTTGTGGGTCCCACTCCAGTCTATTCAGTTCGGGGACTTGCTTTACATCGATTATCAGCGAAGGACTTAAAAGCCCCTGTTTCATTTGCAAAATCAGGTCGGTACCCCCGGAAAGAATCTTGCCGGCAAGGGTCGGCATTTCCAAAATCTTCAGCACTTCGGTTAATGAATTCGGTGTCCGATATTGAAATTTTCCGATTGAACGAAGCCCGGTCATGGAAACCTCACTATAAAAAAAGTTATATTTCAGATTCGGGATTTTCTCATAGGAAGGGAGTGAAAATCAAGTTACTTTCGATGACTCATTAATTCTTAATGAACTCGTAAATAATCGTCACCAAGCTTGCCCCGGAAGATTATTGATTACTTAAAAATGCTGGATTCCGGCTTTCCCGAAATGACCCGGAAAAATGATTTTCGACTTCTGACCGGTTCAGTTAAAGTATAATAGGAAACTTGGAATATCAAAAATCCTTGCTAAAAAAACAATTTTCCTTTAAAATGATAACCATATGGATTTTCCGGAAAAAATTTATACCGTTACCCGGCTGACCGAGGAGATAAAAGACCTGTTGGAAGAAGAATTTCCCTTCCTCTGGCTGGAAGGGGAGATCTCCAATTTTCGGATTCCTCCCAGCGGGCATTGCTATTTTACCTTGAAAGATGCAGCGAGTCAGATACGGGCTGTTTTTTTTAAATCCGGGCAGTCGGGACTTTCCTTCAGGCCCGAAAACGGGCTTCAAGTTCTCTGTTTCGGCCGTCTAAGTGTCTATGCCGGCCGGGGGGAATACCAAATTATCATCGAAAGAATGGAACTGAAGGGTTGGGGGGCCCTTCAACTGGCCTTTGAAAAGTTAAAGGAACGGTTATTCAAAGAAGGCTTGTTCGACCCGGGCCGAAAGAAACCGATGCCCCTTTTGCCTGGGCGAGTGGCAGTGGTCACCTCTCCGACCGGGGCCGTGATTCAGGATTTTTTGAGGATACTATATCGCCGCTTCCGAAACATTCGAGTTTATATCTACCCGGTTTTGGTTCAAGGAGAGGCCGCCTCTTTCGAAATTGAGGAAGCCATCAGAGATCTGAACCGGTCTTCTTTAGGGATAGAGGTCATTGTTTTGGCTCGGGGGGGAGGCTCCCTTGAAGACCTTTGGCCTTTCAATGAAGAACGGGTGGCCCGGGCCATTGCCGCTTCTTCCATTCCTGTTCTATCAGCCATCGGGCACGAAGTGGATTTTACCATCGCCGATTTTACGGCTGATTTAAGGGCCTCAACCCCTTCGGCGGCAGCCGAGTTATTGATTCAACCTCAGGCGGAATGGGAATCCCGAATCAGGGAGCTCCGGGATCGTCTGGTTCAGCAGGTCCTTCAAAAAACAGATCTTTATGAAGAAAAACTGTTTCATTTTCAGAAACGAATCGGAGATCCCCGCCGACGTTTGATTGATCTTTTCTTGCGACTGGATGACTATGGTATCCGTCTTCGCTTGGCCCTTCGAGGGGTCCTGGGGAAAAAACTGGATACGCTGGGTTGGATTCAGGAAAAATTATTGATAAGGAACCCCCAGGATAAGATCCTGGCCGGAAACAACCGTCTGGAAATACAAAAACTTAAAATAAAAGGACTGATGAGCAGAAGACTGGAACAAACCCAGATGGTTCTGAAGTCTCAGAATAAAACCCTTCAGGCCTTGAGCCCCTGGGGGGTCCTGGATCGGGGTTATGCCCTGGTTCGGACCTTGCCGGAATTAAGTTTGGTAAAAAAAGTGGAGGACGCCCATCCCGGTCAGGAGATTCGGGTGTTCATAGCTCACGGGGAAATGGATTGTTTGGTTGAGCAGACCAGAAAAAAGGAGGAAGGTTCTTTTGTCCAAGGAGCGATTTGAAGACACCTTCAAAAAATTAGAAACGATCGTTAGTAAATTAGAAGGCGGCGACCTTTCTTTGGAAGATTCCATGAAACTGTTTGAGGAAGGGATGCGGCTTTCCCGAATCTGTTCCGAACGACTGGCCGAGATCCAAAAAAGGGTGGAGATTCTCCTTAAATCCGAAGATGGGAGTTTGCAGCCCCAGCCCTTTCCCTTTGAAGAGGAAAAGGATTAAGTTGGTTAATACGCCGGTTATCGAGCTTAAGAAATTTCAGGAATTGGTCGATGGGACGCTCAGGTCCTATTTCCCGCCTCCAGATAGGCATGTCCATAGGATCCGAAAGGCCATGGAATACAGTTTATTTGCCGGAGGTAAGCGGATCCGGCCGATTTTGTGTTTGATGGCCTGCAAGGCTGTGGGAGGGGGAGTGAACAAGGCCTTGCCTGCGGCCTGTGCTTTGGAATATATCCACACTTATTCGCTTATTCATGATGATCTCCCGGCTTTGGATAATGATGATTATCGAAGAGGGCGACTGAGTTGTCATAAAAAATTCGGTGAGGCCACGGCTATCCTGGCCGGTGATGCCTTGCTGACCGAAGCCTTTTCTTTGCTGAGTCGTAAGGAGGTCATGAAGAAGGTTCCGGCCCAGATCCGAATTAAAGTGATCCGGGAGATTGCCGGAGCGGCCGGCATCCAGGGTATGGTGGCCGGGCAGGAAGCCGATCTGGAGGCCGAGAATAAAAAGGTTTCTATGGCCTGGTTAAGATATATCCACAACCATAAAACCGGGGCCTTGATTAAGGCTTCTTTGGTCTGCGGAGGGCTGATAGGAGAGGGATCACCCGGAGAAATCCGAGCTTTAAAAAAATTTGGAGAGAAAATCGGTCTGGCCTTCCAGATCAAAGACGATTTATTGAATGTGGAAGGGCAGGCCAAGATCATGGGAAAAAAAACAGGGACGGATGAAGAAAAGGCCAAGGCCACTTTTCCGGTATTGATAGGGGTGGAACCATCCAAAATCCTGGGGAATAAATTATTGGATGAAGCCAAGCGAGATATCCGGATTTTCGGTAAAAGGGGGCAGTCATTGATTGAAATAGGGACTTATATCCTTTCCAGAGACAGGTGAATTTTTCCAAACGAACCAAAATGAAAAAAATGAGAGGTCAAGTTAAATCCGAAATCCGAAACTCCAAATTCGAAACAAATTCAAATGATCAAAATCCAAAACCACCCCCACCTTTTCTCTCTCCTTGCTAAGGGAGTTGTGTGAACGATCGGGGATAATTAGACAATGTGGTTTTTGAATTTTAGATTTGTTTCGAGTTTCGTGCTTCGAAATTCGAATTTGATTCAATTGTGATAGATCAAATATGGATCAAAAAATAAAAATCAACATCGAAGAAAACCGGACTTCCCTTTTGGATACTATTTTAGGTCCCAATGACCTGAAATCCCTGTCCATGCCCCAGCTGAAGCAGTTGGCTGAAGAAGTTCGGAAACTGATTATAGAAACCGTTTCAAAAAATGGAGGCCATCTGGCTCCCAACCTGGGGGTGGTTGAATTGACCATTGCCCTCCATTATGTATTTAAGAGCCCCGAAGATAAGATAATTTGGGATGTCGGGCATCAGTCCTATACCCATAAAATCCTGACCGGTAGAAAAGATCAATTTCCTACCCTGAGGACTTTTGGGGGGTTAAGCGGTTTTCCCAAGCGGCAGGAAAGCCCCCATGATATTTTTGATACCGGTCACAGCGGAAACTCCATTTCGGTCGGATTGGGGATCGCGGCGGCCAAGGAATTAAAAAAGGAACCTTCCAAAATCATAGCCGTTATCGGCGATGGATCTATGACCGCGGGAGAAGCTTTTGAAGGACTGAACCAGGCCGGACATCTTAACAAGGATCTGATCGTGGTCTTGAACGACAACGAGATGTCCATTTCGCCGAATGTGGGGGCCCTTTCTTCTTTTTTAAGCAAACGCCTGACCGGAAAAGGATTTGTGCAGTTCAAAAGGGAAATGGAGTCATTTTTCAAATCCATCCCGGGTATTGGGGAGAATCTGGTTCAGTGGGCCAAAAAAAGTGAAGATTCATTTACCGGGTTTTTTACTCCGGGGATGCTTTTTGCCGCTTTACACTTTGATTATGTGGGACCGGTACGAGGCCACCGGGTGGAGGACCTGATCGCCACTTTCGAAAATATCCGCCATATCCAGGCCCCGGTTCTGGTTCATGTTTTGACCACCAAAGGCATGGGGTATTTACCGGCGGAAAAAAACCCCAGCTATTTCCATGGCGTTGGTCCTTTTGATCTCGAAGCCGATGATCCGAGTTTAAAGAAGCCGTCTGAGTTTCCCACTTATACCGAAGTGTTCGGAAAAACCATGGTGGCCCTGGCAGAAAAACATCCGGGAGTGGTGGCTATTACCGCGGCCATGCCCGAAGGCACCGGATTAAACCTCTTTGCCCAAAGATTTCCTCAACGTTTTTATGATGTGGGAATTGCTGAACAGCATGCCGTAACCTTTGCCGCCGGATTGGCTTTGGAGGGTCTAAAACCCGTTGTGGCCATCTATTCCACCTTTATCCAAAGGGCCTACGATCAAATCCTGCTGGATGTTTGTCTCCCGAATATTCCGGTCATCTTCGCCCTGGATCGTGCCGGGATTGTCGGTGAGGACGGGCCAACGCATCAAGGTCTTTTTGATCTTTCTTTCCTGCGGGCCTTGCCCAATCTGGTGATCATGGCCCCAAAGGACGAAGGGGAATTACGGGCCATGCTTTTTTCCGCCATGACCTATAACCGTCCGGTGGTGATTCGTTACCCCAGAGGGGTCGGAATAGGGGTGACCATCAGTGAAGAGGTTCAGATGATTTCCCTGGGGAAATGGGAGATTGTAAAAGAAGGGGAGGATCTGGTCATCCTGGCAATCGGGAATACGGTTTATCCGGCCATGGAAGCGGCTGAACGGCTGGCCTTACAAGGAAGATCAGCGATGGTGGTCAATGCCCGTTTTTTAAAACCCATGGATGAAGGGCTGTTGACCGAGATATCCCAGAAGTTTTCCGTTATCATCACCGTGGAAGAGAACATGACCCAGGGGGGCTTGGGGAGTGGGGTCATGGAGAAGCTCCATCAGTTTCAGACCCAGGGCATACGGGTCCGCTCCATAGGTATCCCCGATAGTTTTGTAGAACAAGGTCCTTCCAAAAAGATACGGAATCTGTACGGGCTGGATGCGGAAGGAATTTATAAGGTCATGACGGAAGAACTTCATGGTTGCGAAAAATCCTAAGATTCGATTGGATCGGCTATTACTGGAAAAGGGTTTGGCCTCTTCTCAGGAGAAGGCCCGGGCTTTGATTTATTCCGGGATGGTGCGAGTCAACCAGATTCCTATCGCCAAACCGGGTAAGACGGTGGATTCCAATCTCCCGGTTGAGGTAAGGCAAGCGGAACACCCTTATGTAAGCCGCGGGGGAGTCAAACTAGAAAAGGCCTTGGAGAGTTTTCGGATCGAAGTCAAAGACCGGATCGCCTTGGACATCGGGGCCTCCACCGGGGGATTCAGTCACTGTCTGCTTTTAAGAGGGATCAAACGGGTTTATGCCATCGATGTGGGCTATGGCCAATTGGCCTGGGAGATCCGTCAGGATCCCCGGGTAAAGGTCATGGAAAGAAAGAATGCCCGATTTCTGACCCCGACCGACATTGGAGAACCGGCGGATTTCATCGTGATAGACACCTCATTTATTTCGTTGAAATTGATTATTCCCCCTTTGGTCCCCATCCTGAAGGACCAGGGGGAAATCGTGGCCCTGATTAAACCCCAATTTGAAGTTGGGAAGGGGAAAGTGGGAAAGGGGGGGGTGGTGCGAAATGATGAGGACCGGAAGACCGTGGTTGAAAATTTGATCCATTTTTGTAATGAAATTGGTTTTTCGGTCTTGGGAACCATTGAATCCCCGATTCAAGGGGCCAAGGGAAACCGGGAATTTTTTATTCATTTGAAAAAATTTTTGTTCACCGCAAAGACGCAAAGAACGCAGAGAGAATCATTATTGTTCAATCCCGTGAGAGGCGGGATTGAATAAAACAGCTCTGGCCTCCGGCCAACTAATTACCCGGAGGGTAGCGAAGGTTATCGATTGCCGACCTCTCATCGGCTATCGATAAATTAACTTCTTTGCGGTCTCAGCGTCTCGGCGGTGAAAACAGTTTTTTTTGAGGAGGATGTGAATATGAAAATAGCGGAGCGGATTGGACAGATCAAGCCATCCCTGACCTTGGCGGTCGATGCCAAGGCCAAGGCCATGAAAAAATCCGGCCTGGATATCGTCAGTTTCGGGGTCGGAGAACCTGATTTTGACACACCGGAACACATTAAGGAAGCCGCTATTCAGGCCCTTCGGGAAGGCTTTACCAAATATACGCCGGTCAGCGGAATCGATGAGCTCAAAGAAGCCGTTGTGTTTCGGTTTAAAGAAGATCTGGGATTGGATTATAAGGCCAATGAAGTCGTGGTGACCTGTGGAGGGAAGCATGCCCTCTATAACATTGCCCAGGCTTTGTGGGGACCCGGGGATGATGTGATCGTTCCGGCCCCTTACTGGGTTTCCTATCCGCCCATGATCCTCCTGGCCGGGGCCAACCCGATCATTGTTCCCACTCAAGAGGAAAACGGCTTTAAATTAACCCCTGAAGAACTGAAGTCGGCGGTTACCGCCCGGACGAGGGCGATCATCTTGAACAGTCCCTCCAATCCAACCGGATCGGTCTATTCGAGGAAAGAATTAGAGGCTTTGGGAAAGGTGATCTTAGAAAAAGACTTGACTGTGGTCAGCGACGACATCTACGACAAAATACTTTTTGACAATCAATCTTTTTCCAATTTGGCCATGCTCGATTCCCGGTTCAAAGAGAGGACCATTATCGTGAACGGGGCCTCCAAGACCTATGCCATGACCGGCTGGCGAATCGGCTATCTGGCGGGACCGGCTGAAATAATTAAAGCCATAGATATGATACAAAGCCACAGCACTTCCAATCCGACCTCCATTGCTCAAAAAGCGAGTGTGGCGGCCTTAATGGGTCCTCAGGACTTTGTTAAACAAATGGTGATTGAGTTTGATCGCCGAAGGGTCTATATCGCCGAGAGGTTGAAGGCCCTGCCGGGTGTGAAAACGACCCTTCCCCAGGGGGCATTCTATATATTTCCAGCTTTCTCAAGCTATTACGGACGAAAAGCTGGGGATCGGATATTAAAGAATTCTTTGGATTTAGCCGATTACCTGTTGGAAAAAGCCCTGATTGCCGTGGTACCCGGGGCGGCCTTTGGGGAAGAGAGCTGTGTCCGCTTTTCCTATGCCACGTCCCTGATGCAAATTGAAAAAGGGATGGATCGGCTAGAAAAGGTTCTTCGAGAGCTATAAAGAAAAAAGTTTGACGTTCAAGGTTTAAAATAAAAAAAGCTGTTTTCAGCTTTCAGGCTTGAGCTATAATGGATTTTGGATGTATTATACGGGGGGTTCCCGGCCGGTGTGAGCCTTCTTGGGCTTGCAAGAAGGCTCATGGCACCAGGGGTTTTTTCGGTTCCAACAAGGAAACCTATCGGGCGCTGCGTTTGGAGGCCTTCAATGGATTCATCTTGGCGGCGGCTTGGACCGGGGTTTTTTTTATGTGAGTGGCTAAATTGCAGTTTCCTAATTTCCATTTTTGGGAAGGATCGGGATAGGAAAGGCAATAGGTTCCGCTTTCGAATCCTTTGCTCCGGTCACAGCCTTCACATTGTTCGATAATAGGATGGCAAGATCCTCCATTAAACGAACACCCCTTGGGGCTCATGAAGGTGCAGGCAATTCCGTTTTTTGAGGTTGAACAAACCATGATAATCACCCCCTTTCCTTAAATTTAACAGTTTATATTATTTTTTTTAAAATGTCAATTATTTTTATGAAAAATGTTAAAATAATATCGGGCTGGTAAATAACCACCAGGCTCCTTCGAGGGGCGCCAGGCAACCAAAAAAAGACTCAAGAGATCAAATTGTTGCGGCGCTACCAGGTCCAAGGCTCAAGGGAAAACCGTTTACCGAACTCCTGAAGCCATTAATTTCATAGAACTTTCAACCTCTTGGAGCATTGCTTCCATCTTGATTAAAGAAGAATCCAAACTTTTATGTTAAAAAGCAACCGCATTGGGGAATTATTACTCCGGGAACAAAAGATTTCCGCCAAACAACTGGATGAGGTCTTTGCAGAACAAAAACGCCGGGGTGGGCAGCCTAAAATCAGCACCCTTTTAATTGAAAAAGGGTTTATCGATGAGCAGACCCTTTTGCTTTTTTTATCGAAGCAATTCGGACTGCCGATCATCGACCTTTCCCGGATTGAGTTCGACCCGTCCTTGACCGACCTGATCCCGGATAATATCGCCCGAAAATATGAAATCCTGCCCATCGGCAAAGAAGGGGCCACCCTGAAGATGGCTATTGCCGATCCTTCCAATATCTTTGCCCTGGATGATCTGAAATTTTTGACGGGAAGCAACATCCAACTATTTCTTTCCACGGAAAAAAATCTTAGGGAGGCCCTGGACAAACACTACAGTCTGACATCCACCCTGACTCAGGCTTTGGAAGACCTTAAAGAGTTGGAAGTGGATTTTGTTCATCCCGAAGAAGATCTCGATGAAGTTAATTTAGAGATCGCCGCCAAAGAGGCCCCGGTGGTCAAACTGGCCAATCTCCTGCTGGTGGATGCCATCAAAAGGGGCGCCAGCGACATCCATTTTGAAACCTATGACCGCGCTTTCCGGGTTCGATATCGGATTGACGGCGTCCTCTATGAGATCATGAATCCCCCGGTAAAGCTGAAAAATGCCATGATCTCTCGTTTAAAAATAATGTCCAACCTGAACATTGCCGAAAGGAGGCTCCCCCAGGACGGCCGGTTGAAATTACGCTTTGGAGAAAACCGTGAAATGGATTTTCGGGTTTCGGTATTGCCGACCTTGTTTGGAGAAAAAGTCGTCCTGCGTCTTCTGGATAAAACGAACCTCCAAGTGGATCTGGAACGACTCGGTTTTGAAACGGAGGCCCTGACCAAATTTAATGAGGCGGTCCATAAGCCTTATGGGATGATCCTGGTGACCGGTCCTACGGGAAGCGGTAAGACTACGACCCTTTATTCCACCCTCGGTGAATTAAACAAAACCACCCAAAACATTTCCACCGCCGAGGATCCGGTTGAATTAAATATTTTTGGGATCAATCAGGTTCAGGTTCACGAAGAAATCGGGCTTTCTTTTGCCAATGTATTGCGCTCCTTTCTTCGCCAGGATCCCGATATTATCATGGTGGGTGAGATACGGGATAAGGACACGGCGGAAATTTCCATCAAGGCGGCTTTAACCGGGCATCTGGTCCTGAGCACCCTGCATACCAACGATGCCTCCAATACCGTTACCCGATTGTTGGATATGGGGGTCGAACCGTTTCTGGTCGCTTCTTCGGTCAATTTGGTAGTGGCCCAAAGGTTGGTTCGAAAACTTTGCCCCAACTGCAAAAAAAAGGTAGAAACGTCCACGGATCTTTTGAAGGAATTTAATTTAGATCCAACCGTCCATACCCTGTCGGAAACCGTCGGATGTCCGTCCTGCAATTTTTCAGGGTATAAAGGGCGGATCGCCATTTATGAAGTATTGCCCTTTTTTGAAAAACTTAAAGAACTGATTTTTGAAAGGGCTTCTGCGGCCGAAATTAAAAAAGTCGCTCGTATGGAGGGAATGAAGACACTCCGGGAGAGCGGATTAACTAAAGTATTGGAAGGGGTTACCACTCTGGAAGAAGTCATCAGGGTTACGGATAAGGATTGATAAACTCGTAAAAAGTCATCAAAGGGGCGGACCAGTAAAAAACTCCAGAGACCAGGCGGGCAAACCGGCCCCCATCCTGAAAGGGTGGGACTGAGGGTTGCAGTGTACGCGAAGAAATTCTAAGAAATGAGGGTTTCATAGAAGTACCCCGCAATGAAGAAGGGGGCAGTGCAACACCACAGATGGACTTTTTATGCAGCGGTCAGGATTGATCCATTAGGAGTTAACTTTTCAGAGCGACTTAATAAGTTTCTCCGCTAAAAGGAACCGATTATGCCGACCTATAACTGGGAAGGAAAATCAAAACAGGGGGAAAAGAAAAAAGGGGAACTGGTGGCCGATAATCCAGCCGTTGCCCGTTTGCAGCTTCGAAAAATGGGAATCCTCCCTGGTCGTATTCAGGAAAAACGGGAAGAATCGGCTAAAAAACTGACTTTCCGGAAAAAAATTCCCAAAAAATTAATCGTAATCTTCACTCGGCAATTTGCCACGATGATCAACGCCGGCCTCCCTTTAGTCCAATGCTTAAATATTCTGGCCACTCAACAAGAAAACGCTGCATTTTCCAATGTCATTAATCAGGTCAAGGGGAATGTGGAAAGCGGTCAATCTCTCGCTGAAGCATTAAAAGCATACCCCCGGGTCTTTGATCAACTCTACATTAATCTGGTGGAAGCCGGGGAAACCGGCGGTATACTGGATGTGATTTTAAACCGCCTCTCCAGTTACATTGAAAAGAGCGAGAAACTCAAAAAGAAAGTCAAGGGGGCTATGGTTTACCCGGCGGTTGTTACGGGAATAGCGGTGATTGTTACGGCGGTTATTTTGATTTTTGTCATCCCGATTTTCGAAAAGATGTTTTCCGAAGTGGGACAAGCCCTGCCGGCTCCTACCCAAATTGTAATCGCTCTCAGCCGTTTTGTGAGTGGCAACATCATTTTTATTTTTCTTGGGGCCGGGGCCTTCATTTTTATTTTTCGCCAGTTTTATCGGACAGAAAAAGGTAAATACCTGATGGACGATCTTTCCCTGAAACTGCCGATTTTCGGCATGTTACTGAGAAAAGTGGCTGTGGCCAAGTTTACCAGGACCTTTGGGACCATGGTCAGCAGCGGGGTGCCCATTTTAGAAGCCATGGACATTGTGGCCAGATCCGCCGGGAATAAGGTGGTGGAAAAGGCTATTTATAAAGCCAGAGGAAGCATTGCTCAAGGAAGGACGATTTCCGAACCGTTGGCGGAAAGCAAAGTTTTTCCCCCTATGGTAACCCAGATGATCGGGGTCGGGGAGGCTTCCGGGGAGTTGGATACCATGCTTAATAAAATTGCCGATTTTTACGATGATGATGTGGATGCCGCTGTCAGTACCCTGACTTCCATGATGGAGCCGATCATGATGGTCGTTTTAGGGGGGATTGTCGGGGGGCTGGTCATTTCCATGTACCTCCCGATTTTTAAAATGGGAGAAGCCATTACAGGGTGAAAATTCTTCTTGATTCATTGAGAAATCCGGTCTATGAAACCCCCTTTTTCCAGTAATCCTCTCAGCTCGGGGGAGGAAATTTCTTCAAGGAACTGGTTTTATATTGAAGAAGATTTCTCAAGAAAAACCCGATGGCTTATTCTGTGGCGACTGGTTTTCATTTCCCTCTTTCTTTTGCTGACCGCTTTCCTTCACGAAAAAGAGAACCTTTTTCTATTTCCTTTTTCTTTTCCTCCTTTATATTTTCTAATTGCGCTGCAATATTTTTTTTCCATCCTCTATATCTTTTTCCTTTTAAAGAGAGCGGCTATCCAACCGATCGCTCTTTTCCAGTTGTTCATTGATGGACTTTTTGTAACGGCCGTGGTCTATGTTACCGGCGGCATTGAGAGTTTTTTCCTGTACCTCTATTTTCTGGTTATTTTAGCCAGCGGCACCCTGTTTTTTCGTTTGGGCGGAATATTGGCGGCGAGTTATGCGGGCGTATTGTACGCCCTCCTCCTTTTGCTTCAAGGGACGGGGAAAATCCCTTTTTATTATGGACTGACGGATCAACCGCCATCCTATTCACAGAGATATCTTATTTATCAAATCGTTATGAATGGGATGGGATTCTTTTTTACCGGTTATTTAAGCAGTTTTTTTTCCGAACAATCCCGAGTGCAAAGAAGCCAGATTGAAATTCAAAAGAAGAATATTGTTCAATTAAAAGAATTGAACCGTATTATTATTGAAAACCTGGACATCGGATTGATCACCTTAGATTTTGAAAATAAGATTCAAAGCATCAATCGGGCCGGGGAGAGAATTTTAGGTCGAAATTCAGGTGAGTTAATAAATAAGCCCTTGACGACGGTATTTCCTGATCTGGATCTTGGCCCAGGTCCGAATGCGCTTGCCGAAGTAACCCGACAGGAAACCTCCTACGAAGATCCGAATGGGTCGGTCGCAAGGTTGGGTTTTTCCTTTAACCGGGTTAAAGAAGATCAGTCCTACGGAATAGGGAATATCTTTTCTTTTAAGGATATTTCTGAAATCAAGGCCATGGAGGACCACTTGCGTCAGGTGGATCGTTTGGCCTTAATGGGGAAGATGGCTGCCGGGATTGCTCACGAAGTCAAAAACCCCTTGGCTTCCATCAGCGGATCGATTCAGGTTTTGAGGGATGAATATAAAGAAAAAGGGACAGGGGAACGTCTTCTGAAAATTATTTCCAGGGAAGTAACCAAATTGGATTTATTGATGAACGATTTCTTGGCCTTTACCAGATCGGTCCAGACGATCGAATCCCGGCTCGATATCTCAAATATCATTCTTGAAACGATTGACCTGATTAGAGAAAATAAAGAATCCCCCCAGACCATTTCCTGGAAACTGGATGTCGAACCCAATCTTTTCTTTAAAATATCAACCGGAGAGTTGTCCCAGGTTTTGTGGAATTTCCTGATTAACGCCCTCCAGGCCGTCCCTTCCAACGGAGAGATTTTCATCGGAGCCCGCCATCATCAAACCGAAATGGGTGAGCCATGTATCGAAATCAGAATTAGGGACAATGGTCCCGGTATCCAGGCAATGGATCAAGCTAAAATATTCGAACCTTTTTATACCACCAAAGATCGGGGAACCGGACTGGGATTGAGCATTGTTCAAAAAATAATATCCGATCGCGGGGGTAAGATTCGACTGAACAGTTCTCCCGGGCAAGGGACTGAATTTATTGTTATATTTCCCGAAGGGTAAGATAGGCTTGCCCCCCATTCTCTTTTGACAACCCGGCCAGTTGAAAGACCAGATTTCTCGGGAGTGAGGGGGGTTTTGGGGGGTTGTCCAAAAGGGGAACTCCTGCATCATTCCGACCCTAATGCTTCCGTTCCAATAAAACAAGCTACTCACCCCTGCTTTTATTGGATTTTTTTTCGGCCTGCTTTCAAAAGACGTTTCAATATTCAGCCGGGGAACGATGTTTACAGGGTTTAGGTTGGCAACCCCCCCAAAGCTCCTTCACTCCCGATTTTGAAAGTGGGGTTAATTGAAATAGTTATGGCAAAGTGAAGGGGGGCAAGGTAAGATAAGACATTGACAAGAAAGGGTGTTTGCGTTAAAAAAAGTCCATGATCAGTATCATAGACTATAAGGCGGGTAATTTGACCAGTGTGGAACGGGCCTTGAAAAACCTGTCCATTCCCTGCCGGATTACCAACGACCCCGAATTGGTTTTGCAGTCGGACCGGGTTATTTTTCCAGGGGTGGGTGCCGCAGGCGAGGCTATGAAGGCTATTCAGACTACCGGGTTGGATAAAGCCATCAAAACTTATTTTTTTTCCGGACGTCCTCTGCTGGGGATTTGTCTCGGTACCCAAATCATTTTGGAATTCAGCCAGGAAAATCAAACTTCCTGTTTAGGAATCCTGCCGGGGGAAGTGATTCGTTTTCCCGATCCCCACCGGGACGAGGAGGGAAAACATTTAAAAATCCCCCACATGGGCTGGAACCGGGTGGAATGGACTCGGGATCACCCATTGGTTCGAGCCATTCCGCCTGAGAGCGTTTTTTATTTTGTCCATTCCTATTATCCGGTTCCCCGGGAAGAGAATCTTATTTTAGGCCGGACCCACTATGGATTTTATTTTCCTTCCGCGGTGGCCTTTAGGAATCTGGTAGCCCTTCAATTCCATCCTGAAAAGAGCGGGCCTCCTGGGCTGGCCTTATTAAAGGCCTTTTCCGAATGGGAGGGAAAGGATGCTGACTAAACGCATTATTCCCTGTCTGGATGTGCGGGACGGTAAAACCACCAAAGGAATCCGGTTTAAAAATAATATAGACATCGGGGATCCGGTAGAAATGGCCCGTTTTTATTATGAAGCAGGGGCGGATGAACTGGTCTTCTACGATATCACGGCCTCAGCGGAAAAAAGGGCGATCATGATCGAGGTGGTTCAGCGGGTGGCTGAAGAAATTTTTATTCCTTTTTCCGTAGGGGGGGGGATCGCCTGTCTGGAAGATATGCGGCAGGTCCTTTTAGCCGGCGCAGAAAAGGTCAGTATTAATTCCGCGGCGATCAATAACCCTGCTTTGATTCAAGAGGGGGCGCAAGCCTTTGGCGGGCAATGTATTGTGTTGGGAATGGATGTAAAAAAAGTTCCCCCTCATGCAGCCGTTCCTTCCGGCTATGAGATGGTCATCCACGGGGGCCGGATATTGACCGGGATAGATGCCTTGTGGTGGGCCAGAGAGGCGGAAAGACTGGGGGCCGGTGAAATTTGTTTGAATTCCATTGATGCCGACGGAACCCAAAAAGGTTATGAAATGAACTTGACCCCATTGATTTCCGAGGCCGTTTCCATACCGGTCATTGCCTCCGGCGGGGCCGGACTTCCGGAACATCTTGGTCAGGTTCTAACCGAAGGAAAGGCCGACGCAGCCCTGATCGCCTCTATGACTCACTATGGAACCTATACCGTCCGTCAAATCAAGGATTATTTAAAAGAACGTGGAGTACCGGTCCGGTATATCTGGTAGCTGAAAACTCAAAGAAGAAAGCTCAAGGCCCAAAGAAATTGTTTTTCCTTTCAGCTTTGAGCTGTCAGCAATTACGGATTAAATTTTTATTTTAACTTCGTCACTTATTTGTTTTCGACTTTTTTGAGGAAAATTTGTATGTTCAACCCAAAAGACTTTTTTGAGTATTCGGATTGGGAACACCAAGATCTCTTCTCCGGTGTTGAGCAGATCTGGGAGGTTTTGCCGAGGATAAAACCTTATTTACAATCCCGGGTTCACCCCAATCTGGAAGGCCTATTATCCAAAGGCCCTTTTTTATCCCGAATGGTCGTTATAACCCAGGGACGGCTTTTGGAAGAGGGGTTATCGATTATTCCCGGAGATGCCACCAAAGATCAATTCAGGATTTTTTATGAAAATCAGGAAGTGAAAGATGCCATTGTCCTGTATGGGGGGGTTACCCTGGTAGGAAAGGAAATTTATATAGGACCAGGAACGGTGATAGAAACCGGGGTCTTCATCCAGAGTCCGGCCTATATCGGCCGGCAAACCGAGGTTCGGCAGGGGGCCTATCTGCGCGGCGGCTGCCTGGTGGGAGATCGTTGTGTGGTAGGTCATGTAACCGAAATGAAAAATTCCATTATGATGGACGGAGCTAAAGCCGGTCATTTTGCTTACATCGGAGACAGTATTTTAGGAAAAGACTGTAATCTGGGGGCCGGGACCAAACTGGCCAACTTGAAAGTGGTAAAAAATACCATCAAAATCAAAGACGGCGGCACAACCTACGACACCGGCCTCAGAAAGCTGGGGGCAGTTATGGGAGATCAAACGGAGACCGGCTGCAATTCCGTTACCAATCCCGGAACGCTGTTGGGACCGAAATGCATCATTGGGCCCAATGCCACTGTTAAGACCGGTTATTATCCCCGTAAATCGGTTATTCGATAAGCTCAAAACAGAACATAACTGACAGCTCCTTAGAGAAAGATCAATAGCTCGGGCATCCTGTCTGACAACAGGCCGATAGGAAAGGGTCGGCCGAGACGGCTGACCTATTCCTTAAATTTTTCGGATTTATTATGACCCAGGGATCCCCTATTACTTTCAGTCATCGGTTTAAAGAGTGTCCGGACGTGACGATCATCCAGACCCGGCCTAACTTTTCCGATTACAGTCAAGAGGAGAAACAGAGGATCAGGGCCGCCGAAAAGGTCTACTATCCAACGCAGCTTTATGTTGATCTGTTTTTGACCATGGGCAAAAAAATTTTTCCCAGCCGGGAAACCTATGTTTATTCAGGCGACAAGATCAAACAGACTACGCTGTTTCAATTATTACAGATCCCTCATCCCCGGACACGGGTCTATTTCGGTCAACAAAAAAAAAGGATTCAGAAAGATTTTCCATTTCCGTTTATTGCCAAAATCCCTCGGGGGTCTTCCATGGGACGGGGGGTTTTTTTGATCCATAACCATGAAGAGTTGAGACGTTATCTGCACCGATCCCCCGTGGCTTATATTCAAGAATACCTTCCCCTGGATCGAGATCTGCGGGTGATCCTTATCAGTCATCAGGTTATTTTATCATATTGGAAGATTGCCCTCCAGGGCGAATTTCGGAACAATCTGGCCCAGGGTGCTTCCATCGAGTTCAGCGATATTCCGGATGAGGCCTTGGCTTTTGCCGGGCAGATCACCCGGAGGTGCAATTTTAATGACGTAGGACTGGATTTATGTCATACTTCCGAAAAAGGCTGGATGGTTCTGGAGGCCAATATGAACTACGGCCATCAAGGACTCAAAGAAAAAGGTTTGGATATTCGACAAGTGTTGAAGGATCTAATGATAGAGGGGAAGATTTGAAAAACAGGACTCGAGGGGGCCGGGAGTCAAGAGGTCGAAGGAAAATATTTTTCTGCCTTAAGTATTTCACTGAAATCCTCGACCCCTTGCAATGAGGAGAAACAACATAATATTATGATGGTTCTTGATTTACGTTGTGCCAATGATCATTTTTTCGAAGGCTGGTTTTCGAATACAGAAACCTTTTACCAACAAAAGAGGAACGGTGAAATCCGATGCCCGGTTTGTGATGATAATCAGGTCAACCAAGTCTTGTCCCCCGTAGCCATTAAACGCTCCTCTCGCCTTTCCAACGAGAACGAAGCGGTTGACAGTCCAACTAAGCAATTACGGCATTTTTATAAATATATTGAAGAGAATTTCGAAGAGGTGGGGACCGAATTTGCCAAAGAGGCCTTAAAAATCCACTATGGGGTTGCCGATAAACGAAATATCCGAGGGACTTCGACGGCCGATGAGGAAAAAGTATTAAAAGAAGAAGGGGTGGAATTTCATAAAATCCCTTTCCCCAAGGGAGAACATTAGACCAAAATGGGTCTGACCTTGCCACTGCAATGGGGTACGGGCGCCCTGATTAGCTTTGCTCACCTTTTATTCAAAGCCTGGTTCAGGACCTGTCGTATAAGGATGTTGCATGAGGAACTTTATAAGGAGTTCTTCTTAGGATCCCGCCAAGTTATCGGTGTTACCTGGCATCGGACCTCCATTTTTTCCTGCTATTATTATGGTCCGTTTCACCCCATGATTATGTTCAGTCAAAGTCGGGATGGTGAATATCTGGCCCGGTTTGCCCAGAAATGCGGCGTTATTCCGGTAAGGGGTTCTTCCAAACGGGGAGGGGAAAAAGCCTTGATCCAAATGATCAGATATTTAAAAGAAGGGAACCGGGCTTGTTCCACCGTGTTAGATGGACCCCAAGGACCTCGTTATAAGGCCAAGAAGGGTCTCCTGGTGTTGTCCCAAAAAACCGGTGTCCCTTTGCTTCCCTTCATCTGGTCAGCCCGACGGGCGGTAACGCTTGAAAAGACCTGGGACAAGACCATGATCCCCTGGCCCTTCAGCGAAGTGGTTATCTCTTATGGCTCTCCCCTGAATGTGCCTAAAGAGTCCACCGAAATGGAGATGGAGGCTTTGCGGCTGGAGGTTGAGAGACGCTTAAATACGCTTATGATCGAGGCCGATCAGGTTTGCGGTTATAAAACCCGGTGGGGTTGACCATTTCGGATTGCGAATTTCGGAATGCGGGGTAAAAAAAATCATCCTTCGTCTTTCATCCCGTGTCTTTTTGTATTCCGAAATCTAAAAACCGCAACCGGCAATAATTCAATGATAATTCCCGCCATAGAGCATGCCTAATTTTTTAATGTGGAAAATCTTAGCCAATTCCCGAAGGAGATGATTGGTGGATTCTTCAATCTTTTTCAGGTCCTGTTCGCTGAGCTGTTCGGGCTGAAAATGGGTTATCAATGCTCTCAGATTTTCCAATTGATGAATGATATCCAAGTGTATTGCCTGTCCTCCCATAAACTCATGCACTTCCAGGATGGTCTGGAGGCAATTTTGTAAACGGAGCTGCCGTTGTTGGGTTTTTATATTCATCGGAATTGAGTTAATAGCCGGTCGTTCGCAGACGGATTTGAACAAAAACCTGGTATAGATCCCTCCACATCAACCATGATTTTTTTATCTGTTTGGCGATTTCCGAAAGTTGGTCGGGATGAATCACTAAATTCACACTATAAGAAAAGGCAGACAGGATATCTCCGGACTTGATATTGGTACCGATCCAGACTAAAAAAATTTCTCTTCTTTGTCCTGTAGGCATATTTTGCAAATATTCCAGCAAAGGGTTTGACTGGGAAGGATCGGCATCAAAACCTTCTGAAAGGATAAACCATTCAGGTTGGCCAAATTGAAGAATGGGAAATACCTCCTCCATTTTTTTAACGATTAAGGGCTGTCCGGCTTCCTCACGAATGGTCTTGGTTAGAGGTTCAACCCAAGGGGATTGACAGGCAACCAAAACCGTTCGATCCGCAAAAGGATTATTTTCTGATCCTGTCCACAGTCGGCTCATGAAGTGATTCTTCCTGATTCATTAGAATTGTTTCTGATATTCATTATCCAGAGCAAGACCTTCGATATCGGTAGTTTTTTCACCTCGACGGCTTTTAATCTGGTCCAGTCCACGTTGAACGATGGCCCGCCTGGAGGCGAAGAGCATGGACGTCTCTTCGGAAATGAGACCCTGCTGGAATTTCGAAATGATATCCTGATCGAAGGTTTGACACCCAAAGGGCTGACTGGTCTCTATAATTTCATAGAAGGTTTTATCTTCCGATTCCCCGTGCAGGATCAGATCTTGAACCCGAATATTATTGACCATGATCTCAAAAACAGCCACGCGCCCCTGATCGACTCGAGGGAGGAGCCTTTGGCTTATTATCCAGCGAAGGGCTCCGGACAAACGAATCCGAATTTGTCTTTCTTCTTCCTGATCGAAAAAGCCTAGAACGCGGTTCAAAGTTTGTGTGGCATCGACCGTATGGAGGGTGCTGAGAACCAAATGGCCGGTTTCAGCGGCGGTTAAAGCGATTTCCATGGTCTCCCGGTCTCTGATTTCTCCCACCAGGATGACTTTGGGGGCTTGCCGCAAGGCGGCCCGCAGTCCATGGGCAAAAGAATCAAAATCGGCCCCTAATTCCCGTTGATTAAAAGTGGCCTTTTTATGGGAATGAACCAATTCAACCGGATCTTCCAGGGTGATGACATGCACTGGTTCGCTCTCGTTGATGGCATCAAGAATGGCCGCTAAAGAAGTGGTTTTTCCGGTTCCGGTAGCACCGGTGAACAGGATAATCCCGTTTTTGTCCCGGGCCATTTTTTTAAAAACCGAGGGCAAGCCCAATTGCTCAATAGTGGGAATCTCGATCGGCAGTTTGCGCATGATGATACTATAATTATTTTTTTGAGAAAAAACACTGACCCGGAAGCGCACCTTATCCTGGATGGAATGGGATAAGTCGCAGGAACCTTCTTTGAGCAGAGTTTCAATTTTTCTGGGGTCCGAACGTAGAAGATTCAGGGCAATCGCCTCTGTCTGAAATGGTGTTAACACTTTGGTGGATAAATTTAAATGAACGGGTACGAGGTTTCCATGAACCTCTACCTGGAAGGGGCGGCCGACCGTCATATTAATATCCGAAATTTGAGGAAAATGCTCAACGATTTTGGATAGGATGAAATCAAGTTCAGCTAGGCGCATAAAAATATTCCATAATTATTAGCTAAAAGCTCAAAGGAAAAACCTTTCTTCAATAGGGTAGTTGCAGTTACTTTATGCCTTGAGCTTTGAACTTTCAGTTTCTTATCATATTTCCGTAAAATCGGTGACTAAATCTCCCATAAAAGGTTTAAATTTTTCTTTAGCAATGCACTTATTATAGGCCTCTTCTCCGGAAATCCACCCTTTTTTTAAATAATCCATTATAGCATCATCCAAGGATTGCATGCCATATTTTTTCCCGGTTTGAATGACCGATGGAATTTGATAGGTTTTTCCTTCCCGGATCAAATTACGCACAGCATGGGTGGCGATCATGATTTCCAGCGCCGCTATTCTTTCTTTTCGGTCGATTCGCTTAAAAAGGGTCTGGGAGATAACAGCCCGAATGGCATCAGCCAGCGTAGCCCGAATCTGAGCCTGTTGATCCGCGGGGAAGACTTCAATAATCCGGTCGACGGTCTTCGAGGCACTTATCGTGTGCACGGTAGCAAAAACCAGATGGCCGGTTTCCGCTGCTTCAACGGCCAGGGAAACCGTTTCCAGGTCTCTCATCTCCCCTACCAGAATAATATCGGGGTCTTCCCTTAAGGCTCCTCTGAGGGCAGCGGCAAACGATCGGGTATGACGTCCGATTTCCCGGTAATTGATCGTGCAATTAATATTGGGATGCACAAATTCGATAGGGTCTTCTATGGTTAAAATGTGATCCTTACGGGAACGGTTGGCATGGTCGATGATAGCCGCCAAGGTGGTTGATTTTCCGCTGCCGGTCGGACCGGTAACCAGGACCAACCCCTTGGGTAATAAGGCCAGCCGCTTAATGACCATGGGAAGCCCTAATTCTTCTACCGTTGCAATTTTACTTGGGATCTCCCGGAAAACCGCACCAACCCCGTAAAGCTGGCGGAAGAAGTTGACTCGATACCGGGCCAATCCGGGAATTTCATAAGCGAAATCCAAATCCCCCGTCTCTTCAAATTGTTTGATTTTTTCCTCCGGGGTGATTTCGTAGAGAAGGGTTTTCAGTTCGTCGTTCTCAAGGACATTATATTTTATTCGTTCCAATTCTCCGCGAATCCGAAGGATCGGCTGTGAGCCGGAAGACAGGTGAAGATCCGATGCCCCTTGCTCATTCATTAGTTTAAAGAAAGCGTCTATCTGAGCCATGAGTCCTCTCGAAGATGTTAGATGCCTGATGGACGAGGGACAATCGCATCGCTAAGACGAGGGATGAAAAATCGTCCATCGTCTTTCGTCCCTCATTTGCATTCAATCCGGCATCCGATATCCGGTTTCTTTATTATGGTTAGCGTATCACCCAATTGATTATCCAACTGACAATACTGATCATCAAGGCCCCGATTACCGCCGGCCAAAAACCTTGAATGATAAACCCTTTTATTAAGAGGGAGACGAACCAGAGCATGCCGCCGTTGATGATCAGGGTAAAAAGCCCTAAGGTAAGGATATTGATCGGCAAAGTCAGGATGATCAGGATGGGACGAATAAGGGCGTTCAGTATACCCAGCAAAGCGGCGGCCATAATCAGGGCCGCGGCTCCGGTGAACTCGATTCCCTTGACCAGATAGGAAGTAACATAAATGGCCAGGGCATTGATGAACCACTTGATTAATATAAGTCTCATAATTTATTTAATAGCATAATTTGGCAGGAGAGTAAATCATATTTTTGTTGACGCAAAGGCTAATAATTTGATAATAAAAAATAAATTAAGCACAAGAGCCAACTTGGTCGATTGTTGCAAATTTATCACTTTAGGTTTAGGTAACGTCAATTTATTTTATTCAAAGGGGAAAGGAGATAGGCATGGCAGCAAAGATTATCAGCGGCGCTGAAGTGGCCAAACAAATTCGAGAAGAACTTAAACGGGAAGTGGACCAGTTAAAGGCTAAGACGGGGATTGTCCCTGGATTGGTGACTATCCTGGTTGGTGAAAATCCAGCCTCGGTCAGCTATGTAACCGGAAAACAAAAAACAGCCAAAGAATTAGGGTTCTATTCCATCCAGGACAATCAACCGGCCGACATCAGCGAAGCAGCCCTTTTGGCCTTGATAGACCAGTATAATAAGGATGCAAAGATTCACGGGATCCTGGTACAGTTACCCCTTCCCAAACATGTTAACGAGACCAATGTCCTCTACGCCATTGATCCCAAAAAGGATGTGGACGGATTCCATCCGGTCAATGTAGGCAAACTGATGATCGGAGAGGCCGATTATCTTCCCTGTACACCGGCTGGGATTCAAGAGCTCCTGGTCCGTTCCGGTGTCAAGACCAAGGGCGCCGAGCTGGTGGTGGTTGGGCGTTCCAATATCGTCGGGAAACCCATTGCCAATATCATGCTGCAGAAAAAAGATGGGGCTAATTCTACGGTGACCATAGTCCATACCGGTACACCTCCGGAAAAGATGATCGAACACTGCCGACGGGCCGATATCCTGATTGTAGCCGCAGGCGTGCCCAAATATGTCAAAGCCGACTGGGTTAAAGAAGGAGCAGCGGTTATTGACGTGGGTGTCAATAGGATTGGGATGAGCGAATCAGGCAAGGCCATCCTGGCCGGAGATGTTGATTTTGAACCGGTGAAGGAAAAGGCCGGGTTGATAACCCCGGTACCGGGCGGAGTGGGACCAATGACCATCACCATGTTGATGAAGAATACGGTCAAGGCCGCCAAGGTGGCGGCGGGCGTTTAAAATAAAGTTACGGGTTACGAGTTGCGGGGTTAATAATTTTTTAACCCGAAACAGGTAACCTTAAACTCGCAAAAGATTTTTAACCGCTTGGATCCACCAGATGGACTGGGACGGGGAAACGAAATTCAAAGACCCCTGGACTATGTCCGGGGGTTTTTTTTGGACACCAGTTCGGAGTAATTAGTGATCCGTTCGGAGGAAAACTTCAATACCCCAAACTTCGAACTTCGAACAAAGAACTTTTGAACATCGACTGGTTTTTCCAATCGATCAGGAGGGAGTTATGGAACGAAAGAAGGTTACTATTCAAGATTTGATGGGTAAAAAAAAAGAAGGCAAAAAAATCACCATGTTAACCGCCTATGATTTTGCCATGGCCTCTTTTATTGACCAGGTCGGAATAGATATGATCCTGGTGGGCGATTCTGCGGGCATGGTGGTTTTAGGGTATGAGTCCACCGTTCCGGTGACCATGGATGAGATGATCCATCATTGCAAAGCGGTTCGCCGAGGAGTGCGCTATGCTTTTTTAGTTGGTGACATGCCTTTTATGTCCTATAACATCAGTCGGGAAGAGGCGATCAGAAACGCCGGGCGATTCATGAAAGAGGCCGGGTGCGATGCGGTGAAATTAGAAGGGGGATTAGAAGTAGTCGAAACAGTCAAGAGGATCACCCTGGCCGGGATCCCGGTTATGGCCCACATCGGACTGACCCCCCAAACCGCCGGTCAATTAGGAGGCTTCAGGGTCCAGGGAAAGGATGCGGTCTCAGCCCAGAGGTTGTTGGATTCGGCCCAGGCCCTGGAAGAAGCCGGGGCTTGTTCAATCGTTATAGAATGTATTCCCGATAAATTGGCCGGTCTGATTTCCCAATCTTTAAAAATTCCTACTATCGGAATCGGGGCCGGTCCGGCATGCGACGGCCAGGTTTTGGTTACCAACGACCTGTTAGGTTTATTTGAAAGATTTACTCCAAAATTTGTAAAACAATACATTAAGTTATTCCCAATGATTAAGGAAGCGGTTGAAATTTACAAGAATGAGGTTGAAACCGGAAAATTTCCAGGTCCAGAACATACGTTTGTTATGGAAGCCGACGAGTTAAGTAAAATAATGGTTAATAAAATACATAAAGAAAAATAATAGTTATAGTAAAAATATCAAGTAAGACTAAAATGGAGAGCGGATGAAAATAGGTATAATCGGCCCTGGGGCCATGGGGTGTCTGTTGGCCGGAAAGATCGCCCATGCCGGTAATAAAGTAACCCTTTTGGATCACCTCCGAGAGCGGGTCGAGATCCTCAATCACCAGGGTTTGATCCTAGAGGGATTTGAAGGAACCTTTCAAGTCAAGGTGCCTGCCACTTTGGATCCGTCGGATTTGTCCCAAACTGAAGTGATCATTTGCTGTGTCAAGGCCTATGATACCCGTACCGTGGCCGAAACTCTTCAAGGCATTGGTCCGAATCCTTTTGTATTAACCCTTCAGAATGGTGTGGGCAACGTTGAAATTTTGGGGAACTATCTTCCAAAAGAAAAAATCCTGGCCGGGATTACTTCTCACGGGGCTACCGATCTGGGGCCGGGTCATGTACGCCACGCAGGGCAGGGTGATACCTTTATTGGATATGGATTCTTTAAAGACGACGATGACCCTGCCGGTGACCGACAATTAAACCAAGTCAAAGCGTTATTAAGCGAGTCCGGTTTTGTCACCCAACTGGTCCCCAAGATTGAAAACCTGATCTGGAGTAAGCTGTTGATCAATATCGGAATAAATGCTCTGACGGCCCTAACCCATTTACAGAACGGGAAACTTATTGAATTTCCAGGCACCCTAAAGATTTTAGAGGAGGCAGTTCAAGAAGGAATTTTGGTCGGGCAAAAGAAGGGTGTTGAGTTTATCTACCCCGACCCTTTAACCCAAGTCAAAAAAGTCTGCCGTCTTACCAGTACCAATGTTTCTTCCATGCTCCAGGATATCCTGAAGAAGAATAAGACCGAAATCGATTTTATCAATGGGGTGGTTATGAGGGAAGGTTTGGATTATGGGATTCCAGTGCCGGTCAATGTCCTGCTGACTCGTCTGGTAAAAACGATTGAAGAATCTTATGGGCATACGGTTAATGAGAGATGACGGCTGATGGCAGATGCAGGACGGTTTTCGATTGCGGATTTCGGATTTCAGAATACGGGATGAAAGGATGGGGGACGATTCCCGATGCCGGATACCTGATGCAGGCTGCAGGATGCAAAATGGACGAAGGACGAGGGACGACCGCTTCGCTTGGACGATGTTAGAAAAATCATCCCTCGTCCCTCCGGCATCTTGCATCCTGCAGCCTTGTATCATTTTAGGCTTGAGGAGCGGCAGCCGCTGCCTCCCTTCCAGCCTTAGCAGCTAATTTTTTCCTTTTTTCTCGCCGTTGCCGTCTCCGGTCAATTTCCCGTACCCGTTCAATCTTTTTATGTTTTGCCAAAAAATCACCTCCTCAAAAATATAGTAGATCCCCCTAACCATCCTTTAATCATAGTAGCGCTTTGAAAAAATGCCCCTTTTGCCCAATCTCGACGTCCAATTCAAATTTTAAACCTCCAAATACTAAATGTGTTCCTGTGGAAAAAATTATCGTCTTTCTTGACCTTGAACAAAATTGAACATTTTTTAAAGCTCCCCATAGACCATAGACAGCGAGCGCATCCCCGTCAGGCCACCGATGTGATTGTCCCGCCGTTGGCGGGATTAGAGAGGGGATTATTAACCTTGCCTGGAATCCCGCTTCCGGCGGGACAGCACCTTGGTGCAAGGAATCTTCCGTTTCATTCTTATTATGGGAACAATCAAAGGTCCTGTCAAGCTTCTTAATGGGGGGGTATGATCGAAGAATTCCTTCCTGCCATCCCTGAGCGGATTGTTAGAAAAAAAATTGTTCACATTCACATTAAATTGTGCAAATCCTTCTCTATTGATTGATCTTTAAAAAGGTAACCCATTATAATAATTAAATAAAAATATTTTAGCTTTATGGCATAGGCTTTGCAAAGTAATTTTATTTATAACAAGGATCAGGCAGACTCTCTTTTCCTTCAAGAAGCCCTGATTGCCAACTTTTCCATTTTTGATAACCAAACCGACCGGCTATGGGAATGATGGGTTAGAAACCAAAAAATAGAAAACGTCGAGTCAAACCAGAAGAACAATGAAAGGAGAATATTAGTTAGAAGGAGGAGTCCATGACCCATACCGAATTGTTGATTAAGGAATACTATTCTTTAAACCAGGACAAAATCATTGATTGTCCTTTTCAACCGGGTAATTTGAAGATATCGGAAGAGGCTTGTCTCAAACGACGAAAGGCCGCCCATCGGAAAAAGTTTGAGACCTATAGGGTTGAAGATCTTTTCAATTATTTCGTCTCTCAAGGCCTTTCACGCTGTCAAGAATGCCCGTTGATTAACAGTCCGGCCTCGCAGTTTTAATGGATTTGGTGAAAGCCCCTGTTTCGCACTTTTCATGGTGGGAGGATTAAGATGGGGGAATCCTATTATTCGATTAATCTCATTGAAAAGAGAAAAAACCCATGCACCTCCCGGTCATCATTTTACATATAGATTCAGATTATAAAATCACATATTGGATTATTCGAGATGGGGTCAAGGTCGTCTCCCCGGTCACCATTCCCCAGACGATTCAACTTTTAAATACCTTTGAGTTTGATCTGATTGTGTCAGAACCTCAAAAAATGGCTATTTTGAAATCTCCCTTTAAGGTAAATGACCCTAACGAACATGAAAAAAGCGAAGATTCCAAAACACCAATTCCTTGGTAACCCTCAACTTTCTCCCTTTTACTATTAAAAAATATTTTTTAAATCTCAAGCCTATTACAGGGAGAAGATCCGGCTTTCTGATACGAATTGTTAACGTTTTCCCTCCCGGATAAATCGGGCACCTTCCTCGATGGCGGCGGTGTTGATGGGAATCATCTTGTGATAGCGTTTATCCAGGGCCTGTTTAAATGCTTTAACCACGGCCTCCTGGGTGATGGCTTTTGTTTCTTCGATCATGGCCCCCAGCATGGCCATATTGGCCAATCGTGGGTCCCCGGCCTTAGCGGCTAATTCAATGGTGGGGACCATAATCATTTTTATTTTTGAATAATCCCCTTCTGCGGCATCAATCAATGAAGAATTGACAAACAGCCAGCCTCCCGGTTGGACCATGGCTCCGAATCTCACCAGGGACGGCTTATTCATGACTACAGCGGTTACCGGATGATGGATGACTGGGGAACCGATTTCCTGATCGGATATGACCACCGTGCAATTGGCTGTTCCGCCGCGCATCTCCACTCCATAAACGGGCATGTAAGTAACATGGCGGCCTTCTACCATGGCCGCATAAGTTAGAAGGTTACCCAATAACAGGACCCCCTGTCCGCCGAAACCGGCGATGATGACATCGAAGTACATCTAAAATCTCCTTTATCGCTCAAGGCGGAAAGCCTACCAACCTATTACTTTGAGCTTTGAGCCTTCAACTCTAATTTAAAGTATATCCGTTTCCGATTTCTCCTTAAAAACCCCCAATGGAAAATAGGGGATCATCTCGTCATGGACCCGCTGGTTGGCTTGTTCAGCGGACATCTTCCAGTTAGTGGGACAACTGGAAAGAAATTCGACAAAGGAAAAACCCTGGTTGCGGAGCTGGACCTCAAAAGCCTTTTTCAAGACCTTTTTGGCTTGCATAAGATTTTTGGGTGTATTGACGGCTACCCGGGCGGAGAATGCCGTTCCCTCGGTCATAGACAAGAGTTCGGCCATCCGGATCGGATATCCTTCCCTCCGAAAATCCCGACCGAACGGGGAGGTGGTTGTCGCCTGTCCCAACATAGTCGTCGGGGCCATCTGTCCTCCGGTCATCCCATAAACGGTGTTATTGACAAAGATGATGGTAATATTTTCTCCTCGGTTGGCGGCATGGACGCCTTCGGCAATGCCCAGGGCGGCTAAATCCCCGTCCCCCTGGTAGGTAAACACGAAACATTCCGGCAAGGCCCTTTTGATCCCTGTAGCCACCGCCGCCGCCCGTCCGTGGGGAGACTCACAGACGTCTATGTCAAAATAATCATACATAAATACCGAGCAACCTACCGAAGCGGCGCAGACGGTTTTCTCTCTAAGATCATAAGCATCAATACATTCGGCTACCAGACGATGGATGATCCCATGATGACATCCGGGGCAAAAATGAAATGGCACATCTCTTAAACTATTGGGACGCTTAAATACTTGTTTCATGCTTCTCACCGATATACTTTCTGTATTTCATCAAACAATTCATTGGGGGTGGGAATCGAGCCGGGCGGCCGACCGTAAAAATCCACCCGGGATCCTTTGTCTACGGACAACTTCACATCCTCTACCATCTGGCCGGTATTCAATTCCACTGCAAAGAAATGATGGACTTTTTGGGATAGGCGTCTCAATATTTCTTCCGGGTACGGGTATAAGGTGACGGGTCGAAAAAGCCCGACTTTCATCCCCTTATCCCGGGCCATATTGATCGAAGATTTAATGATACGGGCCACGGATCCAAAAGAGACCACTACCATATCGGCATCCTCGATCCGATAGGTTTCATATTGGATCTCGGCCTTCATCTGCTGGTATTTTTGAAATAACTTCCAATTATGCTGGGTCAAATCCCCTTCGTTTAGATAAAGGCTTTTTAAAAACTGGGGTTTGCGGTTTTTAGCCCCGGTTAAAGCCCAAGGTTTGTCGAATTTCCCTGGTTTATTATCGCGTAAGATGATCGGCTCCTTCATCTGTCCAAGCAAGGCATCTCCCAGGATCATCACCGGATTGCGGTATTGGTCGGCAAGGTCAAAGGCCTTTATTGTCAGATCATAATTCTCCTGGACGGAAAAAGGGGCCAGAACGATGGTCCGGTAATCCCCGTGCCCTCCTCCCCGGGTGGCCTGAAAATAATCCCCTTGAGACGGAGAAATTCCTCCCAATCCAGGGCCGCTACGGCTCATGTTGACGATGACTCCGGGTATCTCGGATCCGGCCATATAGGAAATCCCCTCCTGTTTCAAGGAAATCCCCGGACTGGAGGACGAGGTCATGGCCCTGGCCCCGGTGGCTCCGGCACCCAGGAGCATGTTTATGGAGGCAATTTCACTTTCGGCCTGAATAAAGGTCCCATCTATATCCGGTAGGTGTTTGGATAAATATTCAGGGATTTCATTTTGGGGGGTGATGGGGTATCCGAAATAAAATTTGCAGCCGGCGGCCATAGCCCCTCGAGCTATCGCCTCATTACCATTCACCAATTCAACCTTGGGTTTTGACATAGGAACTCCTAACCATCCTTCAGCTTTTAGAATTTTTCTTACCCGATCTTAGAACTTGTTTCTGACATTTGAACCGGTGTAATCTTTAAATCCGAAGTTCGAAGCACGAAACCGGGAACCCGTCCCGATACAATCGGGATAGGAGTGACCACAGGGAACAAATCCGAAACAAGCGCGAAGGTCCAAAATCTTAATGACCAAAACAAAAACGTTTTGAATTTTAAAATTTGATCATTTGAATTTGTTTCGGATTTCGAAATTCGGATTTCGGATTTTAGCCAAAAATGCAAATATTTTTGGCTAACCTTCAGCCTAATTTTATTTCCAAACCTCAATAACCACGTCGGGACACATCTCCGCACAAAGGGCGCACCCGGTGCATTGATCATCCGGGGCTAAACAAGCTACGGTAAAACCCTGGTTGTTAAGCTTGTCACCGATAACGATACTTTTTTTGGGGCAGGCCAGGACACAAAGTCCACAACCCTTGCAACGTTCTTCCTGGAAAACAACTTTCGGCATAACCAATCCTCTATTGATTGCTGATTTTGGATTTCGAAATTTCTGCCTATCGGCATGAAATAGCTGGCTGTCTCGATCCCTAATATCCCCTTCGATGTCCATGAGAAAAACGGGGGGAATGATGGCTATCCCTGACAGCCGACGATTACCTAAGTTTTTTCGGCGGCTAAGAGAGCCTCCAAGGATTTCAGATCCTCGACATTATAAGCCCGATAAGCATACTCCTTGGATAGGCATTTTCGAACCAAACCGAGGAGAACTTTTTTGGGACCTACTTCAATAAAGCGGGAAACCTCTTGGGTCATCAGATTATTGACCAGTTCCGTCCAACGAACCGACTGTCCGATCTGGCGTCCCATGATTTCTTTTATCTTTGCCGGATCGGTTTCTGCTTTTCCGGTCACATTTAAAAACAAGGTAAATCGGGGAGGGTTGAATGGGACGGAGGCAATGATTTCCTTAAAAGCCTCCATGGCCTCTTCCATTAAAGGGCTGTGCCAGGCCCCGCTGACCGCCAAGGGAACGGCCTTGCCACCCGATTGGGCCACCTGTTGGATCGCCTTTTCAATGAGCGGTTTGCTCCCCGAGATAACGGTCTGATCCGGGGTATTATAATTAGCAGCCCCGATGGCCCCTTGTCTCTTCAGTTCCGTAAGAATGCCCTCCAAGGTTTCGGAAGACAGCCCCATGACGGCGGCCATGGCCCCTGGATTTTTTTGAGCCGCCTGATCCATCAAGGCCCCCCGGATCTTGACCAGCCTTAAGGTATCCTCTAAGCTAATCACTCCGGCTGTATAAAGGGCCGAATATTCACCCAGGCTATGCCCGGCTACCAGGTCCGGTATTACCTCTTTTCCCTCTAAACAGGCGCCGATAGCCAGATTGACCGTGGTGATGGCCGGTTGCAGGTTTCCGGTCAAGGTCAGATCTTCCAACGGCCCGTTAAAACACAATTCTTTTATCGGTAGACCGGTTATCTCCTCTGCTTTTTTAAAAATTTCCCTGGCCGGGGGGAATTGGTCATACAACTCTTTACCCATTCCTACATACTGGGATCCCTGCCCGGGGAATAAAAAGGCCTTAAGGTTCATAAAAGACTTCTCCTGATAAATTTTGCTTTATATATAAGGGGAAAATGAGTACAATTCAAGAAAAAAACGATCCGGGCTGGCTTCTGAAGGGTCCTTTCTGCATTCTGCAGGCCGGGGACGAATCAGTTCAGTTCCCGATGCCGGCGGGATGAAGTTGCGGAATACATCTCAAGTGTCGGAAGAATGCTAACGGAGCGGGATTTCCTGGGGGGGGGGGAAATATTATTGACTTTTTATCGCTGAAGTTATCTTGATTGACTTTTTGAATGCTTTGGACTATGTTTTTTTTAATAAAAGGAAGAAAAGCGATGCCGTTTCCAGTTAAAAAAGAAAGACTTTATTCGCAGAGGGAGATCCAGAAAAGGGTTAAAGAACTGGCCCTTTCAATATCAAAAGATTACAAAAAGGAAGAACTGATCCTGATCGGGGTTTTGAAAGGGGCCTTTGTGTTTATGTCCGATCTGGCCAGAAACCTCTCCATTCCCGTTAAACTCGATTTTGTCCGCTTGGCCAGCTACGGCAGTCAGAGCCAAAGCCAGGGGAAAATTCGATTAACCAAATCCATTGAACTCCCGATCAGGGATAAACACATCCTGGTGGTAGAAGACATCGTGGACAGCGGGCTGACCTTGAAATTCCTGCAAGAATTCCTGATGAAAGAAAATCCCAGATCAGTGAGGATTTGTGCCTTGATTGACAAAAGCGAACGACGGGAAGTCCCTATCACCGTCGACTATTGCGGGTTTTCCATTTCCAAAGGATTTATTGTGGGTTACGGGCTGGACTTTGATGAACAATATCGGCACCTCCCGGGCCTTTATCATCTACAATTTTAATCGTTGGCTTTTTTCGGTTTTATAAGGAGGTCCTCTTGATTATCAGCTGTGAAAAGTGCGCCACCTCTTATCACCTGGATCAAAAACTTCTGGAACCCTTTGGTTCCAAAGTTCGATGCACGCGCTGCGGTCATATTTTTTGGGCTGAAATCCCTTCTTTCTCAGAGGTCCAAAGTCTTTTTGAATCGGATCCAAACCCAAAGTCGTCCCTGAGCTTTGAAGAAGAAGCGGTTGCCATGCAAATGCAGCCTGCTAGGAAAATCTTTTGGACATTAGGGACCATCGTTTTTTTGATTCTGATTGCCCTGACCACCCGCTTTTTTTATATTCGATACCTTCATCCTAATTGGAATTTGGCCGATACCTGGTCGAAGATCTTTTTTATTCCGGTGGACCCGGAGGGGAACCAAAAAATAATCCTCGGCAAATATAAAAATTATATTAAAGAAAATAATAAGATCGGCCAATTTATTGTTATTGAAGGTGAAATCAAGAACGGCTATCCGGACATCCGGCAAAAAATTAAAATCCGCGGCTCCTTAAAAACGGCCGAAAATAAGGTAGCCATGAGCCGAGAAGTCTATGCCGGTTGGGCGTTGTCCTCCGAGGAATTAGAAAGCCTTTCATTGGAAGAAATCAGTCAGCTCCAATCGACCCAACCGGAACGGTTCTCGCCCAATGTTCGAGTCTTACCCGGGAAAACCCTCCCCTTCATGATCCTTTTCCCATCTATGCCCCGGGGAATTGTCTATCTTGAGGTAATGGTCGTCGGTTCCCAAAAGGCTCAAACGCCCTCACCCCTTAAACCAGTTACGGGTTAGATGCGATTCACGACCCGTTTTATCCTCGACCTTTTTGTCTTCTTATTAATCATTATAGGTGGTTGTGTCGGATTTATGGTCATCGAAGGCTGGGATGCCCTGGAAGCCTTATATATGACGGTTATCACCCTCACCACGGTTGGATTTCAGGAAGTCCATCCCTTAAGCCAAGCCGGAAGGATTTTTATCATATTCCTGATCGTCTCCGGAGTGGGATTTATCCTTTATTTTCTGGGTAGTATAACTAGAATGATGGTCGAAGGAACCATAAAAGATGTTTTAGGGAGGAGAAAGTTGGAAAAACAGATCGACCGAATCAGCGGGCATTTTATTATCTGCGGTTTTGGCCGTATCGGCCGTACCGTAACCCAGCTCCTGATGGAGAAACCCTTGGAGGTAGTCGTCATTGAAAAAGACCCTGGGTGCATCCCTCTTTTTCAGGAAAAAAAAATATTATATGTCCTGGGGGAGGCCACTTCAGAGGAAAACCTGCTCAAGGCAGGGATTGAAAGGGCCAAAGGTCTGGTTGCCGCCGCTTCCTCTGACGCCGATAATGTCTATATCACTCTAACGGCCCGGGGGTTAAAGCCCGATTTATTTGTCTTGGCCCGGGCAGCCGAAGAATCATCGATCATTAAAATGACCAGGGCCGGGGCCGACAAGGTTGTCTCCCCGTATGACATCGGGGCCCGCAGTATGGCCAACACCATCCTGCGCCCCACGGTCATTGATTTTATTGAACTGGCCATGCACAATCGCAGCCTGGATCTCCAGATGGAGGAATTGATCGTCGGAGAAAAGTCCGAAATTAGAGACCTCACCCTGATGGATTCGGGTATCCGTCAAGATTATGACCTCATCGTGGTTGCCATCAAGAAAAAATCCGGTGATATGATTTTTAATCCTTCTTTCCAAGCCAAGATCCAGGAAGGGGATATATTGGTGGCCCTGGGAGACCGGGAAAACCTGAGTCGCCTGGAAAAGAAATTGGGGATTACATCATAAAACCCCACCAAAGTTATTTGGAATTTTAGATTGCCAATTTGAAATCCGAAATTCGAAGCACAAAACAAATTTAAATAACCAGAATTCAAAACCCAAACGTTTTGAACATGGCCCATTTGGACTTTGAATTTGGGGTTTACAACGATATGATTTTTCCCGACATTAAAGAGAACTTCTCAACCTGATTAGTTTAAGAATCTAATAAGGAACCTTAACAATGGCTGGACCTCTCCAAGGATTGAAAATATTAGACTTCACCACCTTATTGCCCGGTCCCTATGCCACCATGATGCTGTCGGATCTCGGGGCCGAGGTATTGCGGATCGTTTCCGGTTCCCGACCGGATTTAACCACCATGATGCCTCCTTTAATCGGGGAAACGGGGATCTCTTCCAGTTCGGCTTACTTAGGACGAGGCAAACGCTCCATGACCTTGAACCTGAAAGACCCGAGAGGAGTACGCATCGTCCAACAACTGATCACCACCTACGATATTTTGATCGAACAATTCCGGCCGGGTGTCATGGCCAAGTTTGGTCTGGATTATCCAAAATTAACAGAACTGAATCCACGCCTTATATATTGTTCACTGACCGGATACGGTCAAACCGGTCCTATGACCGGCCGGGCCGGGCATGACATCAACTATCTTTCCCGGTCCGGGCTCATGTCTTATTCCGGCCGAAAAGAAACCGGGCCTGTGCTGACCGGCATGCAAATCGCCGATATTGCTTCCGGGTCCTATAATTCCATCATCGGTCTCCTCTCGGCCGTCATTTATCGTCAGACCACAGGCCAAGGACAGTTTGTGGACATTTCTATGACCGACGGCATGATCGCCTTTACGGCCATGGTCGGGGCCTCCTTTCTGGTGAACGGTCATGAACCCGGACGGGAAGGCCATCTATTAAATGGCGGATCGTTATATGATTTTTATGAAACCAAAGATGGACAATATATCAGCTTCGGCGGGCTGGAGCCCCAATTCTTTGCCGCCTTTTGTCAGGCCATCGACCGCCCGGATTTGATTCCAGGCGGTGTACTTCCTCCAAATGTTCGGAAGGTCAAACAAGAGGTGCGGGATATCATCAAAACCAAAACACGGGATGAATGGACCGTCTGGTTTCAACAGTATGATGCTTGTGTAGAGCCGGTATTGACACTGTTCGAGGCCCTGAACGACCATTTGGTCCAAGATAGGGGGATGGTAGTCGAAGTACCCCTCCCTGATGGGGGTCGAGTAAAACAAATAGCCAGCCCCATCAAGTTTTCCGAAACCCCTCCCCAATATGACCAAGTGGGATTGCCGGTTGGAACCCACACCAAAGAAATTTTGCTGGAGCTTGGTTACAGCGAACAGGAAATCAGGGAATTTGGGGAAACAGGGTTGTTTAATTAAAGGAAAGGGATAATGGACAGATATACTCCAAATCGTGAAGAGACCTGGAGCTTACTTCAAAAATACAATCAAAATGAGGCCCTGATCCATCATGCCCTGGCCGTGGAAGCGGTGATGCGTTATCTGGCCCGAAAAAAAGGGGAAAACGAAGAACGATGGGGAATCATTGGACTGATCCACGATCTGGATTACGAAAAATTTCCCGAACAGCATTGTCAGAAAACCAAAACCATTCTGGAGGAACAGGGCTGGCCGGAAGAGACTATTCGGGCGGTGATCTCTCATGGGTGGGGCTTGTGCAATGAAGTAGAACCGTTGACGGATTTGGAAAAAACCCTATATACCATCGACGAATTGACCGGACTGGTAACGGCGGCCGCCCTGGTCCGCCCATCCAAAAGCGTTTTGGACCTAGAGGCCAAATCGGTTTTGAAAAAATGGAAACAGAAAAATTTTGCCGCCGGGGTCAATCGGGAAGTCATTGAAAAAGGCCTGCAGATGCTGGGGGTCGGATTAGAGGAACTCATTCAGGATGTGATCATGGGTATGCGTGAAGTGGCCAAAGAAATCGGGTTATAAGAAATAGAGAAGCCTTCGTTTTCAAAGGAAGCGGATCGAGGTTGCTCAGGATCCCCAACAGGTTGAGAAAAAAACCTTCAAATTCTTTTTTTCCTGTCAGGCCCTATCATTATCCTAAGATTGAAATTTCATAAAATAAAAAAAATTGAATGGAGAAAAGAGATGAGTTGGGTTGTAATCGATGAAGAAAAATGTACGGGTTGCGGCATTTGTGCAACCCGATGCCCCAGATGTTTTACCGATAATGGCGGAGAAATCCTTACGAATTCCAATGAAGAGAATTGTATCCTCTGCGGTCATTGCGTATCTCTTTGCCCGACCGGGGCCATTATTCATTCAAAATTGGCCCTGGATGAATTTACCGAAGTCGATCGAAACGTCAACTATGAAACCGAAACGTTCCTTCGCTTTCTCAAGGAAAGACGCAGTCACCGTCATTTTCTGGATAAAAAAGTCCCTCAAAAAGACCTTGAACTTCTCATGGAAGCCGGTCGATGGGCGCCGACTGGAAGCAACGTTCAAAACGTGGAAGTTATTATTTACACGGATCCGGCCAAAATCGCAAAACTATCGGATTTGGCCATTGATTATTTCATCTGGATCGGGGATCGGGTAAAGAAGAAAATCGACAGACTTGAGGCTGAGGGCAAGCAGGATACTCAGGACTATAAAATGACTTTTCGTTCGATCGGTCTCGGGGAAAGGTTTAGCAAAGAAAAAGAATCGGGACGGGACCCGATTTTTTATAAGGCGCCGGTTCTGATGATCTTTCATTCCATCGCACCCACCAGTGCTCCTAAAGACAACGCGGTCCTGGTCGCTCACACTATGGCTTTGACCGCCCGAACCATGGGTCTGGAATCCTGCTATATAGGCCTTCTGGAAGTGGTGGCCGAATACTATCCGCCCATGAAAGAAGAACTTAATCTACCGCCCGGTCATCAGGTGTTTGACACCATGATTTTGGGCTACCCCAAACTGCAATTCTTGAAAACCGTACCCCGACAACCGATCAAGGTCCGGTGGGAATAAAATCAACCAAACCTATTTGAAATTGGGAGGGTCATAGGGAGTCTTGTTTTTTGGGGATTGTCCAAAGGGTAATTATGATTTTCAAACCCGGCCAGTCCAGCAAAGTTTGATTCGAGGCAGGGCATACACCCAAGCCTGTTTCGAGTAATGGTCCTGGAGGCCCCCAGGGGCCTGCCAACGAATTAGGTTCAAACGATGGCCCGGCAAAGAAGCTTATGGCTTATGGGGGGACAACCCAAAAAAACAAGACTCCCTATGACCGTTGAATAAAATGTTAGAGATAAATTTTCAAATTTAATTTGTAAGAATCTATAGGAGGATACAATGAAAGTATTGGCCCTTAATTCCAGTGCAAGAGTCGGGGATGTGAGCAAAACGGAAATCATGCTGGACCATCTGGTTCAGGGTATGCGGGAGGCCGGGGCCGAGGTGGAGGTCATCAATCTGCATAAAAAGAAAATCAGATACTGCAGCGGATGTTTTACCTGCTGGACCAAAACCCCCGGCATCTGCATACATCAAGACGACATGACCAAAGAAATCTATCCAAAATATTTGGAATGTGATCTGTCCGTTTTAGCCACCCCCCTTTACCATTTTACCGTTAATGCCCTGATGAAAACCTTTATCGAGCGCACGTTACCCATAGCCCAGCCTTTTTTGGTAAAACGAAACGGGGTTACCAGCCATCCCTTGCGCCACCAGTTTCCCCTTACGGTGGTATTGTCCGTGGCCGGCTTTCCCGAAGAAAGCGTTTTTGATCAGCTCCGATCCTATATCCACTTTTTATTCCAAGGTCGATTAGTGGCCGAAATCTACCGGACATCGGCAGAGATGCTCGGGCAAAAAACAACCGATAAAGGCATTAGTGATATCCTTAAGGCTACGGTTCAGGGAGGGAGAGAGCTGGTTGAATCCAAAAAAATTTCCCCGGAAACCCTGGATCGGATCAAAAAACCCTTTACCCACTTTGAAAAATTTACATCCTTGGGAAATTTGGCCTGGCAGACCTGCATCGACGAAGGCGTCACCATGGGCGAATTTCAAAAGCGGGGTATGATTCCACGTCCAAACTCGATTGAAACATTCCTAGCCGTTATGCAGGTCGGCTTCAACCCCGAAAAAGCCGGAGATGCCAAGATGACCATGCAGTACAACTTTTCCGGTCAGGTGGAGGGCCGTTGTTATTTTTCTTTTGAAAACGGAAAATTTACGGCTGGGGCAGGTCAAATCGCCAATCCGGATTTGACCGTTGAAACGCCCTTTGAAGTTTGGATGGATATCCTGACTCGTAAGGCCGATGGAGCTCAGATGCTGATGGAGGGCAAATATACCGTCTCAGGCCAGACCGATCTGCTTCTCAACATGAATCAATTTTTTGGCGAATGATCAAAATGGAGAAAAGCACAAGAACGGCTCGGCCCCCCCGGATTCTCTAAACCGGCCGAGTCCGTTTAGGAAACGGGATGGTTCGATAACCATACCCTCAAAAAAGAAAATCCGTACACAGGGAGGTAAACTCTATGCAATTGATATTCATTCATGGTTCCGGCGGCAGTAAGGAATCATGGATTTATCAGACCCAGTATTTCAAGGGCAGCATTGCCCTGGATCTTCCGGGCCATCCGGAAGGAGAACTTATCACAACCATAGACGGCTATGTCGAATGGCTACGGAGTGCCGTTCAAGAGGCGGGATACCGGCAGGTAGTCCTGGTGGGACATTCCCTGGGCGGTGGAATCGCCTTATTGTATGCCTTAAAGTATCCGAAGGATTTGGCGGCAATAATAACCGTGGGCAGCGGAGCCCGGCTCCGGGTCCATCCCCAATTCCTCGAAGCGCTGGAAAAGGTTATTAAAGACCCCGAGATTGAAAACCCACTGAATACCGCCTTTGATCTCATCGACCCTGAACTGGCCTCGGTTCTCAAACGCCGGTCAACAGAAAACGGGCCGACCGCAGAGCTAAACGACTTGAAGGCCTGTGATCGGTTCGACATCATGGATCGCTTAGCCCAAATCGATGTGCACACCCTGGCTCTGTGTGGTGATCAGGATGTAATGACACCGCCCAAGTATTCCCATTATCTGGCCGGCCACATGCCTAACGCCAAGGCAGTTATCATTGAGGGCGGGACCCATATGGTTTTTGCCGAAAAACCTTTAGAGGCCAACCACGCGATCGAAAATTTTCTTAAAACCATCGGTGGATAATCCGGAATAACAGTCTCATTATAAACATAAAGTTCCTAGGTTCCGGGTCAAGCCCGGAATGACGAAGGATATTACCCCCCCCTCAATATCATTAAGGAATAGAGTTGACAGACCTGTTTTAATTTGTTAACTAATAAAAGTAAATTGGTTAACAACTAAAAGAGGTCTATATGCCTATCGAAAAATTAAGATCCGTGGTGCTTTGTTCCCTTATGGCCAGCCTGATGGCAGCAGGCGCTTTTATCCATGTCCCCATAGGACCGGTCCCTGTGGTCCTGACCAACCTTTTCGTTCTCCTTTCAGGACTTCTTCTGGGAGCCCGTTGGGGAGCGGCCAGCGCCGCGCTTTATCTATTGGTTGGGGCCATCGGTCTGCCGGTCTTCTCCGGCGGCAGGGGAGGACTGGCCCATCTTTTCGGCCCTACGGGCGGTTATCTTTTCGGATTTATTCTTTCTGCCTGGACAACCGGATTCATCTCCGAGCGTTTTCGCCGGTCCATGACCGGCAGTGTGATCGCCGTCATTTTCGGATCGCTTATCATTTATGGCCTGGGAGTTCCCTGGCTTAAGGCGATCACCAAAATGACCTGGAATAAAGCCTGGATGGTCGGGATGGTTCCCTTTATCCCGGGAGATGCACTGAAGGCTGTCGTAGCTGTCATCCTGCTTCGTTCCGTAAAACCGATTCTGGACCGGCCAATACGATCTGTTCCCGAATGATCCCAAGACCCTCGAGCCTTTTCTCCCAACTTATTGGGAAAGGAACCTTTTTTTATTAAATAAAAAATGATCCGAATCCGAGACCTTTATCTCAATTATCCCGACGGCACCTGTGCCCTGAAGGGCGTCGGCCTTAATATCTCCCGGGGAGAATTTCTCCTTATTTGCGGACCGAACGGAAGCGGCAAGACTACCTTGCTAAGGACCATGAGCGGCCTTCTGAAACCCACTTCGGGATCAATCGACATTAACGGTTTTGATCCCATCCGTAATTCCCGGGAAATAAGAACGTTGATGGGAATTGTTTTCCAGGATCCCGACAGTCAGATCGTCGGTGAGACGGTCAGGGAGGATGTGGCTTTCGGGCCTGAAAATTTAGGGCTCGCCCCAACGGAAATCGATAATCGGGTTAATTGGGCCCTCCATAAGATGGGGATTGAAAACCTGGCTGAAAAACCCTGTTATTTGCTTTCCGGAGGGGAGAAAAGGCGGCTGGCCATTGCCGGGGTGATGGCCATGAAACCCCAGGTGATTCTCTTCGATGAACCCTTTGCCAATCTCGATTACCAGGGTATACGGGAAATAGTAACGTATATGATTCAATGGCATCAGGAAGGCAATACGTTAATTGTGGCCACCCACGATGTCGAAAAAGTGAGCGCCCATGTCGATCGGATCGCCGTCCTTCAAAGCGGAGAGATTAAGATTTCAGGAAATCCCGAGGACCTTTTTAAAGAATTACCGCGCTTTGGGGTCAGACCCCCGTGCTATGTTTTGCTGGGAGGTGAGAAGCTCTCTTGGCTCGAATAGTCTTTCATTATTTTCCGGGAGACTCCTTTCTTCACCGTTGGGATGCCCGTTGCAGATTTTTGGGACTGTTACTGATCACTGCAACCCTGATTCAAACATCGATCTTTTGGTTTTTCCTTGATTCGATCTTTCTGTTCTTTCTCTTTTTTCTTTCCCGTTTGCCGTTTAGATTATTCTTTAAGGATTTCAAATTCTGGGCGATCTTTCTTTTTGTCCTCTTTCTTTTTCAGATTTTTCTGACCCCCGGAGGTCGATTACCTCTTTTCCCCTGGCTTCCTGTCAGTCAAGAAGGTCTCCTTCAGGGAGGACTGACCTCCTGGCGGTTGGGACTTATGATCGGTTATGCCCTCCTTTTCACCGCCACCACCCGGCCGCGAGACGTATGTGAGGTCCTTGTCTGGATGCTAAAGCCCATCCCTTTTTTACCGGAGCGCAGAATCGGTTTGATGGTTTCCCTTGCCTTAAGATTTTTTTCGCGTATCCTGGACCAGGTCGAAGAAGTCAGGGCAGCGCACCAAGCGCGCCTGGGGGATCGGAACTTCAATCCAGTTCGGAAAGCGAAATTTATTGCCCTGCCTGTTCTTCGCCGTTCCATTCTCGAGGTTGAAGAGGTGACCTTTGCCCTGGCCGCCCGGGGTTATCAAGAGAACCTCCCTTCCCGCCTTTCAAAAATACCCCTTCTTCATTGGATCCCCATTATCCTTATGGCAGGAGTGCTGTTACTATCCCTGTGGATAAAATAGAAGAAGCGTTTTACCTTTTTCGTGAAGAGGGTCGCCTCTGATAATCCGGCTTGCCATGGTTATTAACAACTTTATCCTCTTTTGCTTATTCCGGGCAGTTGTTATTATACCTGCAGCTTCAACACCAAGGGAAGAGATAAGGACTTTAGCTCAAAAAATTTTTTCTGGATATTTAAACTTAACGGGAGGGGCCACCTGAAGAGACCTTTTTCGGGCAAACAATCGATAGTAATCAGGATCCAATAATTTTATTATATTTAATAAAAATATTTATCGTTACTCGAATAGTCTCAAAACGGACTGGGCCGCCTTGGAGGCAATAGAGAGTGAAACCCTGCCTAAAGAATGACGGATTCCAAGCATGAGCAAATTAGCCGATTCTTCATTCATGTCGGCCAAAGTCAAATCATCAGCACCGGTTTTCAGGGTATCGATCATGTTTTTTGTAAAATCCTGACGGGTGGTGATGACATTCATATTAGACGCCAGGGTTTTGGCCTTGGTTCTTAAAATCTCGCAGGCCGTTCCAATCCCTGACAGGTCATCGTTGATGGATATGTCATCAAAAAATTGCCAATTCATTGCAAAGCGTAATCCGATCTCACTCAAAGTAGTCGCTCCAAAACCGCTCACCGTCAGTTTGGAGGAACCGTCTTCATTGAATTTGACATCGAAGGAACCTGCATCCAGGAGATTAGTCCCCTTATACCCGGAATCCTTCGCTACGTCCGTAATTTGACTCATAACCGCGTTGAACTGGGTTTCATAAAATTGTCTGGAATCGGAATCCTTGATGGCCAGGGCCGATGTGGCAATAGCTTTGGCCTGCTCAATCAAAGCATTGATGGCGGTTATCCCCTTATCGGCCGCGGCTACAATATTGATAGCCTCACCCATACCGACCTTCCGGGAAGCCAGATCGGCCGTCCGGGTCAGGTGGTCCTGTGCGGCAAAGTAGTTGACCGGATCATCTATGGCCGTATTCACCCTTTTACCGGTGGACAAACGGGCCTGAGCGACGCTAACAAGTTTACTGGTCAACTGCAAACTGATTAAATTGGCACGCATTCCTTGGGTTAAGGAAATGTCATATGCCATTGTTATTTTTACCTTTCTTGGTAATTTTATGGGCCTTCCAGCCAGGTTGCTCTCCGCTCGAAACCCCTAGGCCAAAACATGAGGCTGCCACCCGGAGAACCTCTATTTTTCTTCTCCTGATTGTTTTTCGGAAATATCTTGTTGGAACTTAAGGGTTTTTTTAAAAATACGGGGCTTCGTCGAGGGCAGGCATGATCGTTTTGGTTGAAAAATCCCATGCCGGATGAGATAGTAATAATCTGATATGAAAAAGAGATTGGGACATCCTAAGTATTAACCCTGTCAAGAGAATCGGTTTACCCTTTGCTCACTGATCCCGCTTTCAGCGGGACGCGGTTGTGACAGTTGGCCGTAGGCTCTAACCCCAAGACCACCTTCTTAAGGCTTCCGGCCATCTCTCTAAGATGGGGAGTTTTTCAACAAAATTCAATAAAGAAACAACTTAACCAACAAAAAATTTCACGAACAAGGACAGAAAACAAAGGCCGGGGTCTTGTTTTTCGGATAACTAAAGAAGTGAAAGAAGTGGACAAGGTTATTATTATCATTCACAATTATTCTACTTTCCTTTCAGCCCTTCGATAAAGGCCAGCACATTTTTACCCAAAACCCCGTGATTGTAGCCCCCTTCTAAAATGCCGAAACAGCCGCCTTTATTGCGTTCGGCGGTTTTCCTTACCAGTTTTCCCATAAAGGTATAATCTTCGGTTTTCAGCAGGCCCCCCCAATCCTCTTCGTGGTTATCGAATCCGGCAGAAACGGCGATCATGTCGGCATCCGTCTGCGCCAGAGCGGCCTCCACGCTTTTTAAATATTCGTTGCGGTTTTCCGGCCCCGGATTAAAAATGGTACAATATCCCTTGCCGCTCAGAATATTGACATTCCCGTCCCCGAAGTGCAGATCGAAATCCAGAATAAAAGCTTTATTAATTTTTCCTTCGCGTTTTATTTTTTCCAGGGCGATCGCCATATTGTTAAAATAACAAAAACCCCATGCACTTGAGGCCGAAGCGTGATGTCCCGGCGGGCGAATCACGGCAAAACAAGGTTCGTTTAATCCGATTTGCGCCGCTTCGATGGCGCCTCCTGCGGCCAATGCGGCGATATCATAGACCCCCTCTCGTTCGACGGAACTAATGTGTTCCGGTGTGTGCACCATGAGAATATCCTCTCGTGTTGCCGCAAGAGGTGTAATAAAGTGGACCTTTCCCCGCAGTTCCATTTCGATGGTTCGAATTCTTCCGGCGGCGGAAGCGGGGTCGGACGAATAGACTTGGTTATAATCCTTATGGTAGACGACTTTCATTTATTTTTCCTTATTACTATCTTAAACGGCCCAGCAATCCGAGGAAATTACATCTTTAATGATACTCGTATGGCCTTTCCCTCGTTGGCAAAGTGGAAGGCCTTGTTGATTTCCTCAAAGGGAAAGGTGTTGGAAATGATCTTTTCAAAGGGATAGACGTTTCTCCGTCGAACCAGAAAGTCGATGGCCCGCGGCAGGACCCAGGGTTCATACACGGCAATGCCCCGGATGGTTTGAGAACCCCGAACGACCGTACCCGGATCAAGGTTCGACCCCGTACCGGGCGTGATGTTACCCACCCAGAAGTACCTCCCGGCCTGGCGAAGAAGCCGAATTCCTTCCTCGACGGCCTGAGGTGCTCCAACGAACTCACCGACAACGTCGGCACCCTGTCCGCGTGTTCGATCGAATACAATCTCCCTGCGTCCCTTTTCATCCACTTCGTCAACGTTTACCACCCAATCTGCACCGAATGCCTTGGCCAGTTCAAGGCGATCGGGAAGCTTGTCAAAGACGATCACCTGGGCGGCACCCATATCCTTGGCCACAGCGGTTGCGTACAATCCCAGGCCGCCTGCCCCCTGGACGACGAGTGTGTCTCCTAATCGAATACCGATTTGATCGAGCCCGTAAATCGACTCGCACAGGGCGCAATTCACCGGCGCGACGATTTCATCGCTGAGCTCGGGGGGGATCTTGCAGACGGTTTGTCCTTTATGAAGGTAATAGTACTCACCATAGGCACCCCGGAAATGTGGGGATTCATTGGCGTCCTGCATCCAGTTTCGATACCGGTTCGGACAAGCCGGTGACCCGTTCAGACAAGCCGGACAAACACCGCAGGCCGAAAAGTAAGAGTAGGCAATACGATCTCCTTCCTCCAGGGGTTGCCCGAGACAATCGGATCGGACATTTTTTCCGAGACGAAAGATCTCTCCTACCATCTCGTGCCCGGGTACGGTGGGTCTTTTCCTGGGCATTCCGGGTCCATGGCCCCGCCAGATATGCAGGTCGGACCCACAAATATTGGCGCGGTGAATCTTGACCAGTATATCGTCCGCCCCTACCTCCGGAAGCGGATATTCACGGAATTCCATATCATTCATCGGTCCGGCAAAGATAGCGACTTTTCCTTTCATGGTTTCCTCCTTTATGATCGAAATGATCCTTTATAATGAAGATTAAACCACCGGCTCTGCTGGTGCGAACCCAACAGGCTATGCCGGTCAGGCGTAATAAAATCTTCTTCCCAAAAAAGGGGACGTTGGTGCTGAAACAATTTAATAATAAAACCATATCCCTGTTATTCCCCTTGGGTTGAATTGGCTAACCGATTGACGGCTGAAGTCGTCACACCCAAAAAACGGGCTACTTCTGCCCCAGGATATCTCATCTTCTTAACCGCTACTTGACAAAACAGCCTTCTTACTTTAGAAACCTGTTTTTGTCGGCTGCCTGACCTTAACTCCGACTCCTTTATCCCTACTTCTTTAACTATTTCCCGAGCCAACGAAGCCAAATCAATTACCTTCTCCGAGAATCTCAGCGTTTCCTTCGCTCTCTGCTCCGCCTCTGAAAACAGGCCCCGAATAAATTCGCCACTTCCCAAAACCCTCTCGTCCGAAACAAGTCTTTTATCTTTTCTCCTTAAAGCAAGAACCTCAGACCATCCCCCCATGCTCCGAATTAACCCACCCCCCACCAACTCAGGTTTCCTACCCTGGGTAATCCCTTCGGTAACAAATTTCTCATAAAGCAAAATGGCCTTTTTTTTCCTGGAACTGAAATAGGAAAGTACTGCATCGTTATCCTGCCAGTTCTGCTTCGTTTCGCCCAGAATGGCTGAATGCCCGGTCCAGGGATAATTCTTAAGTTCCTCCATTCCTTCAACCAACCCCTTCCGCAAAGGGTTGAGATGGATATATCTGGTGAGCTCCAACAAATAGGGATCTTCTTCACAGATAATCGATTTAAACCTGTTCTGAAAGAGATGTCCGAATCGCTTATGACGCCGGTTAAAATTCACCACATAACCCGTTAGAAGTTTCCTCATGCCTGTTGAAAGAGGATGTTCGTGGGTCCTGATCAAAAGATGAAAATGATTAGGCATCAGTGCCCAGGCATAGATTATAATATAACCCCCCCGACAGAGGTCGGCCACTCGCCTGACGAAATCCTCCCGATCCGGCTTATTTCTGAATATCTTGGCACCCTCAATTCCCCGCCCCATAACATGGTGCAAGGTCCCTGGTGCATCAAGTCTCGCTTGTCTTGGCATAATTTACTGTTTAAACCCCATATAAACCCTTGTCAAGTCAATTCAGCACCAACGTCCCCCTTTCTTCAAATCAGCGGCGGCTGTAAGCCGTCCGCTGGATTTACTTGTTGGCTTGTGAGTTAAAGCTTACAAACCAACGCCCAGCCTCCTTCTCCGGGCGTAACTCCTGTGCTATACTGATCTTCAGGGTAAAAGAGCTGCGGCCAAGGGCTCAACTCGCCTTTATTAGCCAAGTCCTTATAAAGGTAAAGGTTGCTCACAAAAAGGGCCGCCATGGACTGAAGGACGTTTCCAAGGTTTGCCTTTTCATAGTATGAATCACGCTCATGCTTAACTTTGTTATACGCTGTCCACCAATCAGGCGTTTGATTACTGTCCCAAGGCTGCCATGGCTGGAAACTCAGTTCATACCTTGGCATATCAACCTTCAATTTCGTAAAATCAGATATGTTTTGCGGAATAGTTGCACGATAGTTGGCTTCGTTTTGTGCATCAGGCGCGAACAGCTTGCACAGCATTTTGAGTACCACATCGGTTTCTGATGAAGCTGCCAGCAACAGATGTGCCATTTCAAGGGAGAAAGTGGCGAAATTCTTACTGTTGAATTCTACAAATCTGCCAAGTCGTAGAAAGTCTTCTTCCAAGGCAAGGAAATAGCTCCAATGTATCAATCTCATATTGCTCCCATTTCTCCTATCAAACTAAATCTTAGGATGTAATTTTCTACAAGCCAACGCCGAGTTCACCGGGAGCGTAAGCAATCCGGTGGAACGACGGGTTATGTGCGCCTTTCATGGTTTGTCGCTATCGTTGCTGAATGTGACCCACCCCTGAATCCCTGCCATGGATTGCTTGTAGAATGCTGAGAAAGCAGTGATCATCTCCGCGAAGCTGACCGTGTAAAACTTCGGCTGATTGCTCAGTTTGTTGTACTTCAACCCGAGAGCGAAGACAACAGGGTATTCAGAACCAATCAAAGTCATGTCGGTATTTATGAACGAGTGCTTGAAGGCATTCGCGATCTCGTTGAGGGTCGAGAGAAACCCCTCGTGTGGTTTAAAGAGGAGACGGAGTTCCTCCGAATGGCTGTTTTTCAAACCCGAGATAGAATCGACTTGCACCGATTCGGGCCAACTCCCAGTGTTTCTGTGCTGATTGATGACATACGCAAGGGCCACGATTTCATCAGCCGTTTTGCGCAACCAATAAACGACCTGTTCCGCATAGAATTGATGTTCGAGTACGTCCTGATGGGGGTTCGGGTTGTTTATGTCTTGGTTTGACGGATGGACATAGGAGCCAAAAACACGGCGTATTTCCAAATTGACCTTGTCAATTCGACGAACTATGTTCATGCCCTTAAGCAGGAGGTTCCCAAATGGAGTGTTACTTGGGAAGTGGGGTAGATTGACAATATTGATAAAGTCCTCCGGTCTTTTTCCGTTGTCGATTTGAGGTACTTTGTCCATTGGTCTCCTTCACATAATGCGGCGTTGACCCGTGGCCCGCTGCTGCGGGGGCCGAAGGCCACGCAGCGAGGGACATCGGGTCCAATGGCTTTGTTGGTGCCGCCTGCGGCGGCGCCAACAAAGAATTAAGCGGACGCGGCTGTTGGCGCTCCGCTTGAATGCCGGGTTAGCTGGTCATTTGTATTTGAACATTGCATTCAAAAAGAATACGAGAGCCATCCTTCGATTCGCTAAAAATGACGGCTCGGTATTTTCGGCTTTTCTGAATGTTTCGCTTTCCAGATTTGAAGTACGTGGGTACTCCCTTTCTGGGGTCCATCTTAGGTTTATCAATAACATAGTAAACTATCCAGCAACGATAGCCATTTTCAATCTGAAAACTCTCAAGCAACTGCGCCCCCATTGTATCACGCCCTGGCCAGCCCAAGGTTTTGAAATGAGGTGCCGTCAAGAGCAAAACAATCTCGACTGCTTTACCGGATGGTGGTGCTGAAATCCAGACTGTCGAATTGGGATCTGTGTTCCTCATGGGAATCGTAATCGTATCTTCGGGAATTATGATACGTAAAGCCAATGTGCACCCCGCACCAATTTCAGCGGGCCTTGACCATCTATCAACGAAACGATTTGATAGTAAACGACTCTCTTCTTGGATTTCTTCTTTGAGGAAGCGCGAATCAAATGCGATATGCCATGAACCGGATTCGTGCAGGCTTGTTTTTACGGCCTTCCCTATAGCCCTATTCGTGACATAGACGTCATTCTTGCCGTTTCCCATATTAGCCCAGCATTTCCAAATGCTGGATCTGTTACCCAAACTATTCTTCACAGCAAAATGGATTGCAACTTCAGGCATAGTACCAATCCCTTATGTAGCTAATGCGGCGTTGACCCGTGGCACGAGCTTGCGGTGCCGAAGGCACATGCAAGCGTGGGACGGGACGTTGGTTCTAAAACAACTTATTTCCTCCCATTTGTCCGATTGTTTTTGATTTAATCCAATTATTCTACTCCCTTTTATCATCCACATCAAAATAAAAACCCCATTTCTTTTTTGAAAAATGGGGTCTTGTCGGACTGCTTCTTGGACCAGCCTCTCGGGTTTGGGGTTGCCGATTGGAGGAACGCTTATTTTTTAATGAACAAATTAAAACATATCCAACAGTTAAAATCAATCGAAAAGGGAAAAACCTGAAGAAATCGGGGACGGGTTCAGATTTTTCCTGAACCTCCCCAATTGTGAATAATTTGCCTTAAATTGGAGACAACGGTACCTGGTTTTTTGAGGACTTCCCAATTGACGGATTTCCCAGTTCTTTCTTGACATCCCGGATTAGTCTCAATATCCTCAAAACGATAACTTTATTTTTCCTTGAAAAATTTATCCTCTTTATCGCCCTTAGGAGGAAAACATGGTTCGAGAGATTCATTTAAAAGTAAACGGCCAGATGCATCAGGTTCAGGTCGATCCGGAAACACCCTTGCTCTATGTTTTGCGCAACGATCTGGGTTTAAAAGCGGCCAAGTTCGCCTGCGGTTTGGAACAATGCGGGGCCTGCACGATCCTGATCGACGGCCAGGCCGTACCCTCCTGCCGTCTGTCGGTTCGTTCCGTTCAGGGCCGTGAGATTACCACCCTGGAAGGCCTGGGAACCCCCGGGAATCTCCATCCCCTTCAGAAGGCCTTTATGGAAGAACATGCCGTCCAGTGCGGTTTTTGTGTCTCCGGCATGATCATGGCCTCCAAGGCCCTCCTGGACCGAAATCCCGATCCAACCGATGCGGAAATCAGGGCCGCAATTGCCAACAATCTGTGCCGCTGCGGTATCTATGATCGGATTCTCAGGGCTGTCAAACGGGCGGCTGGGCATCCTGTTGATACCCCCTCATTTCGGGAAGGATTCAACCAAGAACCGGATTCTTTATCAGGAACGGAAGCTCCGGTTCCGGCCGACGGCCTGGCCGGCTCTCTTATGCATACCCCGGATCTGGACTCATGGGTGCGCATCAATACCGATGAAACCGTGACCATTTTTACCGGTAAGGCGGAACTCGGTCAGGACATCAAGACCTCTGTGGCCATGATCGGGGCTGAAGAACTGGACCTGTCTCTGGACCGCATCCGGGTGGTGACGGCCGATACGGCTGAGTCTCCCAACGAAGGGGTTACCGCCAGCAGTCTGTCTCTGGAGACCTCCGGCAACGCCATCCGCAACGCCGCTGCCGAGGCCAGGCAACTATTGCTTGAGGCGGCCGGGGAGAGATTGGATGCACCCGTAGAGAACCTTACTTTATTCGACGGTACCATTACCGATCCGGTCACCGGAGCCCAAGTGACCTACTGGGAACTTTTCGGAGGGAAAAAATTCAATACCAAGGTCATGGGGATAGGTTTTCTTAAATCACCCGAAAAATATCAAATTGTCGGGCAGTCCCTATATCGTCTTGATCTGCTGGACAAGGTGACCGGACGGGCCCGTTTTGTCCAGGATCTGGAGTTTCCGGGAATGGTTCACGGCCGGGTGGTCCGCCCACCTAATTACGGAGCCAAACTGGTTTCCGTGGATGGAGAGGCCGTAAATTCAATGCCGGGCGTCCTTAAATGGGTTCGTGACGGCAACTTTCTGGCCGTTATCGCCGAGCGCGAAGAACAGGCCGTTCAAGCGGTGGAAGCCCTTCGAAAATCCGCCGTCTGGAAGACCGAGGCGACCCTCCCCACCTATGAGACCCTGTTCGAACATATGCTGAGCCAACCGGATCAGGCCTTCCTCGTAGTCGAAGGGACCCCGGTGGAGACCCCGGTACCTCCCATTGAAACGCCGGCCGAAGCGGCCCATACTTTGGCTGAAACATACTTTCGGCCTTATCATATGCATGCCTCTCTGGGTCCCTCGGCTGCTGTAGCCCAACTGATCGACGGCAAGCTGTCCGTCTGGTCTCATACCCAGGGGGCTTTTCCTTTAAGGTCGGCCCTGGCTCAGGTCTTGGAAATGGATAAGAACGACATCCATGTCATCCATAGGGATGGACCGGGTTGTTACGGTCACAATGGGGCGGATGATGCCGCCCTGGATGCCGCCCTGCTGGCCCGGGCCCTTCCCGGACGGCCCGTATCGCTCAAGTGGGCGCGGATCGAGGAGAATACCTGGGAACCTTATGGTGCGGCCACTATTGTCCAAATGCAAGCCAGCCTGAACAGCAGAGGCGAAGTGATCGATTGGAACCACGATGTCCGGGGATACACCCATATGGGACGTTCGCGACCGTCAAAAGAAAGTTCCGGTTTACTGTCTTCCTGGCATCTGGCCAAACCCTTTAAACAGCCCCGGCCCTTTCCCGTCATGGCCTATCATGTCGGTATTCACCGCAACGCCGATCCGATCTACACCTTTCCCCGGCGGCGCATTGTCAAACACTTTTTAGCGGATAGTCCATTGCGCGTCTCAGCCTTGAGAGGATTAGGTTCCTATGCCAATATCTTTGCCATTGAATCGTTTATGGACGAGCTGGCCTGGGTAGCCAACATCGATCCAGTGGAATTTCGCCTCCGCAATTTAGCCGACAAAAGGGCTCGGGCCGTCCTTAATGCGGTATTTGAAAAAGCGGGTTGGAAGCCGGATAAAAAAGGTGAAGAGAAGGACCTGGGGTACGGTATCGCCCTGTCCCGCTATAAAAACCGGCAATGTTATACGGCGGTTTTCGTGGCCTTGCGCGTAAACCGAACGAGCGGCCTGATAGGACTGGAACGGGCCGTCCTGGCCGCCGATGTGGGACAGATCGTCAACCCCGAGGCCGTGAGCAGCCAGATCGAAGGGGCCTTTATCCAGTCGGCCAGTTGGACCCTGAAGGAACAGGTGGCCTTTGACCAACACGGCGTCATCAGCGTCGACTGGCACAGCTACCCGATTTTCCGCTTTCCCGATGCACCCAAGATCGAAACCGTATTGCTCAACCAACCGGGACAGCCTTATCTGGGTGTGGGCGAGGGGGCCATGGGACCGGCCCCGGCGGCTATCGCCAATGCGGTTTTTCAGGCGGCCGGCATCCGTTTGCGCCAAGTTCCCTTCACCCCGGAACGGGTTAAAGAAGCCTTGAGAAGCATTTAAGGATTTGATGGAAAATAGTATTTTTTGGAAAGAGTTGAAGAGAAGATAAAGAATGGCTCTATTGGATGTCCTCCCCTAAGGCCCTTCAAGCCATTCTTTGACCACCGGTCGTATTTCAGGACCAACCACGAGTCCCATGTGGGTTACACCCGGCAGAAGCCTTACCTGGGCATTGGTATATGACGAAAAGACCGGTTCAAATTGATCGGCGATGAAGGCCTCGTCTTTCGTCCCGGCAACAACCAATATGGGTTGGGTTGCCGCTTTCAGATCTTTTTTATAATCACGGGGGGCGTAAGACGTGTTGAGTCGATGCGAGTAAGCAAGGGTTTCAGTCCCATCACGAACTTCCTGGGGCATATTGAACTCCATGGCCGTCAAATAATCCAACCGATGAATCCCCACATTATTGAGCAGGGTCAGTCCGATGATGCGTTGGGTATAAGGACGGGCCCATTCGCCTGAATTCGGCCGCATGGTCGGAGCGTTATATTTAAGAAAGGGAGAAAGCAACAAGTAGGCGTCTGCTTGTTTGCCATATCGGCTTCCGGCAAAACGTATGGCCAGTCCGCCTCCGGAAGAATGACCGCCGACAATCAATTTTTTTATGCCTGGATTATCTTTTCGGATAGAGGCGATAAAGTCAGCCAGATCATCTTCCAATTGTCCGATATAATCGACATCACCCCGTCTTTCAGGAGCAGAGCCATGTCCCCTTAAATCCGGGGTATAGACCTGAGCCGAACCCTCCGAACTAATGAATTCGGCCAAGGGCAGGAAATACCGGCTATGCCAGCCTGAGCCGTGCAGGAGTATCAGGGCATTACTTGATTTAGATGGATAGACCCGATAAGATAAACTGGTGTTGTTTCTGGCTGTAAAGGTGTTCAGTTTCGGCAGTCTTGAGTAATCTATCACTAACTCATCAAAGGCTATCCTTCGCCCGGTCTGATCCGGCTCTTTGGGCTTCCCGATAAAAATTAATCCAACGGCAATTCCAAAATAAATCAAGGCAAAAATAACCAAAGATATTAATGTTTTTATGAGCATAAGGTTAGCCACTCTTCAAAATAATACGGTTACCCCATGAAGTTACAAGAATTTATTTTTCGATGGAGAAAGCATAAAGAAGGGAAGTTAACAAGTCAAGTGAAAATAAGAGGTTTCATCTCTTTGTCCTTTTCCTTTTCCCTCGAACCCTTGGCCTTGAACTCCTGGAATACTTCCCGCTCCGGCGATTCCCTTGGGGATGACCTCCATGTTATTATTGTCCGGGTATGGCCTTTATGGTAACATAATCCAACCTATTTTATGGAGAGGGTATGAAAGCAATCGTCCTTTTAAGCGGGGGATTGGATTCCTCCACCACCCTGGCGGTGGCCAAAAAACAAGGGTATGAACTTTATGCCTTGACCTTTAGATACGGCCAGCGGCACCAATGGGAAATCGAGGCAGCCGGACGGATTGCCGGTCACTTCCAGGTGACCGAACACCGGATTTTTGATGTGGATTTAAGTCGTTTCGGCGGTTCGGCTTTAACAGCAGACATCGAGGTGCCGAAGGATCGTGATTTGGAAGAGATCCCCAGGGATATCCCGATTACCTATGTTCCGGCCCGCAATACCATCTTTCTTTCCCTGGCCCTGGCCTGGGCGGAAGTGCTGGGGGCAAGAGATATTTTTATTGGGGTCAATGCCCTGGATTACAGCGGCTACCCCGATTGCCGGCCGGAGTTTATCGAGGCCTTCGAGAGAACGGCCGACCTGGGCACCAGGGCCGGTGTTGAAGGGAAAAAAATCAAAATCCATACGCCCCTTATCCATTTAAATAAGGCCCAGATTATCAAAAAGGGGCTGGAACTGGGCGTTGATTTCAGCCTGACCAGTACCTGTTATGATCCGTCGTTCAAGGGTGAGGCCTGCGGGAAGTGCGACGCTTGTCTTTTAAGGCTCAAGGGATTTGCCGAAGCAGGGATTCGGGATCCGGGGAAATATAGGACTTGAAGGATTAGCTTCTAACAAACCATTATCCAAGAATTTATTATTCGATCTTTGCTGCAATACTTAGAATCCAGGAGTCAGAATCCAGAAGCCAGAATAAAACCATAAATCTTGTAACCGATTCCTTCTCATTCTGAATTCTGGCTCCTGTCTCCTGGATTCCAGAATTTCAAATATCTTTTGGTCAGGGATTAGTGAGCTATTCCATCAAAGAAATCTATTACACCCTTCAAGGGGAAGGGGCCCAAGTGGGCCGGCCGGCGGTTTTTTGCCGGTTTTCCGGCTGCAACCTTTGGTCCGGCAGGGAAGAGGATCGTCCCCAATCACGGTGCCGATTTTGTGATACCGATTTTTTAGGGACCAACGGCCCTGGTGGTGGGAATTTTCAAAACCCCAAGGATCTGGCCGAAGCGGTGAGGGCAAAATTTCCGGCGACGGGTTTGAAGCCAAGACGACCTTTAGTCGTCTGCACCGGTGGTGAGCCATTGCTTCAAATGGATGAACCCTTAGTCTCCGCTTTTCACCATCTCGGCTTCGAGGTGGCTGTTGAGACCAACGGCACCCTCCTGCCTCCTTCCGGTATTGACTGGATCTGCGTCAGCCCCAAGGCCGGGGTTGAAATAAAACTTCGATCCGGTGATGAGCTGAAATTGGTTTTTCCGCAAGAGGGCCTCGAGCCGGAGAATTTTACCTCTCTCGAGTTTCATGATTTTTTTTTACAGCCCAAGGACGGGCCGGGCCTTGAACAAAACATTCAGGAAACCATCCGGTATTGTCTTGAACACCCAAGGTGGCGTTTAAGCCTCCAAATGCATAAGATAGCCGGGATACGATGATAAGGGTCATAAAACGTAAAGGGAGTTCGCTGAAAAAATGAAACAGAAAATCGCAGTCTTTGGGGGATAAATCAAACGGTTTCCCGGCCTCTTCAACTAATTCTATTAAAGAAAGACGAGGAGGCGCTTCCCGCTGCGGACTGATCCATCGTACGGCTCTTCTCAGCATTTCTCCTTCAGGTATTGGAATACCCATTTGATAACCGTGGCCTCCTTTAACCGTAATGTTTTTCTTCCTCATCCGGGGTTATGGCGTCCCCTTCAATGTCCCTGGCCTTTCCTTGTCCCTTTTTTAATTCCTGGTAGTACTCGTGCTGGATCAGAAGATTCATGACCTGATTGGTACCGGTCCAGATCATGGCCAAACGACAGTCCCGCAGCATTCGTTCGATCGGGTAGACGGTCGTGTATCCGATGCCGCCCATAATCTGCATGGCATTGTTGATGACCTGCCAGGCTGCTTCCGTACCGACCTTCTTGGCCTCGGAAACCAAACGACGCCCATCCTCACCGGCATCCACCTTCTTGGCCGAGGCAAAAACCAGGGCCCTGGCCGCGTCCAACAGGGCCACGGAGTCGGCCACCATGAAATTAACGGCCTGAAAATGGTCGATACTCTTTCCGAAGGCCTTGCGCCGGGTCGAATAGCGGGCCGCCACCTCCAAGGCCGCCCGTCCGGCACCGAGGCAACCGGCCCCGCTCAACAGTCGTTCCGGAATCATCATCCGATTAAATATGGCATAAGCATTATGGAGGTCCCCGACCACATTTTCTTTGGGCACCCGCACTTCCTTGAATACCAACCGGCCCGTGCCCCCGCCCCGTGTTCCCAGGAGGTTATAAATATTTTGGACCTGTATCCCCATCGCCCGCTCGACGATAAAACAACTGATGGATTCATGGGCCGGTGCCCTTGGGTCCGACTTGGCATAGACCAGAAACCAGTCGGCGTCTTGCGCTCCGACCACAAATCGTTTTTCCCCATTCAATAGAAAGGATTCCCCATCCTTAACGGCGGTTGTGGTAGCCCCGAAAAAATCAGAGCCTCCACGCGGTTCGGTCAAGGCCTCGGCGCTGTATAATTTTCCGTTAAGGGTGGGGGCCAGGTATTTTTCTTTCTGCCCTTTCGTTCCAAACCGATGAACCGCCTCGCCTACAATACTGGGCATGACATAAGCACAAGACAAAGAATTGCCCAACACCCCGACTTCTTCAACAGCCGCTACCTCGGCTGTCCAGTTCAATCCCCGTCCGCCGTATTCCTTTGGGAAACGGGGGCCTAAAAGATTTTTGCTGGAGGCCATTTCGATAAAAGGCCGACCGGTCTCGATCTTTCCGGCATCCATATCCCGGATCAATTGACTGGGGACGGTTTTGACAAACCCTCGGACTTCCTGCCAGAAGGCCTTTTCTTCATCATTCAACAAAAATTCAAACATGGTTTTCTCCTTTCCAAAAGGATTCCATTCATCCTATTTCCCAAATCCCGGCGATCTTTTTACCGCACCAGGGACAACGCCCTTTTTTTAAGTGGTTCTCAAGGATCTGATAGCCCCTTCGGTGGATCAAAAGTTTCCGGCAATGAGGGCAGACCGTGTTTTCCCCTTCGTGCCCCGGGATATTGCCGATGTAGACATATTCCAGGCCGGCTTTGAGGGCCTTCGCCCTGGCCATTTCCAGGGTGGACATCGGCGTCGGCGGCAGATTTTTTAAGCGGTACAGCGGATAAAAGCGGCTGAAATGAAGGGGGATGTGAGGCCCCAGTTCCCGGACGATCCACCGGCTCATATCCTCAATTATCCCGGGCTGATCGTTTTTGGTTGGAATGATCAAATTAACAATTTCCAGGTGCACCTTTTTTCCGGCCAATGTCTTTAAAGTATTCAAAACCGGTTGGAGAGATCCGTCCGAGAGTTCCTGATAAAAATCATCCTGAAATCCTTTCAGGTCAATGCAGGCCGCATCCAGATAAAGAATCAGGTCGGCCAAAGGCTTGGGATTAATATATCCATTGGAATGACAGGTATTGCGTATCCCTAAGTTGCGACCGGCTTTCCCGATATCGATCATGTATTCAATGAAAATAGTCGGCTCCACATAAGTGGAGGCCATGGTGGCGCATCGGTTTTCTTTGGCCAGGGCGGCCGCTTTTTGTGGAGGGAGGTCGAAATTGAAGGTTTCTTCCGGAGTCGACTGTGAGATCTCCCAGTTTTGACAAAACTTACAATGGAGATTGCATCCCGCCGTAGCGATGGAAAAAGAACGACTGGCGGGCAGAAGGTGATAAAAGGGTTTTTTTTCTATCGGATCCACATGAACGGCACAAGGATTGCCGTAAACCAGGGTGTGATAGATCCCCTGCCGGTTTTCTCGAACCTGACAGTCTCCCCGTCCGCCCGGGGACACCTGACACTGTCGGGGGCAAAGGGTGCACTGGATTTGATTTTGTCCCAGAGAAATAAAATAGGGGGAGGGTTTAGACCTTATAAATCCTTTGCGCAACTCCTGGGCAAAGGCCTGGGAGGGAAGGCTTTTGTAGTCGAATAAGGTCAAGCCGCCCCCACAACCCAAAAGAAGGCCGGCCCGATAACAGGTTTTTAAAAATTGACGGCGGGTGTTGGAAAACGTATTGATGGGGTGTTCCAAAAAATTCTTTCCAAATAACAGACGGAAGCCCTTATTCAGAGACCATCGTTAGTGAATCCAAATCAGGGCTGTCTTTTTAAAATATTTCGGCAGAAAACACAAAGATTTTAGTATTTTTCTCTTTCCAGGCGTCTTTAGGAAGCCCGGCCTTTTGACAGGTTTGTTCCAGAAAGGTCAGGGTATCCCAGCCGTATTCGGTGGCTACCTGAGGCAAGAGAAGGCCGGAGGTGTATCCCCGTTCGATGAACAAGCCGTGTTTGCCCACCTGGATTTCCTGGGTATCCCGTATCTGCCGGAGAGGGGTCAAGGCCGAGATTTCGATTGATAGATCTTTAAGCTCTTGTCTGGAAAGGGGCGGAAACCGGGGATCCTGGAAGGCGGCCGCCTGGGCCATGTCGATAATGGTTTGCGAAAGGGGCTTTATTGCCTGGATGTAACCGATACAGCCTCGTAATTGGCCGTGGGTTTTCAAGGTGACAAAGGCCCCTCTTTTTTCGGATAGCGTTTTTGTTTCTCCTTCACGGGTGGGCATGGGACGGTCCAAAAGACGGTGTTCAATGGCCCCCCGGGCTAATTTGTGGAGGAAATTTTTTTCCTCCTTGGAAAAGGCCTTTTCTTTATCAACGGCCAAGGCTTCTTTGGAAAGGGCCAAAGAAACCACAAAGGATAAGACAAGATAAAGCATTATTTTCATGGCAGGCTCCTTGACTGATGGATACCGGTTTCTGGTTACTTGTGGCTTGATACTGGTTAGGACTTTTTGTTCCGGGAGGATTAAATGAAATAACCAGCATCCAGCCTCTTGTATCAGGTATCTTTTATCGTTTCTCCCTTCCCGGACTCGATTTAAAAAAGGCCGCAGCCATATAGCCCACTACTCCGGAGCGGTCCCCGGTCACATCCCCTGAATTGGCATATTTTAAAACATAAGCCTGGTCGGCCATCAGGAGCTTGGCCGTTCTCATCACGACAACCATGGGGCCTCCGCCGCAAGCTTCCACCTGATCCTGTCTCAGATCCTGCATTAAACCCTTTTCATCAAAAGCGGCCACCCGGTCCAAGATTTTTTTATCCAGGATGTTTGCCTGCTCATAGGAATGGAAGTGGGACAGATCGGTACTGGCCACCAACAAGACCTTTTTCCCCTTGAGAACCTCAGCCAAAGCCCGGGCCATTTCTTCACACGTAGACGGATCCTGGGCGCCTTGAATGATGGGGACGATGGAAAAATCCCTCAGGGTTTCCTGTAAAAAAGGAAGTTGGATCTCCAAGGCATGTTCCTGGGCATGTCCTTGAGGGACAAATTTAAAAATGGAGCTTTTTTCTGAAATGGCCCGGGCCAATGATCGGTCCACGGAAACAACCCCTAAGGGTGTCTCATAGCCGGTTTTTTGATCGATGGAAGCCCCGCTGAAAGGATGACGGTGACTGGGGGCAATAATTACAACCTGAGTAAAGGGCCTGGTTATCAGGAGGTTATAGGCATGGGCGGCCACCCCTCCTGAATAGACATAACCGGCATGGGGGGCGATTAGGGCGATCAGTTCCCCTGTAATACCGGCGGGTTGGGAAGCCGTTTTTAAAAAGCCCTGGATTTGGGAACGCAGGGTTTCCGGTCTCCCGGGATACCAACTGCCGGCGATGATGGATTTTCTGATATCCTGTGTCATGGCGGGTCTCCTTGATTTGGGTTCACGCAGGGGTGAATTATCAGAGAGAGCGGATGCTCCTCCAAAAAAAAAGTGGGGGAAAACCAATAACAACAATAAACTGAATCGTTTCCGGATCATCTCCGATTACCGGCATTTTTAAGCATAGCGATAGGTTTGGCCATGGCCAGGATGTTGCGATGGACTTTTTTAAGCATTCCGCCCGGGATACCCATCATCAGATGGCTGGCATCAACGGCCGACTTAACCCGGCAACCTAAACCCAGAAAAGTCACATTGGCCCGGGCGTGGAGCAAAGGCCAGGCCGTAATATCAGAACACCCCCCCAAGGCTCCTCCGGATTGAGGCAGATCCATGCGTCCCCCCCTTTCGTAATTTACCGCATATAAAAGCCACATGACCTGTTCACTGTCGGCAGTAAATACGACCACCTGCGGAGGGTCGGGGAAAGCAGCCAAAGGGGCGATCAAGGCGGCCTGTGTCTTGCCCTTCTCCAGATAGGTTGACTTGAGCAGAGTTTTGGCTGAGGCTTCTTCACTGGCAAATAATCCAACACCGTATTTTTCCAACACCCCGTCATCCAGAAAGTCTTCCATGTCCGTTTCAAAACCGAGGACCAAGGTACCCAGTTTACAGCCCATCTGTTCTTTTTTAATGAATAAAGTTTTTCCCTCACCGGCCTGGACCAGGGCCTGGCAATAACTTTTAAAATTTTCAGTTGTGTAAGGGATGTGATCAGGCAGGGGGCCGTTTTCCAGAAATAAGGTTACTCCAACAGGGACATATTTGAGCTGGAGACCTTGGGTCAATTCTTTAGAAATTAATTGGAAGTCTGTCAAAAGAAACCTCTAAAGGATATGTGAAACACCGCGAATGGATATAATTCATCAACCTGTAATAATATTATACCTTATAATAATCTTTATACCAATCCACAAATTTTTGGATTCCATTTTCAATGGAAACGGCCGGTTTAAAGCCTACCGCTTTCGTCAAATCATCCACGTCGGCATAAGTGGCCGGTATATCACCCGGCTGAATGGGCAGGAGGTTTTTGGGAGCCTTTTTCCCAAGACAATGTTCCAAAACCTCGATAAAGTGCAAAAGTTCCACCGGACGGTTGTTCCCGATATTATATAACCGATAGGGGGCATAACTGATGGCGGTATCCGGCCGATCGCTGTTCCATTTCGGATCAGGTTCGGGGATCTTTTCCATAATCCGGGTCACTCCCTCAATGATGTCGTCAATATAAGTAAAATCCCGCTGCATCCTGCCAAAGTTAAAGACCTCGATTGGCTTTCCTTCTAAAATGGCCTTGGTAAAAAGGAACAAAGCCATGTCCGGTCTTCCCCAGGGGCCATAGACCGTGAAAAAACGGAGACCGGTACAGGCTAATTTAAAAAGACTCGCATAAGTATGGGCCATGAGTTCGTTGGCCTTCTTGGTGGCTGCATATAAGGAAACCGGGTGATCGGCGTTGTCGTGGACAGAAAAGGGCATTCGGGTATTGGCTCCGTAAACGGAACTGGAAGAAGCAAAGACCAGGTGTTTGACCCGGTGATTCCGGCATCCTTCCAAAATATTTAAAAAACCCATGAGATTGGTTTCGGCATAGGAATAGGGATTGACCAGTGAATAGCGTACCCCGGCCTGAGCAGCCAGGTTGACCACCATATCAAATCCCTGTTCGGCGAAAAGACGGGACAGGGTCTCGCGGTCGGAAAGGTCGATCTTGCAAAAATGGAAATTAACCGGGTCCTTAATCTGTTTCAGACGATCCAGCTTAAGCCGGACGTCGTAATATTCATTCAGATTGTCCAAACCAACCACCTGATTTCCGGCCGCCAGGAGTCGTTGGCAGAGATGGAAACCGATAAAACCCGCGGCACCGGTGACTAAAATTTTTTGGGACATGGTATCTTTCCTGTTGCATTAAATTAGAAAAAATGTTTTACAAGAACATCATACTTTAGTAAAAAACATCAGGCAGTGTCAAGTACCATCTGTTTGGCTTTTACTGACGCAACCTTAACTTGCCCTCAATGGGTTTTTTATGATATAAGCGCCTATGGATGGGCAGGGATTTTTTCAGAATCCGTTAGGGAAAGACGGAAAAGGTTTTTCAATAATACGTTTCTTGAAAATCGGGGGAACTTTTTCCATTGCGGGGGGACCGGAGATGAAAGAGGCTTTGGGGTGTCGGTAAAATTTTTACAACTGCTCTATCTCTTCCAAGAATACGGTTATTTGATTATTTTTACCGGGACCTTCTTTGAAGGCGAAACCACCCTGGTCCTGGGAGGGTTACTTTCGCATCAGGGACATCTAAACTTCTGGATCGTTGTCGCGATTGCCGTTTTTGCATCCTATGGGGGACACCTGGTCTTTTATTTCCTGGGCAAAACCGCTTCCCCTTGGATCCTGCTTAAATTTCCTAAATATCAACTGAAGATACAACAGGCGGAAGACCTTATCCGCCCACATGAAACCATCAGTCTGTTCGTTACCCAATATGTCTTCGGATTACGTTTGGCCAGCGCTCTGGCCTTCGGCATCCTGGGCATGAAAATCTTCAAGTTTCTTTCCCTGCAATTGATCAGTTGTATCATCTGGGCCGTTCTTTTTGCCTCCCTGGGCTATTGGGTCGGGGATTCGTGTGATCGCATCGTCAAAAACATTGAATGGTCCATTTTGATTATCCTGATCTTGGGGTTCCTCATTGCAGTCATCGGGCGAAAAGTTTTTGATTACTATTTACGTTCCCGGTGATATAATTACTTTCAGGTGAGAAGTAATGAAGAAGAACTTTATTCCATCTATAAGTTTTTTTACTTCGAAACCAGAATCCAGAATTTAGAAGCCAGAATATAATTCTTTCCCCCTTTCTCTTTTTTCCTAACATCTGATTTCTGTCCTCTGGCTCCTATTTATTAAAGGACCTTTCCTATGCCCATAGAAAAAAAGACCCATTTTTCCATCTGGTATTTTGTTCTGGCCATGGTTATTCTGATGGCCTTTCAGACTTATTTCTTGGCCGATCAGGTAGGTCAGATTCCCTATAATGAATTCAAAATTCTATTAAAGGCCAATAAGTTATCGGATATTGTCATTTATGAAGACCTCATCTCCGGTAAAGTCAAGGCCGGGGAGATCGAAGGGCTGGTTTCTTCAGATACCATCAAACAAGTAGGCAAAGGGAAAGGCGACCGTTCTTTTATCACTGCCCGGGTACAAGACCCGGACCTGATCAAGGACCTTGAATCGGTAGGCGTAAAATTCACCGGTAAATTGGAGAACAAGCTGGTTAAATTTTTTACCAATTGGATTCTGCCGATTCTCTTTTTTGTTGTGGTCTGGGGTTTTTTAATGCGCCGGATGGGAGGAGCCAGCGGTGGCCTGATGTCTATTGGAAAGAGCAAAGCCAAAGTATACATGGAAAAAGACATTAATATCAAGTTCGATGATGTGGCCGGGATCGATGAAGCCAAAGAGGAACTGAAAGAGGTAATCGAGTTCTTAAAGTTTCCCCAAAAGTTTCAGCGGTTGGGGGGCAAGATTCCTAAAGGAGTTTTATTGGTTGGAGCACCAGGGACAGGCAAGACGCTCCTGGCCAAGGCCGTAGCCGGTGAGGCCGGAGTCCCTTTTTTCAGTATGAGCGGTTCTGATTTTGTGGAGATGTTTGTCGGGGTGGGGGCCGCAAGGGTCCGGGACCTTTTTACCCAAGCCCAGCAAAAGGCCCCATGTATCATCTTTGTTGATGAATTGGACGCCATAGGCAAGGCCCGGGGCATCAATCCCATGGGAGGCCATGATGAAAGGGAGCAGACGTTAAACCAGCTTCTGGTTGAGATGGACGGTTTCAACACCGAAAAGGGGGTCATTATTATGGCCGCCACCAACCGGCCTGAAATCCTCGATCCGGCTTTGCTTCGGCCCGGCCGTTTCGACCGGCATGTGATGATCGATAAACCCGACGTTCAAGGCCGGGAAGCCATCCTCAAAGTCCACAGCAAAGGGGTCACCCTGGCACCGGAAATGGATCTGAAGGTGATCGCCGCCCGCACACCCGGTTTTGTCGGGGCCGATCTGGCCAACATTGTCAATGAAGCGGCCTTGCTGGCAGCCAGGAAGGACAAAAAAGAGGTGGACATGAAGGATTTTGATGAAGCCATCGATCGGGTTATTGCCGGCCTGGAAAAGAAGAACCGGAGGATGAATGAAAAGGAAAAAGAGATCGTGGCCTATCATGAAGCCGGTCATGCCATCGTGGCCGAAACCCTGCCGAATGCCGATCCGGTCCACAAGGTTTCCATTATTCCCCGAGGAATCGGAGCGCTGGGGTACACCCAGCAACTCCCCACCGAAGACCGTTATTTGATGACCAAAGGGGAATTACTGGATCGAATGAGTGTCCTGTTAGGAGGCCGGATCGCTGAAGAGCTCCATTTCCAGGAGATTTCGACCGGAGCACAAAACGATCTTTTGAGGGCCACGGATATTGCCGAACGTATGGTTCGTGAATACGGGATGAGTGATCTTGGAGTCATCACCTTCGAGAAGGAAAGACGCCCATTATTTCTGGAAACCGGGCTGGGGTACGACACCGGCCGTTCCATCAGTGAGGAGACTGCCAGGTCCATCGATCAGGAAGTGAGGAAGATTATCGACCAGGCCCGGGGGATTGCCGGCCAAATATTAAAAGAGCACTTGAGTCAATTAAGCGCCCTGGCTCAACGGCTGCTTGAAAAAGAGGTGGTCGAAGGGGAAGAATTAAGAGAGATATTGGCTAAAAGCGGATAGCTCAAAGTTCAAAGCTCAAAGCTGAAAGCAAAAGCCTTTTATTTCAACTCTGAGACAGGATAAGCCGGTAAAAAGTCACGCTGTCTGTCATTACAAGGGGTGAAGGGAAGAATCAATCTCATGATTAAGAGTCCCATTGAAGAATAAACACAAAAGCCCTGGAATAAGGCTGGAGTTTATCCCGAATTTGATGAAGGGCAGGAATGATGTAAATTCGATTTCGACGATTTTTTAAGGAGTTGCCAACTCTGAGCTTTGAGCTAAAAGTTTCTTTTTTCTATCGATCGGACCATGAAACATTTAACCGAGTATAAAAAAAGCAGTTTCTATTCCCTCTGGACCCGATACAAATTCATCCCCTTGTATTGGAAGGTTCTGCCTATTTTCTTTTTGCTGGCCTTTATTTTCATCCTGGATCAATTGTGGATACCAACTCCTGTGCCTCCTGAGATCCTTCATCGTCTTTATTACCTGCCTATCGTATTAAGCGGACTTCTCTTTGGTTTTAAAGGGGGTGTTGTTTCAGCGGTTGTGGTTACCATCCTGTTTGTCCCTCATTGGCTTAATTGGTTCCCCAACTCGCCCCCCCACGGCGCCTATCTCGACGAGGTGATCCTTTTTTATGCCTTTGGAATCCTGATCGGGTTATTGGTCGATCGGGAGAGGCTTGAAACCCAATTAAGACAGGATCAGGAACACCTGGCTGTTCTCGGAGAAGCTGCGGCCACTATAGCCCATGAATTAAAAAATCCGATCATCACCATCGGGGCTTACATTCAAAAACTTTTGAAAAAGACCAATCCCGAAGATCCCAATCTGGAGCGATTAACCGCCATTCAAAAGGAGTGCCAGCGGATCGAGATCATGCTTAAAGACATGATTCACTTTTCCCGGCCGATCGACCCCAATTTTTCTTTTGTGGACATCAATCATTTGATAAAAGAGGTTCTAAAAATCATTCATCCTCAGGCCGAACAAAATCAAATCCTTTTGAGTTCCAATTTGGATGGAGACCTGCCTTCGATCGAGGTTGATCAAACCCGGCTTACCCAGGTCCTGCAGAACCTGATCTTAAATGCCATCCAGGCCTCGGGTCCCGAACAGCCGGTCCTGGTGCGGACTCAGAGACAAAAAGGGCAGGCCATCATAGAAGTGGCGGACCTGGGTTGCGGTATTTCCATGACTTATCAGGAAAAAGTATTCGCCCCCTTTTTTTCCACTAAAAAAGAAGGGTCCGGACTCGGTCTGGCCATTTCAAAAAGAATAGTCGAATTGCATCAGGGCCGGTTATCTTTCCGGGCCAACCATCCTCAAGGGACTATTTTTATTGTTTCTTTGCCACTGGGCAGAAAGATACCCCTTCCCAAACCCGGATTTTCAAGGGAGCCCAATAAGTAAATTTGTGACAGGAAAAACCTTTTGTTATTTTTCTTTGCACCCTTTTAACTTTCTGCTATATAAGGGGTCAAATTAGAAAATTCTTAAAAGGACGGCCTATGAAACGCATCCTGATCGTATTAGCGATTGTTCTGGTCTTAGGGGCAGCTGGATTTTTCGGCTACCGAAGCTATCAGACCAAAAAGCAGGCTCCTCAGTATAAAACAGAGGTCGTGACCCGTGGGTCCATTATCTCTCAGGTCATTGCCACCGGGACGGTCAATCCGGTTACCTTGGTCCCGGTGGGCAGCCAGGTATCAGGGACCATAAAAAAACTCTTTGCCGACTTTAACTCGGTGGTTCGAAAGGGGCAGGTTATCGCCCAGATCGATCCAGCCCTTTTTGAAGCCAAAGTGGAACAGACCTCGGCTGACCTGAAAAACACCCAGGCCCTTTTAGAAAACCAAAAAATATCTTTGGCTGACAATTTAAGGACCCTGGATCGCTATAAGGCTCTTTTTAAGGATCAAATGGTCTCCCAGAATGATTTGGATCAGGCCCAACTCAAATACGATATATCGGTTGCTCAGGGAAAAACCATCCAGGCTCAAATCGAATCGGCCAAGGCCAACTTATCAACGGCCAGAATCAACCTGAATTATACCACCATAAAATCCCCGGTCAACGGGACGGTTGTCGCCCGTAATGTGGATGTGGGCCAAACCGTAGCCGCCAGTCTGCAGGCTCCGACCCTTTTCACCATTGCCCAGGATTTAGAGAAGATGCAAGTTGATACCAATGTGGATGAGGCCGATATCGGCAAGGTGAAAGTGGGGCAGTTCGCCAGCTTTACTGTTGATGCCTTTCCCGGGGAACCATTCAAGGCCAAGGTTTTTCAGGTACGCAATGCCCCGACCACGGTCCAGAACGTGGTCACCTATGATGTCGTCCTGATGGTCAGGAATCCGGAGTTGAAATTAATGCCTGGTATGACCGCCAATGTCAATATCATCATGGAAAAAAAGGACGACGTCCTAATGATCCCCAATTCGGTTTTGAAATTCAGGATGCCTCCGTCCATGTTGGCCAGCATGGCCAAGTCGGCTAACAGGAAATACACTCCAATCGATCCCAGTCGTATTCCCAAAAACATACGGGGTCTCTGGGTCCCCCAGCCTGGCAAAAATCCCCGACTGGTTGTGGTTCGAACAGGGAGCAGCGACGGGAAAAATACCGAAATAACGGTCGTTAGAGGGGAACTCAAGGAGAAAGATTCGGTCATCAGCGAGTTATTGAAAAATAATAAAAATCAACCGGCCAGCCCCGGAAGAGGGATGCGGTTCTAAGCGGCTATGGAAAACCTGATCCAAGTCAAAGACCTGTTTAAGATATACGAGTTCGGTGATATTCAAATACCGGCCTTAAACGGGGTTTCCCTGTCCATTGAGGCTGGAGAATTTGTTGCCATTATGGGATCTTCCGGGTCCGGGAAATCAACCTTTATGAATATCCTGGGTTGCCTGGATGTTCCCACAAGAGGCTCTTACTTTTTGAGCGGGAATGCAATCGGGTCCATGAGCCGGGATGCCTTGGCCCAGTTACGCAATCAACAAATCGGCTTTGTCTTCCAGGGATTCAATCTTCTGGCCCGCACCTCGGCTCTCGAGAATGTGGAACTCCCTTTAATATACGGCCCCACACCGGCCCGGGAACGTCACCATCTGGCCAAGGAAGCCCTGGTTTCGGTAGGGCTTTCCGGAAGGGAGGACCATCATCCCAACCAGCTTTCCGGCGGCCAGCAACAACGGGTGGCCATAGCCCGGGCCCTGGTCAATCACCCGTCCATCATCCTGGCCGATGAACCAACCGGGAATTTGGATACCAAGACCAGTCTGGAAATCATGCAGCTTCTCACCCAGCTCAATGAGGAACAGAAAATAACCATTATTCTGGTTACCCATGAACAGGACATTTCCACCTTTACCCGGCGGGTCATCCAATTCAAAGACGGTCTGGTTTTACAAGATCGGCTCCAACATCCCAAGAAAACAGATTAAGCATGAAACCTATATCCAGTCTTAAAGTGGCTTTGCGGGCCCTGCAGATCAATAAAATGCGCTCCTTTTTGACCATGCTGGGGATTATCATCGGCGTTGGCGCGGTCATAGTCATGGTGGCCATCGGTGCCGGGGCCAGGGAAATGATCGCCCAACAGATTGCCAGCATGGGCTCCAATCTTTTAATGGTGGTTCCCGGGGCCACTACGGCCGGAGGGGCCCGGATGGGGGGAGGCAGCGCCTCTTCCCTGACCTCCGATGATGCCAAGGCCATCAAAGAGGAATGCCCGGCCGTTAAGACGATAGCTCCCTTCTGGGGCGGGGTGACCCAGGTAATTTATGGAAATCAAAACTGGAACACCAGCGTGACCGGAACCCTTCCTTCCTATTTTGAGATTCGGGAATGGGCTTTGGCCTCAGGACGAAATTTTTCCGACCAGGAATTGGCCGGGGCGGTAAAGGTCGCCATAATCGGCAAGTCCATCGTCGAAAATCTCTTTGGATCGGAGGATCCTCTGGGGCAGATTATCCGGATCAAAAAAATACCTTTTACCGTCATTGGGGTCCTCACTCCCAAAGGACAATCTTCCTATGGGACAGACCAGGACGATACTATTTATATCCCCTTGAGCACCGCCCAAAAAAGGGTTTTTGGAAGTCGTCTTCCCAACAGGGTCCGGATGATTATGGTTCAGGCCCAGGATCTCAGCCTGATGGCCGCGGCCGAAAAACAGATCAATGACCTTTTAACCCAGCGACATAAGCCTCAGGGCGACCAACTTGCCGATTTCACAGTCAGGAATCTGACCGAGATCATGGCCACAGCCGAACAGTCGGCCAAGGTCATGTCACTGCTTCTGGGATCCATCGCTCTGGTGTCCTTGCTGGTCGGAGGAATTGGCATCATGAATATTATGCTGGTTTCGGTGACGGAGCGGACACGGGAGATCGGTATCCGCATGGCTGTAGGCGCCCGCGGAATCGATATCCTCTTCCAATTTTTAACCGAATCAGTGGTCTTAAGCCTGGTGGGTGGGCTGATCGGGATCGGACTTGGTGTACTTGGGGCTGAGTTGACTTCAAAATTTACGGGGTGGAACGTCGTCATCTCTATCCTGGCTCTGCTGATTTCTTTTTTCTTTGCCGCGGCTGTGGGGATTTTCTTCGGCTATTACCCGGCCCACAAGGCCTCCCGCCTGAACCCCATTGATGCTTTGAGGTATGAGTAGGGGAAGGTTTAAGATTCAGTTCTGCAGAAGTTTCCTTCTCAACCAATCCAAAGCCATCACCGTCACCCGGTCGGGCAGGGTCTCGGCAAAACCGCCGATTCTATAAGAAAAGGATTCTTTCTTTTTCCCGGTCAGGGCCAGGGATAGGGTTTGTTCTCCTGCCGTGCCTTCCACCCAGACTCCCAGGCCAAGATTACTTGAAAACATTTTCCTGGTTTTTTCCGCTAGGAACATGGCCATGGCCTCTTTTTCGATGGACGGTTTTGGAAAAGGCCACTCCCCACCCGAGGCCAATACCAGACTACCTGTAAAAAAGGGGCTGTCTGTGGCCTGGAGTCTCTGGCTGATCCTCCCGGCGGTAAAGGTTTCCACCAAAGCCAGGGCAATTTTTTTCTGCTCCAGTAACCGGACCGACACCCCTTCCAGGGTCTCATCTCCTTGACCAAAAATCAAGGAACCCAATCGTTCCCTGATTTTGGCTTCCATTCCGGCAATGATCCTTTGAGTTTCGGCTTTATCCCGTCCGTGGGCCGTGATTCGAATCCGGATCTCCCCCAATGAGGCCAGCAGGCCGATAACCGGGTTTTTGCTTTCTCTGATGAGATCGCCGATCTGTTCGTCCACCCGGCTTTCCCCCAGGCCGCAGACCTTGAGTACCTTATATTCAATAAGTCCCTGGTCCTTCCCCAGCTTCTTCTTAATAAAGGGAAGAACCGTATCCTGTACCATCTTTTTCATTTCCCGCGGGACACCGGGCAAGACGGCTATCATGCTTCCCCTTTGTGTTTCCATGAAGAACCCCGGCGCTGTTCCCTGGAGATTGGGAATTAGGCGTGCCCCGGACGGCAGATAAGCCTGCTTTCGATTATTGGGGGCCATGACAAATCCGGCCCGGTCAAAAAATGATTTTATCAGTTTAAATAACTTTGGATGAAAGACCAGATTCTTCCCGCAAACCTCGGCCACAATCTCCCGAGTCAAATCATCTTCGGTGGGTCCGATCCCACCGGTGGTAATAATGACTTTGGATCTTTGGATGGCCCGGCGGATCACCGAGGTCATCCGTTTTCGATCGTCCCCGACCATGGTTTGAAAAGCCGTTTCCAGCCCGATCTCCTGGAGCCGGGCGGCCAGGTAGGAGGTATTGGTATCAATAATCTGTCCCAAGAGCAGTTCTGAACCGATGGCAATAATTTCGGCCGTATTTTTTTTGCTCATTTTAGAGGCTTTCTTAATAACGGAATTGGTTATGACTGACGGACTTTTTTCCAGTCCGGTTTTCTTTTTTCGAAAAAGGCCGAGATTCCCTCTCTCTTTTCTTCTGCTGGAACCTGGTCTTCAAGATACCCGCCCATGGCCCTCGCCTCATCATAGGGTAAGTTATAACCCCTGAGGAGATGTTCTTTTCTAGCTTTTATATGGGAGGGGCAGTTGCCCATCAGCGTTTCCGCCATTTCAAAGGCCGCTGCCATTAAATCCTTATGCGGAACGATTTTATGAACGATTCCCATTCGCAGGGCTTCCTGGGCATCAATCCTGGTACCTGTGAGGCTGAGGTACATGGCATTGGACATCCCGATATTGCGGGCCAATAAATGAGTGGATGAGGGAGAGTGGGCACCAAACCTGACTTGCTGCAAGCCAAAGGTGGCCTGTTCTGCGGCGATCCTGATGTCGCATTGCAGGGCATGGCATAATCCTCCCGAAAGACAGTAGCCGTTGATGGCAGCGATAATCGGTTTGTAAATCTTAATATCCCCTTCATGAAACATTCTCCCTCTGGGAAAAGGAATCGGGGAAGACTCTCCTTCTTTCGGGGGAACCATACCCCTCATATCGGCCCCGGCACAAAAGGCCCGATCCCCGGTTCCGGTAAGAATGGCAACCAAGAGATCAGGATCGTCCCTGAAATCACAGAAAGCATCCCCCAATAAAAGACAGACTTCTCCGTTGTAAGTATTCATCTTCTCAGGTCGGTTTATGGTAACCAAAGCGACAGGACCTTTTTTCTCATAAAGAACCAAAGACTCGGACATGATACCCTCCTTTTTTATGTTTAAAAATTGATCAGGGCTTGCTTTTAGATAAAAAGAATATAAGATAGGCTACAGATGGGTCAAGAAGAAAAGAAAGGATAACAACAAAATGAAGTATCGATCTTTTGGTAAACTCGATTTTCAGGTTTCGGCCCTGGGTTTCGGGGCCATGCGGCTCCCGGTGATTGATGGCGATCAAACCAAAATCAATGAACCCGAGGCCATCCGGATGATCCGCTATGCTATTGATCACGGCGTTAATTATGTGGATACGGCCTGGCCCTATCACGGCGGGCACAGCGAAGGGGTGGTCGGACAGGCTCTCCAAGAGGGGTATCGGAAAAAAGTCAAACTGGCCACCAAATTGCCGGCCCGGCTGGTCAAAACCGCTGGAGATTTCGACCGGTTCCTGAATGAACAATTGAAACGATTGCAGACCGACCACATTGATTTCTATCTCCTGCATGGACTCAATAAGAGAACATGGCCGAAAGTCCGCGATTTGGATGTAATAGCCTGGGCCGAAAAGACCATGCAGGATGGCAGATTCCTCCATCTGGGATTTTCCTTTCATGATGAGTATGAAGTTTTTAAAGAAATCGTCGATGCTTATGAAAAATGGATGTTCTGTCAAATTCAATACAATTATATGGATACGGAATATCAGGCGGGCACCAAGGGACTTCAATATGCGGCTGAAAAGGGATTGGCGATGGTGATCATGGAGCCCATACGTGGCGGCCAGTTGGCCAAACAGCCGCCGGAATCCGTGGTTAAAATATGGGATTCAGCATCCCAAAAACGGTCTTCGGCCGAATGGGCCTTACAATGGGTCTGGAACCATCCGGAAGTCTCCATGGTCTTAAGCGGGATGACCACTATGGAACAGGTTATTGAAAATATTGAGTCGGCTGAACGTTCCCACCCCAATCTTTTAACCGAAGAAGAATTATCTTTGGTGGATCGGGTTCGGGAAGAATACAAGAAACGGTCTCCCATCCCTTGTACCAATTGCCAATATTGCCTCCCTTGCCCTAATAACGTCAATATTCCCGGGATTTTGGGGTTATACAACGATGCTGCGAAGTATGGTGATGTAAAGAGAACCCAGTTCCTTTATACTATCCGAATCCAGGAAGGCGAAAAGGCCAGCCAGTGCCTGGAATGCAAAGATTGCGAAGATCTCAGCCCCCAGGGGATCACAATTTCCGAATGGATCAAAAAGGCGGACGACTTGCTTGACCCCAAGGTTTAATTTCAAGAATTTCCAGTAAATATCCGACCCAAAGGGGCCGGATTCGGCCTAAGCCCAGAGGGGCTGATTGATAGCAGGGACTCGTCAAAATCCGAAGCTCGAAACCGGGAACCCGTCCCGAGGCAATCGGGATGGGAGTGACCATAGGGAACAAATCCGAAACGAATCCTAATGACCAAAATTGAAAATTCAAAACGTTTTGAATATTCGATATTTGGATTTCCTTTATATTTCGGATTTTGTACTTCGGATTTTTTGGTGCCCCTTTCCGAAGGCATAACCAGTAAACTTTAACCAGGACTTAAGGATCAGGTTTTCCGAACTTCTATAAAAGAGGACCAGGCGGGCAGGGAGGTCTCATGAATACATTTCCGGAATATGAAAATTATGATGCATTGGAACTGGCACAACTCGTCAGAAAAGGCGACATCAGCGCTGAAGAACTTCTTGAGGCGGCCGTTAACCGGGTTGAAAAACGCAATCCCAAGCTCAATGCGGTTGTCACTAAAATGTACGATCAAGCGAGGGCGAGCATCGCCTCCGGTCTGCCCAAAGGCCCGTTAAAGGGGGTTCCGTTTCTATTAAAGGATTTGGGGGTCTATTACAAAGGTGTTCCGACCACCTATGGCTGCCGGATGTTTACGGAAGCCATCCCGGACCATGATTCGGAGCTTGTCGCCAGATACCGGAAAGCAGGATTGGTCATCTTCGGCAAGACCAACACCCCGGAGTTCGGCCTGACCGTATCCACCGAACCGCGGCTCTTCGGACCCTGTTGTAATCCCTGGAACCCGGCCCGTACCTCCGGCGGATCAAGCGGAGGGGCGGCGGCCGCAGTCGCCTCGGGCATGGTTCCCGCAGCCCATGCCTCGGACGGAGGGGGATCGATTCGCATCCCGGCCTCCTGCTGCGGGCTTTTCGGGTTAAAACCCACCCGGGGAAGGATCTCTATGGGACCTGACGCCGGAGAGGGTTGGGCCGGCATGAGCGTGCATCATGTCATCAGCCGTACGGTGAGAGACAGCGCGGCCTTTTTAGATGCAACGGCCGGGGCAGCTCCTGGAGACCCCTATAGGGCCCCGATCCCTAAAGGCCCTTTTCTCGATGAGGTCGGGAAACCAACCGGACGGTTAAAAATTGCCTTTACCACCACCCCACCGAGCGGGGTCTCAACTGATCAGGAGTGCATCAAGGCCACCCATGAGGTTGCGAAATTGTGTGAGGAACTGGGTCATCAGGTCGAGGAGAAAGCCCCGATCGTCGATCAGAAAGCGTTGGGTCCGGCGGCGGTGAATATCATTAATGTCAGCACCCTGGGATTATTAGAATCGAAGGTCAAGGAACTCGGCCGAGAACTTTTGCCGGAGGATGTGGAAAACGTAACCTGGCGCGGTGTCGAGAACGGGAAAATCCTTTCCGCTATAGATTACTTCAACTCTGTCCAGACTCTTCACCGCATCGGAAGACAGGTGGCCCGGTTTTTTATGGACTACGATGTTCTTTTGAGTCCTGTTTTATTGAAGCCTCCAATTTTGTTGGGAAAGCTCAATATGATGACCAGTGATATGAAACAGTATGGCCAGGAATTGTCCGGTTTTTTCGGGTTTACCAGTCTGTTTAATGCCACAGGGCAGCCTTCCATGTCCGTTCCCCTTTATTGGACGGCCGACCATCTCCCGGTCGGTCTGCAATTCACCGGGCGATTCGGCGAAGAGGCCTTGCTTTTTCGTCTGGCCTCCCAGCTCGAAACGGCCCGCCCATGGAGAAAACGAAGACCGGTCCTGGATTATTAAGATAGACGTTGTTGTCTCTGATTGGGAAGAATCGATAAGAAAACAGGGAGGAAAATATGAGAGCCATCGACACCCACATTCACTTCAGCACCGAGAAGGGCCACCTGATGAAGGACCCCAGGGTCATCGAAGCCATGGAGAAGTACTATCGGAACAAAATAATCTATAAGACCGACAAGGAAATGGCTCAAGACTTTATCGATCTGGACATCAAGGCCATCCTGATGCCCATTGATTGCGAAACCGCCACCGGTTGGTCTTTTTGCGGCAATGATTATGCGGCCTCCATGGTAGAACGTTTTCCCGAGGCCTTTATCGGCTCCTTCGCAGGTATTGATCCCTGGAAAGGGGAGAGGGCTATCCTGGAGCTTAACCGGGCCGTGAAAGAGCTGGGCATGATCGGAGTCAAGTTTCAGCAAGCCCTGCAGGCTTTCTATCCCAACGACAGGCGCTTCTATCCCATCTACGAAAACTGCGTTGAGCTTAAAGTGCCGGTTCTGTTTCATGTGGGAACCACGGGTGCTGGGGCCGGGATGCCCGGAGGGGGCGGGTTCCGACTCAAATACACCCGCCCCATCCCTTATGTTGATGACGTGGCCGCCGACTTTCCTGATCTGACGATTATCTGTGCCCATCCGGCCTGGCCGTGGCAGGAGGAGATGATCGCCGTTTTGTTGCATAAGCCCAACGTCTTTAATGATCTTTCCGGGTGGTCTCCGAAGTACTTTTCGGACAGTTTGAAACGGGAGATCGGGGGGAGATTGCAGGACAAGATGCTCTATGGTTCGGATTATCCGGACATCCCCCCCCAACGCTGGTTGAGCGATTTCGAGGCCTTGAAATTCAAACCCGAGGTTATAGAAAAGGTGCTGTACAAAAATGCCATTAGAGTGCTCAATCTGAATTTGTGAATTCTTAATTCCATTGTTAATTATCCTGAAACTCTTACCGGAACCGGTAAAAATTGGTTTCAGCCATGTTTTTATGCAATGAATAGGGTAAGTGTTAGTAGGGGATAACCCCTTCTTCTTTGAACCGCTCGATATCTTCCCAGGAATACCCTTCCTCCAGGAGGACCTCCTCGGTATGCTGGCTGAATTCGGGGGCCGCCATCCGGATGGTCGCCGGGGTCTTGCTCATGTTCACCGGGCTGGCCATGATCTCCATCGGTCCGTAGGTGGGGTGATCATAGGGGAGGAAAAAGTTGTTGGCCCTGACCTGCGGATCGTTGATCACTTCAACCAGGTTTTGAACTGGCGAAGCCGGAAGATCCAGGATAAGCGGCCGCCATTCTTCAAGGGACCGAGTCAGAAAGGCCTCCTGGAAAATGTGGTAAAGCTCCTTTCGGTTTTCCTCCCGGGCTTCCAACGTAGCGAATCGGAAATCTTTCTCAAGTTCCTCTCTGCCGATCAATTTACAGAATTTGGCCCAATAACGGTCCGCCTGCAAGGCGTTAAAACGGATCCATTTCCCGTCCCAGGTTTCATAGGTATTGGCCATGGGATTGGGTAAACGTTCCCGATAAAAATCGGCCAGGCGCTTGATGGCTGTCCTGGATTCCCTGATCAGGACGTCCCGTTGTTCCCTTTCCTCTTCCGTCCCTTCGAAGGCCTCTTCCAGTCGGTATTCCATCTCATCCCGGCCGGTGGCTAGGGCTGCGGCTACATCAAAAGTCAACTGATAAAGGCCGGTAAAAAACAGGGAGGTATCTATTTCCTGCCCGACGCCCAACCGGTCCCGCGCAAAAAGGGCCGCCATTACGCCGAAGGCCAGCCCGAGCCCGGCCACGTTGTCTCCGAAGGCCGGTCGTGAATTGGGACCGGACATGCCGGGAATCGTCAGTAAATGACTGACACCCGATCTGGCCCAGAAAACAGTAGTGTCGTAAGCCGGCATGTCTTTATCCGGACCGTGCCTGCCGTGCCCGGTGACGGAACCGTAGATCAGCCGAGGATTCAAGGTATTGAGAGTTTCGTATTCCAGTCCGAACTTTTTCCGCTCAATCAGTCTCAAATTGGTCAAAAAGACATCCGCCTTCTCCACCATTCGGTAGATGATTTTCCTTCCCCCTTCCCTGGATAGATCGATGGCCACGCTGCGTTTATTCCGATTAAAGGCCTCCCAGTTGTAGGGGATGTCGGACGGTATCCCCGCTGGGCCGCCGCCGGCTCCTGCCTGAAGATTTCGCCAAGAATCACCGGTTGCAGCGTTCTCTATATGGAGGACATCCGCCCCGAAATCGGCCAGGTGGCGCGCGCACATAGGTACTGCTGCGACCTGGGATACGTCTATCACCTTAATGCCTTCAAGGGCCATGGATATCATCGGTTGTTTTCCTCCTGTGTCAGCTGCCTTTTCTTCCGCACCCTGTCTGAAGATACCTATTATTTCTTTTTGTGACAATTTGATAAAAAAATATTTTGATGAACTGGAATAAAGTAATCAAATTTGACGGCACAGAAAAAAGATCTCCCGCCTAAGGCGGGACTAGGCGCGCAAGCCCTGAGGAATGAGGCGTACAAAGAAGTACGCCGCAATGACGAAGGGTGCAGTGCAACACAGCGGATGGACTTTTTACGAAGCCGTCACCTTTTTGATGGAAAGAGTATAGGATAAGAAAAAGACAGGATCAAGAAGAAAAATGGGAAAATCGAGCGCGCAGGCTTTTCCCGGCGAACGTCCGCCGGGAAAAAGTCCGTGTTTGTCTGTGTGGGTCTGTGGCAAAAAAGCATATAATAAACAGTAAAAAGGTTGCTTTTGCTTTCCTTAGCAACTTTCTCTTTGGCTGAGTCCCGGGACTTGTATTAAAGGGCAGGACTGTGGTATAAATTCTCACCATAATCTCAGGTTGAAAGGAGTCATTCATGGACCTTGTGGAGGCGATAAAGGCACGAAAAAGTATCAGAGGATATCACGTTGATCCCGTTCCACAGGAGATATTGAGGGAGATCCTGGAGGTGGCCGTTCGTGCCCCGTCTGCCGACAACAGTCAGCCCTGGGAAATTACCGTCATTACCGGAAAGATATTGAAAGACATCGCTGAAGCGAATATGGAGGCTTTGAATTCAGGTCGGCCTATCGCACCGGACGTAACCCACAAACCCTATGAGGGAATCTACAGGAAACGTCAGACGGAGGTGGGTAAAAAGATTTTTGAATTAATGGATATCCCAAGGGAAGACCAGGGGAAACGGACTGCCTGGATATCAAGGGGCTTTCGCTTTTTTGATGCACCCGCCGCCTTCATTCTTGCGGCCGATGAATCCCTCGATCCTACCCGGGCGGCTTCGGACATTGGCGGTATCGCCCAAACGATCTGTTTGGTTGCGCAGAAATATGGACTTGGAACCTGTATTGCTTCCCAAGGGGTGTTATACGCAGATATCGTCAAGCAATTTACCAAGATACCGAAAACAAAAAAAATCTACTGGTGCATCACCATCGGTTATCCCGATTGGGATTTCCCGGCGAACCAGGTTAAAACCGACCGGGAACCACTCCAGGTCAACACCACTTGGCTGGGCTTTAATGAATAAGGAATAAGTCTCCCGTCTTCAACTATGCTCCCAAGCCAGGTGTGGTGAAGGCCGGGTTTTTGAAAGTAATCAATTATCGGTTATAGGCTAAGCATTGTTAACAGCACCAATATACTCAAGAAGGTTCCTCGATTTGAATTGGTACGTTCCACCGGAGACTTGGTTTATGTTTTTGAGCCTTGACAAGTATTATTAGATTGATATCATTATATGAAACAATATCGATCCTGATGGGCAAAAGAGGTGTCTGAAATGGCAGGTTCTCAGGAATCTTTAACTCCCGATCCCAGGTTCATTGGGAAGAAAAAAGGCCCCGGTGCATATAGAAAGCCCCATAAAAGGATGTACCATTTTCATAATTTTGCCAGGGCCTACAGAAGCTGGCTTGTCCCCTACGTAAAATCGCGCATTTTCTCCAGAGAATTCCGACCGGTCTTATCTTTCCTCTATACAGACCTCAATTGCAACATCGATTGTCATTATTGTTATACGAACAATAAGGTGCCTGGTATGACCAGGCAGGTGGCCGAGGATTCCGTTGACTGGCTCAGGTCCACAGGGTGCAGGGTATTGGCCTACATGGGTGGCGAGCCATTGCTGCGCAAGCGATTCATTGTTGACCTGACCCACTACGCCGTTCAGAGAGGATTTTTTGTATACCTGCCTACCAACGGTATCCTTCTTGACCAGGATTTTATTGATGAGATAGGCGAGGCAGGCGTCTCCACCATCAATCTTGCCGTCGATGCGATCGACCGACGGGATGGATTGCCAAAATACTTTGAGCGGATCAAACCGCAGTTTGAATATCTTGTACAGCAGGAACACCAATATGGTTACATTACCTTCTTGAATATCAATATCACTGAAAGCAATGCGGAAGATGTCCGAAGGCTCACCGAGATAGCCCATGAATACGGGATAGCCACGGATTATCATATCAACGAACCCCCCCTGATCAGGTATGATACCTTCAAACACGAAGAGGATGGGGGGTGGATCATGGAAGAGCAATACCAAGTGGTGGACGGGGTGATTGACTGGCTTATCCAAAAAAACCTGGAAGGATATACCATGGTCAACTCTCTGGAACACCTGAAGAATATGAAAAAGTTCATCCGCCATCAACTGCCCTCATGGCCTTGTCAGGCCGGGCAGATGACCATGATTATTCGCCTTGACGGCAGTTTTGCGCCCTGCTTTGAGTTGTATGGTGATGAGGAGGACTGGGGGAATATCTATGACGGACCTAAATTTGATTCCATCAGGCTGACTGAACGGAAGCTTACCTGCAGTCCCCACTGTCTTTCAACCTGTAACTTTCAGGGATATCATTATACCCGATCCAGTTTGTATTCCCTCCAGTGGGTAGCCAAGCACGCCTATGCTCATTTTATGGGAGTGTCTTAAGGCCGGATTGTTTAAGGTAACATGCCAGATCCTCTATCTGGGATCACCAACCTTCCTGGTGGCCCTGGCCCAGGGACTATTTATCAAATATGACTGGTTTGGCAGGTTAAAGAGGCCCCTTGATCTCGGGATGAGCATCCGGGGAAGGAGAATCTTCGGCGATCACAAAACATGGAGGGGAATGGTCAACAATCTCGTTTTCTGCACCATAGGGTCCCTGGCCCAGACATGGTTGCAAGGGTCAGGGAATATCCCTTCATGGCTTCCCCTATTGGACTATAAGAGACTGGGTCTTCTGCTGGGTGTGCTCATGGGACTTGGCCTGACATTGGGGGAGCTGCCCAACAGCTTTTTTAAACGACAGCTTGGTATTTCACCGGGCCAAGGGGGAAAAGGGCCACTGAGGGTCATCTTTTTCCTCTTGGATCAGTTGGATATAGCTGTCGGCATATGGCTTTTGATATTCGTGTTGGTAAAGCCGACCCTATGGCTAATCCTGTATTCCTTCCTGCTCACACTATTGCTTCATGTCACGGTATCCGCGATAGGCTATCTCCTGGGCATGCGAAAAACTATCGTATAGGGGATATTCTCCTATTGTTTAGACAGAGTTATCCCGGTCATCTCACCTCTCGGGGTCGTATCCCTATCGATCCCAAAGTGGGGCTATGACCCATTAACTTACTCAAGGTTCTACAAAAATTAATCCTCCAACTCCCAATTTAACGATAGCACCTACAACTCTTCTAGAAAGATGGCTATAACAAATAACGATTTCTATTTGAAAGTGTGTTTTTAGTATCTAATCTTTTAACATTGCAAAGGAATTTACAAGCCCTCCTGCAGAAGGCTGTGCTTGCATCCAGAAGGCTTTGTTCTCCGGATCACCAGCACTGAAGAGATGATCATATTTTATACGGTCATCATTGGGTGGCACGCGCTCAACAGCACGGACAGCAAATTCGCGTAACTGACGGGCATTAGCCAATCGGGGAGTGAGAGCGACATAATAAAGACCCAGTTTTTCGACTGACCTTATTTCTCGATTAAATTCTTTTCCGACTTGCCTAAATTGGTTTAACACCACAAGAATGCGATCGCCAATATTTAGAGGCATGATCTCATATTCATTCCCTGCCGGGATCCGACTGAGGAGATCAGATCCTTTGGGACGAACAGCCATTCGTTGCTTTAGCTCTGCTAAATTCTTGCCGCTACTTCCAGCCAGGACAAAAACAATCGGCGTACCTCTCTCCACAGAGGCATCTAAGTAAGGGAGAAGCATCTCATAAGGCCATGGTTCCTGCGGCTTGGCATCACACTCATCAATAAAACAGAGAAAGGGGGTTTCTTTTTCATCAAATCCGCTTAATCCGGAATGGAATTCTTGCTCATTACATTTAGCCAAGTTAAGTTCCTTATAACCAAATGGACCGGGCAGTGTAACCGAAATCTGCTGGACAAAGTAAGTCTTGCCGCTTCCCGGGGCAGCCCAGATAAGATGGTTCTCCCGTTTCCTACTTGGTTGTAGGCAACCAGCGGCGATCCTGGCCCTTGCATCCTTCAGGGTATTCCGCATACCTTCGTCATAGCGTGTATAATCGCCAACAATATAATACCGACTCAAAGCAACCTCATCCAAACCAAAGATTAGGTTAAGCGCCTCACTTTCAGCAGGCTGGATTTCTGTGGCGGTTTTGATCTGAATAGCCGGCCCGGAAGTTGGTTTTGAAAGGTAAGCCTCGATTGGGTCACCAAGGAATTCAGCTATATTTCGCAGTACAGCTTCTGAATCGCCAAGATTGGGAAAATGTATGTCCCCTTCTAAAGGCACGAATCGAACATTCGGTATCATAGCCGCCATCTCCCTTCCACAACGAAAAGGGACAGCCCGGTCTCCTCGGCGGTGCATAACTAAAGTCGGAACATGGATTTTGGAAAGTAGATTGGTGGCGTCCAGACGATAGGTTAATTCCAATAACTTAGCCGCCATCTCTGCTGAAGCCGCCTCACGTTGAAAGAGAGCAAACATTTGTGTTTCGTCTGCTCCCCCCCCAGGAAAGAATAGGTCCGTAAGAGTCTTGGAACCAATTCCCCAGTGAGAACGAACTAAGGCAATTAATGGGATTTTAATTTCCTCTTTAGTTATGGTTTCACCACAGGCGTAGGTATCGTAGAGCAGAAGGTGTGAAACTCGACGAGGATGTTTGACTGTGTAAGCTATAGCAATAGGGCCGCTCTGGGAGAGTCCAAAAATTACAAAGCGTTTAAGTTTGAAATGGCTGACAACCGCTTCCAGTGCGGTGACTTCTGACTCAAGGGAAAATTCCGTCCGATCTCGTTCAGAGAGCCCACAACCATGTTTATCATAAAAAACTATAGTATGTTTGCGGCCCATTTTTTCAAAAAAAGCACGCGCAGACGGATTGGCTACCTGTAATTGGATATGACTGATCCAACCTGGAACAATAATGATTGCTGGTCCTTGGCCCATAGTTAAATAAGCGATGCGGACCCCATCGGCTGTTTTACAGAATTGAATTGGGTGTTCCATATCTATCAATCCTCCTCAGTGATTCTTTGTCGCTTCATTTCAAATAAAAACCCCATCACTTTTTAAAGTAATGGGGTTTCTCAAGTTCCTCCATATTAATGCCTCCCTAAGGGAAAGTTGCAAAATTGGAAGTTGAGTTTAGGTTTAAATGGGTTCAAAATATTTGAAATTATACACCAAAAAAGGGAATAGTAAACAGGATATTTCTTGCTTCAGATGAGATCATTTTGGGGAGTCTATTCGATAAAATTACTATTTAAACTCCTCTGATTTTTCAAAAATGGCAACTGAACGATTACAGGAAACAATTTTTTAAAAAGTCACCTATCCCCTTAAAAAAAGACCTGAGGAGAAAAGGGGGAAGTCAACCCATTTTTTGCCTAAGGGGCAAAAAATAAGCTCAAAGTAGAGGAAAAGAAGTCTCCTATTCTTCCTCGATCTCCTCCATCAAAAAGGCGACTTTCTTTTCCACGAGACGATCTATTTCCTCCTGAGTATATCCCAACTCAGCCAGCACTTCCGCTGTATGCTGGCCAAGCAGTGGGCCGGTTCGACGTATGATACCGGTCATGTCCGAAAATCGGGGGGTGATGCCGTGGTGTTTGACCCAGCCGAGTTGCGGATGATCCCTCTCTTCGAAGAAACCGTTTTCCAAGCAGTGGGGGTCTTCGAGAAGTTCCTCGTTGACCTGGCCTAGGGACACCGGCACATCCGCTTGTGAAAGAACCTCCAGCCAGTACTCCGCCGGTCTTTCCCCCAAGGTCTTGGCCAGAAGTTCAGCCAGGGCCTTATCGTTTTCGGCTCGTTTTTCAGGGGTTGCGAATCGCAGGTCGAATAGAAGTTCTTCCCTGCCTAAGGCCCGGCACAAACCCTGCCATTGATGTTCCTGGGGGCAGTAAAGCATAAGCCACCGTTTATCCAAAGTCTGGTAATGGCTAATGGCAGCGTTTAATCCAATCAGACGGTCCCCGCCCTTATTGATATGTTCCAGGCCCGGGTAATCCATCAATTCCATGGCCTGGAGACAGATCGAGGCATTGGTTAAAGACATGATCACGTGTTGTCCTTTTCCCGTCCGGAGACGTTGAAGCAAGGCTAAGGCTGCCCCATAGGCCCCTAACATAGGGGAAGCCACGTCATTTAAAGGGACTACATAAAAAACCGGGGGACAGTCTTTACCTCCCTGGCCCACCATTTGACCGCTACGGGCCTGAAGAAGCGGATCGTAGCCGGGCATATTGACAAAAGGTCCGCTCGTTCCATGTCCGGTAACCGTGAGGTAAATAATGTCGGGGTTTATCTTGATCACCGAATCATAATCTAGACCCAGTCGGTGCCATACACCCCATCGAGCGTTTTCCACCAGGACATCCGCCTTGGCGATAAGTTTACGGGCGATCTCCTTACCCTCTTCCTTCTTCATGTTAATGGAAATGGCCCTCTTTCCCCTATTATAAGCCAGGAAACCGCCCAGCATGGGCCGCCAGGGATCGCCGTCCGGTGGCTCGATCTTGATGACCTCGGCACCCATATCAGACAGGAGCATGGCTGCCACCGGCCCGTTTATCATGGTGGTCAGGTCAATCACTCGAAACCCTTCCAGAGGATGCATTGGTTATCTCCTTAATCCGCTAAATTACTTTTTCTTGTTTGAGCCTGGAGATTTCTTCGGCCGAGTAATTGAGCGAGTTGGATAGTATCTCCTCGGTGTGCTCACCCTTTTGAGGTGAACGGCCTTTTATTGCCCCTGGAGCCTGGCTCAGCCTGACCGGAACCCCCATCTGGCGCACCGGACCCAGGCCGGGTTCCTCTATTTCAGTGACCATGTCATTGGCGATCACCTGAGGATCGTCCATAAATGCTTCCACCGACAGGGCTGGGCCGCAGGGGATGTCTTCAGCCTGAAGGAATTCGAGCCATTCGTCCCTGGTTTTTTCAGCAAATATTTTTTCAAACATCTCGATCAGCTCTTCATTCACTGGAGGTAGAATCATAAACGGGGCCCCCTCGAACCTTTCATCAGTCAACCATTCTTCATGACCTATGGCGATGGCAAACTTAGCGAGAAAGGCTAGGTTTCCCAAGGCCAGGAAGAACCATTTCCCATCGCTTCCCTGATACAAACGATAAACTGGAGATCCGCCTTGCTGGTAGGAACGTGGTACCCGTTCCCGAGCTTCGAAATTCACTAAACCGCCGCAGCTCGCAGCCATGATGCTATTGAGCAGGGAAATGTCAACCTGCTGACCCTTACCAGTTTTTTCCCGCGCAATCAGGGCGATGGTGATACTGTAGGCAGCCATGAAAGCGGAATAATAACTGGCCAGAGGCAGAACAAGGAAGACAGGTGAAGCGATCCCAGTCCCGCCCTGCTCGACATAGACCGTAGCCGTGGACGTCACTATGGGATCCCAGCCAGGTCTGTTCCGGTAGGGACCGAATTGGCCATAACCGGATATGGAGCAATGAACCGTGCTTGGATTCAGCACTTTCACTGTTTCGTAACCAATACCCAGTTGATCGGCTTTGCCCGGCTTGAAATTCTCGATAACCACGTCCGCTTTTTTGATCAGGGCCTGGGCAATTTTTTTACCCTCTTCCTTTTTCAGATCAAGAACCATGCCTTTTTTGCTTCGGTTAAGGACCACAAATCCTTTCTCCGACCGCATGGGATCGCCTGCAGGTGGTTCGATCTTAATCACCTCAGCCCCCTGTTCAGCCAGTAGCATAGCGGTGTACGGACCGGGAATGTAGTGTCCAAAATCGAGCACCCTGAATCCCGCAAGAACCTGTTTCATACCAGAAAACCCCCCATGAAGTGGTTTATTATGATTATGAGAAGTGAATATATCATACCCGTTTTTAACGTACAAGCTCGCTATCTCAGTCACGATCACAGACCTGGTTTGCTCGGTGCCTACTATGAAAATTCATAACTATACCATTGTGACCCTGGGCATGAAGATCCTCTACAGCCTATATGCAGGACCAAGCTACGGAAGCGTTCGGGATAAGGTCCATGATGACGTGAAAGAAAAAGGGATTGATAGGAACAAATACCGAAATTATGGATATGCCCATTGCTCTGAGGGGGAGAAACAAGTTGGGGTTCACCGTTATGGATGCTTGGCATGCCATACAGGAGGAAGACCCGGCTATGGGAACTCGAAAAGACATGAACCTTATTCATTGCCAAGGCAAAGAGATTTGGGGTCCTATCTTAAAAGTTCACAAGATTTGAGGCTTCTGTTTTATAAAGAATGAAAATTTGAGAAGTAGAAGGAAGGAGCCCCCAAGTTCCCACGAAAATTGTCTCTCCAGCCCCACTTTAACGATGTCACCTACAACTATTGTAAACAAGTCTTTCCAAAAACTAACGATTACTATTTGACCTTCCCCCGAAATAATGGACACCTCTAAGAATTTGTATTATTAGGAAGGAGGTGGCTATGGGAGAAAAGCATCGTTATTTTAGCCGGGAGT
>MGQB01000017.1 GCA_001797675.1 Deltaproteobacteria bacterium RBG_13_43_22 | reverse complement strand
CTCTTTCCCTTACATACCATGAAACCTCTTTTCTCGGTATGCGCGAGGTGCCTTTTATATGATTATCAGATCTCCGTTTGACTTACGTCAACCACCCCCATCATATAAACCAGGGTATCGAAACCTCTTGTTTCGAAAGCCGGCGGCCAGGTGCTTTCGGTTATACATAGGTCTAAGCAACCTTTGGTGTCAGCCGCTCAACTCCAATACTGGCCGCACTCTTGCGTATCTGCGCAAGGTCATAATTCATCTGCATCCGAAGCCATGTATCCGCCGTACTCCCAAATGCTTTTTCAAAACGAATGGCCATTTCGGGCGTGACCTGACTGCGTCTTGCAATCACGTTGTGAAGCTGCTGGCGGCTGATGCCGAGGCCCTTGGCAGCTTCGGCAACACTCAAGCCGAGATCGTCAAGACACTCCTTGACGAGAAGGCCAGGATGCACAGGGTTTTTCATCTCCATTGAAAATATTTTAAAGTGTAAAATTACATTTTACAAGCATTTATTGAATGGCCCTTCTTTTTATCGAAAAAGGGAGCGCTGTTACAAAAACAACTTAACAAGAAAGCCCAAAGAAGAAGCTGGCACCGGGATAAAGCCTCTTTTGGGCCTCTTGATGGTCTAATACGAACTATGCATTGTGGTTAGGGGACGCCCTTTAGATGTTTATATTTGAATGATCTTCAAGTACCCAGCATGTTATTCGAGCGATGTAAATGTAATTATATATAAAGGGCGTTTACTACTATTTCCGATTGGAATAAAGTTTTTACCTTGACTTCTCAACTCTAAATGTGATAAAAATTCAACAAAAGTGAACGAGCGCTCGGAATGAAAGTCATGGGAGTCCAGACTAATTTTAAAAACAGGGCCTTTGATACCAAAAATCATCAAGATCCTCTTAGAATATGTCTGCTCAGTTACCGGAGCAATCCCCACAGCGGCGGGCAGGGGGTCTATGTCAAAAATTTAAGCCGAGCGCTTAAGAACCTTGGTCATCAGGTCGAGGTCGTGGCCGGTCCCCCTGATCTGCTCCTGGATGAGGATATCCAGGTCTATCGTCTCCCGTCCCTTGACCTGTACAATCCCGAGGCTCTGTTCAGGATTCCTACCTTGAGAGAACTGCGTGATCCCATCAATATATTGGAATGGATCGGGGTCTCCACCATGGGATTTCCTGAACCCTATACCTTTGGGCTCAGGGCCGAAAGGTTCCTCCGGGACAAATATGACCATTACGACATTATTCACGACAATCAGAGTCTTTCCTACAGTCTGCTGACCATGCAGAAATTTGTACCCATGATCGCCACCATTCATCACCCGATCACCGTAGACCGAAAACTGGACATTGCCGCAGTCCGGACGCCGTGGAAGAAGTTCAAACAGGTGCGCTGGTATTCATTCGTCGGAATGCAGAAAAAGGTCTCACAAAAACTTTCCAAGATCATCACCGTCTCTGAATGCGCTCGGAATGACATCAGCCGGGATTTTAACGTTCCCGGTCAACGATTCAAGGTCATTCCCAACGGTATCAATACGGAGCTTTTTTATCCCCTCCCGGAAATCGAAAGGGAAAAAAATCGTATTATCGTCACCAATAGCGCCGATATGCCTCTCAAGGGGCTTGACTATCTATTAAAGGCGGTGAAAGAGGTTTCCAAAACCCACCCGGTGAACCTGACGGTGGTGGGTAAACCAAAAAAGAAGAGCCGGATTATCAAATTGATCAAGGAATTGGGCATAGGTCCTCAAGTTACTTTTACCGGCCGGATTGATGACGGGAATTTCGTTCGCTGTTATGCCACGGCCACCATGGCCGTGATCCCCTCCCTTTATGAAGGTTTCGGTCTTCCGGCTGGAGAAGCCATGGCCTGCGGCGTTCCGGTCATCAGCACCTCGGGGGGCGCACTGCCTGAAGTGGTGGGGGACGCCGGTATTATCATTCCTTCGGCCGACCCCCGGGCCCTGGCTGAAGCCATCAAGGGGCTTCTCGATAATCCCGAAAGGGCAAAGGCACTGGGAGAAGCAGGTTTCAAACGAGTCCATAGGTATTTTACCTGGGAAAAGGCAGCCGAATCCACCGTTGAGGCTTACCGGGAAACCATTGATGATTACGGTCGACTTCAATAAGCTTCCGATCAAAGCCGGGCACAAAATACTGGATATGGGCTGCGGATCGGGCCGTCATATTTGTGCAGCGTCAAGATTTGAAAAGGTAACGACTATCGGTTCGGATGTTTCTTTTAATGATATCGTGGAAGCTAGGAATCGACTTCTCTATCAGGAAGATCTCGGTTTACATGGCGGAGGACTCTGGGCCACCCTGGTGTCAGACATTACCTGTTTGCCTTTTCACGACGAATATTTTGATATGGTCATCTGTTCGGAAGTCCTGGAGCACATACCGGACCAGAATACCGCAGTAAATGAAGTGGTCCGGGTGTTAAAACCCGGCGGAGATTTAATTGTAAGCGTTCCCAGATACCTGCCGGAAAGAGTCTGCTGGGCTTTATCCAAGAATTATCACCTGGCAACCAACGGCCATATCCGAATATACAAAAAGAAGGAGTTAATTGCCCTTCTGGAGGGATCAGGCTCCAGACTTTGGGCTTCTCACTTTGCCCACGGCCTTCATACGCCCTATTGGTGGCTTAAATGCTTGGTCGGCCCGACCCGGCAAGACTCAACCCTGGTCAACTTATACCATCGATTCCTGGTTTGGGACATGATGAAAAAGCCCTGGATGACCCGCTTTCTTGATCATCTTTTGAATCCGTTTATTGGGAAAAGTATGGTATTCTATCTAAGGAAGGAAAAAAATGTTCGAAGCCCTCACTTCTCGCAAAACTGATTTTCCGGTCGTCGATATAACCGCAACTTCGGAATATATTCTGAAGGTCCAAAAGCAGGACGGTGAAATTCCCTGGTCCAAGAATGGAAAAACCGATCCATGGGATCATGTGGAAAGCGCTATGGGACTTACGGTTGGAGGATATTATGAAGAGGCCCAAAAAGCCTACCGCTGGTCCGGCGAGGTGCAAATGGACGACGGCAGCTGGTGGTCGGAGTACATCGACGGCCGGCCTCAAATGAACGCCTATAAGGATACCAACATGACGGCCTACCTCTCCGTAGGCTTGCTCCATTATTACCTAACGACCAGAGACCGGGATTTACTCCGTCGGCTGTGGCAAACCGTAAGTCGATCCATGGAATTTGTTATCTCTCTGCAGGGGCCGCAGGGCGAGATGTTTTGGGCCAAGAGACAGGACGGCAGTGTTGATCAAACCGCCCTGCTGACCGGTTCCAGTTCCATCTATCTGAGCCTGGATTGTGCTCTAAAAATCGCGGACATCCTTAATAAAAAACGACCCTTATGGGAGGCGGCTAAAATAAAACTGGGCAAGGCCATTAAACATAAACCCCATCTATTCGATCAGAGCAAGTCCCGCTTTTCCATGGATTGGTATTATCCGATGCTCTGTGGTGTCATAACCGGAGAAAAAGCCTTAGAAAGACTCAAAGCATCCTGGAGCACCTTCATTGTGCCGGATTGGGGGGTCCTTTGCGTTTCTGATGAGCCCTGGGTGACCATCGCGGAATCCTCGGAACTGGCTGTTTCACTGGCCGCCATGGGTCTGTTCGAAGAATCGGAGATGATCTTTGGTTGGATTCAAGACAAAAAATATGAGGACGGCGCTTACTGGACTGGAGTGACCGTTCCCGACGGAGTCATCTATACCGAAGAAAAAACAACTTGGACTGCTGCGGCTGTGCTCTTGGCCGCTGATATTCTCTATGATCTGACCCCGGCCAGCCGATTCTTTTCAACAGCTCATTATCCCCAGGGCCGGACCAGGCGGTTGCCCTAATCCGGAACATGGACAGCGAGCTTGTTCCTTAGCCCGCTTTTCCCAATTACTCAGGCGAAAAACCTCTTTGGGATTAACTTCAATTTCACTTACTTTTCCTTCCATTCCTATCACTAGATTTTTATGGTAAGATAAGAAGGTAAGTGTTTTTTTATATCCGCTCTTAGACCGCAGAATACTATTACTCCTATATATGGGGCGCGTCGAGAAAATAAATTGTGTTTTTAGGTAGTAAAATGATAAACTATTATGAACGGTTCAGCTTCAATCAACAAAGTGCGAGGAGGGTTCGATGCCGGAACTGCGAAGGGATCCCATTGTCGGACGATGGGTTATTATTTCCACCGAAAGGGCCAAACGACCTTTTGATTTTGCCCCTGAAGACGAAACTCCCAAAGGAGGCTTTTGCCCCTTTGATGCAGGGAATGAAAAAACCACTCCGCCTGAGATTACGGCCTATCGAGCTCGGGGAACTCAACCCAATTCACCCGGCTGGACCTTACGTGTTGTCGCCAATAAATTTCCGGCCCTTATTATTGAAGGCAATTTAAATAAAGTTGGAGAGGGATTATATGACAAGATGAACGGCATAGGGGCCCATGAGGTTATTATCGAAACCCCCAACCATGAAGAAACTCTCTCCACCATGCCTCCCGAACGATTCGCCGATGTCCTGAGGGCTTACCGGGACCGTATTATCGACTTATCCAAAGACTCCAGGTTTCAATACATTCTGATCTTCAAAAATCAGGGCCGGGCTGCCGGGGCTTCATTGGAACACAGTCACTCTCAATTAATCGCCCTGCCGGTAATCCCTGAGATCGCTCATGAAGAGTTGAACGGCTCCAAAAAATATTACGATTACAAGGACCGCTGTGTCTATTGCGACATCGTCCGACAGGAGCAGGAAGCCAAGATTCGGGTGGTTATTGAAAATCAGGACTTCCTGGTCTGCTGTCCTTTTGCCCCTCGTTCTCCATTCGAAGTCTGGATTATCCCTAAATCGCATAATGCTGTTTATACCGAAACGGAAGAATCCAAATTTTTTTCCTTGGCCCAAATTTTTTCCGAAACCCTTAAACGGTTGGACAAAGCCCTAACCAATCGGCCTTATAACTTCATGCTTCACACCTCTCCCATCAAGGAATTCCATCGGGACTATTATCATTGGCACTTCGAAATCGTCCCCAAATTGACCCGAATCGCCGGATTCGAATGGGGGTCCGGGTTCTATATCAACCCCTCTCCTCCCGAAGAAGCGGCCAAATACCTCAGGGAGGTTTCGCTTGAGGAGGAAAAATGAAGGTTCTTTTTGCCACTTCCGAGGTCAGCCCTTATTCGAGGGCCGGGGGGTTGGCCGATGTTTCCCATACCTTGCCCCTGGCCCTGGCCCGAATGGGACATGAAGTACTCATAACCTCGCCTAAGTACCGTCAATCAAGGAACATAAAACCCCCGTTAAAAATTCTGGATACCAATCTGGAGGTCCCAATCTCCTGGATGAAAAAACCTGCTCAAATCTGCCAAGCCAGACTCGACAATCAAGTGACGGTTTATTTGATCGGTCGGGATGACCTTTATGACCGGGAGGGACTCTACGGCAATGAGTATGGGGATTACCAGGATAATGCCGAACGTTTTATCTTTTTCTCTCGAGCCGTTTTAGAATTATGTTTGGCTTTGGATCTTCGCCCCGACCTCATTCATTGTAATGACTGGCAAACCGGATTGATCCCGGTTTATTTAAAAACCCTCTATGCTCAAATCCCATCTCTTGGGTCAACGGCCAGTCTTTTTACCATCCACAATTTAGGATATCAGGGCCTTTTCTGGCATTATGATCTTCACTTGACCGGATTGAGCTGGGACCTTTTTACCCCAAAAGGTCTGGAATTTTTCGGCAAAATGAATCTGATGAAAGCCGGGATAGTTTATGCCGATATCCTGAATACGGTCAGCCCAAACTATCGAAAAGAAATCCTGACCCCGGCCAATGGCTTTGGCCTGGACGGGGTGCTCAAAACCCGGGAGAACGATCTATATGCGGTTTTAAATGGGGTGGATTACCAAATTTGGGATCCATCCCAAGACCCTTTCCTGCCGGCAGTCTATTCTCCTGACGACCTTGAGAATAAAAAAATATGTAAATCCCATCTCCAGGACTTGTTCCATTTAAAGAAAAAAGGGGAAATCCCGGTGGTGGCCTTTATTTCCCGTCTCCTGGACCGAAAAGGCCTGGACCTGGTCACCCGGATATTTCCTCGGTTAATGGAATTGGAATTGGAAATCATCTTAATGGGACAGGGCTTGGAGCAATATCAAACCTGGGCAATGGAAATGGCCGAGAAATATCCGGGCTTAATCGGTTTGGAAATGGGATATAATGAGTCTTTGGCCCACCGGATTCAGGCCGGAGCCGATATTCTGCTTATGCCCTCCCGATATGAACCCTGTGGCCTCGATCAGTTATATGGATTGAAATACGGAACCATCCCCATCGTCAGAGCCGTAGGGGGATTGGAAGATACTATAGAAGATTACAACCCCCAAACCGATCAGGGGACGGGGTTTAAATTCAAGGAATATGAATGGGAAAAATTACTTCAAACCACCCAGCGGGCCTTATCGGTCTACCGGGACAAGTCTCGCTGGAAACGTTTAATTCAAAGGGCGATGAATCAGGATTTTTCCTGGGAAAAATCGGCCTCTCAATATCAATCCCTTTATCAAAAGGCGATGGCAAAAAAAGGCAAAGGGTAACCAGGGAATGGTGAGATTTTGGTTTCAAATTCGAAACCTGAAATCCGAAGCTCGAAATAAACGCAACAAATTAAAATCCAAAAACTAAAACGTTTTGGAATTTGAGGAGCTGCCTTTCCAATGGGTTGCGGATTTCTTATTTAGAATTTAGGATTTGATAACAGATGGTTATCGGATAACTGGGATAATTTAATTCAGAATTGGACTTTTAGGTAATGGATAGAGGTCTTGAACTGTTAAAAAAAGTGATCCAGGTGGCCAATTCCAGTATCGGATTTGATGACCGCCTTCAGGGTATTTTGGACTTGCTAATCCGAAAAGAAGGAGTGGAAAGGGCGATTCTTTTTTCAATGACCCCGGACCATGAAACTCTTGAATTAAAGAAAATAAGCCCCCGAAATGTCTTATGGGACGGATCCCCTTTTCTTGCAGCCAAGACCCCGATTGGAGACACCATTCATAATCACATCCCCCTCCTGATTCCCCGCTTGAATCGAAAAGAACATAAGGCCTTAGTTAAGCACTCTTTATTAAAAGGGTTCAACTCCCTGATCGTTCTGCCTGTGGAAGATGATAATTTAGTATACGGGGGTTTATGTTTACTGTCCAAGCAGTCCTTAAAACCGGACCCGGGACAATGGGAACTGCTTGACCTGGTAGCCCGGGAGCTGGCCGGTATTATTCGTAATTCCCGGGTTTATACCGAATCCAAGAAAAGAATCGCTGAACTCAGTGTCTTGTACCAGGTAGGCAAGGTGATTGGTTCAACTTTGGAATTGGATGATCTGATAGAGCGGGTCGTGGCTATAACCGCACAAGTGATCAATGCCACAGGTTCTGCCCTGATGATCTTGGAAAAAGACTCCGAAACGGTCGTCGTTGAAAGGAAATTCGGGTCGGTACCCCCTTCGGTTAAAGAAAATATTTTTCGGGACCTCCTGGATCAAAAAGGGAACCAAATTGTTAACCGGGGGACGACCTCTCCTTCCAGAAACCGGGACGCCCTTACATTAAAAGATAAAAACCATCAAGGATCAGGAGAGACCCATCAAATTTCTTCTTTTATGTGTATCGCCTTGAACTTTAAAGGCCCTTACCGGGGCCGGTTGTGTGTCTATGAGAAGATCTCTTTAGGGAATGGAACGACCGTCTATTTTTCCGAAGAAGATCTGTCCGTTCTTTCCACCATCGGAAATATCATTGCCAGTTCTCTGGAAAACGCCCTGACTTTTCAAAAAATCGAGACCCTGGCCAGAAAAAATGAATGGATGGTCAGAAATCTGTCTACCCTGTACCAAATTGACAGCGCCATGATGACCTCATCCACTTTAAAAGACCTGCCTCAGATTATTTTGGAAGCGATTACTTTAAAAGAAGGGTTAGGTTTTAGCCGGGCCATCCTGCTCCTGGCCGATGAAGATAAAAAAATCTTGACCCCTATGGCCTGGTCTATACAAAGGGAGTCTGATCAAGACCCTTCTTTGAAAAAACGGGATCACCTGACCGGAAACGAATTGAGCGGTTACTTTGTCAGACAGGCCGCTCAAATCAGAAATATCCGCCAAGAGGCGGATCAAGTGGTCCATGACATCAAAGTTCCACTGACCAAAGAGTCCGGAATCCTGGCCCGCACTTTTTTAGAAGGCCGGGCTTTTCTGGTTGATCGGGTAATGGAAGACCCCCGCATCAACAAAGAACTGGCCAAACGGCTTAACTTGGACTCCTTTGCCTCTGTCCCCATTTATGCCAAGGATAAAGTGGTCGGGGTTATCGAAGTGGATAATTTTATAAATAAACGTCCGATCACCGAAGAAGACCTCTATTTATTATCTATGTTGGCCCATCAGGCGGGCCTGGCCCTGGAAAATGCCCGTCTCTACGCCTTTATTGAAAAAACCAATAATGAGCTCAAAGTGGCCAGGGAACGGCTTATTGAATCAGAAAAAATGGTGGCAATCGGGGAAATGGCTTCCGGGTTGGCCCATGAGATCCGAAACCCGCTGGTTTCCATTGGGGGTTTTGTCCGCCGTTTGAATAAAAAATTTTCAGGCGATGATCAAGTACAGTCCTATTTCCAGGTGATCATTAATGAAGTGGAGCGGCTGGAAAAGACTTTAAATGAGATTATGGATTTTTCTCAAGACCCTCGAGGGAACTACAGGGAATGGGACCTTAATCGAATCGTGGAAGAGGCCTTGGGCCTTATTCAAAGGGAACTGGATGAGGGTCAAATCAAGGTTCAAAAGCAATGGGGGAAAATCCCCAAAGTATTCGGGGACAACCGACAGTTGGGTCATGTTTTTTATAACCTGTTTCTGAATTCCTGTCAGGCCATGCCCCAGGGGGGATTGTTGACGGTTCGAACTTATTCTGACAAAGGCGCGGAGCGATCCTGGGTTACCTGTGAGATCAAGGATACCGGGGGAGGAATCCCGCCCGAGGTTCTGCATAATATCTTCAATCCCTTTTTTACAACCAAGGTTCACGGCTCGGGTTTGGGTCTTCCAATAGTCCATAAAATTGTCACCCGCCATAATGGGGAAGTGGATATCGACAACCGGCCCGGAGAAGGGATCTCTTTCCTTATCAAGTTCCCCTCGGCTAAAGAAGCCCGGCAACAATTACAAAGAATCACAACGATCAGGGAGGAAAATCATGAAACGGATATTAATCGCTGATGACGAAGAGGCCCTCCAAAGGCTTTATAAAGAAGAATTTGAAGACGAGGGCTATGAGGTGCTGGTGGCCGGCAATGGTAACGAGGTGATTTCCCTGTTGGAAGATCCGAGTCATTTGCCGGACTTGATTGTCATGGATATCCGGATGCCGGGAATGAACGGCATTGATACTCTGAGAATCATCAAAGAAAAGTACCCCCGGATACCGGTCATCCTCTGCTCGGCTTACAGTGAATTTAAACAGGATTTCTCGGTCTGGGCCTCGGATGATTATGTGGTCAAATCTTCCGATCTGACCGAACTCAAGGAAGCGGTAAAAAAACACTTAAAAGAATAGCGGGGCTGAAATAAAAACGATTGATTATGTGGGTTATCCTAAACGGTTATAAAGAATCGATTCCGGAGAAGGCCTCGATAGCCGATGTGATCCATACTCAACAGGAATTTGATATTCATATGATCGTGGAATTGAACCACTGCTATATTCATCAGAAAGATTATGATACCACCTTTTTAACAGAAGGGGATGTTTTAGAATTGATTCATCCGGCCTTTGGGGGGTGAAATCCGTTGCGAGTTACGAGTTACGGGTTCCGGGTTTAAAAAGGATCCCTTACCCGCAACCCGCAACCCGCAACTATGACTTTACAGATTGATTTTAACGATATTCTCCGCGCCACCCTGGATGAAGACTGCGGCAATGAAGGATATATCGGCCTATCCCCTGATGGGCTTCGATATCATGTGGTGGTGCCGGTGGATCGTCAGATCGCCCGGGGGATAAAAGCCGGCAATCGCCCCCTGGATGAAACCCCATTTGGAGGCTATAAAGATTGGCACTATTTCTGCTGTTTGGGATATTCCGGGCCGGCAGAGAATAATGAGGCCGAAATCCAAAAAATACGCATAAAACAAGCCGAAACCAATGCCCAACACCTGAAAACTTGGGCGGCCGAAATGAAGATTAGTGTGGAAATACTGGCATCCATAATCGAATAAACACAAAGCGCATATTGGTCCAGCACGAACAACCCCGGGACATCTTTAAAAAAAACTTTCTTCTTGACAAGATTCTTCCGTTACCTTTATACTCCAAAGTAACTATAATATAACTATAATATAACTTTAGGATCCAGGAGTCACTCGTCACTTTTTTAGGAGGTTTAAATGCTGTTACCGAAATTTGATTATCATGCCCCAACCACGATTGATGAGGCCTGTTCGATGCTGGGTCACTACGGGGCAAAGGCCAAGATTCTGGCCGGAGGGACCGATCTTCTGGTCCATATGAAAAAGAGACTCCTGTCTCCGGAACAGATCATCAGTTTGAATAAAATCGAAGGGCTGAAGGAGGCATTTTCTCAAAATGGAACCGGTCTTGTTCTCGGTCCGTTAAGTACGGCGGCCTATCTTGCCGACTCCAGGCTGATCCAAGAAAGGATTTCAGTCCTGGCCCAGGGGGCCAGCAGACTGGGATCACCGTTGATTCGAAACCGGGCAACCGTGGGAGGGAATCTGATTACCGCCCGTCCGGCTTCCGACCTGGCCCCGCCTTTATTAGTATTATCGGCCAAGGTCACCTTAAAAGGACCCCGGGGTGAACGAACATTACCTCTTGAGGATTTTTTTCTGGGGCCGGGGCAAACCGCCGTTCAAGCCGATGAGATCCTGACAAAAATCCTTATCCCCAATATTCAAGGGATCAGCGCAGGGGCTTACATCAAATTGGGGACCCGGAAGGCTTTGGAGATCTCTCTGGTCAATACCGCCTGTTTCCTCGAACTGGCCCAGGATGGTTCGATCAAATTGGCCCGGGTGGCCCTGGGTGCGGTGGCCCCTATTCCTTTGCTTACCCCATCGGTGTCCAAAATTCTGGCGGGGGTCAAGCCTAAAAATATGGATGACCCCGTTTTTAGAGAAGCAGCCCGTGCTGCGGCCCAAGAATCCAAACCCATCACCGATCATCGTGGATCAGCGGATTACCGTCGGTACATGGTGGAGATTTTGACCTGGCGCACTCTGAAAAACGCCTATAGTCAGCTCATGGAAAAGGTGTAGGAGGATCCCCATGAAAAAAATGATCACTCTTAACGTCAATGACCGGGAATACGATCTGGTCATCCCGGTAAACCGGACTTTGACTCAAGTACTCCGGGAGAATTTGAAACTCACCGGAACCAAACAAGGCTGCGGCGTGGGAGACTGTGGCTCCTGTACAATCCTGATGGACGGCCGGCCGGTCAATTCCTGCCTGGTTCTGGCCGCGGAGGCCGAAGGGCATAAAATTGAGACCATTGAAGGATTATCCGAGGAAGGGCAACTGCATCCCCTTCAGCAGGCCTTTGTGGAACACGGCAGCATCCAATGCGGCTTTTGCAGCCCCGGTATGATCCTTTCAGCCAAGGCCCTGTTGGACAAAAATCCTTCTCCCGGTGAAACGGAAATTCGGGAAGCCATCAGCGGGAACCTCTGCCGCTGCACGGGGTATCAGAAAATAGTCGATGCCATTCAATCGGTAGCCAAAAAGGTTTAAGGGTCAAAGTTCAGGGAAAAACCCTATGCCGAACACTGGGTATCATACACCGTTAGCTTTTTTTAAACCCTAAACAAAGAGATTTAAAATTTTGATTTAAGAATGTAAAACCTTCGAATCCTTTTCTCTCATTTAAGGAAGGACCAACTTTATGAACTCCTACAGCGTTATCAACAGCCGGGCCCCCAGACTGGATGCACCGGACAAAGCCACCGGCCGGGCTTTTTATACCGACGATCTATATTTTCCCAATATGCTTTACGGGGCCCTATTACAAAGTCCCTTGGCCCATGCCCGCATATTAAATATCGATATCTCACGGGCCAAAAGACTTCCGGGAGTCAAATCCGTGGTTACAGCCAAAGATGTGCAGATCATTCGTTACGGCGTCTCCCCGGCCCGATACGATGAGACCATCCTGGCCGTCGATAAGGTGCGCTATGTCGGCGATGAAGTAGCCGCCGTCGCCGCCGTCGATTGGGAAACCGCCCAGGAAGCCCTTGGACTGATCCAGGTGGACTATGAAGAGCTCCCGGCCGTTTTTGATCCCTTCGAGGCCATGACCGAAGGGGCTCCCCAGATCCATGACGCTTATACCCGCAATATCTGCGCCGAGGTCCATCAGGAATTCGGCAATGTGGAAGCGGCCTTTGAGCAATGCGATTTGATTCATGAACATCGATTTGTCAACAAACGTCAGGATGCCGCTTTTCTGGAACCCAATAACGCGGTGGCCGTTTATGATCAACTGGGGTATTTAACCCTCTACACTTCCACCCAGGTTCCCCATTATGTCCAGCGGACCGTGTCCATGGTCTTAAAAATCCCCATCGGCAGGGTGCGGGTGGTTAAACCCTATGTCGGCGGCGGGTTCGGCCCCAAGGCCTCGGCCTCCACTCTGGAATTGGCCGCTTGCCTTCTTTCCATCAAAACCCATCGGCCGGTCAAGCTGCATTTTAACCGGGAACAGGTCTTTCTCCACAGCCGGGCACGTCATCAATTTTTCCACACTTTTAAGACCGGGGTCAAGAAAGACGGGACCCTGCTGGCCCTTCATAATACCTGTATCCTGGAAGGCGGGGCCTATTCCAGCTTTGGGATCGCCACCGTCTATTACGCCGGTTCACTTTTAGGAGGTCCCTACAAACTCCCCCATATGAAATACGACGGGTTCCGGGTCTACACCAATCGTCCGGCTTGCGGAGCTCAAAGAGGACACGGTGGTGTGGCTGCCCGGGCCGGTTTTGAGCAGCAGTTGGACATCATTGCCGAAAAACTGGGCATCGATCCGGTGGAGCTGCGTCTAAAAAATATTATGGAGGCCGGCGACACCACCTGCAATGAATTGAACATGAGCAGTCTGGGAATGAAAGAATGCATCGAAGCCATTCGGGATCATTCGGATTGGAAACAGAAAAAAGGCCGACTGCCTAAAGGCAAAGGCATCGGTTTGGCCTGCGGCTTCTTCGTCTCCGGTGCCGGCTATCCGATTTATCGTTCGGATACTTATCATGCCACCGTGGTCGTTAAAATTTCCGAGGACGGCGGGACTGTCCAGCTCCAAACGGGCAGTGCGGAAATCGGCCAGGGGTCGGACACGGCCTTCGCCATGATCGCTGCCGAGGCTCTGGGGGTTCGTTATGAGGATGTGCGGGTCGTTTCCGGAGATACCGACCTGTCCGTTGATCTGGGAGCCTATTCCAGCCGCCAGACCCTGATGACCGGATATGCCGCCAAGGATGCGGCCGAGGATGCCAAATGCCAGATTCTGGAGGTATTATCGGAAGCCCTGAACGTTCCGGTGGAAAAAATATCGGTTCGAAACGGCTTGGTCTTTTTTGAAGGCGCCACCCCCGATTATATGCCCATCCGTCTGGCTTATATCAAAGAGCATCGGGGCTGGCCTTATGACGACCGCCCCCATGACGATCACCTGACCTTTAAAGAAGCGGCCCGCCTGGCCTATCTAAAACGGGGAACGATTGTCGGCACGGGCAAATACAAACCTCCCAAACTGGGCGGATCTTTCAGAGGGGCCGCGGTGGGAACTTCCCCGGCCTACGGCTGTTCGGCCATGATCGCCGAGGTCAGCGTGGACCTGGAAACCGGAGAGGTAACGGTGGAGAAGGTGACCGATGCCCATGACTGCGGGCTGGCCATTAATCGGACTTCCGTGGAAGGGCAGATGGAAGGCTCGGTGGCCATGGGCCTGGGCGAGGCCCTGTTTGAAGAGGTAAAGTTTAATGACCAGGGGCAGATTATCAACGCCTCCCTGGGAGAATACAAGATCCCCACAGCTCTGGATGTGCCGCCGGTGCAATCCATCATCATTGAAAGTAACGAGCCCAATGGTCCCTATGGGGCCAAGGAAGTCGGCGAAGGGGCCATCATGCCCACCATCCCGGCCATCCTGAATGCTGTTTACGATGCCACCGGGGTGCGTATTACCGAACTGCCTATCACCTCCGAACGCATCTGGAGGGCCTTGAAAGAAAAAAAGTAGAGAGACAAGCGATATCTCTTGACGGTCATCGGAGGCCGGCATGCCGTCCGCGACGACGACCGTCTGGTTCTCCAGGAATTTGGCGGAGTTTTTCATTGAATATACATAACCTTCTTATCCACTTATTCGTCTTTTTCCTTCTCTTTTTCATTTTGACAGCGTCCCCGTCTGCCCAATCGAAATTCACCCCTTTTTTCCTTATGGGGGACGGCAAGATTCGTCTCCAAGACATGAAGACCCACCAGGAAGCAGATGTGGTTTTACTTTATTCTGACGGTTCTTTCAATGAATCGGCTTTCGATCAAATCGATGCCGTCTTCGGTTTTTCCGACCCAAGCAAGGGAGAACATGTCTCCCTGAGGCTGATTTTTATGCTGGATTACTTTTCAGACCTGGTCGCCCCGGGAAAGACCATCTTTCTAACCTCCGGTTATCGAAGTCCGGAATACAATGACAGTCTGAAAAAGGCCGGCGGGGTTGTGGCCAAGACCAGTACCCATATGGACGGGCTGGCCCTGGATTTTTTCATCGAAGGCGTAAAGGGAAAAGAACTCTGGGAGATCATCCGTCAAAAAAATTGTTGCGGTGTGGGGCATTACGGAGGAAAGGAGATCCATCTGGATGCCAGCCGCCCCCGATTCTGGGAAGCGGCCACATCCAAAGTAGATACCAACGAAAGCGATTATAATAGACGCATGTTTCTTTCTACTGACTTTGACCGGTATCGGGCCGGGGAAGCCTTACGTCTTTCCCTTTCGTCCGTCAGTCATTTCGGCTTCGGGATTAGAAAAAAAGCAGCTTTGATTCCCGACCGGGAAGGAAGCAAATCTTTAACTGCGATCGACATTCAGACCCAATCCAACGGGGATTGCCTCCCGATCAATGATCGGTCTTCCTCTCATTGGATCAATCTCACCCTCCCTCCAAATATCAAGGAGGGGCGATACCGCCTTCAGTTGGATTTCTGCCAGCGCCCCTTCGAACAAATGCCCTTAAATATTTTATCCAACGAAATTGAGGTCCTATCATCAGGATTTTAAAAGGATTACCTAAATGGAGAAAAGGGTGAGAGATTCTGGAAAAAATTGTTAGATGATCTACGTTTTATGAAAAAAGGATGGAAGACCATTATACTTTTTCCAAAATAAAAGGGCGTAAAAACCCCTATATCAAATACTTGAAGCAACCGGTCACGATACGGTTTGACAATTAAACCATTGCCTATTTAAGATCGATTGCCGAGGAAACAGGCATTCCATATCAAAGCTTGATCAATTTCTACCTTCGAGATTGTGCGGTCCACCGTCGCAAATTGCACATGAAGTGGGCTGTTTGAAAGAACATTCTTCCTACAGTTAGATCTACTACTCTCTATGCATCCTTATCTTCCCTTGCCTAAAACGAGAAACGTCCCCATTACCCATGATACCAAAGGCAAGGGAGCTTACGGGCATCAAGGTAGTTGCTGACCAGAGTAGTCTTCCCGGATCCAGGAGGCCCGGACACCCAGATAACAGGATGCCTGCGCAGGTGGTCCAATTGAGTAAACAGCCGTTTTCTGGGAAAGGCCTGATGGGTTCTCAGGCGGGTGATCTTGGCTATGGGAGCGAGTCTCACCGGCATGGTAAACCTATTTAGTTTGTTATATTTTTAATCTTTTTATGGCCCGTTCTAATTCTTTTCTGTCAATAAGGCTCAGGATGGTCACAGTCTCTTCTCCGATATGATACAATACCCTAAAATCACCGGAACGTAATCTATATACGGGTGGGCGGAACCCTTTTAATCGCTTGATTAAACTTCCCGTAGGAAAGGGAGTACATTCTAAGGTCTTCAGATCTTGGTGGATCTGGTCCCTCAGGTTCTTAGCAATGCCCTTAAGATCGGCAATGGCATGGTCGGTCAGGACCACATGGAACTTATTCATTGGACGTTGCTAAGTATTCATCGAGTGGAATAACTTTCCCTGCCTTAATATCTTTTTCGGCCTGGGCAATCATCCTGCGAACTTTAGGGCTGTTTTGCAGGATAAAATCCTCTAAATCGTCTTCTGTGAGTGGGGATAGGGAGGCGGCAGGTTTTCCTCTATGGGTGATGATAACAGGATTGCCTTTCATAACTTCCCTGAGGATCTTGTTTGTTTTATTTTTTAATTCAACCGTGTTGGCAACTTGCATCATTGCTCCTTAGATAATTTTTTAGATGGCTATTTTAATAGCTTTCTCAAGACAGGTCAACAGAAAACTGCTAAGGGGGATGAGGGCATCCTGAACAAGTCAAAAGACGAAGCCGGAATAGCCCCAAAGTGGACAATTTACCCTTGATTTAAGATAGCGTCAATCCGATCCCGATATTCTTTGCTGTTCTCGTCGGATGCGATTATCTCAATATCCGCAGGCGAGGAAGCCCCCAAGCCCAGTTCCACGGCCCGGGCGATTTGCTCCTGATCAAAAATCCGGGTATTCATAATGGCCGGGTTGCTCCCCAGGTTTTTCAAAACAGCCACGCCCACCGCATCCACGGCCACACGGTCGGTGGAAGCCAGGAAGACCTCCCCTTTGGCAGTCTTTCCGGTTGCCGGGCCGCCGTCTACAAAGGCATCCACTCCATCAAGGATAACAAGTTGGGGTGTGAAGGGTTGATTGATCTCGGCAATCAGCTTCCGCTGATGCGGAGAGGTATGGAGTTCCCGCATGTAATCAAAACCATGCCGGGTTGTTGGAACCACCCCCACATGAAGTTTCAGGGACAGGGTAAAGATCCCGCCGAATTGATGAGTTTTCAAACAACCGGTGGAAACCAGGCATTCGGCCTCCAGAACAGGACGAGCGATTCGAAAACCCTTCTTCCAGTGACTGTCTTTGGGAATTACCTCAACCCAGTCCTTTTGATCCAGAATGTCAAAATCAAGGATTTTCACATTCAATTTTTCCAGGAGAGGCAGAACCCCTTTTTGCTCCATCACCTCCCGGGTAAGCGGATAACTCCTTTCCCCCAGACTGATCGAATTGGCCCCCATGGCCCAGATTTCTTCCACCAGGGCCGTCAAGGTATCGTTATGGGTCGAGCCGGGGGCGATGTCGGCGGTGTTGAAGTTCGGTTTGATGAGGACATTTTTTCCCTTGACCGGATTGATCCCCAGAGCCTTTAGGGAACCCTGCACCCCTTCCTTGCGATTACCGGTCTTTATCAAAGCGACTGCGGTTTTTTTGGCGGCCATAATTTCCTCCCCTTTAAGTCCCAACAGGATGGCTCCCCCGGCCATCCCGGAAATTTTTAGAAAATCTCTGCGGTTTAATCGAGCCAATTTAAACCTGTTTTATTTTGGAGTTTCTTCAAAAAGTGATCAAACGGGACAGCACAATAAAAAGCTCTTCCGCCAAAGGCGGGACTAGGCGCGCAAGCCCTGAGGAATGAGGCGTACATAGAAGTACGCCGCAACGACCTGTCTACGTGCAACACACAGGCAGGCTAAGGGTGCTGCGCAATCCCGCGAAGTGCGGGAGAGATGGACTTTTTACGAAGCCGTCATTTTTCTCCTGAGAAAATCAACATCCACAATCCCAAAACAATAAAAAGGACCGCCGCTCCGGTTTTGATCATCTGGGGGGGGACCAGCTTATGGACTACCGATCCGAGAACAACCCCCAAAAAAGAAGTCAACACCAAAGCCCCGGCCGATCCGATAAACACAGCCAGACGGGATGAGCTGTTGGCCGAAAAGGCGAAGGTAGCCAATTGGGTTTTATCCCCCAATTCAGCCAGGAAGATCATCCCGAAGGTAGTAAACAGGGTCTTAAAATCCATCTTTCAGTAAAGATCCTTTCTAAATCAATGTGGAGGGAATTAGGTGAATTTTTAAACAAAAACCATTTACCAAACAGGACGGTTGAGGCTACCGGGAGGTTGAAACTATCTTTTTTATTTATTAAAAGGTTTTGAAGAAAGTTTCTCAATAACTTTTTCGTAATAGACCTGGTTTTCCTCCAACAAGGGGGAAGCCCGGCGCATCATGTTCAGCTTCATGACCTGGAAGTTCAGCCGTTTCATCAGGCGGTATTTTTCTTCCACGTCCTCCAGGCCCTGCAATAAATCCCGTAATTGGACGATTTCCTTTTTCAATTCCAGTTCAGGAGGCAGGCAATCGGCATTTTTTAATATTTTATAAGCCAGGCGTAACTCTTCAGGGATACCGCTTTCATCATCCAATTGCAGGGGTTTGCCTTTCCCGGGCAGGTTATCCAGTTCTCCATTCAGGATGGCTTCCTGGATTTTTCTTTCGGCGATGATATGGGAGAAAAACATAAGGAAATAAACTGCCAAAGTTTTGATCAAAGGTCAAGACTATAATGAGATCCTTAATAAGTGGTTCACTCGAATCCTTAACCCCTTGAATCCTTTTTTTGTTCAACCCCCAATTTTTGACATTTGACGCTGACATTTTCGGGGAAGAGGATTCATTTGGATGGGATGTTCCTTAGGTTTTTGGAGTATGGCTGTCCGGATGGCGGTTTCCAATTCCACATCGGAAGCACCGTTTCTTAATGGGGTTCGCAAATCGATCTCATCGTCGGAAAAGATACAAACCCGGAGGCGACCTTCGGCCGTAAGACGAAGACGATTACAGGAGGGACAAAAATGTTCGCTAATAGGGCTGATTAATCCGATCTCTCCCCTGGCCCCGTCGTAGGCCATCCGTTTGGCCGGGCCGTCCAAACCCTGGCCGTTGACCGGATAAAGGGGGCCTATAACTTGTAATTTTTTAAATATATCATCCGAGGAGAGGAACCGCTCAGTACTCCAGCCGTTTTCCGTTCCTACCGGCATAAATTCAATAAAACGAACGTGATAGGGTTTTTCTTGAGACAAACGTCCGAAGGCCAGGATCTCATTATCATTAATTCCTCTCAAAGCCACCACATTAACCTTTATAGGGGAGAAACCGATCCGCTCCGCTTCCTGGATCCCCGCCCAAACCTGATCGAATAAGTTAAAGCGGGTGATCTCAGCATATTTTCCTGGATTCAGCGTGTCCAGGCTGATATTGATCCTTTTGACACCCGCCGCCCATAAGGCTTGGGCCTGTTCTGCTAATAGCACACCGTTGGTGGTCAGGCTGATGTCCCGAATGCCTGGGATTTCCCCCAAGACCTTAATCAGATCGCCAATATTTTTTCGGACCAGGGGCTCTCCTCCGGTGAGGCGGATCTTTTCAATGCCCAGGCGGACACTCAACCGGGCCAGCCTCAATAATTCTTCATAGGTCAGAATATCCTCATGAATAAGTTTAGGCACGCCTTGTTCCGGCATACAATAAACGCATCGCAGATTGCAGCGATCGGTTAAAGATATCCGGAGGTAATTGAGACGACGGTTATAGGGATCCAGTAGCATATTATTATATTCTCGTTGGTTTTTGGGGTTGCAATATTATGTCAATTTACACATAATAGATTCATGGGGGAAACGTGTCAACCCTTTACTTATTTCCCGCGACGGGAAATTGAAAGGATTAAAGGATTCAGGGGATCAAGGACTTAAATGATTGAAGATCCAAGGGACAAGATTCAAAGTTCGAGGAAAAACCGTATGCCGTACACCTTAGGCCTTATAACGGCAGGTTTTTTGAACCCTGGAACCCTATAATCCTCGAACCCTTTTATCGGACAGATATGAAGCCATTTTTTCAGGTCAAAACATCAGAAGAAATTCATAATATTATTAAAACGTTGCCTCGTTTGACCGAGGAAAATATCGGTGTAAAAGACGGGTTGGACCGGGTTTTAGGTAAAGATATTTTATCCCCAGAAGACCTCCCTCATTTCCCCAGGGCTACCATGGATGGCTTTGCTGTGCGGGCCAAGGATACCTTCGGGGCCTCGGAGGCCGTTCCGGCCTTGCTGACTCTGGCCGGCGAGATCGGTATGGGTCAGGAGGCAAGAGTACCAATCGAACCAGGGCATTGTTTCCGGATTGCCACCGGTGGGATGCTGCCTCCGGGAACGGATGCCGTGGCCATGATCGAGCATTCCCAGCAGCTTGATTCGAAAACGATTGAAATATTTAAACCGGTTTCCCCTCTGGACCATGTCATTCAAGTGGGGGAGGACATAAAAAAAGCCCAGCCGGTTTTAATGGCCGGCCAGAGGCTTCGTCCGCAGGACCTGGGGATTCTGGCCGGGCTGGGCATTATTAATCTGCCGGTCTATTGTCACCCCAAAGCGGCGATCATTTCCACTGGTGATGAAATTGTTCCGGTAGAGAACCAACCTCCCCCCGGTTTTATTCGGGATATGAATTCCATGACCTTACAGGCCCTGACCATTCAGGCCGGTGCCATCCCGGAATTTTTGGGACGGACCAAAGACCGGTTTGATGAGTTAAAAAGTTTATGCCAAAAAGGATTGGATCAGAACGATATGGTCCTGATTTCTGGTGGTAGTTCTGTGGGTGCCAGGGATTATACTCTGGAGGTCATTCACAGTTTTTCGGGGTCAGAAGTTCTGGCTCACGGTATTTCCATCAGTCCCGGAAAGCCGACCATCCTGGCCCGGATCGGGAATAAGATCCTCTGGGGGTTGCCGGGTCATGTAGTTTCGGCCATGATTGTCTTTACCCTTTTCGTTAAACCCAGTCTGAAACAATTGGAGGGGGAAAAGATTGACAGATCACTCCTGGGAATTCAAGCCCGCTTGAACCGGAATATTGCTTCAGCTCAAGGAAGGGAGGATTATATTCGGGTCTCTCTTCAAAAGGGAAAGCAAGGATGGGAGGCAATGCCTATTCTGGGTAAATCCGGGCTTATTTCGACCATGGTCCGGGCCGACGGATTGATACGAATCGATCAAAACTGTGAAGGGTTGGAGAAGGGGGAATGGGTGGAAGTCATGCTGTTTTAATATGATTTTTAATTTTGGATTTCGGATTTCGGAATAAAAAATTTTTTGGTTTCGTGGTGCCTCAAAGGGGTTTGAGGGTTTAAAGAGAAGAGTGCAAAGGTGTTACTTACCATGCCTTTCACTCCGCCACGCGGTCCTTGACCCGTTGAACCCCTGAATCCTTATATTAGAGAAATAAGTATGAAACGAAAAATATATCTTCAGATGAAACCCTTGCAGGAAGCCCGGGAAATCTTTTTAAATTGTCTGGACTATGAACGGATGTTAACCGGGGAACGGATCTCCACATCCGATGGTCTGGGACGAATTCTGGCTGAACCGGTCTTTGCCCGGTTTTCTTCACCGAATTTTCATGCGGCGGCCATGGACGGCATCGCCCTTTTAGCCGAAGACACCTTCGGGACCACGGTTGATCAACCGAAACAATTCCGGATCGGGAAAAAGGCCTTTTGGATCAATACCGGCCAGCCCATGCCCGAAGGAACCAATGCCGTCATCATGGTCGAACAGGTGAATATGATCGAAGAGGATCTGGCGGAAATTGAGGCGGCCGCCTTTCCCTGGCAGTATGTGCGCAAGATGGGGGAGGACCTGGTGGCCACCGAACTTCTTCTGCCCCAGGGGCACCGCATCACCGCCTATGATTTGGGGGCCTTGATCGCCGGGGGCATTTTTCAAATTCCGGTGATCCAAAGACCCAGGGTGGTCCTGATCCCCACCGGATCGGAGCTGATAGATTGGGAAGGGTCAGCCATTAATACCTTACCCCCCGGCAAGGTCCCTGAATACAACACCCTGATCCTTTCTGGGTTGGTGCATGAATGCGGGGGAGAGCCGGTTCGCTGGCCCATCATTCGGGACAAGAAAGAATTGATCCGGGAGGCCCTGACCAAAGCAGTGGCCTCCGATGGTCAGATGGTCATCATCAACGCCGGTTCCTCCTCCGGCAGTGAGGATTACAGCCTGTCGGCCATGGAGAGTCTTGGAGAAGTCCTGGTCCATGGGGTGACCATCATGCCCGGAAAACCCACCATCCTGGGAATCATTCAGGGCAAGCCGGTAATCGGAAATCCCGGTTATCCGGTTTCGGCCACCATCTCCTTTGAACAATTCGCCCGACCGGTGCTTTATAAAATGCAGGGGATTCTGGCGCCGGACAGGAAAAAGGTCCCGGTCTTTCCGGCCCGTTCTTTCCCTTCCAAACTGGGCCAGGAGGAATTCCTACGGGTCAACCTGGGCCGGGTAGGGGAAAAGATCATTGCCAACCCTTTGCCAAGAGGTGCCGGGACCATCACCTCCTTAACCAAGGCCGATGGGATTATCCGCATCCCAATAAATTCGGAAGGCATCAATATGGAAGAACCGGTTCAAGCCGAACTCCTAGGCGAGGAATCGGTTTTGTCCCGCACCGTGGTCATTGTCGGCAGTCATGATAATACGCTCGACCTGTTGGGAAATTTTTTGACTAAACATTATTCCGAGTTCCGTTTGACTTCCAGCAATGTAGGCAGTACCGGCGGCTTGATGGCCCTCAAGCGGGGAATCGCCCATCTGGCCGGGTCCCATCTCCTTGATCCGGAAACCGGCGGATACAATATTACCTATATCCGGCGATTGATTCCGGAAGTGCCGGTCAAAGGTGTCAACCTGGTGTTGCGTCAGCAGGGGCTGATCCTGGCCAAAGGAAACCCTAAGAAAATTACCGGCCTGGAAGATCTGGTTCGAAAGGATCTGACCTTTATCAATCGTCAGGCCGGGTCCGGGACCCGCATTCTGTTAGATTTCCGTTTGAAGGAATTGGGCCTTGATTCCGCATTGATCCACGGATACGAGGAAGAAGAGTTTACTCATATGGCCGTGGCCGTAGCGGTTTTAAGCGGCCGGGCCGACGTGGGTCTGGGGATTTACGCCGCGGCCCGGGCCCTGGACCTGAATTTTATCCCGGTGGTTCAGGAGGAATACGATCTGGTCATTCCCGAAAAATATTGGGAAGAGGAAAAGATCAAGGCCTTATTATCGGTAATCCGATCGGCTGATTTTCAGGAAGCTGTAAAGGCCCTTGGCGGCTATGACCTTTCCTTGACCGGAAAGGTGGTTTTTTAATAAAGAAGTCAGTTAAAATCTTTAGCGCATTGCTCAAAAACCCTCCCCTGTTTTTTTCTTCTCTTTTTCTCTTGACCTCTCTTGAGGCTTATTTTATACTTTTTCATCCACAAGGAAACTCATATCAATTCAATTAAATTCAATTCAATTCGATAATCCCTGGGGAACAATAAAAAATAATTGGTCTCATCAGGAGTCCATATTTAAAGTGGATTCTCATATCTCTGTTTTTGGAGGATACGGATGTCTGAAAATTATAATCATGAATTGGATAGACTGTTCTATCCGCGTCACATCGCCTTTGTCGGGGCTTCACCCAAAAAAGGAAAACGATGGAACTCAGGAAACTCTTATATATCCGGTGCCTTTAGTCAGGATTTTCAGGGAGGTATCTACCCGGTTCACCCTACGGCTAAAAATATTCTGGGCTATAAAGTCTATGCCAGAATTAGCGACATCCCGGGGGAAATAGACCTGGCCGTCTTCACTATTCCAACTCAAGCAGCCCTCCAGGTCATGGAAGATTGTGTGGCCAAGGGGGTGAAATTCGTCCATCTGCTCACTGCCGGCTTTGCCGAGACCGGCCGGGAGGAAGATGCCAAGGTCGAGAATCGGATTGTCGAAATCGCAGAAAAAGGCGGCGTCAGGATCATTGGTCCCAACTGCATGGGGGTTTATTGCCCCGAGGGTGGTATTGCCTGGAATGATCAATTTCCGACCAAATCGGGGAATGTAGGTTTTTTTTCGCAAAGTGGACAACTGGCCAGTCATTTCATCCTACAGGGTCCCCAAAGGGATATTTACTTCAACAAAGTCATCAGTTTCGGAAATGCCCGGGGGGTAAAAGCTTATGAATTTCTGGAGTACTTTGCCCAGGATTCCCGGATCGATATGATCGGGGCCTATCTGGAAGGTCTCAGAGACGGCCGAGCCTTTTTCGAAGCAGCCTCGCGAATCACCCCGAAAAAACCGGTTATCATCTGGAAAGGCGGCCAGACCGAGGGCGGTTCCAGGGCGACCCTGTCCCATACCGCCGCCATTGCCGGCTCCCAGCAGATCTGGGAGGCCATGTGCAGTCAGGCCGGCATCATCTCCGTCCATTCCATGCAGGAGGCCTTAAGCACCTTCGCGGCCCTTCGGATGTGTCCTTTACCCAAGGGGGCGAATGTGGCTATCCTGGGCGGCGCCGGCGGGGGTTCGGTAACCATGACCGATATGGCCGAAAAGGAAGGGCTGAAGGTCCCCCTTTTAACCGAAAAAAGCATTCGGGCTCTGGGTGAGATGATTCCACTCCAGGGAAACAGTGTCAAAAATCCGCTGGATGCCTTTTTTGAAGAAGGGGATCAGTTTATACGTCTGGCCAGGATATTGCGCGATGATCCCAATATCGACGCCCTTATCTATAATCTGGAGTTTACCTGGATGTTTAGAGAGTTGGGCAGATCGGGCGTGATTAAATACCTGCAGAAGGTTATCAAGGGAAAGGAAGAGCTGAAAAAACCCCTGCTGGTGGCCCAGGAGCATATGGGAGAGATTGCCATGGATGTCTTCAATGAAGAGGTGGCCGAATGGTTTCATCAAAAACATATCCCCACTTGTTCTTCCTTTGAGATCGCCGCCCGGGTGCTCCATAACCTCTACGGGTATCAGGCCTATCTTGCTGTTGTAAATGAAGGGTGACCATGATATCTTTGAACAAAATCATCCTCCTACTGTTGGAAACGGCGAGGAATAAAAATGAATTTTAAGGGATCAAGTGAAAGGCGTGGAAGTGAAAACTACGCGGTTCCCAGAGTGGAACCTTTTCTTTAGCTCAACAAAGTTGAGCGGCTGAATCCTTGAACCCTGTTATCGTGCTGAATCCCCTTGCCCGCTTGGAACGGGCATCACCAAGGATGAAAATTTGGAGTTCTCCGAACTCCGAACTCTTAACTCCGAACTTTATTTTTTTATTCAATGTGAAGGGATACTTGTGAAATACGATTTCGATAGGGTGTGCGACAGACGAAATACCAATAGTGTTAAATGGGATTCTGTTCAATCGATCTTCGGACAGAATGATGTGATTCCCATGTGGGTGGCCGATATGGATTTTCCGGCGGCCCAGCCTATCGTGGACGCCCTTAAAAAGAGAGCGGAGCACCCCTACTACGGCTATACCCAACCGGGACCCAGTATCCATGAAGCGATCGTGGAACGCATGAACAGGAAATTCCAGTGGAAGATCAAACCGGAATGGATTGTATTTACCCCCGGGGTGGTGCCTGCCCTGAATATCGCCGTCAGGTCGCTAACCCATCCCGGTGATGAGGTCATTATTCAGGAACCGGTCTATTATCCGTTTTTCCCGGCCGTCACCTCAGGAGGGTGTCAAATAGTCAATAACGGACTTAAACGGATACAGGATCGTTATGAAATGGACCTGGAGGATCTTGAGAACCTGTTAGGGCCTCGGATGGGGATGGTTCCCATACCCAGGCGGATCAAGGCCATGATTCTCTGCAATCCCCATAATCCGGTAGGACGGCTTTGGGACCGGGAAGAGTTGATCCGGATGGGAGAGATGGTCATTCGGCACGGCGTCACCGTGATTTCCGATGAAATTCATTGCGAGATCCTCTTTAAAGGGTTTCGACACACCCCCTTTGCCTCGATCTCCGAGGAGTTTGAACAGAATTGCATCGTCTGTATGGCGCCCAGCAAGACCTTCAGTCTGGCCGGTTTGGAAGCATCGACCATTATTATCCCCAACAAGAACCTCCGCCGCAATTTTGCCGGCGCCAGGACAGGTATTTTACCGGGACCGAATATTTTTGGTTATACCGCTTTGGAAGCGGCCTACCGATTCGGAGATGAGTGGTTGGATCAAGTCCTCGAGTATCTGCAAGGGAACCTCGATTATTTGCTGGATTACTTTACCAGTAAAATTCCCAGAATAAAAGTAATCCCGCCCCAGGGGACCTACCTGATTTGGCTGGATTTCAATGATCTGGGTATGGACGATTTAGAGTTGAGACGTTTTATGCGGGAAAAGGCCAAGGTGGGCCTGGATGACGGGTTCCTCTTCGGAAAAGCCGGCCGTGGCTTCCAGAGAATGAACATCGCCTGTCCCCGTAATCTCTTAAAAGAGGCTTTAACGAGAATTGAAACGGCAGTAAAAAGCCTTTAGTTCGAAAATAGGATTCGAGGGTTCAAGGGCTTTAACTTCCACGCCTTTCACTCCGACACACGGTCCTTGACCCCTTGCTCCCTGGAATCCTTTTTTCATGTTTCGTAGCGTCCCCAAGGGGCATGAGGGCTAAGTTAGATTTATATGATCTCTTTTTATAAAGATCCCATTCGCTACCGCTGGTTGATGCTCGGAATCATGGGGCTCATCTATTTCCTGGCCTGTCTTCACCGGATATCACCCACGGTTATTGCCAAGGATTTGGTCAATGAATTCGGGGCCGATGCCACAGCCTTGGGCTTGATGGCCTCGGCCTATTTCTATCTTTATGCCGCCGTTCAACCCCCGGTCGGCCTTTTGTCCGATACGATCGGGCCACGCCGGGTGGTGACTATCTTTACGCTTATTTCCTGCCTGGGTTGTCTGGTTTTCGGTCTTGCCCCGAATATGCTCATAGCCGGTGTAGGCCGGGGACTGATCGGTATTGGCGTAGGCGGCATTTTTGTCCCCGGCTTGAAGATCTTCTCCGGCTGGTACCGACAAAAGGAATTTGCCGGGATAACCGGAATTTTCCTGTCCCTGGGTAACCTCGGAAATCTATCCGCCTCCCTGCCCCTGACTTATCTGGTTCTGCTTGTCGGTTGGCGTCTTTCTTTTATCGGCATCGGAGGCGCTTCCATACTTCTCGGGGTCCTGGCCTGGATTATCCTTCGTGACAAGCCGGAAGACAAGGGTTGGCCGCCTATCGTTGAAACGACTCCCCTTCCCTCAACACCAGCCACCCATATCCCGGACGGCGTATCTCCCGGCAAGCGCTTTGGAATTATTTTTAAGAATTCCGGTTTCTGGGTTATCACCCTCTCCTATTTCTTTACCGGTGGGCCGGGTCTTACCTTTCAGGGACTCTGGTCAGTCCCCTATTTGATAGATATTTACGGATACACCCGTCTGCAAGCCGGAGGATTATTGATGATTATGCCCATCGGGTTTATCATCGGTTCTCCTTTAATCGGTTTCCTGGCCGACCGGTTGAAAACAGGACGGAAAGGGATTCTTTTAATAACGGTATTTCCTTCGTTAGCTTGTTGGTCTGTATTTTTCCTCGCCGGCGGGAAACCGAACCCCTCCTTTATCATCCCTTTGTTTTTTATTATGGGCTTCTTCGGCGGAGGTTCGCTTTCTCTGTACATGACCATACTCAAAGAATTCTTTCCTCCCTGGCTAACCGGTACGGCCGTCGGCCTGATGAACCCAGCCGCCTTTTTGGCTACGGCCCTCTTTCAACCTTTTACCGGCTATTTGATGGATGCGGTAGGCCGAATCGGTCCGGCCTACCCCTTGAAGGCCTATCAGCAGGTATTTACGGTATTCTTCATAACAATGCTTATCGCCTATGGTTTAATCCTCTTCTTGAAAATTCCCAAGATAGAGCAGGCAGAAGGTTAGCACCCAAAAAGGGTCCAAGGATTCAAGGGTTCACGGGTGTTATTTTTTAATTTTCATCGCCTTTCATTTAAACTTTATAGGAATAGAAAAAAAACGAAGCCGTCAGCTTTGATCTTCTGTTGTTTCCATTTGAAGTACTGCCTCTTCCCAACAAACCGTCAGCGCATCCACTTCTTTTTGAATCCGCTTATAAGCCTGCATCAAATCCTCGAACCCTGAACCATCCTGATAAGTGTCTGGATCGGATAAAAGCTTTTCCATTCTTTTTTTTTCTTCAAAGGCCTTTGAAAGCTGTTCCTCCAATTCCATGATTTGTTTCTTTAGGGGTGCCTGGCGTCGGAAAAGAGCATTTCTCCGTTCCGCCTCTTGACGCTTTTCTTCCGGGGATTTTCGAGCAGCGGATTTATTGGTTTGAGTCCCCTCTTCTCCCGTACGGTTTTTTGGTAAAGGCTCGGCAACCCAAAGGCGGGCCTTCCAGATCTCTTCAAAATCCTGGTAATTTCCCGGAAAAAGTTCCGCCTTTTCGTCACGAATATAGAGTACCTTGTTGGCCAGGGCATTGATCAGATGACGGTCATGGGTTATCATACACAACGTACCGGTAAAGGATTTCAGGGCCTCCTCCAATACTTCTCTGGAGGGGATATCCAGGTGGTTGGTCGGTTCATCAAAAAGTAGAAAATTGGCGCCGGATAAAAGCATCTTGAGAATGACCAGACGGCTCTTTTCCCCTCCTGAAAGGACGGAAACCTTTTTTTCAATATCCTCCTCCCGAAAAAGAAAGGCAGCCAGTAAGCTTCTTAAAGTCCCGTACGTCCGATCTCCGGCAACGGTCGCAGCCTCCTGCCAGACAGTGCGGCTCCCTTCCAACTGCTCCAGTTGATGCTGGGCAAAATAACCGATGTTCACCTTATGACCGATATGCCGATGGCCCGAATCGGGTTTGACGGCCCCGGTCATGATTTTCAACAGGGTGCTTTTGCCCGCCCCGTTCGGCCCCAGGACGGCAATCCGATCTTCCCGGGTAATTATTAAATCCAATTTCTTATAAAGATGGTTTTGACCATAGGATTTTGAAATACCCTTTAATTCCAGCACGGCCTTCCCGGCTCTTTCGGGTTCCTGAAAACGAAAAGAAATCTTGCGCTCGGTTGAGGGGGGCTGGATTCGTTCCAAATTCTCAAGGGTCTTGATCCGCGATTGGACCTGTCTGGCCCGATCTTTCCGGGAACGGTTTCGGGCAATGAAGTCTTCAAGCTGACGTATCTTTTCCTGCTGGTTGGCTAAGGCGGCTTCCTGGATTTGAACTCGCTTCTGTTTTTCCAAGAGGTACCGGCTATAATTTCCGGGGAAAGAGGCGAGACTCCCCTTTTCCAGTTCAAAGGTCTTTTGCACGACCCGATCCAAAAAGGCCCGGTCATGAGAAATCAGGAGCAGGGAGGAGGAAGTGTTTTGTAGGAAAGTCTCCAGCCAGATTAAAGAATCCAGGTCCAGGTGATTGGTCGGTTCATCCAGTAGCAAGAGATCCGGTTGACTTAAAAGGAGCCGGGCCAGGGCCACACGCATGATCCATCCGCCGCTTAAATTTTCCACCGGGGCTTGAAAAGATTCCTCCTTAAACCCCAAACCGGCCAAGACCTGTTTGGCCCGAAATTCCAAATCGTAGGCCCCAAGACGTTCCATCTCCGACAGCAGATGACTTTGCCTGCCGGCCAGAACCTCCAATTGGGCATGATCGCTTGTATGATCCAGACTCTGGGTGACTTGTTTGAACTCAGCCAGAATTTGTTGGACCGACGAGTCGACTTCCATCACTTGCTGAAGCACGGTCTTCCCGGTCAACTCGATGACATCCTGAGGGAGATAGCCGAGACGGAGCCCTCTCTTTCTGTGAACCAGGCCATTGTCCGGTTCCATAGTCCCCAGGAGGATTTTGAAAAGGGTGGTCTTGCCGGCACCATTGATCCCCACGAGGGCGATTCGTTCTCCGGCATGGATGGAGAGCGAGACATCCTTCAAGACATCCTGCTTTCCGTAGAATTTATCGACGTGGCTGAGAGAAATCATGGACGGGAAAATTCGAAATCCGAATTTCGAAATCCGAAATCAGAGATAAAAATACTGTTTAAAAATAGAATGTTCAAGACGCTCTCTGCTTCTTATTTTTATTTATTTTAGTTTTTATGCTTTGGCCATTTGAATTTGTTTCGAATTTCGGATTTCGTGCTTCGTGCTTCATTTTTTTCCCTTCAGATATTCTCCCAATAATTCCCGGGAATGGATATCTTCATGGCAATAAGCACAAAGATTTTCCCAATTGCTTCCGTCCGGCGGGTTATTGAGGTGGTTTCCGTCCTTGTGGTGGACCGTCAAAAGCTGTCTCTGCGCCGAGGTAAATTCACGGCCGCATCGGGCGCAGATTAACCCGTGAAGGGTCAGAGAACGTTCCCGGTAATTGTCCTTAGAGAGCGTACCGGCCCGGATTCCCTCGACGATTTCCTTGATGGTTTTATTTCCAGGTTGACCTGGTTTGTTTTCCCTTCGGGAACGACGGCCTGGTCCGAAAGTCATGCGACCCATAGCAAGCATTCTCCTCTCTGAATCCTCAATAAATATGGTTTCTGTATACCAAAAAGAGAAGAAGATGGAAAGCCCCTATTCTTTTTGGGTTTTCCTCACAAACGATTCCCAGACCACGGTTTTCCGCTTGACAACCTGCCCCCAAAATCCCAAAGTATATTTGATGACTTTGCCCAATAGGGAGCTTTGAGGGTCTTTATGGATGAAAAAATCAAATATCCCCCCTCCCAGGAAGAGTTTTTTAAGCAGGCCATGGAGCGGTTTGAATGCACCCAATGCGGGACTTGCTGTCAGGGCGAGGGGGGGATCTATCTGACGCAGGAAGAAATCGACCGCATCGCCATATTCTTAAATTTGTCTCCCCGGGAATTTCTGGAAAAATTTTGTCTTGAAAAAAACGGCCGGATTTATATCCATACCCGGGAAGACGGTTATTGTTATTTCTCCCAGGAAGGGCGATGCAGCATCCATGCCGTTAAGCCCGATCCTTGCCGGAGGTGGCCTTTTTTCCCCCCCATGCTGGTCGACCAAGCCAATTGGGAAACGGTCCGCAATTCCTGCCCGGCTCTGGCCCCGTTCAAGACCCTGGACGATTATTTAAAAAACCGGATTTTATAATTCTATAAACCTGCTTTTAAACGTCAGAGATTCATGCCCGAAAAATATCTTTTGGGCCAAGGCAAGAAACCCATCCGACCTTAAGGGGAGGAGACCCCGGCTTTCCCTTTCCTTTTTGACGATCTCTTTTAAATAAAGGTCCATGACCAAAGAATCTCTGGAAAAAAACAGAGAGGAGGGGTGAGCATCCCCGAAGGTCTTAAACACCTCCGGATCACCGAAACGATCATCACTCCAGGTTCCGGCCAGGGCGTCACAGATCACCAGTCTGGTAATGCCCGCCAGATGCTGATGGGCATTGACATCAACGATGTACTGATTGATATGGTTCCCGTGGAAGGGTTCCGGACTGGTCGTCCCGTTTTCAAAAGAGAGGCTTCCAAAATGATTTTTCATCGCCCCGGAAAAGAGAAGAAAGGGGTGGGCTTTCAGTATGGGGAGATTAATCAAATGATCCCCTGATGACACAATCCGGGGCAAATAACACCTGAGCTCTTCCCCGTCTTTTCCCTTCACCGGAAAAGCGGTCCCGATTTTTTTGTTGGAAGGGCTGGTCAGGTCCCCAAAAAATTTCCTTCGCCCTCTTTGAAAGGTTGAAACCGGTAATCCCACAAAATGGATATTAAAAAAAATCTTTTTTCGGTAAAAATCCGGGATCGTTCTCGAGACATCATAAAGGTATATATCCTTTTCCTTGATTCCCAGGTATTGGGTTAGTCCCCGGATAAGGCCGTTGACGACCTGCGGAGAAGTGATGATCTTCTTAAATTCACAATCCATCCAATTGAAATTCGGTTTGATCAAGACCCGTTCTCCCTTATGGTAGCTGAACAAAGACCGCCAGGCGGCTCTGGCTTCTTTCATTCCGGTAAGACGCTTAATCCCCTCCCCGATCATTTCTTGTACGGATTCCTGACTGATTGAATCCACATAGGGACGGGTAGCGCCGTCCCACAAAAATGACCTTTTTAATCTTAGGGCAATAAGCCGGGCCTCTTCTTTTCCCCCTTTACTTCCCCGTCCGGAAAAATTGGGCAGACCGTCCAATGTCTTTTTTATTTCCCCGGGATAGGCGCGGGAAGCCTTTAACCTAAAAGCCCCCAGGCAGGCCAATAACGCAAAAATAAAATTCCGCCGATTAATAGTGACCACTCCTTTAAAGGGTTGATGGAATTTTTACCCTTTTAACCGATCAACGAATATCGCCACCGGATCATGGTATTTTTGATGGTCAAACTAATCCCTTTTTTAAACAGCAGCATATTACAGTAGTTGCATATTTTTATCTTTCCATCCCTTTGATCCCTGACAAAGGCCCTATGGGACGGATTTCCCCAGATGGTTTCCAGATTCTCCTTATGGAGGTTGCCGAGTGAATAATGACTGAAGAATGGGCAGGGTAAGATTTCTCCATCGGGGGTCACGGTCGGTTCGATGCAGGATCTGAGACAGGGGTTTTGGGGGAATACACCCGTCTGTAATCCCTTTTGGGGGATAAGAAACAAATCATCCAAATTAATAGGGAATGGATAGGATTTTCGTGATCTCCATATTGCTTTTATTGTCCTACGAAGTTGACCGGCCTCCTCCCCTGAAAGGAGGAGACTTTCTTCATCACGGCTTTCAAAGTATGGATCAGGAAGGCACCCGTTAACCGCTGAATCCTGCACGGCCTGCCCGGGTACCTGACTCAGGTAGCCGAATTTAATGCCATCAATGGGTAAGGATTTCATCTCCTCAAGAAATTGGGTTAGATAACGGTAGTTGAGGTTTGAGATCGTGGTATTGACAATGATCTCCGGACCGGCGCCCTTCCCTTTGTATTGGGCGATTTCCCGAATAGCCTCGGATACCCGGTCATAGCTGCCCTCCAATCCTCTCAGACGGTCATGAGCCTGGGCCGGTCCGTCCAGGGAAAGGTAAATATGGCCCAGCCCTTTTTCAACGAGAAGCCGGGCGGTATCCCGGTCAAAAAGATTACAGTTGGTTGGCATAAAGGTGTCTATTTCTTTCAATCGGCAGTAGGCAATAAGATCAAACAGGACATCTTTTCTCAGCAGGGCATCACCGCCGAAGATTTCCAGGTCGGTTACCCCGCCTTGCTTCAAGCGATCGACAATCATTCTCCATTCATCAATTCCCAACTCTCTCTTTGCATCCCCCTTCTCCCGCTTTCTGATATTACAGGACAAACAATTCCCGGTACATCGATAGGTCAGGAAGGCTAATGCATAGAGCGGCTTGAATTGTTTGGCGTTCCGTTGACGGTCCGCCGACTGCCGCAGGTCCTGGTAAAGGAAATTTATCTTATCAATAACAGACATATCCTGCCCTTGGGTGATTTCTATTCAATTTTCTTTCTTGTTTTTCCCGGCTCAAGATTTTGGATTTCTTTTTAATCAAAGGTAAATGCAATATCCAAGAGGTTAAACTCAGTCCTTTTCGGAAACGGCCTTTTATTAAGCCCATACTGACCGACCAAGCCAACAGGGAAGCGGCCCGCCATACCTGCCCGGCTTTATTTCCCCAAAAACATTGGAAGATTATCTAAAGAATATGTAATGCAGTCCCTTTTTCTTTTGAAGATCTTTTCTGTCCCGCCCAGGGGAGATGCTGTGAACAAATATTGTAAACCTTTTGTACTGCCGGTACTCGCCGAAAACTAAGGCGCATTTGTATTGGGATATACCCAGCAATAATGGGCAAAGGCTTAAAAGGGAACAAATACAAATTATAATAAGGCCTTTTACTCACTTGCCAATTCTGGTTCCAGGAATAATCAGTCAGGAGATTAACCTCATCTACCTCCCCTGAATGAAAGGCCCTTTCGAACATCTTTTCAAACAAAATTGTGCCTGGGGAGTAAGATGAATAAGCTTCGTCGTAGCATATTTTGAGGACGATCAAGGACCGGTTCACTCGAATGGCCAGGTGAGCGGCAATGAGTTTACCTTCCGCTTCCAGAAAATGCCATTCGAGCCAACCCAAATTCGCCAATCGGTCGGTCAGGTCCTTATAAAAAAATCCCAAGGATTCGCATTGACATAAAGCACTTCCTTTGGCCCACTTCCAACTTGCAGCTTCCACCTGCATGAAACGAGACAATGCTTGTTCAGTTAAGGATTCCCCTGTCAAAAAGGAAATTTTCACGCCGGGCAGTGCCGATAATTTACGTTCCAGCCGACGCAGGTTCCTGGTGTATTTGGTTCCTAATCGAGCCTTATATTCATCAAAGCTCCCTTCAATTTTAACAAAGGAGCCATAGCCGTCAAAGGTAGAGACCGGGAAAAATTTTTTTAAGCCATCGTTGATAATCGCTAAAGTAGGGGAACATTCGGGGAGTCGTCTCAATTCAAAACAGAAACAAACTGGCTGCATTTGTTTGAGCTGCGAAAGGAGTAAAGGGATAATCTGCTTTTCCATGCCCGGCTTAACCAGGAAATCAACTGAGGCGGTTTGGTCATTATAGGGAGTTCGGAATTTATGACAATTTAATCCCATTCGTTTAAAAGGGGAGACAATCACCGGAAGCACACCGACCAAAGTTGAATTATGATGAACAAAAATACAAAACCAATCCTCCCCGGCTTCTAATTGATGTTCCAGATAAGAGGAGATCCAGGCGTGGGACAAGTCCGGCAAATGATGAGGGGCCTTTAAGGCCAGGGCATTCCAGGTCGTGGCGTGAGGATCGAGATCTTCGAGTGCCTTTACCAAGGAGATATCAAGGTTCCCTATAGAAACGCGGTCTTTAACTGGCATTTGGAGCCGATCTGGGTTGAGGCTGAATGGCCGCAAGCAGATTTTAATTGTCAGAGGCCAGGTGCTTAACCCTAATCAAAGATATTTAGCGATACATTCTCAGATTCACGTAGTAAGCATCTAAAAGCTTGGTCATTCCAAAAGGCGGTTTAAGATTGTATAACTCATAATCCATTTGCAAGCAATCATTTTTAGAGATTGTTTTCCCCTTGACTTCTGAGCCAGGCTTTTTTAATATTTTGACCATAAAAATACAACCAGGGGTTTAAACGCCTCGATGGGAGTGGCAATCATGAACCGGGAACGTGGTCTCGTCCTTCTGCTCTACCCCCCGTCCGAAACCCAACGCCACACCACCTGCCCGGCCGGATTATTGATGCTGGCCGCCGTACTGGAACCTCAGGGGTTCGAGGTCCGTTTGCTCGATGCCTGTGCCGCAGCCAACCAACGGAATGCCGATCAAGTCGTAGAAGAGATACAGCGAATCAATCCGGATGTGGTGGGAGTCACTTTGGTAACCCCCCTGGTTCGCCAAGCCTATGATCTGTCCGAGCGCCTGGCGACCGGCGGGGTGAAACTGATCGCTGGCGGACCCCATGCCACACTCTTGCCGGAAGAACCCTTGTTACACGGCTTTCAGACCGTTGTAGCCGGGGAAGGTGAACCGACTGTGGTGGAAGCGGTCGAGGCCGTCTTAGGACGGATTCCCAAAGAATCGGTAAAAGGACTTAGCTGGGTGGACGCCGAAGGTCGTTATCAGCGGAACGAAGATCGGCCTTTGGTTACCGATCTGGACAGCCTGCCCTTCCCGGCGAGACATCTGGTTGATCCGGCCGATTATGGGGGAACAAATCCGGCCCCGTTGTTTGGAAACCTCTTCAGCTCACGGGGTTGTCCGGCCCGATGCGCTTATTGTGCCGGAGGGCTGTTCGGTAAACGGTTCCGGTTCCGCTCAGCCGGGAATGTCCTGGATGAAATCACCCTGGTGACCCGGCAGTATGGGACCGATCACTTCCATTTCGTTGATGACACCATGGCCCAGAACCGTGACCGGATGATGCAGATCTGCCAGGGGATCATGGACCGTAAACTGGCCGTCACCTGGAGTATGATGACCCGGGTGGACTCGCTGGATGAACCGTTGCTGGATTTGGCCGCCCGATCCGGTTGCACCCGGATAGACTATGGGGTGGAGAGCGGCAATCCAGAAACATTGAAAAGGATCCATAAACCTCACACCCTTGACATGGTCAAGAAAACCATCCCGCTGACCGCAAAATTCGGAATAGATCCTTGTGTTTTTTTTATCCTCGGTTTTCCCTGGGAAGGCACAGAGGAGACCAAGATAACGCTGGCCTTTATGAAAGAACTGGCCCCTTACCTGCGGGAGTTCCATCCGGCCATCGCCTCCATTCTGGTTCCCTTTCCCGGCACGGAGATATACGAAAAATATAAAGATCAATATGGGTTCGCAAACTGGTGGTTGAACGGCAAGCGGAGGTATCAGCCCCCCCGCCTGAAAACCCATTCTCTGTTTGAGTGCCGGGTCTTTCCGCTGGGTGCGGTCCTGGATGCCGATTTCTTCCATTACCCCCAGGCGGTCAAGGAGACGATTTACGATGTTTTTCAGTTTATGTATCTATTCAACCTAAAAAACAGGCCCTGGATCTCTCGAATGATCCATAGCGGGCAACTGATCTTTTCCCGGCGGCTGTCCGCGGTATCACCTTCCTTGGAACGGCGCCTTTTCGGTACCCTACAGGTCGCTGTTCGGGCCCTCCGTCAGAGGACCGGCCGTAGGCGGGAAGGGTCGGCCTAAGAACGGTAAGGTTCTCAGACTTCGAACACAGGAGGATTCCCGCTATGAACTGTCAACTGCAAGCGTCCCATGGTTCACCGGAACCTATCTCGGTTGCCGACCGGTTCGGTTTCTGGTGGCGTAAACGGCAGCATTACCTTTTGGATACAGCCAGGAAAATCATCACCGATCCCCTGATTGTCCGCCGTAAGTTGGAAACCAAGCTGGGGGGGAAAAATCCTGCGGCGGCAGTTTGTGCCTCAGAAGAGGGTTCCAAAACGGTCCCCCTTCTTGGTCTTAAGGGAGGCGAGAGGGTCCGCGTCAAGTCATTGGAGGAAATTAATGACACCCTGAACGCCGAAGGCCGTTGCGGAGGCTTGGGGTTTATGACCGTGGAAATGAAAAAATACTGCGGGGGGATTTATACCGTACGCAAGCGCATCCACTGGTTCTTTGACGAACGCCGCTGGCGCATGTTGAAGGTCAAGGATACCGTTATTCTGGATGAGGTTTTCTGTGAACTTCCGGCTAATATTGAAGAAGACTGGGCTGGCTGCGACCGCACCTGTTTTCTCTTCTGGCACGAGGCCTGGTTGGAACGCCTTCCGGTGCAGGAGGGCAATCGCGGAGCCGCCACCAAGGGGAATTAAAAAAGCTGCGGCAAATTAAGAAGCCCCTCCTTCTTTGGCCAGATCCCGCATCAGTCCAATCATAGCCCGGGCGGCCCTGGTAAGATACTGGGCATTAATTTTATCCAGGGTATCCTTCGCGCTGTGCATGTGGGGGTTTTTGAATAAAGAAGAGATGAACACCGCCTGATAGCCCTTCTCCCAGAAGGACAATTCATCCCCTCAACCACATTGGGGGCCGATATTTTTTTTCACTCCAATATCCGCCCCCTTTAACCGGGAATATATTTTATCAACGAACGAACCATTGACCGGACGCCCACCGACCAGCAAAATTTCATTAGGGTTTTTAAATCCGGTTTGAAAAAAATAAACCGGCCTTTTCAATATCTGTTTGGCCAAATTAATCCCTTTCCGGAAGAGATTTTTCTCTTGGTTCTCCCCCCACCAAGCCACCAAGGAAGGCTGCGTATATCCGATGGTATCGACATTGACGACTCCATGAAGGGAGCGGCCCTGGGCCTTGAGTTCCTGCACATAGGCTTGGCTCCCTTTGTGTCCCTGTTCTTCATTGGAAAAAAAGACCCATTCGATTGTGGCCTTGCCGGGGGCTTCGGATAAGAGTCGAGCCCCTTCCAGTAAAACGGCCACCCCGGTTCCATTATCGTCGGCCCCGGGAGCCGACCGCTGGGATTCCCAGCCAGAAGGGTGTGAATCGTAATGGGCACAGAAGATATAAGCGGTTTGGGGATCGGTTTTTCCCGGAAGGCGGGCCACCACGTTTTTCCATGTTTTTCCCCCTGACTGATAAAAATGATAATTTACTTCCAACTCCTGGTATTGTTTAAGCTGTCCGTAAAGATAGTCAGCCACCTGATCCTGCTTTTCCCAAGTGGTCCGATTCCCAAAAGATTGCAGTTCACCTAAGGTTTTAACAATGGTTCGGGCAGAGATCTTCATAGGGTCCCTTTCCTGAGGCCGAGCAGGGTCTGAAGCAACGGCTGGGTCATTATGAAATAACAACCAGAATAACATAAAAAACAACCACTTTATTCTCATTTAGGCAATTTCCCGGTTTTCAATGATCGGGTTTCTTTTCCCTTGTTTTTCCCGGATCAAGGTTTTTGATTTCTTTTTCAATCCGTTCTTTCTGCCGTGGATCTTTTTCAACATATCTCAAGGCGGTTTGGAAATGAAACATGGCTTTCCCCCGGTCTCCCTTTATTTTGAACATTTTACCGAAATAATAATGGGCCGGTCCGAGATCGTTCAAGTTTCCGTAGGTAATCCCCAAATAGTGATAAAGATCTTCACCTTCCATACCGAGATTCATGGCCCTTTGAAAGTTTTCCAGGGCCAACTGGTTTTCCCCCTTTTCCTGATAAGCCCGGGCCAGGAAAAAGGCAGTGGTCCCGTCTTTGGGATCAAGAACGGAGGCCTGACTCAGTTTTTGAACAGCCTGTTCCAAATCCCCTTTCAACAACAAGACCTGCCCCAGGTCTCTTAAAACAAAAGTGTCCTGTGGCCTTATGGTTAATGCCTTTTCGAATTGACCGGCGGCTCCATCAAATCTCCCTTCCCGGATATCAATCCAGCCCTGACCATAATGGACCCAAAATAAAGATTGAGCGTCCTTGGACCAGGACTGAAAATGATTTTGGGCCCTTTGTAAGTCCCCATATTTGGTCAGGATGATGGTCAGGATGCGGCGGAATTCATCGGAACTCTTGCGCCCCCAGTGACCCTGATCCGCATACTGGTGCAATAAATTTTCGATATGGGACATGCGGTCTCCGGTCAGCGGATGGGTCTGCATATAGGCCGGGATCCCTTCCGAACCAAAAGATCCCCAGCGTCGAAGCTTGTCGAGTAAATCGATCATTGTCTTGGGATCGAACCCCGCCTTGGACATATATTTAAATCCATAATTATCCGCCTCCCCTTCGTCTTCTCGGCTGTATTTTAGAAACAAGGTCTGTGCGGTGGCCATAGAACCGGTAATCACGGCACCGGCTATTCTGGGGTCCCCGGCAAAAACACCGAGCAAGGCTGCGGCCATCGTTGCCAGACCGATCTTTTTTTGCTTTTCTATCTGGTTGGAAATGTGGTGGCGGGTGACATGGGCGATTTCGTGCCCGAGTAAGCCGGCCAGTTCACCCTCCGAGTCCATGATTTCCAAAAGACCGGTCGAGACAAAGATATGCCCTCCGGGAACAGAAAAGGCATTCAATTGGGGATCTTTAAAAAGGTAAAAACGAAAAGGGTAAGGCTGAGGTCCGGCTTGTTTGAGAATCTCCTGCCCAAGGGTATTAACATATTCCAGAATCAGGGGATCCCGGATCATGGAAAATTTTCTTTCCACCTCTTGGACTACCTCTTCCCCCAATGTTCGTTCCTCCCCGATGGTCAGGGCAAAAACATCCCCTGCCTTGAAAAGCATCCAGGGATTGGGAAGAAAAAACAGGAGGAACCCGATAAATCCAAAAAATATTTTAAGAAAAATTTTCCGCATCCAATTCCTTATAAACCTTGAATCAGGATGCACGATGAGAGATCCAGGCTAAAACAAAACCTCCATCCATCGCTCTTCCTGTATCCTGCATCCGGCCTCTTGCATCCTGCATCCAATTTTTTATTCGATCAGACAGGTTCCGGTCATCTCCTCCGGAATCGGGATATTTAAAAGTGCCAGTATCGTTGGAGCCACATCAGCCAGGATCCCGTTTTTCAGCCGCACTTGGGGCCGCTCCGGATTGATTAATAAAACCGGAACCGGGTTGGCTGAAGTATGGGCCGTATGGGGCTCTCCGTTTTTACGGTCGATCATTTCCTCGGCATTGCCGTGATCCCCGGTGATCAAAAAAATGCCTCCATGATCGGCACCTTCCGAGATCACCTGCTCCAAACAGGAATCCACCACCTCACAGGCCCGGATGGCTGCTTCCAATTTGCCGGTATGGCCGACCATATCCAGATTGGCAAAATTCAAAACGATAAATCCATAGCGATCCGATCTTATCCGGTTGATGACCTCCTGGGTCACTTCCGGGGCGCTCATGGCGGGTTTTAAATCATAAGTGGGTACTTCCTTGGCAGAAGGGATCAAACAGCGTTCCTCCAACGGGAAGGGGGTTTCTATCCCCCCGTTGAAAAAATAGGTCACATGGGCATACTTTTCCGTCTCGGCAATCCGGAGCTGAAGGATCCCCTGACGACTGATGGTTTCTCCCAGAGTATGGACCAAATTTTGGGGTGGAAAAGCCACTTCTACTCTAGGATAAAAACGGGAATCGTATTCGGTCATGGTCATAAACCTGGCGATCCTGGGACGCCTTGAAACCGAAAAGGGTTTAAAGTCCTGCTCGATAAAGGCCCGGGTGATCTCCCTGGCCCGGTCAGCCCGGAAGTTAAAGAACAAAACGGCATCGTTATCTCGAATGATTCCTATTGGGAGGCCGGTCCCTCCCGTCAAAATGCGTGGGGCAATAAATTCATCCGTTTCGCCATGTTGGTAGGCTTCCTGGATGGCTTGAACAGGATCGGGGTCAGGAATCCCTTCCCCTTCGGTCAAGGCCCGAAAGGCCTTTTCCACCCGTTCCCAGCGATTGTCCCGATCCATGGCATAGAACCGTCCGCAGATAGTGGCAATCCGGCCCACACCGATTGCCTGAACCTGTTCCTGTAATTGACGTATGAACTCCAGACCCATCTGGGGAGGGGTGTCGCGTCCGTCAGTGATGACCTGGATCATGACCCGCTCCAATTTTTCTTTTTTAGCCAAACGGAGTAAAGCCAAAAGATGATTTATATGACTGTGAACCCCGCCATCCGAAACCAGGCCCAGGAGATGAAGCGTTGTTCCCTCGTCCCGGCAACGCCGAATTATTTCCAGCAACCCCGGATGGGTAAAAAAATCACCTCTTCGGATGGCCCGGTCAATTCGGGTTATATCCTGATAGACAATACGACCGGCCCCAAGGTTAAGATGACCCACTTCGGAATTGCCCATTTGTCCCTCTGGCAGACCGACCGATTCACCCCAACATTTCAGTTTCGCATGAGGCCAGGTATTAAATAGAAGGTCCAAAACCGGGGTTCGGGCCAAGGCCACGGCATTTCCCGAATAAATCGGACCTATGCCCCAACCGTCCAAGATTATGAGGATAAGAGGGTGGGGAGACATTACGACACCTCGGGAAGGGAATCGTCCGAAAAGAGGGGTAGGTGCCGGGCTTCTATCCACAATCCTTCCAAATCGTAGAATTCTCTGACCGACTCGTAAAAGATATGGACGATGACTTCATCGTAATCCATTAAAATCCAGTGTCCCGTTTCCATCCCTTCTATCCCCCGGGGGCGGATTCCCTGTTTTCTTAATGTCTCTTCCAAATGACCGGCCAGGGCCTGGGTCTGGCGGGTTGAGGTTCCGCTTAAAATCAAAAAAAAATCGGCAAAGGAACAGCTTTCCCCCACTTCGAGCAAAACAGGATCCCGGGGTTTTTTTTGAAGGGCCGCACGGGCCATCAACAGGGCCTTTTCCTGAGCGGACCATTTGGGGGAACGTTTAGGGGACATAAAAATTTCTCCGGATTATATAGTCTTCCACCGGTTCAGGCAAGAGATACCGGATGGACTGATTTATCTGCCGGAGCCGGCGAATCCGGGTTGAGGAAATATCCATCAGGGTTATGGAGAATAGATAGATTGACAACCCGCTGGGGTGCAGAAAACGATTTTCTTTGGGAAAATAAATTATATCGGGATCAATTTCCCGAAGAAGAAATTCCTGGATACGGTTCCGGTGGTATCCCGGACGATCCATGACCACAAAATGACATAACTTAAATAGATTACAATACTCTCTCCAGGTGTTGATCTCCAAAAAAGCGTCTATCCCGATGATAAAAAAAAGCTCCACCTTGGGCCCAAAAGTCTGTTTAAAATAACGCAATGTCCGGATGGAATAGGATTTTCCTCCCCTTTTTTTTTCTATGTCCGAGGCTTTTAAAAAAGGATGTCCGGCAATGGCCAGACGGACCATCTTCAAACGATGGGCAAAGGGAAGCAAGTTCCAGGTTACTTTGTGGGGCGGAACAGCCGTGGGAATAAACAAGATCCGACTCAAAGAAAAGGCCTCCTGAATTTCGGTTGCGGCCCTGAGGTGACCCAAATGAATGGGATTAAAGGCCCCTCCGAACAAACCCAAGCGTAGCGATTTCGGATTGGCGATGGTGGATTGCGGGGAGGAGGTTTTTTCGCCAAAAACCGAAATAGGTTTCGGGACCGTGCTGGTCTTTGAACCTTGAACCTTGTACCTTATACCTTGTACCATATTTTCTTGCTAGATAGCCCTTCGTCTCTGTTGCCCTTTGCCTATCGGCTATTGCCTAATTATTCAACTCCTCACCTGTCCCTGTCCAAAAACAATAAACTTGGTGGTTGTCAATTCATTTAAACCCATAGGACCGAAGGCATGCAGTTTGGAGGTGCTGATCCCGATTTCCGCCCCAAGACCCAATTGAAACCCATCGTTGAAACGGGTCGAAGCGTTGACCAGAACGACCGAAGAATCAACGGATTTTAAAAACTCATGAGCCCGCTCGTAATCCCGGGTAATGATCGCTTCCGTATGTTTTGACCCATACTGATGAATATGAGCAACGGCCTCTTTCAGACTTCCCACCACCCGGACCGCCAGGATCAGATCCAGATATTCTTCATACCAATCCGCTTCCTTGGCTTCCCGAATCCCCTTTCCCTTCCCGATGATTTTAAGGGTGGCGGGACAGCCCCGTATTTCCACCCCTTCTTGTCGGAGCCGATGCGCCATACCGGGCAGGAATTCTTTGGCTGTTTCCTTATGGACCAGAAGGGTTTCCATGGCATTGCAGACCCCGGGGCGTTGGATCTTGGCGTTCATACAGATCTGGTAAGCCATCGGGATATCCGCCCCCTGATCGACGAAAATATGGCAAACCCCTTTATAGTGCTTCAGAACCGGCATACGGGCCTGGGCCGTTACCATTCGGATCAAGCCCTCCCCGCCCCTTGGAATCACCAAATCGATGTATTCTTCCAATTTCAACAATTCGGCTGTGGCCTCCCGATCCGTGGTCGGTATGGTCTGAACGGCCCCTTGGGGAATCCCTTCCTGAATCAGACATTCTTGAAGTGATTTGGTTAAGACCAGGTTGGACCGGATGGCTTCGCTCCCGCCTTTAAGGATGACGGCATTGCCGGATTTCAGACAAAGCCCGGCTGCATCCACGGTTACATTGGGTCGGGATTCGTAAATGAATCCGATGACCCCCAAGGGGATGCGCATGCGACCCACCTGCAGTCCGTTCGGGCGGGTCCACAAACCGCTCACTTCCCCGACCGGATCGGGTAACAGGGCAACTTCCTGAAGCCCCAGGGCCATTTCCTTGAGAGTTTCCTCGGTCAAGCGAAGGCGGTCGAGAAAGGCATTGGGATGCCCGGTTTTCTCGGCCTGTTCCAGGTCTTTTTTGTTTTCTTTCAGGATGGTCCTGGATTGTTTGAGTAAAGTTTGGGCCATTCGTTCCAATACCCGGTTCTTTTGCCTGGAATTCAACCCACCCAGGACCGGACAAGCCTCTTTGGCGTTTTCGGCTATCTGAAGAATTTGGTTTTTAAGGTCCATCGAAAATCTCCCTTAATACGAAAAAAAAATCGAAAATCCAGAATTCAGGAGTCAGAATTCAGAATAAAATCTTTTAACTAGTTGATCTTATGTTTTCTTAATTTTATGGTTTGTGGTTTCCCCCGCCACTTCTCTCCCCACACCACTGAGGATGGAGAAAGAAGTGAAATGGTCAACGAACGCTCAACGCTGAATGCCGAATGGTTTATCCTTCCGTTTTGGTTATAACCATATTATCCCGGTGTATCACCTCATCGGTATGTTTGAACCCCAGCCGTTTCTCAATTTCCGAGGTCTTCAATCCACGGATTTTTATTATATCCGAAGAGGAATAATTGACCAGCCCTTTTCCGATCCCCTCGGCTTTCTGATCCACCAGACGAACACAGGCCCCGACCCCAAAACGCCCGTGCACGTCAACAACCCCGGAAGGGAGCAAACTCTTACCCTTTTCCATCAAGGCCTTTTGAGCCCCTTCATCCACGACAAGTTCCCCTTTGGGTTTGAGGGTAAAGGCAATCCAATGTTTCTTCCGGCGTAAGGTCGGTTTTTCAGGGAGAAAAAGGGTACCCAGAGGTTTCCCTTTTATGATCTCTTTTAAAACCGCCTCTTTCCTTCCGTTGGCTATAATCACCGGAATACCGCTGGCCGTGGCCTTTCGAGCAGCCATAATTTTGGAGCGCATCCCCCCCAAGCCCCATTCCCCTGAATATTTGGATGTATATTCAACGACCTGTCCATCAATATGTTCCACCACAGAAATCAAACGGGCCTTGGAATCTTCCCGCGGATCGCGCTCATAAAGTCCTTCCGTATCCGTCAAAATGATTAAAAGGTCACTGTCTATCAGATGGGCGATAAGGGCGGAAAGGTTATCGTTGTCGCCGAACTTGATTTCATCCACCGCCACCGTATCATTTTCATTGATGATCGGTATAATCCCCCATTCCAGGAGGGTAATCAAGGTATTGTTGGCATTCAGATACCGCTGCCGGTTTGTTAGATCTTCACGGGTCAGCAGGATCTGGGCCACCAACATTTGGTGCCTATCGAACGCTTCTTCATAAGCATGCATCAGGCTCCCTTGTCCGATAGCCGCTACGGCCTGTTTTCGGGGAATGGTGTCCGGTTTTCGGCCCAGGCCCATCTTTCCCACCCCGGAAGCAATGGCCCCGGAACTGACCATGGCCGTTTGATACCCTTTCTTTTTGAGAAAAGCAACCTCGTCGACCAAGCGGGCAATCGCCGGACGGTGTAAAACCCCGTTATCGGTCAGGACGGCACTGCCGATTTTGATGACGATTTTTTTTATCCCCTTAAAGAGGGCTTTCCGTTGATCAATCAATTCGCTTTGATTCTTCATGGTCCCTGGTCTCAATGGCCATAAAAAGGTAATTAATCAAAAGGGGAATCCCTTCTCCGGTTTTGGCCGATATAAAAATCGCATCCAACCGAAGCTTTTTCAAGTTATTCTGGACCCTTTTAAAATTGTCCTTCGATGAGGGCAGGTCCATCTTGTTGACCACAACCAACCGTGGTTTGGCCAAAAGAGCCGGATCATAGGCTTCCATTTCTTTAACCAGGGTCTGATAGGAAAGGTAAGGTTCCTCCCCTTTTAGAGAGCCGTCCAATAAAAAGACCAAGACCTGGGTCCGTTCAATGTGCTTGAGGAATTTAAGCCCCAAGCCGGCCCCTTGGCTGGCACCGGCAATAATCCCAGGAATATCGGCTATAGTCAAGCGCTGTCCATGATTATTTTCAAGAATCCCCAGGTTGGGGGTCAGAGTAGTAAAAGGATAGTCTGAGATTTTGGGTTTGGCCGCTGAAAGCCTGGAAAGGAGGGTAGATTTCCCGGCATTGGGCAGGCCTACCAGCCCTATATGGGCCAATACCTTCAGCTCCAGGAACAACCAGACCTCGGTGCCCGGCTCTCCTTTTTGGGCGAATCTCGGAGTCCGATGGGTGGCGGTGGCAAAATGTTTATTCCCCTTACCCCCTCTTCCCCCCTGAGCAACAGCAAAGGTCTGTCCTTCGGTGATTAAATCAGCGAGGATCTGTCCTGTCTCCGCCTCTCGAACCAGGGTTCCTAAGGGAACGATGAGTCGAATGTCCGGACCCTTTCTGCCGTTTCGGTCATTTCCCTGACCGTGGGCTCCTTTGGGGGCCTTAAAATGCTGTCGGAAGTGATAATCCTGTAAGGTCTGACACTGAGCCGAGGCGGTAATCAGGATATCGCCGCCCTTACCCCCGTTGCCGCCATCCGGACCCCCACGGGGTTTAAACTTCTCCCGGCGAAAGCTGAGGCAGCCATTGCCCCCGTCTCCGGAACGAACAAAAATTTTGGCCTCATCGAAGAATTTCAAAGATATCTGGAAGGAAAATATGAATATTTATGGTTTGATAAAATTAACCCGACGCGGTTGGATATCTCAAAAGAATTTAAGGACTTAAAAATTAAGGTAAAATGCGAAATGCCCTTCCCTGCCCCCTCGACCGGGATGCTTTTCGAAGACCATGCTTTTTGGGCCGAGAAAAGAAGATTTCAATAAATAATATTTACCTTACCGGGAAGCTCTCGACTTTTAGTCGGAATGCTTCAATCCTTGAATCCTTCGGAGATTTAATATACGCTAATCCTTTTTCGGTCTTTCCCCCAGCGTTCGAAGGTAACCACCCCATCTATTTTGGCAAAAATGGTATAATCTTTTCCTAACCCCACATTTTCACCCGGATGAAACTGAGTGCCGACCTGCCGGACCAGGATATTCCCGGCCTTGACTTTCTGACCGGCATATCGCTTGACCCCAAAACGTTGTCCCGCGCTATCCCTGCCGTTTCTGGAACTGCCCCCGGCTTTTTTATGTGCCATATAAACCCCTCTAAACCCCTTGGATTTCTTTAATTTTAAACTGGGTATAAGGCTGCCGGTGACCGACCATTTTCTTATACCCTTTTCTTCTTTTATGTTTAAAAATCAGTATCTTCCGGTCACGGCCCTGATGAAGGACTTCTCCAACCACGGAAACTCCTTCCAGATAGGGTTTGCCTACCAGAATCTCCTGGTCCCGGGCAACGAACAGCACCTTGGGGATGGAAACCGTGTCCCCTTTTTCGCCCTCTAAGGTTTCGATCCGAATCACATCTCCGGGGGCTACCTGATACTGTTTTCCCCCGGTTTGAATAATGGCATACATGGATATTACCTCATAAAAATTTTTAAATAAAAAATTTAACATTTTGAGTAATTTTTGTCAACCAAAAAAACAAGTGGTTCTTCTCCCAATTAGATGGGAGGAAAGGGGGCAGTGAAGGCGTTCCTTGTCTTAGAATGCCCCCCGCGCCTTCATAAAAGCATCGCGAAGGTCCTGGTAGCTCTTCACAAAAGCTTGCTTAACCTCCTCCCAGGCCTTGCCGGAGCTCTGTTTTAGGCCTCCGTACCATTCGGCGACGACGTTGCGTTGTTTCCTGAGGGTCGTTAATGCATCCGTGGTCTTTTTGCGGGCCGTTTGATCCATTTGATCCCATTTCTTATTAAGCTCCGATTCCAGATGGTCGATTTGGGCGTCCAGATCATCCAAAGCGTCTTTGGCCTTCTTTACGGCTTCATTCCGCTGAGCAGTGGTAAATTTTTTGAAAGCTTGAAACGTTTCCGTCGCTTTTTCCTTCAGGTCTTCAGGCTTCGTCTTATCCGCCTCGGTTTGATCGGCATAGGAAAAGGTTCCCATCCCTAAAAATATTGCCATGATTAACATAGAAATGGCTTTTCTTGATTTTTGAGTTTTCATGTGTTTTTCCCTCCATTTTTAGAAGCTTCAAAATCCCGATGTTTAAGGAATTTATGCTTCGGTTCTTTTAAGGACCCGTAAAAAAGGCCGAACAAGACATAGTATGCCGCCGATTCGACCCAGAATGAGGGCCACAGCCGCCGCAATAGCCCCGACGGCATTCAAGTAGCTTACGGCAACGAAAAGGGTAGCCAGGACAATCAGCAGTTCCAGCCCGGTAGCGTAAGTCATTGGCCCGGTATTTCGGTTACTGACTAGGACCGAACGCTGAAAAGAGAGCAGCATCCATAATCCGGGCATAATGGTCAATATTTTTATTGGGGACACGGCGAATTGGGTTAATTCAACAGACAGCCCCGAAACCCTGCGGAACCAGAAATGAGATAAAGGAGTGAATCCGATACAGACCAGCAGCAAAACGGTAATCACACCCAGACCCAAAGCAAAGCTACCCAATTTCTTATAATTTCGATTCTGATTTCCCAGCAGGGCGATACCGACCTCATGATAGGACATACCGCAGCTCATAAAAAGAAAGAGTAGCCCGGAAATAACTGGAAGCACAGCCAGAGATTCGATGGCCAGACGACTTTTCCCGACAAAGAAGGTCACCGCAGGCTGAACTCCCAAAGCCAAGAGGGAGGTCATGGCCAAGGGCAAATAAAACTTGACAATGGCCGGATAGGTCAAAGTCTCCTGCTTGGGTGCCCCTTTAAGTTCGATCTCCGAAAGCAGACGGCGAATAATACCCTGGGCCATGATCCGGCTGGAAAACGCTTCCAGGATAACAGCGGATAAAAGGCTAAAGGCTCCAACAGCCACCCCATCCAGTAAGGAAAACCGATAAAGAGCCAATCCGCAAAAAGTCAGACCGCTCAACCGGATGGCTGTTCCAAAGGCAACAAAACGGGTTTGATTGTGGCGTATCAAGACCCCCTGATAAAAACGACGGTACCCTATGGCCCAGGGAACGGGAATGAAAATAAGAACGGCCGTATAGGTAAGTCGGGTGACATGATCCGGCAGGCCGATCAGCTTTTGGCAAAAGAAGGAAAAAACAGGCGGCAAAACAGTAATTCCCATCATTAAAGTGACGATTATAGTCAGGATAAAAGTAAATCGCCGCATTTTTAAAAATGAATCCTTATCGATCACCAGAGCGGTTGTGGCGCTGATGATCATCATGATCGGGGCCTCCAGAATCAGGAGAAAGGAAAAGGCCACCCCAAAAGCAGCCAGATTGAATTTGGGGGCGGCCATACGGGCGATAATGGCGCTCATCAGAGCCCCTTCCATGGCCATCATCAGCCAGGTGGATTCCAGGGGGAGCCAGAACAGGAAAATTTGTTTATAGGTCAGGTTGGAGGTGCCGGAGTCCATGAATATCTCATTCCCGCATAATAACGGGCCAAAAGAGACATCGCCCGCATTGGCCTATATTTGTTCAAGGAAATGCGGGCGATGACGAAAGTTTATTTAATGAAACTATGAATCCGTTTAGACAGATGGATAGTTTTTATATATGAATACCATTAAATGGGAAGACAGGCAAGGAAGAAAAAATGCGGTCCGAAATCCCTCTATTTCCTTCTTATTTTCAAAGCCTGCCCCTGATAACCACCCCTAATCCCATTCCCAACCGCAGATAAAGCAGAGCCGTCAGAAGCAGGATGAAAAAACCTATTACCCAATAATCAACCCGCTGCATCCGGGGTTCGTAATAAAAAGTCCGTTTGGCCTGGGGATCGAATCCTTTGGACTCCAAGGCCATGGCCAGGGTGTTGGTGTGATGAATGGCATAAATAAAAAGGGGCACGGCCTGGGGAATGAATTTACCCATCCGTTTAAAGATACTCCCCGATTCCAGATCAAGACCGCGGGAAACTTGGGCCTGAATGATCGTCGCCCCGGCCCCGGCAAAGGTCGGCACTAATCGCAGGGCCGTGGAAAGGGCAAAGGCCAGTGGATAGGGAACCCCCATGCGGATCAAGCCGTTGGTCAGTTCCTCATTGCGGGTCGTGGAAAGAAAGATCAGCCCGATCCCGACAAAGGTGGCCAACCTCAGGCCCATGGCCAGGCCATAAAGGACCGATTCCCGGCTGACCTGAAAGGGTCCCCAGGCCCACCACCGGGTCGGCCCGGGGACAAAAAAAGGCCACAAGACAAAGCTGAAAAGGATGAGCAGTAAAAGGATATAGCGAAGCCTCCAGAAATTGGGTAGGGCCCTGGCCCAGAGGGCCGTCAGTACCACCCCCCCGCTTATGAAGGCCAAATATAAAGGATGATTAAAACACAGACAGATGCCGAAAAGAATCACGGCGGAAACCAGCTTGGTCCGCGGATCTAAGCGGTGGATCAGGGTATTTTCATCAAGATAAAGGAATATATTCATTCTTTGAGTTCCTGAACCATTTGTTCCAGGGTCAGGGCCTGGAGGCCGATCCGGTTGCTGATTTGCACCAGGGGAGGTGGAGCCAGAGAAGCCCCGGCCAATATGGATTCCTGGGCAAAAACCTGGCGGGTAGGGCCATCCAGGATAATCGCCCCCTCTTTTAAGACAACGGTTCGGTGGGCATACTCGGCCGCCACCCACATGGAATGGGTGATGATAATAATGGTGTGCCCTTTTTGATTCAAACGCCTTAGAAGGTCCATCATGCTCCGCTGATGGAGATAATCCAGTCCGGTGGTCGGTTCATCCAGGATAATGACCTGGGGCTGTACAGCCAGTACAGAGGCTACGGCTACTCGCTGCCTTTCCCCCTTGGTGAGTGTAAAAGGGAGCTGCTTTTCATAACCCTGCAACTCAACGACTTCCAGGGCCTCGGCCATCCGCTCCCGGATTGTTTTGGGGTCCATACCCAAGACCTTCGGACCAAAGCTGATTTCCTCTTCAACCGTTTTGGCGAAGATCTGATGATCCGGATTTTGAAAAACGTATCCCACTTCTTGAGCCAGATCCTTATGGCTGAAAGCCGCCGTTGGTTTTCCCCGAACCAGCATGCGGCCTCCTGTGGGCTTTAACAGACCATTACAGTGTTTGGCCAGGGTGGTCTTACCGGAGCCATTCTGGCCCAAAAGGGCCACAAATTCACCTTCTCTAACGTTCCAGTTGATTCCCCGCAGGGCCTTAACTTCCTGAAGGGGATAACAATATTCCAACTCCTCGGTTTGCAGGATAAACGGGTCTCCCGACCGAAGGGAGGTTCCCGGTGTAGGAGTATCCCGTTTTTGGACCCAGTCATTACGGTCAATCAGGGCCATAGCCTCTGTTACTGTCATGGGCTGCCCGGGCCAGCCCATGTTTTGAAACAGCTCCATCAGGGCTGGAGGTTTGATTCCGGAAGACGACAGCCTTGAAAAATCTTTCAGAATCTCTTCGGGGGACCCCCGAGAAACCAGTTCCCCCTCCCGCATCAACCATATTTGATCGGCATCTACGACCATTTCCGGCTCCGGGGCTACCATCACCAAGGTGCGGCCCTCTTCTCTTAGCTTCCGGGCTATGACCAGCACCTCTTCCGCTCCCAGAGGATCCAGATCGGTGGTCGGTTCATCCAGGACCAGGATATCGGGTTCCAAGGTCAGGACCGAACCGATAGCCAGACGTTGTTTCTGTCCGCCGGAGAGGGTGGCCGGCTGGCGCCCCCTGAGGTGGTCCAGATGGACGGCTCCCAGATATCGCTTAATTCGTCTTTCTATATCAGGACGCGGGAAGCCGTGGTTTTCCGGACCAAAGGCCATTTCCAACTCTACATTGGTGGAAAAGAGCTGCGACTCAAAATCCTGAAAGACCAGTCCTACCTGGCGGGATAGACCGGCAACCGTCGATCCCGCGGCCTCTTTCCCTTTAACCAGGACCCGGCCCTGATAAACGCCCCGGAAAAATTTTGGGATCAGGGCATTCAGGGTATAACAAAGAGACGATTTTCCGGCCCCTCCATGCCCCATGATACAGACCAACGAACCGTCTTCAACCTGCGCCTGGATGTTTTTTAAAGCCGGGGTTTCTTTCCCGGTATAGGTAAAAGACAGGTTTTCGATGGAAACAGCGATGCTCATAATCAAAGCGACGGGTGATAGGATTCCTGACCAATCTTAAAATAATTTTTGCATGATTCTTAATCAGCCTTTTTTTCTGGCTTCTAGCTTCTGGATTCTTGGTTCTTCCGTTTGATGTTAAAGTAAAAAACTTCCGATCAAGATAGCTGCGGTAGAAATCCAGCCCAGGATACCCACCTGAAAATCAGCCAACAGCCCTCCGAATAGACCAAACAGAGAGGCTATGGTGACCAGCCAGGCTCCCAAGGGTCCGGCTATGGGTTTACCCTGGTCGGCCTCTTCCATAACATCACCCCAATATAGTTGAAGGTGGTCTTTGACCAGCTTAAAGACCGAGGTTAGTAAAATAACCCCGATGAAACTACCCAGAGTATTATTCAGGGTGATAATTTTGACCAGGACCTTATAAGGAACCACGCCCATGAAATCGACAAAAATACTGATGACCACAGCACAGGCCGTTGAGGAGATAAAAGCTATAATGAAATAGGCCACCCAATTAAGCCAGGCGCCAGCTTCCCAACGGAATGTTTTATGATGAAAGGGAACCAGGTTGGTCCAAAGCGTATAGGGCAGATAGCCGAGAAGGAAATTCCCCACAAAACCGGCCAGAGAAGAAGGGGTCAGTGTTCCGCCGAAGATGTCGCCGATCAGATTGCCGATGGCCGACCCCCAGGCACCGGCCGGTCCGAACATCAGCCCAAAGGGCATAGGAAAAATGTTGCCCACCCTGACCTCGGTGATGCCGGGGATCAGGGGAATGGCGGTTTTAAAGGCCAGCAGGGCGGCGCTGTAGATGGCCGCACAAACCGCAGTCAGGATGATCATCCGGGTGTTTTTCCACATGGTAAAAATGCCTTTCATGATATCCTCCTTTCCTAAGTTCGAAAATAGGGGTCAAGGGTTTTAACTGCCATGCCTTTCACTTGAATCCTTGACCCCTTGAATCCTGGAATCCTTTTTCACGTTAAATGGTCCCCACAGGCGGATGCGAGATTATTCTGTGTTACCCGTTTTTACTGTTTTCATATATTGCATGGTCCCGTCTTGAATCACGGCCACCCTGGCCTCTCCGGGAAACTCCTTTTCCAGCATATCCAGGCACTCCGGCCAGGTTTTTACAAAAACGGCGTCATCGACATGACAGATCAGGTCCAAACTTGTTCGATCAGGATAAGGGGCCAAAACGATCAATTTTTTAGTCAAATGGGGGATGAGACCTTTAGTCCGGGGTGTATATTGGCGTCCCCCGTAATCCGAACCCCAGGCACGAAACACATAATGGGGGACCTGTCCCTCAGGAGCATCGGAGATCAAGACTACAACCCCTACCCCGGGTTTCAAGGTCTGCAAACCCAGACCCAGGGCGATAGCCGATTCATTGGCCTTTCCATAGGCGTTGCTGACCGTCAGATCAAACCCGTTACAAAAGGGAATCCCGTAATGTTCCTTCCCCTCTTGCCCTCCGGCTTCGTGGGTGGCCCGGAAAGGGCCGGCAAAGAGATTGGTGATCTCGCCCCGGCGGTTGACCAGGCAATCCACTTTGAAATTGAGTCCCACCGCATCCCCGGCGGCATCACACTCAGCCCGAAGGATGTTATTTTCGAAGTTGCCCAGGCCGGTACGCGATGGATCCCTGGAAAGCTGATTATGGAACTGGTTGATGGTTTCGATCCCGGCCACCCCGGGGAGGATCAGCTTGGCCCCTCCGCCGAAGCCCACATGGACATGTGGGGTGATACAGCCGATACCGATCTTCAGGTCACAAGCCATAAATTCCCGGTTGAACCAGAGTTCCACCCCGGTCGGGGTCTTTCCGACCCGAACGGTGTTCTGAAAAGGGTCATGATTGAAGACAACATAGTTTTCCACGATTGCTTCCCCCAATTTCTTGCGGGCATTGATCATGTCATAAGCCCCATGTCCGCCCAAGGCCCAGATAAAACGGATCTGGTCTTTTTTTAGACCGGCCCTATGGAGAGCTGCGACGATATGGGAGGCAATGTCCTTGACCGGTGTGGGACGGGTCATATCGTCAAAGACAATGACTGCCTGTTTTTTCCTCTGGGCTAATTCTTCCAAAGGCGGCCCTTCTATGGGGTTATCAATTTTTTCTTTAATTTGTCGGGAAGTCAGACCGGTTTTTTCAAAACCGGGAGAGTTGAGATTTTCGACCATCCATCGATCCGGAAAGGTCAATTCTCGTTCTTGATTCTCATACCAAAGGCGGGATGGCACAGAAATTTTTTGCATATTTGTTTCCTCCTGCTGAAGATGGTTCATGAGGTGTATTTTATTATGAATGAGAACGAGTATAGGTTAAGAAGGATTTCTCTGTCAATGAAAACCTAAGCCTTTAAATAGTCAAGCGAAAAGATCCGTTCACTTTTCTCTTGACAACAAAACCAAACGATCTTATTATTGTTAACACTATGAACAAGATTTACAGAAATAATGCTGAAAGCTTGATTGTATTTCAGGCAGGGCATCTAAGAGATTTGATAGAAGAAATCATTCACTGTTGTCAGGAAAGAGTGTTGTTTCAGTCGCATAAATTTCTTCTTACACCGGCCGAACTCCGTTGCCTCCTCTTGTTTCATAACGAAAAATATCTGACGGTAAAAGGGATTGCTCAGAAATTGGAAGTGGCCAAAAGCCGGGTGACCAAAATTATGGAAGGATTACTAAACAAAAAGCTGGTCCAGTCTATCGATGATCCTGAAGATGCCCGGGTCAAGTTATTCAGCCTGACGACCTCCGGCTTGAAAAAAACTTCGGAAATCGACAATTTTATCAAAGAGATCCATAATGAATTATTGATGAATTTGAAACCGGAAGACCGGAAATCGGTCCTTCATTCGTTGGAATTGCTTCGATCTTCCATGAAGGTGGTTAAGGCAAAATTATTTTGAATGAGAAGAATCAATAATTTGTTAATACTAATAACTATTAATTACTAAACGAGGGGGTTTCAATGGAAGAAGAACTTCAAAACCAGATAGCAGGCCTGAAAGCTCAACTGGAGAATCTGGCCGTTAATCAAGCGGAAAATAAAATTTCTATGATCGTTTTCAGCGGTGATCTGGATAAAGCACTGGCCGCCTTTGTTATTGCCACCGGCGCTGTGGCCATGGGGTTGGAGGTGGTTATGTTTTTTACCTTCTGGGGTACCCCGCTGTTGAGGGACAAGCTAAAGAAAGTCGCAGGGAAAGATATGATGGGAGCCATGTTCGGAACCATGCTGCCTAAAGGGACCGGGCAGGTCAAGTTATCCAAGATGAATATGGCCGGCATGGGAACGGCCATGATGAAATCGCTGATGAAAAAGAAAAATGTCGCTTCCCTGGAACAGATGCTTGAGATGGCTGGGGAACTGGGGGTTAAGATTTTTGTATGTGAAATGTCTATGGATCTGATGGGTTTTAAACGGGAAGAGATGATCAATTATCCTGACTTAACCTATTGCGGGGTGGCCAAATTTCTGGAAGAAGCCATGCATAGTAAAATACAATTATTCATATAGCGGTAAGGAGGAAAAATTCATGGAAGAAATCAAAGTCGACAAAGTGATGGATCTGAAAGGGCTTCCCTGTCCCATGCCGGTGGTCAAGGTCAGCAAAGGGATAAAAGAGGTCCAGGTGGGACAAGTTATTGAAGCCATAACGACCGACCCGGGGGCCTTGGCGGATTTCCCGGCCTGGGCCAGGACCAGCGGCAATGAGATCCTCAAAACCGATCAGGGGGATGGGGTTATCAAAATTTATATCAAAAGGGATAAATAATTTTTCAAAAAAGGGCGATAGGCTATGGGCAGCAAATACTGAGGAGGAAAAGCTTTTACCTATAGCCTTTTGCCCATTGCCTATTGCCTATAATCCCAAATTCATTTTTCTGTTTAATTTTTCCCACCACAAAGGAGAATTTGGGTTTAACAGAGAAGACAAGGGAGCTAAGGAGGATCCTATGCAAACGATTACCTATTTAATACTGGTCCCCATGGTCTATCTGGCCTATCTGATTTTTGTGCTCGGGATCATCAGCCGGATGGTCAAGATCTGGCGGGCCCCCGTGCAGCCAACCACCCTTCAAATTTTTCCGGAGAAAAAACCTAAATGGCTCTGGGCCCTTCACGACAGCTTTCTTTTGCCGACCGTCCGGAAGCACAATCCGGTCCTATGGTTTTTTTTGATGATCTTCCATATTGCCCTCTTGCTCCTGATCATCGGGCATTTGGAACTGTTTAAAGGATTCACCTTTTTCCAATTTTGGGAACACGAGATCTTCCTGGGTAAAGGTTTCGTCGGCCTGACTATGATCATTGCCCTGCTCTATCTGCTCTTCCGCAGATTTGCCTCGCCTACTCGTCAGATTTCGATTCCAGAAGATTATTATCTTTTGATTCTCATTTTTTTAACCGTTCTTTTCGGCAGTCAGATGGACTGGGCCCGCCGCTGGTATGGTTACGCCGAACTGTCGCCCAGTGATTATCAGACTTATCTGACCAGCCTATTATTTTTTCGACCGGAACTGCCTTCTGCGGTCTATCAGACCGGGCATTCATTTATGCTGGTCTTGCATGTCTTCTTTGCCAACCTCTTTATTATGTTCTTCCCCTTCAGCAAGATCATGCATTCTTTCTTTTCCATCCCCATGAACAGGTTAAGGAGGGGTTAACCATGGATACCCAAACCCGTGAAGATCTTTTAAAACTATTCCAGTCAAAGTTAAACCAAGCCATGAGACTGTACTTGGAAACCTGTTCCCGGTGCGGAACCTGTACCGAGGCCTGTCATGTCTATGCTTCGACGGGTCAGGTCAAGCATATCGCCGCTTATCGCCATGAAATCGTACGACGGATTTACAAAAAGTATTTTAAGGGCCAGGGCAAACTGGCTTCGGCCCTGGGTGAACCTAAAGAATTGACCGAACTGGCCCTGGAGGAATTATACGAGGCCGCCTATTCCTGCACCGGCTGCCGCCGCTGTATGGTCTATTGTCCCCACGGAATCGACACACAGATGCTCATGTCCATCGCCAAGCTGTTATTGGTCGGTGCAAATGAGGAACCGGAGATATTGAGTATGCTGGCCGACTCTTCCATAGAGAAGGGCAAGTCTTTGGATCTGTTTAAAGAGGGTTTTCTGACAGCCATAAAAAACTTGGAGTCTCAGGTGGTGGAAAAGTGGCAGGTGGAGGCCGGTCAAAACCCGATCCCGATGGATCAGGAGGGCGCGGATCTTTTGTATGTAGCCCTGGCCGGTGCCCATTCGATTATCCCGGCAGCGGCCATTTTCAATGCTGCCGGAGAAAATTGGACCTTAAGTTTTTTCGAGGCTGTCAACTTCGGGGCCTTTGTCGGCGATCCTTCCCGGACCAAGCTGATCCTGGATCGCATAATCAATGAAGCGGTGCGTCTCAAAGTCAAAGAGGTCTGTATCTGTGAATGCGGAACGGCTTTCCGGGTCATGAAGCAATTATCCGGGAAACAGCCTTTCAAGGTCAGCTCCATAACCGAGGTTCATGCTCGTTATCTGCGGGAGGGAAGGATTAGGCTGGATAAGGAAAAATTTAAAGATCCGGTTACCTATCATGATCCCTGTCAGATCGCCCGGAATGCCGGTGTGATTGATGAACCCCGGTATATTTTACAGAACCTGACCCACGATTTCCGGGAGATGACCGACGACGTCCGCTATAACTGGTGCTGCGGCGGGGGCGGGGGACTGGTGGCCCTGGGGGAGGACACCCTGGATTTTCGCATGAAATCGGCTAAAGTGAAGGTGGATCAGGTCCAAAAAACCGGGGCCAAAATTCTGGCCACAGCCTGCGAAAACTGCCATACCCAGCTCAGTAATTTAAACGATCATTACCAGATGGGAATGAATGTCCAATTCCTTTCATCCATGATCGCCGAGGCTTTGGTTCAATAAGACAGGCCCTCTTTTTATGACTCATGATCTTCTTTGGGGGTTGGTTTTCTCTTGTTTCGAACAGTGACGAAAACGTAAAAGGCCATCAGAAAGGGAAGAACGCCCAGGGCCAAATCGAAGCGTCCCTGAAATAACTGATAAGTACTGAATCCTACGATTAAGAGGATGAAGAGCAGTTGAATAGCGGCCGCCACCTTTATCATTACCCCTGGTCCTTCCATCCATGCAGCTGATAAAGCTATAATACCTTAAGGGAGGATGAAAGCAAGGGATTATATTGTTTGACGGTTAAAACGGGGAAGAGCGAATTCATTCATGGTTGATTTTTGAGTCTCTTGGTTTTACCATTATGATCATTCCACAATTTCCACAGACAAGAGAAGGAACAAATCATGCCGTGTTCTATCAGCAAAGCATTGATTGAAAAAACCAAAGATTTTCACGGTCATTGGTGTCCAGGGTTGGCCATTGGCATTCGGGCGGCTGAACTGGCGATTCAAGAATTGGGTCCGCCGGAAAAAACCGACCTCGTGGCGGTGGTGGAAACCGATATGTGCGGGGTGGACGCCATTCAGGTGCTCACCGGGTGTACCTTCGGCAAAGGGAATTTGATCCATCGGGATTATGGGAAAATGGCCTTCAGCTTTTTCGACCGCAAGGGAGGGAAAGGATTCCGGGCCTTGTTCAACCCCGGCATTCAGGGAGAAACCGGGAAGGAATTACGGGCACTGATGAAAAAGGCAGCCGATGGAACGATTTCGGACCAGGAACAAAAGCGTTCTGAAGAGTTGCGCAAAACCCTTCCGGACACCTATTTGAATGCCGGCCTAAAGGAGATGTTTTCCGTCACAAAACTCCCCACTCCGGCCCCAAGACCGGCCAGGGTGTTACAGAGTCTGGCCTGTGAGACTTGCGGGGAGATGACCATGGAGTCCCGGACCAGAAGATATGAAGGGCGAACCCTTTGTATCCCCTGCTTTGCCCAGGTGGATCAAAAAATCTGAGGATGAATCACAATGAGTTCAATCGGTTGTCAACGGGGTTTAATTTTTCACAAATAACCCTTTAAATTCTCCATACCCCTCCTTTTCCAAATTTTCTTTGGAAACAAAGCGCAAGGCGGCTGAATTCATACAATAGCGAAGCCCGGTTGGTTGAGGTCCGTCGTTAAAGACATGGCCCAAATGGGAATCACCATCCCTGCTTTTGACTTCGGTGCGCCGCATAAAAAAGCTCGAGACTTCCTTTTCGACGATATGGTTCGGCTCCAAGGGCTTGGTGAAACTCGGCCAGCCGGTCCCGGAATCATACTTATCCAGAGAACTGAACAGGGGTTCACCGGAGACCACGTCCACGTAAATCCCTTCTTTTTTATTGTCCCAGTAAGGATTTTGAAAAGCCGGCTCGGTGCCGTTTTTCTGGGTCACCTCGAATTGTAAAGGTGTGATTTTTTTTCGCAGCTCGGCTTCATCCGGTTTCCGGCACCCAATTTCCCCTTCGGCAGGAGGAATTGGCTTCTTCTCCGCCCAGTTCTCTACAATGAACCGGTCTCTTCCCGATCCCCAGCGGTAGTTCCGGTATTTCAAGGGATTTCTTTGACAATAATTCTGATGATACGATTCAGCCTTATAAAAGTTAACTGCCGGTCTGATCTCCGTAACGATGGGTTTGGCGAATTTTCCAGAACGGCTCAATGCCTCTTTGGAATTTTCAGCCATTTTTTTTTGTTCCCCGTCGTGATAAAAAATAGCCGTTTGGTACTGTGAACCCCGGTCTGCGAACTGGCCTCCAGGATCTGTGGGATCGATATGTTTCCAAAAAACATTTAGCAGACCTTGATACGATATTTTCGTCGGATCATAACGGACTTGAATCGCTTCCAGGTGTCCCGTAGATCCTTCGCAAACCTCCTGATAGGTAGGATCCTTTTTATCCCCGCCGATATAACCTGAAATGACATCAATCACCCCGGGTATTTTTTCGAAATCGGCTTCACTGCACCAAAAACAGCCACCGGCAAAGGTGGCAATTTTTTTATTAGAACTTTCAATATGCATCGTTTTTTTTTACCCCATCTCTTGATTCTGCGGATGGTAGGCAGGCCGCAAGCACCACCAGTAAGCCGGCAACAATACAACACCTCACGGCGCTTCTAAATAGGGCCGTCATCCTGATTACATCCTTTTTCACAAAATAGATTTTTTTAAAGGTAAGGCTTTTTTCTGAGAATACAAGGGGAACTTAAACGAAAAACTCCTTCGACGTTCAATAGTCAAGGTTCAATGTTCGTTTCCTGTCACGTAGAACTCATAGCGGAAGGGCCTGAGGGTTCCACATTAAAACAATTAGTAAACTACCTTAAACCCGTTTGGTCAGGGCCAGGAGCCAGCGATGCAGGGAAAGCATATTTTTATAGTGATCGAAGCATAATTCCACCAACGCTTCGGAAAACAGATCCGATGAAACGGGCAGTTCCACTCCGGCATAAAGTCCGTCATAAAGCAGAAACTCGGAATTTTTATGTGAGGGGTCATAACCATGAGGGGTCTTTTTAAAATGCTGTCCGCCTATATAATAATCCCGGTTTTTTTTGATCGCTGAAACCGCCTTGGTTAAGGCCGGTCCGTGTAGAGGATGGACTACCGATTGACGATAGGCATCCAAGAGATCCTTGGGGAAAGCATACAACCCGACCCCCAGCATGAATCGCTCCGGTTCCAGGTGAAAATAAAATCCGGAACACTCCATCCTCGGCCGGGAACCTTCCCAGAACCAGATGCCCAGATGGGTCTTATAGGGAGTTTTATCATGGCTGAAGCGGATATCCCGGTTGAGGCGGAAAATGGACTTGTTAACCCGCGGGTCGGCCTGCACCCCTGGCGCGATTTTTTTCAGCTTGAGGCCCAAGGCCATTATAAAATCCCGGGCCGGAACCAAAACCTGCTGTTCATACATCTCCTTGTTTTGGTCAAACCACATTTTGTTGTTATTATGGGCAAGCTTGCGGAAAAAAGTAACACTCTGTTTGGGAAATCCGGTAAAAGGGAGGGATGAGGTCATTGGTTTTCTCCTTATGGGTTAGTAAAAATTTTTTACATGATCGTTGTGATTGAACTCCCGGCCGACTGATGCAAGACATCGGTTAAAAACCATCCCAGGATAGCCAGGCATTCCATGTCCAGATATCCAGCCGCTTTTTTCTGGAAAAGTAAAGACCCTTGGGCCGGGAATTCCTCATCCTCATCGTTGAACAAAAGAAGGATCGGGATTTTGGGCAGGACATCGAACCGGGATACGATATGATAAGACAATTCCAGGTCGACCGGTCTGCCCCCCAATTTTTGACAGGCTTTTTTCAGAGCTTCAAGTCTGTTGGAAAAATATTTCACCAGGGCCTTTTCGGTATTGGTGACGAATCCGCCGACAAAGGGGGCGGCATCCCTGAAATCCTTATAGGTGACCCAATGATCTCCTTTGGGTTCCCTCTCGGGGCATAAGAGAAGATATCTACAAAGCAAAATGCTCAGGGCATGGTTCGGCTCCTGTCCCGAAGGATCAAAAACCCCTTTCGGCGAGACCCGATAGATCTTTTCCATCAATGGAATAAAAGCTTCTCTATCCCTTATTTCAATCCCTAAGATTTCAGCCCTGGAAGCAAAATCGATCCCGGCCACCTGGGTCAGATAATTTTGATAAGTTTCTTCAAAGATAGAAGGTTTGTCAGTCATAACCGATTCCTTGATAAAATTTTATTCCGATGGTCATAATAATATCTACAAAACAGTGAAGACTCGATTTAATAATCCCCGGGCAGGTTTTTCTAAAGCCTCAGGCGGAAGAAAAAGCTGCCTGGCGAGTCCAGATTATTTTGCGCTCTTTAAAAACGGTTAACAGAACCCGCTATTCTCCAAACCTGGCCGCGACCAATTCCAGGTCCTTCCTATCACCATAGGCGATGATGATTTCATCAAAGCCCGCCTCTTCCAGTTCAGCCACCCGCCCTGCCAACATTTCGATCGATTGAAGCTGATTGGGGAAAAAATCGGGCTTGGTTACCGAGAATGGGACCAGTACAGCCACTGGGAGCGGGTTCCCGTCCAGGTATTGCTGACACAAATCTTTAATCTTTTCACCCCAGAACGTTGATACGCCATCGGCAAACCGGGCGGCCTTTTCCCAACCGGGAGGGCCTACTGCCGCCAGATAAATGGGAATTTTCGTTTCTGGAGGATCCCCCCTCAATCTAATGGCATCCAGTCGAAAAACCTGCCCCTCAAAGCTGAATCGTTCGCCGTTGGTCAAATGACGGAGGATGGTCAGGCATTCCTCAACCGCCTTTTCATGTTGTCTTGTACCTACCTTTTCCAGGAAACGGGCAATCCCCTTGCCGATGGAAAGGGTTAATCTCCCTTTGCTCAAAACCTGAAGGGTACAGGCCATCTGGGCCATAACCAACGGATGCCGCGTGTAGGGATTGGTAACCCCAAGCCCGATTCTTAGCCTGGAGGTATTTTGGATGATCAGAGAAGCCGCCAGCCAGGCCTCCCATGGCGATACCATCGTATCCGGGACCCAGACCCGGTAAAACCCTTTATCTTCAAGAACCCTGGCCTGTCGGACGATTTCCGCCAACGGGCAGAGATGGGACAATTCAGCGCTGATTTTAATTTGCGTCATGTTATGTCCTTTTCTTAGGAAAAATATGAATAATTGTACTATTTATAAAGGGCAGAAATCAAGACAATGAATCTGAAAAAAATACTTTTTTATCATTAACTGGCCCCACTGACGATGTTTTTTCCTCTTGACAGGGACAGGATAGGATGTCCTTAGTTTCTCCCGGTCTTATTTTAAAGAAACATTTGCATTTTTTGAAATATATCCTTAAGATTCGATCAAGGAAGGAGGACATCATGCCTGATCTTGAAGCGCTTAAGGACAAAATTGACGAATTGGCCCTTCGAGACTGGAACCTGTCTGCTATCAAGACACGGTTTAATAAATTGGTCGATGAAGGCATACCGAGCAAAACGCTCGATCCCAGGGAGGTCATCAAACATAAAGATGAAATCCTGGATCGGGTTCAGCTTAAAGGCGAGGAATACTGCTATCTGACCCGTAATTGTGCCAAGGGATCGGCCACAGCCCTTTTCGAGGAATTCGGATTGGGGAACATGGAAATCATTAGAGGACTCAATCCCTTCCCGGGAATCGCCATGAGCGGCGGGATCTGCGGACCGGTTTCCGGCGGTTTAATGGCCTTGAGTCTCTATTTTTCTGGCCCGGACCTGACGGACTATCAGGATACTCGGACTTATTTATTCGCCCGTAAATATCTCCGGCGTTTCGAGGATGCCTTCGGAAGTTTGCTCTGCTCGGACATACAGACCCTCCTTCTCGGAAAATATTATGATCCCATGGCTGGAGGCGAAAACTTTCAAGCCTTCAACAAGGCCCGGGCCCGGGAAAAATGCCCGCTGGCACCCGGTCTGGGCGCCAGAATCGCCGCAGAAATCATCATCGAAAGCATGGAAAAAGAACAATCGGCCCGAGCGGATTAGAGGGTTCCGGGAAAACTTTCTGAACCTTGCCTCATTTTCCCGACCTTATTTAAATGTTAAAAGAAGGCTCCAATTTACTAGGAGACCTTTGAAAAATGTTCAGTTTTTCTCAAGGTCAAGGAAGGCGAAAATTTCAACCACAGGATTATATGGAATATTTCGAGGATTGAAATTTGAGCCTAACACAGAGATTGGGCAAAAGGGGGCTTTTTTCAAAGGTCTCACAACATGAGTCAAGAGCAGATTTGATCTTTTCTTCTCGGTATTACGAGGGCATCACCCTATTTATATTTTCTGGCCGAGGACCGGAGATTAAGATTAATGACCGAAAAGCCCATTTTTTAATAAGAAAGAGGCAAAGACTGACTATTTTTATGACTCACTTACGAGGTCCGCGGCAAAATGCCGCCGGGCCTTCGCAGTGAAAAGATGAATGACAAAACGGAAAGGAGATACCCAATGGGAGACAAAGGCAAGAAGGATAAGGACAAGGGGCAAAAACAGAAGACAAACAGACAGGACCAAAAAACAAAAAATAAGCTGGCCAAGCAACCGAAAAGAAAACCTTGACAGAAAACAGGGTGAGGTGACCGCTTCACAATAGACCTAAGCGTTGCATAAAAACAGAACGCAAAGGTTACCTCAATTTATGTAACCTGGTCTTTAAAGGAATCCATATGGGATTTCAGGGATTCACCTAAGGTGAGGTTCGGCACCATAAAAAAACGCCTTGTTTTAACACGCTAGTCCGGAGGTCCCTCCAGGCTTGAGGCCTCTTGGGAAAGCCCGGGAGACCCTCGCGTCTTGTGAGGAGTTCGCCCTGGATTCCCCGGATAGGTGGTCTCCTCGAGCTTTACACTTTTCAGGGTCAATCTATATGGTCATGCCCCTTGATGGACCGGCGAAGTCGATCGGTTCCGCCTCGGAGGGCTTTCAATAAAACATGGGGATTAATGGTGTCAAGACGGTAAGTCTTGACGGAGTCACATACCTGGTACCGGAACTTCAGAGAGACCGGGAGGCTAACCAGGCTATGCAGGCGGCGCCAATTGGTGCTCCTACCGGTTGAGGTCAGGCGGTAGTTGAATCCTATAATACTTTTAAAGGGGACAAGATGGGGAAAATATTTATTGATGGTACCAAGGCTGCGAATACTTTTGATGGGGAAAAGAGGACAAGAACTTTTACTGTTAAAAAAACGGCAAAATTAGGGACTGAAAAGAATCCGGCTGTTGTTCGTGTACAAACAGAAGAAAAATTGAAGGAAGTAACAATAATATTTAAAGAAAACAATTGGAAATATACCATTGGATTGGAACCGGATCAACCAGAGGATATTACCGATTTAGAAAGATTGCTGAGTCCATTAAAACCAACGACAGTCGGAAAAAAAGTGGGACGCAATGAGCCTTGCCCTTGTGGAAGCGGGAATAAATATAAAAAATGCTGTGGTAAATAAGGCTGCCAAGTTCGTAAAAAGTCAACCTATCTATTGACTCAACCCTCACCGAAAAATAAAACCATAAGGAGGAGCCCGTCATGAAGATCAACATCGGAGAATTTTTAACCAAGCGATCTTTTTTAACCCCTGACCGAGAAGGTTTGGTTTGCGAGAAAGTCCGTCGGACTTATCAAGAACTTAACGAACGGGCCAACCGATTGGCCAATGCCATGAAAGCCCTGGGGGTGGGCCACGGGGACCGGGTGGGTTTGCTGGCACTGAATGAACCGGAGTATTATGACCTGTACTTCGGTTTGGGAAAAATCGGCGTCATTCTGGTGCCGGTCAACTACCGCCTGGCCGGACCGGAAATCCAGTTTATTCTGACGGACTGTTCGGCCAAGGTATTTATCTTCGGTAAGGAGTACAAGGAGATCGTGGATTCCATACGAAAGGATATCCCGGCCGAGCATTTGATCGCCATCAGCGATGAGCCGGTGGAAGGGGCAAAATCCTATCAATCCTTAATGGATAATTCTTCCGGTCAAGAGCCGGAAATCACCGGCGGGGACGACGACACCCTAACAATTCTCTACACCTCGGGAACAACCGGACGGCCCAAGGGGGCTGAACTAACCCATAACTACTATTATTGGAACTCGGTCCAACTGATGTGCACCCTGGGCCTGGATATCGGCAATACCACCTTGGTTGCCTTACCCTTGTTTCACATCGGGGCCCTGGCCATACCGCCATGTATAGTCCACTCCGGCGGGAAGGTGGTCCTGCTCAGAAGCCTGGACCCTCAGCGTTTTCTGGAACTCCTTCAGGAGGAAAAGGTCACCGTTTTCGGGTCAGTGCCGGCCCTATTGGATATCCTGAAATGGGTCCCGAATTTCGAAAAATATGACTGGAGTTCGGTCAGGACCATCCTGGTTTATGCCGCCCCGGTGCCGGTAACCCTGATTAAGGAATATGCCGAGGCCGGGATTGAGGTCCGTCAATTATACGGACTGACCGAGGGTAATACTGCCACGGTCCTGGACCCGGAAAACGCTTTGGCCAAAGTTGGCTCGTGCGGCAAGCCCTTCTTTCATACTGAAGTTCGGGTGGTGGATGAAGAAGGAAAAGATATAGGACCGGAAACCAATGGAGAGATACTATTACGCATGCCCAATATCATGAAAGGATACTGGAACCGGCCCAAGGATACGGCGGCAACCATTAAAGACGGCTGGCTTTATACCGGCGACATCGGGAAAATGGACCAGGAGGGATTTTTATATATCCTTGATCGAAAGAAAGACATGATCATTTCGGGCGGTGAAAATATTTATCCGGCCGAGGTCGAAGATGCCCTGTTACACCATCCCAAAATAGCGGATGTGGGCGTCATCGGCTATGCCCATGAAAAATGGGGCGAGGCGGTTAAGGCCATTGTGGTCATCAACCCGGGAGAAACCCTAACCGAACAGGAACTCATCGAATGGTGCCAGGGGAAGATCGGCCGGTTTAAGATCCCCAAGTCAGTGGTTTTTGCCGATACCATTCCTCGAACACCGACGGGAAAGATTTTAAAACGGGTGCTTCGGGAACAATTTAATTAATTGCCCTGGAATAAAACAGAAATTAATAGGAAACATCAAATAAACGCAGAGGAAGTGATCCGTATTATAGATAAGTCTATACGGAATCCCACTGGTTGACCTTAACGAACTGCCCCTGACCTCCGAACGCATCTGCTGGGCCTTCAAGGAGAACAAGCGGGCCCGTCCTCTTAAGCGGATTGCAGGGAATCTTCAATATCCTTAGTAATAAATCGGATGAGGGAGGGGAGTTTTTGAAACAAAGCGGGAGACAATGCTTCTCCGAAAGAGACTGGGGCTTCTATTTCAATACCATAAATCGCCCCAACTTCCGGGAGGTTGAACCCTAATTGCTTTCCCAGATCAAGGAGGTAAAAAAAATCCAGACCGTGGGAGGTGAAAAGATGGACCGTTCCTTCTCCGGGTTCTAATTTTTTCAGTTCACCGGGATGGGGATTTTTTGAAACAAGGGCATCGATCAAAAAAAGTTTATCGTAATCCAGAAACAAATCCAGCAGATTAAGGCCGACCAGCGGAGTGGTCATCACATCCGCCTGTGGAATCTTTCCCTTAAGGGCCCGGGCAATAACCAATCCCACTCCATCATCGGACAGGATTGGGCTGCCCAGGCCTAAAATTAAAGTCTTCATCATCATTACGCGGAAAATGAACAGGCCTCAGGGCCTAGAAAATAGTTTATTAGGGATTCTATTACCGCTCATTATTCACTGTCCACGGTCTTAATAATCTTTCCTTCCTGGTCTCGAATATTAATGTTCAAGGTTATTCGGCCCGGCAAGGCATGAGTGGCGCAAGACAGGCAGGGATCATAAGCCCTAAAGGCCATTTCCACCCGGTTCAACAACCCTTCTTTGACCTCGGTTCCTTTAATAAATTCCCGGGCCGCTTTTTTGATTGATAAACATATCGGTGCGGCATTGTTTTGGGTGGCCACAATCAAATTTACCTTGGTCAAAATCCCCTGGTCATCAGTTTCATAATGATGGAAAAGGGTCCCCCGCGGGGCTTCGACACAACCGATCCCCTTCTTTTTTAATTTAAAATGCATGTTCCGGATGTCTTTACTGGTCAACAGCGCAGCATCGGCAATGATCTGATTGTGTTCGGCGGCTTGAAGAGCGCAGATCAGCCGGGCCCAGTGCATGGCCAGGGTATGATGAGCCGGCTTCCCCCCCAGGATGTCGAACATGTGTTCATATTCCTTTTGGGCTATGGGGGTGGCCATACCATCGGCCACATTGAGTCTGGCTAAAGGGGCTACCCGGTAGAGGGAAGTCTCATCTCCTTCGATCAATCCTTTCCAACCCAGCTTTCTTAAATGATTCAGTTTAATATAAGTCCAGGGTTCCACCCATTCGCCGATATATTCCGTATAGTCCTTGGGATCGAAGAGGGCATATTCGTTTCCCTTCGGATCAATAATCCGAACTTTGCCGTCATAAAAAGTTACCTCATTATGTTCATCGACCAGGGACATATAATAAGTCTTAAGACTATAGGCTTCGCTGAGGATCATGTCCAGATAGCTTTTGTTCTCCAGGACCAGATCCTTAAAAAGCTTTATGGCATACTGGGCAAATTCGACGGAATAATCGGCTGTGGCCTTAATCCATTTTCTTTCTTCATCGGAAATGCCCCGGGGAACACCTCCGGGCAGCCCTCCTTCAGGATGAGGGGCCTTGCTGAAAATAAGCCGGATGATCTCCCGATTCCTTTTACGAACTTCAATGACCTTTGATCCGACCTCCTGGCCCACCTTTCCCAGAACCCCCAGGATATTCCTTTCAGAAGGATCGGCATCAGGACCGACCACGAAATCCGGGGCGGCCAGGAAGAAAAAATGGATATAATGATCTTCAATATAAAAAGCATTGTATTCGAGCTGCCTGATCAATTTGGCCGTGACCGTAGGTTCGACTCCATACAAGTCGTCCAAGGCCTTGGTGGCGGCCATATGGTGCGCTGAAGGACACACGCCGCAGATATTCGGGACGATCCGGGTCATTTCCTCTGCCGGTCGGCCTATGCAAAATCTCTCAAACCCCCTTAACTCCGTTACCTGCCAGTAGGCATCTTCCACTTCCCCCCGGTCATTGAGAAAAATCTCTATTTTCCCATGGCCTTCCAACCGAGTGATCGGATTGATGGTTATTTTTTCTGACATCCTTATTCCTCCATCTGCTTCTTGGGTTTTTTTCTCCCCAAAATTGAAGAGGGTTGGGTGAATCGATAAAAATATCCGGCGGGATCCACAATGTCCTTGATGATCTCGTGGATCTCCTCCGTTTTTTCGGCTTTGATTAAGGAAGTTAAAGCCGACAGATATTTGGGCCCGGCTCCAACCACCCCGGGGGGAGGGCCGAAACAACCCCGGCAGGGAAGATTTGTTTTCATACAGGTTTCTCCACACCCGGTCCGGGTGGCCGGGCCCATACAAATGATGCCTTCGGCCAGAAAGCAGGAATCCGGATCCGCCTCCACTTCATGGATCCTTTTAATTTGGGTTATTTCCATCTTGGAGGGTTTCTTTTTATTCCTTGAACAAGTGTCGCATAAGGCCATACGCGGGGCCAGGGTGGACCCGATGGGGGGAAGATCTCCGGTCAGCACGGAATTGACGGCATTGGCGATCAAATCGGGCGGGGGGGGACATCCGGGCAGATAATAATCCACTTCAATGATCTGGTCGAGGGTATAGACATGATCATAAAATTCCGGAAGGGTCAGGACCTTTCCGTCAACCCGGGTTTCGGTTTGGGGAAACCTGGCTTCGGGATTGACCACCGTAGGAGCGTCTAAATAAACCCAGGAAAAAATTTCTTCCTTGGTTTTAAAATTGGCCAGGCCGGCTGTTCCACCAAAACAGGCGCAGGCGCCAAGGGCTAAAACCAGTTTAGATTTCTTCCTTAGCAGCCCGGCCATCTCCTCATGATCCGAATTTCGCACCGATCCGCTAAGAATGCTTAAACTGATTTCTCCATCCTTCAGGGCTTCTATATGGGCATATTTGAAATCCATGGCTACCGGCCAAAGAACAATATCTACGACTTGGGCCAATTGCAGCAGCGTTTCATTCAAATCCACGATGGACTCATCGCATCCGGCACAGGCGCCCAACCAATAAACGGCTACTTTGGGCTTATCGGCCATTTTGCATCCCTCCTTATAGGTTATAACCGTTTAATCGGACCTAATTTGATAAGATTTTCCTCCATCTTTTTTATGAGAAGGGGGATATTCTGCCCATCGGGATCCATGGAAAGTTGAATCTCCAACCGTTCTTGTTCAATCCCAAAGGTTTCCAGCACCTTCTGAAGGAGAAGCACCTTTTTCTCGGTTTGAATGTTTCCATCCTGAAAATGACAATGACCTTCGGAGCAGCCAAGAATCAGCACCCCATCGGCCCCTGCCCGAAAGGCCTTAAGGATGTGACTGGTATCAATTTTTCCGCTGCAAACCACGGGTATCCAATTGGTGATCTTGGAGGCCAGTGCGGATTCTTCAGACAAATACCCCCAGCCGAACTTACAAGAAAAACAAACTAATTTGGGATTACTTTCAGCCATGGTTCCACTCCTTTTGAAATGATGCCTGATCCGGGATTCCTGAAACCGGATTTTTTATCCTGCATCGGCCATTATGATAAATTCCTCCGTATTTCATGACCACCGCTGGGTTTGTTTCCCTCGGATTCATAGCGAGGCATATACGGCTTCGATCCTCTTTTCCATATGATCCCCTATCAGCTTCCTGGCGTTGGAAGGGCAGGCGACGATACACAGGCCGCAGGACTTACACTTGAACATATCGGTGGTGGAAACCCGCTTGGTTTCAACCGCCCTGAGCTGGGCCGATTCATAGTTGCAGACCGAGACACAAATCCCACAACCGCTGCAGCGATCCTTATTGACTTCCACAGCAGGTAAGGATTCCTGAATTTCAATGGACAGACACGCCTTGCAGGAGATACATGGGCCGCAGGTCAGACACCGCTTGGCCTCTTCGATAGCCTCCGGTAAGGTGAATCCTCTTTCAAACAACTGAAAATGCATTCGTTTTTCCGGGGGAATCCACAGAACCTCCGGCTCGGACTGGTAATATTCCCTCTGGGGAATATCCTGGGCCTCATACTCCCTTTTGCGCCCTTCCTTTATATCCATTCCCCTCAAATAGCGCTCAATCGATTCGGCCGCGGTCAGTCCGTCCTTCATGGCATCGGCCATAAAGCCGATCTTTCTGAGGTCCCCGCCGATAAATATCCACTCCATGTTCTGGCTCTGCAGGGTCAAAAGATCCAAAGCCAGGGCACCTTTTTCATCCAACAGGTGATCGTCCTGTAAAGATACCTTGTCCGGGCCTTGGCCGACGGTAATGATTAATATATCCCCTTCCAGGGTGATGGTATCGGACAGGTCGAATTCGGGGTTAAAGCCGGTTTCGTCAAAAACACTGACACAAAGGGGACATTCAATCTTTTTGACCCGCTCGCTCTCTCCAATAATTCTACTCACCCCGCGGGAATATAAAATATGGATCCCTTCTTCCCAGGCCCCCCTGATTTCTTCCCAGTCGGCCGGTATTCTGTCCTTTGAATTTTTGTCTTCGGACTCCAAACAGATGATCTTGGTTTCTCCTCCCAGTCTTCGAGCAGACCTGGCCACATCAAAAGCCACGTTGCCGCCCCCGATAACCAGCACTTTTTTACCCACAAAATAATTGGGTTTAATATTACCGTGACTGACTTCGTAAAGAAAGGTGGACCCGTACATAACGCCTGACAGGGACTGGCCTTCCACCTTTTCCCTACCGAAGGTCAAGATCCGGGGGGCCGGTGTGCCCTTGGCAATAAAAACGGCCTTGTAGCCTTCGTTTCTGAGTTTTTCGAGGGTCAATTTCCCTTCGCTTACATTGGCATTGTATTTGACATCAATCCCAACGATTCGAATAAGATTATCGATGGCCGAGGTCAAAACTTTCTCGGGCAAACGATAACGGGGTATCAACCACAGTGCCCCTCCCAATCGATCCGAAGCCTCAAAGATGGTTACCCGGTATCCTCTTTTGCTGAGATCATAGGCACACATCAGCCCGCCGGGGCCTCCCCCGACCACAGCGATATTTTCTTTTTGCTTAACCAGATTTAATTCTTCCTTTTGATTTAAATGGTAGGTATAGGTGTCCGAGATAAATCTTTTCAACAGTCTCCTTCGGATGGCCCCCCCCTTGGCCTGGTAATTACATTCCAGTTCGCATAAACCGCAGACGTACCCGCAGACCGTAAACAAAGGGTTCTTTTCATAGAGATAGTCTCCGATCTGGATGATCCCCTCACGCGCCAGTTCGAGGTCGTCGGGGAGGAGAGAAATAAGAACGTTGGTCCGTTGAATATCCTCATTGATCGGACACTGCATCTGGCAAGGGGGTAAAAATTGCCTAATGGCCGGTTCAACACTGGCCGAGCCTTTATGGATTGTTTGCCACATCCCCCATCCTCCTTATTATGTTAGTAATTCCTCAGTACCCTATTTTTGATAAAACTTTCAAAAAACAGGTGTGGTAAAAAAGGGGTTAAAAATTTATTATAATTTTAAATAGAAAAGAATTTAAAAGCAAGGATTTTAAGGTGGAATAGTAATAAGGGTAACTCTTGAAATAGGTAGGAGACAGGGGATTTATTTAGGAATTAACGGGGTCGGACCATGGTTGAAGGGGACGTCCGTAAATAAGTAAATAGGTTTAAAATTTAAAAAAGTTAGAGCAGAGAAAAGGATGGGGCAAATCTTAATTACACCCAAGCTCAAGGTAGAGCAGAGTACTGGCGCCGGGCTGTTGCCGCTTTTGAGTTTTTTGATCCACGCCTCTGCTTTAGGACTATAGCGATCATGGATTTTGAAGACTTCCGGTGACAATATTCTGGAACTCTTTAAATGAATGAAAGGAACATTATCATTTTGTTGCGGTTTTGCTCGCTAACTCTCGGAAAAAACTTAAACAGCCCTTTTCAGACGGATAGGAATACCGGCTTTGGTTGCCAGCACAATGAGCGTCTCCTGGCTGAATTTCTCCCGTTTCCCTCAGGAAAAAAACTCACAGGGTAGCCAGCAACTGATGAAAAAGGCGGGTGGCTGCTTCATCCATTTGTTGCAAGGCTTCCTTATCCAAACCGGCCCCTTCCACGATTCTTGCCCGTTGATCCAAGGAAACAATATCTTCCGGTGAATGGGTGTCGGAATTTAATACCAGACCGGCCCTTGCCTTTTGAGCCAGACGAGCAACATGACCATTGGTCAGGCTGTGACCTTTACGGGAAGTGATCTCCAGGAAAACCCCTTTTTCACCTGCCCGGCGAACCTCGTCCAAGGTTATTAAACCCGGATGGGCCAGGATATTGATCCCGGCCTCGATGGCCGCCCGGTTGGTTCCCGGAGGTACCGGCTCGGCAATGGTTTCCCCATGAACGACTATGAGACGGGCACCAAGGCCTATGGCTTTTTGAACCAGACCGGCAATGGTCTCAGGCGGAACATGCGTCAATTCAACTCCGGGAATGACTTTGATATTCCAATGGGCATTGACTTCTCGTGCTGCTGAGACGATTCGGGGAACAACATGATCCAGGTTGGAGACATCGGCGTGATCGGTAATGGCCCAATATTGATAGCCTTTGACTTCGGCCCTCCTGACCAGTTCCGAAGGCAGGAGAACCCCATCACTGAGTAGAGAATGCGTGTGAAGATCGATCATGGTCGTTTCTTAAACCGGAAATTCTTTCTTTTGAATTTAAAAAAGAGCCAACCGCCAGACCATCCCCCCAAACTGTCTGACAGCACATCACCGAAGGTCGCAAAGCGTCCGGGGACAAACCATTGATGAAATTCGTCACCAAGTCCATAAAGAAAACTGATGATCAGCACCCAGGAAATTTTCTTTTGGTCTAAAGAGAAAAACCCAAATTCTTCCATCACTCTGGCCAGCAAAATCCCCAAAATTCCGTATTCCAGAAAATGATAGACTTTATCGGAAGAAAAAAAATCAGGGGGCTCAAAAAACCATCGGCTTTGACTTGACAGAAAAAAGATCAAGGCCGCATATCCCAATAAGGGAAAAAGATAAAACCACCAGCGGCGGGAGGCCTGGGGGGAGAAATAAAATCTATGGGAATAGGAAAAAATCGGAATGGTCAACCTCACATTTTATATTTCCCGAATTCGTCAGGAGAGAGGGATTCCAGGATTTCCGTCCACTTCTTGCCCTCGGCGGATTGGATTTCTTCTTTGGCACCCATATCCACGTCCTTGGATTTTTGAATAACCGCTTCATCGACATAAATGGGGGCTTCGGCCCGCAAGGCCAAGGCGATGGCGTCACTAGGGCGGGCATCCATAGTGAATTCCTTGTCCTTTAGGATCAGATACATGAGCGCAAAAAAGGTATTATCCCGAAGGTCGCAAATTTCAACCTTGGCCAGTTTTATTCCCAGTTGGTCCATCAGATTTTTCATTAAATCATGGGTCATTGGTCTGGAAAATTTTATTTTTTCCAGTTCACTGGCAATGGCCGTGGCTTCCAAAAGCCCAATCCAAACCGGGATCGTTTTATCTCCTTCCAGATCCTTAAGGATCAAAATCGGGCTGTTGGTCAAAGGGTCAATGGTCAACCCGAAAACCTTCATTCGAATGGGCATATTACCTCCAATGGTAAACGATTCACGATGCAGGATACATGATACACGATAAAAAATCCTGCCTAAAATTTATTCCCGCATCCTGTATCATTCATCCGGCCTCGTCTTTTATTCCAAACTTCCTTTCAATGAATGGACATAAGCTTTTTCAATCCGAACCGGAACGGTTTTCCCCAAAAGGTCGGAAGGGCCGGGAAAATTGACGATTTTATTGGTACGGGTTCTCCCCATCCAGTCCTGGGTGGTTTTTTTGCTGGTTCCTTCAACCAATACCTGTTGCACCGTCCCTTCCATGGCCTGATGTTTTGAAAGGGTAACTTTTTTCTGATAGGCCTGGAGCTCATTTAAACGGCGGCTCTTTTCCTCCTCAGGCACCGGGTCTGGAAAATTTGAGGCCGGCGTTTTAGGCCGATTCGAGTATTTAAAGGAAAATAGATCGTCATACTGGACTGTTCGGATCAGATCCATCGTCTCCTCAAAATCGGCATCGGTCTCTCCGGGAAATCCGACAATTACATCGCTGGTTATGGCCAAACCAGGACATCCTTCCCTGAGTTGAACGATCTTTTCCAGGTAGGTTTCACGGGTATAATACCGGTTCATTTTTCTCAGGATGCGGTTCGAGCCTGACTGGACAGGCAAATGAATATGTTCACACAAATTTGCTATTCGCCCAAAACAATTGATAAGCTCCGCAGAAAGGTCCTTGGGGTGGGAAGTGGTAAAACGGATTCGTTCCAGCCCGGGAATCTTTTTTAGTCGATGTAATAAAAGGGCAAAGGAAATTTCTCCCATCCGATTCTGACCAAAAGAATTGACGTTCTGTCCCAAAAGGAGGGTCTCCCTGACTCCGTTGGCCGCCAGGGTTTTCACCTCGGAAAGTATATCCTGGCTTGGACGGCTTTCCTCAGGGCCTCGTACCAATGGGACCACGCAATAGGCACAATAATTGTTGCAGCCCTGCATAATGGTCACCGAGGCCTTAACCCCTTGGAAAAAACCGGGGACCGCGGGCAGTGGATTGAGATAAGGTTCTCCCGGGTCCATCTCGGTGCGGGACAGGCGGGATCTCTCCCTCCTGACCTTTTCGATCAGGTCGGGAAGTTGATGGATCAATCGGGTCCCAAAAACCAAATCCAGGTGGGGCACCCTTTCCAATAAACGTTTCCCTTCCTGTTGGGCCACACACCCTCCGACCCCAATAATCAGACCGGGATTGCTGTTCTTTAACTGCTTCAAGCGTCCTAAAAGACTGTAAGTCTTTTCTTCGGCCTTTTGGCGGATACTACAGGTGTTGACCAGGATTAAATCCGCTTGCTCGACTTTCTCGGTGACCTGGTAATCATAAGAGGCCATGATTCGGGCAATCGTCTGGGAATCTTTTTCATTCATCTGGCAGCCAAAGGTGGTAATATGGACCTGTCTCATGAATTAGATAGTAGCTAAAATCTAATGAAATTTCAAGGAAGAAAAGGTTGACAAAATTTCCTTGACATATTCAGTGGAAAGGATACAAGGGTAGGAAATTTACCGGCAGGAAATGATATGATCCCCCTCAAGGACGACAACCCAACTCAAACCTTCCCACTGGTTACCATCGTCATTATTGGGTTTAATATTCTGGTTTATTTATATCAACTCACCTTGTCGGCTGAGGGACTTGAGTATTTCATCCTTCGCTACGGAGCTATTCCCGGCCGGTTAATCCACCCATTACTTCAGGACTATTCCTCCGGCCAGACCATCCCCTATGCCTTGACCATTTTCAGCTCTATGTTTATACATGGGGGGTTAATCCATTTACTCGGAAATATGCTCTATCTTTGGGTCTTTGGAAACAACGTGGAAGATTATCTGGGCCATGTCAAATTTATTATTTTCTATCTGATTTCCGGTTTTTTTGCCGCTTTCATTCATACCCTTTCGGAAATCAACTCCCCTATCCCCATGATCGGGGCCAGCGGGGCCATCGCCGGTATCCTCGGGGCCTACCTGGTGCTTTTCCCCCGGGCCAATGTATCCACCCTGTTCATTTTTATTATCTTTTTCAAGATCATCAAGGTTCCGGCCGTATTGATTCTTGGGCTGTGGTTTTTGTTTCAGTTGTTAAACGCCGGAAGCGGAGGAGGATCGGTGGCCTGGTACGCCCATGTGGGGGGTTTTATAACCGGGATCATATTAATCCGGGCCTTTAGGCCCTTCAGAAAAAACTAACCCAAAATATTTTCATTTTTGGTTAAAATACGAAATCCGAATTTCGAAATCCGAAACAAATTTAAATGATTAAATTTCAAAATTCAAAACGTTTTTGTTTTGGTCATTTAGATTAAAGAAATAATCTAAATCCGGTCTTTCCCCCTTTTCCTTTCGGTTATTCCCTGAATCTCAATTTTCTTCAGCTGGTCCAAAAGGATTTGGTAGGTCCCAACCTTGATCCTTCCGTAAGCCATTAGCCCTTTTTCCAGGTGTAGATTCATTTGAGTTCGGTCGACCAGTTCCACCCGGGCGATTATTCCTTTAGTCTCTGAAGAAAGGACGATAATCCTTATCTGGCCAAAAGGCAAAGCCACCCGGCCGGCCCCTAATTTCCCGTTCAAATAGGTTTGGCCGTTTATACTGAATTGGGTCAAATTCAGGGTCAGACCTTCGATATCAGTAATGATGACCGAGACCTCCTGGTCGGGAACGGGGATCTCTCCCGGTTTTTCCGTTTGATCCAATTTACCCATACCCAGTAAAAAAAAAGCGGCCATAACCAGGCAAATCAGGCTAAATCGAAACCTCATACCCATGTTCCTTTCTCCTTCACCCCCATTTTAATTTTGTCCGAAGGATTTCAAAATAGTTTTTAAAAGGGGACTTGATCAAGTGAATGGACTTGACCGTCTTTTGAACCCGCACCAGATCTCCGGCTTTTAAAGGATATCCCACCTGCCCGTCAAAAGTCAACCAGACCTCACTGACCTTGGACACCAATCGAATATCAATGACCGCATCGTCCTGAAGGATAATCGGACGATTGGTCAGCGTGAAGGGGCATATGGGGGTAATGAGAATAGTCTTCAAGGACGGATGCAGGATCGGTCCGCCGGCGGATAGATTATAAGCCGTAGAGCCTGTCGGGGTGGCCACAATCAGGCCATCCCCGCGATAGGAGGTCAGGAATTGCCCGCCAATGCTGGTTTCTATATCGATGATTCGGGCCAAGGCCCCTTTATTGATGACCGCGTCATTTAAAAAAGGAACGGCAGGAAGGTCTTCCTTGTCCCGAATAATCTGTCCCGTCAATACCATTCGGTTTTCAGTCTGATACTCTCCCCTGAGGATTTTTTCAAAAAGAGGATGGAGTTCTTCCAGACCGATTTCCGTTAAAAACCCCAGCCCGCCCAAATTTACCCCCAGGATGGGGGCCTCCTGATGGCCATATAAACGGGCCGCTTTAAGCAGGGTCCCGTCACCGCCCAAGACCACCACCAGATCCAATTCTTCAGGGAATGGGGGACGCTCGCGGTTTGAAGATTCTTCCTGCTCCTCCCATTGAACCCCAAGCCCCTTTTCCTTTTCCAGCCAGGTCTTGATCTTTAAGGCTTCCTGATAAGCGAAGGAATTATTTTTTACCACCAATCGAATCTTTTTCAACTTCATCTCCAAACCTTTTCAAGCCCCCAAGGGCAATTCAATGGTGAAAATGGTCCCTTGAGGGTCATTATTTTTGACCCGAATATGACCATGATGATCCGAGATAATGGAGCTGACAATAGTCAATCCGAGACCCGTCCCCCCTTTTTTGGTGGAAAAATAGGGTTCAAATAACCGATCCCGGTCCCTGGGTGCAATCCCGATACCGGTATCCTCAACCTGAATGCGAACCATGTCTAAAACAGGATCAAAATCGGTCTTAAGCGTTACGGTCCCTTTGGTTTCAATGGCGGCCACGGCATTATCCAGTAAATTGATCATGACCCTTTTCATCTGTTCCCGGTCCAGGGGGAAGTTGGGTATCCTCGGATCGGCCAGAAACAAGAAATCGATATTTTTATGGCTTTCCTGGTACAAAATAAAGATTTCTTGGATAAGGGCATTCAGGTCATTCAAGGAAAGGCTTATTGCCGGTAAACGGGCAAAGGTAAAAAATTCATTGACCAGCCCGATTAATTCGTCCACTTGATTAATAATGGTCTGGGTGCAATCATCAAAGATTTCTTTTTCTTTCCCCTCGGGTAAGAGATGAGAATATTTTTTCCGCAAACGCTGGGCCGATAATTTAATAGGAGTCAGCGGATTTTTTATTTCATGGGCCAATCTCCGGGCCACCTCACGCCAGGCCGAGACCTTCTGGACCTTCTCGATCTCGGTTAAATCATCAAAGACCAGGACCATTCCTAAATTTCTTTTTTCCTCATCTTGTAATAAGGTAACTTTTACTAATAGAGTTAATGTGTTATCCTGAAGCGGGACTTGAACGGTCCGTTCGAGCGTACCTATTTTAATGAGGTCCAGATTGGCCAAAATGTCATGAAGCTGGACCTTTTGTTCCGGGCTCAAGACCTCCTGATAGCGTCGGCCAAGGACCTCTTCGGGTTTTAGTCGAAGCATTTTTTTGGCTGAGTGGTTGATGGTACTGATCCGTTCTTCGGCGTCTATAGAAATAACCCCGGTTCCAATATTGGCCAGGACCGTCTCCATGTATTGTTTTCGCTGATTGAGTTCCTCGTTGCTCTTCCATAATTTTTGATAAGTCCGTTCGATCTCTTCCTTCCCTTTTCTCAAATCGGAGGTCATTTTATTAAAAGAATTAACCAACAACCCAAATTCATCTTTGGCCTCCAGATCGACGGAAAACTCATAGTCTCCCTGGGCGATTCGCAAGGTCCCTTCGGCAAGCCGTTGGATCGGAACCGTCATCCCTTTGGCTAAATAAAACCCAAACCAGGTGGCGGAAAAAAGAATCAATAAGGAGACAATCGAAAGGATGATCAAGTAGATGAATTTAATCGGATTTTTCAACATCTGCATCTCCTGGTACCTTTCCAGGCCGGTGGAAATGGTTTCCATCTTCTTGAGTAAGGCCCTCGGGAAATAGGAGGCGACCACCACGGTAGCCAAAGCTTTCCGATGTTGTGAATTATCCCAGACCGGAACCCCGGCAATAAAAAAATCCCCTTCGGGGGTGGATTGAACCTCGGAAATTCCCTGGGGTTGAAATCCTTTCTGTATCAGACTTAACGGCGGATCTTTAAAGGATTGCGAATAGGTCTCTGGGGTAACCAGACGAACCTTTTCTTCCAGACTGGGTAAAAAGAGTCCGACCCAGGCCAGACTGTACTCCTTCTGTTTCTCCCGGATACTCTGTATGATCCCTTCCTGATCGTTTTTGATTAAAAGGCCGGACTGACTGAGATCTAGGCTGATCTGTTGGGCATAGATCCGGGTTCCCCGTCGGGAAGCCTTATAATAGATCCGGCCCACGTCCAGGGAGTCTTGCAAGGACTTTTCGATATGGATGTTGAACCAGTAGTCCATCCCGATGGCCATGAATTCATAGGCGATAAAAAACAGGACGATGGTCGGCACCAAAGATAAGGTCACAAATCCCATGACCAAACGGGTTCGGATCTTTGATCCCAGAATCTTCCGCCTTCTCTCTGTGACCAGTTTGAGGAGATTTCGTACAACCAAAAAGATCAGCAAGAGGAGCAGGATAATATTGATGTTGATTAATGCAAAAAGGATGACCCGCTGGGAAAGTGAAAAAGGAAAATCCGGCCGGAGGATATTGGTTTCCCAGATCGTCAGTCCGACAACCACCAGGAAGGTGATAAAGATAATCAGGCGTTCTCTTTTTTTTCGCCGCTGTTCTTTTTGTTCTTCCGATAAAAGGGGGACCATAGACCTGTCGAGGAAGGTATTTCCTTGGTTAATAAATGAAATCGACTACATACCAATCCGTTTCAAAATCCCACAAAGAAACAAAAAACAAAAGGTAATGGAGATATAAAGGGAGTCTGACTTTGTTAAGCTCCGCTTTGATCCGCAATTGATATTGGTTGTTTCTTTCCAGGTTCTTAAGGAGTATCAGTTGAATATTGCTGACATCGGCCATCATCTCCTGGGCTTTGCTGAATTCTTTGACCGTAAACGTCTGATTTCCTCTTTCACTTAAAAGGACGGAGTACTCCTCCCTCAGGGAATCGTATTTAATGGTATGATGCAATTTTAAGGAAGCGATGCGTTTATTGGGCCAGAAGGAACGAGGTTGATACAATTCAATCAGGAAGGTAAAGGTGGTGGGAATCCCATTCTGGATGGCTTTGTTCATCTCCGGAGTGAAGCAGCCTTTGGTAATAAAATAAACCAAAAGATATTCTTGATTGTTGGTAACAATACTATCGGCAATTTGGGCCTGTCTGCTCCAAACCGGTTTAGGATCGGAAAGAAGCAGGGGAAAAAGCAGCAGAAAAAGGCCAAGGACCTTGAGGAAAGGGGGTTGATTTTTCAATAAAATTCGCTTCATCCGTCCATAGTATCAAAATGGTTAAAAAATGCAAGTTCATTCCTATCCAGGATGATCATTTTTATTATGGTCTTCTTTTCTTTTCTTGTTTTATACGCCAAATTTCAGAGGCAATCCATCATACCCCCATACCCCAAAACCATCTCCCTGATCGCCAAGAGAGGGGCCCTCTTCGTCATACAAAAAATGAAGGCATATTCCTTCAGAATAGATGCAAAAAACCGATAATAGATTAAAGGTGTTGAAAAGCGACTACCTTGATCCGATTTTTGAGAGCGATGGAAATGTTAATCATCGAAATACTAAATATATTCCTATGGTTAAAATTTTCGTCTTCCTAGAACTTGAAAAGGATTGAAGGTTTTCAAAGTTTCCCGAGTAGGCTCTCAGACTTGGTGGAGACGGGTGCGATGAAACTGAAGATGGGTTCCGACGAACCCCGAACGCTTAACGACAAACGCTATTTTCATGTTAGAATATCGGTCCTGATAAAGAGTAAGTGGGCGGTTTAGGATTGATCCCCTTGGTTCCTTGAGCTCAGGGATTTCTTTTAAGGAGAATTCCGTGGAATTTTTATTTTTCAGGAGTATCAGAAGACACCTCTTGTTACTGGTTTTTATTTCGATTCTCCCCGCCTTGGGAATTATCATCTATTCGGGAATAGAACAAAAATATCATGCCGTTGACATGGCCAAGTCAGATGCCCTGGGAGTGGTGAAAAACTTTTTTTACGACCACGAACGGGCTGTGCAAAGCACCCGCCAGTTTCTGATGACTTTGGCCAACGTCCCGGAAATACAAAATATTAAAACACCGGTCAGTAATAGTTTGCTCGGTGAATTGCTGAAACAGAATCCTTTGTACAGTACCCTTTTTATTGTTAACGCAGAAGGAATTGTGTGCTCCTCGGCCCATCCCCTGCCGCCTGCCCCGGTAAGCGTGGCTCAAAGAAAATATTTTCAGGACACGGTAAGGAGCAAGGAATTCTCTGTAGGTGAATATGCCATCTGCCCGGCCGTAAAACGACCGGTACTCCATTTCGCCTATCCCATAGTCGATACCGCGGGCCGGGTCAGTGGGATTATCGGTGTTTCTCTGGATCTTGCCCGTTATGCTCGGATGTTTCCCATGAATAAATTACCCCAGGGAACCACCTTATCTTTCAGTGATCACCAGGGCACCCTTTTATTCCGTTACCCGGGCAAGGAAGACAATAAACCGAAGCCCGATCTTCCCGAGATAATCGCTTATATGTCGACCCAAGCCAGGGAAGGGGTCTTTCCTTTCAGAGGGGAGGATGGATCAAAACGCCTTATTGCCTATCAAACGATGCGTTTGAGGGAAAACGATCCCCCTTATGCTTTTATCAGGGTCGGCATTCCGGAAGAAAAAGCCCTCTATCAGGCCAAAAAGGCTTTAACCGTTAATGTGTTGCTCCTGGGCATCGCTTTCATTGTTGCTGTGATCTCGGCCTGGTTTTTGGGAAATGCCATCATCGTCAAACGGCTCAATAAACTGGTTGATGCTTCGCGTAAATTGGAGCAAGGAGATTTAACAACCCGAACCGGGTTGAACTATCAAAATGATGAATTGGGTGAGTTGGCCAAGGCCTTTGACGAGATGGCCGAAACCCTGGAGATAAAGAACGCCGAACGTCAACAGGCCGAGGAGATTATCAGGAAGGAGATCAACGAACGCAAGCGCTCAGAAGAGGCTATAAGGGAATCCGAACAAAAATTCAGAGATTTGGTGGAGAAATCCCTGGTTGGGGTTTACCTCCTTCAGGATGGTATTTTTAAGTATATTAATGCAAAAAATGCTGAAATACACGGATACACGGTCGAAGAACTCCTGGATAAAAAAGGACCTAAGGATCTGATCTTACCCGAAGACTGGCCTATGGTGGAGGAAAACACCAGAAAACGTTTGTCTGGAGAAGTCGAATCCCTTCACTTCGAATTCAGGGAAATTACCAAAAACAAAAAAATCATCACGGTTGAGGCCTATGGTTCCCGGACGATTTATCAAGGAAGACCCGCAATCATTGGAACCTTATTGGATATTACCGACCGAAAACGAGATGAAGAAGCTCTGAATAACGAGAGAGAGCGGTTTCAAGCCCTCGCCGACAATGCCCCCTTTGGAATGGTTTTGATCGATAACCAGGGAATTTATACCTATATCAATCCGCGGTTCAAGGAAATTCTGGGTTATGATTTGACGGATGTTCCCAATGGGAGAACCTGGTTTAAAAAGGCCTACCCGGATCCCGATTACAGAAAGAGGGTTATTTCCGAATGGGTTTCTGATTTAAAGGATCCGAATCCGGTTTTTAAGAGATCGAAGATTTATACAGTGGCCGATAAAAGCGGAACGAAGCGGGAAATCAGGTTTGTGTTCGGGCGGTTGAATACCGGCGAAATTCTGATGACCTGTGAAGACATTACCATACAAAAACGTCTTGAAGGGCAGCTTCTTCAATCGCAAAAAATGGAAGCCATAGGTACCTTGGCCGGCGGTATTGCCCATGACTTTAATAATCTGCTGATGACCATCCTCGGTTATACCTCCCTGATGCTCATGGATAAGGACCCCCATCATCCCGATTACGAAAAATTGAAAATTATCGAAGGACAAATTCAGAGCGGGGCGGACCTTACCAAACAGCTTTTGGGATTTGCCCGTGGAGGCAAGTACGAAATCAAACCGACCCATTTAAGTGAACTGCTTGCCAGGTCATCGGAAATGTTCGGCAGGACGAAAAAGGAGATCAGTATCTTCCTGAAACACGAGGAAGATCTCTGGCCCGTCGAAGTGGACCGGGGACAGATTGAGCAGGTTCTCTTGAATCTCTTCGTCAATGCCTGGCAAGCCATGCCGGCAGGAGGAGAACTCTACCTGGAAACCAGAAATATCGTTCTCGATGAAGTCTATTGCAGTCTCTACTCCATGAAACCCGGGAAATACGTGAAGGTCTCCATAACCGATACCGGGGCCGGTATGGATGAAGCAACCCGGCAGAGAATATTTGAACCTTTCTTTACCACCAAAGAAATGGGGAGAGGAACCGGACTGGGATTGGCCTCCGCCTACGGTGTGATTAAGAACCATGGCGGTACTATCAATGTCTACAGTGAAAAAGGGAAAGGAACGACCTTTACCATTTACCTGCCGGCTTCAGAAAAAACATGGGTTAAAGATAATATAATCCCCGATCAAGTGTTGCAGGGCACCGAAACCATTCTGCTGGTTGATGACCAGGAGGCTGTTCTTAAAGTGGGGATGGCCATATTACAAAAACTCGGCTATACGGTTTCCTTGGCGAAGAGCGGTGAGGATGCCCTGATCCTTTATGAACAAGGTAAAGACAAAATCGATCTGGTCATCCTGGATATGGTTATGCCGATTATGAACGGCGGAGAAATCTATGACGCCTTGAAAAAGATCAATCCCCGGGTTAAGGTAATTCTTTCGAGCGGTTACAGTCTGAATGGGCAGGCCATCCGCATCATGAAAAAGGGCTGCAACGGATTTATTCAGAAACCATTCAATATAGGTGAATTATCGAAGAAGATTAGAGAGGTGCTGGGTTAGTCGTAAGAGCTTTAAAAAACGATCTCAGTTCCAAATATTTTTGGTTAGATTCTTACAAAGTGTTATCTAAAAATTTATCTCTAACTTTAATTATAGTTTGGTGTTACGGGTTGCGGGTTAAAAAATCGAAACCTTGCCTCTAAAAACTCACAACTCGTAACCCGCACCTCGCAACCGATAAATTTCAACTATCTTTGTTAAAACCTTTTTCTTTGTCTTGCCCTTCAACCTGGCAAGAAGAGGAAGACATTCAACCCTGTATTCCAAGTTTCGGGAAGACCCACCGATTCAGGGCATACCAGCCGGCAATAACGATTAGTAACCAGAAAACAGTTTTCATTTTTCCTTCCTAAAGAACGCCCGGTTCTTTAAAGTTATGAAGCTCAAGAAAATCCTGAGGAAGACGGTCCGCAGGTGGAGGGCATCGAAATTCCATCACCGGTCTGACTGCCGGCCTTGGAAAAAGTCGATAGCAGTCGATGGACCTTCGCTCCATTACAATAAGGGCATTTTATTAATTCATTTTTTGAATTCCAGGTAATTTTTTCGAATACCTGGGAACAGTTTTGACAGCGATATTCATAAATAGGCATATACTATCCTCCTTCGTCTACCACAACTTAACTGTTTACAAGATAATAATCAATCCCCTTTTGTCAAGAGGCCGGTTGTTCTGCTCCCCCTTCACTTTTGGTCACTTCCGTCGCCTGATCTGTTTTCCCGGGGGCGGGGGGGCTTTTCTTCAGGGTTGTCCAAAAGGCAACCTACTATTTATATGCCGGCCCTGATATTTATGTGGATTGGAAAATAGCTATTGATCTTTGCTTTTTTGGAGTTTTTGTTCGGCCTGCTTTGTCAATATTTCAAAACTTGGCTCGGGGATAAAGGTCCGGAGTCTTTGGGTTGGCAACTCTGAAGAAAATCCCTCTTGCCCCCGGTCCTAAAAATAGTGTTACCATAAATAGTTGGGGAAAAGTGAAGGGGCAAGTCCGGCCGTTTCAAGGTTCGATCCAGACCGTGGTCCCAACCGGGATTTGATTAAACAGTTCCACCATGTGGGGATTAAGCAAGGCAATACAACCTTGAGTCCAATCGACCCCTTTCCCGCCCCCATGAATCTCAATTAGACCGCCAATCCCTATATCTTTGGGAAGCCGGTTGTTTTTCAGGGCCAGTTCATAACGAATTCGATCCGACTCATTGGGGTAGTCCAAAAGGAAGGCCAAATAATATTTGGTTTGCTCCTGTTCTTTTTTGGCAATAACCCGGTATTCCCCTTCGGGAGTCTTCATGTCCCCGTGGTGGAGTTTCGGTCCTATAGGTTTTTCTCCCAGATCAACCGGATATATTTTCATCAATTCCCCTTGCTGAAAGAGGAGGAGCTTTCTTTGGTTTTTTTTGATCACGATTTTCCATGACTCCGGGGGAAGGAGTTTAATCTTATCTTCCAGAGGAGGCAGTATCGGGACTGGGGGAGGAATGTCCACCACGGCCCGGGCAGTCAAAGCCGTTTCCTCGGGCGAAGGCCGGGCAGGTGTTGAAAGCGGTCCCGGAGGAGAAGGAAGGGCAATCGCTGTTTGGGGAGGAGGGATCACCTGACGACAGGACAAAAATCCCAGAAATATCAAAGTCGACAAAAGGAAAAGCAACAATTTGGGCAAACCAACATAGAAATCGTTGATTGAAGATTGGTTGTTCATGCGCTTTGGGTTTTTATCGATTCTTACTCCTCGGATTTTGAAATGGCACCTCTGCGTTTTTAACCAATAGAGGTGGTTTGAATCCTATGGCCTACTATAGAGAATCCGAAATAAAAATGTCAAATCATCTTTAAAAGTTCATACTGGATTCTAAAATTTCAAAATATTGTTGCGGGTATTTTCCATCAAAGACCCCGGCAGGTCGAGATAAAAATTCCCTTCTTCCGTCTTGCCCCGCTTTAGACACCCCTGACCGTAAATACGGCATTTGGTTTTCAGTTCTTTAGAGGCCAGGTCGTATTGCCCGGCAGATAACCGGCCCGAACTCAAAATTTTTACCAGGGCCCGGATACGAAAGCGGTCCAAGCCCGGTATGGTTCGGGAAAGCTGGTCCGAATGTCCTCCCCGTTTGATTACCAAGGGCTGGTCGATCAAAAAAACGGGAAAGTGCGCAGAAATTCTGAGCCAGAGGTCATAATCCTCACAGGCCGGGAGGCCCTCGTCAAAATAACCCACCCGCTCAAATACTTCCCTTTTGATCATAACGGCCGAGGGGCTTACCAGACAAAGAAGGAGAGAGGGAGCAAAAATATCTCCGGAAATTTTTTGATGTTTTTTCCCTGGATTCAAACGGCGCCCGTTGCGAATCCAGATCTCTTCGGTCTGGCAAATCATTGCTCCCGGGTTTTTGGAAAGGAAACGGATCTGGGCTTCTAATTTCCCGGGAAGCCAGAGATCATCGGAATCTAAAAAGGCAATCCATTTCCCGCATGCCATTTGAAGCCCTCGATTTCTGGCTGTGCTGACCCCCTGATTGTTCTGGAAGGTGTAAATGAAACCTCCTTGATATCGGCTTAAGAACTCTGCCGTACCATCAGTGGACCCGTCATCGACCACGATCAACTCAAAATTCCCAAAAGTTTGTTTGAAGACAGAATCAACCGCCTCCATGACAAAGGAAGACCGGTTGTAGGTCGGGATAATGACGCTTACGAGGGGAAGGGACATTTCAGCCTAAAAAGTGTCGGGTGACGAGTAACGAGTGACGAGGGTTGAAAAAAGAAAGACGATGGACGAAAGAATAGGGTTGTGGGATTAAAGCTCAATATCGTACCTCGTTTTTCATTCCTGATTTCCCCGGAAATATCACTGGCCACTGGTCACTGGTCACTTTTCTAAGGTATTAACAGAGCTGTCAATCCGGCCAGGATAAAACCGGATTCCACCATTGCCTCGAAAAAAACGCTTCCTGGCAAAGCCCGATTTTTTTCGTAAATGATCAAAAAACCAAACTGAAACAGAAGGCTGATCAGCAGCCACAGACTCCAAAGAGGCAGAAGACCCCAAAGGGATCCTGCCGATAAACTGATCATCGTCGCCAGGCTTAACCCTTTCAGGAGACGGATGGTTTTTTCTTCTCCAATAATAATCGGCAAGGTTTCCTTGCCTACGATCAGGTCTCCCTGTATATCCAAGACATCAAAAAGGCCGGAGCGAATATAGACAAAAGCACAAATGATCAAAAAGATAATAATCAGAGAAAAACTGAAAGGCTGATGTTCCGCCATGGCCGGAATCAAAGTGGTTACACCGCCCCAACCCAGGGCCACCGAAAGGGTCTTGGAGGCCGGGATGTCTTTAATCTTTTTCATTTTCGTAAACCGCTGCCAAACAGCCGGTACGATCTGAAAGCTGTATAGGATGCCCAGGGTACTCATGGCGATCAAGAAAAGGAACGGTGCCCAGCCCAGGGTCAAGGCCAGGGCCAGGGAAAATAAGGCGGCTCCTGTCCCTGAAATGAAGAAGGCCGGTCGATATCGCCGATAAAATTGAGAGCGATCCGGGTCGTTGTATTCTGCAGCCCCCCGATCCAGGAGATGATTCAAAATGTGCATGGCATAAATATGGAAGAAGGTTACGGCAAAATAAATCCCGTTTAAAGGGGTTTGTCGTAACCGGGCGGCCGCCAGGGTCAAACACCCGGCCCCCAAGGCTATCATTAGATTACTTTTTAAAAGGAAACGGACACAACGAAAAAGAATTGCACTCCACCAATATTCTCCCTGACCCTTGATCCCTTCCAGTTCCTGGACCACCTTTCGTATCATCCAATTGGGGGTTGAAGCCCCAGCGGTAACCCCGATGGTCTTGAATCGTCGGATTTCCTGCTTATCTAATTGATCTTCTGTTTCGACATGGAAACAGGGGGTACCTACGGATTCGGTGATTCCCACCAGTCGTCGGGTATTCCCGCTGTTATAACCCCCTACGATAACCAGCCCATCCACCTGCCGGGCCAGGTTGTGCACCTCTTCCTGACGTTCATGGGTGGCATTACAAATCGTATTGAAAATAAGACTATCGGGAAACCGCTTTCTTAATTTTTTAACGGCCCTCTGAAAGAGGGATTCATCCTGAGTCGTTTGGGCCACCACAATCACCTTGTTCAACTCCGGCAGATCTTCGACCTGATCGGGATGGGTCAGGACAATCCCCTGGTTTTGAGAATAGCCCAGCAGTCCGATGACTTCCGGATGATCCCGATCTCCGACAATGATCGAGGTGTATCCTTCCTGAGCATATTTTTTGATAATGGCCTGGACCTTAATCACCCTTGGACAAGTGGCGTCCACTATAGTACAGCCGTTCTTTCTCAATCGTTCGTGGTCCTGAGGGGGGATGCCGTGAGCCCTGATAACGACCGTACCGGTTTGTTGATCCTGATTGGGGTCCAGGATATGGATCCCTTTTTGTTCGAGCATCGATAAAACCTGGGGGTTATGGATCAAGGGTCCAAAGGTGTAAATAGGATCGGGATAGTGGTAATTGGCCTCCAGGGCCAGTTCCATGGCCCGGCGGACTCCCATACAAAACCCTGCCTTTTTTGCCAGACGGACTTTCATAACTGCACTTTACTCCAATGAGGCCAGAGAATCAAAATATTCTTCAAAAAGGGTCCTTAGTCTTTCCTGGGTTCGGGCCAGAGCCACATTTTGTCTGAACTCGCCCGAGGCAGGCAGCCCTCGGGTCAGGACGAATAAGGTCCTTCGTAAGGCCTTGATTTGCGCTGGCCCCTGATAATTTTCTTCAATCCATTTCCAGTAGGATAAGAGCCAATTCCGCCTATCCTCCAAATCGGGTTGGACCGGGGGTCCTCCGGCCTCGATTTCCCTTATCTGGTTGAAGATCCAGGGAGTTCTTAAGGCTTGACGGCCTATCATAATTCCGTCACAACCCGTTTGCCTTTTGAGGTCCAGGGCCTGTGCCGGGGAATCGATATCTCCGCTGCCGATAACCGGGATACGCATCCGTTTTTTTAGTTCGGTTACGATAGACCAGTCCGCCTGACCGGAAAAACCCTGGACCGCATAACGGGGATGGATAACCAGGGCATCCACCCCGAGATCCTCGGCGACTTGGGCCATGGTCCGGTAGGTGAGTTCCCCTTCTTTCCAACCGGAGCGTATCTTAATGGTCAGAGGAAGACGGGTGGCTTTTCGAACGGCCCTTATTAACCCTTCCGTTTTTTTTACATCCTTCAATAAAGCCGCTCCTGATCCTGATTTGACCACCTTTTTTACGGAACAGCCCATGTTGATATCAATAATGTCCGCCCCGGCCTCCCCGGCCAGGAGAGCGGCCTGGGCCATGACTTCCGGGTTGGAACCGAACAGCTGAATTGATAACGGGTGGTCCTCCGGAACGGTTTTAAGAATCGCCCGGGTTAAGGAGATGTGTCGGACCAGCCCTTCAGCGCTGACCATTTCGGTGCAGGCCAACTCACAACCTAACCTTCGAACCAGCAAACGAAAGGGCAGGTCCGTATATCCGGCCATGGGGGCCAGGATATACGGAAAAGATATGAAGTGAGATCCAATTTTCATATAAAGCAATTTTAGAATAACTTAACGATATTTTAGCACAAAGAAATCTTTTTTTGGGGAAAAACCTCGGCTTGACTATTCCAACCGGATATTTTATATTTCGGTTAACGGAAGTGGAAAGCTCACTGGTGGGGCTCCCGGACTTCAAATCCGGTGTGCCGTCTGAAGAGGGCGGCAGGTGGGTTCGATTCCCATGCACTTCCGCCATGATTTATTTCGGAAGGAAGTTCAAGATCGAGATATACCGCCTCTGGCCTCACCATCTCCCATGATCATTCAGCCACCCAGTCCATTGACTCCTTCGTCCCACTCCGCCATCATTCGTTCACCGATTTCGCGGAATTCCGGATGTTCGGCTATGTAGCCGGGGATCATTCCCCGCGTTTCCGTTACGGCTTCGGCCATGCGGCTGAAAGTGGCGGAAACCGTTCCCCCCGTTAGGAAAAGATAAGCCACGGCAAAGCGCTCCAGTACTTTGCGCGGCCACCACTTCTTTGTTCCCGAAAGGGAGAGCGCCGGCACGTCTTTTCTGATATAGGCCGTCGTGGTCACCACGTCATACACCGGTGCGAGGGTAACAGCGCCCAGGGGTGAATCGTAGAGCACACCGAAGTTTTTCAAGTGGGCGTCGCCGTTTCGCAGCATGACCGACAACACCAGCGTTGCAAATAACTGCTCCCTGGCCGCCATCAGGCGGTCACCGGATACAAAGTCCCTGATGCTCTTCGCTACACGTTCATAGCTGCTTGAGTATTTCTGCGCGGTCCCTAGGGCCTGGAGGCTGCACATATCCTCGAAGCCGATGGCGGCCCCGTCGGGAGTGACGTCGAAGCGACGCATAATGAAGAGGCCACCATTATCCGAGAGGAAGAATTCCGGCGTCGGCAGACCGGCCCGTTTTGCCGCTGTCATACAGAAATACTCGTTGGCGGCCAGGTATGGATAATCTGTGCCCCAGGACTTGACGATGTAGCCTGACGACGCTAACGTGCCACGTTCCGTGGCATCCAGCATGACTTTCGGCTGGACTCCCGAAATCCCGGAATGGAGGGCATATCTGTCAACCAGTTCATGAAAAAGCTCCCTGGTGTTTGAATAGGTGAGCAATTCATCCAGAGATTCCGGCGATTCCTCAATATGCGGCGACCCCTCGCCGGGGAGTGCGAACCGGTTTTTCCCTACCTGATTTCCCCCGGTAACCCGGAGAATAGACAGGTCATCTTCCCCGATCACCTTGGCAACGGCCCGGCGGATGGCCTCCAGAAGTGCACCCTCCGGCAGGTTCATCTGGAATATGGGGTGCAGTTCGCGGCTCACCCAACTCTGCAGGCGCACCGGCATGGTCAGGGATACCTGGGCAACGGTGTCGGCATCCGGAGAATAGGCGAACACATATTCCTGGCGCAGTTCACGGGCAAGAAGGCCGGACCGTTTGTCTGCGCCCCATACAGCAAGTGATGTTATATCCGACATTAAAGGGCCCCCTCTTCACGAAGTTCCTCCATCGTCGGAGGCCTGCCTGCAGGCCGGACACGCAGTTCCAGCCCCAGGAATTCGAGCACCCGGATCAGTTTTCGCACACCAATCTCCTGTACAGAACCGTTTTCGATCTGCCCGATGGTGGTACGGCTCATGCCCAGGGCTTTCGCCAGCTTAGTCTGGGAGACCTTGCGATTTTTTCGTGCTTGTCGAATTTCTTTACCGATATAGAAAAGCATAAATGAATTATATATAATGCATTTATGCTTGTCAATAATATTTTGCATTATAAAAAATGCATTTATCGTGATATTTTTCTGTCCCATCTGTAATTTTATAAGGTAAAGGAACCCAAAGAGGGGGGATTTTTCAAAAAAATTTGATCGATAGGAATAACATATCAATTTATCTGGAAATATTGCAATCCGCTCCGGTGTGCCGTCTGAAGAGGGCGTCAGTTGGGTTTGATTCCCATGCACTTCTGCCATCCTTATTTTGATCTCGATCAAGATCCTTCCATTTTTTGTAGCACAACACAATTATCTGTGGAAGAAATCGCCCGGACCATAAGATTCCTGCCCCGATCGTGGCAGAGGTACTCGATGGTCATAAAATTAAAAAAAGAGATATGGGTAGGATCATCTTTATACCACCAGCGGGTAAACGACTCCTTGAAATTTTCCGGATCATTGATGATCCGATCGGTTAAAAGGGTTTTGATAATAACAACACCGTTGTCCGCCAGAAGGCTACAAATAATATCGAGGGTTTTGTTGATATCTTCCAAGTGTTCGACCACTTCATTCATAATAATAACGTCATAGGCTTTCGAATATTTATTTGGGTTGAATTCTCCATGAAGCATGGGCTCATAACAATCCACCGCATACCCCATTCTTCTTAATTCTTCAGTTAAAAACCCGCCGCCGGAGCCGTAGTCTAAAAAAGATAACGATGATAACGGTAAGGACCATTCCAAATTTTTTAGCCACTCAATAAAAAATCCCGCTTCCTTCTTCCAATTAAATACATTGTTATGCTGATCCTTATAATGTTTCTCAATTGCTTCAGCCGAAATAAAGCAATCGGAAAAAATCAACCCACAAACATTGCAGGCAAAAAAGGGGCGGACCTCTTCAAAAACAAGATGCGCCGGATTGTGACATAATCGACAGGTTCTCATTGGATGCTCCTGGTCTTTTTTTTCCCAATTCGAATTATATTATAAATGGTCATAACTATGATAGAAAGGAAAAATTTTATTCCGGATGGCTTGTATCAATCCCATCGATATGATACATAGAATAATCAGATTATGAAAAAAACAAATCTTAAGGAGGACCTCGTGATTAATCAGATCTTAGTGGCGGTGGACGGTTCTTCCTTTTCCTTCCGGGCTGCCCGTCTGGGGGCCAAGATTTTATGCCCGAATGAATCCGGGATATTGATTTTTCTTTATGTCGCCAAACCCCAGGCCGACCTGGAGTGGTTTCAGGGACATGGAAGCAATCTGGACCAGGCACCGGAAGAAGAACGTCAGGCCCTGGAAACCGCTTTCAAGAAAGGACAAGAAATATTAATGGAAGCCCAAGCCGGTTGCCAGGACCTCATGAAAAAAGGGCCCATAAAAGTGGAAACCGTGGTGGTCCCCGGAGAGCCGGCCGAAAAAATAATTGAAAACGCCGAAAAGAGACAATGCGATCTCATTGTGATGGGCCGCCGTGGGGTCGGTCGTATAAAAGGGGCCTTGTTGGGGAGCGTAAGTCAAAAAGTATTAAGCCAAAGTCGATTACCTGTTCTTATCGTCAAATAAAGATGCCCTGATGAAGACCAACTGGTTATACGTCTTTTTTGGATTCTTCGGTGGTATTGGCATCCTGCTTTACGGGATCCAGGTCATGGGCGACGGCCTGCAAAAAATCCTTGGCCGCCAGCTTCGAACTCTTTTGGAATCCATCACCAAAAAACCCATCCTCGGGGTTCTGGCCGGGGTCCTGATCACCATCCTTTTCCAGAGCAGTACGGCGACAACGGTTATTCTGGTGGGGCTGACCAATGCGGCGGTGATTACGCTCCGGCAATCCATGCCGGTAATTCTGGGCGCCGATATCGGGACGACCGTCACTGCCCAGTTGATTGCCCTCAAATTTACCGAGCTCTCTCTATTGATTGTGGGTATCGGGGCCCCTATCGCCTTTTTCGCCAAAAAGGACCGCCATCTCCGTTTTGGTCAGACCCTGGTCGGATTCGGTTTTTTATTCCTGGGTCTTAAAATAATCGGGGATTCCCTGAAGCCTCTTCAGTCTTCTCCGGCCTTCACCGAGGTTCTGTTGTTCGTCAGCCGGTCTCCTTTGCTGGCCGTAGCGGCTTCGGCTGCAGTCACCTTTTTAATCCACAGCAGTGCGGCGGTGATGGGGATCATCATGGTTCTGGCCGGTTATGGTCTGATTGACCTGAATGCCGCTGTCTATCTGCTATTGGGAAGTAATATGGGGACTTCCTTTACCGCACTGCTGGCCAGTATCGGTTCCCGGAGGGAAGCTCAACGGGTGGCTTTGGCCCATTTCTTATCCAAACTCGGCGGCACCGCTATTTTTTTTCCTTTCGTACCCTGGTTCAGCTTATTTCTGGCTTCTTTGACCCATTCGGTGACCTTCCAGGTGGCCAATGCCCACACCTTTTTTAATGTGGGTTTGACCGCTCTCTTTCTTCCTTTCAGCAACCTGGGGTCCCGCTTTATCACCTGGTTCTTGCCCGAGAAAAAAATCCCGGAACAGGAACCCAAGTTTCTCCGGGAAGAGGTTATTACGATGCCCTCCGTGGCCATCGGACTGGCTCATAAAGAGACCATCCGCATTTCAGCGGGCACCCTGCGAATGGTTTGGTATATTAAACGGGCATTGGAAACCGGCAATCCGGATTATATGGATCGGATCGCCTATAAGGAAAAAGTCATGGATGCCTTATTCCGAGCCGCTGTGGATTATTTGACCCGGGTCCTTCGTCAGCCCCTGAACCAGGACGAGCAGGGGTATGCCATGGGATTGATCCGCATCCTCGACAGTTTGGAAAAGATCAACGATATGGTGGAACGGGACATCAAGTACCGGATCGAGACCAAACTTAACCAGGGGGTTGATTTTTCCTCACTGGGCAAAGAAGAGTTGATGATTCTGATGGAAGCCCTGATGCGGGGGATGCGTATGACTCATAAGGCCCTGGTTCAGAACAATTCCTGCCTGGCCGAAGATGCCGTCATCCAGCATCCCAGGAACGTGGCTTTGATCCTTGAATTCAGACAAAACCATATTCACCGTCTGACCGAGGGGATGAAGGAAAGCGAGGAGAGCAGCAATCTTCACTTGGAATTGTTAAGCGGTTTTCAACAGCTCAGTGAAATAATTCGGAATATCGATCTGATTATTTTTGATGAATTATCCAAAGGCATCCGCTGTCTGGATGGGCCGCCGCAGCAAAATGATCAACCGCCGGACTCTCCGAATGAGGCCGCGGAAGGGGAAGAAGGCCGGGAAAAGGATGAAATCCGTAACGGATAAACCCCATTTGGGGGGGATCTTTTGACTTGACAGGGTTAAAACAGGATATCCCCGTGTACTATTTTCTGCGTTTATCTTCTCAATATTTCAATCGCTGATCCTCGAAAACTAATCGAGACGTTGAATCTCTGGAGGAGTCCACTTTCTGTTTATTACCTCCGGTTTCGGCCAGTATAAACGTAAAGAGAGGTTGAAAACACCCGCCGGTGCCGGCAGCCAATTCGCCACCAGGTCTTCTCCCGGCCTTTGATGCTGGATATAAAGGTCCAAAGAGCCCTCAGGGTTAAACCGGAGGGGGTCACGGTCCCCGATGGCAAAACGGTTCAGGGGATTGGGAACGAAATACCCCTCCCGGTCGTATAGTGTGACCGACCAAAAGGCATTCACCGGCGGGATCTCCGATTTTTCTAGGTGAAGTACATATCGTTTGCTCCCATCAAGGGGTTTGCCCTCCCTGTCCATGCCCGTACCAAAGTAGATGGCCTCTTCAGGCGGTAAGGCACCCAGCCCCTTCAAGGCCGTCACCGCGCGGGTCAGGTAATCCGTTCCATAGCGGCCGATATCGAGGTTCGTTCCCCAGCCCTTCCGTTCCCGACCAATGATTCTCGCCTGCTCAACCATCCGTTTTCGGGCGTCTTGGACGGCACGTTCAAGGGCCGGCCTGGTTTCCGGATCGAATGCTTCAAAATCAAAAGGTTTCCCAGGGACAAGGCCGATCTTTTTCAGTTCGACCAGGAAAGGGACGTCCTCGGGATGGGGGGCGTTGTCCCGGAGCAGGGCGGTCAAGGTTTTATAAAAGGTTTCAGCACTCATCTGAGCTACTTGTGCCGGGGGTGTCAAATTGCTGCTCAGGGGTATGGGCGGCAAAACTCCGGGGGAAGGGGCCGGCGGTTCTTCTCTCCCCAAAGCCTTTAATAGGGTCAGTTTAAATCCTTTCTGAACGGTATGGACATAGGCATAATCGGTGGCAGTATTGGTCTGGGTGCGGGCGATGATCCAGACCGTGTTGGTGGAGGACTTGATTACCGGGAGATTCGGCGGCAGGGTTCCTTTCCAATTGGGACCGACAATGGCGAATTGTCCTGGTTTGGTGCCGGTGGTCCTTTTTCCTGGGACAGCAAGGGTTTCTGTCCAGGCGTCCATGATCTGGACCAGATAGTAGCGTCCCCCCGTGTCCGGTACGGAGAGGATGATCGGCTCTTGAGATAAGTCCAGCCAGGCCGAGGAATAGAGGGTATCACAATTGGGTCTGATCACGGTTCGGGCCGATGGCGGAGGGAAGGCTGCCGCGTGGCTAAAAGTATTCACTGGAAAACGCTTTAAAAAGACCTGACGGGTCACTTCCGTCAGAACCAGCGGGTACCCCAAAATGTAAGTTTGCACACCGATTCGGTAGACTTCTTCGGCCGAAGGGGCGGCTCCCGCCCGAAGGGACCCGGCCAGTGAAAGGCCTATTACCAGAAGAATAAAGGACAGGGCTATTGAATTTCGTTTCATGAATAGATCCCTCCAGATCTGCTTTTTTCCAGTCTATAGGGGTCTTGTTTTTTGATGTTATCCACCAAAACGCCATGAGCTTCTTTGCCGGGCCCAAAAACTGAACATTAGTCCGAGAGAAGGCCCTCTCCATTGTTCGAAACAGGCTTTGGGTGAATGCCCTGCTTCCAATCAAGTTAGCTTTTGGGCCGGGATAAGGCGATGAATCACCTTTTGGACAACCTCAAAAAACAAAACCCCTATAGACCAAAATTTCAGATATGTTTAGTTATTATTTAGGATAAAGTTTGGCCTGGCATTCCGGACAGAGACTATGGGTGAATTCCGCTTCCGAATGGGCCCGGACATAGGATTCCAGTTGATTCCAATAACCCCGGTCATCCCTGATCTTCTTGCAAGAGGTACAAATGGGGATAATCCCCCTTAAGGTCTTTACCTCTTCCAAGGCCTTCTGAAGTTCCCGTTTAAGTCTTTGGGAGTTGAGTATCGCCAATCCCATATAAAGGGTGATAGCGCTGCCGATCCCTATGAGAAAAGTTAACCCCTGGACGATGGAGGCTTGCATTAAATCCAGAATGACGGTTTCGATCAAAAGGGTGTACAAGGCTCTAAAGGCCCACCATAATCCCGGGATGAGAAACACCCAGAACAAAAACCAATTTTTTTGTTGTAGCAACATAGGAATTTTTTGGTAGCAGAAGACGGCGTTATAGAGGGAAAGATAGGCAAATAATCCGGAAAAGATGACGATCCGAGCCTTCACACTGGGGTAGACATAAGTAAAGAAAATAATTGCCAGGAAGAGAATCCCGAGGAGTGTAATAGGCAGATTCTACTTGCAAGTGCACCACTTTAGATAACAGCAGGACATGATGGGATTTTCTGGTAGTGTGTGAAGCACGA
>MGQB01000016.1 GCA_001797675.1 Deltaproteobacteria bacterium RBG_13_43_22 | reverse complement strand
CAAAAGCCCCCTGGCCTTTGAAAATGCCACGAGTGTCCCCTAACTAAACTGTCCGTTTTTCTGGGGGAAGATCACATCCAATACTGTCCGGTACTTAATTTGCCAGGTTCGGTTGGGGATCCTATCTTAAATCTGGGGACACCTTACTGATTTATACTTCTTAGGGGTAGGAATTAGTATTATGTCCGTACGCCGTAACAACTGTTTAATCTTACGGGTTAAAGTCCCGTCCGGGGAGTTGTCCGTTCACCCCGGTAGATCAAGGGAGCGGCGTTCGGGTAACCGGGGGTCGTAAGTTCCTAATTGGCAAAGTTGCATGCGGGAGTCGAGGGTCAAATCTTAAATATACACAAATCATATTCTGAACAATTCAGCAAACTGAGACGTGTTCCGATACGTTAAAGGCTACATTCGTAAAAAAGGGTATGGGCCCCCTTATTTGCAGCTACCCGGTGGCTATGGCCAAGGGGCCACACCCGTTCCCATCTCTAACAGGTCAGTTAAGCCCTTCTGCGCCGATGGTACTGCCTGGGCAGTCCCGCTAAAGCGGGATGGGAAGTAGGACGCCGCCGGGAATTTTTTTGAAGCTCGTTTTCAATTAAAGTTGAAAATGGGCTTTTTGTTTTTTTTCATTTCTTTCAAAAATAAAGAAGTTCCTTTCCGGTGCAGGCCAAACACAGAGGTCCGTCATCCAGCGGATATCCTTCATGGCATTTTGGACAAACACCAAGGCTACCCCGCCTGCGACGTTGAATGACCTGGGTGGCCACCTGCACTTTCTGCACCCCACAGATTCCAGATCCTGCTTCTTTAATTTGTGATAAAAGCAGGGCCGTATCTTGCTCTTTCTTCGGTTTCAGCTTGAAAAACCAGGTCTTTAATTCCGTCCAGGGATCGAGTTTGTCTGTATCCACAAACACCCGCACCCCATCTCCATTCTCTTTATTATAAAGAGCCAAGGCATACCGGCCGACATTCACCACGGTGAGCCAGCCATTGCCCACCGTACAAGGGGTTAAGAGCTGTATGGCGTCAGGCAGGCATTTCGGGGTCTCGCTGAGGGCGTCCAAAAGCCATCCTTCCGGAAGAAAGCGATAGGCCAGGTCGACCATAAAGCCTCCGATGATGACTCCCGGTGCTTCATAGCCGTGAAACGCCTTCACCCGTTCCACAAATTCATCAAAAGTATAATTCCGGATGTTCATTAAACCGCCTCCACCCGGCAGGGGACATAGCGATGCATAGGGGTTCCGACAAAATCCCGGTTGGTATTTTTTGCTAAGCGGTTGACGTTAGCGCCGTAGGTAATACCGTCGTATACCAGACCGAAGCCGTGCGGCATGATGACCTGGCCCTTTCTGGCATCGGTGGTTACTTCGGCCTCTATTTTTTCCTCCCCTGCTTCCGTGACTACCTTTACCATCTGATTATCAACGATACCCAGTGCTTCCGCATCGGCAGGGTTTATGGCCAGGGTGCAGGCTCTTTTGTTTTTGTTCCAAGCCGGGTTTCTCATATTGGTATTGGCGTTCATGTCCATATGCCTTCCCGCCATCAGGATCAGAGGGAAATTCTCATCGGGCTTGAGCTGTACTTCTTCGTCCATAGGATTTATTTTCTTTATCCAATCGACCACTTCCGGATTAGAGAGTTGAATTTTCTTGTTCTTGATTGATATATTGACCTCCAGGTTCTTCTCCGGATCGCGTATTCCGATCAATACCCCTTCCGGATGATTCATAATAGTCTGAAACATGGATAGGCCCTGATCCGGTCCTGCAGGAAAACCTGCCTTGGCGGCCTCCTCCTGGCGGTTCTTGGACAATTGCATAAACAAGGGGAAGATACTGGCCAGGTGAGCCGAGCCCATGGTACTGCCCAGCGTTTTGGCGATAATAAAGTGCAGGGCCTGGCCACTTTCCGGGGAAGTCATCATATATTCCCCTAATTTCTGTCCGTACTCCTTGAGGGTTCCGCTCCTGGCGGCCTCGTACAGCGATTCGGGAATAGGGGGGATGAATCCCATGGCGTCGGCCAGCAGGGTGAATATCTCGGCATTTTCTTTCTGTTCACCTTCCGCCTCCACAACCGGAGACCTCATCCGGGCGTAGACCTTCGAGAAACCACCACCGGGATTCCCTTCCCAGGACTCAAAAGCTGTTTTGCAGGGAAGAACAAAATGGGCCAGGGCTGCCGTCTCGCTCATGGCGATGTCGGCCACTACCAGCAGATCGAGCTTTTGAAAGGCCTCTTCATAGGCCGTGGTATCGGCGTAGGAACGTAATGGATTCGTGGCGTAGCAGAGCACGGCCCTCAAGCGTTCCGGATGATCACTCAGGATTTCTTCCTGTAGAACGTTAGGCGGGAAAGTACCATTGATGGCGGGAATATTCGTCAATAATGTTTTCCAGACCTTTGGATCTCTGGGGTCCGATCCGGATCCCCCTCCGCGCAAATAATTTCCGCCCGGTACGCCGATACGTCCGCAAACAGCCTGTAACACCACCAGTAGATAGGATACCAGCGCACTGTGCCTGTTCATCAGTATTCCCAGGTCATCAATAATACATGAACGCCGGGTAGTGAGTTCCCGGCAGACCTTGACCACCAGATCATAATCAAGCTCACAGACCTTTAGCGCGGCCTTGACGTCAAAGCCGGAGAACCAGGGCAGGATCTCGTTGAACCCGTCCGTATATTTGGCAATATATTCTTGGTTATAAATGCCTTCATTGAGAATGATGGAAATCATCGACTTGATCAGAAGGGCATCGGTGCCGGGTCGGATCGCCAGATGAATATCGGCAATTCTGGCGGTTTCAGAAACCCGCGGGTCCACAACCACCAGAAGCCGATCAGGATCTTTGGACATCTTCGTCAATTTTCGCCGTGACTGGGGGAAATGATGGCTCATCATGGGATTCTTCCCGACCAGCATCAGCAGGTCGCAATTCTCAAAATCAGATTCCATCTGGATATTTTGACTTCCCAAGGTCAGGCCGTGGGCCCAATATCTGCCGGCAAACTCCTGGTTAGCGGCTGAATAGTTATACCGTGAACCGAGTCTCCTGACCAAACGAACTGGAAAACCCGCACTCAGAAAAGCAAACTCGCCGCCGCCGACCAGAGAAGCCAAGGCGCGCGGACCATGGTCATTAAGGATAGTCTTTAGTTTTTCAGAAATCTCACCGATGGCCTGATCCCAAGAGACCCGTTGAAAACGATTTCCCACCTTCTTAAGAGGAAAGAGCACCCGGTCTTTGTTGTGCTGATGATAGGCAACGTTCAGTCCTTTTCTGCATACATATCCCTCACTGAACGGGCTGTCCTTGTCTCCGCGGGCTTTGACGATACGATTGTCTTGAACCTGTACTTCCAGACCGCAACCATTACCACACAATACACAAGCCGTTTTTTTCCATTCTTCCATAGTACCCTCCTTTCCTGAGGTTCTCCGCTTTGCTTTATTTCGGTGGAGTCCGAATTATCCCCGGTACGATTCTCACTTCTTTGTTGGGATTGCTTTTGGCCTTCCCTTCCGCTCTGGATCCGGCCATAACGTAAACCGGTTCCCGCCGGTCTCTAAGGGGCTTCAATACTTTTTCAACATGATCCTTTTTATTTTTGAGGTAATCCGTCTTGTTCTCTTCCCCAGCCGGACAGACGGCCATACAATAACTGCAGCGATAGCTCATCCGATACATCAGGGACTGCCACATAAAAGCCGTCTCCCGATCGGTGAAATGGGAGCGGTATTCCTCCATGTTTTGCGCAGTGACCATAGATTCCACCCAATTCAGGAAGCCCACCATGTTGTCCCGATAGGTATGGGTGCTGCAGGTCATTAAGTCGAAGTTTTGCCCTTTGGTAATGGCCCCGGTTGGACAGACGGCCTCACACAGATTGCAGTTCAGACAGGGGTTTTCCTTGAGGGGTTGATCGTAGACATCCATATCCCCATCGACCAAAATACTGGTCAAGGCGATAAAACTCCCGTACTTCGGATGCAGGACCAGCCGGTTCAGGCCCATCTGCCCGAGACCGGCTTCCACGGCCATGATTTTGTGACTGACATCCCAGATCTTTCCAGGCCACCGCCCCAAATCCATGGGCCAGGATTTATTGACCGCCACCCCCCGAAGACCAAGTTCATTCAGACGATGGAGAATCTCCCTGGAGATGCTGGAAATTTTATCTCCGGTGTGATGATATTCTTCATTGGCCAGGTAGCGGGCCGGGCTCTGAATATTTTCCCGATTATGGACTTTGACCAGGGAAATAATGCTCCGGGTACGTGGATAAACCATTAAGATGCCATCCCTTTCCCCTTTGAGCGAATTACGATCGATCTCCACCAAGCCGGCATCATCGGCCCCTGCCTTGATACAGATTTCTTTGATGACCTTGGAGGGATAGGGTTTACCCGGTCTATTGTTTTTTGATATCTTCATCTTTTTCCTCCAAAAATGCCGATGATTTAATAATTGAACTGCGAGGCCTCCGGGGGGTCGTTTTATTGGCTTGTTTTAAATTCTTTTTTTTCTTTCGGAAGCTTTGGTTTTTTTTATTTATTGCCTCCATCGTCAGGATCAGAAACCGGTTTCTTTTATTGGTTTCAAATGCCGAATGTCTGCAGAAATTCCTCGATCCGATCCGGAGCCCCATCAATCTCGATGGCCTTGGCCAAGCGACTTCGATCCGACCGCGGTGCTGTAAAAACAGAAGCCCAAATTTCAGGAGTCGTGGTTATTTTAAGGTCAGAATTAGGGTCCTCTTCCCGGCAACTTGACCAGTTATTATTAAAAGATAGGGAATATTGGGTTTGAGGGAACTGCATCGACCATTTGGCCGGCTGCGGCAAACGTTTGCCCTTTTTGTTGAGAGAGGACGTCAGGGCCCTCATCAGCAGATCCGGGTGGACGACCTCTCCCGGGAGGGGAGGCCGCATGGCATAACGGAATCCCCAGTCAGCCAGAGCGTCCACGATGGGAGCCAGATCGCGTCCCGCGGCGGTCAGCTTGTACCAGACCTGACGGCGGCCGGGCTGCTTGTCCCGTTCTATGATCCCCGAAGATTCCAATTCCCGGAGACGCTGAGTGAGCCATTTGGGGGTAATATGATATAAATAGCCCAGGAGTTCGGTGAACCGTTGCGGGCCGGACAAGAGATCGCGAATGATAAGCAAAGACCATTTATCACCGATTTTTTCCAGGGTCCGTGCCACCGGACAAAAATGCCCATAGGTTTGAGTCATAGGGTTAGCCTTTTGGTATTTAGTATATTTAAGATAGTATCTATTCTATATAATATATCAAGATAATAATTTTAAAATTTCCATAATCGTCAGAAACAGGTTTCGGAACTACTGGGAAATAGGGGCCTATCTCTTATCTTTATTTTCTTCTGGAATAGAATTTTTCTCAAATAAAAGAGGTCTTTTTGGCTGGATTAAGGAGATCACCTTTTCCCGGTGGCTATGGCCAAGGGGCCTACCCGTTCCAATCTCCCCCTTTTTCCTCCTTTTTTTTACTAATTTTATCCTTGAACCCTTCTTTTTCTTGTTTTATATTCTAAAAGAACCGGAAAACAGGGTGACCTGGTAAATAAAATATGAAGTGATTAAGTATTATTCAGAGTTTTCTAAAAATTACCGAAATTCGTTAAAATATGAGGGTCTGTCATGATGGAGTTTAATCCTTACGAAGAAGGTACTGTGGGAGGGGGCTTCACCCCCATAGTTTTAGAATTTCCCGAATCCCCGCCATTTTCAAAACAGGAAAGTCCCAAAAAACTTCATATCACCAGAAGAGAAACAGAAGTGTTGCAATGGTTACAACAGGGGAAGAGTTCCTGGGAGATATCTAAAATACTCGGTCTTAGTGAGCGGACAGTAAATTTCCATGTCTATAATGTCATGGAAAAAATGGAGGCGGTAAATCGACCGCAGATGGTAACCATTGCTTTGCGCCTGGGGCTTATTGATCTGAAATAAACCTCGATTTTGCAAAATCCAATCCCTCCGTCGTCTTTGCCTTTTTCCCCGAACACAGAAGGCCTATCTGATGAGACACCTGTAATTTCTTACAGGTGTTTTTAAAAAGAATTTAACGGTACTAAATTACTGTTTACAACCCGAAAGTAATCATGGGGTCGGAACAACTGGACATGGGCCCCATCCCATGACGTTAATCCTGCATAACCCCTTTTCAGACTTAGTATGATTGAGAAAGGGGCATTTTCGTATTTATTAAGGAAGGATCTTGTAGGGATGGAAAAGTCAAACCGTGATGCTGTAATCGTCGCTGCTGTTCGGACACCTATTGGCAGGCGAGGCAAAACCCTGAGCCAGACCCGCCCTGACGACCTGGCGGCAGAGGTGCTGAATGAAGTCATTCGACGTTCGGGAATCGATCCTGGCGAGGTGGAAGATATTATCATGGGGTGCGGTACGCCTACGGGTGAGCAGGGGGTGAATATCGGGCGCCTTTCCACCTTGATTGCCGATTTCCCGGTCGAAGTGCCTGCCGTCACGATCAACCGGATGTGTGCTTCCAGTGATCAGGCAACCCATTTTGCCACACAGGCCATTCAGGCTGGAGATCTGGACGTTGTTATTGCCGCCGGTATCGAGAGCATGAGCCGGGTTCCTATGGGCGCGGACAGTGCAGCAAAATTTAGCAGACGCTTGGCGAAGAAATATTGGGTCATTCCCCAGGGAGAGTCTGCAGAACTCATAGCAGAGAAGTGGCAGATAAGTCGTGAAGAATTAGACGCCTATTCCCTCGAAAGTCACCGGCGTGCTGTCCAGGCCCAGGACCAAGGGCGTTTCGATCGGGAAATCATGCCTCTTGAGATCGACAGCCCTGAAGGAACCCCTGTTTTATTTGCTAAAGACGAGGGTCCACGCCGGAATACTTCAATGGATCAACTGGCAGCATTAGTGCCTGCGTTCAAGGAAGGGGGCAAAATCACGGCAGGAAATTCGAGCCAGATGAGCGATGGGGCGGCAGCTATCCTTTTTATGACCAGGGAAAGGGCCAAGCGTATTGGCTTAAAACCAAGGGCACGCATTATCGGCCGCGTCTCGGTCGGTTCTGACCCCACACTGCAGCTCTCCGGGCCTATCTCGGCCACAAAAAAAGTACTCCAAAAGACTGGCCTTACGCTGAAAGACCTGGATGTCATTGAGGTCAATGAGGCCTTTGCATCGGTGGTACTGGCTTGGGCTCGGGAATTTAAACCGGATATGGCCAAAGTAAATCCCAATGGCGGAGCGATTGCCCTGGGTCATCCCCTGGGGGCAACCGGTGCAAGGATCATGACGACATTGCTGAATGAATTAGAGCGCCGTGACGGTCGCTACGGTCTCCAGACCATGTGTATCGGCCACGGAATGGCGAATGCCACGATTATTGAGCGAGAAGAAGGCCTTTAATATTTTTATGAAAAGCAAATCTTTTTTTCACTTGACTCGATCCTTCACGCCAACGCGAAGCCAACCATAAAATTCCTCTGTCATTCGCATTCCGAAAACGGTTTCACGGTGGCAATGGCGAAGGGGCCACACCCGTTCCCATCTCGAACACGGAAGTTAAGCCCTTCTGCGCCGATGGTACTGCCCGGGCAGTCCCGCTGGAGCGGGATAGGAGAGTAGGACGCCGCCGGGAATTTTTATAGGCCCGTTTTCATTTACAGTTGAAAACGGGTTTTTTTATTTTATTAACGTTCTTTTAAATTGGCCTTTCAAGTAAGAAGAAAAAAGGAACCATTCTCTATACCGATTTCCTGATCGCCGCCACCGCCCTGACTCATGATGCCACCCTCCTCCATGTGGACGACCATTTCGATATGGCCGCCCAAATTTCCAGCCTAAAAATCGAATGCTCCGTCGGGAAGATATAAAAACCACCCCTGCATAATCCGGTTTTCTTCAAAAAATTCCCACTGTCCCCTTGCCTTTGGCCCTGTTTTTCTCCTTGATTCGGTTTTTCTCTTATTTTATACTCTTCCAATCAAAAAGGAAGTTCTTATCAAAAAACGACTTGCTTAAAAATAAAATGGCGATTGAGAAGGATTCTCTCAAACGCCATTTTTCAAACCATTGTAAGACTATAAGATTTTTAAACAAAACTTATCGATGTTCCTCCGTTTTATCCCGTTACACCAGCCACCTGCTTAAGTTTTTCAACAACGTTTATCATGCTTAAGGCTTGGGCGTTTATCTCTTGAGCAGCGGAGGCGGATTCCTGGGCGCTGGATGCATTACTTTGGGCCGTTCGACTGATTTCAGCGATGGCCAGATTGATCTGTTCCAACCCCTGGGCCTGCTTTTGGGCAACTTCACCCGCCTTTACACTAAAAGAGGTGATGGGAGTGCTGACCCTCCCGTATTCAACAAGACTTCCCATGCTGGCCATCACTAAATTTTCTCCATTATTGATCAGTTTGATGGTCTCTTCAATCAAGGTGGTGGTGTTCTTTGCCGCTTCGGTAGAACGCCTGGCCAGGTTGCGGACCTCCTGGGCAACCACGGAGAATCCCGTCCCAAACTCACTGGACTGGGCCGCTTCCACCGAGGCGCTCAAGGCCAACAGGTTGGTCTGAAAGGCTATTTCCCCAATTGTTTTGATAATCTTTGAGGTTTCTTCACTCGAAAGCTTGATCTCTTTCGTCGCCCTTTTCAACTGTCTAAAAAATTCGAAAGTCTCATTCCACTTCACAGCAGTATCACTTGATATTTTTTCCAGGATTTGAACCTTATTAACATTTTGTTGAGTTATTGATGAAAGTTCTTCGATTGCGGAAGAAGTTTCTTCCACCGTCGCCGCCTGGTTTGATGTACCTCCGGCCAGTTGATGACTGGATGAGGCGATCTGTTGGGAAGTCGTAGCGAAGTGATCACAAGTTTCGGAAAGATTCGTGATAGTCCGATAAACGGGTTTGGTGATGGAGCCGGCGAGAAAAATACCAAAAACAACGGCAATAAAGACTCCGATGCCCGTACCGGTCAAAACCATGCCTTTCTGCCAATTTCCCGAATCCCGCCCTTCCTTTTTAGCTTCTTCACTGAGTTTCAAGTTGAGATCCGAGAGTTTTTTTAGAAGTCCCTCTGCCCTTTCGGCGTTGTCTCTTGCCCTCCCGACAAATAGGGCCAAGGCCTCTGAGCGCTTTCCATCATTTAAATATTGTATAATTTCATTATGATCTTTTTTCCATGTTACCCAGGCCGGTTTTAGGTTGGACCAAATCACTTCTCCTTCTTTGCTCCGAGACAATGCCCCATAATTTTTCCATCCGCTCTCAGCCCGTTCCCATGCTTGTTTGATTTCCTGGAAAAGCCGATCCTTTTTAGCATCATTGCCGAAGAACTCCGGGATTAGTAGCGATTGTGTGCTTGTTTGGATATTTTTTTGAGCCTCGATTATCGTCCCGAGGTTATAGATTGCCGGAAAATGAACCTCGGCAACTACCCTTAGTTCATCACCTAATTGGGAGATGCCGATGGGTCCTAATAGACCACCGATCAGGATGATCAAACCCATAATCATGAAGGCACCGATTAATTTGGTATTTAATCTCATAGTTCTCATGATTTAAACCTCACTTTGACCAGTAACGGGGGCAAGATATTTTGTTTCCCTTATCGGTGGAAGAAGTTTCATTTTAAAATGTTTTCGGCCTTCGGTAGATGAGCCGTTCCTGATGCCATTTTGTCCGATGACAGCCGCCAATTCTGAGATATATCGTTTCATAGCTGTTGATTGGGCATTCATTTCTTCGGCGGCGGAAGCGGTCTCCTCAGCGCAGGCAGCGTTTTCTTGATCGACGTTGTTTACTTCCTTGACTGAAACATTAATCTGTTCAAAACCTCTTGCTTCTTCCTGAGTAGTATCCGAAGCAAGATGAATAGCCGAAACATAATGCTCAGCCAACTCGGAAAACTCATGGAACTTACTCGTACAGTTATCAACCAGTTCACTTCCCCTTAAAATGGTTTGTACGGTTCGCTCAATAAGAGCACTAGTGTTATTGGCCGCATCAGCGGACCGAATCGCCAGGTTTCGGACCTCATCTGCTACAACGGCAAACCCGGCACCGGCTTCGCCCGCCCTGGCAGCCTCAACCGAAGCATTCAGGGCCAGCAGGTTGGTTTGAAAAGCGATCTCTTCAATAATTTTAACCGTTTTTGAAGTTTTGGCACTTGACTCTTTAACCGCCTTCATCGCCACCGCCGCTCCTTGGATGTTTGTTAACGTATTTTTGCGTATCACTTCCACTTCGTGGGTTTTCACCTGGAGATTTTGTATAAACTCCTCATGATGCCGATTGGCGGAGGTAAGTTCTTCGGTGACCGAAGCGGTCTCTTCCACGGCGGCCGCCTGTTCAGACGCCCCATCAGCCAGTTTTTGACTCGAGGCCGCAATATGCAGGGAAGCATTGCTAAACTGATCTGAAATTTCATTAAGATTCTCGATAATACGGCTAATCGGCCGTGTTATGGAGCGGGTGAAATAAAATCCCAAGGCGAGGGCAATCAAAACGCCGCCTATGGTTCCGGCAAAGGCCATGCGTTTCTGCCAAAACTCCAAAGACGGTCCTGCTTTTTTGGCCTCCTCACCAAGTTTCAGATTGAGGTCCGATAGATCCCTCAAAAGTCCTTCCACCTTGCCCGAGCTTTCTCCTGCCCGGCCTGTAGAAAGAGCCAGGGTCTCAGACCGCTTTCCATTTTTTAAAAGTTGTATAAAGTCATTATGGTCTTTCTTCCTTACGGTCCAGGCCGTTTTCAGGCTATTCCAAATATTCTCTCCCTCTTTGGTTCTGGGCAAGGCCTCGTAACTCTTCAATCCATTTTCGGCCCGTTCCCAGGCTTCTTCAAGATTTTTGAATAATTTGGTTTGTTCGGTTGAATTTCCAAAAGACTCAGGGGTTAAAAGGGACTGCTCTATAGCGGAGAGAGTTTGTTGGGTTTCACGCATAACAGAGATAACCTGGATAGCTGGCAGGCGAATCTCGGAGAATTTTCTCAGATTCTCACTCATCCGGGAGATGCCGAATATTCCCACGAAGCCACCGATTAAAAGCAATACCCCCATCACCATGAATCCACAGATCAATTTGATGGTCAGTGTTGATTTTTTAATCATTATGAATATTTTCCTTAATTAAATTATTTTTAATCAAAAATTAGAGTTGTCCGTATTAAAATTACGAAGACGGTATCGCAAAACGGGAGTCCAGAATCTGTCCCGTCAAAGCAGGGAACCAGCCCCATCCATCGGATATTCCCTTTTCGCAGAACTGCAAAAATGGGTTATTTCGGACTCTTAAAAGAACATCGATCCTTATTTCCGGATATGTCCCCACTCCCTATACCTTTTATACCCTTTCAAAAAAAATATCGGTTCCTAAGGGGAAAAACTTTAATCGGGATAAAACGGTAAGATTTGATAATTTGGCTTATTTTTTAGAAGTCAACTTATTAGGTTTGTTGAAGCTTATTCTTCGAGTCCTACGGGGCCTTCTTTTTGGCTAGGGTAGTGTCTCAATAACAGGTTTACAATCGTCCTGATCCGTCATGGCGAAAGCAATAATCCAGGTTGAAATGCTGGATTCCGGATCGGAACTGCCCCGTACCTGATACGGGGTCCGGAAGGACAACCCTGAAAAGCGAATTCGGTTACAGTACACTAGACGTGAACCTTGAAGAGGTTTTTTATGGGACGGGACGTTCGTTATAAAAGTGCTTAGCAAAACATTAGCTGGGGAGGTTAAGAAGAAACCAACTTATTTTTATCGGCGGTGACTCAAAATAACCGACTGATTCCAAGGTTATTCCGAAATCCGAAATCAGAAATACGAAATGGTAATATGGTTTCCCGAAGACAATGGCGAAGGGGCCACACCCGTTCCCATCTCGAACAGAGAAGTTTTGCCCTTCTGCGCCGATGGTACTGCCTGGGCAGTCCCGCTAAAGCGGGATGGGAGAGTAGGACACCGCCGGGAATTTTTATAAGCCCGTTTTCAATCAAGGTTGAAAACGGGCTTTTTTTGTTTAAAGCTTAGGGGCCGGTTTCTCTATAATTTGAAGACTCTTTTGGCATTCCCATACAAAATTTTTTCAAGCGAATCCTCTCTAAGGCCCATTTCGGCCATTTGTTCATTATAACGCTTCCAGGAGAGACCGTTTGAGCCAAAGAGGATTTTTTCGGACCCGACCCTTGATTTCATGAAGTTGGTCAGGGAGGGGTGGAAGTAGCGGGGCAGCCAGGCGCTGATACTGAGATAGACATTGGGCCACTTGGTGGTGCAGGAGATCATTTCATCCACCCAGGGATATCCCGTATGAGTTCCGATAAGGGTGAGTCCCGGGAAATCGGTGGCTATCCGGTCAAGGTAGATGGGACGGGCGTGTTCGCTGGGCATGGCTTCAAGGACATGGCCGGTCTGCATGGAGACGGGAAGATCCAATTCCTCGCATTTGGCATAAAGAGGATACATTTTGCGATGATCCAGCGGAATGTCGTATCCGTATATATGAATATAAACCCCTTTATACTGGCGTTCTTTGACATCCGCTTCGAGTTTCACCAGGCTCTCTCTTATCCTGAAAGGGTCGTAATCCGCAAGCCCGAATAGCCTTCCCGGGTAAGAGAGGGTCATTTCCTCGATAATCCCGGTCATATCGATGGCAAACCGTGTCTGCCTGCGGTAAGACCAAGCGAGCAGGTCGGTTGCCAGCACAATTTCGACACCCGCTTCATCCATTGCTCTAATTATGTCTTCGGCCTTTGGATATCCCTCCCCCCAGGCAGCTTCGACCGCGCATTTCAACTCCCCCGGGGAGTTTGTGGCACTGACCCAGCTCTGTTGCCATTCTTTCAGAAGCAGTGGGAACAGGGTATCGATTACTTTAAATTCCGCCATTGATGGTTCCTCCTTTAAATTAAATGTCTTAAAAAAAAGTATAATGGGTAGAGTACTCCCTCATAAAAAGGCACGGCTTGTTAAAAGGACGGGAAATGAGGTGACTCAAGCGGATCTATGATAACCTTTCCCTGAAGATTCGTCAAAAAGAAAATCAAGATGGCCGCATTCCCTTTGTCGTAGAACCAGACGATAACGCAAAACCCTATAGCGCCTTATTCCGGCCCTGTTGATTCAAATGATCTAGAGGTTGGTCCTCCTTGATTGCCCCCAATGCCAGGGATTGATGCGGATTATCAGCATTATCGAAGACCGGGAAGCGAACGACAAGATTTTAGGTCATTTGGGTTTATACCCAACTTGCCGGAGAAGACCGCCCAAACCCAAATCCCTCGCACTTCAGATGAACTACTCGAACATGAACAGCGAGCCCCTCGACGGGCTCCGGGCCTTGAGCTTGCCGAAAAGGCGCATTCCCCCATCAGCTTACAGCGTGGGTTAGTGAGCGAACTGCCATAATAAACATTTTCCTTGCAGGGAAGATTCCCTGTACCCTTGTGCAGGGAGCTTCAATTTCCAGCTTCATTTCTATAGGGACCACCCAGATCTGGACTTCGGAATTTCCTCGGATCACTAAGCGGTTTAAGATAAAGGCAGGTCAGGAGTAATAAAGAGAGGTGCGTCTGAATTTTGGGAGTCTGTCTCTTCTTTTCCCCGTATCCCCCTCTGTTTTTAGTTCCAGCCCTGCTTAATCCCATGTTCTTCAGAAAACTCTTTTCGTCTCCCTGCCTTCCTCCCCATTTTTCTCCTTGATCGGGTCTTTTTCTCGTTTTATACTCTTCCCTCAAAAATCAACTTCTTATCAAAAAATAGTTAGGAGGAAGAAATGGAGCGAATCTGGATGAAGAATTGGCCGAAGGGAGTTTCGGCCAAGCTCGAATACCGCCTGGGGGAAAAACCCCTCCATGAGTATCTCCGACAAAACGCCAGGGATTTTCCAGATAAGCCCGCCTATATCTTCTACGGACGGGTAATTACCTGGAAGGAATTGGATGAATATACCGATCGCTTTGCCAACTTTCTGAGGGGGATAGGTGTCCAAAAAAAGGATAACGTCGTTTTGTTTATGCAGAACTGCCCCCAATACGTCATCGCCCACTACGGAATTCAGAAGCTGGGCGCTGTTGTCGGCCCGGCCAGTCCCATGTTCAAGGAGTGGGAGCTGGAGTATGAGGTCAATGATCTCGGGGCCAGGGTTATCGTGACCGCTGATGACCTTTACCCCTTCGTGAAGAATATCCAAGCGAATACCCGCCTGGAGGAGGTGGTGGTTACCAACTACCGGGACATGGCCCCATCAGATCCGACGATCCCCGTGCCTAAGGAACTTAAACTGGAGAAAAAGGGTTACCCTGGAACTCGGGACATGATGGAAGCGCTGCGCATTTATCCAGCGCAGGCTCCTTTGGTGGATATTGATATCTGGGAGGATGTGTACATGATCGTCTATACCTCCGGCACAACCGGCCGGCCCAAAGGAGCTATGTTGACCTACGGCAACGCCCTCTTCAAAATTGCCAGCGCCTTTCATTTCAACAAAACGCAACCAGACGATATCAGGTTAACGGTCATGCCCATTTGCCACATTGCCGGTAATAACCAGGGGTTGGGCCTGCCCGTCTATGGTGGGATTACTAATGTCCTGCTGACACGTTTTGATGCGGAAGCGGTTCTTTCGGCCTTTGAAAGGTATCATTGCACCCTTTGGTCCGGAACTACCCCCATGTTGTTGGCCCTAATACAGCAGCCGAATGCTGGGAAATGGGATCTAAGTTCTCTGCGCCAAACTTATTGTATCAGTTTTGGAGTGGCCTTGACCGAAGAGATCGTCACGGCCTGGAAAAATTTCACTCACGGTTCGGTCATCCATGAATCGGGCTGGGGACTGAGTGAAACGCATACCTCCGACACCTACATGCCCTATGATAAAGGTAAATACGGCTCCAACGGTATCCCTGTCTATGAAACAGACTTCAGAATCATCGATCCGCAAACAGGGAAAGAAATGGAACCGGATGAACAGGGTGAAATTGTGGTCCGCAATCCCGGGGTTTTCAAAGGTTACTGGAACAAGCCGGAAGCCACGGCCGAAACTCTCAGAGACGGTTGGGTTTATACCGGGGATATCGGCCGCTTTGATGATGACGGCTACCTCTACTTCATTGGCCGAATCAAGGAGATGATTAAGTGTTCCGGCTACAGCGTGTTTCCGGAGGATGTGGAGGTGATGCTCTTGAAGCACCCTGCCGTGGCTCAAGTTGGAGTTGTCGGCATACCGGATTCCTCAAGGGGTGAGAGCGTGAAGGCCTTTATTGTGCTAAAGACGGAATATAAGGGGAAAATTACCGAAGAGGACATTATTTCCTGGTCCAAAGAGAAGATGGCGGCTTATAAGTATCCCCGGGCAATAGAATTCAGAGAGAGTCTGCCGGCCACCGCTACCGGGAAAGTCCTACGGCGGTTACTGAAAGAGGAAAATTTGTAACTGTGGGTTCTTTGAAAGAAGAGGGCCTAAAACCACGAACGATGCCTGGCCCAATGATGACGGCCGCCCAGGGGAAATCAGTTCTCTCGGCGCGGTTTTGAAGGCCGCGGGGTTATTGCGGAATCTGCAAGCCGTTCACGTGGCCGGTGGTGTGACTTAGGGGGCTGCAATTTTCTTGAATACTCGACTCCATAAATAAGGCCAGGTGAAAAACAGTAGACCCAAGCAGCCACCGACAAGAGTGACTTTCCCATTAGGGACGGCAAGCATGAGTCCGATGAATCCTATCAGTACCCGTGTTATCGGTGATAACGTCCCTCTCCAGAGCATGTAGCCTTCCACACTGCTCGCCAGCAGGAATATCCCGGCAACTGCGGTGCTGAAGTGGAACAAGGTGTTCAAGATCGGCCCCTCAAGGATAAGAGAAGGCTCAAAGATGAAGAAGAAGGGAACGATATAGATAACGATGCCCATCTTCATGGACTGCCAGGCGGTCTTCATGGGAGGTGCGCCGGCAATCCCTGCGGCAAGAAAGGACCCGGCCGCCACCGGCGGGGTAATGGCTGAGAGCATAGCATAGTAGAGGATGAAGAGGTGAGTGGCGAGGGTGTTGAACCCGGCGGCGATCAGCACCGGCGCCAGGCTCATGGCCAGGAAGATATAAGCGGCGGTCAGCATGCCGACCATTCCCAGGAGATAGCAGGCGGCCGCACCAAAAAGAAGGGCCACGAAAGGGATGCCGCCTGACAAGGCCACGATTCCGGAGGTAAAAGAGGGAGCCACGCCCGTAACCACCAGGCCGCAGATGACCAGAGCGATGGGCAGGATGATGCCCAGGGTGTCAACCAGGAGTTTACCCACGCCGTCCAGCAGAGATAGGATTTTACGGCCGTTAAGCCTGGTCTTTTTCCTCAGCATGGAGAGAACGATCAGTAGTGCGGAGGCATAAAAGGGAGTGATTGCTTCCCAGCGCATGTACACCAGTCCCCAGACAAGAACAAAAAGTACAAAAATGAAGTGCCATCCATCTTTGAGTGTAGTCCAGAGGCCGGGAATTTGCTCTTTGGACATTCCTTTGAGCCCGGTTCGGGCGGCTAAGCCGTCAACCTGAATCAACAATCCCAGATAATAGAGGATGCTGGGAACAAAGGCCGCAACCATGATTTTGGCGTAGGGAATGCCGGTCATCGATGCCATGACAAAGGCCACCGCTCCCATGACCGGCGGCATCAGGACCCCTCCGGTTGAAGCGCAGGCCTCGACGGAACCGGCGTAGTGAGGTGGAAAGCCCACCTTTTTCATGGCCGGAATGGTTACCGAACCGGTCCCGACGATGTTGGCAAAGATACTGCCGCTGAGGCTGCCGAAGAAAGCACTGCCGATCACGGCCACTTTGGCCGGGCCGCCGCGGGTATGCCCCGCTATGGCCATCGCCAGGTTGAGGAAGAATTCTCCTGCGCCGGTCCTGATGAGTAAGCCGGCAAACACCAGAAACCCGATAAGGATTCCGCCGACCACCTGCATGGGGATGCCCATGAACCCTTCACTATCGAAGGCAAGGTGGCCGATGACAGTAGAAAGATCAAACTCCGGACCCTGGAAAATCCCGGGCATAAAAGGGGAGAAGAGCGGATAGACACCAAAGAAGAGACAGACAAAAAAGAATATAATTCCGCCCGCCCTCCGTGCGGATTCCAGCGTGAGCAGGCTCAGGATAAGGGCGGCCGAAAAGTTAAAAGGCGTTGGGTGCATGGACCAGCCGCCCATCTGCATGTCCATCACATAAAAAGAGAAATAGACGGGAATGACAAAGGCCAATGCCGCCGCCACCATATCGTACCAGGGGATCCTCTGCGACGCCGCTTTTCTTGCCGGCATAAAAAGAAAGACGAAAGGGAGTAATATACCGATCAGCAGGTAATAATACTGCCAGTTTGAAATATGAATCCCCCCGAGGCCGAGAGAGAAGAAAAACTCTATTGCCAGAAACAGGGCCAGTGCAACAAAGACGTAAAAAACAACTTTTAAAAACCCGCCCAGATCACGATAACGAGTCTCGGTGGCCAGATCTTTTTTTGATTCATCACGACTCATTCGGAAAGCCCTCCTCGCCGGTGAAGTAAGGGGAGCGGTATCGGGGGCCCCCGATACCGCTCATGCACCACCAAGGCCCTATTATTTCATCCGGGCCTTAAAGGGAGGGGTATCACTTTTGTATTTATCCCAGAGTTCCATCCAGGCCTTGTTCTTATAATCGATCCTGATTTTCTTCGAATTAGCCTCTTCCGTGGCCGTATCCCACAACTCGGTCAATTTTTTTTGCTTGGCCCACTGGGCATTATTCCACTTTTCATCGGAGGCATCCCATTTCTTTTTTTCCTTGAGGTACTTGACCGTTCCGGGAAGAATGGGTATCGCCGCCGCCGTGTCCTTAAATTTCACCATGTTTTCAAAGGACATATCAGGCAGGTTGGGATGAAGCCCCTTGTATTGATCATGCTGTTCTGAGAAAAATTTGGCGATTTGATAGACAAAATCCTGGTCTACCCACTTGTAGGTCCAGACGACGAAGGGAGAGTTGACCATTGGGACGCCGTGTGCGGCTTTCACGCCCGTGGTGCAGACAGCACCGCCGGAGTCTGAACGGATGGCCCAAAATCTTTCCCACCCCGCCTTATCCTTTAGATCCATCGGCAGGTATCTGATCCCTTTCGGATTCTCGGCGACTTCTATGGTCACTGTGCTGATCGGAGCATTGTAGGTAAAGTCAGCACGGCCGTCCGCAACAGCCCTGGCAGTGTGGTCATACCCACCGACTTCAACCGTTTGAACATCTTTCATGGTCAATCCGCCGAAAGCGAGACAAGCCTCAAGACCGAGTTTCCAGGCTGGTGAAACCAGATAAATGGCCGCTTTTTTCCCTTTGAGGTCGGCCATGGTCTTGATATCGGAATCACCCCGTACCATTATTCCATAGGGGCAGGCGTAGTTGTGCCAGATGGTCCCGACTTCCTGAGGTCCCCACTCGTGGTTGGCGAAGAAATCCCTGGCCACAATCGCATCTACGGCCATACTCTGGCTTGCCCCTCCTCCAACAAAATGGGCCTTCCTGTCCTTAATCTGGCTGAGATTAACCCCGGCTGACCAGGCCGGCATGACTCTCACCGGCACGCCGAAGTATTTTTGTAGAATCGGTGCATAAGCCACGGCCATGGAGTGACCGGCACTCCCGACACCTGCCGAAGCGATTCCAATGAGAGGCGGGATCTTGCTTTTGGCTGGTTTCTTTTGTGCAAGAGCGTCTCCAGCGACGAACATCCCCGCCAGCGCCAAGGAAACGACAACAATCCAAAGATCTTTTTTCATAGACGACCCTCCTTTTAAATTTTGATTGCCCTTGAAAAGCAATCGATATATGAGAATTCGCTCGTTTTGGAAAACTCGACCAGCGGGGGCATGGTACCCCCGGTTTCTAATCGTTGTCAACTAATTTCAACAGGGATTATCGCAGGCACTAAATAATACCTCTTTAACATCAAGCAGATTCTACAGGCAAGCGCGCCACTTTAATTCCGGGGACAATATCTTAATGCTTGACTCTGTGAACTATACCCATATTTCATTAGCCCAAAATACCAAGACAAAAGGCCTGACCCCTTTTTGCTTTTGTCCTCTTGCTTTTGGCCTTTTTTCTCCTTGACGGTGCCTTTTTCTTTTTTTAATATTCTTTTCATCAAATTTTACCTGTCGAATTTTCAATATTCAGCGCTTCAGCTTCTATCAAGGCTCAGGTATATGGTCAGTATCGGCAGGTAATTTAGGAAAACCGAAAGGAGAAGCTTATGATCCATTCAATACGTATCGACCGAGATATCCCGATGACCATGCGTGATGGGGTGAAACTGCGGGCCGATATTTACCGGCCGGATACCAGGGAGAAATATCCGGCGATTCTAATTCGCACGCCCTACAATAAATACCTGACCGGTAGTTATGGTTATCTGCCGGCTACCCGCGCGGCCTTTGAGGGATATGCCATTATTATCCAAGACACCAGGGGACGATTTGCCTCGGAAGGGGAGTTTATGCCCATGAGCGCGGAGGGCCCGGATGGTTACGATACTATTGAAACGGTCGCGGCAGAATCCTGGTGTGACGGGAATATCGGCATGGCCGGCGGTTCCTACCTGGGCCGGGTCCAGTGGGAGGCCGCCATGGAAGAACCTCCACATCTGATGGCCATTGCCCCGGCCATTATCTCCTCGGGTCCCTTAAGTGATACAAGGAGAAGGGGTGTGGTGGACCTGGAACAGTCCGTCAGCTGGTTTGGGGCTATGGCTATCGATATGATCGAAAAGATGGCCAAGGATGGAAAAGAGGTCACTGAGATGCGCCGGAAAGTGGGTTACGCCCTGCTGAATCTTGAAGAAGTCTGCCGTTACCTGCCCCTGAAAGATCTTCCGTACTTTAATTTTGAGGGACTCTCAGAAGGCTTTGCCGCCCGCATCGGCGAAGGGGCCCTGGCCGGGATGAAATCCGATGAGGATCTCTGCTGGAAATATGGAAAAGTCAAGGTGCCTTGTTTTCATGCCGGGGGATGGTACGATCTTTTTCTGGGAAGTTTGTTCGAGAATTTTCTGAATATGAGGGAAAAAGGCGGCACACGGGAAGCAAGGGAAGGACAGCACGTCTTTTGCGGTCCCTGGGCCCATGAGACAAACCTGACGCCTTACGTGGGAGGGCTTCATTTCGGTCCGAACGCCTCGGGACCGGCCGGGTTTGCCATGGAAAGGCATATCGCCTTTTTTAATAAATACCTGAAAGGGATTGAAAGCCGGCATCTGGTTCCGATCCGATACTTTGTTATGGGCCGGAACAGATGGAAAAACGCCGAGACCTGGCCTCCGCCTGAAACGACCTGGCAGCGTTTTTTCCTCCACAGCAGGGGCCGCGCCAATTCAGCGGCAGGAGACGGCCTCTTGGACAAAGAGAATCCGGGCTCCGAACCTCCGGATATCTATACCTACGACCCCAGATTCCCGGTCCCGACCCAAGGGGGAAGGAACCTTCCGGCCGGAATACTGGTACCGGGCCCCCTGGACCAGACCCACCTTGAAAAGCGAAATGATGTTCTGTGTTATACTACCCCCGAATTGCGGGAAAACCTTGAAGTGACCGGACCGTTATCCCTGCACCTCTTCGCCTCCACTCAGGCCCGGGACACGGATTTCACGGCCAAACTGGTGGATGTCTATCCGGACGGGGCGGCCTATAATATAGCCGAAGGCTGTATCAGGGCCCGTTACCGCAAGTCGCTTTTGAAACCCGAACTTGTCAAACCAGGTGTGGTTCTTGAGTACATCATGGATATGGGAGCAACCAGTATCGTCTTTAACCGCGGACACCGTATTCGTTTAGATATCTCCAGCAGCAATTTTCCCAGGATCGACCGTAACCTGAACACCGGGAATCGCTTTGGTGAAGATGCGGAGGGAAAACCGGTCATACAGACTATCTTTCACCAGGCAGAATTCGCTTCCTATATTGATCTGCCGGTTATTCCGGCGACCAGATAGCCTGACAAGACAATGACCAAAGAATGGGGAAGACCTAAAGCAAAAAAAATTTGACCTAACGCTCGCCGCCGGCCGCTATGTGGTTTTATAAGAAGAGAAAATGGGTTGCCGTGGGCAAGAAAAAGTTTTTTGGGAGGCTTTATGGAAAAAACAGAATTTATCATTACCCTTGGAGATCAACAGGGGCTGAAAATACCAAAGGAACGGGCGGATAAGATGGCTGAAAAGGGCGGGGTGTTGGAAATGGTCCGGGTGATCCGGACCATACTTTTTCAATCGGATGTAACCGGATCCAGACCTCATGATGATCTTCCATTCGATCTTAAGGAGGTTGCCTCATGACCGAGCCAAGGGATCTCCATCTGACAGAAATGTGTGAACTGATTAAAAAAGGGGAACTGAAACCGGTTGAGATCGTGGAGAGCTGTCTAAAGACTTTCGACCTCCTGAACGATCACTTAAAAGCCTTTATCTCCATTGATAAAGATCGAATCCTTGCGCAGGCCCGTTCTATGAATTCCACAGTTTCCGCCCCTGAAGGATTGCTGGGGGGAATCCCCATCGCCGTCAAGGATCTCATCGATGTCGCCGGGGCAGTGACCACCCAGGGGTCGTCCTTTTTTCGAAAGGCCCCGCCAGCGGATAGAGATGCCCCCATTGTCGATCGTCTTAAAAAATCCGGGGTAATTATTTTTGGAAAAACCAATCTACACGAATTTGCCTGGGGGGGTACCTCGTCCAACCCGCACTTCGGTATATGCCGTAATCCCTGGAACCCCGATTATATTCCCGGCGGGTCATCCGGCGGCAGCGGGGCGGCCGTTGCAGCACGAATGGTTCCCGGAGCCCTAGGCACAGACACCCTGGGCTCCATCCGTCTTCCAAGCGCTCTTTGCGGAATTGTCGGGCTTAAACCAACCTATGGCCTGCTCCCCACGGAAGGGATTTTTCCTTTAGGATACACCCTGGACCATGTCGGGCCCATGACCCGAAGCGTGGGAGACGCGAAGCTGTTTTTTAAAGCCATGCTGAGGCCGCTGGAACAGCAAAAACTGGAATCCATCAAAAGAAAGAAAAATCTTGTCCCCTCGGCTTCAAAAAGACTCCGCGGCCTGAAAATCGCCCGCGTACCGGTTGTGGTCCAGGAAATTTTTTGCCACAAAACGACCTGGCAGCAATATCTGAAAAGCTTTGCTCTCGCTGAAGAAGAGGGGGCAGTCGTGGTGGAGGAGAAAATCCCGGGTTTTGAGGCCGCTTTGAGTGCCGCCTTTACCATGACCCTGGGACAGGCCAGTGAAATTCATCATGAACGTTTGGCCGAAAATCCGGACGGTTTCGGCGAGGATGTTAGAACCTTTCTTGAACAGGGCCACCTTATCAGTGCGGTGGATTATATTCGGGCCCAAAGGATACGTTCCAAACTTGTTGAAGAGGCCGGAAAACTTTTTGAACGGGTGGATGCCTGGATATTGCCAACCACACCAAATCCGGCAACCCGCATCGGGGAGGGAACGGATCCCTGGAATGCCGGATTTACGGGACCCATCAATCTGTTGGGATTTCCTGCTATTGCGATTCCCAGCGGATTGACCGAAGACAACCTGCCGGTCTCGGTTCAGATTGTTGCGGCACCCCATCAAGAATTTTTGCTCTTGAATATTGCCGAAATTTTGGAGGAAAGGCTCGGTTTTCCAAAGGACCTCCCCGATTGGGCAAAAATCAAGCTGGAGACCGCCCTTCAATCCTGAAAAAATTGTACTGCGGTCGGTTTTTGAAAAGGGTCGATTTCTGAATCATTTTCTGCCGCGGACAAGGCAGACAAAGGCAGAGGGAAGGACAGGTGCGGATTGACGACCTGTCAATCCATCCTGCTGGCCTTTTCGGCCAGGCAGGTTTTCCCCGGCGAGGGTCCCCAGGGGAAAAAGTCCGCTGTGGTCTGTGTGGGTCTTTGGCCGTAGTAAATTTGAAAAAAGCTAACCTGGTATGAAAAACATTTTTTGTTCCATTAAGGGAACGGAAAAAGGAACGGAGGGATGACTGTGCAAGCCAACGATTTTCACTATCGCCTGTTTACGGTGGGGGACATCGATTATTTACCAACGCGCTGACAGGGAGATTCAGAAGAGATCCGGGATCGGATCTCCCGAATCGGATCTTCCGCTATGCTCGCATTTGATCACCAAAAACACATCGGACAGCTTCAATTCAGACCCTATCTCCCCAACACCGTATCTCCCCGGGGACTTCATGATCCGCTTTACTGGATGGACTTTCAGGGCCATGCCCCGGACCTGCCCGGAAAGACCCTGTCCTTATTTTGCTATCATGTCGGACAAACCGACAATACCCAGGCCCGTGATTCGCGTTATTTTGGAAAAGGAATCGGGTTGCGTCTATTGAATGAAACACTACAGTGGGCGAAAGGTGCCGGATTTGAAGCCGTCATCGCCAAGGGATGCCCGGGATACCGATCCATTATCGAGTACATGGGCGGAATGCCCACCCAGGTGTATCAGGAACAGGGATTCAAGATCGCAGCGACCTATATCGACCCGGAGTTAAGGACCGCTGTTGAAAACATGGCTGCGGACTGGGATCTGAACAAGGCTTCGGAAGTCGGCGTTTGCGTCCGCTATTTCCCCGATTGACCGGATGCTGAAACCGGGCACCGCCCCCAAGGGGTGGGAGTGAGCGGCGATGTGGGGCGAACAAAAAGGCCCGTCTTGTATCTGGACCTTTTTGAGCATCCAGAAAAAAGAGTATTCCCACCTCCTTCTAATCTCTGATCTCGTTTGACAACAAACCCCGGGCTTATTCTTTAATCCAGATAAAACTCCGATCCACTGTCCCCCAGGATGATTTCCTTTTCCTGAAGCTGGTTGATTTCTTCATCACTCAACCCCAGCAGATCTTTAAGCACGTAATCGTTATGCTCTCCGAGTAAGGGCGCATGTCTGTTGGGCTTTTCCAGTCCGCTGATTTTCCAGGGACTGTCGATGATTTCCAGCTGGCCGATTTCCGGATGCTCGATTTGCAGAAAGACGTTTCTCTTGCGGAAATGCGGATCGGCATACACATCCCTTGCCTCCCGGGAAGGGGCCGCGGCCAGGCCGGCCTTACAGAATTCGTTGACCATCCAGTCGCGGTCCCGCAGGGATGTCCAGGATTCGATAATCCCATCCAGTTCGTTCTCGTTCTCTTTCCGCGAGGACAGGCCCGCGAATCGGGGATCTTCGACCAAGTCGGGTCTGGCTATTATTTGAGCCAGTATGGCGAATTCCCGGTCCGAATGAATCTCAAGTGCCAGCCACCGATCCACCCCCCAGCATCGGTAGAGATTGTGCGGGCAATAAAAAGGATGTCTGTTGCCCATGCGTTCCTGGGTCCGGCCGGTCATCGCATACCCAAGCAGGGTTTCACCGATCAGGCTGCTCACGCCTTCGCACTGGGAAAAATCGATGAATTGACCTTCCCCTGTTTTCGATCGGTGATGCAGGGCGGCCAGGGCGGCATAGGCCAGGGTCAACCCGTTCATCAGATCCGCGTCCCCGGGAGTCCCGTGAGTGGGATGACTTTCCGGATGTCCGGAGATATAGGCCACTCCGCCGACGGCCTGGTGAATGGTGGCAAAACCCAGATAGTCCGTATGGGGCCCACCGTATCCCCGGCTGGAAAGGGTGGCGACAATGATATCCCTCCGGACTTTTTTCAGTTCTTCGTAACCGAGCCCCAGTTTTTCCATGGCGCCCGGTCGCATATTATCGATCACCAGATCGCTTTTGGCCGCCAGTTGCCTGGCAATCCGAACCCCTTCCGGTTTGCCCAAATCCAGGGTGAGGCTCTTCTTGTTCAGATTGACCGTAATATTTCCCAGACCCTGGTTAGGTCTTAGTTTTGTGGGGACCGAATCCGGGAGCGGCCAGACCACGGATCTCCTGGTAAGATCGGATCTTTTATGCCCTTCGATCTTAATCACCTCGGCCCCGAGCTCGGCCAGGAGTCGGCAGCCATAGGGGCCGGCCCAGACCCAGCTAAAATCCAGAACCCGGAGGCCTTCCAGCGGAAGGCGTGAGTTCTCCGAAACCCTGGTATCGGTGCCGGGGGTTGTTGCTTTCTTCGGCAGTTCTCTGTTTAACCCGAATATCTCATTATTGTGTTGCCCCAGGAGCGGGGCCGGGCGTTCTATCCCCGGGGGTGAGGCCGTCATTCGATAGGGCCAGCCCGGATAGGGATATTTTCCTGCCACAGGATGTTCGATCTTAATAAAATATCCCCGGGCTTTATACTGTTCGTTATCCATCAGGTCGGCGGCCGTGTTAAATGGGCCGATGGGGATCTTGGCCTGGGCCGCCCGATGATGTATGTCGTCTTTTTTCTGTTGCATCATCCAGGCATCCATCATGGGTGCGATATCCATAAGGTGATTCAGGCGATAGTATCGGTCATCCCAGCGATTGCTGGCGGCCCATTCCGGTTTACCCATCAGTTCTCTGAAGGCCCTGAAATGGTGATCGTCTGCCGCTCCCAAAACAATATACCCGTCACTGGTTTCCATGCGACCCATGGCCGGGGGTCTGTCCGGAACGCGGGACCAGGTTGTACCGTGATACCGCGTGCTGGCGATTACAGGACTTACCAGGGCCAACATGACCTCCTCCAGCGATATGTCGACCACCCGGCCTGTTTTTTTATCCTCTTGTCCGATGAAAAGGGCCAATCCAGCCAAAGCGGCGGCAAGCCCGCCGTGATATCCCGCAAAGTAACCGCCCATTTTTACGGGAGGAAGATTGATATCCATGGAGCGGGCCGGCAAGAGATTGGCCAGGGCGCCTCCGTGAATAACGGTCAATTCATCCCCCATTACCTTTGATCTCGGCCCGGTTCGCCCGTAGGGGGTAATAGAGACGTATATAAGACCGGGGTTGAGACGCTGCAATGGATCCCAGCCAAACCCGTTTTTCTCCAGGACCTCAGGGGGATGATTGTCGATAAGCAGGTCGGCCCATTGGACCAATTCCCCGAATCGTTTCCTTCCCTCGTCTTGATTCAGATCAAGAGTGACCCCCTTTTTATTGGTGTTGAGATAGAGAAACAGGGCGCTTTTTTCAGGGTGGGCCGTGTTATCGGGAAAAGGCCCGTAGGAACGAGAAGGATCGCCCTCCGGCGGTTCAACTTTAATGACCTCAGCCCCCAGGTCAGCGAAGAGTTTTCCACAATAGGGTCCTGAAACCTCCCGGGCGAATTCCAGGACTTTCAGATTGTTCAGGGCTTCTGGAGCCATGTTTGTTTCCTCCTTTTATCAATATGGTCAACCTCGAAAAAATCAAAATACGACTTTTGACGAGGCGGGAATACGCGGTTAGAGAATCTATAGTAGCGCCTCCCGGGGACTTCGTCAAAAAGAAAATCAAGAGGCCCTCTCCCCGGTGCCCTGGAACCTTTCGAGAGCCTCGAGGTCGAACGACCGGATGAAAATAAAAACCCAACCGAATTGGGTGGGTTTGTTTCAAAAGATTTACGAAGGGGATCCCCGGGCCTGCCCCAACTGCCGGGATTGATGCGGATTATCAGCAATATCGAAGACCGGGAAGCGACAACAAGATATTTTCAGACCTGATTTTACGGCAACCACCCGGAAACTCCCACCCAAACCTGAAACCCTTGAACTTCAGATAGACTCATCAGATCCCCTGCTTCCTTTCCATGAGGAAGTCCCTGACCGGGATTTCAGGATTTCCCCGGCTCACTTGACCGTTTTTTCTTCTTGATCCTGCCTTTTTCTTGTTTTAAACTCTTTCGATCAAAGAGCAACTTTTCATCAAACAAGGCATGATAATAATGATAAAAACGGGTATTTCCACTAAAGGAGGGCAAACATGACCAGAGAATTCACCCAGGAATCGATTTACGGCATTGCGCGAAGTTTTATGGAATGCCGCCTGCTTTTAACGGGCATAGAGTTAAACCTCTTCAGCCTGGCTGCTTCCACTCCCTTATCCGCGGAAGAAATCGCGGGGGAATTAAAAGGCGATCCCAGGGCTACCACCATCCTGCTGGACGCCCTCAGTGCTTTAGGATTCCTGGAAAAGAATGAAAATCATTACCGGACCGTTCCCTCCCTTGTCCCCCTGTTATCGGAATCCGAGTCCACATCCATTCTGCCGGGCCTTCTGCACACGGCTCACCTCTGGCAGACATGGTCCCAGCTTACGAAGATCGTGTTCAGAGGCGGACCGGCCGGGAGAGAGGACTCCGGCTTTACCAATGATCGTCTGTCAGCCTTTATCGGGGCCATGCACGTAGGCGCGGCCGGGGCCGCCGACGGTATTGTGGCGGCGATTTCCCCCGGCCCGGCAAAAGTGTTCATTGATATCGGAGGCGGTTCCGGAACGTATACCATGGCTTTTCTCAAAGCCTCCCCTGAAATGAAGGCTACGCTTTTCGATCTGCCTCCGGTCATTGAAATGGCCCGAAAACGGATTACAGAGGCGGGAATGCAGGATCGTGTCACACTGGTCCCCGGAGATTTCTATAAGGATGCCCTCCCTACAGGTCATGATCTTGCCCTTTTGTCGGCGATTATTCATCAAAACAGTCCCGAGCAAAACCGCGCCTTATATCAAAAGATCTTTCTTGCCCTGGATCCCGGGGGCCGAATTATAATACGGGACCATGTGATGGAACCGGATCGCACCAGGCCTGTTTCCGGGGCGATTTTTGCGGTTAACATGCTGGTCAACACACCCGGAGGGGGAACCTATACCTTTGAGGAGATCAGAGAGGGTTTGATGGAGGCCGGGTTTGATCGCGTTAAACAAATACAAACAAAAGGGATGTTTTCCCTGGTCGAGGCCTTTAAGCCTTAATATCCGGGGTGTGTTTCAGGCCCCTTCGCGAAACAAAGAGGTCCGGCCGCCGTCGACCACCAGGTCGTGGCAATTAACAAAACTGCCCTCATCACTGGCCAGGAAAAGGGCGGCAAAGGCAATGTCTTTGTCCAGACCCGCCCGGGGCAGGGGGGTGGCCTTAGCCAGATTCGTTTTCAGCTTTTCCATCTTACGTGCATTTTGTTCCGCGGTGAGGGTATTGGCCATCTGAGAGCCTCCCCAGAAGATGGGCGTGGCAATGGCCCCTGGCGAAATACAGTTTACACGGATGCCAAAAGGGCCGAGCTGGTCGCCGGCCACCTTGGTGATCTGGGCAACCCCGGCCTTGGCCGCACTGTAAAGATATCCCCCCTGTCTCGTGCGGAGGGCGGCGATGCTGGAATTATTGATGATGCAACCGGAACCCTGTGCCTTCATTACCGGCGTTGCATGCTTAATCCCGAAGATAACACTTCGCAGCAGCAGGTTCATGCTGTAGGCAAAATCATCGGCCGTTACGGTTTCCAATCCGCCGCGGTCAGGACCTCCGGCATTATTAAACAGACAGTCGAGCCGACCGAAACGGGAGACGGCCAGGTCGATTACCGCCTTGATATCTTCTTCAACCAGAACATCCGTGCGCTGATAGATAACATTTTCTCCCAGACGAGCCGCCACATCCGCACCTTTTTGCTCGGACCGGCCGGCGATAATAACCTTGGCTCCTTCAGCCGCAAATACCCCGGCGGTGGCTTCGCCGATCCCGCTGGTTCCACCGGTAATGACGGCAACTTTATTTTCTAATCGTTTGCTCATAGATCAGCTCCTTACAAATAGGATGGGATCAAAATAATCCGGGTGGTCATTAAAGTCAAAACAATTTGTTATTCCTTCATCAACCGTTCGACCTCGGTTCGGAGTCGTTCCAGGTGCCCCTGATGGATTTGAGTTTCGGGATAACACGGGCTTCAGTCTTTTCGATGGGGGTCTTGGCCAAAAGTTCCTTGGCCTTTTGGTAGGCTTTCTTTCGACCGGCAAAATAATCCTTCTCGAACTGCTTCCAGAACTCGTAACCGGACAGGGTCATAATGGTTACGGTCGAGGGTCCCGGTAGGGAAAAGCCTTTGAACAGATTGTCATAGAGGGTTATGGCCATCCCGGTTTGGTCAAGACGGCCCTTGAGACAGGCCGCATAATCCTCATCGGCGGTTTTGCGGCCCCTGAGGAATATCTCATAACCCTCGACCCCTTTGATTTCCCGGTTGAGTCCCAGCCAGACGATAAAAGAAGAAAGGGACGGATGTAATCGGCTCAGCTTTTTCAAATACTCGTCGGGTACCTCTTTTTGCGGGATCAAACGATTGAAAACCGAGGGCACATTGGCATTGGCGATGACGGCCCTGGCCGGATAACGCCTTCCTTGAGCATCCAGGACCCCGGTTACGGTGCCTGCTTTGACTTCGATGCGGGCGGCCCGGGTTTCCAGAAGGACCCAGAAGGACCCTGCCCCCTTTATTGGTGACGGCCTCCATGATGGCATAGCTCAAGTCCTGGGACCGGGGTTGATAATATTGGCCCCCTTTCATTAGATATTTACTGGTGGCTACGGCATAAAACAGGGCATTCAGGCGGGAAGGGGGCATTCCGTAATAGCCCCAAAAGACTGACAGGACCTTTTGAACCTCGGGACCGATCTGATGCCCATTCATCCAGGCGGTCAGGGTCAAGGGCTGAAGCCTTTCCATGATCGATTCCTTGCCGCCTTGTCCCGACATCTCCTTGTTGACCTGAACTAAGTCGCCGATGAAGGCCTTTATCCCTTTTTCTTCCTTGGGAAAGGCCCGGATCAGAGCCTGCATCACCTTCTCCGGATCCCTGGGGGACAAAAGCAAATCTTGATCGGGAGTGATGATCCGGCAGAAATCGGGTTGTTGAACAACTTTGATCTTATCCCAGACTCCGAGCTCGGAAAGGATATGCTGGGGCATTCCTCCTTCGGCCACGGTACCGTGAAGGGAGACCTCGAATCGAAACTTGCCTTCGGCCCGGTCAAAGGCCGTGGCATATCCCCCGGGCAGTTCGTGTTGTTCGAGCAGGGTGACCGGAAAACCATGTTTGGCCAGGTAGGCCGCAGCCACAAGGCCCCCATTTCCGGCCCCGATAATCACCACAGGAAAATCCGTTTTACTTTTGACCTCCGAGGCCAGGGCCCCCAAACGGGTCCAATCCACAGCCGCAGCAGCCCCGGCCGCCAGCAGGATTTGAAGGAATCTGCGTCGTGTCCAATGATCCAAAAGGGTCTTCTCCCCTAATAAAAAGGTTTCTCGATACGAAAATAGATTTTAAATTCCCCTCAATCCCCCCTTTTTCAAAGGGGGGATTGTTTACTTTTCTTTAACGACACAAAGCGGGGCACTTTTCGCAAATATTCTTCATATTCCGACCCGTGCTTCTTTAGTAACCACGGCTCTTCGGCCAATGGTATTAAGACCAGAGGAACAATCCAAACGAGTATAGCCAATATTGTTGTCCACGAACTCGTAACAATAGACCACCCGATAAGTGCCACAATAAACCCTACATATTGTGGATTCCGTGAAATGTGGTACGGTCCGTGAAGGACGAGTGTTCCTTCGTTGCCATAGGTCGATGACGGGCCGAGGATAATTATAGACCAAAGCGAAAAGCCAATACCTCCAAGCGAAAGGGGTACCCCTAACACAATTTGCATCCATGGAGGAAGAGCTAAGCTTCCCCGATCAAGTATTCCAACAACAACGATGCCGATAGTCGAAATATCGAAGAGGAACCACATGAAATAGAGTTTCCAAGATGGAGATTTATCCGGTGGCCAAATTCTATGAGCCGGGAACAATATACTAAATATTATAGATATCGTCGCCAATATCTGTGCAATTATTGTCACCCAGAAGAAAAGTGTCATCATTGGTATAGGATTATATAGAGCCACCTAACATTTCCATACATAAGCTGCCAGGTCCTTTGGGTCTTTAGAAAAAATTTTTCAAGTTTTCCGTTCCATCCCGTTCGGGTCAGGTTGGGAGTAAGCCCAGCTTCTGAAGTCTGGGTTTACCCGGTTCGGAAGTTTTAGGATTCCAGCCGCGCACTTGATAATACTCATCCAATAGTTTATCAAATTCTTCTTTTTTTAACATCTTTCCTTTCAAGGGGCCGCTTTTTACCGGTTCGGTAAAGAAGCGTTCAGGCAATGTATCGTCTTCACGACGGAAACCTTCCCGGTAATTAAACAGCTTTTCCAGGTTAAATATTCTTTCACCGGCTTCGGTTAATTTCTCGGTTGTCCATTCGATCCCGGTTATGGCGCTCAACAGGGACCCAAGACCATTTTTCCCCGACCCCGGCACATCCGAATTACTGTGATAGGTAATAAAACGGCAGATGCCCAGAGAATCGAGCATGGCCCTGAAATTTTGAACTTCAACATTTTCGCCATTCTGATGACAAGCCCCTCTGTTGGACGTGGCATAACTGATTCCCATTCCGATGTTTTTATAAACATTCCAAGCGGCAAGCTCAAGACCTTTCACCTGAATGGCGAATTTATCAGAATTCCTTCCAATTTTTTTTGAAATAGCCTTTACGCCTTTTCCGGCAAGATCTCCGATTCCTTCCCTTTTACCTATCTTGGCCACCATTTTTCTTGCAGCATTAACATCCCCCCATCTGAGATCTATCCCATCCAGGAAGGCCTTATCAATATATTCCTTTTCATAAGCTTCCATCAGAAAACCGATGACATTTCCGGCGGAGATAATGTCCATCCCGTAATCATCGCCTTCAAAAATAACTTTGGTAATTCCTTCAATATCCGATACCCTGAGGTTAGCGCCGAACATCGTTCCAGTCTCATACTCAGGGGCGTCGTGGACTACTCCGGCATAGACTCCTTTTTTAACGGCACCCCCTTTTTTACAGGCCACCGGACAGCAATAACAGGCGGATTCACGGAACCAGATGTCTTTCTGGACTGCTTCAAGTCCGATCTTTCCAATATCTGGAAAGGTTGTATCTCGAAAATTATTCACGGTCATTTGATCGTTTTCACTGCTCCATGAAAGATATGAAGCGGTTCCTTTTATTATAAAATAATTCAGTAAACTGAAGCCCGGTGAATGCAATACTTCTTTTATCCCTTTCCGGGAATCCTCCAGCAAACTCAGGAATCGCTTGTGATCTGCGACATTCGGCATTTTTGATCCCTTTAAGGTGATCGCTTTCAAATTTTTTGAACCCATCACACATCCGACACCTCTCCCTGCCGCCCGTGAGGCTGTATGTATAATACAAGCATAAGAGACCAGGTTTTCGCCGGCGGGACCAATACAGCAGGTCTGAAACCTCCGGTCTCCCAGTTCTTCTATGAACTGCCGATCAAACAAATCAGTCCCCATTCCCCAGAATTTTTTAGCATCCCGAATCTCAACCTTTTCATCCTCAATCACAATGTAAACCGGAGACGACGCTTTTCCTGTAATAACAATTCCATCGTATCCTGCAAAGCGGATCTCCGGCCCGAAAAATCCCCCGATATTGGAATAACTGACGGTTGAAGCATAGGGATAGTCTGAGTGAACCGGAGAGGTACACGGAGATTTGGTTACCACACAGGTCCGAGAGGCTGCAGGAATCGGAAATCCCGAATATGGCCCCGGCATGAACATCAGGGGATTTTGTGGAGATAATGGATTGATCCCCGGTTGTCTTAACCGGTCCCAAAGAATTTTCATCCCTAATCCTCTGCCACCGAGAAATTTCTCCGTATCATCGGAAGGAATGGTTGTTGAAGAATATTTTCCTGTCGAAAGATTTATATCCAGCAAGCGACCATGATATCCGAATACTTGATTTCTCATAACAATTCTCCTATTCCCGGGTATTATACCAGCGATTTATCAGTTTTTTTGAAATGATATCCGGATGCAGGCCGTAAAATTCACGTTCCGGAACCACCTTTGCAAAGGACAAGGCATTAAAAGGACAATATTTGACACATTGCGGATCCCCGTCACAAAGGGTGCATATTCGCTCCGGTTTATGGTCCGGCCCCAGTACGATTACATCGGTCCTTTGGATTTTGCAGGCCTCTTGACAACTACCACAACCGATACAGCGATTCGGATCATTTCTAAGGGTCCCGGTTTTTTCATCCCGATACAGAGCCTTTCTTCCTGTTTTTAAATCAAGTTCAACAGGACATGAACGAATGCAAGGGGCATCCGGACACAGGGCACAGACAGCGGGTATATCCAAATCAGGATTGTAACTGTGGACTCTAATATTTGAATAAAAAGGATTGCCCAGACCTAAAAGGGATTCTCTATTCACCACTTGCCTGTGATTAAAAGACGAACATACGGACTCACAGGTCCTACAACCGGTACATTTGCTGTAATCAACATGGACCATCAAATATTCACGTGTTTGTTTGGTATTTTCCGAAGCCAGCAGCAGCTTGTCTCCGACCTTTCCGAAAAGAATGGCCGCACCGCCTCCGACAGCCATCTTCCAAATAAAATCCCTGCGGGAAGGACTTGTCGGTTTATCTTGTTTTTCATTTCTATGATTCTCTGTTTCCATCATATGACACCCCCTTCTTTAAGATTTATTATGAGAAGAACTTATTTAAAAAATCCGGTCGATCCCCTCAAACGCTCCGTCAGTGTTTTTCATCCGACAATTTCCTTCCGCCTATTTTGAAGCATTCAGAATCTCTCTCCACTAGTATCCGTTTTCATACCGCTCCGGATTCACAATTTCTCCCATTTTCGGCGTGATGGTCCGTGCATGGTTCTGTTCCGCCGCCTTGATGAAGCGTTCAATAGGTTCGTACCAGCTATGGACCGATAGATCAAACGTGGCCCAATGAATCGGGACCAGCGTTTTCCCGCCCAAATCGAGATAAGCCCCAACCGCCTGTTCGGGATTCAGGTGGATGTCGGGCCAACTCTCGTTGTATGCCGCTATCTTGATAAAAGTGAGGTCAAAGGGCCCGTACTTCGTGCTGATTTCCTTGAACTGGACGGTTTTGCCCGTGTCTCCGCTGTGAAAGACTTTCTTCCCATTGCGGCAGATGACCCATGAGCACCAGAGAGTCCTGTTCTGGTCGAAAAGACCCCTCCCGGAAAAATGGCGCGCCGGTGTCGCAGCAATGGATATGCCGTTGATCTCATGCTCATCCCACCAGGCATGTTCATGGATCTTCGATGCGGGAACACCCCACCTCTTGAGAAGCGCAGCGACGCCGAGGGGGACGTGAAAAGATGCGGCCTTCTCCATAATGTCCATGATAGTAGGCTTGTCGAGATGGTCATAATGGTTATGAGAAATAAGCACTGCGTCAATGGCAGGAAGGTCGCGCGCATTGACAGGCGCGGGCTGGAACCGCTTCGTCCCGGTCCAGGAAAGGAACGAGGCGCGATCGGAAAAGACGGGATCAATCAGAATTCGCTTACTGTCAAGCTCCACCAGCACGCTCGAATGTCCGAGCCAGACGAACCGAAATCCATCTGCGGCAGGCTGCCGCACAAAACCGTCCATTGCCACGACCGGCAGGGGCTGATCCGGCTTCCGGTGCCTGTGGCCCTTGAACAGAAACTGATAGATCGAATCCCATTTTGCCCCCGGTTTAATTACATTCGTTGGTTCGGCATTCGTAAATCTGACGTTCGAGAGATTATTAGGTTTATTCATGGCGTCATCTAATGAATATACCGGATTGGACAGATACAGGCCACAACCCAGATCGAAGGTCATGAGAAGGGATAATAAAACCAAGGAGATCAATACGAAATGTTTAACTAAGTTATCCATAACTTATTGCTCCTGAAAAAAGGTTTTACCGAAAAAAAAGCGATAAGATATGGGCAATAGGCAATAGTTAAAGAAAGATCAGAAAAATCTTTAGACCAATTGCCCCTGGCCCATTGCCCTTTTTAAGTAATTTTTATGTTCATTTGCCGCCTCAGGAGGCCTGAGGGTTTAAAGAAAAAATCAGCCCTGTCTACTTGAGATTAATAAGGATTCCGCTTAATTATAAAAGCTGATCATGACGAATCCTTCTGAACTGGGGGAAGCCGGTGATGATTACTGTCAAGGTTCCGTTCAGTCTGGCCCAAAACACCGAATCGCCGGATGCACAAGCCCCTCCGAAGGCTACCAATATGAGGATCAGATAGATCCCTTTCCCCTTGGTTTAACCCCCTTATTTCTTTTTACAAACTTTTTGGGAGGGGGCTTGAGATGCCGCGCTGCGCTGAAAGTGACGCTCAAAAATATAGTTTCTGAGGGATCGGGCTGCCCGTGTCAGTTCCATAGTAGCCGAAACGTTCCTCTCAAAACCGAGGTCCTTGGTCAGCCGCATCCGGATGGCCATCTCCCTTTTGGCGGTTTCTTTGGCCAGACGCGGATAATAGTCCAAATCTTTGATCGAAAGACCAACACCGAACCCGCCTTTCAGGAATTGTCCTATGGCGATATCCTCCTGGTCGAACATACCATTTTCAAAGGGAAGGAGTAGGTCAGAGGACAGGCATTCCTCCACTTGTTTCGGCGTAAGGCCGGTCATCCGGCAAAACACCTTTTGATTTACCTGGTTTGTCGCCTTTGCCCCGAATACCACTTTCCCCATCTCAATCAAAGACAGCACGTCGCGGCCCTGGTCCCTCTCTTCAAGGACCTTTCGTATCGCGGCCAGAGGCAGGCGGTATTGAGACTGCAGGTCCTTGATAAAACGAACCCTTTCAATGCAGGCTGACCGGTAATAGGCCATGTTGCTTTTGGTCCGAACAGGTTTTGGGATAAGCCCTTCCTTCAGGTAATAAAGGATCGTGGCCTTGCTGACCCCGATGGTCGTCAGAAGGTCTTTCATTTTGATTAAAGGACCCTCTTCCGGCTCTGCCGAAGATTTTTGATGGGCCATCAGCGTTGGAACCTCCTGATTAGGGGATAAGTTAAAGGCATAAAGTGTTAGGTAACACATTACAGTTTTAACCGGCCCCTGTCAAGCTTTTTATATTTTAAAGAGAAAATCTGAAAGGACCCCGGCTAAAAGGCAACGGATTGTTTTATTTTTAAAAGGAAGTTTCTTTACTTAACGGCCATCAGGACTTTAAACCATTCAAAATCCGGTAGGGGTTTGACGGCGATTTTTTTAAATCGGCCCTTTGACAGAGTTCTTTCCATTGCTGGAAACTGACACAATATTCGCCGTCGTTCAGGATGTGTTTTTTGCCGTTGTTGTACATTCGACTGAATGCTTTCAGTCCTCCTTCTTTTAGGGCCAGGGCATATTCCTCTTTAAGATAATCCACAATTTTTAATAAACGTTTGGGGTCCGTCAATCTACCGGTCGTATCCATATCGATATCTCCGAGGATGAATCGGCCCCCCGGTTTCAAGAGACCGTTAATCTTTTTCAGTACCGGATATTTATTTTTGACATGATGCAGTGTCACGGTTGAGGCGATGATATCAAAGGAATTATTGTTAAAGGAAAGCCTTTCCGCCTTTTCAAGTTTTAGTTTGATCGTTTCGGACAGATTTAATTTATTTATTTTATTTTTAAATATTCCAATCATTTCAGGAGAACTATCCACTCCTTGGATAAAACAATCGGCATTTTTTAAAAACTTTAAAGATAATAAACCTGTGCCGCACCCTAGGTCGAGCACCCGGTCATTTTTTTTGACCAATGAGGATTCAACAACCAGATCAAGCAGCTTGTGATGTCTTTTGATCTTACCTAAAGAGCTGTCATATTCGTTGGCCCAGTTACCAAACCAATCTTTTGTTGTATTTTCTTTTTTTCCCATTTTTTCAACCTTTCCGATTTTCTAAGATTAGATGGGGGATTAAACCGCCATCGTTAATAATCTTGAGAAGGAAATCCGGCAGCCTGGACCCTGAGTATTCCTCCGCTTTTGCGGGTATTCTTATCCGGCCTGAATCCGGTTGGATCTCAACGACATCCCCCTCCCGGACCTGATCGTAAACGGCTTCGCATTCCACCACCGGGAGTCCCAGGTTGACGGCGTTTCTAAAAAAGATTCTGGCAAAACTGGCGGCTACAATCGCTTTGATCCCCAGGTCCCGGAGCACGGCCGGGGCCTGTTCCCGGCTGGACCCGCAGCCGAAATTCCGGCCGGCCACGATCACATCCCCCGGATTGACCTTGGCGGCAAATTCCGGATCGAGCGGTTCCATGGCTTTGTGTTTCATTTCTTCCAGTGGAAGAATCAAATAACGGGCCGGGATGATGATATCCGTATCGATCCCATGACCAAACTTCCATATTCTTCCAGTTATGACTGTCATGGCTTTTCCCTTTCTTTGTATTATGTTAGCTGATTGAAAAGAACCTTGCTGTTCACCGCAAAGACGCAAAGGTCGCAGGGAGAATCTTTTTAGTTCAATCCCGTGAGAGGCGGGATTGAACTAAAAAGCCTTGGCCTCTGGCCAAATAAATACCCAGAGGGTAGCGAAGCTTATTGTTTGTCCCGCTAACGGTGGGACAAACAATAAAATAGCTTCTCTGCGTTATTTGCGCCTTTGCGGTGAACAAATCTATTTTTCATCCCCGAGGGTCTTCAATCCGTCCGGCAACGGCCGACACGGCCACGGTTTCGGGTGATGCCAGATAAACCCTGGAGTCCTTGTGGCCCATCCTGGCCTTAAAGTTCCGGTTATGCGTCCCAATACAGACCTCGCCCTCCCACAACATGCCCTGGCCGCCGAAACAGGCCGAGCATCCGGGATTACAAATAACGGCCCCGGAATCGATAAAAATCTGAATAAGACCTTCCAGGACAGCCTGCCGATAAATGTCTTGAGAGGCCGGGGTAATCAGAAGCCGGGTTTCAGGATGGATCCTTTTCCCGTCAAGTATTTGGGCCGCAATCCGTAAATCCCCGATCCTTCCGTTGGTGCAGGACCCGATAAAGGCCTGGTCGATCCGGGTTCCCCGTACCTCTTCCACCGGGACGACACGGTCCACCGACCAGGGGCAGGAGATCTGCGGGCCTAACCGGTCCAGGGAGACGGTCATTTGCCGGCAATATTCGGCGTCCGGATCGCTCTTGAAAAAAATTCCCTTTGCCTGCCGGTCTTTAAGAAAGGACTCGGTGACTGCATCCGGTTCAAATATCCCGGTCTTGGCCCCGGCCTCGATGGCCATATTGCATAGGGTGAACCTTCCTTCATTGGAAATGCCGGCCGCTCCTTCCCCGGAGAACTGGAGGGCCTGGTAGGTCGCCCCCTCGGCCCCAAGGTCCCCGATCACTTTTAAGATGATATCTTTCGGATGGACATGATCCGGCAGCCTGCCCTGGAGGTCAATTCGTACGGTCTCGGGGATTTTCAGCCATATCTCACCCGTGGCCATGACCGCCGCCCCGTCGGTGGACCCCACCCCGGTGGCGAAGGCCCCGATACCCCCATAGGTGCAGGTGTGCGAATCCGTCCCGATGACCAGATCGCCTGGCAAAACAAACTTCTCCAGCATCAACTGATGGCAGACGCCCTGTTGATCGAAAAGGTGCAGGCCGTATTTTCGGGAGAAATCCCGGAGGAGCTTGTGCGTTCTGGCCGCATTTTCCGTGGTCGCCGGAATGTAGTGATCCAGAACAACCGCGATCCGGTTTTGGTCCCAGGGCCTTCTTCCCAGGGCCTCAAAGGCCTGGACCGTCAATTCCCCCACGGCATCGTTGGTCATCAGACAGGACACCCGGGCCATGACGATATCCCCGGCGGATAGATCCCGGCTGCCGCCGGCCTGATTAAGGATTTTTTCTACCATGGTCTTTCCCATTTTAATGACCTCCTGATCACGTTTTTTGGGCTGAGGCCGGGCCGGCCGAAGCCAAATCCGGCGGGGTCAACCAGTCCTACAAGGATAAGAAAACTTTTTTGTTGCGTAAAGTGATATGTTTTCAATATAATGTTGCAAAAAATGCAACAAATACGTTTTAAGGGAATTTAATATGGACCAGTATTCTCTGAAGCTGTTTCTCCATCTGACGGAAACGCTTCATTTCGCAAAAACCAGCCGGGCCTGCCACATCAGCCCCTCGGCCCTCAGCCGGCAGATCCAGCGGATGGAAGATGAGGTGGGACAAAGACTGTTTGAACGGGACAACCGGAGGGTTAAACTGACGAGGGCAGGCCTTCTTTTCCGGGAATACGCCAAAACCGTTCAGGAAAAATGGCAGTCCCTGATGGATGAACTGATGGAAGAAAAAGGGACCCTTAAAGGGGAGATCAGCATCTATTGCTCGGTAACGGCCAGCTTGAGCATCCTCCCCGGACTCCTGAATGCCTTTCGAGCCGCCTACCCGGAGGTCAATATCCGTCTCCAGACCGGAGATGCCGGCATGGCCATACAAAAGGTGGCGGAAGGGGAGAGTGACCTCGCTGTTTCGGCCCTGCCGGAACGTCTTCCCAAGGAATTGATGTTCAAGATTTTAACCGAAACGGCCCTGGTGTTTGTCGCTCCGAAAAATCCCTGGGAATTCTCCAGGGCTCTTAAAAAGGAAATCCCCTGGGAAAAAATTCCCATGATATTATCCGAGCATGGTCTGGCCCGAAAGAGGATTGACGGCTGGTTTAAAAAAAAGAGGATTCAACCGAATATCTATGCCCAGGTGGCCGGAAACGAGGCCATCCTTTCCATGGTCAGTTTAGGGTGCGGGATCGGGATTGTCCCCAAACTGGTGGTTGACAAAAGTCCGGTACGGACCAATATTTCAATCTTGGATATCAAACCGGAACCGGCCCCTTATGCGGTCGGCATTTGCATTCAAAAAAGAAAAATGCAGTCCCGGCTGGTTCGGGCTTTTTGGGAGATATAGGGACTGGGGGAAACGGTCTTCCTGCCCGCCCATTCTCCCGGATTGTCCCGGGATAAGTTGTTTTAGACCCCGCTTCTTACTCCACCCCAAAACCATAAAATTTCCTCTGCCAAATTAGACTCCCTGGCCTCCCTTCTAAAGTTCCATCTCCTTGAGGTCATCGGCCAGAATCAGCGTCGGTTCGGTTAAGGCCTGGATTTCTTCAGGACTCCATCCGGGGGCGAACTCCTTCAGGACCAGCCCCCCGGCGGTGACCTCAATGACGGCCAGGTCGGTGACCATCAGGTCGACACAGCGGGGGCAGGTTAAAGGAAGGGTGCACTTCTTGACAATCTTGATCCGGTTGTCGCGGGTCGTATGCTCCATGGCCACGATCACCTTCTTGATCCCCACCGGCATATCCATGGCCCCGCCGATATTCCCCAGTCTGCCGGCCGGGTCCAGGGACCAGTTGGCCAGATCTCCCTGCTCGGACACCTGGAGGGCCCCCAGAACGGTCACATCAAGATGCCCCCCCCGGACCATGACAAAAGAATCGGCATGATTGAAAAAACACATGCCCGGCTGCGGGGCCACAAATTTTCCGCCGGCATGGGTCAGGTTAAAATCGGCCAACGCTTCCTCCCCCTCGGTCAGGATGCGTCCGTAACCGAGGATGCCCTGCTCGGAGTGGAAAATGACGGTTTTGTCCGGGGGGATATAACTGGCCGCATCCGCGCCGATCCCGAACCCAAGATTAACGCAATCGCCATCCTGGAATTCTTTGGCCACCCTCATGGCAATGACTTCCGTATCCAGCCTGGTTTTCATTTCATGGCTCCCTGCTCTATCCGCACAATACGGTTGACAAAGATTCCCGGGGTGACGACGGCTTCGGGGTCCAGTTCCCCCGGGTTGACAATTTCATCCACTTCAGCAATGGTGGTCCTGGCCGCCGTCGCGATCAGCGGGTTAAAACTTCTGGACGAACCCCGGTAGATTAGATTCCCCAGCAGGTCGGCCTTATAGGCCCGTACGAATCCGAAATCAGCCTTGAGCGGTGTTTCAAGAAGATAGTCCCGGCCCTGGATATTTCTCTTTTCCCTGCCTTCCTGGTAAACGGTATCCACCCCGACCGGGCTGTAAAACCCGCCGAGTCCGGCTCCCCCGGCCCTTATTCTCTCGGCCAGCGTCCCCTGGGGGACGATTTCCAGCTGAATCCCGCCGTTTTTGACCGCCTTTTCCAAAGGAGATTCAATACCCACGACCGACGTGCCCGCCCAGGAAGTAATGGCTTTTTTTACCTGGCCGTTTTCAATTAAGACGGCCGGTGTCGTATAGCTTTGGCCCAGGATAAGGGAATATAAGCCCGGGGCGTCGATTCGCTCCCTCAATCCGGGTATCTCCCCGGAAGAGGATTCCTGATATTCCAGCATCCCCACTCCCGATATCTGTCCCAGGTTGCAGCCGATAAGGGTTAAGTTTTCGGCCCCCTGCTCTCTAAGCGCTTTAATCAGGTTTTGGGCAATACCGCCGGGGCCGCTGAAAGAGTGAAGCATAATGACGGAACCGTCCGGGATGTCGGCCACCGCCTCTTGGAAAGTCCGGAACACTTTGTTTTTCATTTCTTCTCCGCTAAGGAAAGCGATGAGCTTTTTGGCCCAACAGGAAAGGCGGACCTGTCACTACGGCCTGTACCAGGTTTTATCACAGCTTTTGACCATAATCCACAGGGCTCTCTTCATATTGATTCCCTGCCGAACCGGTAAGCTTGAAAAAGCCGTTGTGGTTTAGAAATCGGGCCGGATGAATCGGGGAAGATCAGAACGTCCCCCTTTTCGGACGCCCCCATTTATAAACAGACTTTTGATTTTTTCGGGAATATTTATTCCAATATCCGGATATTTTTTCTTTTACAAATCGACTTAAGAACCTCCGGCCAGACCGTGACGCTCACCTCGCCAAGGTGAGCGGTCCTTAAAAGGTACATAAAGGTGCGGGACTGACCGATGCCGCCTCCAATACTTAAGGGTATCTCGTCATTGAGGAGGGCCTGGTGATAGGGGAGTTCGAGAAAATGTTCCTGCCCGGCCTCCTTGAGCTGCTGCACCAGGGTCTCTTTCGTCACCCGGATCCCCATGGAGGTCAGCTCGTGACGGCGCTTGGTCACCGGATTCCAGACCAGAATATCGCCGTTGAGCCCATGGTACTGCTTTCCGTTTTTTGTAATCGTCGGCGAGATCCAATCATCATAATCCGCAGCCCGCATCTCATGGGGATAACCGTCTTCCAGGACATGGCCGATTCCGATGATAAAGATCGCCGGATGCACTTCCTGGACCATTTTGGTCTCCCGCTGTTTGCGCGTTAAGTCCGGAAAGCGTTCCAGGATTTCCTCCGCATGAAAAAATTCCAGCTTTTTGGGTATATCCGGGTATTTATCGGTTTGGAGTCCGGGGAAGTCTTTCTTGACCATCTGACCGGCCTCATAGATAACCGACCAGATTCTTTCAACGACCTCCCGCAGAAAATCCAGATTTCGCATATCCTTAGTGATCGTTCGTTCCCAATCCCATTGATCCACATAGGCGCTATGGTCGTGGTCCAGGAAATAGTCCTTTCTAACGGCCCTCATATCGGTACAAATCCCTTCGCCCACTTTACAGCCGAACTGCTTCAAGGCCATCCGTTTCCATTTGGTGGCCGCCTGGACCACCTGAGTCTCGATTCTTTTTTCAAGACCGAGCCCGGAAGGAAATTCAACGGGCGTGCGGGAACCATCCCGGTCCAGGTAATCATTGACACCGCTCTCCTTAGTTACGATGAGCGGAACCTGAACCATAAAAAGATTGAGTTCTTTGCACAGGTTCTCTTCAATAAAATTTTTTATCTTGAATAATGCCTTCATCCTCTCTTTGGGCACCAACAAGGCCTCATAATTGTTGGGAAGGATTTTATCCACCTCTTCATAAGTGCTGATGCCCGGCCCGGCCAGATCCATTTTCTTGTCTGCCATCATAGTCCTCCTTGTTTTTTGATATCATACCACCCAAAGCTTAAGCTTTTTGGATAATTTTTCAGCATTTCCCTATATTATCGTCTATTAAATATACGAGACCTTTAAGGTTCTTGCAAATCTCTCAAATTTTGTCACGCCGGCGAAAGCCGGTGTCCAGAATCCATTAAAAAAACTGGATTCCGGGTTTCGACGGAATGACATCACGGGACTTTTGCAAAAGGCTCCTTTGAACAGGAATAGCGAGCGCATTCCCCGCAGCTTGCTGCGTGGGTTAGCGAGCGAACTACAACCAATAAACCCTTTCCTTGCCTGGAAGATTCCCTGCACCTTGGTGCAGGGAGCTTCAATAATCAGGGATAGATCCTATATAACATTCTGGGAAATAAAACCGCCTCTCTTACGTGGGATATTCCTGCGATCCAGCTTACCGTACGCTCTATCCCCAACCCGAACCCTGAATGAGGCACAGAACCGTATTTGCGGAGATCCACATACCAGCGGTAAGGCTCCACCGGTATATCAAATTGCTGCATACGCTCCAATAATTTATCGTAATCCTCTTCACGCTGGCTGCCCCCGATAATCTCTCCATATCCTTCGGAGGCTATTAAATCCGCGCATTTAACGCGTTCCGGATTTTGAGGATCTTCCTTCATATAAAACGCTTTGATCTTTTTGGGGTAGTTCATTACAAACACCGGCTTTCCGAAATGCCGGCTGATGGCCGTTTCCTCATCTCCGCCGATATCATCGCCCATCTGAATAGGATTTCCCATCCCCTGCAGCAGGTTAACGGCGTCATCATAAGTCGTTCGGGCAAAGGGAGCGTTGACCGCCTCTTCCAGTTTGGCGGTGTCGCGCTCCAGGACTTTTAACTCTTCCCGGCAACCCTCCAGACAGCGTCCGATCATATATTGAACCAAGCGTTCCTGCAGGGCAATGTTGTCGTCATTATCATAATAGGCTTCTTCGGCCTCCACCATCCAAAACTCCGAAAGATGGCGGCGGGTTTTGGATTTTTCGGCGCGAAAAGTCGGGCCGAAATTATAGACCAGTCCATGCGAAAATATGGCCGCTTCCAGATAGAGCTGCCCGGTTTGCGCCAGATAGGCGGTTCCTAAATCATAATACTGCGTGGCAAATAAATTGGATGTTCCCTCAGCGGCGGTAGCGGTTAAAATAGGCGTATCGGTGCGAATAAAGTTATTATCAAAGAAAAAATCCACCACCGCTTTTTCCGCCATATTCCGGAGACGATGCAAAGCCCTTTGCTTGCTGGACCGGAGCCATAGATGGCGGTTCTCCATTAAAAAAGCGGTGCCGTGCTCTTTGGGCGTTATCGGATAATCGGTGGTATGCTGTACCGGTTCCAAAGATACCAGGGACAATTCATATCCCGATGGAGCCCGTTTATCCTCCCGCACGAGGCCGGTCACCATCAAGGAGGATTCCTGGGTTATTCTATCGGCTGCGGAAAAGGTCGCTTCATCCACCTCATTTTTGGCCATTACCCCCTGAATAAATCCGGTACCGTCACGCAGCTGTAAAAAATGGATTTTACCCGAAGAGCGCTTATTGTACAGCCAGCCTTTTATACATACGGTTTGCCCGGTATATTGTCCTACGGAACTGATATAAACCCATGGTGCATTCATGCCTTCTCCTTTTTTATTAAACTGGGTTCTTCTCCCATCCTCTCGACCTCTCCTTCCCTGATTGTCAGCACTTCTGGAAGGGGTCGATTCGTCAGTATCCTGGGTAGATCAATTGGTTCTCCCGGCCCGACCCCAATTCCAATTCGCAGCAATTCGTTTGACTCACGCACTGCTTTTAGACTACCGTCAGCCCTTTTTCAACGAGGTATTGTTTGACGGCCCTGATGCTGAGGAGGCGGTAATGAAAAACGGAGGCAGCCAGCAGGATAGAAGCCCCGCCTTGAACGACGACCTCATAGAAATCTTCCAGGCGTCCGGCTCCTCCCGAAGCCACCACCGGCAAATCAACGGCGGATGATATGGCCTTTGTGTATTCAATGTCGTATCCCGCCTGGGTTCCATCCCCATCCATGCTGGTTGGCAGTATCACACCGGCACCGAGCTCCTGGCAGATTCTGGCCCAACCAACGGCATCTTGGGCAACGGGGAGGGTTCCGCCCGATACGACCAGTTCAAATCCGGAAGGCATCGTCTGATTTCTCCTGGCGTCAATAGCCACGGTGATTTTTCCCGATCCAAACTGTTGCGCCGCTTCCCGGACAAGCTGGGGATTTTTTACCGCGGCGCTGTTCATGGAAACCTTATCCGCCCCTGCCTGCAAAACAAGCTCAATATCCTGGAGGGTCGAGATGCCGCCTCCGACGGTCAAGGGGATATCCAGCACGGCCGAGACGTTTTTAACCCATTCCAGCCGCGTCTTCCGGTTTTCCAGAGTCGCCGCGATATCGAGCATGGCGAGTTCGTCGGCTCCTTCGGCCTGATAAAATGCGGCGTTTTCCACAGGATCGCCGGCCTCCTTCAAATCGACGAAATGAACGCCCTTAACCACCCGCCCTTCTTTCATATCCAGACACGGCATGATTTTTATCGGCTTCATAAAAACCTCCCTTCGGATCTCAAAAAATTTTTAAGCCGGCTAAGGCCTCTGGGAATCTATTTAAATCGATTTTAAGAAATTTACAACCGGAATTATTCGGGACGGCTCTGCCAACAGGTCATGGGTCCCGCGCTTCAGGGGATTTCGGGCAAGCGAAATGTCAATTTTGAAGTACGCTTGCTGATCCCGCTAAAGAGGGGGGCTGCCGCCCGCGCCGTCACGCCGGCGGCCTGACGGGGAAGGCGCCCGCTAACGCTGCTGATGATCGCCGGCCGGGAGGTTTTTTTTCGATCCGAAAGATTATGACTTGAAACAAACGGGGATTTGATTTATGAAATAAATATCTTTTCTTTTAAAGGAGCCGTCATGATGAAAATAAAAGAAATTAAGGCAAAACATTTGAATACGGAAAAATTTATTGAGGAAAAAGTCCTGGAAATCCGGCAGGCTGTCGGTGGAGGATTGGCCGTCAACGCACTTTCCGGCGGGGTGGATTCCTCGGTGGTGACCGCCCTGGGCCACAAAGCCCTGGGGAAAAGACTTAAAACCTATTTCATCGATAATGGCATCATGCGGCAGAACGAACCCGTCATGGTGGCGGCCCAGTTTAAAAAGATGGGGATTCACGTCGAGGTACTGGACTCATCAAAAGCCTTTTTTTCCGCCCTGAAAGGGATTACCGACCCTGAAGAAAAGAGAGAGGCCATCACCCAGACTTTTTATAAAAAGATATTCCGCGGGCTGGTGGTCAAAAGCAAGGCCAGACATCTTTTACAGGGTACGATCCTGACCGATATCGATGAAACGGTTGCCGGAATCAAAAGACAGCACAATGTCTTTGAACAACTCGGCATCGATCCGCAGGCGGCCTTTGGTTACAAAATTCTTGAACCGTTGATACAACTTCGCAAGGACGGGGTCAGAAAATTGGGGCGGGCCCTGGGGCTGCCGGATTCCATTTTTAACCGGATTCCTTTTCCCGGACCGGCACTGGCTGCCCGCGTCATCGGAGAGGTAACCCCCGCGAAAATCCATATCGTGAGAAAGGCAACGCTTATTACCGAGTCGGAACTTGCAAACACCAGGGCCTTCCAGTATATGGCCATTCTTCATGCTGACCGGGTAACGGGCCTGAGGGATAATAAACGGGTTTTCGGAAACCAGATCGAAATTCGTTGTTGGAACAGCTTGGATGCCAGAACGGCCAGTCCGACCCGGCTTTCGTTTAAGGTGCTGGAAAAAATCTCCGGCAGAATCATCAAGGAAATACCGGAGGTGGTCAGCGTAACTTATCATATAGCGACCAAACCGCCATCGACGATTGAAGCGGTGTAAAAATTGCCGAAAGAATTTTGAGTTTTATCTCCGGATATTGGAAAACTTATTACGAGGAGAGCTTTCTTTCAGGAAAGGTCCGGATCCCTTCCATGGTTTTCTGATTTAATCTGTTCCAGGGACCTGGTTAGACCACGGTTCCTATTTCCGGCATGGGTGCAGGCCTTCTTCTAAATTCGATTTAAAATCTGGCCCGGCCGTCGGACCGCTCGGCTTATGGGCGGACAACCCTAAAAAGAAGACCACCTAAACCCGGGGGCTGGAAGTTAGGGATCTATCCTAACCTTCGATAGGGTAAGGATCTAAACGGTTACCAATGGGGGATAGAAATATGAAGCGCATTTGTTTTGGCACCCAACCCGCAGGCCATGAGAACAGGCCGGTCAGGATGATGCCCCCGTTAAGGCAGGACGGCGGGAAACCGGGGAGGATCCAACAGAGATCCGTTCGTATCGTTTCCATGGTCTGTTTTTTATTCATGGTTTCAGGGTTCCTGACAACCCCCGCAGGATTTCCCGCCGGAAAGGGAAAAATGAATAACCGGATAAATTGGCCGCCAGGGGCCATCCACTGGAAATGGGACCGGAAAGAGATCACCTTCAAGGGCAAATCCCTGTACCGATATATTGACGGGGCGGCGGAAGTCTATCTGGCCTATAATTTCCGGCAGGTAAATATTCGTCGTTATGTAAAAACAAACCATCCGGATATCATTGCCGAGGTGTATCGAATGGGGTCATCGGAGGATGCCTTCGGGGTTTTCTCGTTGGAGCAACAGGACCCCGATGCCGGGATCGGTCAGGGGTCGGAGTTCGGCGGAAACCTGCTCCGTTTCTGGAAAGGAAGATATTTCGTGACTGTCCTGGGAAACGGAGCCGGTAAGGAATTGGAGGAGGCGGTTCTCAACCTGGGACGAGAACTGGCCCGGGGGATTAAAGAGACGGGCCGACCGCCTCGGCTGCTGGGTTACTTGCCGGACCAGGACCGCCTAACCCCGGCAGACCGGGTTTGCTTCGTTCGCAGTCATATACTTCTAAACCGGTGTTTTTTTATTTCCCATCAAAACATTCTCGGGCTCGGCAAGGAGGTAGAAGCGGTTATAGCCCGTTATCCCCTGGGGAAAAATAAACTCCGGATCCTGCTGATACGGTATCCGACGACCCCCAGGGCCTATTCGGCCTTTTCCAACTTTAAAACATCCTATCTGCCCGAGGCCGAAATCTCCGGATCCGTCCGGACGGAAGACGGCCTTTGGACCCGGGTAGAAATCCATCAGAAACTGGTAATTATCGTCTTTGGAGGACGGCAGGAAACCGAGGCGGAGCAGTTAGTGCAGGACATACTGAAAAAAGTTAAGGGAGAATCTTCATGAAAAAGCAACCGGTGGTCACCCGACGGGATTTTTTGAGGGGAACGGCCGGCCTGGCCCTGGCCATGGGCCTCGGCTCGCCGGTCCTGGAAGCGTCGGGGGCGGAAGACCGGACCCGGGTTATCCTGATCAGACATCCCGAGGTATTGGGAGCGGATGATCGGGTGAACGGAACCATCCTGCAGCAGATGCTCGATGAAGCCGTTCGGAGCCTGGCCGGAGAGAAAACCCCCCAGGCGGCCTGGAAAAAATTTTTCAAGCATTCGGACGTGGTCGGCATCAAGACCAATGCCTGGGCATCTCTGCCCACCCCTAAAGAAATGGAGGAAGCCCTTCGCCGCCGACTGCTTGAGGTGGGCATTCCGGAGCGCAATCTGGCTGTCGATGACCGTAACGTGCGCAATAACCCGGTTTTTCAGAAATCCAGCGCCCTGGTCAATGTGCGCCCGGTACGCACACACCACTGGGCGGGGGTAGGAACCTGTCTGAAGAACTACATCATGTTCATCCGCTTTCCCTGGACCTATCACGGGGAAGCCTGTTCCGACCTGGGAAAGATCTGGACCCTGCCCGGGGTTAAAGGCAAGACCCGTTTGAACATCCTTGTAGCCCTGACCCCCCAGTTTTACGGCCGGGGGCCCCATTCTATCGACCGGCGTTACCTGTGGCCTTACCGGGGTCTTATCGTGGGCACCGACCCGGTGTCGGTCGACAGCGTGGGAGCCGAACTCCTCCGGAGGAAAAGGGTCTCATTCTTCGGAGAAGACAAGGAACTGGATGTCCAGCCGATCCACATTGCCGTGGCAGACAAAAAATATCACCTCGGGACAAGCGATCTGAACCGGATTGAGATTATCAAGCTCGGTTGGCAGGAAGATATACTGCTTTAATCCAGTGTACCTTTTGGTGGTCGCTTCTTAGAATCCGGGTTTAACCCGGCCGTTGCCTGAAAATCAGGCTGAAAACCATTATGGTTTATTACTATGGTCAGTTTTCGAAATAAAAGGAGGATTCATGAAAGAAGTCATAGTTGAGACGACGGGCGGACGGGTCTGCGGAGTTGCCGAGCAGGAGGATTTGATCTTTAAAGGTGTTCCCTATGGCGCTCCGACGGGAGGCAGACGCCGTTTTTTACCGCCGGAGCCCGTTGAACCCTGGGCCGGTGTGCGCGATGCCGGTGATTTCGGGCCCCTCTGCCCCCAATTGGGCACTTTAGTCGATGAGGCCCGTCCTTATTCGATCCGCCGCACGGAAGGGCTCATCAGGTACCTGCCCCAGAGCGAGAATTGCCTCGTATTGAATGTCTGGACACCGGCCATCGGGGACGGCGGCAAGCGCCCTGTCATGGTTTGGCTCCACGGCCGCGGGTGGTACGCCGGGGCAGGTTCGGAGACCATGTATGACGGCCTCTCTCTCGCCGGCCGCAGCAAGGTAGTCGTAGTCACCATCAATCACCGGTTGAATGTATTCGGCTTCCTCTCCCTGGCGGAAATCGCCGGGAAAACCTATGCCGGTTCAGGCGCAGCAGGCGCCCTGGATATCATCCTGGCCCTGCAATGGGTCCGGAATAACATCGAATATTTTGGAGGCGATCCGGGCCGGGTAACGATTTTCGGCGAGTCAGGGGGCGGAAGCAAGGTCAGCCATCTGCTGGGCATGCCTTCGGCCAAAGGCCTGTTTCACCGCGGCATCATTCAAAGCGGCCCGGGATTGCGCGGAGTCGATCCCAAAGACGCTTCAGAAAAAGCCGACCGTTTCCTCTTTGAACTGGGGATAAAAGAAAATAAAATAGAAAGGCTTCAGCAGATACCTGCGCAGCAGCTGCTGGAGGCGCTGAACCGGATGCCTCCTTTCCTGCGGCGCGGCCCGGGTGGGATGCAGATCCCTACGGCCGCCGCCATGGGCTTTTCGCCGGTTGTCGACGGGCATTATCTCCCCGCCCATCCGTTCGATCCTGCCGCAGCACCGACGGCGTCGGATATCCCGCTTATTATCGGAACGACCAAGGATGAGTCAGCGACCTTTCTGGCAGCGGACCCCCGCCGCCGCAAACTGACGGAGCCGGAACTGCGTGAACGCCTGGCCCCTTCCTTCGGAGAAAACCTGGACAAGATACTGGCCGTCTACCGGAAGACAAGACCCGGAGCCACGCCCTGGGACTTGCTGATCGGCATCTCCACCGAACGTTTCCGCGTGCCGTCCATTCAACTGGCCGAACGTAAAGCGGCCGGCGGATCAGCCCCGGTTTTCCTGTATCAGTTCAACTACGAGTCCGATTTTCTCGGAGGTTTATTTAAGGCAGGCCATGGGATGGAGATACCCTTTGCCTTCGACCATGTCGATTCGGTTCCGATTACGGGCACCCGCCCTGGACGATATGAACTCGCCGCGGCCATGAGGGAAGCCTGGAGCGCCTTCGCTCATAAGGGAGACCCTAACCACCCGGGGCTTCCGGAATGGCGGCCTTATTCCGGCCGAAGCCGCCATACGATGATCTTTGACATCCCCTGCCGGGCGGAGATCGATCCCTATCGGGAAGAAATCGATCTCTGGGAAAGTATTTAGTTGAAGGAGGGTTTTAAGAAAAATTCAACCCCAGAGAAGGAAGACGGATGAAAATCACACGCATCTACACGGGAGAAGACCGGCAATCCCATTTTGAGGATTTGGATATCCCCCTCAAAGACGGCGGCAAAGGCGGCTTAATGTCCGAGTTAATGAAGGCCGGCGGCATTATCTTTCGGGAAACGGACGGCTCGTATAATTATGATTTTCATAACGCCCCAAGGCGGCAGTATGTAGTAAATCTGAAGGGGGAAGTCGAAATCGAAGTCGGCGACGGCACCAAACGGATCTTCGGTTCCGGTGATATCTTTTTGGCCGAAGACACCACCGGCCAGGGACACAAAAGCCGTGCGGTTGGGGGAAAGCCGAGGAAATCCTTGTTTATAACTTTGGATTAAAAAAACTGAACAAAGGCTGGGTTTAAACTGGAAGAATTCAATTTAAAAAACACCGTCTGGTATAAAAGATGGAATTCCGAACAAGATAAAGGATCCTCCAAAAAAGCCAGATGGAAGATTTGGATTCCTGTCCTGCTGCTGTTCTTGGGACCGGCGGCTTACCTGGTCTTGAGCAGCCCCTTCGCACCGAACCTTCTCTTGTTGTTTTTCCGGCCCTCTTCACGGATTGAAACAGGGACAAAGCCGGAGGATTGGGCGACTTTAGGGCGAACCCCGACCCACCGGCGTTTTGAGGACAAAAGGGTTTCCTTTAAAGGGAAAGTCCGCTGGTCACTGGATCAGTCTATGATGGCCGACTCTTCACCGGCGGTAGTAGATGGGGTTCTTTATGTAGGAGGCGACTTTAAGCTTTTTGCTTTAGAGGCCCACAGCGGGAAGCCCGTCTGGACTCGCCCTACAACCGGTCCGGTGACTTCCTCTCCTGCCGTGGCGGATGACCTTCTGTTTCTGGGATTGTTGGACGGCCGGGTCATTGCCCTGAATCGACATTCGGGTGAATTGAAATGGCAGTTTAAAACCGGGAACTACATTGTCTGTTCACCGACCGTGGTGGACGGCGTTTTGTTTATCGGCTCAGGGGACCGGAATATTTACGCCCTGGATGCCAGGTTGGGAACCCTGATCTGGAAGGTGCCTACCCAGGGAACCGTTATTCAAGCGCCGGCGGTTCTCGATAAAATTGTCTATGCCGGTTCCGACGCCAATAAGCTCTATAGCCTAAGTGCTCAAACCAGCGCAAAACGTCTGGAGTTTTTTCTGCCCGGAAGAATAATTGACCTCCCGGTAATTTCGCAAAATATGGTTTATTCCGCCACGTCAAACGGGAGGCTGGTTGCCATTAAACATAAGTCCCGCCAGTATCCCTGGACCCATTCAATTAAGGTCGCCTGGATCCAACTCTGGCTGATGGGATTTCCCGTCCCAACCCCTTCTCGACAACCCGGCACGCTTTGGGGAACCTTCCCTGGAGGGAAAAAAGGAAAATTCGTATCATCGCCCGCCGTTGCCGGCGACCGGTTGTTTCTGGGAGATAACCGGGGGAGGTTTTATGCCTTGGATGCCCATAAAGGGACTCCGATATGGGAAATCGATCTGGAGGGAGGCGTGACAACCGCTCCGCTGGTGATGGGAAACACGGTTTATTTCGGGACAGAAAAAGGAGTGCTTTATGGGGTAAATTCCCGGGATGGAAGCCTTCAATGGAAATTTTCCCTGGGATCGCCGCTCAAGGGCGAACTGGTTTATGGCGGCGGGATGCTTTTTGTCCGCACTACCAACGGTATGCTCCATGCCATCGAATAATCAAGACCTGCCGGTTCTCCTTGGTGTCCTGTCTTGGTTTTAACGATTACCGTTTGACCTCAATATTCTTCACCCAAGAGGCTTGAAAAAATCCTTGATGGCCCCGTTTTCTACTTCAATGGTTCTTTCAGTTCTCGTTTCAAAACCTTTCCGACACCGCTTAGGGGGATTTCGTTCAAAAAAATCACATCCCTGATTTTTTTATAGGCTGCCGCCTCAGCATTTCGTATTAAACCACCTTTGCTCCGCGTTCCGAAAGCAACTCTCTCAAAATCGATCGGTGACATCGGTGTTCATTTTCACAATAACATCCCAAGGAAAAATGGGTTTGATGAGAAAAAGCGGCTAAAAGGTCCAGGACCCTGCGAGGATCAGGCCGGTTCATTTCCGCCAGAAACTTCCTCTTAAAAACAGCCCAGGCCCGGTCTTCACCGGACAGTTTTCCTTCTTTCAACAACTCTTCGCTTGGAGAAAGCAGGGGCAGCCAGACATCATAAAAATCGCCTTTGGCATACTCCGACTTGGGGACCCCCCGCGGCGGCCGCCGAACCGTCCCGAGACGAATCCCTTCTTCGGCTTCCCGGGGAGTGCCCAGCCTGACAATGCGAATGGACATCATTCCTCCTTAATCTTACCGGTCAGGCCTTTAACTTATTTCCAATTCACAACGGTTCGATTCCTTCCGGGCCTGTTCGAACTTTAAAAACCAATTCAACCAATTCATCAACGTTTCCCTAATTGAAGATGAAATTGAACAGGAATAGCGAGCGCATTCCCCGCAGCTTGCTGCGTGGGTTAGCGAGCGAACTACAACAAATAAACCCTTTCCTTGCCTGGAAGATTCCCTGCACCTTGGTGCAGGGAGCTTCAATATAAATATAGCCGTCCCCTTTAATTCAAAAACATTAAATAGGTATGGCGTCCCCCGATTTCAAAACGGCCTCTGAAGAATTGGAAACCACATTGAACTACTGAATCATTTTCCTGGCTTTATCCAAATATTCTCCGGCCTCTCTTCCCATGCGGTCCAGCAATTCCTGACAGGTAGGGATATCCCGGATCAGACCGATGGACTGTCCGACCGGCAAGACAGCGGATTCCGCATCTCCCGAAATCCAGGCATCCCTCATTCGCAGGCCGGACAGGAGGGGAAGCAGATCCTCGAGACTACCGCCCCGGTTTTCAATGGCCTTGATTTCCGATACCGTTTTGTTCTTCAAACCCCGGCCCTGGAGACCGGTGGTCTGCCCGTAAAGAACCGTCTCATGTTCCTGCCTGTTGATCAGCTCCTGTTTTTGCTTTTCATGAACCTCACACTCCCGGGTGGCTATAAACCGGCTGGCCATCATAACCCCCTGGGCCCCTAAAACCAGGGCAGCGGCCAGGGAACGTCCATCGGCTATACCGCCAACGGTGACTACCGGTATTTTGACCGATTCAACGATCCGGGGGGTCAGGAGCATGGTAGTCACGTCATCATTCAGGGGATGGCCTCCCTCTTCGACGCCGGCGGCATAGATGCCGTCGTATCCCGCCTTTTCAGCATGGACCGCGTGCCTGACCGATCCCACCTTATGAAAAAGTTTTACCCCTGCCTTTTTAAGCATCTCCACGGTTTCCATGCCCAGGGATTTATCGAGTGGGGTTCCGGATATCTCCAGGGCAGCCACCTTCTCCTCGGCACAAACCCGCACCCACATCATATAATTTTCGGGATTCAAACGCACCGAAGGCAGGAGTGTGATATTGACCGTAAACGGTTTGCCGGTCAATTTCCGGGTTTCTTCAATGGCTGCACGGAATTCTTTTTCCGTTTCCCAATTTCCCGCCGTCAGATTGCCCATTCCCCCGGCATTAGATACAGCCGCACAGAGTTTTGGTTTGCACAAAAACATCATCGCTCCGCAAATGATGGGATATTTGATGCCGAACATTTCTGTAATCGCTGTTTTGAACATATTCTTTCTCCTTATTTTGTATGCCTCTTTGTCCTTTGGGTTCTTTTACCTTGGGGACGGACCCCAGGTACTCATCGCTGGTCTTATTAAAACATGGTAATCCCTAATATTGCATATCATTCTTTGGGATTTCAATCTGTTGGCCTGGTTCAACCCCTTTTCTCAATCAGAGTATAAGGCAAGAAAATGACCGGGGCAAGGAGAAAAGCAGGGCAAAAGGCAATGGGGTAGAAAGCGAACCTTTTTCAATCCACCTTTGCCCTGTTTTTAGGCCACGCTTGGGTTTACTTCGTCTTGGGCTTTCTATATAATAGCAATATTATTAAAACGGAGGTTGGATTCAGGCCATTGGTCTTCCCCAAAGACTCCTTTTTTTGGGCCCGGCCCTCAGAGTTTTTGTCAGGCAGGCCCAGTTTCCGAATGGAAGCCTTCTTTTTAGGTCGGCAAAGCCGACCGTACGATGCTGGAAAAACAACTTCGCGGGTTTTTTCCCCCCTTCAGGTGAAAGGCCGAAATGGTTATCCGGTTGGATGGACTAGAAGGTGAAGACATCGGATGTCGCCAAAAGATAAACGGATAAGGAACAATGAGTTTACCTAAGACAAAGATCTTTTACGGCTGGTGGATCGTGCTGGCCACAAGCATCATCTGCGGACTGGGATACGGAACGTGGATGTACAGCTTCGGGGTCTTCTTCAAGCCGATGATGGCCGAGTTCGGCTGGACCCGGGCCATGACCTCCGGCGCTTACTCCCTGCGCAGTATCCAGGGTGGGATCGCCTCACCCATCCTGGGCTGGGTGATCGACAAGTACGGCGGACGAGTGGTCATCTTCGGTGGGGCGATCATCGGCGGTCTGGGATGTGTGCTGATGTATTGGGTGAATTCCCTATGGAGCTTTTACCTGATCAACGGGGTGATTCTATCCGTCGGCATGGGGGCCATGCTTTACCTTTCGACCTTCACCGTGATCGCCAAATGGTTCATGAGACGGCTGTCGCTGTCCTTATCGTTGATGTCCGTGGGGGCCGGCTTGGGTGGTCTCATCTGCGCCCCGGCCTCGGCCCTGCTTATCAGCCGTCTTGGATGGCGAATGGCCTTTGTTGTGACCGGTCTGGTGATCTGGGCCGTGGTCTTACCGCTAACCTTGGTGATCCGAAACTCCCCGGAGGAAAAAGGATTACAAATGGACGGTGATGAACCGAAACCAGCCGAACTGCCCTCTGGCGGGCATGGGGATTTTTCCCAAGGGACTACTGCACCGACTGACTTTACCCTGCGGCAGGCCCTGGCTTCCAGCCCCTTTTGGTTGTTGGTCGGCGGCTTCTTTTTCCAGGGGCTGGCCCAGTCGGCAGTCATCGTCCATGCCGTACCGGCCTTGACCGACGCGGGCATTCCCATGGCCACAGCGGCCTTCAGCCTCGGCTTGGTCCTGGCGATCAGTATCGTCGGCCGACTTCTTTTTGGTTATCTTGGAGACCGGATGGAAAAGCGGACCTTGTTCATGATCTGCTACGCTATGGTCAGTGCCGGTACCTTGGTGCTCATAGCGGCCCGCACCATGCCCGTGACCTTCCTCTTTATTGCCCTGTTCGGTATCGGTTACGGTGGTACCATTCCGCTGGATCCGGCTATTCGGGCCGAGTATTTCGGCCGAACGGCCTTCGCCAAGATCCAGGGCATCATGTCACCCCTGCTCATGGTCTCCAATGCCGGCGGACCGATTGTCGCCGGATATCTCTTCGATGTCAGCGGCTCTTACCGTTCCAGTTTTATGATTATGGCCCTGATGGCTTTCGGTGCGGTTGGGTGCGCCTTTTTCCTTCCCCGCACGGGGAGGAAGAAAGGCTGACAACTTTCCTTTACATCCCTTTGTTTCTACCCCACTTATCCGCGCCCCCCTATCCCCTGCGGTTTAAGACCTTTGGGGGGCTTCGTTTTTAAAAATAAAGCAATCCGGATCGGCTGGTCCGACCCCGAATCAATGCCCTTTCAACATCATGAAGCGGCTGGTGCCTCTTTATCTTTTAACCCGGCCCTTCTCTTGTCCTCCTTTTCTCGATCCAGCTTCCTTGCACCGGCAACTAACAAGACCAAGGTAACGACCCCCATTAAAACGGCTGTTTTTATCCAATTCATATTGTCTTATCCTCTCCTCCTTCACATTTTGGTTTTTTTGATCAGAACTCTTTTGACGGGAAGAGTATAAGGCAGGAAAAAGAAAGGGGCAAGGGGAAAAGCAGGGTGAAAATTAAAGAGACGAATGGAGTTTTCTTCTCCATTCAGACAGAAATCGAAAGACCTTCATTTGGCCGTTGGTTGCTTAGAATATCGGATTATGTCCCCGGAATACCACTAAGAGTCAAGAGCAGACTTGAGTCCAATTTTTAAGCCCTTAAAAAGGGGTCATTTTTAAATAATTTAAAGGGAATTCAATTGGTTCAGCTGGTCCGACCCCAACCTACAACACTATCCCTTCGAGATAGGGCTATTAAATTTTAAAAGAGCATCCCTCGATACACTACTGGGGGGAATAGCAATAAACAGTCTGAACCCATCATCCCTTCCTTTTTAACAGTCAAACGGCGCCCCCTTCATTTGAAGTAACCTCAAATACCCAGCATGCTCTTTGAGCAATATAAATGTAAATATATAAAGGGCGTCCCTTCAATTCCTCCCAAGAGTCATAAGCTGTCCCTATTATTTCTATTATTTTCCAAGCAGGGGGAAGAATTTTTCTCTTAATATTAAATGGGCGCTGTTGTACCTATTTTTACATTATCGAACCCCGAATGATTTTGAGGAAGAAAATCTTTAAGGAGGCAAAACAATGAAAGGCTTAAGTATCATTCTCGTTTTATTGGGATTAGTTGGAGTATTTGACATGCTTAGACCTATCAACGTACCTGCACAGTTAAAGTGTAATAATGCAGAGGATGAGTATAAAAAAATAGTGCAGGAAGATAAAATGGATCTTTATAAAGAATTTATACAGAAGTGCCCGAAAAGCAAGTTTAGCGAGCAGGCAAGTGCAAGAATTGAGGAGTTATCATATGAAGAGGCGATAAAATCCAACACCTCGAGTGGATACAAATGGTTTCTTCTTGTTTATAGCCAAAGTAAATACCTTGAGGAGATTATCAAAAAATCAAATGCGCAAAAGTATTCCAAATCTGATGCCGACTCCATAATTACTGAAATACTTTTGCTTGTTATTGGCGGCCCTCTGAGATATGTGAATTTTTCCTCAACTTTTCGTAGAGATTACTGGCATTGGTATGACAGAATACGTGGGAAAGATCGATTGACTACAGTAACTTTGTACGGGTTAGAAGTTACCGTGAATTGGGACAATGAAGGAAAGAAAAGTGTCACTTCTCTTATATATGACAGAGGGACAAAAATTCAAGATTTTGATGACAAGGTTATGGTCTTTGATTCTAAAGATTGGTGGGTAGTGCAATGAAGGCGGGGGGGGAAAAGGGGCTTGAGCTCCCCGAAATCAGAGCCTAACAACCAAGAAATCTAAGGAATCCCGAATCCGGGAACAGCACACTAATTTAGGTAAGAAAATAGGGACGCTGTTAATGCTCAGTAATTAGGTAACTCTTTTGGTATAATACATAAGCCATAAGGAGATACCTGATGAAATATTCTCAATTAGTCGTAGTAAAACGTTGGATACCCATTTTAAAGGAATATGAGCGAACGAAGGGGAAAGTGTTTCCCCCCACAAATAAAAATAAAATTCGGGTATATTTTGGGAAAAGAAACTTTTCTTTTTTTTAAAGGGAGAAATACTGGCTGGCTGGCTGGCTGGGCAAAAATCGGGCCATTTGAGGTTTAGTCATAGAACCCTTCTTTGTTTTGAGGTTTAGTCATAGAACCCTTCTTTGTGCTGCAACCTACGGATTTAAAGCAAGAAAATGAATCGTGAAACCGAAAGATAAAAGTGAAGCAATCTTGATACTTGAGTTCATTAGCTTAAAATAAAAATCATGTCAAGCAAAAAAAGAAAGCATTGATCTTAGAAAATGTTTGACTTTATATTCCTTGGAGGTTATATTCCTTCTATGGCATGGAACGTTGAATATACCGATGAATTTGAAGCCTGGTGGGTTGGTCTGGACGAGCAAGAACAGATCGACATTGATGCAATTGTCGGGATACTTGAAGAAAAGGGTCCTCATCTGCCGTTTCCTTACAGTTCGGATGTCAAAGGGGCCAAGTATAACGCCTTAAGAGAATTGCGAGTTCAGCATAAAGGAAAACCGTATAGAACCTTTATGCCTTTGATCCCCGCCGAACAGCCATCCTGCTTATCGGCGGCAGAAAGACCGGTGGTGCGCATTGGTATAAACAATATTTGCCATTAGCTGAAAGAATTTATGAAGAACACTTAAAGTCTATAAAAGATGAACAAGGGGGCGGATTATGAGCAAACCTTACTCTATTCTGAGAAACAAAATGAAACCCGCAGCAAGAAAGAAAGCGGCGGAGAAGACCAAAGCCTTACTGGATGCAATGCCTTTACAGGAGTTACGTCATGCCAGGAATTTAAGCCAGGAACAACTGGCACAAACCTTATCTGTAAAACAGGCAGCCGTTTCCAAACTTGAAAAACGTACAGACATGTATATCAGTACATTAAGAAATTTTATCAAGGCCATGGGAGGGGATTTGGAGATCAACGCCAAATTTCCAGACGGGGCGATCCAGATCAGTCAGTTTGAAGACATTGCTGCAAAGAGAGAATAATGAAGCAGACAGGGGGGTTGCATTTTTGATAGTTGATTTTCAGAGATTCCCAAATACAACGGCAAAGGAATTAATAAAGACCGGTGACAATCCTTATTTTTTCATTCAGGAATTCCAAGAGGTCCTCTGGTAGAGTCCCTATCTTTTTCCCCTGAATTCTTTTTTTGTCTATACAACGTAATTGAAAAACCTTTATTTTAGAATCATGGGGGAAATTCGCCGTTCCTTTGGGAAGATGAATTTCATGGAAAAAAACCTTTTTCCCTTCCACCTTGGTTATAGGGGCAACAATGACCAAAGGTCCGCTTTGGTTGGCCGCATCCGGGGAAATAATGATACAGGGACGGACCTTTTTTATTTCCGAACCGATGGTCGGATCCAAATTAATCCAGTATATTTCCCCCCGCTTAGGATAACTCACTTCCAGCCCTCCAAGGTGATGGGGTCCCATTCTTCATTCACAACCAGGTCTTCCTTTTGGGCTTCCGCACAGGCCAAGGCCAGATCATGGTCAATCTGTTTTCTTTTGACCTCTTGCAGATAGTTCCGGCAGGCCTTGACCAGAAATTCTTTTCTGGTGGGAAAAGGATTACTCTGGTCAATTTCATAAAGAAGCTGTTTTTCAAAAAAAACCGTGGTCTTGACCACCGGTTGATCATAGGTTTTGGTTTTCATCGGACTTACCTCCAGTAAAACATATTTATTTACTTAAATATATACTTCTAATAATAAGTATGTCAAGAGAAAAGTTCGAGATCAATGGAGAAGTCAAAACGGAAGGCTTTCAGAGAAAGGCATTTGAGAGTTTGAGTGGATCTAACAAAATTTCGATAAATTTGGGTTTGGGTGGGGGTCTTGGTTTTTATATCTTCCCTACATAGCTTTCGACTTTTAAGCTGGAAAATTGGGCTGCCGGGTCGAAATGGGCATCAACGTTTTTTCATCAGGACAATAGACTGAACTCTCGATTAAGGGGTTTTCAGTATGTCATGGGTCCCAATCCTTCGCAACAAGTAGACCTCTCCAACTATTTGAAAAGTGAAACGATAGCTTTTGGTAATTCTTCCCTCCCAAACATAAGGGTGGCCCTTAATCTTTTTGATTCTGAGGGAAGGATGATGAGGATTTTCCAGAAGGGTTGTAAGTTGTTTTTCTGCTTGAGCTTGGACTGTTTCCGGTAAGGACTGATAGTCTTTGTCAAAGGGGCCGGTGGTTTGAACTTTCATCGCTGCTTCTTAAGATGGCGGATAAGATCTTTCCCACTTTCAAATGGCCCTGATAAGTCCCCTTTGTTGATGGCCTCATCAGCCTCCCTTTCTTTGGATTGCCATTCTTTAGTCCAAAACCAAGACTGATCCTTGGAAATAACTTTTTGGGGAATTAAAAGCAATCCTCCATCTGTAATTTCGACCTCTAAATATTCCCCCACCTCCAACTCCAACTTCTTAAAGGCCTCCTGGGGTATGGTTATTTGGCGTTTTGGACTTATTTTAGCAAGTTGCATGGATTCACCTTATTTCCTTGTTTCTTTACAGTAAAGAATCTTAGCAAAGTTGGTTAGCTAAATCAATAATAAAAAAAGCCCGTTTTCAATCAAAATTGAAAACGGGCTTCAAAAAAATTCCCGGCGGCGTCCTACTCTCCCACCCAGCTGCCCAGGCAGTACCATCGGCGCAGAAGGGCTTAACTTCCGTGTTCGAGATGGGAACGGGTGTGGCCCCTTCGCCATTGCCACCGGGAAACCATTAAAATTACGAATTGAGGAATTTAGGGATTTTGGATTGAAGGAATTCATAATCCCTCAATTCCTTAATTCCTTAATCCGTAATTCGTAATTTAAAATATAAAAACAAATATGGAGCGGAAGAAAGAAAATAAATTATGACCAAGCCGCACGGCCGATTAGTATCGGTAAGCTAAAGACATTACTGCCCTTACACACCCGACCTATCAACCTCGTAGTCTCCGAGGGGCCTTTAGTCTGCTTGCGCAGAGGGATATCTTATCTTGAGGTGGGCTTCCCACTTAGATGCTTTCAGTGGTTATCCCTGCCGAACGTAGCTACCCAGCGATGCTCCTGGCGGAACAACTGGAACACCAGAGGTTCGTCCATCCCGGTCCTCTCGTACTAGGGACAGCTCCTCTCAAATATCCTGCGCCCACAACAGATAGGGACCAAACTGTCTCACGACGTTTTAAACCCAGCTCACGTACCGCTTTAATTGGCGAA